>JAXLRL010000001.1:0-1729 GCA_046331125.1 Acidimicrobiia bacterium
GTCACTGGACCGCCGTCGCCCACTTCTCACCGAGCAGCGTGCCTGCGGCGGTGGACTGCTTCTCCGTCGGGACGACGGTCTCGGAGGGCGCCTCGGGCAGAGCAGCCGCGAGCGCCGCGTCGATCGTGCCCGCATCGGTCATCGCGGCCATGCGTGCCGGGCGTGCGCCGCCCTTGAGCCAGAGGTTCTGCACCTCGTCGCTGTAGAGGAACTCCTGCCACAGCCGAGCGGCGGCGGGGTGCGGGGCGCTCTTGTTGATCGCCTGGTTGTAGTAGCCCGCGTAGCCCGTGCCGTCGAGAACGACGACCTTCCACGCGGGGTTGTCGGCCTGGTGCGTCGCGTTGAGGTAATCCCAGTCGAAGACGACGGGGGTCTCGCCGCTCGCGACGGTCGCCGTCGTGACGTCGACCTTCAGGAGGTTCCCCGCCTTCTGGAGCTTGCCGAAGAAGTCGATGCCCGGCGCGAAGTCGTCGAGGGTGCCACCGGACTGGACGGTCGCAAGACCCACGGCAGCGAACGCGGCGCCTGCCTGCGTCGGGTCGCCGTTGATCGCGACGGCGCCCTTGTAGGCCGGGGTCAGGAGGTCGGCGAGCGTGGTCGGTGCGGGGAACTTCGACGAGTCGTACCCGATCGACATGTACCCGCCGTAGTCTCCGACGAAGAGCCCCGTCGGCTCCTTGAGGGCGTCGGGGATGTCGGCCCACGTCTGCACCTGGTACGGGGCGAACTGGGCGGTGTTCTGCAGGGCGACGGTCAGACCGATGTCGAAGACGTCGGGTGCGGTGTCGAGGCCCTCATTCGTCTTGGCGGCCTGGATCTCCTCGGCGCTCGAGACGTCGGGCGACTGCTCGTTGATCGCGATCTCGGGGTAGCGCTCGGCGAAGAGGTCGAGGATCTCGCCGTAGTTCGCCCAGTCGCGCGGCAGCGCGATGACGTTGAGCGCCCCTTCCGCCTTGGCCGCCGTCTCGAGGGCCTCGAACGAGCCGAAGGCGGACACGTCGGTCGCGGATGCCGCGTCGACGCCGCTGCCGCTCTGACCTGCCTCGGCGGCGCCGCTGCACGCGGCGAGGGTGAGAGCCAGCGCGCTGGCGGCTGCCGCCGCGACGACCGCGCGACGCAAGGGAGTACGGATCATGGGATTCCTCTCGGGTGATCCGCGCACGCCTCAGGTGGCGTTTCGCGGGGGATGAGAGGAACGTAGAACCGCTCCGTGACGCGTCGGGTCAGACCGGGTGAACGGCGCGTGACCGCCCGATGACGGCGGCGCAACAGCCGGGCCGACGGATCGATCCGACGGCCCGGTCCGACGGGTCAGACTTCGACGACGGGCGCGTCGGGTGCGTTCTTCTTGATCGACTCGATGCCGTTCTGCGCGGCCGCTTTCGACTCGTAGGCCTCGCCGACGGCGATCACCTGGCCGTTGCCGGCTTTGAGGCGGAACCGCCATTTGCCGCCCGCGTCGGTGTAGAGCTCGAACTTCCCCGCCATGGCCTTACCTCCCGTGAGCGCACGGACCCACCGCCCGTATCGCGTCACACGTTAGTGCGCGCGCTGAGCGGGGGGAAGGTCGCGCGCGGGGAGGTTTCGATCAGCCGGTGAGGCGGGTGCGCAGTGCGGCGAATTCGGGCTCCGTCATGCCGCCCGAGCGCAGGTAGCCCGCGGCCGAGCCGTGCGTGGCATCCACCCAGTCCAGCGCTGCGCGGATCGCGTCCGGCGGCGTGGCGACGAC
>JAXLRL010000002.1:0-303924 GCA_046331125.1 Acidimicrobiia bacterium
GGGATCGCCCAGCTCAGCTGGTGAACGACTCGGCGGTCTCGAGCGCGGGCTCCAACGCGAGCTCGTCGGCCGAGGCCCGCCGGCGCGCGAGGGCCCACTCGATGCCCATCGCGCAGCACCAGCCGAGCGTGAGCACCACGAGCCCACCCACCGCGTCGAGGATCCAGTGGTTCGCGGTCACCACGATGCAGAAGAAGATCGTCAGCGGGTAGCAGGCGAGCAGCACCTTCACCCACCGCCGCCGCACGGCCGGCCAGAGCGCGAGCACCGACCAGGTGGACCAGCCGATGTGCAGGCTCGGCATTGCGGCGAACAGGTTGCCGAACTGCGCGACGGCTGCCTGTGAGGGCTGCCCGTCGGGGCCGAGTTGCACCTTCACCTGCGGCCCGAAGTTGAAGAAGCGCGCCGCGCCGTCGACGAAGCCGTACGACGAGGGCATCAGTCGGGGCGGCATCAGGGGGTACAGCCAGAACGCGACGAGCGAGATGCCGAGCATGCACACGAGCGTGTTGCGCCAGCGCACGTAGCGCGCCGGCATCTTGCGGTACAGCACGACGAGCGCGACGAGCGGCATCACGAAGTGGATGGTGCCGTACCAGATGTTCCAGAACGCCATGAACCAGTCGGCGGAGAGGAACGCCTGCTGGATCGCGCGTTCCTGGTAGATGCCGAAGAATCGCTCGACGTCGACGACCTGCCGCGCGTGCTCGAGCGCGGCCGCCGCGGAACCGGTGGCCTGGTCACGCAGCCAGTCGTAGAGGAAGTAGATCCCCGCGCCCGCGAGGATCTCGAGGATCCACCCGCGCCGGATCCGCTTGCTCAGCGGCCAGCGCGGATCGACCACGGCGTCGACACTCGCGTCGGCGTCGGTCGTGGCCGCGCTCATGCGTCCTTGCGCCGCACGATGAAGGTGCCGAGCGCGCGCGACACGACCTGGCCCTCGGCGTCGGAGATGGTCGACTCGAGGTAGGCGACCTGCCGGGTGAGCTGCACCACCTCGCCGCGCACGGCGAGCGCGGCACCGGCCTCGGGCGCGCGTCGGGTCTGGTACTGCACGTCGAGCGTTGCGACGCGGTCGCCCTTCTCGAGCGCGGCGTTGGCCGCGAAGTTCATCGCCGCGTCGTGGACCACGCCGTACACGCCGCCGTGCACCGACCCGAAGGGGTTGCACGCGAGCTCGGTGGGAGCCCACGAGGCTTCGGCCCACCCCTCGCCGTACCGCTCGAAGCTGACGCCGAGCTGGCCGAGGAGCGGCATGCCGCCGTCGCCGAGGGAGCGGTCCATGTTGCGCACGGCGCCGAGGGTATCCGCCCCCACGACGTACGCTCCCGCGGTGTCCCGTCGCGTCGTGATCGTCGACGCCGTGCGCTCGCCGCTCGGCCGCCGCGACGGTGCGCTCGCGTCCGTGCACCCCGTCGACCTGGCGGCGACCGTGGTGAAGGGCCTCCTCGGGCGGGCCGGCGTCGCTCCTCGGGTCGACGAGGTGATGCTCGGGTCCGCGTCACCCGTCGGCGAGCAGGGGCTGAACGTGGCCCGGCACGTCGCCCTCGCCGCCGGTCTGCCCCACGAGGTGGGCGGGCTCACGATCGACGCGCAGTGCGGTGCGGGTCTCCGAGCCGTGCTGGCCGCGGTCGACGCCGTGGCCGCGGGGACGCACGACGTGGTGGTCGCCGGGGGAGTGGAGCACATGACCCGTGTGCCGTTCGGCACCGCGCTGCTGCTCGGCGGCGATCCGCTCGGTCCGCGGCTCCTGGAGCGGTATCCCGCGCCGGTGCCGCAGGGCGTCGCCGCGGAACGGGCCGCCGCGGCCGCCGGGCTCGGGCGCGAGGCGCTCGACGGGTGGGCGGCCCGTTCCCACCGGCGGGCGGCCGACGTCCGTGCCCGCGCCGGCGCGACCGACGAGATGGTGGCGGTTGCGGGGATCACCGCCGACGAGCCCCCGGTCGCGGGGCCCGTCGACGCCGAGGCGCTCGCCGCGTTCCCGCCCGAGTGGGACGCCGACGGGGTGGTGACCGCCGGCAACCGGGCCGGCGCGGCCGACGGCGCCGCCGCGGTGCTCGTGGTCGCCGCCGAGGTGGCCGCGGCCCACGGGTTCCCGGTGCTGGCCGAGGTGTCGGGTACGGCGACTGCCGGGGGCGATCCCTACGAGTTCGGAGCGGCGGCACTCCCGGCGACTCGCTCCGCGCTGGCGCGGGCGGGCCTCGACCTCGCGGCCGTCGACCGCTTCGAGGTGGGCGAGCAGTTCGCGGTGGCGACCCTGGCCTGGGTGCAGGCGTGCGGCGCGGATCCCGAGCGGGTCAACGTGCGCGGGGGCGCGATCGGCCTCGGCCACCCTCTCGGCGCGACCGGCGCCCGGATGGTGGTGACGCTCCTGCACGAGTTGGCCGCGAGCGGCTCCCGGTACGGGCTGGCGACGCTCGCGGGCGCCGACGGCGTGGGCGCGGCGCTGGTCGTCACCCGGGGCTGAACGCCCGGGCCGAGCCCGCGGCTGAACACCGGGCGGCGCCGCGCGCGACGATCTGGGGATGGCCGGGTTGATCCTGCGGATCGTGATCGGGGTCGCGGTGGCGGCGTTCCTGCTGTGGGCGGGCTTCCGCACGCTGCAGAAGTTCACCGTCGCGCCGCCGGCGGAGCCCGATCCCGACGACGTGAAGCCGGTCAACCTCCACTACCGCTGCATCGTCTGCGGCGCCGAGGTCACCATGACCGCAGCCCAGGAGGAGGCGCCGGAGGCGCCGCGGCACTGCCGTGAGGACATGGTCCTGGTCTGAAGTTCTCCCCAGGTTGTGGAGAAACCTGTGGTGTACTTACACGCCTGTCGTTGAGACAAAGCCGGAGGAATCGGACACGAACGGCCGTTCGGCACCCCGGATGTGGAGAACTCGCGGCGTCGCGGGCGCCAGCGGGATGTCAGCGGGGCGTCAGCGGAAGAACGTCGACAGCACGAAGCCGGCGATGAGCAGGCCCAGGCCGATGAGTAGGAAGTTGTTGCTCACCTCGCCGCCGGGCAGCAGCTGCAGGTAGTTGCCCGCGATCACGACCACGCCGAGCACCAGGCACGTGAACATCGCCACGGGCACCCAGAGGTGGCTCGGCGCCGCCTTCTTGGGGCTCGGCGGCGTGTAGCGCGAGCCCTTCCGCTGCGGGGGCTTGTTCACCTTCGGCTGGGGCTTGGCCACGCCGGGAGGTTATCGAATCCCTGGGAGCAGGGGCGGGGCGGGCCGGTAGCGTCGTGCAGGTGAAGGTCGCCGTCATCGACAACTACGACTCGTTCGTCTACAACCTCGTCCAGTACCTCGGGGAGCTCGGCGCGCAGCCGCTGGTCCACCGCAACGACGAGATCGACGTCGCCGGCCTCCAGGCGCTCGAGCCCGACGCGGTGCTGGTGTCGCCCGGCCCCGGCAGCCCCGACGTCCCCTCCGACGTCGGGGTGTCGATCGCCGCGATCGAGACCTTCGGCGCGGCGGGGGTACCGGTGCTCGGTGTGTGCTTCGGCCACCAGTGCATCGGCCAGATCTACGGCGGCGACGTCGTGCGCGCCCCGCACGTGATGCACGGCAAGACCTCGCAGATCACCCACGACGGCAAGGGCGTGTTCACCGGTCTGCCGAGCCCGTTCACCGCGACGCGCTACCACTCGCTCGTCGTCGCCCGCGAGTCGGTGCCCGACTGCCTCGAGATCACCGCGGAGTCGGAGGACGGCCTGGTGATGGGCCTGCGCCACCGCGAGCTGCCGATCGAAGGGGTGCAGTTCCACCCCGAGTCGATCCTCACCGAGTCGGGCCACTCGTTGCTGGGCAACTTCCTCGGCGCGGCTCGCGTCCGGGGCGCCGTCTAGGGAAGGGTCGCGGTCGCACCGTCGACCACGGCGAGACCGTCGGTCACGAGTGACGCCAGCGCCTCGGCGTCGAGCGCGTCGGCACGTGCCGGACCCTCGCGCAGCACCGCCATCACCCTGCCGCGCCGTTGCCGGAAGCTGCCCTCGAAGCGCGCCTGGCGCGACCGCGTCTCGTCGGGCAGTGCGCCGCGCGTCGCGCAACGGCGCCGCAACGGGCACTCGCCACAGCGGGGATCGCGCGGTCGGCACAACAACGCGCCGACGTCCATCAGCGCGAGCAGGCGATCACGGCCGTGGAGCGGCCGGCCGACCTTCACCATCGCGGCCTCGGCCTCGCGCTCGGTGAGCCGTCGGCCCTCGACCCGTTCGACGACGCGCCGGATGTTCACCTCGATGGCGGGCAGATCCGCGTCCTCGGCCTGCGCGCGCACGGCGGCGGCCGTGTAGCGCCCGACGCCCGGGAGCTCGGTGAGATCCTCGGGCCAACCGTCGCGTGCGATCACGCCGGCGGCCTCCCACAGCCGCCGGGCGCGCCGCGGGTAGCCGAGCCGCCCCCAGGCGGTGATGACGTCGCCCGCACTCGCGGCCGCCATCGCCTCGGGCGTGGGGAACCGGGCCAGGAACCCCTCGAACACCGCCGCGACCCGCGGCACCTGCGTCTGGTGGAGCATCACCTCGGACACGAGGATCGCCCAGGGGTCGAGCGTCTCGCGCCAGGGCAGGTCGTGGCGGCCGTGCTCGTCGTACCAGCGGGTGAGGCTCAAGCGCCGACGACGATGACCACGGTGGAACCCCGGGGCACCTGCCCGCTCGACGGGTTCTGCGCGATCACGATGCCCTTCTTCGCCGGGTTGATCTGCAGTTGCACCGTGACGCCGAGACCGAGCTGCTGGTTGAGCACGGCGACCGCGGCGTCCTGCGTCTGGCCCACCACGTTGGGCACGTCGACCAGCTGGGGACCGGTGGACACCAGCACCTGCACGGTGGAGCCACGGGGCACCGGCGTGTTGGCCGCCGGGTTGGTGCCGATCACCTGACCCTTCGGCACGCTGTCGCTGGCCGTGGGCACGGCCTGCACGACGAAGCCGGCGCCGGCCAGCGCGTTGTTGGCCGCGAACACGTCCTGGCCGGTGACGTCGGGGACGGGGACGTTGGGCTCGCGGGCCACGTTCACGGTGACGGCGGGACCGGGCTGGCCGGCCGCGGCCTTCGGGACGGCGGTCCCGGCGACCGGATCGGTGGACACCACGGTGCCCGGCGGGAGCGCGCTGTCGACCTGCACCACGTTGGCGGTGAAGCCCGCCGCCTTCAGCGCGGCGGTGGCCTGGTCGCGGGTCTTGTTCACGACGTCGGGCACGTTGAGCACGTTGCTGCTCACCGTGAGCGTGATCGTGCCGCCCTTCTTCAGCTTGGCGCCGCCCTCGGGGTCCTGCGAGAGGATCTGCTCGGCGGGCGTGTTCACCTGGGTGGTGTCGTCGACCCGCACGACCTTGAAGCCCTGCGCCGTGAGGGCCGCCTCCGCCTGCGCGTACGGGATCCCCACCACGTTGGGGACGTCGAGCGTGGGGGCCCCGGGGCCACCGCCACCGAGGTCGACCTGCGAGATCAGCACGACGATCAGCGCGAGCAGGATGCCGAAGGCGAGCCCGATCGCGATCACCGCGCCCACGCGGTTCTTGCGCTTCGGCGGCGCCATGGGAGCGACGGGGACGGCGGCGCGTCGGTCGTCGGGCGCGGGGACCACGACGTGCTGGGCCTGCGTGGCAGTGGGCATCTCGACCGCGGCCGCGGTCATCATCGGCACCGGGCCCCCGACGAGCGGGCGACCGCGCTCGAAGCGCAGGAGGTCGGCGCGCAGGTCGTCGGCGCTCTGGTACCGCCGGTTCACGTCCTTCGCCATCGCGGTGAGCACGATGCGGTCGAGCGCACCCGGGATCTCGGGTGCCCAGTGCGACGGCGCGGTCGGGTCTTCGCGCACGTGCTTGTACGCGACCGACACCGGGCTGTCGGCGGTGAACGGCGCGACGCCGGCGAGCATCTCGTAGAGCACGACGCCGAGCGCGTAGACGTCGGAGCGGCCGTCGAGCGCGAGCCCCTGCGCCTGCTCCGGCGAGAAGTAGGTGGCGGTGCCGAGCACCGCGCCGGTCTTGGTGAGGCCGTCGCCCTGGTCGGCGCCGCGCGCGATGCCGAAGTCGGTGACCTTCACCGTGCCGTCGGGGGTGACGAGCACGTTGCCCGGCTTCACGTCGCGGTGGATCACACCGTTGCGGTGCGCGTACGCGAGCGCGTCGGCGATGTCGGCCGCGATGCGCGTGGCCTCGAGTGGCGCGATGCGCCCGTACGTGGCGATGACGTCGCGCAGGGTCTGGCCCGGCACGTACTCCATCACGATGAAGCTGGTGCCGTCCTCCTCGCCCCAGTCGTACACGGCGACGATGTTCGGGTGGTTGAGCGACGCGACGGCCTGTGCCTCGCGGCGGAACCGCTCGCGGTTCACCGGGTCGTCGGCGAACGCGGGCGACAGCACCTTCACCGCGACGCGGCGGTCGAGGAGGTTGTCGTGGCCGAGGTAGACGTCGGCCATGCCCCCGCGACCGATCTCGGCACCGAGCTCGTAGCGGTTCGCGAACACGCGGGCGTCGGGGGGCGACGTCATGAACCGGGAAATCTACCGTTCAGCAGGCCCAATTCCGGGGCGCGTGGCCTTCCACGCCACGTCAACATCGGGGAATCTGCGAGGCCTCAGCCGGTGCGCCCGAGCAGGTTCAGCAGCACCTGCTTGGCGATGGGGGCGGCGATGGCCCCACCGGTGACCTCGGGGTCGTTGTTCGAGCCCCCGTTCGGCACCACCACGGCGACCGCGTACTGGGGGTTGTCGGCGGGGGCGAAGGCGATGAACCACACCGTCGGGAGCTTGCCCTCGACCTGGGCGGTACCGGTCTTGCCGGCGACGGTCACGCCGTCGATCTGGGCGGCGGTGCCGGAACCCTCCCGCACGACCGACTGCATCATGAGGTTCACGGCGGCGGCGGTCTGCGGCGACATGCACGTCTGCCAGGCCCGGGGCTCGAAGGTCTGGATGGTCTTGCCCTCGGAGTCCTGGATCTCCTGCACCACGTGGGGTTCCATGATCGTGCCACCGTTCGCCACCGCGGCCGCCACCACCGCCATCTGCAGCGGCGTCACCGCCACGTCGCCCTGGCCGATGCCGGCGAGCGCGAAGCGGGCCTTGTCGCTGCTCGCGGTGGGGCCCTGGCTCACGGCCGACTTCGGGTCGAGGTCGATGGGGATCGCCGAGTGGACGCCGCACTGGTCCATCTGCGGCACGAACGCCGGCCCCATCTCGTAGCCGAGCTGTGCGAACGTCGCGTTGCACGACACGGTGAGGCTCTCGGTGAGGGTGCCGCCGCAGTTCCCGCCGCCGAAGTTGCGCAGGATGGTGCTCGTGCCGGGGATCTCGAAGCCGTTCGAGAAGTCGAAGAAGCGATCGGGCGTCGCGATGCCGAGCTCGAGCGCGCTCTTGGTGGTCACCACCTTGAACGTGGAGCCGGGCGCATAGATCTCGCGGTACGCGCTGCAGCGCGGGATCGCCCTGCTCCTTCGAGTTGATGAGGTTGAACGCGCCCTGCACGACCTGCGAGTTCTGCACCGCGAGGAAGTTCGGGTCGTAGCTCGGGTTCGACCACAGTGCCTTGACCGCGCCCGTCTTGACGTCGAGCGCGACCACCGAGCCCTGCTGGTTGCCGAGCGCGTCCTTGGCGGCCTGCTGTGTGGACTGCGCGAGCGACAGCACGACGTTGTTGGTGTCGGACTTGCGGCTGAAGATGCCGGTGACGTCGCTGAACTGCAGGTCGGTGTCCTGACCGGTGAGGACCTTGTCGTAGCTCGACTCCACGCCGGTGTTGCCCACGAGGCCGGCGAAGGACTGGTACCCCGAGACCTGCGCGAAGAGCTCGCCGAGCGGGTACTTGCGCTGGTACTTGAAGTCGCCGGTGGTGGGCACCGACTGGGCCACGATCTGCCCGTCGGCGGTGAGGATCTCGCCGCGGGCGCGGTTGTACTGGCGCAGCGTCTTGCGCACGTTGCGCGGGTCGTTGGCCAGGTGGTTCGCGTCGACCACCTGCAGGTACGTGAGCTGCGCGACGAGGATCAGCATCAGCGTCACGACCGCGTAGCCCACGCGTCGGATCGGCCGGTTCATCGGCGGGCCGGTGGCGGGGCCACCGGGGCGTCGTCGCCGATGGCCATGCGCGCGCCGGCGAGCGCGCCCGGCGCCTCGGCGCGGGCGACCGTCTCGTCGGAGATGCGCAGCAGCAGCGCGACGATCACGAAGTTGGCGACGAGCGACGAACCGCCGTACGAGATGAACGGCAGCGTCACACCCGTGACCGGGATCACCCGGGTGACGCCGCCCACGATCACGAAGGTCTGCACGCCCACGATCGCGGTGAGGCCCGCGGCGAACAGCTTCGAGAACGGGCGCTCCGACTGGATGGCGATGCGGAAGCCGCTGCCCACGAAGAGCATGAACAGGAGGATCACCGCGACCGTGCCGAGCAGCCCGAGCTCCTCACCGATCGCGGAGAGCACGAAGTCGGTGGACGCGGCGGGGATCTTCTGCGGGCTGCCGAGCCCGAGGCCGGTGCCGGCGAAGCCGCCGCTCCCCAGCGCGAACAGCGACTGCACGAGCTGGAAGCCGGACGTCTGCGAGTGCGACCACGGGTCGACCCAGCCGGTGACGCGCTCCTGCACGTGGGTGAAGAGCTGGTAGGCGACCACCGCGCCGCCGACGAAGAGCACGAACGCGACGAAGAGATAGGAGCCGCGCTCCGTGGCGATGTAGAGCATCGCCGCGAACACCGCGAAGAACAGGAGCGACGACCCGAGGTCCTTCTGCGAGACCATGATCATGATCGAGAAGCCCCACGCCAGCAGCAGCGGGCCGAGGTGCTTCGGGTCGGGGAACGTCATGCCGAGGAATCGGCGGGTGCCCTGCGCGAGGAGCTCGCGCTTCTCCACGAGGTACGACGCGAAGAAGATGACGAGCAGCACCTTCGCGGCCTCGCCGGGCTGGAAGTTCACAGGGCCGACGCGCACCCACAGGCGCGCGCCGTTGATCTCCGCGCCGACACCGGGCAGCAGCGGGATGAGCAGCGCGCCGACACCGAGCAGCAGGAAGATGTAGCGGTAGCGCTGCAGCGTACGGATGTTGCGCACGAACATCAGCGTGACGACGAACACCCCGACGCCCACCGCGATCCAGATCGCCTGCGTGCGCGCGAGGTCGCGGTCGAGGCGCGACACGACGACGAACCCGATGCCGTTGAGCATCGCCGCGATCGGCAGCAGTGTGGGATCGGCACGCGGTGCGAACGCGCGCACGGCGACGTGCGCGACGACGTAGAGGCCGAGCACCGCGGTGAGGAACACCCAGAGGTCGGCGGGGATGTCGGGCCGGTCGGCGAGCAGGAGGAGCACGTAGCCCGCGCCGGTCGCGACCACGGCCATGAGACCGAGGCCCAACTCGTTCGCGCGGCGGCGCCGCGCGGTGGGCGACCTCATGTCGCGGGCGCCGCCGTCGGGGCGGCGGGGGGCGCCGTGGTGGTGGGTGCCGTGGTGGTGGGCGGCACGGTGGTGCTCGTCGACGGCTGGGTCGTGGTGGTGGAGGGCGAGGTGTCGTTGCGGCCCTCGATGCGGCTGACGAACGCCTCGGCGTCGGCGCGCGACGAGAAGTGCTTCTCGTCGTTCACGAGCGCCTGGTCGGCGGGGCGCAGGTCGTCGAGCGCGATGTCGGTGCGCTGCTCGATCGTGGGGTCCCAACCGGCCAGGCCGCCGGGGACGCCCTTGAAGATGGTGACGTTCCCCTGGTGGACACCCACGTAGTAGCTGCGCCGCGCGTACCAGCCGACCGCGCCGACGGCGATGCCGAGCACCAGCACGATCGGCAGCACCCACAGCAGCACCTTGCCGACCTTTCGGCCGCGCCGCTTCGGCGGCCGCGCCTCTTCGGTGGGCACGTCGTCGATGGGCGGGGGCTCGGGCAGGGTGACCGGCACGATGGCGGTGCGCTCGGGTTCCTCGGCGGTGACCGAGACGACCACCACCGTGATGTTGTCCTCGCCGCCCGACGCGTTGGCGGCGTCGACCAGCTTGCTCGCCGCGCGCGCGGGGTCGTCCTCGCGCCGGAGCTCGGCGGCGATGAGGTCGGGCTGCAACATGCCGGTGAGGCCGTCGCTGCAGAACAGGAGCACGTCGCCCGCGCGCAGCTCGACCGGGTACACGTCGACCTCGACGGAGGAGTCGACGCCGAGCGCGCGCGTGATGATCGAGCGTTGCGGGTGCACCGCCGCCTCGTCGGGCGTGATGCGACCGTCGCGCACCAGCTCCTCGACGAGGGAGTGGTCGGTGGTGACCTGGCGCAGCTCGCCGTCGCGCAGCAGGTAGGCCCGGGAGTCGCCGACGTGACCGATGAGCAGCGTGCCGCCCGCCGCGAGCGTTGCCGCGGTGACGGTGGTGCCCATGCCGCGCAGTGCGTCGTCGGTCTGCGCCTTGTCCCACACGGCGCGGTTGGCGTCCTCCACCGCTTCGCGCAGGGGCCGGCCCGCGCTGATCGCGGCGCGCAGCGCCTCGAGCGCGGTCGCGCTGGCGACCTCGCCGCCGCGGTGGCCGCCCATGCCGTCGGCGACGGCCACGAGTCCCATCGCGTCGTCGACGAGGTATGCGTCCTCGTTGCCCTCGCGCACCCGCCCGACGTCGGTGGCGGCCCCGACGCGCAGTCTCATCGGCTGCCGCCGAAGGATGCGAGGCGGCTCGTCGTGCTGCCGCCGAGGCCCGCGAGGTGGCTCATCGTGCTGCCGCCGAGGCTCGCGAGGTGGCTCATCGTGTCGCTTCCACGACCGTCCGCCCGAACTGCAGCTGGTCGCCGCGACGCAGCGGCGCGGCGTGCACGAGCGCCTGGCCGTTGAGCAGCGTGCCGTTGCGCGACCCGAGGTCTTCGGCCCACACCTCGCCGTCGCGCCGGAACACCCGCGCGTGCACGGTGGACACGAAGCTGTCGTCGGCGAGGACGATGCCGCACCCGCCGCCGCGCCCCACGGTGAGCTCGTCGGTGATCGGTGTGGTCTCACCCCGGCGCGACTCGGGCTCGAGGATGCGCAGGTTGGCGGGGCCACGGCCCTTCGTCTTGGCGGCCTTGGCCGGCGCCGCCGCGGGGACCGGCGCGGCGACCGCGGCGTCGACGATGGGCGAGGGGGCGGGTGCCCGCATCTCCTTCACCACCACCCGCACGACGCGGTAGAGGAACAGGTAGAGGAGCGCGAGGAAGCAGAACTTGAGGACCGTGAGGACGGATTCGGGCACTACGAGGCCTCGAAGCGCAGCACGGTCGCACCCACGGAGATCTCGTCGCCGTCGTGCAGGAGCCGTTCGCGCACCGCCACCCCGTTCACCAGCGTGCCGTTCATCGATCCGAGGTCGACGAGCACGAAGCCGTCGCCGGTGGGACGGATCTCCGCGTGCCGGCGCGACGCCCGGGGGTCGGCGAGGGTGACGGTGCAGTCGGAGTTGCGGCCGATCGAGGTGGTGGCCTCGGCGAGGGAGACCCGCCGGCCGTCGGGGAGGACGAGCGAGCCCACGTGACCGCCCTCGCCCTCGTAGATCTCGGCGACGACGTCGAACTCGCCGGTGCGGAGCGTGTCGTCGGGCACGAGGGTGACGATCACCGGGCCGACGAACTGGTAACCCTCGTCGCGGGCGTGCTGCCGGGCGGCCTCCGCGAGCTCGCGGGCCAGGGCCTCGGCGAAGCTGCGGAACCGTTCGAAGTCCTCGGGCGAGAGGTACACGCCCACGTTGTTGGGCGCGACGGGACGGCCGTTGACGCCCAGCGTGCGACCGTCGTCGAGCACGCGGGTGAGCCGATGCCCGATCTCGACGGGCTGGAGGCCGCTGCGGAAGGCCTTGCTGAAGCCGCCCTCCACCAATCGCTCGAGCCGGCGCTCGAACCCCTGGAGTCCCATCGGGGCGAGTGTACCGGCGCCCCCCTCCACCTCTGGGAGCACCCAGGAGGTGCGCTGCTACCCTGTGGCGCTCCGAGGGCGAGTGGCGGAATAGGCAGACGCGCTGGCTTCAGGTGCCAGTGTCCGAAAGGACGTGGGGGTTCAAGTCCCCCCTCGCCCACTCTCGGATCGACGGGGTGTCCACGGCGCAGCGCCGGCGGAGCACCCCGTCGTTCGCGTCCGTCCCGGGCGACCTGCCCGGTTGACGCCCGGTTGACTTCGGTCCCGGTCGGAGGTCCCACGGAGGGTGGTCAAGGTGTGTCATCGCGCTTTGATCCACCACTGTCTGCGCGGCCGTTGAGGGGGTGTCGATCTCTCTGGTGAACACACACCACGGCGATTCCGACCCGGAACCACCGTCTCGCTGGGGAGGCGGAAGATGTTCACCACCAGGGGCACCACCACCACACCGACCACCACCATCAAGGCCCGCCGCACCCGTCGCCTCGTCGCCACACTCGCGATGGCGGCCGCGGTCGCGGTCGGTGTCAGCGCGTGTGCACCCCCGCCGCCGCCTCCGGGTCCGCCCGACGCGACCACCGCCGGTGTCCTCGACGCCATGAACCGCGACCGCGCCGCGAACGGCCTCGGCGCCATGGGCTGGAACAACCAACTCGCCGGCCTCGGTTCCGGCTGGGCCGCCCACCTCGCACAAGCCAACGGCGGCCTCGTGCACCAGAACCTCACCGACGTGCTCTACAGCCCCGGCTACGAGGGCTACCAGACCCTCGGCGAGAACCTCCTCGTCGGCCCCAACGGCATGAGCACCGACCAGATGGAAGCCGCCTGGATGGCCAGCAGCGGCCACCGCGCCAACATCCTGCGCGGCGCCTTCACCACCGCCGGCGTCGGCTACACCATCGCCAACGACCGCATCTGGGTCGCCGTCGAATTCGGCGGCTGACCGGCCGCAGGCCACTGCCGAGCCGGCCCCCAGCACCGGTTCGCCCCCAAGAGTCGAGCCCCGGTCCCCGACCGGGGCTCGCTCGCGTCAGCGGTCCGGAGTCAGCGCGCCGCCGCCAGCACCCGACGGGTCCCGGTCGCGCACCGTTGCGCCGCCTCGGCCGCGGGCATGGCGGCCAGGTCGTCGGAGTAGACCTCCACGCCCAGCGGGCCGTCGTACCCGATCGCCCGGAGCGTGCGCACGAAGCCGGCGAGGTCGAGGTCTCCGTCTCCGGGGACGAGCCGCCGGTGCGTGGTCTCCTCGCCGAGGTCGGCCTCGGGGGTGGCGGGCGCGTCGTCGATCTGCACGTACCCCACGAGGTCGCCGGGCACCGCAGCGAGGTCGCCGAGCGTCGCGCCGCTGCGGAAGAGGTGCCAGCTGTCGACGAGGATGCCGCCGTTCGGGCGTCCTGCGGCGCGCACGATCGCGATCGCGTCGGCGAGCGTGGGGACTCCCGTCCACGGGAGGAACTCGAGCGTGACCATGAGCCCGTGGTCGGCGGCGACGTCGCATGCGCGCGCGAACCCGGCCGCAGCGCGATCGGTGCCCAGCGCGACGCCGTAGTACTCGACGATCGACACCGAGCGCGCGCCGACGGCGGCGGCGAGGGGGATCAGGTTCTCGGCCGTCCCGGCCTTCATTGCCGCAGCGTCGGGACCCCAGGCGGCGGGTGGCTCGTGGTCGTCGTCCCACGTGGTGATGGCGTCGAACTCGGCGACCACGAGGCCGTGGTCGTCGACCAGCCGCACGAGATCGGCGGGCGACCGGCCGTCGCCCGTGAACGTGACCACGTCCATCGGCTGGAGCGACACACCGCGGAACCCGGCGTCACGCGCCGGTGCGAGGCGGTCGACGAAGGGCGTGGTCACCAGCGTCCCGGCGCAGAGCACGAGATCGTCGGCACCGAAGCGGTCGTCACCCGTCATGCGGCGAGACGCTACCGACGTCGCCGAGCCTGCGCTCGTGGGCTCGGGGCGCGCCGGATCAGCACCGGATCAGCACCGGATCAGTGGTGGGCGGTGGCGCCGGCGAACACTTCGATCAGGGTGCGGCAGAACGCCGGCAGATCGTGCGGGTTGCGACTGCTCACGAGCCGCCCGTCGACGCGCACCTCCTCGTCGACCCACTCGGCACCGGCGTTGTGCAGGTCGGTGCGCAGGCTCGGCCACGAGGTGAGGGTGCGGCCCCCGAGCACGCCGGCGTCGGCGAGGATCCACGGCCCGTGGCAGATCACCGCGGTGGGCCGCTGCGCCTCGAACATCTGCCGCACGAAGTGCACCGCGTGGGGATCGGTGCGCAGCTGGTCGGCGTTGGCGACGCCGCCGGGCAGCACGAGCGCGTCGTAGTCGTCGGGCGAGGCGTCGGAGACCGCGCGGTCGACGGGCCGCGTGATCGACCGGTCGAGGTGGCGGAAGCACTGCACCTCTCCGGCGTCGGGGGCGAGCAGCTCGGCGCGAGCGCCCGCACGCGTGACCGCCTCCCAGGGTTCGGTGAGCTCCCGCTCCTCGATGCCTTCGTTCGCCACGAGGAACGCGACGCGGACGGCACTCAGCGGCAGGTCTCGCGGGGCGGGGTGCTCGGTGGTGGCCATGGGGACTCCTCGGGACCGACGGGGTCCGCGCGGCATTCCCGCGAGAGGAGTGTGCGAAACCGGGGCGGTCTCGGTGCGCTCAGCGCGCGGCGACCGGCGTCGACGCCGGCCCGGAGGACAGCAGCCCGCGTCGGGTCGCGATGGCCACGGCCTCGAGCCGGGAGTGGGCGCCGAGCTTGGCGAGGATCGCCCGCACGTGGTTGCGCACGGTGTGCACGCTCAGGATCAGCTCGTCGACCATCTCGTCGGTGGAGAGGCCGCGCGCGAGCAGGCCGAGCACCTCGAGCTCGCGCTGGCTCAGGTCGAGCGGCGAGCGGCGGTCGGGCCGCAGCTGCGCGGCGAGCTCGTCGGCCATCGCGCGCGGCACGTGCACCCCGCCGTCGGCGGCGGTGCGCACCGCCTTCACCAGCTCGCCGAAGCAGCTGTCCCACGCCACGAACCCGGCGCACCCGGCGGCGAGTGCGTTGACGAGCGCCGGGCCGCTCGCGGTGTCGGCGAGCAGGACCACCGGCACGTCCGGGTGCTCCTCACGCAGGTGGACGACCAACGCCAGCCCCGCGTCGTCGTGCACATGGGCGGTCACGACGAGGACGTCCGGCGCCGTGTGGGCGATGGTCGCCTCGACGTGGCCGGTGCCGTCGACCTGCCCCACGACGGTGACGCCGCACTCGAGGTCGAGCGCGCGCCGCACGCTCTCGGTCACGAGATCGTCGGGTGCGACGAGCAGCACACGCGCCCCGTCGCCGGTGCCCGTGGGTGTCGCCCTGTCGTCGTTGCGGATGTCGTCGTGCACCTTCGCCCCTGTGGTCCGCGGCCCCTTGCGTGCGTACCTACCTGGGTTGTCGGCGTTGAGAGCCGCGCTTTGACACATCTCCTGCCCATCTGGAGACCACCGTCACAAGCGGGCGCGGTTTCCATGCGACTGTTGTCGCGAAGTCACGTGTTCCCGACGAATTCGCGACGCGCGTGCGTCAGTTCGGCTTCAGGGAGCCCAACGCGCGGGCGAGGATCTCGCCGGTCTCCACGCCGTCGCCGGGGTACATGATCGCCCGGCTCTCGCGGAACGCGACCACCTCGGTGCCGGCGAGCGGGTTGCGCTCGAGCCGGTGGCGCACCCGGGCCACGAGCGGGACGAGCTGCTCGGCCTTGTCGGCGAGCGCCACGATCACGAACTCGTCACCACCCCAGCGCCCGACGGTGTCGGTGGCCCGCGCCTCGGCCCGCAGCGCACGGGCGAAGGCGCGCAGCGCGTCGTCGCCCGTCTCGTAGCCGTAGTTCTCGTTGAAGCGCTTGAAGTCGACGAGGTCGAACGCGAGCACCCCGAAGCTCGTCCCGGTGCGCGCGGCGCGGCGCACCTCGAGGTCGATGGTGTCGTGGAGCCGCCGCCGGTTCGCGAGCCCGGTCAGGGCGTCGTGGCCGGCGTCGTGGTGCTCGACGTCGAGGTCGAGCGCGATGGCGCAGAGCACCGGGAGCAGGGAGGTGTCGACCTTCGCCTTGGGCGAGGTGTAGAGGCCGGGCTCGGCGCCGAACAACCACGCGAGGTCGGGGCCGAGCGGGCGACGGCGAGCCCGGAACACCTGGACGCCGAGGTCGGAGCCGTCGACGACCAGTGCGGCGTCGTCGAGCTCGAAGTGCGCGACGAGCAGATCGAGGGCGCGGTAGATCACCCCGATCCCGCTGTGGTTGACCGTGTACTCGCGCAGCAGCGCGGTGCCCACGTCACCATGGCGTGGCGTCGCCAATGCGCAGCCCAGCTCCTTGGCCATCGCCCCTGATCGCCCCTGCTTGCCGTCCCACCGATCTGCCCGGTGGGCGTTTCGCCCCGGTCGGTCACAAACCGACCACAGAGAGTGTACGGCGGATCGCGACCCCCAATTTTCACGGGGCCCCCGTGGGGGCCAGGATGTGACCATGAGCACCCTCACGGGCACCGTCGGCGTGGACCTCACCGACCCCGAGCTCTACCGCCGGGGCTTCCCCCACGAGCTGTTCACCGAGCTCCGGGCCGAGGGTGCGGTCCTGCACCACCCGGCGGTCCCCATGGCCAACGCCCCCGACGGTGTGCCCTTCTGGGTGGTCCTGCGCCACGAGGAGGTCGTGCAGGCCAACCGCGACTGGGAGACCTTCTCGGCCACCCGAGGTCCCGCGATCACGGGGCAGGAGGACGAGCGGTCCGGGCACATGCTCGTGGCCGCCGACCCGCCGACCCACACCCGTCTCCGGAAGCTGATCAGCGCCGGCTTCACGCCGCGCATGATCTCCCGGCTCGACGACCGGATCGCGATGTGGTCACGCCGCATCGTCGACGACGTGCTGGCCCGCGGGGAGTGCGACTTCGTGCGCGACGTCGCCTACCCGCTGCCGATGCACCTCATCGCCGACATCGTGGGGATCCCCGAGGCCGATCGCCCGGCGGTGTTCGCCAACACTGACACCGCCCTGCGCGCCGGTGACCCGCGGTCGGGGATCAGCGCCGACGACCACGTGCGCGCACAGCTCGCGCTCTACGAGTACGCGCAGGCGCTCGGCCAGGAGAAGCGGGCGCATCCCGCCGACGACGTGTGGAGCATCATCGCCAATGCGCGCCTCGACGACGGGAACGGCAACGCCGAGGAGCTCAGCGTGCTCGAGCTCGACATGTTCTTCGTGGTGCTGTCGATCGCCGGCAGCGAGACGACGCGCAACACCATCTCGATGGGCATGCAGGCACTCGTCGAGCATCCCGACCAGCTCGAGCGGTTGCGCGGCGACTCCGGTCTCCTCGACACCGCCACCGAGGAGATGATCCGCTGGTCGAGCCCGGTCACCAGCTTCGCCCGCAGCGCGACGGTGGCCACCGAGCTCGGCGGGGTGCCCATCGCGAAGGGTGACCGGATCGCGATGTTCTACCCGTCGGCCAATCGCGACGAGCGGGCGTTCGAGCAGCCGTTCCGCTTCGACGTGGGCCGTTCGCCCAACCACCACGTGTCGTTCGGCGGTGGTGGCGTGCACTTCTGCCTCGGTGCGCACCTGGCGCGCCGGGAGATCCGCGCCATGTTCCAGGAGTTGCTCGCGCGGGTCGCCGACGTCGAGATCCTCGCCGAGCCCTCGTGGATGTGCTGCGGGCCCGACCAGAGCGTGGGTGTCTCCATCGACACGCTGCCCGTGCGCCTCACGGGGAATTGAACAGGGCGCACCCCGGAGGGTGCGCCCTGCGCAGGAAAGCTGCGGTCGGCGGAGCCGACGATCGGTGAAGAGTCAGTCGACGCGCTTCAGCGTGTTCTTGTCGGTGTGCTGCACCGTCATGTTCTTCGACTTCACGTCGTAGGTGGTGCACTCCTCGTAGCTCCACTCGCCGTCACCGACGTTGATGGTGCACGTGTACTTCGGCGTGTTGGACTCCACGTCGAGGTACTGGTTCGAGAGGATGCCGTAGGTGGGCGAGCCGCGCTCGGCGCTCATCTCGAGCGTCTTCGAGTCGGCGCTCGCCGGGCCACCGGCGATCACGACCATGCCGCGGGGCACCATGAAGGAGCGCATCACCTGGCCGTTGGCGGCGTCCCACAGCCAGTAGCCGACCTCGGTGTGGAAGGGCTCGTCCTCACCGATGCGCCAGGCGGCCATGCGGTAGTCGAGGCCGAAGAGCTCCTGCTTGCCGTTGGCCACGGGGCCGAAGGGCTTGAGCTCCACGCGCTCCCGGTAGGGGGTCTCACCGACCTCGCCGTCGGCGTGGTGGTACGAGACGTCGAGGCCCTGGTCGCCTTCCCAGGTGCCGGCCAGGCCGGCCAACGGGCCGAGCTGCGAGGGGTCGGGTGCGGGCATTTCGTCCTCCTGTGGGGTCTGGAAGCGGGGATGCTAGGTGAAAATTCGGTGCAGGACCCAGGGTTGGACGCACAGGATGTGCATCGGCCCGAGAAATTGGGCACAATGGAGGGCTCCCTTTGTTGGCGCGACTGTACGACCGCCGGTGACCCGCCGACAGACCCAATCCGGCAACCAGAAATCCGGAACAAGAGCGAAGCCCCCGTCGTTCTAGATCCGAAGCCGGCTCGATCCCCCCGAGTCGTCCGATCCGACCCCCCTGGGAAGGCACCCGTGGCACGAGTTCGAAACCGCACCGAACGCGACAACGAGGACCTCGTCCGTCTCTACCTCGAGGACATCGGTCGTCACCAGCTCCTCACGAAGGACGACGAGGCTCGTCTCGCTCAGGACATCGAAGCGGGCAAGGCCGCCCAGGAGACGCTCGCGAGCGTCGACAAGGGCCTCACCCGCACCGAGAAGCGCGACCTGCAGCGTCTCGTCCGCAAGGGCGAGGACGCGCAGCGGCAGTTCGTCCAGTCGAACCTCCGCCTCGTCGTGTCGATCGCCAAGCGCTACCAGGCGTCGGGCATGCCGCTCCTCGACCTGGTGCAGGAGGGCAACCTCGGCCTGATCCACGCGGTCGAGAAGTTCGACTGGCGCAAGGGCTTCAAGTTCTCCACGTACGCCACGTGGTGGATCCGTCAGGCGATCCAGCGCGGCATCGCGAACGCGGGCCGCACCATCCGCCTGCCCGTCCACGCGGCCGACAACCTCGCCCGGCTCCAGAAGGAGCGCGCGGGGCTCGAGGCCCGTCTGGGCCGTCCGGCCACGCTCGACGAGCTGGCGGCGGAGCTCGACCTCGCGCCCGAGCGCGTCAAGGAGCTCATCCCGCACCTCGCGGAGCCGGTGTCGCTCGAGACCCCGGTCGGCGAAGACGGCGAGACCGAGCTCGGCGACCTCGTCGAGGACCGTGGCGCCGAGTCGCCCTACGAGTCGGCGGCCCGGGCCATGCTCCCGGCCGAGATCGAGAAGCTGCTGTCGGTGCTCGACGAGCGTGAGCGCTACATCCTCACGCTGCGCTTCGGCCTCGACCGCGGTGAGCCCCGCACCCCCGACGAGGTCGGCCAGCTGGTCAGCCTGAGCCGGGAGCGCGTGCGTCAGATCGAGGCCCGCGCGCTCGCCCGCCTGCGTCACCCCTCGGTGGAGATGGGCGCCCGCGCCCTCCTCGCTGGTTGACCGGCCTCGCCGGCTGACGCAGCCGCAACCGAATGAACGACGAAGGCCCCGGGGAGACCCGGGGCCTTCGCAATTCTCGGTGCCCGGATCAGTGCTCGGTGAGATCGGGGTCGTTGCGGCGCACGAGCGAGCGCATCGCCTGCATCGCCCGGTACACCCGCTGGCGCGCCGCGTGCTCGGTGGTCTCGAGCCGTTCGGCGACGGTCTCGTAGTCGAGCTCCTCGACGAAGCGCAGCTCGAGCACCTCGCGGTGCGCGGGGGCGAGCTTGCGCAGGGCGCGCCGGGGCACGGCTCCCTTGGCGTCGCGGAGGAGTGCGGCGTCGGGGTCGGTGTCGACGGCGGCGCCGTCGGGCACGTCGGCCCAGGGCTCCACCCGCACCCGGGCCCGTGACCGGGCCTGGTCGGTGGCGAGGTTGCGCACGATGCGCAGCAGGTAGGCCTTCGCCTTCACCGGATCGTGCAGCACGGTGCGGGCGGCGAGGGCCCGCAGCACCGCGGTCTGCGCGAGGTCTTCGGCGTCGGCGTCGTTGCGGGTGAGGGAGCGCGCGTAGCGGAAGAGGTCGAGGCGGTACTCGACCACCACCGCGCGCAGGTCGACGGGTTCGGCGTCGTGGTGCTGCTGGTCGCCGGGGATGCCCGCGGCCGCGCGCTCGGCTCCGTCGTCGTCGCCCCACCACGGTGCCCCTGCTGCGCCCGCCGCGCCCATCTCCGTACCCTCCCTGCACCGGCCGCCCCGCCGGAGGGCACACCGTACAATTCGGACACGGTCCGACGCAATGGGTCGCAGCACGAGGCGGACGGGCAGCCGTCTACGCTCCGCCGATGGCCCGAGTGCTGGTGACCCGCCCGCTGCCCGACGGCTGGCTCGACCCCCTCCTCGCCGCCGGTCACGAGCCGGTGTGGACCCACGGCGACCCGCTCACGCACGAGCAACTGGTGCGGGCGGTGGGGGAGTACGACGCCGTCATCTGCACCATCACCGACCGCATCGACGAGGCCGTGCTCGACGCCGGGGCCGGCCGACTGCGGGTGGTCGGCAACATCGGGGTGGGCTACGACAACATCGACGTCGCCGCGGCCGCGTCGCGCGGGATCGCGGTGTGCAACACACCCGGTGTGCTCGACGAGACCACCGCCGACCTCGCGTTCCTGCTCCTGCTCGCGGCCTCGCGCCGCGCATCGGATGCCGAGGCCACGCTGCGCAACGGCGACTGGCACGGGTTCCGCATCGACGCGTTCCTCGGCGTCGACGTGCACGGCGCCACGCTCGGCATCGTCGGCTTCGGCCGCATCGGCCAGGCCATGGCGCGCCGCGCGACCGGGTTCGGCATGAACGTGCTGCACCACTCGCGCAATGACACCGGTCGTGAGGGCTACGTCGCCGATCTCGACGACCTGCTCGGGCGGGTCGATGCCGTCTCGTTGCACGTGCCGCTCACCGACGGGACGCGCGGCCTGATCGATGCCCGCCGCCTCCGGCTCATGCGCCCGCACACGGTGTTGGTGAACACCGCGCGCGGTCCCGTCGTCGACGAGGAGGCGCTCGCGGTCGCGCTCGAGGAGGGCGTGATCTTCGCCGCGGGCATCGACGTGTACGAGCGCGAGCCCACCGTGCACCCGCGCCTGCTCGCCGCGCCGCACACGGTCCTGCTGCCGCACATCGGCAGTGCGAGCGAGGCGACGCGCCGGCGCATGGGGCGCCTGGCGTGCGAGGGGGCGGTGGCGGTGCTCGCCGGCGAGCAGCCGCCCAACCTCGTGCGCCCCTGAGGGCCGCGGCCTGCGGGCCGCAGCTGCCCTCACGGGGGTGGTGCTGCGAGTGGCGGAGGGAGCGGGATTTGAACCCGCGAGGGAGCTCATCGCCCCCTACTCGCTTAGCAGGCGAGCACTTTCGGCCTCTCAGTCATCCCTCCGGGATGCGCCCGATACTAGGGGACTCCGCGCGGGTACTTTCCAGGGATGGAGCCGATCGACGCGCTGGAGCGCATCGCGACGCTGCTCGAACGGTCCCGGGCCGGCCGCTACAAGGAAGAGGCGTTCCGCAAGGCCGCGAACGCCATCCGCGGGCGCTCCACCGACGAGCTGCGGGAGTTCGCCGCCGCCGGCACCCTGGAGTCGCTGCCCGGCGTGGGGTCGAGCACGGGCCGGGTGATCGAGCAGGCACTCGCCGGGGAGGTCCCCGAGTACCTCGCCCGGCTCGAGGCGGAAGCCGCGCCCGACGCCGGCGCGGGTGGGGAGATCCGCGCCGCGCTCAAGGGCGATCTCCACCTGCACTCCGACTGGTCCGACGGCGGCGCCACGGTGGTGGCCATGGCCCGGCGCGGCGCCGAGCTCGGTCACGAGTACCTCGCGCTCACCGACCACTCGCCGTCGTTGTCGGTTGCGCACGGCCTCGAGCCGGAGCGCCTCGAGGCGCAGCTCGAGCTGGTGGCGAGGCTCAACGAGGAGCTCGCGCCGTTCCGCGTGCTCACCGGCATCGAGGTCGACATCCTCGACGACGGCGCGCTCGACCAGCATCCCGATCTCCTCGGCGAGCTCGACGTCGTCGTCGCCAGCGTGCACTCGAAGTTGCGAATGGACGCGGGCCCGATGACCGACCGCATGGTCGCGGCGATCGCCAACCCGCACACCGACATCCTCGGCCACTGCACCGGTCGGCTGGTGCTGGGCAAGGGTCGTCCCGAGTCCACGTTCGACGCCGACCTCGTGTTCGGCGCGTGCCGGCACTTCGACAAGGCGGTGGAGATCAACTGCCGTCCCGAGCGGCTCGACCCGCCGATGCGCCTGCTCGAGCAGGTGGTGGCCACGGGCTGCAAGGTGTCGATCGACACCGACGCGCATGCGGTCGGCCAACTCGAGTGGCAGCCCTACGGCTGTGCCCGGGCCGCCGAGGCGGGTGTGCCCACCGACGCCATCGTCAACACCTGGCCGGTCGAGCGCCTGCTCGAGTGGACCGGGTCGCACGGCTGAGCGGGATGGCCGCCCGCGCCGGAACCGGAGAGCGCGCCGACGCCGGTTCCGGTATCACTGACGCCATGACCGCCACCGAAGTCGATCCACGCACCGAACGGGTCCGGGCCGCCTGCGCGCTCCTCGACGACTCGGTGGGCAGCCCGCCGTCACTCGCCGAGCTCGCGCACGCGACGGGCACCTCGCCCGACGCGCTGCGGCGCGACTTCCGGCGCGTGCTCGGGGTGTCGCCGAAGCAGTACGCCGACGGGCGGCGGGTCGAGCGGTTGCGGGCCGAGCTGCGCGACGGCCGCGACGTCACCGGCGCGATGTACACCGCCGGGTACGGGTCGAGCAGCCGGCTCTACGAGCAGTCCGACGCGCGCCTCGGGATGACACCCGCGTCGTACGGCGCGGGTGGCGCGGGCGCGACGATCACGATGACGGTCGCCGACTCGCCGTTGGGCGCGCTGCTCGTGGCCCGCACGGAGCGCGGCGTGTGCCGCGTCGCGCTGGGCGACGAACCGCGCGCGCTCGAGCAGATCGTCCGCGACGAGTTCCCGGCGGCCGACGTCCGCCGTGACGACACGGAGCTCGCGCCCGTGGTCGACGAGGTGTTGCGCCGCATCGCGGGCGACGAACCGGCGGTCGAGCTCCCGCTCGACGTGCGCGGCACGGCGTTCCAGCTGCGGGTCTGGCGCGAACTGCAACGCATCCCGCGTGGCGAGACCCGCACGTACGGCGCCCTCGCCGACGCGGTCGGTGCACCCGGCGGTGCCCGTGCTGTCGGTCAGGCCTGCGGGAACAACCCCGTCGCGGTGGTGGTGCCGTGCCACCGGGTGGTGCCGGCGAGCGGCGGCCTCGGTGGCTACGCGTGGGGCGTCGAGAAGAAGCGTGCGCTGCTCGACAACGAGCACCAGGGCGTCACGTGACCTCGCGGAGGCGGCCCGTCTCCACCTCGTAGACGAAGCCGCGCACGCGGTCGTGGTGCAGGAGCAGGTCGGTGGCGCGCAGACGCGCGACCGATGCCTGCACACTCGTGTCGAGGTCGGTGAACGCACCGAAGCGCACGTTGGCGTTCGGCGGCACGCCCTTGGCCTCACCGATCTTCAGCGCGAGCGCGTTCTCGTCGAGGCCGTGCATACCGCACTGCGTGTGCTGCACCACCATGATCTCGCGGGTGCCGAGCGCGTGTTGCGAGATCGCGAGCGAACGGACGACGTCGTCGGTGACGAGACCGCCCGCGTTGCGCAGCACGTGCGCGTCGCCGGGGGTGAGGCCGAGCGCGGCGGCGGGGTCGATGCGCGCGTCCATGCACGTGACCAGCACGACCTGGCGGGCGGGGCTCGCCCCGAGCTCGGCGTGGTCGAACTCGTGCACGAACTTCTCGTTGTTGCGCAGCAACTCGTCGATCATGCTCATGCCGACGATTCTCGCAGGTGCGACTACCTCCGCACCGAGTCGATCTCCCACTGCAGCGGCCACGGGTTGATCGCGCAGCCCTGCATTCCCATCGACTGTTGTTGCATCACGGGTGCGGGCGCGCCCGGCGCGGAGCAGTACGCGTGCCCGAGGCCGAGCCAGTGGCCCACCTCGTGGTTGATCACCATGCGGCGGTAGTCGTCGAGGGGACCGGGCCAGTAGGGCGACCCGAAGAGGTACCGGGCGTCGTTGATGATCACGTAGCGGCCGACCTGACAGCTGTAGTCGGCGGTGCACACGGGGTCGTAGTAGGGGACGGCCCAGGGCGCCGCGAGCACGAGGGTGAAGTCGCCGCCGCTCGGCACCTGGCGGAACTCGATCGCGGCACGCGACCAGCCGCTCCAGTCGTGGAGCACCTGGTCGGCGAACTGGGCGAACTGCGCCGGGTCGGACCACACGAAGCCGTCGACGGTGACGGAGTAGGTGACCACCCGGTTGGCGGCGGGGGGCGGCGGCACGCAGGCGGTGAGTGTCACGGCGCCCAGGACCACGGCCAGGGCGCCCAGCAGTGCGGTGCGGAGTCGGCGGCGCCCGGTCACGCGCACGAGGGTAGCGAGGGCCTTGACAGGAGCCGGGGAGTAGTTTTAAGGTAAGCGTCTTGAATCTTGTCGCCGCGCCCGTGAAACTCGACCCCCGCACCGCCCGCGCCCGCGAGGCCATGGTCCTCGCGGCCGAGCGCCTCTTCGGCGAGCGGGGGATCGAGGCGGTGTCGCTGCGGGAGGTGGGCGCGGCGGCCGGCCAGCGCAACAACTCGGCCGCGCAGTACCACTTCGGGTCGCGCGAGGGCCTCGTCGACGCGATCTTCGAGTACCGCATGGGCGCGATCGACCTGCGTCGCCGCGAGCTCCTCACCGAGCTCGACGCCTCGGGCCGCGGCCACAACCGGCGCGCCCTGCTCGAAGCGGTGCTGCTGCCGCTCGCCGCGGAGCTCGGCGCCGCCGACGGCGTCAGCTGGTACGCCCGCTTCCTCCAGCAGGTCGCCTTCGAGCCCGGCTTCGACGTGTTCGCCGGCCCGCTCCGTGAGGTCACGGGTGCGCTGACCGTCGTGAGCGAACGCCTGCTCGCGCAACTCACCGACGTGCCGGCCGAGCTGCGCGGTCAGCGCGTGCGTCTCACCTTCCGCTACTTCGTCCACTCGCTCGCCGACCGCGAACGCGCCCTCGGAGCGGGCACCGCGACGAGCGCCACCACACCCTTGCTCGTCAGTGACCTCGTCGACACCGGCGAGGCGCTCCTCACCGCACCCGTCTCACCCGACACCGCACTCCACCTCAGGGGGAACCGATGACCGACGTCCGCACCGACAACACCACGCGAGAGCGCGATCCCGGTGCCAAGCTCCAGGCCGCCCGGGTGCACGTCGCCGAGTACGACTTCGACATGGGGCCCATCGGGCACCTCGCCGCGGAGCGCGAGCAGCTCGCCGCGCTGAAGTTCCGCAGCTTCGACGTGGCACCGATGTCGGCCACGATCGGCGCCGAGATCTCGGGCGTCGACCTCACCACCGACCTCGACGACGCCGTCATCGAGGAGCTCTACGCGGCACTGCTCGCGTACAAGGCGATCTTCTTCCGCGACCAGCCGCTCACCCCCGCGCAGCACGTCGCGTTCGCCCGCCGCTTCGGCGAGCTGGAGATCCACCCGTTCATCCCGGGGAACGGTGAGCACCCCGAGCTGGTGCACTTCGAGAAGGGCGCCGACGTCGGCGGCTACGAGAACAGCTGGCACCACGACGTCACGTGGCGGGAGGTGCCGTCGAAGGCGGCGATCCTGCACGCGCTGCAGGTGCCGGCCACCGGCGGCGACACGCTGTTCGCCGACATGTGCGCGGCCTACGACGGGCTCGACGACGACCTCAAGGCGCGCATCGACGGCATGACCGCCGTGCACGACTTCATGCGCAGCTTCGGCAGCCAGGTCCCCGAGGAGCGCAAGGCGGAGATGCGTGCGCAGTACCCACTCGTCGAGCACCCGGTGGTGCGCACCCACCCCGACACCGGCCGCAAGATGATCTTCGTCAACCGGATCTTCACCGACCACATCGTCGGGCTCGAGCCGGAGGAGAGCCGGGCGCTGATCCAGAAGCTCGGGCGCCAGGCCGAGATCCTCGAGTACCAGTGCCGCTTCCGCTGGACGCCCGACGCGGTGGCGATGTGGGACAACCGGTCGTGCCAGCACTACGCGGCGAGCGACTACTGGCCGTCGATCCGCATCATGGAGCGGGCCAGCATCACCGGCGAACGCCCCGTCTGACGAGGGGCGCTACTCCGGGGCGTCGTGGCGGAGCGCGTCGGCGACGGCCCCACCGGTCGCGATCGAGTTGAGGTAGGGCTCGGGATCGTGGGCGCGGTGGCCGTTGTCGATCTCGATGTCCTCCACGCGTGGGCCGAACAGCTTCGCCATGGGGACCGCCGCGGCCTTGTCGCCGGTGGCGCGCACGTTCACCCACCGCTCGACGTTGCCGGGCCACACGCCCACCCCGTCGACCGGCTTCGGGTCGAGCATGTCGCCCATCATCGGTGACGCCAGCGGCGAACCCATCGTGACGAACGTGTGCACCTGCCAGTTGGGGTGGTTGCACAGCGCCATGTACGACAGCACGGTGCCGAGCGAGTGGGCCACGATGACGCGGGTCTCGTGGTCGACGAGCGGTTCGATGCGGGCCCGCATGCGGTCGCGCAGGTCGGGTTGGGTCGTCATGATCGTGACCATGTCGACGGTGCGGTCGAACGCGGCGTCACTCGCGGCCTGCCCCAGCATGTCGAGCGAACCACCGCCCGCGACGTTGGACAGCATGTCGGCGATGCCGGCCCGTGACTTCTCCAGCTCGGCGTCGGCCTCGGTGCCGGGCGCGCGGCGGAAGAGGTCGCCGTAGAAGCACACCTCGACGTCGTCGTCGTCGACCGTGATGTCGTGGTGCCACAGGCCGTCGCGCAACGCGGGCAGCCACCGCGACTTGAGCTCGTGGGGACCCCACAGCTCGTTGAACGCACCGTGCACCATCACGATCTTCGCCATGACGAGGAGCGTAGGACGGGAAGCCGCGTGCCTTCAGTCGCTGACGGGACGAGCGGCGCGGTCGCCGCCGAGTCGCTCCTGCAGCGACTCCTTCGGTGCGCGCCGGCGGCGGATCACGTCGGCGACGATCGCGGTCCAGCCGGTCTGGTGCGACGCGCCGAGGCCGGCCCCGGTCTCGCCGTGGAAGTACTCGTGGAACACGAGCAGGTCGCGCCAGTAGGGGTCGTGGTCGAGCATCGCGTTGCCGCCGTTGCACGGGCGACAGCCGTCGTCGTCGGGGACGAACAGCGACACGAGGCGGTCGCGCAGGTCGTCGGCGACCTCTCCGAGCGTGTGCTGGTCGCCGGAGCCGGTGGGGTACTCGATCGTGGCCTCGTCGCCGAGGAAGTGGTCGAAGCGGTCGAGCGCCTCGCAGGCGAGGTAGTTGAGCGGGAACCACACCGGGCCGCGCCAGTTGGAGTTGCCGCCGAACAGCGGCGTGGTGGACTCCGCGGGTTCGTAGTCGATCGTGTGCTGCTCCCCGCCGAGCTCCAGCGTGAACGGGTGCTCGCGGTGGCACGCGGAGAGCGATCGCAGACCGTGCGGTGAGAGGAAGTCGGCGGGGTCGCACAGCGTGCCGAGCACGCGCAGCAGGCGGTCGGGGTCGACGACGCCGAGGAGGAGCCGTTCCTCGCCCGGCGCGCCGCGCAGGCGACCGGAGGCGCGCAACGCCGCTTCGTCGAAGCGCGACCGGTCCATGAACGAGGCGAAGCGCTTGCCGAACACGGACAGCTGGGCGAGCGCCTCGTGCTCGACGACCACCGACGCGAACATCGGGATCACGCCGACCATCGAGTAGACCTCGATCGACTGCACCGAGCCGTCGGCGCAGCGGAGCCGGTCGAAGTAGAAGCCGTGCTCCTCCGACCACAGCCCCATGTCGTTCATCGCGCCGCGCACCGCGGCGGAGTGCTCGAGGAACTTCACGACCAGGTCGAGGGTGGGGCGGCCACTGCGGTGCAGGAGCGCGGCCATGCCCGCCATCACCAGCGCGTACGAGCCCATCCACCCGGTGGCGTCGGACTGCTCGAGCAGTGTGCCCTCGGGGAGGTGCGAGCGGTCGAGCGGGCCGATGTTGTCGAGGCCGAGGAAGCCGCCCTCGAACAGGTTCGAACCGTCGGCGTCTTCGCGGTTCACCCACCAGGTGAAGTTCACGAGCAGCTTGTCGAAGATGCGCTCGAGGAACTCCAGGTCGCGGGCGCCGTCGATCGCGTAGACGAGCACCGCACCCCACGCCTGCACCGGAGGGTTCACGTCGCCGAAGTCCCACTCGTACGCCGGCAGCGCGCCGTTGGGGTGCTGGAACCACTCACGACAGACCAGCACGAGCTGGTACTTCGCGAACGCGGGGTCGACGTGCGCGAGCGCGATGCAGTGGAAGGCGAGGTCCCACGCGGCGAACCACGGGTACTCCCACTTGTCGGGCATGGCGAGCACGTCGAAGGCGTCGAAGCTGCGCCAACGTGAGTTGCGGGCGGTGAGCCGTTCGGGCGGCGGCGTCGGCTGCGCGGGGTCGCCGTCGAGCCAGCGCGACACGTCGTACGCGTAGAACTGCTTGCTCCACAGCAGTGACGCGAACGCCTGGCGCATCACCTTGGCCTCGGCGGCGGGCGTGCCCTCCGGGGTGAGCTCGTCGTAGAACTCGGTGGCCTCCCGCGCCCGCTCGGCGTTCACCCGTTCGAACCCGGGCCCGAATGCGTCGGACACGTGGTACGACGCCGGGCGGAGGCGCAGCTGCAGCTCCACGGTCGCGTGCGGCTCGACCGTCACCTGGTACCACCACGCGGCCTTGGTGCCGCGCTGCTCCGGGTTCACGGTGTCGGCACCGTGCAGCACGTGGTCGTTGATGCCGTCCTTCGGGTACGGCGTGGTGGCCGGCGCCTCGAAGATGCGCACCTCGTTGGTGTCGTTCTCGCAGCACAGCAGCGTGGGGGCGACCTCGTCGGGGCCGGCGGCGGCGCGGAGCTCCAACGGACCGAGCCACGGGTGGTCGAGCAACAGGCGTGCCGGGTCGTCGGGATCGGCGTGGAGCCCGGGCCTCGGGGCATCGAGGTCCCACGACCACGTGTTGCGGAACCACGCGCTCGGGAGCACGTGCAGCGTGTCGGTGGTGTCACCCGCATTGGTGACGCGCACCGTCCAGCAGAGGTCGACGGGGTCGGCCTTCACGTAGTCGCACTCGACGACCCAGTACCCGGCGTCGAAGATGCCCGTGTCGAGCAGCTCGTACTCGGGCTGCGTGCGGTCACGCCGCGCGTTCTCCGCGATCAGGTCGGCGTACGGGTACTCCTGCTGCGGGTAGTGGTAGCGCCAGCGGTTCCACGCGTGGCTGGGCACGGCGTCGACGTACCACCAGTGCTCCTTCGCGTCCTCGCCGTGGTTGCCCTGCGCGCCGGTGAGCCCGAAGATGCGCTCCTTGAGGATGGGGTCGCGCCCGTTCCACAGGGCGAGACCGAGGCACAGGTTCTGTTCGATGTCGCAGAAGCCGGCGAGGCCGTCCTCGCCCCAGCGGTACGCGCGGGACCGGGCGTGGTCGTGGGGGAAGTAGTCCCACGCCTCACCGTCGGCGCTGTAGTCCTCGCGCACGGTGCCCCACTGCCGTTCGCTGACGTAGGGGCCCCACCAGTACCACTCGCTCGCGTCGCGCAGGCCGTCCTCCAGCTTGCCGAAGCTCGCGACGCGTTCGCGCTCCACACCCATGGCCGGTCCCGTCTCCTCGTCGCTCAGTGCCGGTCGAGCCACACGGCCGCGCCGCCGCGCCCGACGCACACGGCCGACACCATCTCCGGTGGGAACAGCCCGTGCTCCACCACGCCCGGCGTGGCCGACAGGCGCGCCGCGAGCTGCGCGGGGTCACCGATCTCGCCGCGGTAGTCGGCGATCACACCGCCGTCGGGGCTGTGGGCCACGTCGCGCAGGTCGACCTCGCCGACGCCGTTGCGCAGCCGCGCCAGCGTGCTCGGCAGCCCGAAGGGGAGGAGCTCGAGCGGGATCGGCGCCTGCAACCAGTCGACCGTCTTCGACGAGTCGACGATCACCACGAAGCGTGCCGCGGCCGCGGCCACCAGCTTCTCGCGGGTGTGTGCCGCGCCGCCGCCCTTCACCAGCCACCAGTCGGAGCGCACCTGGTCGGCGCCGTCGATGGCGAGGTCGAAGGCGGTGACGTCGTCGAACGACGCGGTCTGCAGACCGAGCTGTTGCGCGAGATCCTCGGTGGCGGGTGACGTCGACACGCACACGACGTCGGAGAGCCCGCGCCGCGCGATCGCGGGCAGGAGGTGGGCGACGGTGGTGCCGGTGCCGAGGCCGAGGCGCATGCCCGACTCCACCAGCTCGGCCGCGGCCTCGGCGGCGACGCGCTTCTCGTCGTCGGCGCTCACTGCTGCTTCATCGCCCGGTAACGGCGGATCAGTGCGTTGGTCGAGGAGTCGTGGTCGAGCTCGGGCTCGTCGGCCGACTCGAGCTGCGGCGCGATGGCCTTGGCCATGACCTTGCCGAGCTCCACGCCCCACTGGTCGAACGAGTCGATCCCCCAGATCGTGCCCTGGGTGAAGACGCTGTGCTCGTAGAGCGCGACGAGCGTGCCGAGCCGGAACGGCGAGATCACGTCGGTGAGGATCACGCTGGTGGGGCGGTTGCCCTGCATCACGCGGTGCGGCACCACCTCCTCGGCGGTGCCCTCGGCGCGCACCTCCTCGGCGGTCTTGCCGAAGGCGAGGGCCTGGGCCTGCGCGAACACGTTCGACTGCAGGAGGTCGTGGTGGTCGCGCAGCGGGTTGAGCGTCTTCGCGAAGCCGATGAGGTCGACAGGGATGATCGACGTTCCCTGGTGGATCAGCTGGTAGAAGCTGTGCTGCCCGTTCGTGCCCGGCTCGCCCCAGTACACGGCGCCGGTGTCGGCCTGCACCGGCTCGCCCGCAAGTGTGACGTGCTTGCCGTTCGACTCCATGGTGAGCTGCTGCAGGTACGCGGGGAAGCGCTTCAGGTACTGGTCGTACGGCATCACGCCGACCGTCTGGCAGCCGAAGAAGTCGCGGTACCAGACCGCGAGCAGGCCCATGAGCACGGGCAGGTTCTCGCCGAACGGCGCGGTGCGGAAGTGCTCGTCGACCGCGTGGAAGCCCGCGAGCATCTCGGCGAAGTGAGTGGGACCGACGGCGAGCATCGTGGAGAGGCCGATGGCGGAGTCCATCGAGTAGCGGCCGCCGACCCAGTCCCAGAAGCCGAACATGTTCTTCGTGTCGATGCCGAAGGCCTGCACGCCCTCGGCGTTGGTCGACACCGCGACGAAGTGCTTCGCCACGGCGTCGTCGCTGCCGAGGTGCTGCACGCACCAGTCGCGCGCCGACTGCGCGTTCGTCATCGTCTCCAACGTGGTGAACGTCTTCGACGATACGATGAAGAGCGTCTCGGCGGCGTCGAGATCGCGGGTGGCCTCGACGAAGTCGGTGGAGTCGACGTTCGACACGAAGCGGAAGGTGAGCTCGCGCTTCGAGTAGTGGCGCAGCGCCTCGTAGGCCATCACCGGCCCGAGGTCGGAGCCGCCGATGCCGATGTTGACGACGTTGCGGATGCGCTTGCCCGTGTGGCCGCGCCACACGCCGTCGCGCACCTCGTCGGCGAACGCGCTCATGCGGTCGAGGACCTGGTGCACCTCGGCGACGACGTCGACGCCGTCGACCACGAGCTGCTGGTCGCGCGGCATGCGCAGCGCGACGTGCAGCACCGAGCGGTGTTCCGACACGTTGATCTTCTCGCCCGCGAACATCGCGTCGATGTGCCCGCGCAGGCCCGACTCGTCGGCGAGCTGCAGGAGCAACGCGATCGTGTCGTCGGTGATGCGGTGCTTCGAGTAGTCGAGGTACAGGCCCTCGGCCTCGGCCGCGAGGCGTTCACCACGATCGGGGTCGTCGGCGAAGAGCTCGCGCAGGTGGCGGGGAGCGATCTCGGCGTAGTGGCTCTGCAGTGCCTGCCACGCCGGTCGCTCGGAGAGCGGCAACACGTCGGTCACCGCGTGAGCGTACCGGCCCTCAGGCGGCGCGCAGACCGAGGACGACGCCGTAGACGGCGTGCCCGGCGGCGAGTGCGAGCGCTCGCGGCGCGGGCTGCTCGTGCTGGGGCGGCAGGATGCCGAGCGCGGGCACCCAGCCCTCGTAGGACACGAGCATCACGACCGCGGCGAAGCCGAGCCCCTTCACGACGCGCGGGCCGGGGAGGTGGGGCGCGACGAGTGCGAACAACGCGCCGCCCGCCGCGCCGAAGGCGTGGTGGGTCAGCGAGGTGAGACCGCGTGCCAGCGGCCCGGGCGCGTGCTCCGCGCCGGGGACCACCTCCTCGGTCACGAGTCGCGGGGTGGAGGGATGCACCCCGCCCAGTCTCTCCACCGCGACGAGCGCGGCCGTCATCGCCGTGGTCGCGGTCAGTCCGGCCTGGGCGCCGTGGAGGGCGCGGACGGCGGGGCCGGCGCTTGAGGACGCGGTGCGCATCCCTCCGCGGTTCCCGCTCGGAGGAGCGGGCAAACGCGGCCGATCACACCCGGCCGGTCACACGGGCGGGCACTCGCCGATCTTGGCGGGGTCGGCGAGGACCTGGCCGATGTCGACGTACACCGCGCTCACGTAGCCGGTGGTCGCACCGGCGGTGACCTTCACCCAGATGGTCTGGGGCCCGCCGCCCGTGTTCACCGGCTCACCCTGGATCGCGCACACCACCATCACCTCGGTGCCGAGATCGAGGGTGGCCACGATCGGCTGGGTGGTCGCCGGGCCCGTGCGCACGTTGACCCCGGCATTGGTCTTGAACGGTCCGGCGGGGGCCACGGTCGTGGTGGTGGGGGCGGCGGTGGTGCCGACGGCGCGGTTGTCGTCGGAGGATCCACCCCCGAAGGTGGCGTAGGCGGCGTAGAGGATGCCGCCGGCGACGAGGAGGAACAGGAGCCAGCCGATCACGTGGCGCCAGCGCCGTCGGCGCCGCTGCCGCTCGCGCGGCGTGAGCTCGCGGCGTCCCGCGGACCCGGACTCCTCGTCTCCCACCCCACCAGCATGGCCCGCGCGGGCGGTCGAGTGGTGGCGTGCCGCCGGAGCGGCGCCGGGCGGGGAGACGGGTCAGCCGCGCGCCGCCAGTTGCGCCTCGAGCGTGTCGAGGAAGGGGCCGATCATCGTCTTCGCCGCGCCCTTGAAGCGCGCCGTCCCCGCCGGCCAGCCGAGGGTGAACTCCTTCTTCTCCCTCGCCGCGATCTCGAGACCCTCGAAGGCGATCTCCTCGTTGCCGCGCGGGTTGCCGTTTATCGCCGTGCGCACCAGGAGCAGGCGGCGGTCGGTGACGGCCACCACGACGTTCATGTCACCGGTGGCCTCCATCAGTCCGCCGGCGAGCCCGACGGCGCGGTGCTGGAAGGTGGGGTTGAGCGTGACGCACGCCGCGAGCAGGGGCTCGTCGGGTGCGGCGAGCGCCGGCAACGCGTCGATTCCCTTGCCGAACCGGCCCCACCCGCGGGGGAGGCGGTCCTTCTGAGCGGCGACCTCTTCGGGCGTCATGCCCGCAATGGTCGCGCAGGAGGAGCTTGGCGGGCGGGACATCGCTAGCGTGCGGCGCGTGAGCAGCACGCTCGGCGTCCTCGGCCACGACCTCACCGATCTCGACAACTTCGCGCACGGGTTCCCGCACGAGCTGTTCGCCGAGCACCGGCGGCTCGTGCCGGTGGCCTGGCACGAGCCCACCGTGCACACGCCGGGCGGCGAGGGCTTCTGGTCGGTCGCCACCTACGCGGAGACCTACGAGGTGCTCAGCGATGCGTCGACGTACTCGTCGGAGAAGGGCGGCGCGCGCCCCTTCGGCGGCACGCTGCTCGAGGACCTCCCGGTGTCGGGCGTGGTCCTCAACATGATGGACGACCCGCGTCACAACCGCGTGCGTCGCCTGGTGAGCCTCGGCCTCACGCCCCGACGCCTGCTCGAGATGGAGGACGAGCTGCGCCGCCGCACGCGGCTGCTCCTCGACGCGGTGCCGGACGACGAGCCGTTCGACTTCCTCACCGACGTCGCGGCCGAGCTCCCGATGCAGACGATCTGCATCCTGCTCGGCATCCCGGAGGCGGATCGGCACCGGCTCGTCGACTGCGTGCAGTACACGTTCGACTTCCGCGACCGCGAGGCGTTCGAACGCACGGAGGACATGGCGAACGCGCAGGCGTTCATGCACGAGTACGGCACGGCGTTGATCGCGGAGAAGCGGGTGCACCCGGCCGACGACATGTTGTCGGTGGTGGTGCACGCGACATTGACCGACGTCGAGCCGCCGCAACTCACCGACGGCGAGCTCTACATGTTCTTCTCGCTGCTGTTCTCCGCCGGCGCGGAGACGACGCGCAACGCGATCGCGGGCGGCATCGCCGCGCTGCTCGACCATCCCGAGCAGCTCGTCGCACTGCGCGCCGACCCGTCGCTCATGGGCGGCGCGATCGAGGAGATGTTCCGCTGGACGTCACCGTCGCCGTCGAAGCGACGCACGGCGACGCGCGACGTTGTGCTCGGCGGTCACGCGATCGCACCGGGCGACAAGGTGCTGGTGTGGGAGGCGTCGGCCAACCGGGACGATCTGCAGTTCCCCGACGCGTCCACGTTCGACATCCGGCGCGACCCGAACCTGCACCTCGCGTTCGGCCACGGCGTGCACTTCTGCATGGGCGCGTCGCTCGCCCGGCTCGAGGCCCGGGTGATGGTGGAGGAGGTGCTCGCGACCTTCGGCGAGATCGAGCCCGCCGGCGAGATCGAGTGGACGCGCAGCAACCGGCACACCGGCTTCCGCCACTTCCCCGTGCGGGTACGCCGCGCCTGACCGGTCGCGACGCGTCGCTCAGAGCGCGAGGTGGAGCCGGAGCGCGTCGTCGAGTGCGCGCAGCAGCGGACCGTTGAGTTCGCCGAGATGGCGACCGACGCGCCGCACATCGATCGCGCGCACCTGTTCGCTCTGTGCCTTCGAGTCGAGATCCAGCCCGGTGTCGATCGCGGGCAGGAGCACCTGGAACGGGAACACCCGGTTGGTGTCCGAGGTCAACGGGACCACGGTGACCACGCCTCGACGCAGGTCGGTTGCTGCCGCGTTGGCACCGTCGTTGCTGACGATGACCGCGGGTCGGCGCTTGTCGGCCTCGGTCCCGACGGCCGGTGCGAAGTCGACGAGGCGGATCTCACCCCGGTGCATCAGGCGAGGCCGTCGCCGACGGCGTCGTCCCACACTGCGGCGTCACCGCTCGCCTCCCACTCGGCCCACGCCTCCCGGTAGGCGGGACCCAACTCGGAGGCCCGGAGGAGGCGGACCGCCTTCTGGAGTGCTGCCGAGCGGGAGGCGAGCCCCTGACGCTCGGCGTAGCCGTCGAGGAACGTGACGTCGTCGTCGGTGAGGCTCACGCTCAATTTCATGCTCCGATGCTACCCAGGTACTACCAGGGTGGGAACCTGCGCGTCAGGGCTTCTCGGTGGCGATCTGGAGGAGGTTGCCGCAGGTGTCGTCGAACACGGCGACCACGACGGTGCCCATGTCGGTGGGCGGCCGGGTGAACTCCACGCCCAACGCGACGAGCCGCTCGTACTCGGCCTGCACGTCGTCGACCGCGAACGACGTGAACGGGATGCCGTCGGCGACGAGCGCCTGCTTGAACGGCTTGGCCGCAGGATGGACGTCGGGCTCGAGCACGAGCTGCGTGCCGTCGGGGTCGTCGGGCGCGACCACGGTGAGCCACGAGTACTCACCCATCGGGATCTCGACCTTCTTCTCGAAGCCGAGGATCTCGGTGTAGAAGCGCAGTGCGTTGGCCTGGTCGTCGACCATCACGCTCGTCAGGTTGATGCGCATGGTCGTGCCTCCCGCGCTGCAGTCGTGTTGGCGGAGGGACAGGGATTCGAACCCTGGGAGACTCGCGCCTCAACGGTTTTCAAGACCGTCCCATTCGGCCGCTCTGGCATCCCTCCAGGGGGCTCAGGCTAGAGGCCGCACCGTCAGCCGTTCGGCCCTGTGACGCCGGAGCTCGTGGGCGGACGATGGGGGCGTGTTCGTGCGCGACCACCCCCGCCGGTTCTTCCTGTCGTTCGGAGGCGTCATGACGCTGCTCGTCGCCGGCGGTGCGATGTTCCTCGGTGTGCTCACCGCGGGGATGTCGGGCACGGGCAACACGCCGGCCGAGGTCCGGGACATGAAGCAGACCGGCATCGCCCTGATGGTGGCGGCGGGCCTGACGGTCGTCGCCCGCGTGGTCTACGTCGTCGCCCGCAACCGGCACGACCGCGCGTCAGCGGAGTCGGCGGTCGCCTCGCGGTGACGCGGAGGCGTTTCGGCCCTGTGACGCCGCCGACTCCGGGCGGATGATCGGTCCGTCGGTGTGTGGCTCGCATCGGCGTCGGGGGAAGCGCTACGCGGCGTCGGCGTGGACCTCGATGTGATGGGGCACCCCGTCGATGTCGATGCCGGTCTCGAGGGTCTCGATCGTCTCGATGGGTCGCGGCCCCTCCGGGGCATCGGCCGTGAGCGTCTCACGGATCAACACCGCGTCGGGCACACCGTCACCGTCGAGGTCGAGGTACTCGACGTCCTGCACGAGGCTGGTGGTCTCGCTCATCGCCGCCCTCCTGGTTCGCGGATCGCTGTACGCCTGTGATGCCCGGTGGGGGCGGCGAACGAACCTGCGGGTGACGGGCGTCAGGAGACGGGGTCGACGCGGTCGAACCCGGTGAAGGGTCGCAGCACGTCGGGCACCACGAACCCGCCGTTCGGGTCCTGGTAGTGCTCGAACAGGAACACGAGCGTGCGGCCCACGGCACACGCAGTGCCGTTGAGCGTGTGCAGCAGCTGGTTGCCCGACTCGCCCTTCACCCGGGTGGCGAGGCGGCGGGCCGAGTACTCGAGGTAGTTCGAGCAACTCGTGAGCTCGCGGTAGTTGCCCTCGGAGGGCAGCCACACCTCGAGGTCGTACTTCTTCGCCGCGGCCGCACCGAGGTCGCCGGCGGCGATGTTCATCACGCGGTAGGGGAGGCCGAGCCCGCCGACGATCTTCTCCTCGATCGCGAGCAGCGCCTCGTGCTCCTCCCACGACTTGTCGGGCGAGGCGTACGAGAACATCTCCACTTTGTCGAACTGGTGGACGCGGAAGATGCCGCGCGTGTCCTTGCCGTAGGTGCCGGCCTCGCGGCGGAAGCACGACGACATGCCGAGGTAGCGACGCGGCAGCGACGCCTCGGGGAGGATCTGGTCGCGGTGGATCGCGCTCAGCGGCACCTCGGCGGTGCCGACGAGGAACAGCTCGCCGCCGTCGACCTCGTACACCTGGCTGCGATCGGTGGGGAAGAAGCCGGCCTCCTCCATCGCCTGCTCGCGCACGAGCACGGGCGGCACGACGGGCGTGAAGCCCTCCTGCACCAGCGTGCGCATCACCCACTGCACGAGCGCGAGCTCGAGCAGCACGGCCTCGCGCATCAGGTAGGCGAAGCGCGAGCCACTCATCTGCACGGCCTGGTCGCTCTCGACCCAGCCCATCGCCTCGCCGAACGCGGCGTGGTCGAGCGGCGGCGGCCCGGGCGTGTCGCCCACGACGCGCAGGACGACGCTGTCCTCCTCGCCACCCTCGGGCACCGACGCGTCGGCCGGGTTGGGCAGCTGGATCGCGAGGTCGCGCACCGAGGCGTCGAGCGCGGCGAGCTCGGCCTCGATGCCGGCGAGCTCTTCCTTGAGGGCGGCGGCGGCCTCGATCTTCGCCGGACGCTCGTCGGGTGACGCCTTGCCGATCTCCTTCGACGCCGCGTTCTGGCGGGCGCGCAGCTCCTCCGCCTTGGTCTGCACGTCGCGGCGCTGCGCGTCGGCCGTGAGCACTTCGTCGATCAGACCCGCCTTGACGCGCTTGCGCTCGATGCCGGCGCGGTAGTCGGGTTCGTCGCGGAGCCGTCGCAGGTCGATCACTGCTCGTCGCTTTCGTCGTCGGCCCGGATGAGCGAGCGCATCTCGCCGATCCACTCGTCGGCGTCGCGCCAGGCCTTGGTGGCGGCGCGGCGCTTCTTCACGCCGTCGCTGCCGGCCACCGGGTAGGAGCCGAGGAACTTCACGTGCTTCTGCTTGGCGCGCAGGTTGCGCAGGCAGTCGGTGACGATCTCGTCGTCGAGGTGGCCCTCGAAGTCGATGAAGAAGCAGTAGTCGCCGAGGTCGCGCTTGGTGGGGCGCGACTCGAGCTTGGTGATGTTGATCGCGCGCGCCGCGAACTCCTGCAGGATCGCGAGCAGCGACCCCGGGCGGTCTTCGCGCTGGAAGCACACGATCGACGTCTTGTCGTGACCGGTTGCCGGCGGCACGCCGTACCCGACGACGACGAAGCGCGTCTGGTTCTCGGGGTGGTCCTCGATCTCGCGGGCGAGGATGTGCAGACCCGCGTGGCGCGCGCCAGCGGCGGTGCCGATCGAGGCGACGTCGTTCTTGCGCGACTTCGCCACCTGCTTCGCGGCGTCGGCCGTGGAGTTGGCCGCAACGGGGATCGCGTCGGGGAGGTGCTTGGCCATCCACATGCGCGTCTGCCCGAGCGGGTTGGGGTGCGACACGACCTGCTTGATGTCGGCGAGCTTCGTGCCGGGCTTGGCGCACAGGTTGAGCGACACCGGCAGGTCGACCTCACGCTGCACGAGCAGGTTGGTGTCGAACGCGAGCGTGTCGAGCGTGACGGTGATCGATCCCTCGATCGAGTTCTCGATGGGCACGATGCCGAGGTCGACGTCGCCCTGCTCGACCGCGGTGATCACGTGCGGCACGTCGCGGAACGGCACGGCCTCGCCCGCGGCGAAGTCGGCCTGCGTGAGCAGCGCCTCCTCCGCGAACGTGCCGTGGGGCCCCAGGAACCCGACTCTCACCATGTCGTCCTCTTCGCCGGCCGGCGGCTCTTCCTCATCGGCCGTCAGGCGGGAAAGCGTAGTGGGGTGCCGGTCCGTGACCTGTGTCCGAAAATGGGCGTCGAGTTGGTCGCACGGCGGGTCGTGAGGGACGATCGTGGGCGTGGGCGGCGTGTTGGTCACCGGCTCGGCCGGGACCGTGGGGCGGGTGGTGGTGCGGCACCTCGAAGCGCGGGGGTTCACCGTGCGCGGGTACGACCTCGTCGACGGCGACGACCTGTTCGACGCCGATCGTCTCGCCGCGGCCACCGCCGGGTGCGACGCGGTGGTGCACTCGGCGGCGATCCCGCACGACTCACTGGGCACGCGCGACCAGATCTGCCGCGTGAACGTGGACGGCACGGTGCGGGTGCTGCGCGCCGCCGAGGCCGCCGGCGTCGGCCGGGTGGTCTGCATCTCCACCATCCAGGTGTTCGGCTTCGTGGAACGTGAGGCGATCCCGCGGTACCTGCCGATCGACGACGACCACCCGCGCCTCTCGATGCGCGCCTATGGGCGCTCGAAGATCCTCACCGAGGATCTCTGCGCGCAGTGGACCGAGCGCACCGGTGTGCCGACAGTGGTGCTGCGGCCGTCCCGCGTGCTGAACGACGAGCAGTACGCCCGCTTCGGGCCGAGCGACATGGAGCTCGGGCTGCACGTGCACGCCGACGATCTCGCCGTGGCGGTGGAGCGTGCGCTCGTGGCACCGGTGCCGCCCCACCTGCGGGCCACCATCACCGCGGGCGGAGTCTTCGACACCCGCGTCGCCCGCGACGCGCTGGGGTGGACCCCGAGCCGCGTGCTCCGCTGACCCGTCAGTCGGTGTGCGACGCCGGCGAGTTGGCGGCGTGCGCGAGCGCGGCGCCCACGATGCCGGCCTCGTTGAGCAGTTCGGCGGGGACCACCTCCGCCTGCAGGTCGAGCCGCGGGATGAACTTGCCCGACTTCTTGCTCACGCCGCCGCCGATCACGAAGAGGTCGGGCGAGAACAGGCCCTCGAGCATCTGCAGGTACTCGTTGAGGCGCTTCGCCCACTTCTTCCACGACAGGTCGTCGGCCTCGCGCACGCTCTCGGCCGCGAGGTCTTCCGCGTCCTGGCCGTCCATCTGCAGGTGGCCGAGCTCGGTGTTGGGGAGCAGCACCCCGTCGTGGAACACCGCGCTGCCGATACCGGTGCCGAGCGTGACCATGATCACCACGCCGTCGCGCCCGCGCGCCGCGCCGAACTGCATCTCGGCGATGCCGGCGGCGTCGGCGTCGTTCACGACGGTCACGTCGCCACCGATCGCCTGCGCGAAGAGCTCGGCGGCATCGGTGCCGATCCACGACTTGTCGACGTTGGCCGCGGTGTACGCCACGCCGTGCTTGATGACAGCCGGGAAGGTGGCACCCGACGGGCCGGTCCAGTCGAAGAACTTGGCGAGCTCGCCGACCACCTCGGCGACCGCCGCAGGCGTCGCGGGCTGCGGGGTGAGGATGCGGTGGCGGTCGGCGAGGAGCCGACCGGTGCGGGTGTCGACGGGGGCACCCTTGATGCCCGTGCCGCCGACGTCGATGCCGAGAACCGTGGTCATGCGCCCAGTCTCCCGCGGATTCAGGTGCGCGCGTGAAATGCCCGCCGAACTCCGCGAACATCGCGCGATGCCCGCCGTGCCTGACGCCTCCACCGAATCCGTCCTCGACCGGTTCCTGGCCAACCACGCCGACGCCGTCGACGTGATGGGCGGCGGGCCCGGCGGTCGCCACCAGCGCACCCCCGACGTCGCGCTGTGCGACAGCGGCGGCCCGGTGCTGTACCTCAACCAGGCGCTCCTGCTGCGGCCGGTGCTCGGGCTCGACGATCCCGTGCTCGACACGGTCGAGGAGTTCTTCGCGGGGCTGGGCGGCCGCATGGGCATGCTGCTGTCGGTCTGGCCGCTGCCCGACCTCTCGCCGCGCGGGTGGCACCTCGGCGGCCATCCGATGTTCGTGGTGCGGGCGCCGGGGCCGGTGCGCCACTCCCCGCCCGCCGACGTCGAGGTGCGCCGCGTGACCGCGCTCGACGACCTGCGGGCGGTCGAACGGGTGGCGATCGAGGGCTACCCGCTCGACGCGGCGCGCGGCCTGCCGCCCGGCGCCGTCTTCGGCGACTGGTTCCCGGGCTCGTCGGTGGGCCTGCACCTGGGCACCCTCGACGGCGAACCCGTCGCGGCGGGCGCGGTCCATGTGGGCCACGGCGTCGTGAACCTCTGCTTCGCGGCCACGATGCCCGCGGCGCGGCGCCGGGGCGTGTGGTCGGCGGTGATGTGGGACCGCGTGGCGGTCGACCCCGAGCTCCCCGCGGTGGCGTTCACGAGCGACGACTCGCGCCCCGGCTTCGTGAAGCACGGATTCCTCCCGATCACCCGATTCACGCTGTTCGTTCGGGCGGGCGCCTGACACCTGGCAAGCTGGGGCCGCTCGTCTTCCCACACCACGCAGGAGTCACCATGCAGCTCGGAATGATCGGCCTCGGTCGGATGGGTGCCAACCTCGTGCGGCGCCTGATGCGCGACGGCCACGAGTGCGTCGCGTGGGACGTCAACGCGCAGGCCGTCGCCGACCTGGCGAAGGAGGGCGCGACCGGCGCCGACTCGCTCGAGGACTTCGTCGGCAAGCTGGCGAAGCCGCGCGCGGTGTGGATCATGGTGCCGGCCGCCTTCGTCGACGAGACGCTCGACAAGCTGGAGAAGGTGCTCGAGCCCGGCGACATCGTGATCGACGGCGGCAACTCCTACTACCGCGACGACATCGACCGCGCCGCCCGGCTGCAGCCCAAGGGCATCCACTACGTCGACTGTGGCACCAGCGGTGGCGTGTTCGGCCTCGAGCGTGGGTTCTGCCTCATGATCGGTGGGGAAGACGACGTCGTGGCCCACCTCGACCCCATCTTCAAGACCATCGCGCCCGGTGTCGACAGTGCGCCGCGCACGCCCGGCCGCACCGGCGAGGCGTCGACCGCCGAGAACGGCTACCTGCACTGCGGCCCCAACGGCGCGGGCCACTTCGTGAAGATGGTCCACAACGGCATCGAGTACGGGATCATGGCCTCGTACGCGGAGGGTCTGAACATCCTTCACCACGCCAACGTGGGCAAGGAGCAGCGCGACGAGGACGCCGAGACCACGCCGCTCCGCGAGCCGCAGTACTACCAGTACGACCTGAACCTGCCCGAGGTCGCCGAGGTGTGGCGGCGCGGCAGCGTGATCGCGTCGTGGCTCCTCGACCTCACCGCCCACTCGCTGAACGCCAACGGCGACCTGTCGGAGTTCGAGGGCCGCGTGTCCGACAGCGGCGAGGGTCGTTGGACGGTGCACGCCGCGATCGACGAAGGCGTGCCCGCCGACGTGCTCAGCGCCGCGCTGTTCGCCCGCTTCACGTCGCGCGGCGAGGCCGACTACGCCGACAAGCTCCTGTCCGCGATGCGCAAGGAGTTCGGCGGTCACGACGAGAAGCTCGACCAGACCATCGGCGAGTCCAAGTGAGCGGAGCCACCCCGTGAGCACCACGCCCGTACCGTCCGACGCGTTCGTGTTCTTCGGGATGTCGGGCGACCTCGCGCGCAAGAAGATCTTCCCGGCGCTCTACAACATGGTGAAGCGCAACGCGCTGCACGTGCCGGTGATCGGTGTCGCGTCGAGCGACTGGACGGTGCAGGACCTGCGCGACCGTGCCGCCGAGAGCATCACCACCTTCGGCGGCGGGATCGACGACGAAGGCGCGTTCGAGAAGCTCACGTCGCTCATGCGCTACGTCGACGGCGACTACAACGACCTCTCCACGTTCCAGGAGCTCAAGCAGCAGCTCGGCGAGTGCCAACGGCCCGCGCACTACCTCGCGATCCCGCCGAGCATGTTCCAGACCGTCGCCGACGGCCTCGGCACGGTGGGTGCGGCGCGCAACGCGCGCGTGATCGTGGAGAAGCCCTTCGGTCGCGACCTCGCGTCGGCGAAGGAGCTCAACGAGGCGTTGCACGCGGTGTTCCCCGAGGAGAACGTGTTCCGCATCGACCACTACCTCGGCAAGGAGGCGGTGCAGAACATCGTGTACTTCCGCTTCGCCAACTCGTTCCTCGAGCCGATCTGGAACCGCAACTACATCCGCCAGGTGCAGATCACCATGGCTGAGGACTTCGGCGTGCAGGGCCGCGGCAAGTTCTACGAAGAGGTCGGCACCCTGCGCGACGTCATCGAGAACCACCTGTTCCAGGTGGTCGCGCTGCTGGCGATGGAGCCGCCCGTGGGGCCCGGCACCGAGGCGCTGCGCGGCGCGAAGAAGCGGTGTTCGCGGCGATGCCCGCGCTCCAGCGCGACGACCTCGTGCGCGGCCAGTTCGAGGGCTCCCGCCAGGCGGTGGGCGTCGCCCCCGACTCCGACGTCGAGACCTTCGCCGCGGTGCGCGTGGAGATCGACTCCTGGCGCTGGGCCGGCGTGCCGTTCTACATCCGGGCCGGCAAGAACCTGCCCGTCACGTGCACCGAGGTGCGCGTCGAACTGCACCGCCCGCCCGCGTGTTCGACGAGTTCGAGGGCGATGCCCTACGACACGAACTACTTCCGGTTCCAGCTCAGCCCGCGGGTGTCGATCGCCAACGGCGTCCGGGTGAGCGTCGGGCGAGGGGTTCCGCGGCACCGACGTCGAGCTGTTCCTCTGCAACGACCACCCGGGCGAGGAGACGGCGTACGAGCGGCTGCTCGGCGACGCCCTCGACGGCGACACGCTGCTCTTCGCCCCGAAGACGGCGTGGAGCAGAGCTGGCGCGGTCGACCCGGTGCTCACCGACCACGAGCCCGTGATCCCGTACCCGGTGCACACGTGGGGGCCCCCGGAGCAGAACCGGCTCATCGACGACGAGCACGGCTGGCATGATCCGGTGATCGACCCCGTCTGCTGACCGCCGAGGAGCACCCCCCGATGCCTGTCGACCCGATCCCCACCCCGTCCGCCCCGCCCGTCGCCGGCCCCTACTCGCCTGCCGTGCGCGCCGGCGACTGGATCGTGATGGCCGGCCAGATCGGCATCGACGCCACCGGCACGATGGCCGACGGCGTGGAGGCCCAGACCCGCCAGATCCTCGCCAACATCGGCGCCGTGCTCGGCGGCGCGGAGGCATCGTGGGCCGACGTGGCCAAGACCACGATCTTCCTCACCGATCTCGGGAACTTCCAGACGGTGAGCGCGTTGTACTCCGAAGCCATCGGCCCCCACCGGCCCGCCCGCTCCACCGTGGGTGTGGCGGCCCTGCCCGGCGGGGCCGTGGTCGAGATCGAGTGCTGGGTCCACCAGCCCGCCTGAGACGAATCCTCCGAGGAGTCGAGATGACCGAGAAGATCGAGCGAGTCGAGAAGACCGACGAGCAGTGGCGTGAGGAGCTCACGCCCGAGCAGTACGCCGTGCTGCGCAAGCAGGGCACCGAGCGTGCCTTCACCGGCAAGTACTGGGACTGTCACGACGACGGCATCTACCGCTGCGCCGGGTGCGGGGCCGAGCTGTTCGACGCCGGCACCAAGTACGACTCCGGCACCGGGTGGCCGAGCTTCACCGAGCCGATGTTCGCCGACGCCGTCGAGGTGCGCGTCGACAACAGCCACGGCATGGTGCGCGAAGAGGTCGTGTGCGCGAGGTGCGGTGGCCACCTCGGCCACGTGTTCCCCGACGGCCCCGGGCCGACGGGTCAGCGCTTCTGCATGAACAGCTGCTCGCTGGACCTGCAGCAGCGCTAGCCGCGCGCCGGCGCTACGGCTTGCGGGTCGTGGTGGTCGCGCCGGGCTTCGTCGTGGTGGTCGGCGTCACGGCCTTCGGGTCGCCGGTGAAGGCGAAGAAGTCACGCGAGTTGGCCTGGAGGTACTGGTCGGGCCCGTGCGTCATGCCGTCGAGGAGCTTCACGCCCATCGTCGGCGACGCCGGGTTCGCCGGGTCGCTCGGCACGTAGGTGAACGCGCTCACCCAGTCGGTGTTGATGTCCATCTCCATCGCGCGCACCGCGCCGGCCGACTGCAGCGTGCGGGCGAGCGCGAGCACCGACATCGCCGGGCCGCCGGCGAAGATGATCGCGCCGTCGGCGGTGACGCCCACACCGGAACGCCACACGTAGACGTTGTTGCCGAGCGTCGCACCGAACGCGGTGGTGTCGTCCTCGCGCAGCTCGGGGTTCAGCTGACCGTTGTCGACGAGGAGCACCAGGTTCTGGCGCACCGCCTTGATGTTGGGGTTCATCGTGAAGTCACGACCCCACACCCCGACGGTGGGCACGCCCGACTGGTCGATCACGAGCGACGCCGCGCCGTCGCGCAACGGCACCATCGTGACGCCGTCGAGGTACGCGCCGCCGTTGGCGGAGTCCATCTTGAAGCCGCTGTTGAACGCGGCGACGGCGTTGGGCTGCACGTCGGCGGGGATCTGCGAGTTCCACGGGTTCGGCCCGTTGCCGCCGGGCTGCTCGAGGCCGACGACGTAGTTGGCCTTGAGCAACTTGGTGTCGAGCCACATCAGGCCCGTGTAGTACGAGGTGTGCACCGCGTCGGGGCGCACGTAGGTGGTGTAGACCGCGGGCTTGCCGCCGACGAGACGGCCGGTGGGCTGCCACACGCCCTCGTTGTTCTGCACGTCGGGGGCGGGAGTGGGGACGCGTGCGGTGGGGGCGGCGAGCGTCTGCACCTGCGGGAGCGTGACCTGCGTGGTCTTCGGGTTCTCGCCGACGGTGCCCTGCACCTGGATCTTGTCGGGGTTGCCACCGGTGGGCGGCGGGTTGTTCGTGTACCACCAGCGCTCGATGGTGTTCACGATGCCGTTGCCGCCGTTGTCGCGGATCCACTCGACGGTGCGCACCGACATCGAGTCGCTGCTCGGCTTGCGCATGTAGTTCAGGTACGAGATCGCCGGCACGATCAGCAGCACGATCACCAGTGCGATCACACCGACGGTGATCCACTTGCGGCGCGGCGAGCGCGGCGGCCGGTTCTTCGTCTTGCCCTTCGACTTCACCTGCGAACGCTCCCGCTCCTGCTGCTCACGGATCTCGCGCCGCGTGAGCGGTCGGCCGTCGGGCCCGGTGGTCGCCACTGCGGCCGCAGCCGCCGCTCCCGCGGCCGCCGGCGCGGGAGTGACCCGCGCGGTGGGGTCGGCGGCGCGCTGGTCCTGCTGGGTCTGGGCCTGCTCGGCGCGGTCGTCGGGTGTGGTCGACCAGAACTCGTCGTGGTGGTGCTCCGACGTGGGCTCCGGATCGGGCGCGGGTCCCAGCTGTGGGAGTCGCGGCGAGAGCCGCCGCCGGCTCGGGGTCGGGCTCGTCGATGCCGCGCAGCACCACCGCAGGCTCCTCGGGCTCGAGCGGAGCCGAGGGCGCGGGAACGGGGGTGTCGCCGTACTGGGCCGGGAGCTCGTACGGGCGGTCGGGCAAGACGGGTCCTCCGGGGTCCGGCGCCGCGGGTGGGCGGCGACCGGTGCGAATGGCGTCCGGCGAAATTAGTGGGCCACCCGCGCGATCCGGGGGTCAGCGCCGCCGGAGGTAGGGCTCGCCGGGCTCGCGGGGGCGAACCACCGAGGCAGGGACCCCGAAGGCGACCACGCGGTCGGGCAGGTCGTGGAGCACCACGGCCCCTGCTCCCACCACGGTGTCGGCCCCGATCGTGACCTCGTGGATGACGCTCGCCCCGAGTCCGATGGCGGTGTGGCGCCCGATGCGGACCGTGCCGCCGGTGGCGGCGTTGGGGGCGAGGCTGGCGTGGTCGTCGACCCAGCCGTCGTGGTCGACCGACGAATTGATCCCGAGCAGCACGCCCCGGCCGATCCGGCAGCCGTTCCCGACCACCGCCCCGGCGAGGAGGATGCAGCCGGCGCCGAGCGACGCGTCGCGGGCGACGGTCGCGGCCGGGTGCACCACGGTGGCCGGGTGGAGATGGGCGGCGGCGCCGGCCTCGCGCTCGAGGATGCTCCCGCGAGTGAAGTTGTCGCCGATGGCGACGACGAAGCTGTCGGCCGCGGTCTCGAGCGCGGCGGCGCGCAGGTCGGTGTCGGCGCCGAGCACGGGGAAGCCGGCGACGACGTCGCCGCGGCGGAACGAGCGGTCGAGCACCCCGACGACCTCGTGGTGCCCGCGGGCGACGATCGCGTCGATCACCTGTCGCCCCTGCCCCGACCCGCCGATCACCAGTACGCGACTCATCTGCCCTCTTCCGACGGATTGCCCGTGAACGGCTCCATCGTGGCATGACCCTCGGCGCTCACGCCGTGACCCCCGAGCACCTGCGACACCGTCTTCCACATGATCTCGAAGTCGAGCCTCGTGGAGCGGTGGTCGACGTACCAGACGTCGAGCTCGAACTTCTCGGGCCACGACACGGCGTTGCGCCCGTTCACCTGCGCCCACCCGGTGACGCCCGGGCGCACCTCGTGGCGACGCGCCTGCTCCGGCGAGTACAGCGGCAGGTACTGCATCAGCAACGGGCGCGGCCCGACGAGGCTCATGTCGCCGGCGAGCACGTTGAGTAGCTCGGGCAGCTCGTCGATGCTCGTGCGGCGCAGCCACTTCCCGAGCGCGGTGAGACGCTCGGCGTCGGGGAGGAGCTCGCCGTCCGCGTCGCGCGCGTCGGTCATCGTGCGGAACTTGCACATCTCGAACGGGCGACCGCCGCGCCCCGGGCGTTGCTGGCGGAACAGCACCGGGCTGCCCATGCGCAGGCGCACGAGCACCCACACGACCGCGAGCACCGGCGAGAGCAGTACGAGCGCGGTCGCGGCGAGGGTGACGTCGAGCACGCGCTTGAGCGCGTCGCTCGCGAGCTGGTTCAACTCGAGGCCTGTTCCGCGAGGAACCAGTCGACGGTGGCGCGCAGCGCGTCGGGGAGCGCGGTGGGCACGATGTCGGGGAACAGCTCGCGCAAGCGGGTGGAGTCGGCCTGCGAGTGCTTCACGTCGCCCGCGCGTGTCTCGACGTGCTCGACCGTCACCGAGTGGCCGAGGATCGTCTCGAGCTCGGCGATGAGCTCGAGCAGGTTCACACGGCTGCCGAACGCGAGGTTCACCGGGCCGTCGCTCGTGACGGTGCGGGCGATCGCGTCGGCGATGGTCTCGGTGACGGTGTCGACGTAGGTGAAGTCGCGGCTCTGCTTGCCGTCGCCGTGCACCGTGAGCGGGCGGTCGGCGAGCGCGGCGTCGACGAAGGCGGGCACGACTGCCGCGTAGGCATGGCCGGCGGCCTGCAACGGCCCGAACACGTTGAAGAACCGGAAGGCGAGCACCGGCAGGCCGAACGACTGCTGGTAGGCGAGTGCGTACGACTCCGTGGCGAGCTTGCTGGCCGCATAGGGGCTGAGCGGCATGGGCTGCAGGTCCTCACGCTTGGGCAGCGTGGGGTTCGCGCCGTACACGGAGCTCGACGACGCCACGATCACCTGGGGCAGCGCGCCGCCGTTGCGGGTGGCTTCCCGGCGGGCGGCCTCGAGCACCTCCACGGTGCCGGTCGCGTTGGCGAGGTGCGACGCCATGGGGTCGGCGATGCTGCGCGGCACCGAGGGGCGCGCCGCGAGGTGCACGATCGCCGTGGCGCCGTCGACCGTGCGGTCGAGATCGGCGGGCGAGAGGATGGTGCCCTCGACGAGCGTCGCGTCGATGCCGCGCAGGTTGTCGCGCGAACCGGTGGAGAGGTCGTCGAGCGCGACGACGGTGTGGCCCTGGGCCGAGAGCCGACGGCAGAGGTTCGCGCCGATGAAGCCGGCACCGCCGGTGACGAGCACAGTCATGGAGGGAAAGGCTACAAGCGGTTCGAGGGGCCTCCGGACGTTGGTAGCGTTGCCCGGTGACCCGTCTCTTCCTCTCGCCGCCCGAAGTCGGTGACACCGAACGCGACCTGATCCTGGAGGCGTTCGACTCCAACTGGATCGCGCCGCTCGGCCCGATGGTCGACGCGTTCGAGCGCGAGTTCGCCGAGTACGTCGGCGTGCCGCACGCGGCGGCGCTGTCGAGCGGCACCGCGGCGCTGCACCTCGCGCTGGTGATGCTCGGCGTCGGACCCGGCGACGACGTGCTCGTGCCCACGCTCACCTTCGTGGCGTCGGCGAATGCGGTGTCGTACGTGGGCGCGCGCCCCGTGTTCGTCGACAGCGACGAAGCGACGTGGAACATGGACCCCGCACTCGTCGCCGAGGAGCTCGACGAACGGGCTCGTGAAGGGCGTCTGCCCGCGGCGGTGCTCGGCGTCGACCTCTACGGACAGTGCGTCGACTGGTCGCCGGTGCAGGAGATGTGCGCCCGCCACGGGGTGCCGATCGTGGAGGACGCGGCCGAGGGGCTCGGCGCCACGTACGGCGGGCGACCCGCCGGCGGCTTCGGTGAGTACGGCGTGTTCTCGTTCAACGGCAACAAGATCATCACCACGAGTGGCGGCGGGATGCTCGTGGCCGAGAGCGCGGAGGCGATCGAGCGGGTGCGCTTCCTCAGCACGCAGGCCCGTGACCCCGCGCCGCACTACGAGCACACGGTGATGGGCTTCAACTACCGGATGAGCAATCTGCTCGCCGCGCTCGGGCTGGGGCAGCTCGCCAACCTGCCGGGCAAGGTGGCGCGGCGGCGCGCGATCAACGCCGCGTACCGCGAGGCGTTCGCCGAGGTCGAGGGCATCGGGTTCATGCCGAACTTCGCCGGCGGTGAGCCCACCAACTGGTTGACGGTGATGACGATCGACGAAGCGGCGTTCGGTGCGTCACCGACGCAGGTGCGCGAGCACCTCGAGTCGCTCGACATCGAGGCCCGGCCCGCGTGGAAGCCGATGCACCTCCAGCCTCTCTTCGCCGGGCACCCGTGTCGCGGCGGGCGCGTCGCGGAGGCGATCTTCCGCACCGGCCTCTGCCTGCCGAGCGGCTCGGCGATGACCGAGTCCGACGTCGCCCGAGTCGTCGACGCCGTCCTCGCCTCTCGCTGACTCAGGTTTTGGCGCTCCTGCTGGTTGCCAGGGCAGCCCTCAGGAGCGCAGAAACGGTGGAGAAGTCGGCGAAGTCGGCGGCAGTCACGGTGATCACGGTCCAGCCCATGAGCATGAGCGCGTTGCGCCGAGCGCTGTCGCGGATCAATGCCTCGCGACCGGTGTGGTGCCGGAAGCTGTCGAACTCGACAGCAACCTTCGCGTCGGGGAACGCGATGTCGACGCGGGCGACGAATCGGCCGTGCTGTCGTATCTCGCACTGCGGGACGAACCCTGTGAACCCGTGCCGGCGGAGAACGCGGACGAGCCGGGTCTCCTGCGGACTCTCGGTGGGTTTCTGATCGCCGCGTTCCTCGAGGATCGTCCGAAGCACACCGGTGCCGTTCCGGCCTTGGCGGCCGACCTCGTCGAGCAGTTGAGCGAGCCCCGACGCAGTGGTGAGGCGAGTGCGCAGGGCGAAGTCGATTCCCATCTCGACGACGGTCGGGGAGCACACTGCCCCGAGGTCGAGCAGCGTGCGCTCCGGTGAGGTGACGGGAATCCCGGCCACTTCCCGGCCGTCAGGGTCGGTTGCGGTCGTCTCGTGGATCACGAGATCGCTGGTGTGGTGGCGACGCCACCGGGGACAGGTGATCTCGATCGGGGGATCGACGATGCCGGGGAAGCGCCAGAGCGCTGCGCCGGCGCGGTGCGACGCCCTGGCGAGCGGCCCACCTGCGTGGCAGGTCGCGAGGAGGCGGCCGTGCCAAGAGAGCGGATGGCCGGCCAGCGTGTACACCCCGTCGTAGAGGAACAGCCAACGGCCGGTGTCGACGCGGTGCCGTCGGAAGGCGCGCGTCACACCGAGGCGGGAGAGGTCTGCGAGGGTGATGACACCGTGCTGTCGGGAGGCCAGCGTCGTGATCTCGACATCGATATCGTGCACCTCACAGTGACCGCGTTCGCCGCTCCGCGTCACGTGCCCGTTCTTGCGCCTCTGGTGGTTGCCAGAGCAGCCAGCAGGAGCGCCAAAACGGGGAGGGCTAGGTGGTCTTGCCCCGGTAGCGGGCCTTGTTGATCGCGCGGCGGAGGGTGTCCTCGAAGGCCAGGCCCCCGCGTGCCTTGGCCTCGAACCAGCGGGTGCCGTCGCTCACCTGGATGGGGGAGCGGGCGAGGCGGTACGGGTCGGTGCGTCCGTACTCGTTCACCCGCGTACCGGCGATCGCGGCGGAGGCGAAGCGCTCGCGCAGGGCGGCGTCGGCGGCGGGGGAGCCCATCAGCGCCTTGGGGTAGGCGAAGTGCGCGGGTGCCCGCCCCACGTGCTCGGCGATCAGCTCGATCGAGCGGTCGAGCTCGCCGGCGACCTCCGCGGCGGGCAGACGGTCGAGCAGTGCGTGCGAGTGCGTGTGCGAACCGACGTCGACGAGTCCGGTGGACGCGGCGTCGGCGAGCGCGGCCCATGACAGCGGCACGCCGTCGTCGGGGAACGAGTTGCCCTCGTCGAGGAACTCGGTAGCGACGTAGAGGGTGGCGGGCACGCCGTGCTCGACCAGCACGGGGACGGCCTCGTCGGCGAAATCGGCGGTGCCGTCGTCGAACGTGACGGCGACCATCGGCGTGCGCGCCGCACCCGGATCGGCGAGCCGGGCGAGCCCCTCGGTGAGCGTGACGACGTCGGTGTTGGCGGTGAGCCATGCCATCTGCGCGTCGAAGTCGGCGCGGGTCATGTCGACCTCGATCGCGCTCCGGCGGCCGACGCGGTGGTAGATGAGCACCACGAGCCCGGCGGGCGGGCGGCGCACGGTGTCGGCCGCTGCCGCCGTGTACTTCATCGCACTTCGGGCGACGCTCATGTGGAGACCTCCGTGCCTTGGAGCAAGTGGGGGAGCAGGCTCTCACCCGCCATGCCGGTGGGGACCCCGCCCGTCACGAGCTCGCTCAACGTGGGCGGCAGGTCGACGGCGAGCGCCTCCGCGCGCCTGCCCGGGGCGAACGCGGGGCCCGCGAACCAGGCGAAGCCGGCGGGACCAGTGTGCCCGCCCGTGCGGAGGCACGGCACCGGACCGATGCACCCGTGCTCGGGGTGCTCGAGCGCGTTGACGGAGCGCGCGAACACGATCGTGAGATCGGCGTCCGACGGGTGGAGCGCGAGCGGGTCGCCATCGGTGCCGCGGATCACCTCGGCGACGACGCCCTCGCCGGTGCGCGGGTCGCGGCACGCGCGCACGAGGGCCTCGATCTCGGCGAGCGTCGCGTCGTAGTCGGCGATCGCGACCTGGCCGTTCGCCTCGCGCCCCTCGAGGTTCACGCGGATCCGCCCGTCGTAGAACGCGGGCAGCGCGAAGGCGCGCATCGTGGGCCACGCGTCGGCGTACCAGGTGGCCGGTTCCCACTCGAGGCTCTGGTACCCGACCGGGCCACCGCCGCGGAGCCGGGCCTCGACGGCGCGCCGGGCGCGCACGTCGCGCACGCGGGCGACCACGGGGGCCGGCAACGCGCGCCGCGCGGCGCGCCACACCGCGGGCCGTGCAGGTGGTGGCGGGCCGGTCGTCGCGCCGTCGACCCACGCGGAAGACCACTTCACCTCGGCCGGGGTGCCGAACGGCACCGAGGTGGGGGCGGCCGCCCACTCTGCGGGCACGTGCAGCCGCTCGCGTCCCGACCAGCGCGACAGCAACTCGGGCAGCAGCATCATGGCGGGGACGTCGGCGACGTTCGATCCCATGCCGGTGAGCGTGCAGAGCACGACGCCATCGGGCGCGCCGCCGGTCGCGGTGACGCGCGCCACGAGCGACCCGACCAGGCGGTCGACCGCCTCGTAGATGCGCACGAGCGCCTCGCGAGCGGGCGCGGCGCTCGCGGTGTGGTGGAGGGGATGGTCGGGGTCGACGCCGTGCCACAGCCCCTCGGCCGCCGAGTGCGGCTCGCTCACCACCACCATCGCCAACTCCCAGTCGGGGAGGGCCTCGGTGAGCAGCCAGGCGGCGGCGTCGGCGCGCACGTCGACCGCGTGCGCGAGGTCGCGGCCCATGCGCTCGGTGTCGGCGGGCGACGCCCAGGGGCGGCCGTACACCCACTCCGCGGCCGGGTACCGGCCGAAGCGCCGCACGAGTCGACGCCCGACGGTCTCGGGCCGGGCGAGCAGCGCGTCGATGCCGGGATCGTGCGAGCCCCAGGCGACGACCCCGCGCACGCCGGGCGAGAGGCGCAGGTCGGCATAGGGCACGTCGAACACGACGGTGTCGGCGGCGAGCGGGAACCCGGTGGGGAACCGTGCGCCCTCCTGCCATGCCGTGTAGTGCTGCGGGTCGAACTCGACGGCCGAGCCGCGGCCCGAGGTCTCCGACGAGTGGCCCGACCAGAAGAGCTCCCACGACAGGCCCGTGAGGTGGTCGCGGCCGGGGCGCAGCGGCACGTCGGCCGCCGTGGCCCGGAACCCGGCGATGGTGGGCAGCCGACCCTCGCGCACGAGCTCGTCGGCGAAGGTGAGCTCGAAGCCGTCGAGTCCGATGACCAGCACCCGAGGGGCCAAGGCGCACTCCAGCGTGAGGGATCGCCGTCGAGCGGGCCGGGGGAGGGCCCGAATGACGGCGCGGGGACCGTCATTGTGGCACCTTGCACCGGTGCAGTCGGTGGTGTCGGTGGTCCTGTGCGTGCGCAACGGCGCCGCGGTGGTCGACCGTCAGCTCGCGGCGCTCGCCGCCCAGGACTTCGACGGCCCATGGGAGCTCGTCGTCGTCGACAACGGATCGAGCGACGCGACGCGCGACGTGGTGGCGCCGTGGATCGAGGGTCGGCCGACGTGGCGCCTGGTGTCGGAACCCGAGCCCGGCGTGAATCGCGCCCGCAACCGCGGGGTGACGACGACGCACGCGCCGCTCGTGGTGTTGTGCGATGCCGACGATGCCGTCGAGCCGGCGTGGTTGGGCGCGATGGTCGCCGGGCTGGGCGACGCCGACGTCGTCGGTGGTGCGCTGGTCGACGATCCCGACGCCCGACCGCGTTCACCGTGGCGCAACGAGTTCCAACGCGACGGGTTGCCGGTCGTGCACGGGCATCCGTACGCGATGGGTGCGTCGCTCGGCTTCCGGCGCGAGCTGTTCGACCTCGTCGGCGGGTTCGATCCCCGTTACGAGCGCGGCGCCGACGACGTCGACTTCGTGGTGCGAGCGGCCGGCGCCGGCGCGCGCGTCGCCTTCGTGCCGGGCGCACGCACGCGCTACCGCGTGAAGGAGGACTGGCGGTCGCTGCTGCGTCAGCAATTCGGGTACGGGCGCGGCTACCAACGCCTCCTCGAGCTCCACCGGCTCCCTGGTGATCCGCGCACGCGACACCAGCGCACCCGTGCGCTCGCGCACTCGGCGGTCGGGCTCCTCCGGCATGCCGGCCGGGTGGGCGATCCCGAGCAGCGCTACGCGTATCTCGCGTCGGTCGCGCACGTCGGCGGCGAAGGTGTGGAGCTGGCCGTGCAGACGCTCGGTGCCGCGGCAAACAGCGTGCGCAACGTTCAGGAGTCGTAGCGCGTCAGTCGCACGTGGCCGACGTCCCGCGTGGGGGTTGCCGTGCGGCCCGCCATCGAGCGGTCGAGTGCGCACGGTGCGTTGGCGGCGGGCACGCTCTCGTCGAGCGCGACGACCCAGATCCGCGGCGCGTCGGCGAAGCGGGCGAGCTCGGCCCGGTTGCCCTCGTCGGCGTGCGTGCCGTCGCTCCACGCGACCGACGGTGAGATGGGCACGAGGTCGTGGGCCGCGCCGTCGCGCAACAGGTACCACTCGAAGGCGGGGCGCACCGACGATGGGCAGAACACCACCCCGTCGCCGGGCTGCGCGTGGGCGACGAAGTAGGCGACGGCCTGGCTGAAGTCGTGGGGCTTGGGTTCGTCGACCACATTGCGGATCGTCACGGCCGACGCGCCCAGCACCACCACCAGCACGCCGATCTGGAGCGCGGTGCGGTGCACGAACGTGAGCGCGACGCCGGCAGTGACCGCGAGCGCGGGCAGCGACACGATCAGGTAGCGGCCGACGAGGATCGGCTGCACCGCGAGGGACCACACCAACGCGACCACCGGTGGCACGAGCACCCCGAGCACGGGGAGGCCGAGCGACCAGAGCGCGCCCGAGCGACCGTCGGTCTGCCCGACGCGCCACGCCTGGAACACCAAGATGCCGATCGCGATCGCGGTGAGCAGGAGGAGCACGTTGTTGCCCGCCACTTGTGCGGCGGTGCCCCGCAGCGTCCCGAAGCTCGGTCGCTGGATCCAGTCGATGAGCGGATCGGGGCCGGCGGCGACGAGCAGCAGGAACGGCGCGACGCACACGGCGTACGCGCCCCCGAGCACCGCGAGCAGGCGGGCGCGCGGCAGGGAACGGCCGAGGAGCAGGAGCGACACCGCGAAGGCCACCGCCACGAGCAGGCCGTACGCGTGCGCGTACGCCGCGAGCGCGGTCACTGCACCGCACGCGATCGCGCGGCCGGCGGAGGGGTCGTCGACGAAGCGCACGAAGCACAACGTGGCGACGGCCACGAGGAACGCGAGCAGTCCGTAGCTGCGGGTCTCATGGCTGTAGCGCACCGCGAGCGGCGCGAAGGCGAACACGAACGCGGCGGCCATCCCCGCGTAGGGGTCGCGCAGTCGGGTGGCCACCAGGTACACGACGAACACCGTGGCGCCGAGGAACAGCGCCGACAGGCTGCGCATCCAGGCCTCGCCGGTGCCGCCGACCTGCCAGACGCGCAGGACCACGTCGTAGAGCGACATGTTGGGGTCGTACGTGCGCAGCATGTGCCAGAGGTCGTGCCAGCTGCCGGCGGCCGCGGTGGCCGACACTCCTTCGTCCTGCCAGAGTCCGCCGCGTGCGCCCGGGAGCACGCCGAGGCCGAATGCGACGACGGACAGCGTGCCGGCGACGGCCGCAGCTCGAGGGTGGCGCATCGACGCAGCAGTGTACGGATGCGCCGGCTCGTGGTCGGAGATGTGTCCGTGGGGTGCGAGACTGCTCGCCGTGGACGATCTCACCATCCGCCGGGCGGCGGTCGACGACTTCCCGCGCATCGTGGAGCTCGCGCGCCGCGCGCTGGGGTGGGCCGACGACGACGCGGCGTTCCTCACGTGGAAGCACCTCGAGAACCCGTACGGCGTGTCGCCGATGTGGTTGGCGCTCGACGGCGACCGGGTCGCGGGGTTCCGCACGTTCCTGCGGTGGGAGTTCCTGTTCCCCGGCGGCCAGGTGATCAAGGCGGCCCGGGCGGTCGACACCGCGACCGACCCCGAGTACCAGGGGCGCGGCATCTTCACCCGGCTCACCCTCGGTGGGCTCGAGGAGCTGCCGGCCGAGGGCATCAAGCTCATCTTCAACACCCCGAACGAGAAGAGCCTCCCCGGCTACCTCAAGATGGGCTGGACGGAGCTCGGGCACCTGTCGGCCACCGTGATGCCCACGAGCTTCCACTTCTTCACCGTCGCCCACACCGCGCGCACCGCGGCCGACCTGAAGACCCTGCCCACCACGCTGGGCGATCCGGCCTGCGATGCCTTCACCGACCGGGAGGCGGTGGCCGAGGTGCTCGCCGGGTACCCGGTGAACACGCGCATCATCACCCGCCGCACCCCCGAGCTGTTCGCGTGGCGGTACGGGTTCGAACCGTTGGGCTACAAGGTCGTGTCCCGGGGGCCCCGCCTGAACGAGGGCTTCGCGGTGTTCCGGCGCCGGCGCCGGGGCAAGGCGATCGAGTGCGTGCTGTGCGATCTGGTGGTCCCCGAGGACGACCAGCGCCTCTCCGACGAGCTCATCGACAAGGTCCAGAAGGCGGCGCCGGCCGACTACATGATCCGCCTCGACCATCGACGCGTGACACGGGGCCCGTTCGTTCGTCTCCCTCGTGTCGGGCCGGTGCTCACGTGCCGGCCGCTCGACTCCTCGCCCGCTCCGGAGCTGGCGAGGTGGCGTCTGACCATGGGAGACGTCGAGCTGTTCTGACCCGCCGGCCCGCCGGTCGGGTCCGGGGGGCCCGGCGGCGTCGCCGGCCCGCACGGCCGGACGGGGGAACGGGGAACGGGCAGTGTCCGAGCCGCCGCGGTTGCACCAACAGAAGGCCGGCCCGTCGCTCGTCGGCGCGCCCGGCTACCCGCGTGTGGTCCGGATCGTCGCCGCGGTCCTGCTCGGGCTCGCCCTGGCCGCGCTCGGGTGGTTGCTGCTGACCGGCAGCGACACGCCCACGCTGCCGGCGCTCCTGCTGTTCGTCGGTCTCTTCGCGCTCTCCACCAATCACGACGTCGTCTTCCCTGCCCCCTACGCGGCCAGCGCCGACCTCGCGGTGCTGCTCGCCGCGGTCGTGGCGTTCCGCGGCAACGCCGCGTTCGTCGGGCCCGTGCTGGTGGGGTTGGCGGCCGGCCCGCTCGACGTCGTCCACTGGCGCCGGCGCGCCTTCCTCCAGATGACGTGGAACTCCGGTGCGCGTGCGCTCATCGCGTTGGCCGCCGCGGGCGCGTTCGCCGCGGTCACCGCGACGGCGGGATCGAGCGTGCCGGCGCTGGTCGGGGCGGCCGTCGCCGCAGTGCTCGCGGCCACCGTCGTCGACGCCGTCGTGTCGCTCCTCCTGGTCGCCGGGCTCGGGAGCACGTTGCGCCAGGGCTGGCGCGCCATGCGCGACATCGACGTGCTGCAGGTGCCGCTCATGTGTGCCGGCGCGGCGTCGGGGTTCCTGGCCACCGTCGGGCTGTGGGCGGTCGTGCCGCCGATGGTGGCGGTGGTGCTGTCCCCCGAGATCGTGCAGGCGCGGCTGCACGTGTCCGGCGGGTTGGTGCGCAACGCGCTCCTCGTGCTCGAGGTGGCCGTGGCCGCGACGGTGGTCGCGCCGTTCGTCGCGGTACCGGATCCCCTCACCGTCGTGGCGTTGATCCTGCTCGCGGCGCTGGTCGGCGCCGATCTCGTGGTCGACGGCCGGACGTTCGTGCCCGCGGTGCTCGGTGTCGCGGTGGTGGTCGCCGCGCTCGCGGTCGCAGGCGACGACGGCGTGTTCGCCGGGCTGCTCGTCGCTGCGGTGGCGACGGCCGTGGCCTGGTCGCTCGCCGGTCCGCGGGCGGGGAGTCGATGGCGCGCGTCGTCGGCGGTGGGTCTGGCGGCCGTGGCCGGCGCGCTCGCGGGCGCGATCGCCGACCGGGTGCACGGCCTCGACGCGGCCTCGGTGGTGCTCTGCCTGGGCGCGGTCGCCGCGTTCACGGTGGTGACACTCGTCGGGGTTCGACAAGGCGAGCGGGTCGCCGAGACGGAGCGCGTGCTCTGGCTGTTCCCGGTCGCGGCGGCGGGCGTGGTCGTTGCGCCTGTCGCCGGCTCGCTCGGCGACGGGTGGCCCGTGGCCGCGGCGGCGATGCTCGGCCTGTGCGTGGTCGCGGTGGCGTGGTGCGGCGCCACGCCCTGGCGCAGCCGGGTGCTCTCGCCGAGCTTCGGCAGGGTGGCCGGACGCGGGCGCACGGCGGTCGCTGCCGTTGCGCTCGTGGTGGCGTCGGGCGCGGCGCTGGTGGCACCCCTCGCGCACGGTGACGCGCTCGCGGCAGTGGTGATGCTCGCCGCGGGCGGTGGTGGTGGCGCGATCGCGATGGCCCTCGTCGCGACCCGGCAGTGGCGCTTCGCACCGATGGCACGCACACGTGGCGTCGCGCTCCTCGCCGTCGCCGTGCTGCTGCTCGCCACGGGTTCGGTGGCCGTGGCCACCGGCGACGCGTGGGGTGCTGCGCTCGTCGTCGCCGCGGCGGCGGTCACGTGGCCCACCGGCCGCGGGTCGTTGACGCGTGCCGACGACGCCGGCGCGGAGCTCAGCCGATGAGCGAGCTCCACGGCACCGAGCGCCCCGTCCGCATCGTCGGCGACACCCCGCGCGAGATCACTCGCGCGGCCACGTGGCTCTCGTGGAGCCTCGCCCTCGCGGGGGTCGCGCTGTTCGTCGTGCTCCTGGCGACGGGAGGTGGCCTGCCGCCGCTCCTGCCGACGCTCCTCCTGGGGGCGGTGCTGGCCGTCTGCGTCAATCGTGTCGCGCTGTACCCGAACGACATCGCGGCGACCGCCGAGCTCGCCGTGTTCCTGTGCGCCGTCGTCGCCTTCCGCGACGTCGCGCCGGTCACCGGCCCACTCCTGCTCGCCCTGGCCGTCGGCATGCTCGATGCGAGTCACTGGCGCCGGCGTTCGTTCGTGCGCATGGCGTACAACTCGGGGAACCGCACCCTCGTAACGGTCGGCGCCGCCGGCACCTTCGCCGCGGGCACCGCGATGTTCGGCACCACTACGGCCGGATGGGTCGCGGCCACCGTGCTGGCATCGGGCGCGGCCGCATTGCTCGACGGTCTCGCGACCGTGGCGCTCGTCCGCAGCCTCGGGGGCAGCGCCCGCGCAGCACGCCGGGAGCTGCTCGACATCGACGCGCTCGCCCTGCCACTCGCGGTCGCGGGTGGCGCGATCGGGTTCGTGGCGATCGAGGTCGGCTGGTGGGCGGCGGCGGTGCCGCTCGCGCTCCTGGCGCTCGTGCCCGAATTGCTGCAGGCCCGGGCCCGCATTCCCGCCCGGTTCGCACGCGACCTGCTGCTCGCGATCGAGCTCGTCGCGATGCTCGTGGTGGTGGCTCGCTACGTGCCGGTGCCGTCGCTCGCCACCGTCGTCGTGCTCGGTGTGCTCGCGATCGTGGTCGGCACCGATCTCGTCGCCGACGCCCGCGTGCCCGTACCGCCGGTGCTGGCCGTGGTGGTGGTCGCGCTGGTCACCACCACGGGCGCCCACTCGGCCGTGTTCGCGGGCATGCTCGTCGGCGGGCTGGCCACGGCAACCGCGTGGTGGGCCGGCGACGGGCACGGTCGCGCGACAGCGATCCTCGGTGTCGGGCTCGCCGCGTGTGCGGGCGCGGCGGCGGCTGCTCCGATCGCGATGCGTGACGGCGATCCGGCGACGGTGTGGTTGGTCGTGGCCGCGTCGTTCGCGATCTTCACGGCGTTCGCCGCGGTCGGCACACGTTCGGTGCGACCGGCGGTGCTGCTCGACCAGTGCTGGAGTGTCCCGCTGCTCGGAGGCGCGGTCGCGGCCGGGGTGATCCCCGCGCTGACCGCATCACCGGCGGCTGCACTGGCCGGAGCGGCACTGCTGGGTTCGGCGTTGCTCGGGGCGTGGTGCGGAAGTGTGCCCTGGCGCAGCCGGTTCCTCTCCGCCCGGTTCACCGATGTGCGCGGTGGTGGCCGCACCGTCGTGCTCCTCGGCCTCTGCGGTGTGGCCGGTGTGATGGGGCTGGTGGGACTGCTGCGCCAGTCAGTGGTCGCGCCCGCGTTCGCCGCGGCGATGCTGGCGTGCGGCGGTGCCGCGCTGACGATGGGCGCGTGGGCCGTACGTCAGTGGGTGCTCGGTCCCGTGGCGCGGCGTCGCCTCTGCTGGCTGCTCACGCTCGCAGTGGTTGCGTGGTGCGCGTCGACGTCGCTCGTCCTCGCCGGTCGTGTCGGTCTCGCCTGCGCACTCGCGGTAGTTGCGGCGATCACGTCGGCCTGGGCCGGCCGAGGCTCCGTCGGCACCGCCGACCGCGTGGGTTGACGTTCAGCGTCGTGTCCCTAGCTCGCGTCCGCGAACATCGCGTCGAGGGGCAGCTTTCCGTGCGGGGAGCCGGGCATGGGCGCGTAGGTGCACGACATGTGCTCGACGAGACAGCGCCGGTCGAGGCGGCGCGTCGTACCGGATTCGATCACCGGCACGACGCTGCGCGACAGACGCCCAGGGATGGGATCGTCGAAGTTCGGGCCCATCGCCGAACGCTCGAGCCATCCCCATGGCCGCACAGCTGCACTGCGAGTGCCCGAACGGGCCGGTGAAAATCGGAAGTGCTCGACGGCGAGGCCACGATCCATCACGTAGAGCGCCTGATGGGGCTGGTCCAGGGGTGAGAACGTGACAGCTTCACCGAACCAGGTGTCCGGGCCGAAGGAAGCGATCAGTTCGTAGCGTTGTTGCGCGGTGGCATCGAGCGCGAAGTCGCGTCCCTCGTGACGCTCGAAACGCACGTGCGCAGGGAGCACTCCGAACTTGTGGAGCAGCTTGCGAGCCTCGATCCAGTACTCGAACGAGGTGTGGTCGAAGCGAAGATCGTCCTCGAGGTTGACGAAGTGTGACCAACCGGCGTTGCGCAACGCGTCCCGGTACAGGCGCTTGTGTGCCCACGCCATGTGGAATCCGTGCCGGAGAAGAGGTCCCGGCTTCCAGCCGATGGTCGCGACGCGCCTCGAGACGGTCGGTGGTCGCGCCGCGTCGCGGTGATCGACGACGTCGACGGAACGGTTGAGCCGGTCGCTCAGGACAGCGGCGGCGCCTCGCGGGTCGTTGGAGTACACGATGATCGACACGCAGCTCGCGTCGATCTCCAGACAGCCGGCGATGCACTCGCTCAAGAGCTGGTTGCGGTGATCGACATTGCGATCGGCAGCCGCGGTCTCGGACCGCCAATGCGACACGGTCACGAGCACGGACGCCACCGGCGCAGGAAGTGGGTGCTCCTTGCGCGTCGGGCGGAAGCGTGCGCGGACGTTGTCGACTGCCAGCAGGGCGTGGCCGGTGGCTTGTACCGCCTGTTGGGAGCGGGATCTCGGCGCGCGCGGCTGCGGGAGAAGAGCCTCCCGCCGCGAGGTCACTCCGAGGTCGTCGTCCATTCTTCGCGCCAGGCCTCGAACATCAGGACGTCCCAGAGATGGTAACCCCAGTCGTCCTTGCCGCTGAGATGGCGCGCCCACAACTCGCGCACGCGTTGTACGTGAAGATTTCCGTCGCGTCGTAGTCGATCGGCCGAGAGCAGATCCTCCGCCCAGGGACGCAGTGGACCGCGCAACCACTCACCGATCGGCACACCGAATCCCGACTTCGGTGCGTCGAAGACCTTCTCCGGTACGTAGCGCGCGAGCACCTGTCGGAGCAGCCACTTGCTGGACCCGTCGCGGATCTTCATCGACACGGGTGCGCCGCCGACGAGTTCGATGAGGCGCGGGTCGAGCAACGGGATGCGCCCTTCGAGGCTCACGCTCATGGTGGTGCGGTCGAGCTTGGTGAGGATGTCGTCGGGCAGATAGGTGCGCATGTCGTCGCGCATCATGAGGTTCGCGGGGTCACCGACGGGCCAGTGCAGGTCGTCGCTGGCGATGCTGGCAGGTGCGTCGACGACGATCGACTCCGGGTCGTCCCAGTGCACGACGAGTCGACGGTACATCGCCTCGGGGGAGTCGAGCGCGGCGATCGACGCGAACTTCGTGACCTTGGTGCCGGGGATCGAGGGGCGAACGCGATCGGGGAGCGGCGCCGCCATGCGGTCCCACGTGCGCGGGGGCACCCGGAGCAGCGTGCGCGCGGTCGAGCGGCGGAGGCCGAGCGGGATGCGGCCCAGGCGACGCGAGAGGGTGGGCACCCAGCGGTAGCGGTTGTAGCCGCCGAACACCTCGTCGCCACCGTCGCCCGAGAGGCTGACCGTCACGTCGCGGCGAGCGAGTTGGGCGACGAGCAATGTGGGCACCTGCGACGAGTCGGCGAAGGGCTCGTCGAACACCTCCGGCATGCGGGGGATGACGGCCTGTGCCTCCTGCGGTGTCACGACGAGCTCGGTGTGCTCGGTGCCGCGGTGGCGCGCCACCGCGGCGGCGCGGCCCGACTCGTCGTGGGTGCGTTCCGTGGTGCCGATCGTGAAGGTGCGGACCGGCGTGCTGTTCTGCGCCTGCATCAGCGACACGATCAACGCGGAGTCGATGCCGCCGGAGAGGAACGCGCCGAGGGGCACGTCGGAACGCATGCGGATGCGTGTTGCGTCACGCAGCAGCTCTTCGACAGCATCGATGGCTGCGGCGTCGTCACGCGGCAGCGCGCTCGTGGCGCACGCCTCCTCGACCGACCAGTACGGCACCGGAACGGCTGCCGTCGGGTCAGCGGCGCCGGCATCGACGTGGAGAATCGTCGCGGGAGGGAGCTTGCGCACCGACGCGAAGATCGAACTCGGAGCCGGCACGCAGTTGAAGCGGAAGTAGTCGACGAGCGCGGCACGGTCGAGCTCGGGGTCGAACGCGGGGTGCACACGGAGCGCCTTGAGCTCGGAACCGAACACCAGCACCGAGCCGAACCAGCCGTAGTACATCGGCTTCTCGCCGAGGCGGTCGCGCGCGAGGGTGAGTCGTCGTTCGGAGCGATCCCACAGTGCGAACGCGAACATGCCGTTGCAGCGAGCGAGCGTGGTCTCCACGCCCCACTGCGCGATCGCCTCGATCAGCACCTCGGTGTCGGAGTGACCGCGGAAGCTGTGACCGCCCGCGGCGAGATCGGCCGCGATCTCCTCGGCGTTGTAGATCTCGCCGTTGTAGGAGAGCACGAAGCGCTCCGACGCCGAGAGCATGGGCTGCGCCCCGGCCTCGGAGAGGTCGACGATCGAGAGGCGACGGTGTCCGAGCGCGATGCCAGCTTCCGGATCGACCCAGGTGCCGTGTGCGTCAGGGCCGCGGTAACGGATGGCGTCGGCCATGCGCGCGACCAGCGCGCTCATGTCGTCGCCGCGCCGTTCGTTGCGCAGGTCGAGGAAGCCGGTGACGCCGCACATCAGGAACGCTTCCGCTCGCCGTCACCGTTGACTGCGACCTTGGTGAACTGCTCGGGCCGCGAACCGATCTGGGGCGGGTACAGGTAGCGGGCACGGAGCTTGACTGCCGGCCGGTACAGCCAACGGGCCCGGGCCGCGAGCCCGGCGCCGCGGCTGCGGCTCGGTGCCGTAGCACCACTCCCGGCGTTCCACGCCTCGCTGTAGTCGCTCTGTTGGGGCCAGGTCGCGAAGACGTCGCGCACCTCCGTGCGCCGTGCGGCGAGGAACAACGTCGCGCTGTGGCGGGTGCGGAACTCGATGCGCTGGCCGACGGCCGCCGGATCCTTGACCAAGTACCAGTGTCCGTGGTCCTCCTTCACGAAGCAGTGCTCGACCATGAAGCCGTTCTCCGGGCCGATCGCGCGGAAGAGGATCTCGGGCGAGAGCTGGTAGAAGCCGTGGCCGTCCTGGTCGTTCGTGGGGGTCATCATCAACAGGTGGCCGTCGAGTGCCACCAACTGCATGGCGGTGCGCAGGGCCTCGGGGAAGTTGAACACGTGCTCGAGCGTCCCGCCGTCGACGACCGCGCTGAACGAGGCGCGGCGAGGGTCCGATGGCGGGAGCGGCTCGTTGAGATCGTGGATGTCGGTCGCGCCTTCGTAGGTGGACGCGTCGAGGGAACGAACGGCTCCCGCGCCGAGGAGGGTGAAGAGGTCCTCGGCGTAGCCGTCACGGTCCTTCAACAGTGCAGTTGCCTGGGCTGTGGTGACGGGGGTGCCGGCGCGTCCGAACGAGTGCACGAGGGAGTCGGCCGTGGTGCGGAAGAACTGTTGCCGCCCGAGCAACAGGGTCTGGTCGAACCGGACGCCACGCTTCGCGACGTGGAGGAGGAAGTCGAGTTCGGCCGGTGCGATGCCCACGTCGTAACGATACGAGCGTCAGTCGCGCATGCCGGACAGCCGGAGCGCTTCCCGGTAGAAGGGGTTCGACGCCTCGAGCGCGGCGGGGGTGTCGAACCCCTCCATGGCTCCGTTGAGGATCACCATGATGCGATCGCAGATCGCCAACGTGGACATGCGGTGCGCGACCACGAACACAGTCGTATTCGGCGCGAGGTCGGCGATGGTCTCGCGGATGAGCGACTCGGAGCGGACGTCGAGGGAGCTCGTGGGCTCGTCGAGCACCATCACGTCGGGGTTCTCCACCAGCGCGCGGGCGATGCACAGACGCTGACGTTGCCCACCTGAGATCTGGCCGCCCTGTTCACCGACGGGCGTGTCGTACGTGAGGGGCCACTTGACGACGTCGTCGTGAAGGTGTGCGAGCTTCGCCGCCCGTTGCACCGCGTCGTCGTCGACGTGGTCGCGGAAGAACCGGATGTTCTCCATGACCGTGCCCGAGAACAGGCGGGGTTCCTGCGGGACGAAGGTGACGCGCTCGTACCAGGAGTCGATGGCGATTCGGCGGGCGTCGCGGTCGTCGACCGACATGGTGCCCGTAGTCGGCTCGCGCAGCCGGAGCAGCAGCTGCACCAGTGTCGACTTGCCCGAACCGGAGGGGCCGACGATTCCCACGATCTCGCCGGGGTTCACGCGGAACGACACGTCGTTGAGGACGGGAACCCCAGCGTCGTACTCGAACGAGACGTGGTCGAACGTGATGGCGCCGACGCGATCGAGGGGTTCGCCGCCGTGCTTCGTCGCGGAGTCGGTGTAGAGCCGTTCCTCCTCCTGGAGCGCTTCGACGTAGGGCGCGGTCTGGTACAGCTGCTGCAAGCTGCTCTGGAGGCCCTGCGCGTATCCGAGTGACCGGAGCATGATCAGGATGATCGCCCCGAGCGACGACAGCCGGTTGAAGCCGGCTGCGTAGGCGACACCGAGCGCCCCGACCATCAGGAGCAGGGCGATGCTCTGGTACAGGATCCCGACCGACGCCGCTGCGTAGTCGCGACGCAGCGCCATCCGGACGTAGCGCTGGTTGAGTCCGTCGAGCCGCTCCCGGACAGGACGTTCGACGCCGAAGATGCGGACCTCTTGAAGCGTCGAGGTCAGTTCGGTGATCCCCGTCGCGAACTCCAGGTTGCCTTGAGCAGCTCGGCCGGATCGTCTACGGACGGCAGCGCGGAGCGGCCGCAACATCAGGCCGATGAGGAGCGCAGCCACCGCTGCTGCGATCGATGCGACGGCGTTCACCCAGAGTGCAGTGACGAGGAGCGCGGCCAGGCTGAACCCGCCGATGGCCATCTGTCCGAGCGCGCCGATCGAGAGCCCTGTGGACTCGGTGTACGTGGTAACGAGCTCTTGGAGGCGCCCTTGTCGCTGCGATGCCTGCAGCGGCCACCCGGCGGCGAGGTAGCGGTGCAACAGGTTGCGCCGGGTGCGCTCGACCGTTGCCAGAGTCGTCCGGGCGGCGAGGACGGACGAAATGACCTGAAGAGCGCCTCGGACGGCGACCAAGCCCAGGGCCACGAAGATGAGAGTGCCGACGCTGACGGAGAGATGACCCAGTGGCCCGAGCGAAACCTTGATGTCCTTGCTGGTGGATGTGAGCGCGAAGGCGATCCGGGCGATCAAGACCAGCACGGCCGCCTCGGCGAAACCGGCGAGGATGGCTGCGATCGAGAGGCGGATGAGGCGGCCACGCTGTGGGCGGACGAGCGGTGCCATGACCTGACGCAGCGGAGTGCTCGAATTTGCCTGCAGCCACGCCGGGGTGCGCATCGGGCAACTCTAGAAGCCGCCAAGTGCACCGTTGTCCGATGCCACACTGTGGCCGTGAGTTGGACGGGCGGCGATGGCGCCGAGCTGAGCGTGGTGATCCCGACCTTCAACGGCGCCGCCCATCTCGGTGAGCAGCTCGAAGCACTCACGCGCCAGCGGCGTGCTCCCCAATTCGAAGTGGTGGTCGCCGACAACGGATCGACCGATCAGACGCGCGCCGTCGCCGAGACCTTCGGTGACCGGCTGCATCTCCGCATCGTGGATGCCTCGGCGCAGCGTGGTCAGACCTTCGCCCGCAACACGGGCGCGGCGACCTCGAGTGCGCAGTCGCTGTTGTTCCTCGACCAGGACGACGTCGTAGCGGACGACTACGTCGCCCAGATGCACCGTGCGTTGGAGCAGCACCAGTTCGTTGCCGCCCGCATGGAGACCGATCGACTCAACGCGGGCTGGATTGCCCGCGCCCGTGACATCGCGCAGACGAAGGGCCTCGGTGTCGAACCGGCTCCGTGGGCATACGGCTGCTCCCTCGGCATCCGCCGGTCGACCTTCGAACAGGTCGGCGGATTCGATCCCGAGCTCCGCCAGGCGGGGGAGGACGTCGATCTCTGCTGGCGCCTCGCAAGTGCCGGCGTCGACCTGGTGTTCGTACCCGAGGCGGTGCTGCACTACCGGTTCCCGACGACGAAGCGAGCATTCTTCCGCCAGGGTCGCACCTACGGGCGCGCCGCGATCGCCGTGGACCGGCGCCACGAGTCCCGTGCGCAGTCACCTTCGGCGTTCTCATGGCTGAGGTCGTTCGCAGGTGCGGTGCGACTCGCTCTGTTCGCCCGCGACCAGGGAAGCCGCGCTCGTGGCCTGTTCCTCCTGGGGCGTCGTCTCGGCGTGCTCGAAGGTGTGACCCGCAGGCGCCTGGGCCGTGCGCCGTACTGATCGGAAACCATGATGTCCGACGAGAGGGACGGTGCACGGGGATGAGCGGATATGCCTACGACGACTGGGAGCGCGACGAAGTGCTCCCATTCGTGCCGACCTCGGCCGCGAGCGTCCTCGACGTCGGCTGTTCGTTCGGGGGATTCGGCGGCGCGTTGAAACGACGGCGTCCCGGTCTCGAGGTCTGGGGGCTGGAGCCGCACTCCGACGCGGCCGAGAAGGCGTCCGAGCGTCTTGACCGCGTCGTCAACGGCTTGTTCCCTCAGGACGCCCCGGACCGGCGGTTCGACTGTGTGGTGTTCAACGACGTCCTCGAACACCTGCCCGATCCGTGGGAGGCGCTGCGCGCCACGAAGGACCTCGTTGCCGAGGGTGGCGCTGTCGTCGCGTCCATCCCGAATGTGCGGCACTTCTCGGTCGTCGTCCCCCTCGTGCTCCGTGGGCGCTTTGCCTATCGCGATGTGGGCATCCTCGACCGGACGCACCTTCGCTTCTTCACCCGTTCGACCATGATCGAACTGTTCGAGTCGACCGGATGGCGCGTCGACCGCATCGAGCCGACGAGGCTCTCACCACCGAGCGACGGCGAGATCCCGCGTCTGCTGTCGCTCTTCGGCCGACGCGCCGACGAACTGCGTGCCAAGAACTACGTGGTCGTCGCCTCGCCGGTCGCACCGAGCGCGCGCTCGTAGAACTGCACCATCATCGCGGCGGTCCGTTGCACCGTGAAGCAGGTCGTGAACCTCACGTAGCCGTCCTCGGCCCGTGACGCAGCGGCAGCCTGATCCTCGATGCACTGCTGGATCGCGTCGGCGAAGCCATCGACGTTCCCGGGTGTGACGAGCAGTGCGGCACGATCGGCCGTGACCTCCCGCACCTGTGGGATGTCCGACGCAACCACCGGAACCTCGAGTGCCAGTGCCTCGATCACCGCGCCGGGCATGCCCTCCCGGTACGACGGGAGCACGAACACGTCGGCAGCACTCAGCAGATCGCCGATGTCGGAGCGTTCACCGAGGAGCACGGTGTCCGCCTCCATCGAGCAGGCGGCGAGGGTCGCCCTCAAGTCCGCCGTGGCGTTTCCGTCACGGCCTGCAATGAGGAGTCGAGTTCGGGGTTCGGTACCGCGCACGTGGGTAATCGCTCGCACGAGGACGTCGAGCCCCTTCTGCGGTTCGTGGCGGGCGACCGCGAGCACGATGTGCTCGTCGTCGGCCACGCCGAGATCGGCCCGCACGGCAGCACGACGTGTCGCAGTACGCCGCCCCAGCACTTCGGGGTCACGGCCTCGCGGGACGACGTCGATGCGGGCCGAGGGATAGTGCAGCCGCTCCGCCATCACTTCGGCCACGTTCTCCGAGACGGCATGCAGCCGGCGAGTGAAGCGGGCGGTCACGGCGTCGAGCGCCTGGGCGCCGCGCAGGCGTGACTTCCGGATGCCTTGCTCGGCGGCGTGCTCCGCGCCGTAGGCGGTGTTCACCAGGCTCGACACGACGGGCGTACCCGCCAGGCGCGCTGCGGTGCGACCGAGGATGTCGGCTTCGAACAACGTCGTGTGCACGAGATCGGGTCGTTCCTCGCGGACGAGTGCGCGGAGCGCGCGGAGCTTGCCCGAGCGCCCCTTTGCCGACGCGACGGAGAGGAGGCGGGCGCCCGCGTCGAGCAACTGCTGTTCGACCCCTTGGCGATCGACGAGCGTCACCACCGTCAGATCCACGCCGAGATCGCGATAGTGCGGCGCGAGCGCGGCGAGTGATCGCTCCGCACCGCCGGCGGCGACGCTGTCGATGACGTACAGCAGACGAATGCGTGCCATCACTGCGTCGGCTTGGCGAACAGCAGCATCGTGCCCTTGGGGCGCCGCACGCTGTGGACGAGTGCCGAAGCGGCGAAGCGCATTCGCTCCCACGGATCGAGGAACTGGCGCACCGGGTAGTGCATCGGTGTGAGCCCGAGTCGCTCACCGAACCGCACGAGGGCCGTGTGAGAGAAGCAGTTCACGTGCTCGAGCGGCGCGACCGCGTTGAGGGACCGCGCCGACCCCTTCGGTGCGGTCCAGTCGGGCGATCCGAGCAACTCGGAAATGGCGGAACCGTTGGGCACGCTGATGCGCAGGATGCCGCCAGGTCGCAGTGCCCCGGCCAAGACCTGGCCGGTCTCCCAAGGCTCGGTGAGATGTTCGAAGACCTGCTCGGTGTTGACGAAGTCGAAGCGCGCCTGCGGGATCTCGTCGGGCGGGATGACCTCCACCCCGGGTGCCGGCGCCTCGGCGCGCGCCGACGAGAGCTCGGAGCCGGATGCCCGGCAACCGTAGGCCTGCGCCATCTGGAGCCAGTTCCCCCAACCCATGCCGTAGTCGAGCACCGCGACGTCGGCCGGATGCCGTCCGAAGTACTTGAGCATCTGCTCGACCTGGAACGCGTACTGGCGGCGCTCGTTCAGCCCACGAGCCGAACGTCCGGCTTCCGGCGTGACGGGCACGGCGTCGTCGTAGACGAGTTCGAGGAGTTCGGGCCCGGGAACGTCGCGCTGGTAGACGAGGCTGCAGGCGCTGCACTCGACGAGGACATAGCGACCCGCCGTCAACGTGCCGGGCGACACACGCGACGAATAGAACGTGTCGAGGTAGTCGCTGATCGGTGGCGCGTCGAACGGGAGATCCAGCAGCTGACGGCCATCCGGGCGGCCACAGGCCGGACACGACTCTCGGCGAGTGAAGGCGTAGGCCACGCAGGGAGGCTATCGGGCGGTCAGGTCGAGCCGGACCAGCATCAGTGCCGTCACACTGAGCACTTCAGCGGGCCTGCGCGTGGGACGATGGATGACTCCGACAGGGGCAGAGGAGTGCATCCATGCAGGCACTGGTGACCGGCTGTGCCGGGTTCATCGGCTCACAACTGAGCGAAGCGCTCCTTGCTGCGGGCCACGCGGTGAGGGGTGTCGACGCGTTCACCGACTACTACGACCCGGCGCGCAAGCGTCGGAACGTCGCGAGCGCGCAGGCGACGGCCGGGTTCGAGTTGGTCGAGGCCGACCTCTGCACGACCGACGTCGAAGCGTTGCTCGACGGCGTCGACGTGGTGTTCCACCTGGCAGGCCAGCCGGGCGTGCGGGTCAGTTGGTCCGACGGATTCCCCGTGTACGTGGCGCTGAACGTGCTCGCGACGCAGCGCCTGCTCGAAGCCGCGAAGGCGCACCCGGTCGATCGGCTCGTGTACGCGTCGAGCTCTTCCGTGTATGGCAACGCCGACCGTTACCCGGTGCTCGAGACCGATCTCCCGAAGCCCCACTCGCCCTACGGCGTGACCAAGCTCGCAGCGGAACACCTGTGCACCCTCTATGCGGAGAACTGGGACATGCCGACCGTGTCGTTGCGCTACTTCAGCGTGTACGGCCCCCGGCAGCGGCCTGACATGGGTTTCACCAAGTTCTTCACCGCCGCGCTCGAGGGGCAACCACTCCCGATCTACGGCACCGGGAAGCAGATCCGCGACTTCACGTTCGTGGGCGACGTGGTGGCCGCGACCATGGCCGCCGGCACCGCCGACGTGGAACCCGGCACGGTCTGCAACGTCGCCGGAGGATCGGCGGTGACCGTGGAGGAGTTGTTCCCGATCATCAGCGAGCTCGTGGGCCACGACGTGCCGATCGAGCATCTCCCTGCACAACCCGGCGACGTGTTCCGGACCGGTGGTTCGAACGACAAGGCCCGTGAGCTCCTGGGTTGGGAACCGCAGGTGTCGATCCGTGACGGTCTCGCCGCGCAGTACGAGTGGATCAGCACTCTCTGATCGTCGGCAGCGTCAGCTCGTCCGGCGTGCACCCAGCGGGCCGAGCAGTGAGAGCCCGAACCGCGCGTAGCTCCGTGGGTTGCCCGGTTCGGAACGCACGGCTCGCCATGCGTACCGGCGGGCCGTGCTCCATTGACGCGTCCGCGACGCGTTGACCGACGCGATGGCCTCGTAGGTCGCGCGCTCGTGAGGATCAGCCGCGAAGTGGTCGGCGTGCTGGTCGAGGATGTGGATCGCGGCGCGCATGCGGGCCGCGTCGTAGTTCCGTGACTGCCCGACGGAGCGGACCAACGTGAGGATCAGGTCGTCGTCACGGGACTGCAGGTCGAGCGAGTCGAGCGCGGGGCCCAGGCGCATCAGCAGTTCCGAGTTCTCGGAGAAGCGCAGCTCTTCGTCGTAGCCACCGGCGGTGTCGAACACGCGGTGACGGACGGCGAAGGTTCCGGCGAGAAACGCGCGGGTTCCGGGCTCCGTGGGTGAGGAGCGGTTCGCGTAGGCGGCGCGCACGAGCCCGACGCCCGGTTCGAGTGAAGGGCGCAGCGCGGCGATCGAGCCGGGGGCGAGCTCGTCATCGCTGTCGAGGAACACCAGCCAGTCGGCAGCAGTCGCGGCCGCGCCGCGGTTGCGGGCGGCGGCCGGTCCCCGGTTCGTGGCATCCCGCACGACGGTCACGCCCTCGTCGGCGAGTTCGGTGAAGACCGACGACATGTCCTCAGTGGACCCGTCGTCGGACACGACGATCTCGGGCACCGGGTCCGTGCCGGCCGCGGCGCGCACGCTCGCCACGCAGGCGCGCAACGAGTCGGCACCGTTGAACACCGGGATCACCACCGCGAGGGTCGGGGCTTCGGGCGACATTGCCTTCCGGTCTGGACGGGACGGGCGTGAACAACATGTGTGAACAGGACGCTCCGCGGCCCCGTCTACATTGACCATCTTGGTACACGACGAGCCGCCGTCCGGGCCGTGGCCCCGTCGCGTGCTGCTCGTGTCACACGAAGCCAGCCGCACCGGTGCACCGCGCGTTGCCGCCCAGATCGCGGGCGCGTTGCGCGCTCGGGGCAGCCGGGTGACGACATTGCTGCGCTGGCCCGGCCCGTTGCAGGGAGAGCTCGCCGCGGCATCCGACGATCTCGCACTCGAGCGCGGCCGTCGTGTGCGCGCGTTGGTGCGCAACCGCTGGTCGCGAAGCGCGGCTGCCAACCGCCTCGACGAGTCGGTCGCCGGATGGAACCTGCGACTGCGTCGCCGGCCCGATCTGCTCTACCTCAACACGGTGAAGGCGGCGGCCTACGTGCGGCCCGCGGTGCGGCGGGGCATCCCGGTGATCCTGCACGTGCACGAGATGGAACCGCTCGCGTCGGACACGCTGGCGCGCCACGACCTCACGCATGCGTGGCACGGCGTGCAACTCGTGGGGTGCTCGCAACCCGTTGCCGGCAACCTCGCCGCGATCACCGGCGTGGATCGAACCGACATCGCGGTCATCGAGTCGCACGTCGACGTCGGCGGCGTGGTCGCCTCCGCGACCCGAGCGACCGCCCCGTTGACGAAGTCGCCTGACGAGATCGTGGTGGGTGCGTGCGCGACCACCGACCGTCGAAAGGGCACCGACCTCTGGCTCGATGCCGCGGCTCGCATCCGCGCCGAGCATCCCGACCTGGCGATCCGGTGGCTGTGGGTCGGGCGCGTGACCGAGGAGTTCCGGGAGCAGGCCCGCGCACTCGGGCTGAGCGACGTGGTGCAGTTCGCCGGTGAGGTCGAGGACGCCGCGCCCTGGCTTGCGGCGATGGACGTGTTCTGCCTCCCGTCGCGCACCGATCCGTTCCCCCTGGCAGTGCTCGAGGCGATGGCGCTGGGCACGCCGGTGGTGGCCTTCGCCGTCGGTGGCGTGCCCGAGCAGGTGGGCGAGACCGGCGTGCTCGTGCCGCCCGAAGATGTCACCGCGTTGGCGGAGGCGATCGTGGACCTGGCCACATCGCCAGAGCGGCGTGCGACGCTCGGAGCCGCCGCGGCAGCTCGTGCGCGTGCGCGCTTCGACCTCCCGCACTTCGCGCAGGAGGTCGACCGGGTGGTGAGCGCCATGGCGCCCGACCGCTCGACCGCGGTCGAGTTCGCCGGTCACCTCGTCCGCTTCCCGGCCGGGCCGGGCGATGCGCCGGTGATCTCGGCGTTCCTCGTGCATGCGTTCCGCCCGTTCCTTCTCGCCATGTTGCGCCGCGACCCGGAGCACGCGCACTTGGAGTACCGCGCGGAGACGATCACGCGTGCCGGGGTGGAGCTCGAGCTCTCGGATGCGATGTACCGGGGTTTCTGGGGACGCTCGGGTGTGCGCCGCGTCGTCGGGAAGCTCGAGCAGGTGTCGGCCCCGTTCCTGCAGCCGCTGCTGAACACGCGCGCCTTCGCCCGTGCCGACGTGGCGATGGCGATGTTCGAGAGCCAGGGCAACAGCGTCGCCGTGATGCGGCGGCTGCACCTCCCGCCGTTCACGCGCCCGCCTCTGGTGGTGATCTCGTGTTGGCTCGCACGCGACCTCGAGCACTTCGGACGGGCGCGCCGCTCGCTCTACCGGTTCGCTTACCGCTCCGTCGACCGCCTCGTGTACTTCTCCGAGAACCAGGGTGAGATCTTCACGCGTGAGCTCGGCATCCCGGCGTCGCGACTGCGTGCGGTGCCGTTCGGCATCGACCACGAGTTCTTCTCGCCCCAGGCAACGGCCGAGCAGGACTACGTGGTCGCCGTCGGCCGCGACCTCGGCCGCGACTGGCGCACCTTCCTCGACGCCGTGCGCGACGCCGGCTACCCGGTGAAGGTCGCGTGCCGGCCCGAGACCCTCGCCGGCCTCGACATCCCCGCCAACGTGGAGGTGGTGGGCTTCGTCGACCGCGACGCCTACCGCGACCTGCTCGCCGCGGCGAAGGTCGTCGTCGTCGCCACCTACGCCGTCGCGTATCCCACCGGGCAGAGCGTGATGCTCGAGGCGATGGCCATGGCGAAGGCCTGCGTGGTCACCGACACGCCTGCGTTGTCGGAGTACGTGCTCGACGGTGAGACCGCGGTGCTCGTGCCGGCGGCCGACGCCGACGCCCTCCGCGCCGCCATCGAGCGGGTCCGCGCCGACGCGCCGCTCCGTGCTGCGCTCGGTGCCCGGGCGCGCGAGCGCGTCGATGCCGAGTACAACGCGCCGCTCATGTGGGCGCGGATCGCGGAGATCCTGCGCGAGACGATCGACTGACCGTCAGGTCGCGGAACGACCCACCTGTCGAGCGTCGACCGGCGGCCGCAGCGCGTAGACCGCGCCCAACAACTCGGCCACCGCAGCGGGGGAGTAGCGATCGGCCCGCTCGCGGCCCGCGGCACCCATCCCCGCAACCAGACCGGCGTCGTCGGCGAGCCGCAGCAGTGCAGCGGACGCGGCATCGGTGTCGCGCACGGGAAAGAGGAGCCCGGCGTCGTCGCCCAGCACCTCGCGCAAGGCGGGAAGGTCCGATCCGACGACCGGCAAGCCGTTGCACATCGCCTCGGCCGCGATGCGGCAGAACGACTCCGCGTGCGACGGCACGAGCAGGGCGTCGACGCGTGCGTACACGTTGCGCACGTCGTGATCGCGCGGCGTGAACTCCACCAGCTCGGGGAGCGCGCGCAGTTGCGCGAGCGCGTCGTTCACCTCGGGCGCGAGCGCGTCGGCCGCGCGCTCCTTGGTGACGCAGAGGATGCGCACCCGCGAACCCCGCAGCCGCTCCGCGATCGCCGGCAGCTCGAGGATCCCCTTGTCGACGTTCTCGAACCCGAGATAGCCGGCCACGAACGTGTCGCCGGTGCGCGCGGCGCGTACCTCGGGCACGACTGCCCCCGCGTCGATCGGGTTGGGCACCACCACCGTGTCGCGGTCGTTGCCGATCCCCACCGCGCGCAACTCGTCGCGCGCGGCCGCCGACACCGGCATCCACACGATGCGGCGCGCGAACAGCCGCCACGCCTGACGGAGCCGCGCGAGCGATGCCGGCACCTCCTTGTTGTGGTGCCACACCGCCACCGGCGCCCGCGTCGACAACACGAGCAACGGCAGCACGGGGAGCAACAGCTTGAGCTCGGAGTCGCCGTTGCAGTGCACGGCCTGGACGCGCGCGCGGTTGCGCACGATCCACCGGCCGAGCACCCAGGCGGCCCGGGTGCGCACCCGCCACGACGGCGCGCTGCCCAACTCGGGCAGCACCAAGAGCTCGGGTGGGTCGGGGAGTGCACGCACGCGGTCGACGAACGGTCCCGTACCCGGCACCGCGAGCACGTGCCGGATCCCGGCGGCGGGTGACGCGAGCACGGTGGCCAGGCTCACCTGCGCACCACCGAGATAGGGCCAGGTGCTCACGAACAGGACGGTGTCTGCCGCAGGCACGGGGCGATGGTAGGCGGATCGCGCCGGCAGGCAGTGCGGTGCCGCGACCGCCCGGATACATTCTCCGTCAGGTGCCGGAGGGCAGGCGCCCGCCTTCGTGCGGGTCGTACGGCACCGCAAGGCCGCCCCCGAGGTCGATGGATCTTCTCTCCTACTTCCGAATCCTGCGCCGCCGCTGGTGGGTGATCCTGCTGTGCGTGGTGATCGGCGCGGGCCTCGGTGCGCTGTCCACGAAGCTCGACACCGGTGGCGGTTCCTCGGCCAAGGGCCGCACCTACAACAAGGCGACGGTCACCCTTGTGCTCACGAACCTCAACGGTTCGTCGGGTAGCGGCACCTACCCGTCGGCCTACACCAATCTCGACCAGGTGGCGACGCTCGCCACCACCGGCCCGGTCCCCGAGGCGGTCGCGCAGCAGATCGGCGACGGCGACACCGGTCCGCAGATCGCGGAGCGGATCACCACGCTCACCAACCCCGCCGCGGGCACCCTCCAGATCAGCGCCATCGACGCCGACGGCACGCGTGCCGCCGAGATCGCCAACACCTTCTCCGACCAGCTGCTCACCAACCTGAAGGCGAGCGACCTCGCCCGCTACAACCAGGCCAACAAGGACGCCAACGACCGCCTCACGTCGCTCCAGCAGAAGACGAACGACCTCACCGCGCAACTCGCCGGCCAGCCGACCAACGAGGTGTTGCAGGCGCAGTTGCGCGCGGTGTCGAACCAGTACACCGAGGCCTACGACGACTTCGAGAGTATCGCGTCGAAGCAGGCGCCGGCCGCGCCGCTGACCGTGCTGCAGAAGGCGCAGCCCGTCCCGATCTCGGCGGGCGAGTACCAGACCCGGCTCACGGCCGGGCAGCTCGGCCAGAACAACCTGCAGGCGGGCGCGCCCGCTGCCACCACCGCCCGGGCGTCGTCGTCGAGCAGCCTCGAGGGCACCGTCCCCCGGTCGATCCTCGGTGGTCTCCTCGGTCTCGTCCTCGGCATCGGGCTCGCCGTGGCGCTCGAACACCTCGACCGTCGCATCCGCACCCGCGCCGACGCCGAGCGGGCATTCGAGCTCCCCGTGCTCGCCGACGTCCCCCAGCTCACGACCCGTCAGCAGAACCTGCACGAGATCGTCGCGGCCACGAACCCGCTCTCGTCGGTCGCGGAGGCCTACCGCGCGGTGCGCTCCGCGCTGTTGTTCCAGCAGGCCACCGCCTCGTTCACCGCCGACGACGACGGCCCGGTCGAAGGCGCGCCCATGGTGGTGATGGTCACGTCGGCCGCGCCGGGCGAGGGCAAGACCACGAGCAGCGCCAACCTCGCCGCGGTGTTCGCCGAGACGGGATCCTCGGTGCTGGTGCTCAACTGCGACTTCCGCCGCCCGAAGGTGCACGAGTACTTCAAGGTGTCGGCGGAACCCCGCAAGCTCCACCGCACTGCGATCGCCGGCGTGCGGGTGGTGAGCAACGTGACCACCGAGGCCGACCCCAACCCGGCGAAGGTGATCGCGATGCAGCGGCAACTCATCGCCGCGGCCCGCGACCAGTTCGACGTGGTGATCCTCGACACCGCGCCGCTGCTCAGCGCCAACGACGCGCTCGACATGGTCGGCGAGTGCGACTTCGTGGTGGTGGTCGCCAGGGTGGGCGAGAGCAAGGATCCGGCGGCCACCCGGGCCGTGGAGATGCTCGACCGGGTCCGGGCGCCGCTGCTCGGCGTCATCCTCGTCGGCGTCGACGAGGCCGCGACCGAGTACTACGACTACAACCGCCGCCGGGGAGTCGCCGAGCCGAAGCCGGCCCGGGGCCGTCGCCGGAAGGGCACCAAGGGGAACGGCGGGGCCGATCGGCCCGATGCCGTCGACCCGCTCACCGAGCCGGTCTGAGCGGCCACGGCGCTCGGGAATCCCCCATGTGCGTCATGCGATGGCGCTAGGTTTTCTGCCACTTGCTGCAATCCGGGGTGCGGCCCGGCCCGACGCAGCGGGGGACCCAGCGAGGGCAGGATCATGACGACCCCAGAGATCGACACCGGCCCGTCACGTGACGGGCTGAGCCGCCGCACACTGATCAAGGGCGCCGCCGTCGCGGGTGCCGCCGCGTGGACCGCACCCGTGCTCGTCGACAGCCTGTCGTCGCCGGCCGCGGCGGCCGCGTGCAGCGCGGCGCCCACCGTCACGCTCGCGACGGCCGTCGTGAAGCGTGAGAGCAGCGGCGTCACGGTCACCAGTCTGTCGACGGGCAGCTTCACCTCCGCGGCCGGCAGCCGCCTCGTCGTGTTCGTCGCGACGTCGAACGACGCCGGCGCGAACAACTCGTCGACGATCACGTCCATCTCGGGTTCGGTGATCTCGAGTGCCGCGGCGCTCGGGACCCAGCGGGCCGACTACGGCAACGAGACGGGCCGTACCCACGACCTCTTCTGCTGGTCGGGCACGGGTGGCGGCACGAGCGCGCTGACCGTGAACTTCAGCGCGACGAACGCGCCGCAGTCGATCTCCATCGGGGTGTTCCAGGTGGTGGGGGCCACGGTCCTCACCTCCGCGGTGAGCGCCGCGCCGCTGCAGACCGGCACCGGGTTGAGCACCGCGAACTACGGCGCCGCCCCGCCGGCCAACAACCGTGAGATCTGGGGCGCGGCCGGCCAGGACGGTTCGAACACGGCGATCGCGATCACCGAACCGGGCACGTGGACCACGTCACCGGGCTGGGAGGACATGAACACCGGCGGCGGGAACTCGCGCTCGTTCATCTTCCACGGTGCCTACCGCGCCGCGCCCGTGAACGCGTCGGGCTCCTTCACTGCCGCGCGCACGGTCAACTGGGCCGCGATCCGCGTCCTCTGCGGCTGCTGACCGCACCGCCCAAGCCCCCGATATTGGGGAGCCGCATGCGCTAGCTTCTCCGCATCTGCAGCAAGTCGGAACGCGTCGCGGCCCGTGGTCGACTGCAGGAGATCTCTGGGCAGGGAGGTGCCGAGATGGCAGGAGGCACGGCGCCGCGCGGCGCAAGCGAGCGCGGGCTCGATCGACGGACGCTGATCAAGGGCGCGGCAGCAGCGGGTGCCGCGGCATGGACGGCACCAGTGCTGCTCGACAGCCTCACCTCGCCGGCCGCGGCGGCGGCGTGCAGCACCACACCGAACGTCACGTTCGTCACCAGTGCGACGTCCAACGGCGACAGTGAATTCCTGATCCTCCAGACCTCCGGAAACGTGTCGCCCGTGTCGGGGACGACCTTCGTCGTGCTGATCGCGACCTCGAACGGCGGCGTCGGCGGATCGCGGGTGAGCAGCAGTGTGGCGAACATCAGCGGGCCGCCCGTCAGCGGCAGCCCGACGCTGATCTCCTCGGTGCTGAACTTCAACAACAACGGCACGCAGTCCACGTTCGACTTCTGGGCCTACCGGATCGCGCCGTCGAGCAACCTCGGTCCGCTCCAGGTCTTGTTCACCTCCAGTGCATCCGTCCCGGCGCCTCGGAACGGAACGATGGCCATCTACCGCGTGGGCGGGGCGACGAGCTTCACCGGCACGTCGGCCAACGCGGGCGGCACGGGCAGTGCGACCGCGTCGATCACCTACGGCAACGCGGGCAGCGGTCAGGCGGAGATCTGGGGGGTCACGGGCGGCGACGGGTCGGCGACCTCCTTCGGGTGGGGAGTCCCCGCGGGCTTCAACTGGACGGAGGACTCCGACCAGTTCAACACCGCCAACGCCAACGGGTTCCGCGCGTTCTCGTTCCAGTCGGCGCGTCGCACCACCCTGACCGCGAACTCGGGCGGGTTCACGACGAGCGACGGCAGCACGCCCGACTGGGCGGCCATCCGGGTACTCTGCGGCTGCTGACCAGCCACTCCTTCCCGTTCTCCGGCCACGCGCTCGGCATCGACTTCGTTCTCGACCTCGACGCCGCGGGCACTCCTCTTGCCCCCGCGTGGCGCGCGACCTTCGCCGACCTCGCCGGCGCGTCCGCGCCGGCCACCCGCGCCCTCGCCACCCACGAGCGCGACGACGGGGCGCCCGGGCACACGCTGCTGCTCGACGGCGTCACCGTCGACACCTCCGACGGCGAGGTCGAGACGATCGCGCGTCTCCTCGGCCTGCTGAACGCCACGGTGATGATCGGCAACGAGCGGCCGGTGGTGCACGCGGGCGCGGTCGCACTCGACGACGTCGGCGTGCTGCTGCCCGGTGTGTCGAACGCGGGGAAGTCGACGCTCACCGCCGCGCTGGTCCGTGACGGCTTCGGCTACCTCAGCGAGGAAGGCGTCGCGTTCGAGCCGGGCTCACCGACGATGCTGCCCTACCCGCGCCCGTTGACGATCTCGGAGGCGGGGCTCGCCCTGTTCCCCGACATCGAGCTCGACGCGCCGGGGGTGATCGGCCCATGGGAGGGCGACTGGTTCGTACCGGCGTCGGTGGTGCGGCCCGGGTGCGTGGCCGGCCCGACACCGGTGCGGGTCGTGATCTTCCCCCGCTACGACCCCGGCGCCGCGACCACGCTCACTCCGATCAGCCGGGCCGAGGCGGTGCGCGACCTCGTGGCGAACAGCATCGGGTACGGCGACCGCATGCGACCGTTGCTCGACCACTACGCCGTGGTCATCGACGGCTGCGAGTGCCACCGCCTCACCACGAACGACCTCGGCGAGGCCGTCGGCGCGGTCCGTGGTGTCGTGGGTGCCATCATCTGACGATGTCCGCAGGCCCGAGCCGTTTCGCCGTGCAGTGGGGCCGGGCGCGTCGCTTCGCGGAGCAGCGCGGCGACCAGGCCCTCGCGCTCACGGCACGACGGTTGCGACCGCCGCTGGCGGTGCCGGCGTACGACGGTGAACCGCGCCTCGCGATCGTCACGGTGAACCGTGACACCACGCACTACCTGAAGCTCATGCTCGCGACGCTGGCCGAGCAGGAGCACCTCGGCCTCGTCGAGCAGGTGGTCGTCGTCGACAACGGTTCGCACGACGACGGGCCCGCGTTCCTGCGCGCGCTCGCGGATCGGGTGCCGCGAGTGCACCTGGTGGAGAACCGCCGGCGACTCAACCACGCGCGCGGCATCCGCAGCGGACTGCGCCGACTCGACGAGATCGACGCGCCGCTTCCCGAGGCGCAGCGTGCCAACCTGCTCCTCTTCGTCGACTCCGACGTGATCTTCCGCGACCCGCGCACGCTCGTGGCCCTGGCCGCCACGATCACCGAGCGCGACGGCGCGTTCGCCGGTGAGCTGCGGAAGCTGCACGAGTATCCCGACGCACAGGCGTCGTTCCTCATGGTGCGCCGCGACGTCGCGACCCGCCGCGACATCGCACCGTGGGTGAACCACGGTTCGCCCGCGTACTGGTTGCAGCGCGACGTGTGGAAGGTCGACGACCTGACCGTCGTCGACTTCCCGAGCAACGGTGGCGGCTACATCCTCCACCGTGGTCGCAGCGCCGTGGCCGCGCAGCGCGACCGATCTCGTGGCTCGTACGCCGCCGCGCTGGCCCACTCTCCGAGCTACATGGGGGTGGAGGGCGGCGAGCAGATCTGGGCCGAGGTGGAGGCCCGGCACGCCGCGCTGCTCGCGCCGGAGGCGCAGGCAGACCTGCTGGCGTTCCTCGCCGACCGCTTCAGCGCGCTCGGCGCCGACTGACCACACCCGCGAGCGCGTCGGCCCACCGCGCCGCGACACCAGTGAGCTCGAACTCCGCAAGGCACCGCTCGCGGGCGCGCAACCCCATCGTGCCGGGCGCGTCGAGCACCTGCCGCAGCGCGTCGGTGATCGCGATCGCGTCGCCGCTCGGCACCAGCACGCCGGTCTCGCCGTTGCGCACGGCCTCCGCGACATAGCCGACGTTCGTCGCCACCACCGGCAACTCGCGCAAGCCGGCCTCGAGCAACACACCGGGCAGCCCCTCGGTACGACTGCACAGGAGCACGGCGTCGGCCGCGTCGTAGGCCGCCGACGGATCGGGCACCGACCCGAGGAAGTGCACGCGGCCCGGAGCGCGCGACCCGGCGAGCGACTCCACCTCGGCGCGGAGGGGACCATCGCCCGCGACGACGAGGTGCACGCCGTCGAGCGCGGCGACCGCCTCGACCGCGAGCGCGGGTGCCTTCTCCTCGCTCAGCGCCCCCACCATCGCGACGACGGGCTCGTCGGCCCCGATGCCGAGTGCGCCGCGGGCCGCAGCCCGGCGGGTGGGGTCCGCCGGGGTGTTCACCGCCGCGGGGACCGCACTCGGGATCACGACCAGCCGGTCGGACGGGATGCCGTAGCCCTGCTCGAGGGTGGCGGCGGCGGCCGGGGTGAGCGCGACCACCAGTGCGGCCCGCCGGAGGAAGGCGGTGGTGCGCAGCTTGCGCAGGCCCGACCCCGACCACGCGGTGGGGTCGCCGATGTTGCGGTACACGAACGGGGTCCCACCGCCGGCCAGGCCCAGGGCGCAGGCGGGCAGGGTGCGCGACCCGTGCCCCACGACGACCTCGGCGGCCCCGGCGCGCCGGCGCAGGGCCCGGAGGGTGGCGGGGTCGAGCGCCCGACGGCCGAGGACGGGCACGTCGAGCGGGCGCGCGGCACCCCCGGTGAGGGCGACCGTGGTGACCTGGTGTCCGGTTCGCACCAGTTCGTCCCCGAGCTGGTAGGCGAACACCTCGGCGCCCCGGCGACTGTTCGACGTGATGACCTGCAGGATTTCGATGGGAGCAGTCAACCACCTGCGGCGGTCCGGCCGGTTCAGGCCCGGATCCGGACAGGGGTCACGTCGCGATTCACCACTGGCAACAGGGGGTTACACTGGCCCCTCGCCCTGCCGATACAGACCATACGGCCGGCTGGGCCGCGGGTACACGACGCGACGGGGCACCTCGACATGGATCTTCTCGGCTACTTCCGGATGCTGCGGCGACGCTGGGTGTTGATCCTCGCGCTCACCGTGGTGGGCGGCGCGCTCGGCGTCGGCTCAACGATCATCAACTCGAGCTCGTCGTCGGCCAAGTCGAAGACCTACTACAAGGCCACCAACACGCTCGTCCTCGACACCACGGGCCAGGGCACCGGTGGCTTCCAGTCGGCGTTCACCAACCTCGACCAGATCGCGATCCTCACGACCACCGGCGACGTCCCCGGCGCGGTGGCCGCGAAGCTCGGCGTCGACGAGAAGGGTCTGACCGACCACATCATCACGACGAGCAACGGCTCCACGAACACGCTCGAGATCACCGCGGTCGACCCCACCTCGCCGGAGGCGGTGGCCCTCGCCGACACCTTCGCCGACGAGCTGATCGCCGGCCTCGCCAAGCGCGACACCGACCGCTACAACTCGCAGCGCGACTACCTGAGCAACCGCATCAACACCCTCACGGGCCAGGTCAACTCCCTCAGTGGTGCGTTCGCAGCGAACCCGAACGACAAGGTCATCGCCGCGCAGCTCAACACCGCGCAGAACGAGCTCGGCAACACGCTCACCGAGTTCGGCTCCCTCACCGCGACCGGTCCGCCCGCCAGCCGGCTCTCCGTGCTGCAGAAGGCGCAGGGCGTGCCGATCAACCAGAGCGAGTACGACTCGCGGCTCAACCTCGGCGCCCTCGGTCAGAACCACCTCACCGCCAACAACGGTTCCAGCGACCAGCCCACCATCACCACCGCGTCCAGTAGCTCCGCGCTCGACGGCAAGCTCGCCCGTGGCCTGTTCGGCGCCCTGCTCGGCTTCCTCGCCGGTGTCGGCCTCGCGCTGTTGCTCGAGCGGCTCAACCGCCGCATCCGCACGCACGAAGACGCCGAGGAGGCGTTCAACCTCCCGGTGCTCGCCGAGGTGCCGCGCGTCGGTCGCTCGGAGCAGACCGAGATCGTGTCGGCCGTCGCGCCACTGTCACGAGCCGCCGAGGCGTTCCGCGCCGTGCGGTCGTCGCTGCTGTTCGCCCGGGCCACGATGATCGACGAGCACGCGGGCGCGGGCATGCACCGCGACGGCGACTCCAAGCTGTTCGAGCCCGACCACGACGAGCCGTTCGTGATCATGGTCACCTCCGCGGCCCCGTCGGAGACGAAGACCACCACCACCGCCAACCTGGCAGCGGTGTTCGCGGAATCGGGTCAGTCGGTGCTCGTGGTCAACTGCGACTTCCGCCGCCCCACGATCCACAAGTACTTCGGCGTGGAGGACGAGCCGCGCCGCGTGCACGAGACCAAGGTGCCGAACGTCAAGATCGTCACCAACGTGCTCAGCGACCCCGCGGCCAACCCGTCGCAGGTCGTCGCCGCGCAGCGCCAGGTGGTCGCCGCCGCCCGCGGTCGCTTCGACGTGATCCTGCTCGACACCGCGCCGCTGCTCACCGCCAACGACGCCATCGAGCTGGTGGGCTCCGCCGACCTCGTGCTGCTCGTCGCCCGTTCGGAGCAGACCACCTTCGACAACGCCAAGCGTGCCGCCGACCTGCTGCTGCGCCTCGACGCGCCGCTCGCCGGTGTGGTGCTCTCGGCCGTGAAGGGCGCGACGAACGACTACTACTACTACTACCAGCCCGGTCGGGTCGATCAGCCGACGGGCGCGCCGCTTGCGTCCGCGCCGCGTGCGAACGGCAACGGGTCCAACGGCAACGGCAAGGGCAGCGGCACCGGGGTCATCGTCGAGCCGGCCGACGACATGTTCGCCGACACCGCTGATCCACCTGCCCCGCCCTCCACGTCGTGAACGAACGGCCGGGCGCGCGCCCGCCGCGTCCCGGTCGGGTCCCGCAGCCGCGCCGTGGTGTCCCGCAGCCGCGTGTGCCCGATCCGCGCGTCCCCGAGCCGGGCGCGCCGGCACCACGGGTGCCGGCCGCGGCCATCCGCCGCACCCCCGACCGCACCGCGCGACGCGAACCGCGTGAGCAGCGCTTCCCCTGGACCGCGTTGGCGGTCATCGCCCTGCTGCTCACCATCGCCATGTACTCCTGGGGCTGGCTCATCAGCACCAGCGCGGTGGGTGTGGCCCTGATCGAGATCCCGCTGCTCCTGCTGCTCACCACGCCGCTGTTCATGAGCGCGAGCCGCAAGGAGACGCGCTACGACCTCGGTGGCCTCCTCGCCTTCGGCCTGGTCGTCCGCTTCGCCGCCACCTACTACCGGTTCACGCACGCCGCCGACGGTGCCACCTACCACGACGTCGGCGCGAAGCTCGCCGAGAGCTACCGCCACCTCGACTTCAGCGTCGACACCGGCTTCCCGATCCCCGGCACCGGCGGCATGCGCATGATCGCCGGCATCACCGAGGTGTTCACGAACGGCAACTCGTTCGCCACGTTCCTCGTGTTCGCCTGGCTGGGCTTCTTCGCGTGCTACCTGTTCTACCGGGCGTTCGTCACCGCGCTGCCCGAAGCCGACCACAAGCGCTACGCGCTGCTGATCATGCTGTGGCCCAGCCTCGTGTTCTGGCCCTCCAGCCTCGGCAAGGACTGCTGGCTCCTCTTCACCCTCGCCATCGCCAGCCTCGGTGCGGCGAAGGTGTACCACCGCAAGCCGGGTGGCTACACGTTGCTCGCGATCGGTCTGGTGCTGGGCGCGGTCGTACGCCCACACGTGATGTTGATGCTCGCGATCGCGTTCGGCGTGGGTCTCCTCGTCGGCCGGCGCGCCGACCGACCGGGTGCAATCACCCCGTCAGCCGTGGGCAAGGTCGCCGGCCTCGTGATCCTGCTCGCGCTCGGCGGCTACCTCGCGACCCGCACGGCGGACCTCCTCGACACCGGTGACATCAACTCCGCGCTCTCGGAGAACGTCACGCGCACCTCCGAAGGCGGGTCGTCGTTCACACCCGCGAACCCGCAGAACCCGATCGGGTACGTGCAGGCCACGGTCACCGTGCTCGTGCGCCCGTTCCCCTTCGAGGCACGCGGGCTCGAGAGCCTGGTGGCGTCGGCGGAGGCGATGGGGATGCTGGTGCTCGCCGGCTTCTCCTGGCGCCGGCTCAGATCGATCCCACGCCGGTTGAGATCCGAGCCCTACATCACGCTCGCGCTGTCGTACATGTTCATGTTCATCTTCGCGTTCGGCACCATCGCGAACTTCGGCATCCTCGCGCGCCAGCGATCGCAGCTGATCCCGTATCTCTTCGTGTTCCTGGCCCTCAACGAGATCGCGGTCCGCGTGCCGCGCTCGTCGCGCCCGGCACCCACCGCACCGACGTCCGACCGGTCGCCGGTCCGCGGTCGGCCCCGAAGCCGCCCATGAACGACGTCGCCGCGGCGGTGGCCGCGTACGGCGTTCCCTCGCGTTGCACGCTGCCGACCGAGCCGCTCGCCGCGGAGGCGTTCGCCTCGACGCTCGACGCGTGTGTCGCCGGCCGAGTGGTCGGCCTGCTCGGCAGCGCCGTGGGGGCGGGTGCCTTCCCGGTCACCGACGAGCAGCGCGAGGAGCTCGAGGAGGTGCTCCGCTCGTGGGCGCTGCACGGCGTCAAGGTCGAGCAGGTGCTCGTGCGCGCCGTCGACGCGCTCACGAACGCGGGGGTGCCGGTGCGCGTGCTGAAGGGCCCCGCGATGGGCCGCACCGTGTACCCCGAGCCGGAGCAGCGCGTGTTCGGCGATGTCGACCTGCTCGTGCCCACTGGTCGCGTGCTCGACGCCGTACGTGCGCTCGAGGGCGCCTTCGAGGTGGACCGCGTGTTCCCCGAGCTGCGGCCCGGCTTCGACGACCGCTTCGGGCGCGAGGTCACCCTGCGCGGGTCGCTCGGCGTGGAGCTCGACCTCCACCGCACCTTCGTCGACGGCCCCTTCGGCCTCATGGCCGTGACCGACGACTTCTTCGTGCCGCCATACCGGTTCCCGCTCGCCGGGTACGAGTTCGCGACGCTGCCGATGCCGCAGCGACTGCTCGCCGCCGCGTACACGGCTGCGCTGGGCGACTGGCCGCCGCGGCTCGTGTCGCTGCGCGACGTGGTGCAGCTGGTGCTGCGCGAGCAGCCCAACCTGCTCGACGTGCTGATGACGGCGCGGTCGTGGCAGTGCGAGGTGGTGCTCGCGCGGGCGGTCACCGCGGCGTGGGACACCCTGCAGGTCACCGAGGACGCCCCGGTGGTCACCTGGGCGCGGAACTTCGAACCCGACCGCCGCGCCCGCATGCTCCTCAAGTCGGGGGAGGGCCCGGCACGTGCGTTCACGTGCCAGCTCGCGGCGCTCGCGGTGCTGCCCGGCCGCGACCGCCTCGCCTACGCACGAGCGATCTTCTTCCCGCAGCGCAGTACCTCGAGGCCCGCGGGCTGTCGGCCGGCTCGCACGTGCGCCGAGCCGTCGATCGACTGCGGCACCGCTGACATGGCTCCGGTGACCACTGCCCGGCGCGCGCTCCGGTACGCGTTCGCGATCGCGTGCCCCGACGATTCGGTGGCCGCGGAGCTCGACCCGCTGTTCGCCGGCCTGCCGCTCGCAGAGGCAGGCGACGACGTGGCGGAGTGGCGCGTCGAGCACTCGCCCGCCGAGGAGGAGAAGCGCTGGCGATTCCTGGTCGGCGACGACGAGCGCGGTGCAGCCGAACGTCTCGACGCGCTCCGTGTGCAGGTCGTGCAGTCGTTGAACCGGGAAGCGGTGCGGTCGTGGGCCGGGCCGGTGTGCCACGCGGGGTGCGTCGCGCGCGACGGCACCGCGATCGTGCTCCCCGCGGATCCCGAGTCGGGGAAGAGCACGCTCACGAGCGGCCTGGTGCGAGCCGGGTTCTCGTATGTCACCGACGAGGGTGTCGCCTTCGTGCCGGGCACCACCCGCATCGAGCCCTATCCCAAGCCGATCTCGCTCGACCCGGGCTCGTGGTTCCTCTTCCCCGAGCTCGCGCCCACCGACGACGGCGAAGCCACGCGGACCCAGTGGCAGGTCCCGCCCGACGCGTTCCGTCCGGGTGCCGCCAGCGGGCCGTGTGACGCCCGCTTCCTCGTGTTCCCGAAGTACGTGGAGGGGGCCACGACCGAGCTCCGGGTGCTGCCGCGCGCGGAGGCGCTGGTCGAGCTGGCCAAGAACACCTTCGAGTTCAACCAGCACAGCGTCGTGTACCTGCACGATCTCGAGGTGGTCGTGCGCGCCTGCGCGTCGTACCGGCTCACGGTCGGTACGCTCGACGACGCCGTCGCGTGCGTTGAGGAGCTGGTCGCCGATGTCTGAGGTCTCCCCCGGAGCGCGGCTCGCCACCATCGACCGGCACAGCGCGCTGTCCCGCAGCGACGCGGTCCACACCGTCGTGCTCGACGGTGAAGGTGTGTTGCTCGACGAGCACGAGAACCGGCTGCACCTGCTCAACAGCAGCGCCACGTTGCTCTGGCAGCTCTACGACGGCGCCACCACCCTCGACGACCTCGCGGCCGACATCAGCGCCACCCTGCACGCCGACCACGAGGCGGTGGTGGCCGATCTCGTCGCGATGAGCCGTCACCTCGCCGAGGAGGGCCTGCTCGCGGGCTTCGTACGCGTCGACCCCGACGCCGAGCCCGAAGCCGAAGCCGAAGCGACACCGGACGCGACGTGAGCGACGACACGCGCTACGTGCGCGCGCCGCACGTGCTGCAGCGCCGGACGCTCGACACGTTCGTGCTGCTCGCGGTCGAGGGCGACGAGCCGGTCGTCCTCGGTGGGACCGGCGCCGACGTGTGGACGCTCATCGCCGACGCCCGCAGCCTCGACGACCTCGTCGACGTGCTCGCCGAGGCGTACCAGGGCGACCGCGCGGTGATCGCCGCCGACGTGCAGGAGTTGCTCGACTCCCTCGTCGTGTCGGGTGTCGCGCTGCGCGTGCCGGGCTGAGCTCAGGCCTCGGGCCAGAGCAGGTCGACGAGTCGCAACACGAGGTCGTCGACCTCGTCGGCCATCATGTCGTGGTCGACGCTCAGGTCGGTGGTGGGATCGGCGACGTCGTCGTCGTCGGAGGCGCCGAGCAGCGTGGCGGGCCGTCGGCCCTGGTGCACGGCCGCCAGCCACTGGGCCTGCGACTCACCCGGCCGCCGTGCGCCGTGCTCCTCGCCGCGGCGCACGATCTCCTTGAGGGTGAACGCGCGCCCGAACGCCCGCGGGTCGAGGACGACGACCTCGCGTACGTGCATGCGCTCCATGCCCAGGATGAGGTCGGCGGCGCCGACGACGTCGCGGGTGGCGGCCTGGCTGCGGTGGCCGTGCAGGTCGATGCCGAAGTCGCGTGCGGCCTTCACCGTGCCCGCGGTGGCGGGGCTGCCGTCGCGGGCGAGGACCCCGGCCGACGCGACCACGATCTCGGGATCACGCTGGTGCAGGACGCGGCGCAGGAGCGCGGCGCCCATGGGTGAGCGGCACTGGTTCGCGCTGCACACCACGAGGATGTGGCGGATCGTGTCGGATGCCCGGGCCACCGCTAGCGCCCGTCCTGCAGGCGTTGCCACAGGTCCCACGTGCCGGTGTCGCGCACGATGTGGACGCGGTAGACGGCGTCCTTCGACTGCAGGAACGACACGGTGGCGCGTCCCCCGAACGGGATCTCCATGCCCGGCGCCTTGTCGATCCGCCAGCCGTCGGGCACGTCGACCGACACGTGCACGCGGTCGGGGTTCAGCGTGGGCTGGTGGCGGATCCGCAACGAGTACCAGCCGTCCTGCAGCTCGAACAGGCCTTCGAGGTTCGCGGTGATCGTCTTCGACGACTTCGAGAAGACGTCGGCGTAGAACGACACGACGTTGTGGCCCTGCTCGCGGTTGGGCGCGACGGTGGTGAAGTTGCCGTCGATGCCGGCGTCCTTGAACTGGAGCGGTGAGTACACCGACACGAAGTTGCGGCTCTCGCCGGCCACGAACCGCTTGTCGAACGGTCCGATCACGATCTGCGGCAGGCCGGTGGTCGGCGCGTCGTTGATGATCGTCGACGCGAACGATGCCTTGGCGATCGCCTGCTTCGCCTTGCTGTCGGGGGTGAGCGTGACGCGGTAGTCGACGTCGCGCTGCACGTAGTAGTCGATCTTGTTGCCGCCCGCGTTCGACGTGGTGAGGGCGATGCTGTCGACCGGCGCCTTGTCGAAGTTCATCGCCACGCCGAGCTCGATGGCGAGCGCCTCCTCGGCGGGCCGGGCGAAGCCGAGGATGATGTGGCCCTCGTGCGCGGCCTTCCCCAGTTCCTTGGCGATCTGCGAGGGCTTGCCCAGGCTCCGGCTCGTGGCGCGGTCGACCGCGGCGTGCGCGACTTCGGAGAGCAGGTTCACGCGGTCGCCGGTGTCGTCGGGGTAGCGGGCGTACGCGTCGCGCAACGTGACGTTGACGACGTTGTCGGCGTTGATCTGCTCCGGCCAGTCGGCGATGTCGACCGGACCGGTGAGGCGGAGCAGCGCAGCGAGCCCGGCCGGGTCGACGGACATGACGCCGTCGACCACGCCCACACCGGCCTGTGGCGCGAGGCTCAGGAGCACCTCGGTGACGCTGGGGAAGTCGGGGGAGAGGTTCACGTTCTGCAGCGTGGTCTCCGGGTGGAACGGCGAGTAGCGGCGCTTGTAGTCGAGCGGCGCGTTCCAGGTGATCTCGGGGAGCGCGGTGAGCGTCTCGTTCCACACGTTGGTGCGGATGATTTCGCCGACGGTGAGCTTGCCGTCGACCGCGGTCATCACCGCGTAGCTGCCGGTGAAGCCGCCCGTGGCGCGCGACTCGGCGGGGTTGGTGATGATGAGCAGGTAGTGCCGCGGACCGTCGCCGCCGAAGATCGCGTTGGCGAGCGTCGCCGACTGGTTGGCGTGCTTCGCCTCCCGGGCCGCGCGTGCGAGCTGCTTCTCGATCTTCACCACGGCATCGCGCACGGGTGACGCGAGGTACGGGTCGTCGCTGACGTCGCGCACCCGCGCCAGCGCGTCGTCGAGCGCGGCGGATCCCTCGGCGAGCTTCGGTTGGACCTTGGCCACCTCTTCGAGCGGCAGACGGCCGCCGGTGACCTCGAGTGACTCGGGATTGATCGCGACGGTGAGCGACTCGCCCGTGTTCGCGAGCTCGGTGCCGATGTCGGCGAGGGTCCGTGCCGCGCGCACGTTCGACGCGAGGAACGGCACGCCGAGGCTGGGGGTGACCGTGGGCGAGTTGAGCTTGTCGGCGGCCGCGCCGAATTCGCGGGCGGCCTCGTTGAACGCGCCCTGCGCGGTGATGGTGTCGCCGTCACGCGCGGCGTTGAGGGCGCGGGTGGCCGCGTTCTTGCCCTGCTGCATGAGGTCGGAGGCGTCCTTCGCAGCCATCGCGGCCGGAGCCACCGCAGCCACGAGCGCCACGATCACCACGGCGACGCCGATCTTCACACCACGCTTCAGCCCGGGAGCCCGGTCGCGCTCGAGGTTGGCCCGACCCGCCTCGATGCCGAGCACGAGGAGCACCAGCACGGCGAGGCCTGCGCCGAGCCAGACCGGCATCACCGCGCGCGCGGTGAACAACGCGACGAACGCGAGCACGACCTGCGCGACCACCATGAGGGTGACGGCCTCGCCCGACGACCAGCCGAGCGCGACGAGCCGGTGCACGATGTGGTCGCGGCGCTTGTGCACCAACGCCCGCTGGTGGCGCAGGCGGTAGCCGATCACGATCAGGGCGTCGAGGAGCAGCACGCCGAGCAGGATCAGCGGCACCGCGAGGTCGCGCCAGGCATCCCCGGCCACGGGGCGCAGTGCAAGCGCACCGACCGAGATCGCGAACCCGATCGCGAGGCGGCCCGACCGGCCGATGAACAGCGACGCCGGCCGCAGGTTGAACGCGAGGAAGGCGAAGCACGCGCCCACGAGCCCCGCGAACACCGACGCCAGTGCGTCCTGCGTGCCGAACGCGGCGGGGGCGAACACGCCGAACGCGACGCCCGCGCCGATCGAGGTGGCGAGGGAGTCGACGTTGCCCAGGCCGTCGGCCGCCTGGGTGACGACGAGGACCAGTGCGAACGCCCCGAGCACGTCGAACAGCCACACCCCGGTGGGACCGAACCGTGCACCGGCCACCACCGCCACCAGCGCGGCGACCACCGTGGCGACGAAGGTGATGCGGTCGGCATCTTCCGATCGCTCGGCGAACCATCCGACGGCGGCGAGCGCGGCCGCGCCGAGCGCGGCGACGACGACGAGCTTCGGGACGTGGAGCAGGTCGGGCGCGACCAACAGGCCGACGAGCGGGCCGACGGCGACCGCCGCGCCGGCCCGGCGCCGGATGCCGCTGTGCGAGCCCTCCGAACTCGACGACCGGCTCGAACGCCCCTGGGCGGCCCGCCGGGCGAGCACGCCGAGCACGAGCACGACGGCGACGGAGACCGTGAAGGCGATCAGCCACCGGTTCGCGGCCGAGGCGGCGATCACGACGGCCGTGTGCATCGGAGGAATCTACGCCGTGGCCCCGCGTCAGGAGACGCGAGCCTGAGGCTCCACCGGCAGGCTCGGGGGGAGCTCGGGGTTGCCGGCGAGCGGCTGCTCGGGCACGCCGGTGGCGCGCACCGCGAGGCCGAGCAGGGTGGCCTTGGCGCCGGCGTCGTCGCCGGCGGCGACCTGCTCGGCGAGCGTGGCGAGGCCGGCCTCGAGCTTGTCGCGGCCGACACACACCGGCGAGATCACCAGCACGGGGGCGCCGTCGCCGGCGGGGGCGCTGGTCTCCGCCGGGCCCACGACCGCTTCGTCGAGCCGCTCGCCCGGGCGCAGGCCGGTGACGAGGATCTCGACGTCGGTGTGGGGATGCAGGCCACAGAGGCGGATCATGCGCTCGGCAAGGGAGTAGATGTTCACCTGCTCGCCCATCTCGAGCGCCAGCAGGTTCTTGCTCGTGGATGTGGCCGCGGCGTGGAGGACGAGGCGAACGGCCTCGTCGGTGCTCATGAAGAAGCGCGTCATGCGCGGGTCGGTGACCGTGACCGGGCCGCCCGCGGCGATCTGGCGCTGGAACGTGGGGATCACGCTGCCGCGGCTGCCGAGCACGTTGCCGAAGCGCACCGCGCACCAACTGCCCTCGGGTGCGCGGTCGAGCAGGAGCTGCTCGGCCACCCACTTGGAGGCCCCCATCACCGCGTTGGGTGTGGCGGCCTTGTCGGTGGAGATGCAGACGACGTGCTGGGTACCGACCTTCTTGCACGCGTCGAGCACGTTGAGCGTGCCGAACACGTTGGTGCGGGCGGCCTCGCACGCGTATTCCTCGAGGATGGGCACGTGCTTGTGTGCGGCGGCGTGGAACACCACCTCGGGCCGCACCCGCTCGAACACCGCCTCGAGCACCTTGCGATCGCGGATGTCGGTGAGGGCGACGTCGGCCACACCGGTGAGCCCCTGCACGGCGTCGTGGAGGTGGGTCTCGTCGTGGTCGAGGAGCACCAGCTGCGCGGGGCCGTACGCGGCCACCTGGCGGGCGATCTCGGAGCCGATCCACCCGCCACCCCCGGTGATGAGCACCCGCTTGCCGTGCAGCAGCTGGCGCATCGGGGAGCTGTCGATCTCCACCTGGCGGCGACCGACGAGGTCCTCGATGTCGAGGGCGCGGATGTCGGTCATGCGCGGCATGCCGTGCGCCCACGACGCCGCCGGGCGCAGCACGCGCACCGGGATGTCGGCCTCGTCGGCGATCTCGGCGATGCGGCTCACGATGGCGGGCGCAGCGTCGGTGATGGCGAGGAGGATCTGGTTGATCGCGTGGTCGACGATGGCGTCGGGGAGGTCGTCGAGGCTGCCGACGATCGGGACACCGTGGATGGTGCGCCACCGCAGGCTCTTGTTGTCGTCGACGACGAGCTCGGGCACCAGACCCATGCTGGGGTTCTGCTGCATCTCGCGGATTGCCGCGGCGCCGGCCTGGCCACCACCCACGATGGCGACGCGCACGCCACCGCCCTTGAACGTGTTGCGCTTGTACGCGAACAGCCGCGACTGGAAGCGCACCATGCCGAACAGGAACGTGACGATGAACGGCCCGGCGATGAGCACGGTGAGCGGGATGCGGTCCTTGCCCCACACGAACGAGCCGATGAGGATCACACCCGCCAGCGCGCCCGCCGCGACGAGGCGCAGGGCCTCGTCGATGCTGGCGTGGCGCCAGGTGCGGCCGTAGGCGCCGAAGGCCGCATTGCAGCCCACGGACACGATGCACGCCACCGGGATGAACACCCGGATCTCGTCCCAGTAGTGGGGCGGCATGCGGAAGTCGAAGCGGACGGCGATGAGGAGCAGGTAGACGCCGGCGCAGATCAGGACGTCGAGCAGGGCGAGGGGCAGGTCACCCTTGACCCGGCTGGCGGTGTTGGCGGCGCGCGCGGACCAGGAGCCCTTGGCCCCTCCGTGGTCGTTGCCGCTGTCGTTGCCCGGCGCCTCGTGCACTGCCATTTGCCCCTGCCAGCCCACCGTGTGGGCACCTCATGTGCCGTTGGGGGGTCACCGATCCTAACTTCGGCCGGTTTTCCTTCCGGGTGAAGGGCCAATGAATTGCCCAGATGTGACGTACGGATCACTCAGGGACGGGTGATGTCCGGCAATCCGGCCAGACCGGGGATCTCGAGGCCCTTCCGGCGGGCCACCCGGGCGTAGGTGGCGAGCACGATCTCGACCACCCGCCGTTCGTCGAACCGCTCCCGGGCGACCTCCCGGCTGGCCGCACCCATACGGGCCCGACGCCCCGGATCGGTGCCCAGGGCCCCGATCGCGGCGCGGAGCGCGGCGGGATCGCGCACCGGCACGAGCAGCCCGTTGCGGCCGTCGTCGACCACCTGGCGGCACCCGCGCACGTCGGTGGCGATCACCGGGCGGCTCGTGGCTGCCGCCTCCATCGCGGCACGGGGGAACCCCTCGCGGTGGGAAGCGAGCACGAACACGTCCATCGCTGCGTAGAGGGCGTCGACGTCGCCGCGTTGGCCGAGGAATCGCACCCCCTCTGCCTCGGCCCGGGCGACGAGCGATGGGTCGAGGGCGTCGGGCTTGTCGGGATCGGCGCCGCCCGCGATGACGAGCCGGTACCGGTCACGCTCGGGCAGCCCGAGGAATGCCCGAGCAATCTGGGGTAGCCCTTCTCGGCGACGAGGCGCCCGACGGTGCCGACCACGATCGTGTCGTCGCCGGCCCCGAAGGTGGCGCGCAACGCGCGCCGCTCCGCAACGGAGAAGCGCGCCTCGTCGAAGCGGGCGAGGTCGACGCCGTTGCCGAGCAGCTCGGCCTTCGGGCTGAGGTGCAACCGGTGCATCAGTGCGAGGTCTTCGGGGTTCTGCACGAGCTCGGCGTCGGAGAAGCGGGAGGCGACCGCCTCCAGCGAGTACACGAGCGCGCGCTTGGGCCACGCGTCGTCTTCCGTTGCGTAGAGCCCGTGCACCGTGTTGACGACGACGGGCACGCGCTGCAGCCGCCCGACGACGCGGCCGTAGAGCCCGGGCTTGGGGTTGTGCGTGTGGAGCACGTCGACCTGCTCGCGCCGCAGCACCTGCGCGAGTTCGCGCGCGGCGCGCAGGTCGGCGAGCGGGTCGTTGGCGCGCGTGGACGACCGCAGCGGTACGTGGCGGATGCCCTCGGCCTCGAGCTCCGCGACCCACGGTCCCGGCGCGCTGATGCCGATCGCGACGCCGCCCAGGTCGCGCACGGATCGCAGCTGCGCGAGCAGCAGGTAGCGCAGGCTCTGGTCGACCGTGGTGAGGTGGGCGACGGTCAGCGGTCGCGAGGGATCGCGCGGGCGGGGGCGCATCAGCTGCGATGCTACGGCGGTGGGCACGCTCCTCCGGGACCACGGGTTCCTCGTTGCGCTCGCCCTGGCGCTGGCCGGGGTGGCGGCCGTGTGGTGGTGCGCGACGCGCGACCTCGTGAGCCTGCCGCTCCCTGCCGTGGTGGTGGTCGCGTCGCTCGTGGGGCTGCGCGTGCAGCAGCCGGTGCCGTTCTCACTCCTGCTCGGCGTCGGTCTCCTCGCCCTCGGCGCCTGGGCCGGGCGCGACGCAGGGGCCGGGATCCTCACCGCGGTGGCGGTGCTGGCCGGGGTGGTGTTCCTCGTCGTCGCGGTGCCCGACGAGTGGCCCACGTGGATCGGCGTGCTCGTGTTCCTCACCGCGCTGCCCATGACGCCGGTCGTGGAGCTGCGGGCCCGCAAGTGGGCCCGGCTGGCCCCCGCCGCGCTGTTCCTGGCGTCGGCCGGCGCCTACGTGTGCGTGCCCGACACCGAGGTGCTGCGCCCGCTCGTCGCCTCGCTGCTCGTGGCCACGGTGGCGGCGTTCGTGCCCGGCATGGCCCCGGCCGACCTCGGGAGCGGGGTGGTCGCGGGATTGCTGATCTGGTCGGTGGGCATCGACGGCATCGGGCGGCCGGGCTCGGTGGTCGGCGGCCTGGCGTGCGTCGCCGCCCTGGCGCTGTTCCCTGCGTTCCCCACGACGTCGCGGCCGCGCCCGGCGTGGTGGATCGCCGCCGGGGTGACGGTCGCGCTCGTCGTGTGGTGCGCACGCGTGGCGGGCTTCGTGCACTCCGCGTGGCTCGCCGCGCTGCTCGCGGCGGCCGGGTTCGTGGTGGCCGGGCTCGTGCTCGGCGTCAGCCGCCTGGGGCGCGTCGGTCGCTGACCTCGCGGTACACCGCGTCGATGCGGCCCACGGCGTCGCGCGACGAGAAGCGGTCGCCGGTGCGGGCTGCGCCCGCGGCGAGGGCGTCGCGCACCGTGGGGTCGGCTGCGCGCACGATCGCGTCGGCCAGTGCCCGCGGGTCGCGCGGGGGCACGAGGAGGCCGGCGTCGTCGGCCACCACCTCGGGCACGCCACCGACCGCCGTGGCCACCACCGGCACGCCGAGCGTGAGCGCCTCCATCACCGTGACGGGGAGCCCCTCGTTGTCGGACGCGAGCACGAAGAGATCGGCACCGGCGATGAGCCGCGTCGCGTCGTCGCGGTACCCGAGCAACGTGAAATGCTCACCGAGGCCGCTGTCGGCGTGCAGCGCGCGGATCTCGGCCTCCAGGGGTCCCTGCCCGGCGGCGGCGAAGCGGACCGGTGCGCCCGCGTCGACGACGAGCCGTGCGGCTTCGAGCAGACCCGGGTAGTTCTTCGCGACCCGCAGGTTCGCGACGGTGACGGCGAGCACCTCACCCGGTTGCACGCCCAGCTCGTCGCGCACGGCCTGGCGGTCCGCGAGTTGGGCGCGCACCGCGGTTGCGTCGATGCCGTGCACCAGCACCTCGACGCGGTCTCGCCACTTCGGCTTCACGGAGTCGCGCACGTCGGCCGACACCGCGAACACGTGGTCGTTCATCCCGAACGTGGTGTCGTTGGCGACACGCGTGACGGTGTTGTACGACGACCAGAGGTTGTGCTCGGTGTACACGAACGCCGGTCGGCGGCCGCGCGGCAGCGCACGCGCCAGCACGCGGCCCACGGCGGCGACCAGTGGCGAGTGCGCGTGGACCACGTCGTAGCGGTTGCGGCGCAGGAGGCGGTGGAGCCGCCACGCCCAGCGGGGATCGAGGTCGCGGCGCACACCGAGACAGTGTGTGGGCACACCCGCCGCCTCGAGCTGCGGCACCAGGTGCTGCTTCCAGTCGAGCAGGTACGCGACCTCGTACGCGCAGGCTTCACGGTCACCCGTGGTGGCGTGCTCGACGAGGAGCCGCTCGGCCCCGCCGGGCCCGAGGCCCTTGATGAGCCACAGGACACGCAACGGGCGTTCCGCCTTCGCGGGTGTCGTCACAGGCGCTCGTGGGTGGCGTGCGACCTCTCGCCCAGTGCGTTCACGGCGTCGAACGTGGGAGTCGCCACCGAGAGCACCTGGGTGATCGGCCACGCCGCGTTGCGCACGAGCACCACGATCAGGTCGGCGGCGGCGAGCGTGGGCTCGTCGGCCTCGACCGCGGTGAGCGTGCGGTCGCCGAGGCGCAGCGTGTGCACGAGCGGGTCGGCGAAGCTGACGTCGGCCCCCTCGTGCTGCAACAGCTCCATCACCTTGACCGCGCGCGAGTTGCGCACGTCGCTCACGCCCGCCTTGAACGCGGCGCCGAGGCACAGCACCTTCGCGCCGGCGAGCGTGATGCCGAGACGCGTGGTGAAGGTGTGGATGCGGTACATGACGTAGTTCGCCATGCGCAGGTTGATGTCGCCCGCGAGCTCGATGAAGCTCGTGTGGAAGTCGTACTCGCGCGCTTTCCAGGAGATGTAGTACGGGTTCACCGGGATGCACTGCCCGCCGGGGCCGATGCCGGGCATGAAGCTCTGGAAGCCGAACGGCTTCGTGGCCGACGCCTCGAGCACCTCCCAGATGTCGACGTCCATCTCGTGCGCGAGCATCGCGAGCTCGTTGACGTACGCGATGTTCACCGCGCGGTAGGTGTTCTCGGCGAGCTTGGAGAGCTCGGCCACCTTGGGCTCGCTCACCACGGTGACGAGACCGGGGTCGTCGAGGAACGTGCACAGCAGCGCGCGCGTGGCCTCGCCGCACCCGGGCGTGACGCCGCCGCACACCTTCGGGGTGTTGGCCAGCGTCCACGTGGTGTTCGCGGGGTCGACGCGCTCGGGCGAGTACGCGAGGTGGAAGTCGATGCCCGTGCGCTTGCCGCTCACCGACTCGAGGATGGGCTGCACCACCTCGGTGGTGGTGCCGGGGTGGGTGGTCGACTGCAGGATGACGAGCTGGCCGTCGTGGAGGTGCTGCGCGACCGTGGTGGCCGCGGCGCGCACGTAGTCGAGGACCGGCGTCTTGCTCGCGTCGAACGGCGTGGGCACGCAGAGGAACACGGCGTCGGCCTGCTCGAGCATCGCGGGGTCGTCGGTGGCCTCGAACTGCGTGGCCGCCTGCAGCATGGCGTCGGGCACGTCGTCGACGTGGCTCCGCCCCTGCTGCAACGAGGCGACGCGCGCGGCGTCGGTGTCGAGGCCGATCGTGCGCAGACCCGCCTGGGCGAACGCCATCGCCAGGGGGAGGCCCACGTAGCCCAGCCCGACGATCGCGACGACCGCGTCCCCCGAGTCGATGCGCTCCACCAGGGGGGCGGGGTCGCGCCAGGTGCCGTTGTTCGTGCCCGTCATGGCGGGAAACGCTAATCGGCCACGGAGGGCGTTCCGGACGCCCTCTCCGGTCGCGTAGCGTTGTGGTCTGCCTCGGCGGACCGGCAGACCCCGAAGGACGGCCGATGACCACGATCACCGACGACACGAACACCGGCGCACCGGGCGTCGAACCCGACGCGATCGACCTGTCGTTCGTGGCGCGCCTCGTGCCCGGGCTGGTGGTCGAAGACGTGCACGGGGAGCGGGTGGTGATCGGCGGTCCGAGCCAGGTGATGGTGCTGAACCCGTCCGCGGCGCTGGTGTTCCAGTTCCTCGATGGCGAGGGCACCCTCGGCGAGCTCGCCGCCGACATCGCCGACGCGCTCGACACCGATCCCGACCGGGTGGCCGAGGACGTGCTCGAGTTCGCCCGCTCCCTTGCCTGGGCGGGGATGCTCGAGGGGATCGAGTTCCCTGCACCCCCCGACATCGACGTCGACTGGGACCAGGGTCCGGGCGCGGGTCAGGGGGCCGACGTCGGCGACTCGTTGCTCGAGTACGGGTTCACCGACTTCTCCGGCACCGAGCGCTCGCTGCGCGAGTTCGCGGGCCGCAAGGTGATGTTCGTGAACTGGAGCCCCGGCTGCGGGTTCTGCACCAAGATCGCCGGGCAACTCGGCGCGGTCGAGACGCTCCTGCGCGAGGAGAAAGTCGAGCTGGTGTTCCTCACCGCCGGCGACGAGGAGTCGAACACCACGGTGTTCGACGACGCCGGGAGCACTGCGCCGGTCTTCCTGCGTGCCGAAGGTGGCGCCGACCCGTTCGCCGGCACCGGCACCCCCGCCGCGTTCGTGCTCGACGAGCAGGGTGTGGTCGCGCAGCCGATGCTCGTCGGCGCCGACCAGGTGCCGCGCCTCGCCACCGACCTCGCCGGCATCGACTCGCCCGATGGCAGCGTGCCGATCGACGGTGTGCGCTACCTCCCGGCGCCCGGCGCGATGTGCGGTCCGGGTGGTGGCGGCGGTGGCTCCAACAGCACGAAGTGGGAAGGGCTGCGCGCCTACGAGTTCGGCGAGCACCACGTCGGCATCAAGTACGACGACGCCGACACCGCCGCGATCCTCGACCGCCTCTTCCCCGGCGCGCGGGTCGACGACCTGCGGGCACCCGAGAACTACGCCGTGGCGCTGGGCGGTACTCCCACCACGAAGGGCGCCGGCGCGTCGCGGTCGTTGAAGCTGCTCGTGCAGGGCAGCCGTCAGATCGTGCGCAGCCGGTCGAGCGCGCGCGTGCTCGCCGGTCTGCTCCAGCACCTCACCGACGACCTCGCGCCTCGTGACTCGGCCGACCCCTCGCTCCTGCGGGTGTACGCCACCCCGGCCGTGTCCGACGGGCGTGCGGTGCTGCTGCCCGCCGGGCTCGCCGAGCACGTGAAGCAGCTGCAGCCGCGGCTCGCGAAGGTGGGCGCCACGTTCGTCGACACGCCGTCGGTGTGGGTCGACCCGGTGCGGGGCGAGCTGGTCGTGCCCGAGCCCACCGTCGCCTTCGACGCCGCAGTGCTCGACGACGTCGACCGCGACGTGAAGCTCGGCGCCGAGCTCCCGTGGGTGCGGCCCGGCCGGTACCCGATCGGTGCGTGGCTGGTCGTGCGGGGGCCCGAGGAGATGGGCCCGCTGTCGCCGGGGATCGCGCTCACGTCCACGTTGGGGCTGGTGTTCGGGATCGAGACGATCGAACGGACCGTCGAGGTCGTCGGACAGCTCACCACCATGACCGAGCGGGTACCGGTCATGGGCACGTGGTACGAGAATCCCACCGAGCTCGCCGACCAGGTGCGCGCGGCGCTGCGCTGACCTTCCGATCATGGGCAGGGTGAAGCGAGTTCTCCGCGCGGTCACCCCGCCGGTGATCGTGGACGCGACGCGGCCGCTCCGCACGCGGGCGTCCGGGCCCCCGGCGTGGGAGCTCGAACCCGCCGGCTGGGGGGCGCGGGACACCGCTCGCGGATGGGACGTCGAGGGCGTGACCAACGCTGCGCTCGGGCGACTCGACGAATTCCGCGCCGCGTTGCGCGGACCCGCGGTCCTCAACATGGGCACCGAAGCCGCCTTCGCGGTCGGGCAGTCGCCGGTGGGGTCGCAGCAGGAAGCGCTGGTGCTCGCCTACGCGCTGCTCCGGGCCAGTCGTCAGCGCGAGGAGTTGTCGGTGCTCGACTGGGGGGGCGGCCTGGGGTTCGCCGGTCTCATCGCCGGCGCAGTCCTGGGCGACGTCGCCCTCGACTACCACTGCCGGGAGCAGCCCATGATCTGCGCGGCGGGGCGTACCGCGGTCCCCGAGGTCACGTTCTGGGACGACGACGGCTGCTTCGACCGGAGCTTCGACCTCGTGATCGCCAGCGGCTCGTTCCAGTACGCCGAGGACTGGCCCGACCTGCTCGCGACCTTCGCGAAGGTCGCGAGCGACTCGGTGCTCATCACCCGTCTGCCGGTCGTCGAGCGCTCGCCGGCGTTCGTTGTGCGCCAGCGGGTGCCGCAGTACGACACCGACTATCTCGGATGGGTGCTCAACCGCGGTGAGCTCCTGCAGGTCGCCGCCGGCCGCGGTCTGGAGCACGAGCGGGAGTTCGTGCTCGGCTACCGCCCGCACGTGGTGGGCGCGCCTGAGCAGGACGAGATGCGCGCCTACCTGTTCGCGGTCGCGACCACCGGCCGAGGCCGACGCCGCCGTAGCGGTTGGATCACTGCGCACGGCCGGAACGACGTGTTCGAGGACCCCGAAGTGGCGTTGCCGAGCGGTCCGGGCGCAACCAGCGCGGCACCTCGTGCGGGTCGATGCGCACGGCGACGTCGTCGGCGACGAGCAGGCGCTGCAGCAGTTGGTTGTACGTGCTCGCGGTGTAGCCGCGGAGGTGAGCTCCCACGGCTTGTGGATCCCCCAGTAGTGGAGGAGCGCGGGCCGGCCGGCGAGCGAGCACTCGAGCGTCTGTGCGTCGACGACCTCGACGGCGTGCATGTCGCGCCGGTCGACGGCCTCGTGGTCGGGCTGACCTGCGAGTGCGGCGACTGGTACCGACGTCATCAACACCGTTGAGCGCGCCCTGGCTCGAGAGCCTGACCGGTGACCGCAGCGGCCGCGGATCGTCGCGCTTGTTGACGCTGCCGACGATGTGGTCGCAGCAGCGCTTCCACTCGTCGAGCAAGTGGGGAAGTGCACGGGCGACACGGCGAGGAACCCGGCGTTCACGTACGGCTGGTGGTGACCGGACCGAGCAGCTCGAAGACCGCGTCCCATTCCGCGAACCAACGGTCTTCCTGCTCGTCGGGGAAGGCGACGACCCCGCCGTCGGCCGCGAGCGCGACGAGGTCGTCGAGTGGGCGGACGACGATGACGTCGGCGTCGACGTAGACCACGACTTCGGCGTCGACACCCGCACACGCGCAGGGCTCGAACAACCACGGGTGGCGAGGCGGTCCGTCGGGTGGATCGGCGAACGTGCACTCGCGGGCGAGGGTGGCACGCTGCGCGCCGGTGAGCCCGAGGTCGAGGACGTGGACCGGTTCGTGGTGCCCGGTGAGCCGCAACGAGTTCACCAGTGCGACGAGACCAGGAAGTAGCGCGCCGGCGACGGTGCAGTACTGCACACGCAGCTCGCGCCGTCCTCGCCGGGAGCCCTGCTCATGGTCTCCGGTCCTCGTCGATTGGCGGCTCGCCCGGCTCGACCCCAATCTAGGTGGCTGCTCCTAGAGGGGGTCGCCGAGCCGGTCCTGGCCGCGGTTCAACAGGTTTCGGAGTGATGCGTCAGTTGTTGCAGTTCGGAGGTGCGGCGATGCCCGCCCCGAGCGTGCACTCCTCACGCAGATCGCCGGTGGTGAGGTCACCGGTGAACGTGTGCAGGATGGAGCTGGTGACGCCGCCGTACACACCGGCGTTCATCTGCTGTGACACTGCGCCCGTGATCGACGGGAACCCGACCTGGTCGCCGGTGCCGCCGGCAACCAGTCCGCCGTGACCGTCGATGACCTCGAAGCGCCACCCGCCTCCGGTCCACTGTGCATGTCGCAGGGCGTAGTTCGTGAAGTCGGTGTACAGCACGTCGATCAGCGGCCCGGGGAGTTCTGCACCGCCCGGACCGTGCCGAAGAGGTGGTCGCCGGTGCGGCCCGCCGCGTTCCCGTGCCGGGGCCGTCGAGCGCCTGGAACGACCACGAGGAGCCGTTGCCGAACGCGGCAGCTGACCCGTGCCGTCGGTGTAGAAGGCGTGCAGGAAGCCGTCGTTGCCGGCGAGCGCGCCGATGGCACTGATCACGTTCGTGGTGCGGCCCCGCCGCCCGGGACGCCCGGGCCGTCGACGTCCTCCATCGTCCAACCGGTGCCGTTGTACACCGCGGGCGCAGTCGGTGGGTGGTGTCGTCGCGGTAGAACACGTGCTCGTTGCCGCCGAACGCGGCGACGGAGAGCTCCTGGCCGACGCTGTCGGTGGTGACCCGGCCAGTTCACGAACGCGGCGCCGTCGACGTCCTCGTAGTGCCAGGTGTCGCTGCTGTGCGCAGTCCTTCCACGCGGCGGAGCCGCAGCGTGGCGCCGGGGCTGGTGGGGTGCACCGAGCCGTAGACCACGTGGATCACGGTGCCGCTCATCCACGTCGTTGGTGAACTGCCCGGACACGTCGTCGGTGTGGCCCGCCGTGGTGACACCGGACCGTCGACGGTCTCGTCGGTGACACTCAGGCCGTAGATGCTCGAGGGCGAAGCGTGCCCGCGGTGATGTCGTAGTAGAAGGCGTCGAGGTGCGGCCTGACGTTCCCGGGTGCGGACTGACGATCGCGGCACCGCCGCCCATCTGGTCGCCGCTGACCCCGCTGCCGACCGCCCGGTCCGTCGATGCGCTGCCACTTCCACTGCTGGTCGTGGTCGTAGATGCCGAGACGGACGGTGTGGGTGTTCGAGTCGGTCGTCACCAGCGCCATGAGGTTCGGGTACACGTTCCACGAGATCGGCGTGGCGGCCTTGTCGTCGCTCACCCGGTCGGTGGTCGTGTTCACCCCGGCCGGCGCCGACGGCCCGTCGATCGGTGCGGGCGCGCCAGCAGGCGGTGGTGAGCAGTGCGACGGCGAGCACGGCGCCGCCGAGCGCAGCGCGGACGAAGTGAGTCTCATGGCCGGCCCTCCAGCGGGTGGTGCGACTCGAGCGCCCTCCCGCGACCGTGACGATAGGGACCCGCCGGCCGGTTGTCGAGGGCGGGACGAGCGCCTCAGACCAGCTCGGGGTCGGTGACGACCTCCACGAGTGCGGGGCCCCGGTGGGCGAGCGCGGCTTCGAGGGCCGGGACCAGTCCGGCGGCGTCGGTGACCCGCACGCCGTGCGCGCTGCACAGCTGTGCGTACTCGGCGAAGTTCGGGTTGTGCAGCGACGTCTGCCACACGTCGAACATGCCGGCCCGCTGCTCCTTGGTGATCTTGCCGAGCATCGAGTTGTTGAGCAGCACGTGCGTGACGTCCATGCCGTATCACCGCGGTGGTGAGCTCGGCGAGGTACTGTGAATCACCCTGGGTTTCTTGAGGCTCGGTGGTTTGGTTTCAGAACACCCGCTGGGTGACGCGGCCGCAGCGTAGAACGCGGCTTCGAACTCGGCTGGGGGCACGTGACCGCAGTGCTCATGCAGCCGGTCTCGTTGAACCAGTGCACCCATGCGAGGGTCGCGAGTTCGAGTTCGTCGACGTCGTTCCAGCCGGCGGCGTCGGGCCCGTAGACGAGCCTCGGTCTTGTAGAGCCCGTTGGTTGTCTCGGCCAGCGCGTTGTCATACGAATCGGCGATCGTGCCGATCGAGGGTCGGGCGCCGATCTCGTCGAGTCGTTCGGTGAAGCGCACGCTCGTGAACTGGCTGCCGGCATCGGAATGTGCCACGAGGCCGACGAGTCGCCGGCTGCCGCGAACGACGGGCCATCTCGAGCGCGCCGAGGACCATCTCGGTCTTCATGTTCGACGCGACTCCGCCACCCGACGATCATCCGCGAGAACGCGCCGACGATGAAACACACATACGCCATCCCGGACCTTGTCGGCACGTAGGTCAGGTCGGTGACCCAGAGCCGGTTCGGTGCGGCCGCGGTGAAGTTCCGGTCCACAAGGTCCGGTGCCCGCCACGCGGCCCGATCCGACCGTGTGGTGAACACCTTCTTCCGTCGCCGGGACACGCCCTCGATGCCAAGCTCCGCATCAAGCGCACGACCTGATCCCGACCGATGTCATGCCCCGCACGCTTGGCGGCCTTCCAGAGCTTCTGCGCGCCGTAGACCTTGCGGTTCGCGACCCACAACGCCAACAAGATCGGCAGGAGCATCGCGCCGCGGACAGCACGAGCCGATGGCTCGATCACCGACGCTTCGCTGCGTAGTAGCTGCTCGGAGCGACCTGCAACGCGCTGCAGATCGGCTCGACTCCGAGGTCATCGCGATGCTCGTCGATGAACCCGACGATCACTTCCATGGGCGGTCGAGCCTCCGCCTGGGCGAAATACGCGGACGCCTTGCGCAAGATCTCGTTCGTGCGACGCAGCTCCTTGACCTCTTGCTCGAGCTTCTTGATCCGCTCCGCCTCCGCCGTCGTGACCCCCGGCTTCGCACCAGCATCGATGTCGGCCTGCTTCACCCACGACCGCACCGACTCGACCCCATAGCCGAGCTGCTCCGCGACCCGCTTCACCGTCCCGTGCTCGGTCCCCAACTCCTTGCGCAGCTGACGAACCAGCCGCACCGCCTGGGCCTTCTCCTCATCGCTGTAACGCCGTGGTCGGCTTCCCCGACCGTCCCTGTGTAGGCATGACTCCATCCTCGTTTCCAAGGTCAGGAGCCTCCAATCAACCCAGGGCGATTCACTGCCCGAAGCCGCCGTCACCCGTGACCGCGACGATCGGGCGTTCCGGCGCCGCGCACCACGCGCCCATTGCCGCGGGGAACCCGAACCCGATCGAGCCGAGGTAGCCCGACATCAGCACCGACTGCCCCTCGCCGCACTCGAAGTAGCGACCGAACGAGTACGCGTGGTTGCCGACGTCGACGGTGAGCACCGCGCCGTCGGGCACCACGTGGTTCATCGCGTCGAACACCGCGGCAGAGCTCACGCCCTGACCGCGGTCATCGGCGAGGCGAAGCGCCTTCTCGGCGCGCCAGATGGCCCAGCGCGTCGCGACGTCGTCGCGCTGATTGACGCGCGCGCTCGACGATCCGATCCGGTCGCGCAGGGCTCGCGCCGTCACGCCGACGTGCCCGAGCAACGGCGCGGTCACTGGGTGGAAGCGGCCGAGCGCCATCGGGTCGAAGTCGACCTGCACGATCGGCTTGTACGGCGCGATGCCGGTGTGGTTCGAGAACGACGCGCCGAACACGAGCAGCAGGTCGCTCTCGTTCATCAGCCAGCTCGCGACGGGGGTGCCACTGCGCCCGAGCACCCCCGCACCGAGCGGGTGGCGGTCGCTCACCTGCCCCTTCGCCTTGAACGTGGTGAGCACCGGCGCGCCGAGGTCCTCGGCCAGCGCGAGCACGTCGGCCATCTCGAAGCGCGCGCCGTGACCGACGACGATCACCGGCCGGCGCGCGCCGTCGATCAACGCAACGGCGTCGCGCAGCGCGGCTTCCGGTGGTGCGATCTCGTCGGGGGCGACGCGCCCGGTGGGGCCCGACGCGCGGACGTTGTCGCCCACCTGCTGCTCCTGCACCTCGTCGGGGAGCACGAGGTGCGCGACGTCGCGGCCGACGATCGCGTGCTTCAACGCGAGCGTGGTGAGCTCGGCGTGGTCGGAGCCGGCGAGCACGACCTTGGAGTAGCTCGCGACGTCGGCGAACGCGGCGGTGAGGTCGACGTCCTGGAACGCGCCGCGGCCGAGCACCTTCGACGGCACCTGCCCCGAGATCGCGAGCACCGGTGACCGGTCGACCTTGGCGTCGTAGAGACCGGTGAGCAGGTTGGTGGAGCCGGGCCCGGCGATGCCGAAGCACGCGGCGGCGCGCCCGGTGAGCTTTCCGTACGCCGACGCAGCGAACGCGGCCGCGCCCTCGTGGCGGATCCCGACGAACGTGAGGTTGCCGGCCTCCTCCTGGCGCCGCATCGCGTCGGCGAAGCCGAGGTTGGAGTGGCCGACCATGCCGAACACGTGGGTGACGCCCCAGGCCACCATCGTCTCGACCATCACGTCGGACACGGTGCGGTGGTGGTCGTCGTCGGGCGGCAGGCCCACGTACACGCCGTCGGCGCGCACCTCCACCGGGAAGCGGGCCGGCGCGTCGTGGAACCCCGGAGGCGGCGTGCCGGTGAGGGGGTCGTAGTCGTAGCCGTGCCACGGGCACCGCAGCCAGCCGTTCTCGATCGAACCCTCACCGAGCGGGCCGCCCTGGTGCGGGCAGCGGTTGTCGAGCGCGCCGTACGCGTCGCCCACGTGGGTGAGCACGATCGATCGCCGGCCGAGAGTGACCGTGCGCACCCGCCCGTCGGGCAGGTCGTCGGCCTCGCCGACGTGCCACCACACGGTCTCGGTGCCGGTCGCGGTGCCTGCCTCCGCCTCGCTCACGGGATCAGTCCTCCGTAGGGCACGCCGGTGAGATGGTGCAGGTCGCGGTCGAAGGTGGTGAGGTCGTCGAGCGCGAACTGGTTCAGGTGCGAGTGCCCGCACGCGCGCGCCATCACCTGCATGAGGTCGACGGTGGCGCGCAGGAAGCGGTCGAGGCGGGCCGCGGCCTCGTCGACGGGGAGCCGCGCGCGCAGGTGCGGTTGCTGCGTGGCGATGCCGACCGGGCAGTTGTTGGTGTTGCACGCGCGCATGCCGAGGCACCCGATCGCCTGGATCGCGGAGTTGGCGATCGCGATCGCGTCGGCGCCGAGCGCGAGCGCCTTGGCGAAGTCGGGTGCGTGGCGCAGGCCGCCGGTGATCACCAACGTGACGTCGCGCCGGCCGCGGTGGTCGAGGTGGGCGCGCGCCCGCGCCAGCGCCGGCAGCGTGGGCACCGAGATGTGGTCGCGGAACAGGAGCGGCGCGGCACCCGTGCCGCCGCCGCGGCCGTCGAGGATCACGTAGTCGACACCGATCGCGAGGGCGGCGTCGAGGTCGGCCTCCACGTGCTGCGCGCTGAGCTTCGCGCCGATCGGGATGCCACCCGAGTGCTCGCGCACGACGTCGGCGAAACGGCGGAAGTCGTCGACGGAGTCCCAGTCGGGGAAGCGCGACGGCGACACCGCAGGCGTGCCCTCGGGGAGGCCGCGCACCTCGGCGATGCGCCCAACGACCTTGTCGCCGGGGAGGTGACCGCCGGTGCCGGTCTTCGCACCCTGCCCGCACTTGAAGTGGAACGCCTGCACCTTCCTCAGCACGTCGAGGTTCCAGCCGAAGCGGGCCGACGCGAGCTCGTAGAAGTAGCGGCTGTTCTCGGCCTGCTCCTCGGGGAGCATGCCGCCCTCGCCCGAGCAGATGCCGGTGCCCGCGAGCTGGGCGCCCCGGGCGAGCGCGGTCTTCGCCTCGGGTGACAGCGCGCCGAAGCTCATGTCGCTCACGAAGATCGGCATGTCGAGCCACAGCGGCTTCTCGGCGTTGGGGCCGATGCACACCTCGGTGCCGACCGGCTCGGCGTCGAGCCGGGGCAGGCGGGCGAGCTGTGCGGTGACGAACTGGATGTCGTCCCACTTGGGGAGCTCGTCGCGTGACACGCCCATCGCGCCGACCGGGCCGTGCATGCCGGTCTTGGAGAGACCGTTGGCGGCGAGCTCGTGGATGTACATCACGAACGGTTCTTCCGGGACCATGTGCGGGTCGCGGAAGTAGCCCTGGTACACGTCGGGGTCGAACGGCTGCGGGTGGCGCATCTTGAAGCGCAGCACCTCGTCGCGGTCGACCATGAGGTCGTCGCCCTCGAGGAAGCTGGTGAACTTCTGCAGCACCTCGGCGTTGTTGTAGGCGCTCACGCCGGTGTCGATGCGGTAGTCCCAGCCGTGCAGTCCGCAGAGGAGGTCGTCGCCCGCGATGTGGCCGTCGCTGAGCAGCGCGCCGCGGTGCAGGCAACGGCCGTAGAGCACGGAGTGCTCCTCGCCGCGCCGGATGACCACGAGGTCGATGCCCTCGACCACGGCACCGACCGGGGTGCGCTCGGGCACCTCGCTCCACGTTGCGACGCGCACGGGTTCCATCTGTGCTCCCTCCACCTGCGAGCGCACAGTGTGGCCCAAACGCGCGTCAGCCGCCCCGTGACGCCTCGACGACCTCGTCGTACACCGCCGTGATCGCATCGGTGTGGCGGGTCATCGAGAACTCGCCGACGGCCCGCTCCCGGCCCGCGGCGCCCAGCCGGGCCGCGAGCGCGCGGTCGGCCAGCAGCGTGCCGAGGGCGCCGGCGAGCGCGGTGGGATCGTCCTGCGGCACGAGCAGGCCGTTCACGCCGTCGACCACGATCTCGGGCAGGCCGCCGGCCGCGCTCGCCACCACCGGACGACCGGCGAGCCCGGCTTCCACCGCCACGATGCCGAACGGCTCCGCGTAGCGCGAGGGCACCGCCACCACCGTGGCGCGCGCGTAGAGCGCCGACATCTCGGAGCCGGCGACTGCGCCGGTGGCCTCCACCCGGTCGGCGATGCCGAGCTCGGCCGCGAGCGCGAGCAGCGCGTCGTGCGCCGGGCCGTCGCCGACGAGGAGCACCCGCAATCCCGGCTCCCGGTCGGCGAGGAGCGCGACGGCGCGCAGCCCGACGTCGAGGCCCTTCTCGGGCACGTGACGGCCGGCGAGGAGCACCACCGCGTCGCCGCCCGGGTCGCCGGCGGGCAGCGGCGTCGCGTCGATGCGGGTGGTGTCGATCCCGTTGAGCACCACCCGCGCCCGGGGTGCGACCGCGGGCGCCACCGCGACGACGGCCTCGAGCATGGCCTGTGAGCAGGCGGTGACGGCGTCGGCGCCGAGCAGGGCCTGGTGCAGCACCGTGCCCGGGCGCGCTTCCGACGCGGCGATCGCGCTGTGCACCGTCAGCACGGTGGGCGACGGGTGTCGGGCCTGCGTGAGCACGTGGTACATCACCGCGCCGTCGGCGAGGTGCACGTGGGTGAGGTCGGGGGCGAAGGCCTCCCGCGCCGCGCCGAACGCGCTGCGCACCTCGGCGAGGCGGCGCACCTCGTTGCGGTACAGCGGCGAGTGCAGGGGGAAGCGCCGTACGGCAGCCCCGTGCCACTCGTCGTGCTCGGGGAGGCCGAGAGGTTCCGACGACGTGAACACCGCCACCTCGTGGCCGCGGCGGACGAGGTCGGCGGTCAGCTCACCGACGAGAGTCTCGAGCCCGCCGAGGTGCGGGGGGAAGTACGGGGTGAAGGTCAGGATGCGCATCGGGGCAGGGGATCGGGGCCGGACGCGAACGGCCCCCCGCAGTGCGGGGGGCCGTCGAGGAACTGCTGCCGGTGGCCGGATCAGCCGAGGCGGGCACCCGAGAGACGCCGGCGGGCGACGAACACGAGGCCGGCGCCCAGGGCGACCAGGCCGACGCCGACCCAGAGGGTGGGCACGGTGCTCGACGAACCGGTGAAGGCCAGGGCCGCCGCGGCGGGCTGGACCGTGACCGAGGCGCCGAGGACGCAGATCTCGTTCTCGGCCGTCACGGTGTAGACGCCCGGCGTGGTGCCGGCCGGCACCTTGAACGACGTGGCGAAGTGACCGTTGGCGTCGGTGGTGGCGGTGCCCACGGGCGTGCCGTTGAACCGGATGGTGACGGGCTGGTTCGGGCCGCACGAGTCGCCGCTGACCGCGACCTCGCCACCGACCTGGACGGTCGGCGGGACGTTCAGGTCACCGGGGACGGTGGTGGGCGGCGGGTACTCCTCCGCCTGGGCGCTGGCGATCGCCGTGCCTGCGAACATCGTCGCGAGCAGGGCAACACCCGCCACTGCGAGGATCCGTCGAACGAAAGTACCCATGGAGAGCCGTCCCTCTTCTCGTGCCCGAGTCGTCCGTCCGGGGGTCGGGCGGACAACTGAATGCCGGATTCTGTCATGTCGGGCGGGGCCGTGTCCAGCTTTAGGGATCGGATCCGCAGGAACATCGCCCAGAACGGGATAAAATGCCTGTTCGTCAATCACCGGACACGGTCGCCGACACCCGCACGTCGGTGCGCTGTTGCGTGCTGAGGGCGAAGCCGTCGCCGTCGGACTCCGGCGCCACGGGCGAGCCCTCGGCGTCGCCGAGCGACGCGCCCGCCCCCGGCTGCAGCACCACGTCGAGGGTGTCGGGCTCGATGGTGGCCTGGTGCCAGATCGTGAGGCGGTAGCGCCCGGCATCGACGCCCCGCTTCGGGACCTTCACCTTGCCCGACAGCTCGATGGTGAGCGTGGCCGTGCCCCCGGAGTCGAGGTCGACGTAGGTGGTGAGCGCGTTGCGGTCGAGCTCGCGATCCGTCGTGAGGCGCGCCGGGGCGCCGTCGAGCGTGGCCTGCTGGAGCGCGAGCGGCGTGTAGAAGGTGAGGATCCCGCGGTAGTGGCCGGGCGGGGTGGGGTTGTCGCCCGAGCCCCCGATCACGTAGTCGGGGTAGCCGCTCGTGGGCGCGTCGTTCTTCAGCGTGATCGTGGCGGTCGCGTGCACGGTGCCGTCGGCGTCGATCGTGGCCGCGTACTTCAGCGACCGGTGGAGGAAGAGCTCGATCTTGTTGCCGGCCGCGTTCTGCGTGACGAGGCCCGCGAAGTCGCCCTGCACCGCGGGGAGCTCGCCGGCGGCGTGGATGCGCCGGATGAACGACTCGGCCGCGGCGTCGTTGCTGTACAGCTTGATGCGGCCCTCCTTCACCATCGGCCCGAGCACCTCACCGATGCGCGCCGCGCCGGGCAGGTTGCCCTTGTCGAGCCGGTCGAACACCGCGTCGACCGCGTTGCCGAGGAAGTCGACGCGCTCGCCGGTGCTGCCGAACTGCGTGTACTGGTCCTTCAGGAGGATGCGCTCCGCGTTCTTCGCGGTGAGGGGCTCCGACAGGCCCTTCACCCGCACCGGCCCGGTGAGCTTCAGGAAGGACGCGAGCGCGACCGGGTCGACGCTGATCACGCCGTCGACCGGTTGGCCGCCCGACTGCGGGTAGAGGCCCTCGACGACCTGCGACACGGTCGGCCAGTCGGGTGACATCGTGACGTTCTGCCACGTGTACTCGGGGGCGAACTGGGCGTAGCGCTTGAGGTAGTCGGGCGAGCCGGTGAGCGTGCGCACCTTCTGCCCGTCCTGGTTGAGGTCGGTGTCGCGGCCCGACACGACCTTCGACAGGTGCCCGTTCGTGAAGTCGATCAGCGCGTAGTTGCCGATGATGCCGCCGGACGCGCGTTGCTCCGCGGGGTTCTGGAACGCCACGAAGTAGCGCTTCGAACCGCCGCTCCCGAGCAACGCGGGCACGACCTTGGCGGCCTGGATGCCGGTGTCGGCGTCCTTGGCGCCCTTCGCCACCTTGTCGCGCAGCTCGGTGAGCTTGTCGTCGACCGGCGCGACCAACCACGTGGCGTCGATGTCGGCGAGGCGCGCGTCGGCCGCGCGCAACGACGTGCGGGCCTCGGTGAGCGGCGCCTCGAGCGCGGCGATCTTGTCGAGCGGCACCGTGCCGTTGCTGAGACGCGTCGCGTTGGGGTCGACGGCCTTCGCGGTGGACGCGCCCGCGGTGGCGAGCGAGATGCCGATGTCGCTCATGCGCTGGAGCGCGCGGGCCTGCTGCGCGGCGATCGGCACGGCGAGCACGGGCTTCGCGAACCAGGAGCCGAGGGTGTCGTTGGCGTCGGTGAACGAACGCTGCGACTGTTCGAACAACTGGGCCGCCTGCTCGGTGTTGCCCTTCTTGGCGGCGTCGAGCCCGGCGTTGGCGGCGTCGACGCCCTGGTTGATGTCCTGGCGGGCCATGAACACGACACCCGCGTAGAGGAGCACGGCGACCGTGGCGAGTCCCCCGAGCACGGCGACGGGGACGAGCAGCCGCCGCCGTGCCTTGCGCGGCAGCACCGAGACGGCGGGGAGCAGCAGCGCGAGGAACGCGACGAGTGCGAGCAACGCGGTGAGGCCGGTGGTCGAGGGCCAGCCGAGGCGGAGTGCGGCCTGGCCGACGCCGAGACCGACCGCCGCGCCCAGCACCGCGCCGTCGATGCCCAGCAGCACGGTGGCGGCCGCGGCGCCGAGTGCGAGCAGGGCCGGGATGCCGCCCCCGTCGCCGAGGAACGGTGGCACCGCGACCACCACCGCGGCCACGAGGCGCCAACGCGGTGGCGCGGTGGCCGCGGCGAGCACGAAGAGCGCGCCGAAGAGCCCGCGGAGCACGGCGTCGAGCACCTCGATCCGCGTGGCCGCGCCCGGTGCCAGCACCCCCAGCACGGCGCCGGCCGCGGTGAGCACCAGGACCGCCGCCGGCGAGGAGTACTTGACGGCGCGAGGCGCGAACACCGCGAGCGCGGCGACCGCGGCGAACGCCGCGCCGCCGGCCAGGATGATCCACGCCGTGTCCACCGTGTCCACCCGCCGGTGCTCCTCACCGTTGCCGCCGCCGTCGACGTCGCCGACGCAGTCGCCGATCGGTGCGCCACGTTAGGGCGGCCTGCCGCGGCACCACCGTCGCCGGCCCTCCCGGGGCCGGCCCGGTTGCCGGCGGGGTCGGTCGCTACCCTCCTGGGCATGGGAGGGGCGCCCGCGATCACGGTGGTCATCCCCACGTGCGCCCGGCCCGAACTGCTCCCCGTCTCCGTGGCGGCCGTGCTCGGCCAGGTCACCGACGTCGAGTTCGAGGTGCTCGTCGTCAACGACGACCGCGAACCGTTGCGCTGCCTCCTCCCGGCCGACCCCCGCCTGCGGGTGCTCACGAGTGGGGGCCGGGGTGTGTCGGCCGCCCGCAACCTGGGGATCCGCGAGGCGCGGGCCCCGGTCGTCGCGTTCACCGACGACGACACCGTCGCCCCGCCGGGGTGGCTCGCCGCCGCCCACCGGGGGCTCGCCGCCGACCCCGACGCGATCGGGGTGGAGGGACCGGTGGAGTACGGGCGGTCCGTCGACTGGCTGCACGAGCACGTGCCCGAACCCGAGATCCCCGGCGGGTTCTGCTCCTGCAACGTGGCCTACCGCCGCAAGCCGCTCCTCGCCGTCGGGGGGTTCGACGAGCGCTTCCCGCGACCGGGTGGTGAAGACGTCGACCTCGGCCTGCGCATCTCGGAGCTCGGCCCGGTGCGGTACGAGCCCGACATGGTGATGATCCATCCGCCCCGCTCCGCTTCGGCACGGGAGCTGGTGCGCATGGCGCGCCAGGTGGAGAACGACTGGTACGTCCAGAGCCGGCACCCGGGCGCGGTGGGCGCGCGGTCACGGTTCGGCGGTATCCGCTGGCGCACGCGCCGCTACCTCGCGTTCGCGGGTGACCGGGAGGTCACCGAGGGCTCACCGGCGCGCGTCGCGCGCGCCCTCGTGCTCGGCGCGGGCACGGCCGTCGTCGGCCTGGTGACCGCGTGCTCGCGTCCCATGCCGGAGGAACGCCCACCCGAGACGCGCCCACCCGAGACGCGCCCGTGAACGCCGACGTCGCGCCGCGCGCCACGATCGTCGTGGTCCCGCGCGACTCGTTCGCGCTCACGCAGCGTTGTCTCGAGCGACTGCTGGCGTGCACGCCCGCGCCGCGGCGCGTCGTGGTGGTCGACGGTGGGTCACCGCCACCGGTCGCGTCGTGGCTCGCCGACGCGGCGGTCGAGCACGACCTCACCCTCGTGCGCAGCGATCACCTGCTGACACCCAATGAGGCGCGCAACCTGGCCCTGCCGCACGCGACCACCGAGTTCGTGGTGATCGCCGACAACGACGCCTACGTCGAACCCGGTTGGCTCGAGCGGCTGCTCGAGTGCGCCGACGAGCACGGCGCCGACGCGGTCGTACCGCTGCACTGCATCGGCGAACCCGGCCGCGAGCGGGTGCACGTGGCCGGCGGCACGTGCAGCGTGCAGGCGCCCGATGGTCACGCGCGCCTCGAGGAGCACCACCCGTTCGGCAACGAACCCCTCACCGCGGTCGCCGGCGACACGCAGCGGCGCGAGTGCACGCTGTTCGAGTTCCACCTGGTGTTGCTCCGGCGCGCGGCGCTCGCCGAGGTGGAGCCGCTCGACGAAGGCCTCCGATCGCTCCTGGAGCACACCGACCTCTCGCTGCAACTGCAGGAGCGCGGCCGTCACATCTGGTACGACCCCACAGTGTCCGTCACGTACATCCCCGCGAAGCCGTTGCGGGGCGCCGACCGGAGCTACTTCGTCACCCGGTGGAGCGACGACTGGAACGAACGCTCCGCGGCTCGCTTCTGTGAGCGGTGGGGGCTGCCCGCCGACGACCCGCGTGTGCGCCACACCGTGGAGTTCGGTGCGTGGCTGCGCTCACGCGCGCACCTCCCGTACCGCTCGCCGATGCGGGTCCTCCGTCACCACCGCCGGCGCGTCCCCCGGTCGATCGTCGACCGGGTGGCACAGCGGCGCGCGCTGTCCCGTTACCGTCGCGACCGAGCGGCCGCCGCGCCGCCGCGACTCACCCACCGGGCTTCGTGGATGCCCCGAACCGAGGTGCCGTGATGCCCGCTCCCCGCCTGGCCCAGACCAACGTGCAGCTCCTCGGGGAGGTGCTGGCACACGACTGGTCCGACGACGACCTCCGCACGCTCCGCAGTGCCTACGAGCTCGCCATCTGGGCGTTCAGCGGCCAGTACCGCGCCAACGGCAAGACGCAGATCGCCCACCACGTGGGCACCGCGAGCGCGCTGCTGCAGACGGGCGCGCGTCCGGCACTGGTGACGGCCGGGCTCGTGCACTCGCTCTACTTCCTCGGCGAGTTCGGCACCGGTCGGCTCGCGGTCGAGGACCAGAAGCGGGCCCGGGTGCGCGCGGCGGTCGGGGCGGAGATCGAGGCGATGGTGCTCGCGTACACCGACCTGCCCTGGAGCCAGGCCTCGATCCGCGAGCTGTTGGAGACGCCGGCCGCGGCGTCGGCCGTGCTCCGTGACGCGATCGCGATGCGCGTCGCGAACGAGGTCGACGAGTTCGCCGACGCGGCGATGCGGTGGTGCGCCCCGCACCACGCGCTCGACATCGTGGGTCAGGAGGGAGCGGAGCTCGTCGCCACGCTCGCCACGGCCTACGACCAGTCGGCGCTCGGTGAGCTGTTGCGCGAGTGCTGTGCAACAGGGCTCACCGCGCCCGTCGCCGACCTGTTGGTGAGCACGGCCGACAACACGGTCTTCGTCCCGCCCGCGTCGTACCGCCGCCGGCTGCACATCGCGCTGCAGGACAGCAACCTGGGGCACGAGGTGGCGGAACGGATCCCCGGCGCGCGCCGCGCGGCGCAATGGGTGCGGGAGAAGCTCGCCTGAGTCAGCCGGCGAGCTCCGCGACCTGCTCACGCATCTTCGCGACGAAGCGGTCGAGGGAGAACTCGTCGGCGTGCGCACGGATCGTGTCGGGGTCCCAGACGCGACGGTCGAGGTCCATCACCGCGTGGGCGATCCCGGCGGCGTCCGGTGCGTCGAAGAACACGCCGGTACGGCCGTCGAGCACCGTCTCGAGATAGCCGCCCGCGCGCAGGGCGACCGTGGGGCGTCCGGCGCCGGCCGCCTCGAGCACGGTGAGGCCGAAGTCCTCGTGCGACGCGGCGACGAGGGCGCGGCTCTGCTCGTAGCACCAGCGCAACTCGGCGTCCTCGACGTGCAGCAGCAGGTGCACGTTGGGGGGTGCGCTCGCCCGGAGCTCGGCGAGCATCGGTCCCGTCCCGACGACCACGAGCCGCTGGTCGGGCAACCGGCGGAACGCCTCGCACACGACGTCGACGTTCTTGTACGGCAGCAGCCGACTCACGCAGAGGAAGAATCCGGGCTCGATCCCCGCGACGGGTGTGGGCGCCGCCGTGATGCGCGGCGCCGCGGGGTGCACGACGCGGGCGTCGATGCCGTACTGCTCGGCGACGGCGCGGCGGCGGCCACCTGGGAGTTCACGAGGTAGCGCGTCGCCGATCGCGCGGCGCGGCGGTCCCACGCGCGCAGCGCGGGAGCGGCGGCGGCGAGTGCCGCGCCGCCGACCACGGCCCGGGCGTCGCGCTGCTGCCCGAGGTAGCGCTCGCGCTGCGTGAGCCAGCGCGCGACCGCGGCAGTACACGAGCTTCGCGCCGTCGGTGCGCACACCGTGCGCCCAGCCGCTCGAGCTGCAGACCACGACGTCGGCGTCGACGCGCAGGGCGGAGAAGGCGGGGGCGTAGCACGGGAACGCGGCGCGGTGGTGCGTGCGGAAGTACGGCACGCGGTCGAGCGCAGTGGGGCGCACGTCGAGGTCGCGGAACTCGGGGTACGTGAGCGCGGGCGCGTACACCGACGTGTGGATCGCGGCCTCGGGGAACGTGCGGGCGAGGTCGAGCACCACCCGCTCGGCCCCGCCGGACTGCGTGAGGTAGTCGTGGACGATGCGACGCGCTTGGTCGCCGGCTCACGGTTGCCGGCTCACGGTCGCGACCCGATGCGCTCGTACGCGCCGAGCACGAGCGGCGCGATCGCGGCACTGCGGTAGTGCTCGGCGTGCTCGCGGGCGCAGGACCCGACGGTGTGCCGCAGCGCGGGGTCGGCGGCCAGACGCGTGAGCACGGCGGCGAGGGTAGCGGTGTCGCCGGGCGGCACCAGGAAGCCGTCGACGCCGTCGGTGAGGATCTCGCGGGACCGCCGGCATCGGTGGCGATCACCGGCAGGCCGGCGGCCATCCCCTCGACCACGACCTGGCCGAACGGCTCGGCAGTCACCGTCGTGCACGAGCACGTCGAGAGCGGCGAGCTCGCCGCGCACGTCGTGGCGGAACCCGCGGAAGTCGACCCGATCCGCGATGCCCAGGCGCGCAGCCTGCGCGACGAGCTCGTCGCGGTGCGCGCCCTCCCGAACAACGCGTCGCCGATCACCCGCGCGGGCGCCGCCGTGCGGGAACGCGCGCCAGGAACGCGTCGAGGAACACGTGCTGTCCCTTCCAGGGGGCGAGCCGGCCGACGATGCCGACGACGAGGTCGGACGAGTCGCCCGCGTGCGACACGGGTGTGGGTGCCGGTGCGTGGGCGAAGAACGCGCCGGGCAGCGGATCGGCGACCACGACGCCGGCCGGGCCGCGGAGCCGGCAGACGGAGCGCGGCCAGGGTCGCGCCGGAGTTGGCGATCACCAGCGTGGGCAGGCGGCGGGCGAGGCGACGCACGACCCGGGTGGCGGTGCGGCCGTACGACCCGTCGTCGACGAGGTCGCGCACGTGCCACACGCACGGGACCCGGGCGAGACGGGCGGCGAAGCCGCCGACGAGGCACGACTTCAGCGAGTTCGCGGCACGAGATCGGGGCGCAGGCGGCGGAGGCGCTGCGAGAGTCGCAGCACCTGCATGCCCGTGTCCCAGACCGCGGCGACGGGCAGTCGCCGGCCGACCCGGGCGCGTGAGAGGTCGGTGGTGCGCGCGGGCATCGCCACCACCTCGCTGGTGATCCCCGCGGCGCCCAGCGCGCTCAGCAACGGCCCGGTCTCGAACGTGACGACGTGGGCGTCGACCGACCGTGCGACGCCGTCGAGCAGTCGCCAGCGCGAGGCTCGCCCCGGAGAGCGCGCGACGTGGTCGAGGTACACCACCCGGGTTCGGCGCGCCGGCGCCGCGCGATCGGCGACGGCCTCCACGTACACCGCGACGTTCCGGTCGGCCACGGTCGCCCAGTCGGACTGCTCGGCCGCGGCCCGGCACCGTGCCGCGTCGGGTGCGGGGTCGGTGCCGGTGAGGGCGCCGTCGATGCGCGCGGCGAGCGCGGCGGCGTCGCCCGCGGCCACCACGAGGCCGGGGTCGAGGCCGAGCACCGCCTCGGGCAGCCCGCCGTTGTCGGTGACCACCGGCGCGGTCCCGCACGCGAGCGACTCGAGCACGACGAGCCCGAAGCCCTCGAGTGCGCGCGACGGGACGACGGTGAGATCGGCGGCGCGGTACCAGTCGACCAACGCGTCGTCGTCGGGCGCGCCGGCGAAGCGGACGGTGTCGAGCCCGCGCGCGGGCCGTGCGCTCCAGCGCGGCCGCTCGGGCCGTCGCCCGCGATCACGGTGCGCCGGGGGCGCCACGTGGGCCCACGCGTCGAGGAGCACGTCGACGCCGGTGCGGGGGACGAGGCGACGCACCGACAGCACGACCGGCACCCCGGGCGGCAGCCCGAGTCGGCGGCGGGCGGCGTCGCGGTCGCCGGGTGTGAACCGGTCGAGGGCGACGCCGGGCGGCACGATCCGCACCCGCCACGGCGACACGCCGTAGTCCTCCACGAGGATGCGCGCGAACGCGCCCGACAGGGTGACGGCGCGCGTCGCACGGCGGTAGACCGAACGCTCGATGCGGTGGCGCACGGCGCGCGCCGCGCGGTCGCGGACCCCCAGGTGGTCGCGCCCGGCCACGTGCTCGCTGGCCCACGGTCCCTGGAAGTGCACGACGAGTGGCTTGTCGGCCACCGCGCCCCGCCGGACGGGGCGCGCCGCGTACAACGCGAAGTGCGCGTCGACCACGTCGGCGCCGCCGGCGGCCTGCTGTGCCGCGCGGTCGAACGCGCGCACGCGGGAGGGCATCGGCGCGTCGTGCCGCGACACCGCGGTGACGCTCGCCGGCGCGTCGCGGGCGGGACCGATCACCACGCCGGTGGCGTCGCCGAGGGCTTCGAACAGGTCGCGGTAGTAGCGGTTGAGGCCCCCGGTCTGGTCGGGCGGCCAGCCGAGCCCGAGGAGCAGCGGCCGGGGCCGGGGTTCGGTCACCCGGGCGCTCCGACCGCGGCCGGCGCGCCGTTTGCCGGATCGACAGGCGGGTCGGCGGGCGGGTCGTCGAGGTCGAGGTCGAGGTGGGCACGGTGCCGACCGCGCGCGATCGCCGCGTCGGCCCGCCCGAGGAGGAGCCACAGCAACGGCGCGAACGCGTAGTGACCGCCCTGGAACCACACCCCGATCGACACGATCAGGATGCCGACCAGCGCGACCCGCTCGAAGGTGGGTTGCCAGCGCGCGACCCGCACGGCGGTGCCGATGCCGATCACGACGATCAACGCGCAGATGATCACGCCGAGGATGCCGAAGGCGATCCCCGCGTCGGAGATGTCGAAGTCGGTGGAGTGCGACTTCTCACCGAAGCTCTCGCCGGTGACCTTCGTCGAGCCGGTCCCCCGTCCGAGCGGGTGGCGGAACGCCTGCTCGATCCCGAACTTCGCGGAGCTCAGGTGCACGTCGAGCGTGTTCTCGTAGTTCTTGCTCTGCGAGGCGAACGGGTCGTTGACGAACACGACGGCGCGGCGCAGGGCGGCCTCGGGCCCCTTGTCGCTCAGGCTGTTCGGGTCGATCTGCGACACCGCGGCGAACACGATCACCACGACGACCCCGGCCGGGACCAGCACCTTCCACGCGCGCCGGCCGCGGTACACGAGGTACATGACGGGCACGGCGACGACCAACAACACGAGATAGGTGCGGATGGCCGACAGGAGGAGCGCGAGCGAGGTGATCGCGAGGGCGACGAGCCCGACGATGACCCACCGGGTCCGGTCGCGCCGCTCGCGGCGGTCGGCGCGACGGAGGTCCCGTCGCGGTCCGCCCGGCTCGTCCCCGGGCGTGGTCGTCGGTCCGTCGGCACGGGTACCGGCGTGTGCGGTCCAGGCCATGGCCAGACGCGGCGCGAACACCACGACGATCGCCAGCACCGCGCCGACCGCGCACGCGACGCCGAACTCGGCGGCCGACGCGTAGGTGCCGAACGGCCGCACGGTGCCGAAGCCGATGTAGAGCGCCGCGTACCCGCGCAGGTTGATCCAGCGCTGGTCCCACGGAGGGAATCCCACGAGGGACTGCACGATCCCGTAGAAGCCGACGAGGGTGGTGAGGCCCAGGGTGAGCAGCAGGACCAGGTGGGCGAGCCGGCGGCCGACGAGCTGCCGGCCGACCCAGAACCACAACGTCGGCGCGACCCACACGAGGAGGCCGGCGAACCGGCCGAAGCCGTTGGTCTGATCGGGGTTGAGGAGCTCCAGGAACGCCAGTGCGGTGAAGGCGAGCATGAGCCACGAGAGGAGGGTCAGCCTCCGGAGCGCGCCGGCCAGGAGGGCGCGCACCAGCAGGACCGCCGCCGCGGCCACGCCCACCATGATCAGGGGGTCTCGTCCCGGATCGGCGATCACCTCCGAGGCCAGCCGGCGGGCGAGACCGAGCAGGACGAGCCACGTGAAGGTCACGAGCACGCCCTCGGTGGTGCTGCGCCAGCACACGAAGCCGAGCACCACGGCGAGCACCGCGGCGAGTGCCCACCGGGCGGCGGCACCCCCGGGCATGGCGGCGGCGACCACGGATGCGGCGACCACCACTGCGGCGGCGATCGCCAACCCGCGCGGGCCCAGCGGCCGCTCCCGGGCCGCGGAGTCGCGGACGCGTGCGAGCAACGTGTTCACGGGCGCGACTCCAGGAGCTCTCGGTAGACGTCGGTGACGGAGGCGGTGGCCGCGTCCCAGGTGAACGCGCTGGCGCGCGCACGCGCCGCGGCGCCATCGGCCGCGCGGCGGGCGGGGTCGTCGGCGTAGGTGCGCAGGGCCTCGGCGATCGCCGCGGCGGTGCTGCCGGTGGGGTCGACGAGCACGCCTCCACTGCCGTCGCGCACCAGCGCCCGGACGTCGGGCACGGGCGTCACCACCAGGGGCAGTCCGACCGCGGCGGCCTCGAACGCCGCGAGGCAGAACGTCTCGTAGCGGCTCGGCAGCACGAAGACGTCGGCGCCCCGGAGCAGGTGCTCGGCATCGGGACGGAACCCGAAGAAGGTGACGAGGTCGGCGACGTCGTCGTCGGCCGCGAGCGCGCGGTACCGGTCGGCGTCGCCGCTCCCGATGACCCAGAGGCGCACCCGCGCGCCGCCGCGCACCGCGAGCGCGAGCGCCGCGATCACCGCGGCGAGCCCCTTGCGCACCCAGTCGCCCCCCACGAACACCGCCACCAGTTCGTCGTCAGCCACCGCCTGCTCGGCGCGCACCCGCGCGCGATCGACGGGATCGGGCGAGTACCGCGCGGTGTCGACCCCGTTGGGTGTGATCGTCACCTCGATGCCCGGATAGGCCGCGGCGAGGTCGTCGCCCACGCCGGCTGACACCGCGGCGAAGCGACGAAGTCGTGACGGCCGGTACGACCAGCGCTCCGCGGCGAGCGCGAGGCGGTGCACGAGCGCGTGGTGGAAGCCGCGCAGTCGCCCGGTCTCCGCCGCCGAACCGCGCGTGTCGTCGTCGACGACCGCGTGGAGGTAGTGCACCGAGGCGAGGTCGACGTGGTTGGGCACGATCGCGCCGACGGTGTGGACGAGGTCACCACGGTGCATTCGCAGCCGAGCGCCGGCGACCGCCCAGAACATCCCGAACTTCAGCGCGAACGGACGGGCCGGGACGGGGACCCGCGACCAGTGCACGAGCGCGCGCAGGCCCGGGTCGATCGTGGCGGCGACGACGGTGACGTCGAACTCCTCGGCGGCGCGACGCGCGACGTGCGCGGTCGCGGTCTCCATCCCGCCACCGTCGTGCACGTCGTGGGCGACGATCGTGACGCGCGGCCGGCGCGAGGTCGCGGCGGCTCCGCTCCCGCGCGGCGAACCCCTACGCACGGACCGGTTCCCGCTGCGCGCGCAGTTCGGCACAACTGATCATGAGGTCGTCGACGTCGTGGGTGAGCGCCGCGCGTGCGCCCCGCGCGCGACCCGCGATCGACGGCACGACGCGTTGCACGACGGTGCGATCGCCGCGCAGCGCGCCGACGAACCCGCGCGTGAGTCCGGGGCACTCGCGATCGCCCACGAGCACCCCGTAGGCGATGTGGACGGGAGCGCGGTCGCGGTCGGTGGCGAGCGTGCCGACCATCCGGTTGCGGGCGTTGGCGCGCTGGCGATCGGCGTCGGTGCGGTGGTCGACCGACGGTGCCGTCGTGGCCTCGACCCGGACGCGGTGGTCGAGGGTGACGGCCGGGTCGTACCGGATGCGCCACCCGCGCCGACGGGCCCACGCGCAGATCAGGATCTCGCTGTGCATCTCGGTGTGGCCGCCCGCGAGGGCACCGGCGCGCGGGATGGCGAGGGCCTCGGCCCGATAGGCCATGTTGACGCCCTTGACCACGTGCACGTCGCGCGGCGGCCCCTGGCCCAGGTGGTGCGCGCCGGCGTACCGACCCCACGGGCTCAGCACCCCGACCGTGCGTCGCACCGGCCCTAGCTCGCCGGGGATGAGGTCGCGACCACCCGCGCCGCCGACCCCGGGTTCGTCGAGCAGGGCGGCGAGCCCGGCGAGCCACCCGGGGTGGGGGACGGCGTCGTCGTCGGTGAAGGCCACCCGTGTCGCGCCGGTGGCGGCGGTGCCGGCCCGCAGCGCGGCCACGAGACCGGCTTCGTGCACCTCGACGAGCTCGAGCGGGAGCGTGGCGGGGTGAGCGGCGGCGACGGCCCGCGCGACCTCCCACGTGGGACGGTCGTCGGGCCGGGCGACCACGACGACCCGCTCCGGCTGCCGCGTCTGCCGGGCCAGGCCGGTCAGGCACTCGCCGAGCGACTGGGGACGCCGGTAGCTGGGGACGACGACGTCGATGCCGGGCGGCCGCATCCCGGGAGCCTAACGACCGGGGCCCACACACCCGCGCGCGAGACTCTGCCCCGATGACGGACCGGTTCGGGGCGGACAAGCCGCGCGTGCGCGCCCGCCCGGCATGGGAACGTCGCTACCCGGGTCTGCTCCTGTGGCTCGACATCGGCGCGCTGGCCGTGGGGCTCGGCGCCGCGTGGCTACTCGCCGCGACCACTCCCGACAACACGGTGTTCGGCACCGGTGAGTGGGGCACGGTGCTCGTGTCCGGCGTGGCGCTCGAGGCGCTCTGGCTCCTCGTGCTCTGGGTGTCGGGCGCGTACGCGATGCACTTCCTCGGCATCGGCTTCGAGGAGTACAAGCGCGTGATCTGGTCGGCGATCGCCGCGTTTGCGGTCGTCGCGATCGTCGGGTTCGTCACCGATGCCGACGTGCCGCCGGGCTTCGTCGCCATCGCGCTGGGCGTCGGCCTCGTCGTCGACCTGGTGGAACGCCGCGCCGCCCGCAAGGCGCTCCACCGACTCCGCGCGACGGGTCAGTGCAGTCGCCAGGTGCTGGTGATCGGCGCGCCACGCGAGGTGCGGGAGTTGGTGGCCCACCTGCGCAGCGCGCCGTACGCCGGCCTCCAGGTGGTCGCGGTGTGCCTGCCGAAGGGCGCCGCGTCGGCCGGCACCGGCAGCGACGCGGGCGACGACACCGGCGACCACTCCGAAGCGCCGCCGCTCGACCTGCCGGTCGTGGGCGACCCCGCGGACCCGGTGGCGGCGCTCGCCGCGGCCCGCGAGCTCGCGCCGGTCGACGCGGTGGTCATCGCGGATTCGCACACCGTGGCCGGCGAGGCGCTGCGCGCGCTGGCCTGGCAGCTCGAGGGCACCGGGGTGCAGCTCGTGGTGGCGCCCGCAGTCACGCAGGTCGCGGGGCCGCGCATCGTGATCCGGCCGATCGCGGGGCTGCCGCTGCTCCAGGTGGAGGAACCGGAGCTCACCGGCGGCCAACGTCTGGTGAAGGGGGCGTTCGACCGGATCGTGTCGGCGGTGCTGCTGGTGCTGCTGTCACCCGTGCTGCTCGTCCTCGCGATCGTCGTGCGCACCGGCAGCCGGGGGCCGGCGCTCTACCGGCAGCGGCGCGTCGGACTGCTCGGGCGCGAGTTCACGATGTACAAGTTCCGGACGATGGTGGTCGGCGCCGACGAGCAGGTCGACGACCTCGCGCACCTGAACGAGAGCGACGGGGTGCTGTTCAAGATCCGCGACGACCCGCGCACCACGCGCAGCGGCCGCTTCCTGCGCAAGCACTCGCTCGACGAGCTCCCCCAGCTCTGGAACGTGCTCGTCGGCGACATGTCGATCGTCGGGCCGCGCCCGCCGTTGCCGTCGGAGGTGCAGCGCTACGGCACCGACGCGCAGCGGCGCCTGCTCGTGAAGCCGGGCATGTCGGGGCTGTGGCAGGTGAGCGGTCGGGCGGAGCTGAGCTGGGACGAGTCGGTGCGCCTCGACCTCTACTACGTGGAGAACTGGTCGCCGCTCCTCGACGCGCAGATCCTGTGGCGCACGGTCGGCGCCGTGGTCCGCGGGCGCGGCGCGTACTAGCCGGCCCGACCAGGCTGCCCGGGCTGACCGGGCCGGGCGTCGTCGTCGGCGGGGCCGCGTCCCGCGACGCGCGCGAGCCGCTTGCCGGCCTTGCGCAGCGCCTCCACCGGCACCTGGGCGGGATGGTCGAGATCCCAGTTGTCCTGCAGGAAGTAGGGGAGCTCGCGCGTGGCGCGCCACGGGCCCCACTTGTACGACTGGCGGGCCCAGTATGCGCGCGTGCTGCCCAGCCCGCCGGTGAGCGCGGTGCCGGTGCCGTCGCTCATGATCGTCTGGTAGGCGCGACGCGTCCGGCGGCGCACGGGGACGCGGAGCAGGTCGTTCACCGCGGCCGGCGGGATCGGCGAGTCGACGACCTCGGCGAGGTACCGCAGCGCGTTCGACACCGGGATCACGAGGTCGCGTCGCACCGTCTGGTCGGCGAGGCGGTCCCAGTCGAGGCGGTCGCCGGCGACCTGCACGACGGTCGCGCTGTCGGCGACCCACCGCACGTTCGCGTCGGAACCGGCCCACAGGCCGTGCACCACGAGGTGCAGCAGCATGTCGGCCGGGCAGAGCGTGGGAACCACCATGCCGTCGAGGTCGAGATCGACGGCCGCGGCGAAGAAGTCGTCGTTCGACTCCGCCTCGGCGTGGGGCAGCACGAACGGGAGCGCGAGTTGCCAGTGCAGGTCGACGGCGCGGCCGTCGGGGTGGCTGAACCCCGCGCCGTGGTACATGCGGCGGCGGCGGTCACGCGGCAGCACGAGCACGTCGCTGAAGCCGTCGCCCTCGAGTACGTCGAGCGCGGTGTCGTAGGCCGCGAAGGGCACGAGCACGTCGACGTCGGCCATCGGACGGAGACCGACGTCGCCGTAGTACTGCAGCGCGAGCGGCAGGCCCTTGAGCAGGAGCGTCTCGACCCCGGCGTCGTGCAGGAGCGCGAGCACCGGCTTCACACCGTGCAGCCGGCGCGTGTTCTCGAACCAGGTGCGCCGGTGGATGCCCTTCATCCGTGGGAAGTCGACGTCGTCGACGCCCGCGCGCTGCAGGTTGCGCTGCACGAGGGGGAGGAGCCGCTGCACCTCCGGGTCCCAGATCTCCTCGATGTCGAGCGTGCGCCGCAGGGTGGCCCACTCCTGCGCCGCGATCTCCGGCGGGCAGAGCGCGACGCGCAGGATCGTGGTCTGGAAGTCGTCGGGCCAGCAGGCGCCGTCGTACCCGGGTCTCCTCATCTCGAGTTCCTCGCCGCTGCCCGCTTCATCCGGTGGTCGATCCGTGTGCAGGAGGAGACCACACCAACCAGCGGTTGTGCGCCAGCGGGCGGTACTCCTTGAACACGTGGCGCTGGGTGACGACCGTGGGTTCGGGGTACCCGGCGGCCGCGACGACGGCGCGGGTCTCGTCCTCGAGCGCCACGGAGTGCACCTCCACCACGAGCGCCGGGCCCCGTTCGGAGAGCAGGCGCGTCGCGCCGCGGAGCGCCGTCGCCTCGCCGCCCTCGATGTCGATCTTCACCAGCCCGGGGACGAACCCGCCGCAAGAGTCGTCGTGGGCGAGCGCGTCGATGGTGCGCGTGGTGTCGTCGTCGGTCGCGCCGATGGTGGCGTGCACCACCCGCACGTCGAGCGACGGGTTGGCCGCGACGTTGCGGCGGAGCGTGCCGAGCACGCCCGGGTTCGCCTCGACGGTGAGCACGGGCGCCCCGGTGAGCTTCGCGAGCAGGAGCGCGTCGTACCCCGACGACCCGCCGATGTCGAAGGCGGCCACACCCGGGCGCGCCAGCGCGCGCAGCGAACGGTGCAGTTCGTACTCGTAGAGCCCGAGGTACAGCTGCGTGTGTCGCGAGAAGTCGATCTCCATGCGCAGCCCGCGTGGGAGACCGCGGGGGAGACGGCGCACCTTGACGTCGCCGGGCAGCACGGCGTTCTTGACTCGCACGCGGAGCGAGCGGGACGCGGTGGCGCTGCTCACCGGGCGCCTGCGTCGCGGACGGCCGCGTCCCAGGTGGTCGTGACGTGCACCGGCGCGAGGCGCATGACGCCGTTGGGTGCGGGATCGAGGTCGGGGCCGTGCACGTCGACGTCGGCGACCGGCCGCCACGGCACGAGGTCGGCGCCCGATGCCTCGAACGCGCCGAACCACACGGAGTAGCGACCGCGGGGGAGTGGGAGCCGTTCGAGGTCGCACGCGATCTCGGTGGTGCCGGCGGCGAGGTTCATCTCGCGGCGCACGACGATGACCGGCGACGCGGTGCCCTCGGAGAGGCCGATGCACGCCGACACCGCGCGCGGCTCCTCGCAGCGCACCGTGACGCGCACGGCGAGCGTCTCCTCGGAGGTGACGGGACCGCCGTCGGGGTTGTTGGCGCTGGCCTGCGTGACGCGGTACGGCTCGTCGGACTCCTCCGCGAGGCGCGCCGTGTCCTCGACGGTCTTGCGGTACTGCTCGAGCACACCGTGCACCGGCCCGTCGGTGACGACCCGGCCCTCCTGCAGCAGCACGCCGCGCCGGCAGCTCGCCTCCACCGCGGCGAGGTCGTGCGACACGAACACCATCGTGGTGCCGTTGGCGATCATGTCGCGCAGCTTGTCGAGGCAGCGCTGCTGGAACCACGCGTCGCCGACGGCGAGCACCTCGTCGACGAGCATGATGTGCGGGTCGAGGAACGCGGCCACCGCGAAGCCGAGCCGCATCTGCATGCCCGACGAGTAGAACTTCACCTGCCGGTCGATCGCCTGCTCCACCTCGGCGAACGCGACGATCTCGTCGAAGCGCCGGGCCACCTCCCGGCGCGACATGCCGATGAGCGCGCCGTAGATGTACACGTTCTGCCGGCCGGTGAGCTGCGGGTGGATGCCCGTGCGCACCTCGATGAGCGCGCCGACGCGGCCGTGGACGTCGAGCCGGCCCGCGTACGGGTCCATCACGCCGTTGAGGATCTTCAGCAGCGTGGACTTGCCGGAACCGTTCGCGCCGATCAGCGCGACCGACTCGCCCGGCTCCACCATGAGGTCGACGTCGCGCAGCGCCCACCGCCAGCCGCGGCCGCGCGGGCGGCGCATCTCCAGCGCCTCGAGCAGTGAGCGGGGGCTGCGGTCGGCCCGGAACCGCTTCCAGATCCGGTCGGCCGCGATGGTGCCCTCAGGCGACATCGGCGATCCCGGACTCGAGCTTCTTGAACAGCAGGTACCCGCCGACCAGGTACACGAGCGACGCGACGAGTGACGGCAGCACGAGGCGCCACGGCGGTTGCAGCCCGTAGAGGATCGTCTCGCGGTAGCCCTCGATCACACCCACGAGCGGGTTCAGCGCCGCGTACACGGGCTGCCACTGATGGGGAATGGCGCTGATGTCGTAGGCGACGGGCGTGGCGAACAACCCGAGCTGCAGCATGAGTGGGATCGCCTGCGCGATGTCGCGCACGAACACCACGATGATCGACAGCCCGAGCGCCACGCCCGCGCAGAACGCGACCTGGATGAACAGGAAGAGCGGCGCCCAGATCGCGGTGGTGTGGGGCTCGTACCCCGTGATGACGAACAGCAGCCCGAGCACGAACACCGAGAGGGCGAAGTCGTAGCCGGCGACGATCAACGACGAGATCGGGAACACCTCGCGCGGGCAGCGCACCTTGTTGAGCACCGACGACTCGAGCACGAGCACCTGACCACCGCGCGAGGCCGACGACGAGAAGAACGTCCACGGGAGGAGCCCGAGGTACACCCAGATCGAGTACGGCGCGCCGTGGGTGTCGACGTTGACGACCCGGTTCACGAACACCATGAACACGAGCATCAGGAGGATGGGGGTGACCAGGGCCCAGGCGACGCCGAGGATGGTCTGGGCGTAGCGGGCCTGGAACTCCCGCTCGCCCAACGACCACATCAGGTCGCGCGCGCCCCAGAGCTCGCGCAGCGACCGCAACGGCGCGAGCGGGCGCTTGTAGCGCAGCTCGGCGGGCGGCTCGTCGAGGACCGGGCGGGACATCGCCTCAGTCTGGCGCACGGATCAGCTCCCGCTCTGCTCCCGGGCCCGCTGTTCGTGGACCCACGACCGCAGGGCCCGCAGATAGCCGGCACCCTGCTGGCCCTGGGTGCTCCAGTTGTTGTGCTCGTGGATGCGGCGCCGGCTCACGACCCGGTCGAGGGTGACCTCGGGGAGGTCGGCGGCCCGCACCCTCGTGTACCAGTTGACCCAGGCGCCGTTGGCCAGGGTCTCGTCGAAGAGCCCGAGACGGTCGTCGTCGAAGAGGCTCCGCCGGACGAGCGCGCACGAGGGCACGGTGCCGGGGAGGGGCGGCCGCAGGGGCCGGGTGCGGACGACCTCCGGGTCGAGCTCGGGGCTGAGGAACTCCTCAAGCAGGCCGAACACGAGGTCGTGGCCGCCCTGGCGCGCCGCGTCGAGTTGGGCGACGAGCTTGCCGGGCAGCCAGAGGTCGTCGGAGTCGCAGAAGGCGACGAACTCGCCGCGGGCGGTGCGGATGCCGGTGTTCGACGCGCCGGCCGCGCCGCGGTTCTCCTGCTCCACCACCACGACCGGCGGCCCGAAGGACCGTGCGATCTCGACGCTGCGGTCGGTGGAGCCGTCGTCGACGACGATCACCTCGAGCACGTCGCCGGCGGGCAGCTCCTGGTCGACCACCGAGGTGATCGCCTCCGCGACGTAGCGCTCGCGGTCGAAGCAGCTGATCACGACGCTGACGGTCGGGGCGGGGGCGGCGGGTCCGGTGGTCACGGCTGCTCCAGGTCGGCGAGGAGGTGGCGCACGGCGGGCGCCACGGTCGATCGGTCGCTGCCCAGGTCGAGACGGTATGACGGCACGGCGCGCGCGAGCGCAGCGAGTGACGCGAGCGCGGTCGCGGCGCCGCCGGGGAACTGCGCCACCGTGCTCGGCGCGAGCGCCTGCAACCCCGCACCGGCGCTGGCGCGGGCGTACGTGGTGTCGCGCGCGCCGGTGCGCACGGGCACGACGATCGCCCCCACACGCTGGCGCACGACGACCTGCGCGGGCAGCGCACGGTGCACGAGCACCAGCGTCTTGTCGTCGAGCTCGTGGTGGCGCCCGGTGCGCCCGGTGGCGAGCTTCGGGTAGCGGTCCTCGTCGGCGAAGAGGATCTTGGCGCTGGAGTAGAGGCTGTGCGCGACCGGTGCGGCCGTGGTGCCCGCCTCGATCACGCAGTAGTCGTCGGCCACGTAGTCGAAGCCGTCCTCCACGCACGCGAGCGTGGTGGACGACTTGCCCGCGCCGGTGGGCCCCACGACGAGCATCGCGGTGCCGCCGAGGCCGACCGCGCCGCCGTGCGCGAACTGCAGGCCGCGATCGGTGCACCACCAGTGGAGGGCGAGGCGGAACGGCGCACCACGTTCGCCGGTGGTGAGGCCGGCCGCGTCGCCGATCGCGAACCACCCCTCGGCGGCGGCGCGGTCGTAGCCCTCGAACATGTCGCGCGCCGGCGACGACGACACGGCCCGTCCGTCGGCGACGATCGCACGCGACGGCGCAGGGCCGGTCGGCGCGGCCGGCAGGCGGGGCACCGCGGCACCGGTGGTGCGGGTGTCCCACGCCGACGGTGAACAGGCGCGTCGCGTGTCTCCGGGAGGTGCGCGAGCGTCGGGAGCAGGTGGGGCGCCAGCGCGTCACCGGCGACGCGGAAGCGCACCGGTTGCCCGGCCACCACGCGGGTGGTCTCGGTGCAGCCCGCAGCCGACGCACGCGCGAAGGCGTCGCGTGCAGCGGTGACGGTGTCGTCGAGCTCGCCCGCGAAGTCGGGCGCCTCGTCAGGCGTCACTGCGCTGGACCGGCCAGCCCTCGCCCGCGTCGACCTCGTGGACCGGGTCCAGGAGGATGAGGTGCTGCATGTCGGTGAACTTCTCGAGCACCGGAGGAGCCGCCGGAGCACCGCACGCCGACGCGGGGAGGGTGCCCACCCAGGTGTCGGTCACGGGTGCGTCGGTGGCGACCACCAGGTTCTCGGCCACCAGCTCGGCGAGGAACCGCTCGATCTCGGCGCGGGCGGCGTCACCGCCGAGCGCGTCGACGATCGCCTCGGTGGCGACGCCCTGCTCGAGCGCACCCCACACGATCGCGCCGGTGTCGCGCAGGCTGTAGTAGTTGCCCGAGTCGAGGTGGATCATGAGCACCTCGCCGTCTACGGTCTCGGCTGCGACGGTGGGCGCGTTCACTCGGTAGCTCTCGGGCGACATCCCGAAAAATGTAGACGCGCATGCTCAGGCGCCTTGCCCTGCGGGCGCCGTCGAAGCGGGGGCCGCGACCCAGCCCTGCGCGGTGCGCCGGTGCGTGATCCGGCCGTTGTCGGACATCGTGAGCAGATGCACCCATTCGTGCTCGATCAGTGCCCGCACGTCCGCGTGGTGGGCGAGCACGCCGTCGATCGCGTCGCGCGGCGCGGCGATGACCACCGCGAGCCGCAGGGGCTCGTGCGCCGCGTGCTCCCCGTCGTGCACCGACTGCAGCGGGAGCCCGGTGCGCAGGTCGCCGCCGTTGCCCTCGAGCACCCCGAGACGTCCGATCACGTTGTGCAGGGTCTTGTCACCCGAACCGTGGTGGGCGTTGTCGACCGTCGACGCGTGGTACTGCAGGCTGATCCAGCTCGCGACGACCATGGGTGCCGTCATGATCAGTTCGAGCACCGAGTGGTCGGTGTCGAGCGTGTGGTCGTAGGAGTGCAGGAACGCGCGGCCGCCGAGGTCGAGGTGGCGCGTGAGGTCACGCGGCGCGGCGACGAAGGCGCGGCAGCCGGCGAGTCCCCACTCGGGCCGCACCTGGGCCCAGTCGCGACTGCGGGACCGGACCAGTTCGTCGACGTCGTCGCTCGTGTGCGGGTCCGTCGTGATGCCGAGGCGGGGTGCGCGCTCCCACCGGGCCGCCCGGGCCGCGTCGGCCGCGTGCGCGGCGAATGTCGCGACCGCGTGTCGCGGTGCGTGGCAGGCACGTCGTCGTCGAACACGGTGAGGTCGTCGGTGGTGGTGTCGTGCAGCGCGGCCACGAACCAGGTGGTGGCGGGGATATCGATGCCCTGCAGGGCGAGCGCGGCCCGCACCTCGGGTTCGTTCGGCACCATCGCGACCCGCGCGTTCAATTGCGCCGCTGTGACCGCCACCCGCGCCGCGGTCGAGCCCGGTGGCGTACGGGTTGTTCACCGTGCTCGCCCCGTGGCCGACCAGGACCACCAGCGGGGCGAGCCCGCGTGAGCGACATCCGCATAGCACGCCGCCGCCATCCGCACCTTGTCGTCGGTGGCGAGCGCGGCGACCGAGGGCGCAGCTGCGCGGCGGTGGCGCGGTGCAGGCCCTCGGTGTCGGGGTGGGCCACCGGGCAGGTGCGGCCGGTGCCGTCGGTGACGAGCTTGGGCAGATGCGCCGAGGCCGACCGGGCCCACGAAGCTGAAGCAGGAGATCGCACCCATCTTGAACGACTTCCACGCGCCTCACGTGGTGCGCCAGCCGCCGGTCGTCGGCGGCGGTCACCGTGGCGGTCGCACCGCCGCGACCTCGTCGACGCTCGCAGCAGGTGTAGGCAACACCGGGCACTGCGGCTCGTCGTGCTCGTGCCGAGGTGCCGCACCGCGACGGGAAGCCGAAGAAGCCGGCGAAGCTGGCGTCGCGACCGACGGTGCGGTGTGCTCCAGGTGCCGGCGCAGTACCTCCGGAGCGCACGTCGATGCAGAACACCGCCTGCGTCGGGCGTGCTGTTGGCTGCGATCGTGGGCGCGCCGGTCACGCAGGCGTCGACCAGCTGCGCTGCTCGGCGTGGTCGAGCGCGTCCTGCAGCACGAGGACGGGATCGAAGCGCGGCGTGCGCAGCCGAGGTCGTGGTGGTCACGTCGGTCGGCCGCGCCGCAGGCGTCGGCGAGGCCAGGCAGCGCCGGCGACTGCAGCAGCAGCGCCTCCCAGCAGAGCACCACCGCGAGCAGGTCGAGCTGCGTGTCGTCGGTGTCGCCCCGCTGCGCGGCCTCCCACCCGAGCGCGCCGTGGGCGGCCCAGCCCGCGAGCGGGAGCAGCGCCGCGTGCAGGGCGGGCTCGGCCGTGGCGGGGTCGAGGCCCAGCACCGCAGTGCGTGGGCGGCGGCCACGACCGGGTCGGCGGGCAGCGCCCGCACCGCCGCCCCGGAACCCGGTGAGGCCCATGATCTCGGGCGTGCGGTCGAGGCTCGCCTCGAAGCGCCAGGCGGCGAGTGCCGCCCGCCGGCCAGGCAACGCCAGATCGCCTGGCCCGCGTCGAAGATGCGCGGCCGCCCACTGCATTGCGGTCGACGACGAAGCGCGTCCAGTCGTCGCCGGTCAACTGCGTCGCGAGTTGGCGACCGCCGGGAATGCTGCGATCCGCGGTGCCGGTTCGTAGCGCGCCCGGGCGAGCAGCGCGACCGTGTCCACCTCGGGATGGGCGGCGACGATGTCGTCGTGGGTGATGCGACCCTCGTCGACGCGCGCGAGGTACCACTCGACCGGCATGGTCGTGCGCACCCCGCCCGCGATCGCCAGCCGTGCGCTCGCGTCGGCGAACGAGTGGTCGGTCAGCCCGAGGTACGGGTTCACCGCCACGAAGCGCTCGAGCGGCCACAGCGGGGCGATGCGCGCGCACGTGTCGCGCAGCACGAGCTCGACGTCGGCGAACGACGGGGTCGGGTCGGGCTGCCGGTCGGTGTGGGGCGGTGCGGGGGTGAGGACCACGGTGATCTCCTGTCCGGTCTGACGGGTCAGTGCGGGGTCGCAGGGACGGTCGCGGGGGCGGTCGGTGGGGTGGTGCGCAGGCCGCGCACCAGGCGGTCGAACACCGCGTTGGCGTAGAAGCCGTTGCGGAGGTGCACCGCCAGGGGCGCAGCGGCGGGCGTTGGGGCCCAGGTCGGCTCGAGCTGCGCAGCGACGATGGCGGCGAAGCCGGCCAGCACCAGGACCATCACCGTGAGCTGCACGGCGTGCGGCCGACGGCCTCGGGGACCGTGCCGTCGAGCAGCGCGTGCGCGCCGGTCTCGAGGGTGAAGAACGAGACCGTGACCGCGAGGGCGAGGAGCGGCGCGCACCGCGCCGGCGACCAGGCCGTCGCTGTCGACGGCGGGGGCGACCAGCATCGTGGTGCCCAGCACCAGGAAGGCGCCGATCGCGAGCACGAGGGGGCTCGCTCCCCGGGTCGGTGCCGAAGAGCCAGGCGAGGGCCGCGTACCAGCCGAGCGCGATGGCCGCGCTGCCCGCGAGCCGAGCCGGGCGGCCGAGCCGGTGGGGGAGGCGCACCCCGTGGGCCCGGGCCTCGTCGATCACGCTGCCGGAGCTGAGGAAGGCGTGGGCCTTGTAGAGGGTGGGCGACGAGGTGCAGCAGCGCGGCCGGGTAGAAGCCCATGCCGCACACCATCAACATGAAGCCCATGTGGGCCGCGCTCGAAGAGTAGGCGAGCACCGCCTTCACCGACGGCTGGGTGAGCAGCACCACCGAGGCGAAGGCCGCGGTGCGCGCCGACGACCATCAGGAGGGTGGTGGCGGGCGCAGCGCCGTCGAGCAGGAACGCCGTGCGGGTCGCGAGGAAGGGACCGGCATTGAGGATGCCGGCGTGGAGCAGCGCCGACACGGGCGTCGGCGTCTCCATCAGCTCGACCAGCCAGCCATGTGGGGCTTTGCGCCGACTTCAGGCAGGCGGCCACCGCGAGGCACACCGCCGCGGCGGTGGCGACGCCGAGCCCCCATCCGCGGGGGAGGTCGGCGCGACCGTCCGGACAGGGCACCGAGGTCGCCGGTGCCGTAGTGCACCCAGAGCAGGATCACCGCTGCCGGCGACGAGGAGCGCGTCGCCGAGGCGGGCGACCACGAACTTCTTCCGTGCCGCGAGCCGCGGCAGCGGGGCCGATCATAACGGAAGAGCAGGAGCTGGTGGAGGGCGAGGCTCGTGGCGATCCGGGCGACGAGCAGCAGGCCGAGGTTGCCGCTCAGCACCAGGGCTCGACCGCGGCGACGGTCGCGGCGAGCGCACCGAGGAACCGGCCGTGGCGGGCGTCGCCGTCGAGGTAGGTGACGCTGTACGGAACACCACCGTGGCGAGGGATCGCCACCATCACCCGAGCATCGTCACGGAGAGCGGGTCGAGGACGCAGCGAGAGTCCCAGTCGTCGATCCCGAGCGTGCCCGTGGTCCAGGCTTCCCTGCACCAGCCAGGGCAACCACCGCCGCCGGCGGCCGTGAGGATGCCCACGGCGCCGGCGAGCCGGCCCGTCCGCACGACCTGCGCGACCGGTCGCCGCCCGGGTGGCGCAGGGCCACGAAGCGCGGTGACCAGGCGAGGGGTGCGAGGGACCACAGCAGGGCGAACGGGTGGTCGAAGCCGGACGTCATGCGATGCGCCAATACACGAAGTTGAGATCATGTAAAGGAGTTCGCATGTAGTCGGGTCGGCCGGGCACCACGGGTCAGTGCGCCGACCGGTGGGGCAGGGTTACGATGGGCGCATGGCGGTTCGTGAATCGCGGGACCCGGTCAGCGACGGCTCGGCGGGGTGCCGCGGCGGCCGCGGCGCGCCGGCACCGGCCCCGGAGGCCTCCCGCGACTGGACGTTCCTCACGAACCACGCGGGTGCTGCTCTGCATAGAGCCGACCCCGACGTCCGTCTCCGCGACGTAGCCACCACCGTCGGCATCACAGGGCGTGCGACCCAGCATCTCGTCCAGCAACTGGAGGAGGCCGGGTATCTCGAGCGGGAGCGGGTAGGGCGGCGCAACCGGTATCAGCTGCACGCCGATCGGCCGCTGCGTCACCCGATGGACCACGAGCACCAGGTGAGCGAGGCTCCTCACGGTGCTCGGCGCCGCACCTCCGGGACCAGGGAGGCACGGCGCCGAGCGTGGTACGCCGACAGGGGCGCAGCGGGCCCGGCTGGGGTCAGTGGAGAGGGGGATCCACGGTGCCGGCAATCTCGGTGGTCTCCACCCGGCTGGCGAAGGCGACCACGGGGCGACGGTCGCCACGGCGTCGAGCACGTCACTCGTGGCGTGCGCATCGACGCCGTCATCGAGGACGACGATGCGGGCCCGTACCCGGTTGCCCGCGGCCGCCACGGGCACCGGCCACAGCGCACCCGTGGTGGGGTGCACGCGGGTCACCGACGCCTGGGCCGGCAGGGCCGCCTCGAGGCGGTCGACGAGGACCGCGAGGCCTTCCGGGTCGTCGTCGGCATCGAGCCACACGTCGAGGGCGATGGTCTTCGTGGCCATGGCGGGCTCCTTCCGGGGAGGCCAGGTCCTGCGTGATGAAACTCACGATATCAGTTTCGTGTATTCCATTGCAAGTGTTTCGTTCGTGGGTGTCGGCGGCGCGTCCGCGTACCTTGTGCCGATGACGCAACCGACTGCCGACCGGCGCGTGCACCTCAGCGCGCGCGACGTGGTGGTGGAGGCGTTCCCCGACGAGACCGTCGCGGTGAACCTGGGCACGGGCCACTACTACAGCCTCGATCTCCCGAGCACTGCGGTGTTCGACCTCGCCGTCACCGGCCAGTCGGCCGAGGCGATCACCAGCGCACCTCGCGACCGTGCACGGCGTCGCCCCGGAAACGGTGGCGCCCGCCGTGCTGCGCGTTCGTCGACCAGCTCCTGGCCGAGGAGCTGGTCGTCGTCGTGGGTGACGACGCGCCGGCCACGCCGCTCCCGGCGGCCGTCGCCGGTACTGCGCCCTTCGTAGCGCCCAAGCTCGCGGTCTACTCCGACATGGAGGACCTGCTCCTCCTCGACCCGATCCACGACGTCGACGAGACGGGCTGGCCGGTCCGCGCCGACGAACCCGGTCCCCCGCCCGCGTGACCGCGGCGCCGCTCGCGTTCCTCGACACCGCGACGGCGGTGTTCGCGGAATCGGCCGCCGCCGCGGGGCTCCGCGAGACGGACCTGCTGCTCGCCGACGAGCGGGTGCGCCTCCGTTTCGCGGGCCCCGCGCTGGAACCGGCCCTGCTGCGCGCGACCGAGCACCTGCAGGTGGCGGTCGACCCGGCCGCGCCGGTGTCGCTCACCGTGTCGGTGTTCGACAGCGCCACCACCGGCGCGCGCATGCCCGCGCCACCGTGGTCGCAGGACGACTACCGCCCGAAGGGCGCGATCGCCGGCTTCAACGACGACCGTGTGCACACGCAGTTCGAGCCGGGCGTCGACGTGCTCAGCCTCTACGACACGGAGCGGCGGGCCGCGGTGTGGTGGGTGTCTTCACCCGGCATCGTGCCGTGGTGGGAGCCCACGTTCCCGTTGCGCACGATCCTCCACTGGTGGTGCGCGGCCACCCCGCGTCAGCCGGTGCACGCCGGTGCGGTCGGACGCGACGGACACGGTGTGTTGGTCACCGGTCGCAGCGGCAGTGGCAAGACCACCACGTCGCTGGCGTGCCTGCGCGCCGGCTTCGACTACGCCGGTGACGACTACGTCCTCGTCGACACCGCGACGCCTCGCGTGTTCTGTCTCTACTCCACGGCGAAGCTCGAGCCCGACAACATGGCGCGCTTCCCCGAGATGGTGTCGTGGATCGACAACCCCGATCGCCTGACCGACGAGAAGGCGATCGTCTACCTGCAGGACCACTGCGCGGCGCAGATCACGAACGAGCTCGCCGTCGACGCGGTCGTCGTGCCGGTCGTGACCGGCCTGGCCGACAGCACGGTGGCGCCGCTCGCGCCGTCGGCCGCGTTGCAGGCGCTGGCCCCGACCACCACCTTCCACCTGCCGGGTTACGGTCGTGAGGTGTTCACCAAGTTGAGCGGCCTCGTGCGCGCGGTGCCGTGCTTCGAGCTGCGCGCGGGCACCGATCTCCACGGCGTCACCGACGCGCTCGACGACCTGTTGGAGACGCTGCGGTGAGCACGCCGCGCGTCTCCGTGGTCGTGCCCGTCTACGAGATGGGCCGCTACCTCCCCGACGCAGTCGCGAGCATCGAGGCGCAGGGGCGCGACGACGTGGAGATCATCGTCGTCGACGACGGTTCCACCGACGACACACCTGCGGTGATCGCGGGGCTCGGCGACCGCGTCACCGCCATCCGGCAGGACAACGCCGGTCCGTCGGCGGCGCGCAACCGGGCCCTGGAGATCGCTCGGGGCGAGTTCATCGCGTTCTGCGACGCCGACGACCTGTGGCCCGAGGGCAAGCTCGCGCTGCAGCTCGGGCGCCTCGATGCGGAACCCGACCTCGACATCGTGCTGGGCCGCATCCGCTACGTCGCCGTCGACGGCGGCGAGGTGCCGGTGATGGAGTACGAGGACCCCGACGCGAAGACTGCGACGCACGTGCACCTCGGCAGCGGTGTGTACCGGCGCCGCGCGTTCGACCGCGTCGGCGGGTTCGACGAGTCGCTGCGCATGAGCGAGGACACCGACTGGTTCATGCGGGCGCGGGAGCTCGGCGTGCGCACTGCGATCCTCACCGAGGTCACACTCGTGTACCGGCGCCACGGCAACAACATGACGCACGAGCTCAAGCTCGACGACTCGCAGATGATGACGGTGTTGAAGCGCTCGCTCGACCGCCGGCGCGCGTTGAGCGGTCAGCGGACCGCACCCGAGCTCGACGCGTGGCGCGCCAACGACGAGCGTGCGCCGTCCACGCCGACGGTGTCGGTGGTGATCCCCGCGTACGACTCGGACCGCTACCTCCCGCAGGCGATCCGCAGTGTGCTCGCGCAGGACCACGTCCCGCTCGAGATCCTCGTCGTCGACGACGGCTCCACCGACGACACGGTGATGGTCGCGCGCCGGTTCGGCAGCCTGGTCACCGTCATCCGGTGTGAGCACCGGGGGATCGCCGCCACCCGCAACGCGGGGATCGCGGCCGCGCGGGGAGAGGTGGTGGCGTTCCTCGATGCCGACGACGTGTGGCTCCCCGACAAGTTGGCGCGCCAGGTCGCGCTCCTGGTCGCCGATCCCGACCTCGAGCTGGTCTTCGGCGGGGTCGAGCAGTTCGTGAGCCCGGAGCTCGTCGGGCAGATCCCGGAGCAACCCGCGCTCGGCGACGACGCCGGACGGATCCCGAGCACCTTCGTGACGCGCGCGTCGACGCTCGCCCGCGTCGGGACGATGGACGAGTCGGTGACGTTCGGTGACTTCATCGACTGGTACGACCGGGCCATCGCGGCCGGTTGCCAGGTCGCGCACGTCGACGACGTCGTCGCCCGCCGGCGCATCCACGACGCCAACGCCGGCCGCCGCTTCCGCAGCGAGCGGGCCGACTACGCACGCACGATGAAGCAGATCCTCGACCGGCGGCGGGCCGCCGCCGCTGACCAGGCACCGGACGCGTCGGAATGACGCCGCCGGTCGCGACCGTGGTGATCGTGGCCCGCGACCGGTGGAGCGGCACTGCGCCGCGGGTGCAGCAACAGCTCGACGCAACCGACGCGCGTCACCCCGTCGTGCTCGTCGCGTCGGGCGTCCCGGCTCGCGTCCGCGCCGACCTCCCGCGGTCGCCGCCGCGGATCGGGTGACGGTGGTCGAACACGACGATTTCCTTCCCGGTAACACCTCCCGCAACCTGGGTGCGCGCCGGGGGGACGTCCACCGAGTGGCTCGCGTTCGTGGAGAACGACGTGATGCTCGACGACGGCTGGCTCGACACGTTGCTCGACCGTGCGGAGGCGACGGGTGCCGACGTGGTGTACCCCGCGTACCTGCAGGACACCGCGACCGGACCCAAGGTCCACGGCCTCGGTGCGGAGATCGAGCTCACCGGCGCCGCCGGCGCCCGGCGCATCGGCGAGCTGCAACACGAACTGGGCCGGCCGTGGGCCGAGGTCGCGCCGACGGTCGACGAGGCCGACCGACCGCAGTCGGAGCCGCACTGCTTCGTGATGCGCCGCGCGCTCTACGACGACCTCGGTGGGCTCGACGAGGAGCTCCTCGGCTGGTTCGACCACGTCGACCTCGGCCTCCACGTGCTCGAACTGGGCGTGCGCAGCCGCATGGTGCCCACGGTGACCTGCACCTACGTGCCCCCGCCGCCGCTCGCCCGCGTCGACTGGCGGAGCTTCGCCACCCGGTGGGGTCGTCCGTGGTACGACGCGAGCCGGGCCCGGCTCTGCGCCACCTGGGGCCTCGACCCCAATGCTCCCGGGTGGGCGCCGCACGCGAACTACCGGCACTTCGTGCGGGCGAGCGTGCCGACCCGGTCGCGAAGGGTCAATCGGGTGCTGGCGAGGGTGACGGCGCCGCTGGAGGTGGTCTCCCGCCGGGGGTGGGCCCTCCGAGGGGATCGGCTGCGAGGCGGTGGCCTACACTGCATCCCTCACAACCGGCGCTCGTAGCTCAATGGATAGAGCATCTGACTACGGATCAGAAGGTTGGGGGTTCGAATCCCTCCGAGCGCGCTCCACACTGCACCGACCGGCCGGGCCCACGGGTCCGGCCGCTTCGCGTCCTCCGGCAGCCGGTCGTACCGCTGGCGGCGTCAGCCGAGGAAGCGCCGGTCGTACGCGGCGCGCCGCGCCGCGAGCTGGGCGCGTCGCTCGTCGCCGTCACAGGAGTGCGTGCCGCCCGGGAGCGCGTCGGCGAGACGATCGAACGCGACGACCTCGGCGCGCACGACCGCGCCGTCGGGCGTGGTGGCGGGCGCGACCGGCTGCCACCGGATCGCGAACATCCCGGCCGCGAGGCCGCCGGTGTCGAGCCAGTTCCACACGCCGGGATCGTCGGCGGCGATCACGTAGGTGAACGTGCCGTCGTCGTTCGGGTGTGCCTGCGCGTTGCTCAGCGATCCCGTGCGGTCGACGTAGGGGCGGGCGACGCCCCACGGGTCGGCGAGCTGGAAGCCGAGGTAGCGCGCGCCCTTGGGGTCGACGGTCACGACGAACGCCTCCTCGGGAGCGAGGTCGAAGTGACCGGCCGTCGCCATGCCGATGCCGCGCCGCCGCACCGCCATGACGGTGTTGACGGGCCGCGGGTAGATGGAGGCGTGGTTGTAGTCGAGACCCCAGTAGCGGCCGAGCTGCGCGGCCAGGTGCGCACCGCGGTCGGCGAGCTCCGCCTCGGTCGGTGACGGAGCGGTCGCGGGCGTGGTGCGGCGAACGGTCAGCGCGCACGGCATCTCGGTGGTCCAGTCGGAGAGCGACTCGCGCACGATCAGCAGTTCGGCGCCGGGCGCGACCCGCAGGTCGGCGTCGGCGTCGGGCCCCACGGTGAGGGTGAACGTGCCGTCGGCGCCGACGAGGAGATCGGCCGCGGAGAACACGCCGAGGATCGGCGCACCCTCGGGGTCCATCGCGCCGGTGCCCGGCACCTCGCCGTACACGACGATCGAGAAGTCCATCGGCCGGGGCGCGCCCGGGTCGTAGCGGCCTTCGAGCACGAACGTGCCGGCGTCGTCGATGCCGAGGTGGCGGTACACGTTGTCGGGATTCTCGATCCCGTAGCCCGAGTTCGGGAAGGTCCGCCCGTTCCAGGTGTGCTCGGCGCACGGGAACCACATGGTGCGGGGGTTGCCCGCGTCGAGCACGACCGCTTCGACGAGCGCCGCGGTCACCACCGAGTCGACGGCGGCGTCGAGCGTGGCGCGCGCGCTGGCCGACGCGGCGATCGGATCGGCCGCGTAGCGCTCACGCAGCTCGGCCGCGGCGCGCCGCACGGGTTCGGTGGCGCGGAGCCGGAGCACCAGTTCCTCGAGCTCGTCCTGCGCGGTGGTCGACAACGGAGCGGGCACGCCCGCATTCCAGCACGCACGACGCCCCGGCGTGGGTGGCCGTGCGTGAGTCCCGTGAGTGGTCGTACATTCCGGCGATGTTGGAGAAGCGGATCATCCTCACCGGCTCGACGTACGGCATCGGCGCCAGTGTCACGAAGGCCCTGGTCGAAGCGGGTGCCACGGTGGCGTCGATGGCGCGCAGCGCCGACGTCGGCGAACAGCAGGCCGCGGCGCTCACGGCCGCGGGGCCGGGCACGTTGCGCTTCCACCGTTGCGACGTGTCGCAGCGCGCCGAGGTGCACGACGCGTTCGCGGCGGCGGTCGAGTGGATGGGCGGCCTCGACGTGCTCGTACACGTCGCCGGGGTGGAGACGGGCGGTCGGCCCGAGCTCGAGTCGGACGAGGCGTGGGACCACACCTTCGACATCAACGCCAAGGGCACGTTCATCGTGAACCAGGAGGCCTTCCCGTACCTGAAGGAGAACGGCGGCGGCGCCATCCTGAACTTCGGGTCGGGCTCCGGGCTCACCGGCCTCGCCACCAACGCGGTGTACTCGGCGTCGAAGGCGGCGGTCGCCGGCTGGACCCGCTCGGTCGCCGCGGCCTGGGGCCGGTACGGCATCACTGTCAACAACGTGTGCCCCGCCGTGTGGAGCCCGATGTACGACGAGCACCGCCACCGCCTGACGCCCGAGCAGCTCGCGCGTCACGACGACCGCATGGAGGAGATGATCCACATCGGCGGCAAGCTCGGCGACGCCGACACCGACGTCGCACCCGTGATCGTCTTCCTGTGTGGCGACGGCGCCCGCTACATCACCGGCCAGACCCTCTGCATCGACGGCGGCGCGCAGAAGGTGCGCTAGAGGCGGAGCTCGTTCGTGCCCTGCGATGTCGGGCGGAGCTCGACGGTGGCGCCGACCCACTTGTCGTCGCGGACGATGTCGATCACGACCGGGTCGTCGCTCGCGGCGTAGCAACGGCTCCCGTCGGGGAGCGCGCAGATCGCAACCACTCGCTCCGGCTCGTTGGCACGGTCGAACACCACCGTCGCCGCTTCGCAGCGCGCCGGGCCCCGAGCCTCGTCGACGACGGGCACGACGTCGTCCTCCAGCGCGGCCTGCTGCGTGACGTCACCTTCCACGCCCGCGGGGCCGGGCTGTCGCGACCACACGACCGCGATGTGCTTCGCCATGTGCATGCCGATGCCCGTGGTGAGCACGTTGGCGTGCTCACCCGCGCGGATCGCGTCGACCGCGTGGCTGACCGAGTGGCTCGTGTAGTTGCTCCCCGGGCCGCCGTGGAACGGGAGGCCGCCGGTGAGGGAACGCGGCCGGGGGTCGTCGTCGTCGAGCCCGAGTGCGTCCGATGCGAACGCGACTGCGGAGCCGAAGCAGCTGTAGAGGTCGAACGCGTCGATCTCGTCGACGTGCAGCGAGGCCAGTTGCAGTGCTCCCGCGGTGGCTGCGCGCATCGCGCCCGATCGGTGGAGCTCGGCACGTCCCGCGATGTGCGACGCGTCGCGCGCGAAGGCGGAACCGCGCAGGTACACCCGCCGGTCCTCCGGCACACCCCAGCGGTCGGCGACCTCCTCGGTGACGAGCACGTTCGCCGCGGCCATGTCGACGGTCGGGAACGCGGTCGTGCACTTCGTGTACGGCGTGGCGATCATCCGGTTGGTGGACGTGGGTGCGAGCAGTTCGGTGCCGTCCCACTCGCGGCGGTGCCAGGCATCGGGGTTCGCCGCCGCGATCTCGCTGAACCTCGCGAGGCGCGCACCCAGCGCGGCGCGGTCGGCGTCGGTCGCGCCGCGGGCGGCCCAGCGCGCCTGCTCGAGCAGGGCGAAGGTGAGCCAGGCGGGGAGGACGCCGTGGCGCAGCTCCGTCGGGAGGTGCCACTCGTGCAGGGAGTCGAGGATCGACGGTGGCGACGGGTGCGGGAACGACCACGGCGGCGCCTCACCCGCGCGCTCGTGGTGCTGCAGCGTGGCCTGGGCCTCGGCACCGACGACGACCGCGGCCTCCATGCGACCGGCGCGCATCTCGGCCGCGGCATGGCTCAGGAGACGCAGAGGTGAGGTACCCGCGAGGATCGAGGTGGTGCGGGGCACGTCGGGTCGCCCGATGCGTGCGGCGAGCCGCGCGGCCGGGTCGTCGTACTCCCACGAGAGGCAGTGGACGACTGCGAGGTGGTCGAGATCGCGCACCACGTCGTGGGTGGTGCCGATGTCGTCGACCGCCTCGTGGAGCACCTGTTCCCACATGGCGAGCGGCTCCGGGGCCGGCTGATGGTCGCGCCACGTGTGTCGGGCGGTGCCGACGATGCACACCTGGGGGGTGGAATTCGTCCTTGCCATGCGATGGAGAATACACGAAATCAAGAGCGTATGACGGGTCCCGGACCCTCGTGGACCGCGCGTCAGCGGCGCTCGCACACCGATCGGACAACTCTCGCCACCTCCTGCTGACAAGCGTGGTCGCGGGAGGCACATTGGCTGGTGAGGCGGCACGTCGCCGCCCGGGCCCTGATCCAGGAGGTGGCCGATGCGATCGAAGGTGCTGGCCACGTTCCTCGGGCTCGTGGCGCTGGGCGCGGTGACCGCCGCGTTCTTCGTGAGCGTGTCCGCGGTGGCGTCGGTGTCCGAGCGCCCCGACGACGAACGGTTCTGCGCGGTGGCCCTCGCGGTGCCCGACGCCGTGCCCGGTCCCACGGCGACCACACCCCCGGCGGCGGCCACCCGCGCCGCGGCGATGGTGCGGTCGTCGGCCGAGGCGGCACCCGAGCCCGTGAGCACCGCGGCGTCGCGCATCGCCGGCCTCTACGACGAGATCGCGGCGGTGAACGACGCGACCCTGCAGCTGACCCGATGGCAGCAGCCGTCGGCCGCCGAGGCCCAGTCGTTCGCGATCTACCGGCACTACACCGCGAACGCCTGCAACGCCTGAGGCGACGGCGCCGCGGCCGCTCGACTGCTCGGTCGTGCGGACCGGGATGTGAACCGCAACGAGGTCGCGCCACCCTCCGTCGACGGTCGGTCGGCGTACATTCTCCGTTGCCGTCCAGCTTCGGAGCACCGCATGACCGTGAAGCACACCCGCCTGCTCGCCCCCGGCCGCATCGGCGGCATGGAGGTGCGCAATCGCATCGTCATGACCGCGATGGACCAGAACGTGTGCACGCACGACGGGATGCTCACCGACTTGAACCTCGCGCACTACGAGGCCCGGGCGCGCGGGGGCGTCGGTCTCCTCACGCTCGAGACCGCCGCCGTCGCCTACCCCGTCGGCGCGACGTCGAGGAAGCAGCCGTCCCTCTCGTCCGACGACTGCATCGCCGGGCTCACCCGCCTCGGTGAGGTGACGCACCCGTTCGGTGCGAAGGTGGTCGTGCAGCTCAACCACCACGGCAAGACCGCGGGCGTCGACGCGATGGAGGACCGCGAGCAGATCGTGCCGTCGGTGCCGGTGCCCGACGACGAGGTGGACCTCGACCATCTCACCATCGACGAGATGATGAAGATGGCGAAGCTCACCGGCGGCAAGAAGGCGATCCGGCGCGAGGCCACGGTCGACGACCTGCTGTGGGTGGTCGACCGCTTCGTCGACGCCGCGGAGCGCGTGAAGCGCGCCGGACTCGACGCGGTGGAGGTGCAGGCCGGGCACGGCTACCTGCTGTCGACGTTCCTCTCGCCCAAGTACAACCGCCGCACCGACGACTACGGCGGCCCAGTCGAGAACCGCGCGCGGCTCATGACCGACATCGTGCGGGCGGTGCGCGCCCAGGTGGGCGACGACTTCCCGATCATCGTGCGGCTCGACGCCACCGAGCACCGCGAGGGCGGCATCACGCTCGACGACTCCACCGCCACCGCTCGGCTCGCGCAGGAGGCGGGCGCCGACGCGATCAGCGTGTCGGCCAACGCACCGAACGCGGTGGGCCCGGGCTTCACCCTCGGCCCGTTGCCGTGGTCGCCCGGTCAGTACGTCGAGTTCGCCAAGGCGATCAAGGCCGCGGTGACGGTGCCGGTGATCGCGGTGGGGCGGCTCATGCCCGACCAGGCCGAGCAGGTGCTCGCCGCGGGCGACGCCGACTTCATCGGCATGGGCCGCCAGCTCCTCGCCGATCCCGAGCTGCCCAACCGCCTCGAGGGGGGTCGTCCCGACCTCGTGCGCACCTGCATCAACTGCTACGTGTGCGTCGCGGAGAACTTCTTCGACGACGTGCCGGTGTGCGCGATCAACGCGGAGCTCGGCCACTACGACCGCCCCGCGCCCGCGCCCGCCGACCCGGCGCGTCACGTCGTCGTGATCGGCGGTGGTCCCGGGGGCATGGAGGCCGCGCGCGTCGCGGCGGGGCGCGGCCACCGCGTCACACTGCTCGACAAGGGCAACCACCTCGGCGGCACCGCGCGCTTCTCGTCGCTCACCACGCCGATGAACGGCGAGCTCGTGCGCTACCTCTCGGCCGCGATCGCGGAGGCGGGCGTCGACGTGAGGCTCGGCACCGAGGCCACGGTCGACTCGGTGGCCGCGCTCGCGCCCGACGCGGTGGTGGTCGCCACCGGCGCGCGTCGCGACCGGCCCGACGTGCCCGGCGCGGACCTCCCGCACGTGTTGTCGGGTGACGACCTGCGCGCGCTGCTCACCGGCGACGACCCCGCGGCAGCGAAGCGGCTCGGGTTCGCGCAGCGGCTCGTGGTCGGTGCGGGTCGCAAGCTGAAGATGACCGACGACATGGACAAGGTGCGCACGATGTCACGCACATGGATGCCACTCGACGATGACGTCGTCGTCATCGGTGGCGGTCTCGTGGGCGTGGAGCTGGCCGAGTTCCTCGCCGAGCGCGGGCGCAACGTCACCGTGCTCGAGGCGGGCGACAAGCTCGGCACCGAGATGGCGCACCCGCGGCGCGCGCGGGCGCTGCGCGACGCGCGTGACCACCACGTGCAGTTCGTCACGAGCGCGACCGTCACCGCGATCGAAGAGAAGACGGTGACGTACCAGGTGGGCGACGACACCGCGACCGCGAAGGCCGACAACGTGATCATCGCGGCGGGTGTACACGGTGACACCACGCTTGCCGACGCGCTGCGGGCCGCCGGGCACGAGGTGCACGTCGTCGGTGACGCCGAGACCGTCGGCTACATCCAGAACGCGATCGCCACCGGCAACGCGGTGGGCCGCGCCATCTGATTCGGTCACCACCTACGCTTCGCTGCCGTGGCAGGTGTCAGCGAAGCGGATGTGAAGCTGTTGAGCGATGCGATCCTCGCGTCGCGTGAGGCTGCGTCGGTGGCGGAGTTCCCGACGGTCGCGCTCGAGCTGACCACGAACGTGGTGCGCAACGACCAGGCCGGGTGGAACGAGATCGACCCGGTGCACGACTACGCGAACGCGGTGATGCTCCCGGCGCGGGAGCTCACCCTGGAGCAGCGCACCACCATGAGTGAGCTCGTGCACGAGCACCCGCTGATCATGCACGTGGCCACCACCGGCGACGGCTCGGCGATCAAGATCAGCGACTTCGTCACGTCGGAGGAGTTGCACGCCCGCCGCATCTACCAGGAGCTCTTCCGCGGCCTCGGCCTCGAACACCAGATCTCGATCGGTCTCCCCTCGGTGCTGCCGCGCATCACCGCCATCGCGCTCAACCGCAACGAGTTGGGCGACGACTTCGACGAGCGTGACCGCTTGATGCTCGACACCCTGCGGCCCCACCTGGCACAGTCGTACGAGCAGGTGCGTGAGCGGCAGCGCCTGCAGCGGAGCATCGGCGCGTTGTCGGGTGCGCTCGAGGGGAGCGGCACCCACGCGATCGTGCTCGACCCGGAACCCGACGAGGTCACCCGCGGCGCGCTCGTGCTGCTCTACCGCTACTTCGGCCGTCCGGGTGCGCGTGATGCCTTCCCGGCCCGCTTCTCGCGGTGGCTCGATGCGCAGCGCCGCGCCGCCCGGGCCGTGCGCGGCGAGGTCCCAGCCCCGCTCGCCCCCGTGACCGCCACCGTCGGCGGCTCCCGCCTCGTGGTGCGCTACCTGCCGCCCACGTTCACGGCCCACGAGGCCCTCCTGCTCGACGAGAGCACGGCGCCGGTGCGGGCCGGCGATCTCGAGCGCCTCGGGCTCACGGGGCGCGAGGCCGAGATCCTCGAACTGCTCGGCTCCGGCGCGACCAACGCGGTGCTGGCATCGCAACTGCACGTGTCGCTCTCCACGGTGAAGACGCACCTCGAGCACGTCTACCGGAAGCTCGGTGTCCGCAGCCGCGCCCAAGCGGTCGCCATGGCCCTCACCCTCCTGCCGGCCGGAGCCACCTCCGACGCCGCCGCCCCGGAAATCGGTCGTTCGGCCGATTGAGCCCGCGGCCCGCCTCCCGCAGGATGCCGGGACGGAGTGCAACCAGAGGGCAGGTTGGGCATGCGGGGCGAGGCAGGGCACGTGAGGCGCGGGTTGGTCGCGAGCGCGATGGCGGTCGCCATGGCGGTCGCCATGGCGGTCGGGGGAGGGCTGATCGGACCGCTCCCGAGTGCTGACGCCGGGGTGGGGCTGTGGTCGTGCCACTACAACGGCCCGGACGACCCGGGACCGCCGACCTGTGACTTCCCCCCGACGACGGAATGCACCGCGGCGAAGCAGAACCCCGACAGCAGCTATCCGGTGGTTCCCGATGGCGTCGACGGGTGCGAGGCGGTGCAGACCTCCGGCTTCGTGTACGCCGACTTCGCGCTCGCCATTCCGTACGACCCGTGCACGCACAACAGCGACATCTTCATCCCTGACAACCCGCCCTGCTATGACGGGTCTCCGTTCGGACCCGGTCACATCATCGGCGGTGTCTACTCGGTCAGTCCGATCGACCAGCCCTACATCGGGGATCCGAACAACGTGTGCGCGATCCGGGCCAACGTCGCGCGCTGGATGGCAGTCACGTGCAACTTCGGGCTGCTCCACCCCGATGTGCCGATCACCATCACGCTCGAGCTCGACGTACTGGTGCGACCGTCGCCGCCGGGCTACACCGACGGCGGTACCTACTCGGCGTTCTACTCGGTGACGGTCGGCCCGCCGGAGAACCAGGCGCCGGTGCCCGCGTTCGTTTCCGAACGGGTGAGCCCGACCGACTTCGGGCTCTGGCGCTTCACGTCGCAAGCGACCGATCCCGACGCGGGTGACTCGATCACCAGCCAGACCTGGGACTTCGGCGACGGCGACACCAACGTCGGCCCACAGGTCATCCACGAGTTCGCCAAGCCGGGCGACTACACGGTCACGCATCGCGTCGTCGACAGCCACGGCCTCGCCGCGACCGGCTCGCAGGTCGTGCATGTGCCCGCGCCGTCGTTGCACGTCGACGTGTCGTTGCCCGACGTGCAGTCGAACCAGATCACCCCGGGTGCACCGACGCGCGCGCGGGTCACCGTGAGCGCGGGGACCGACGGGATCGGTGCGCTGACCGACGTGACGTTCGACGGCGGGCTGTTGCGGGTCACGCCGGCGGGCGCGGCGACGATTGACAGCGCGGCGGCGGTACCGGGTGCCCTGTCGCTCGCGCCCGGCGAGAGTCGCTCGTTCGACGCACAGATCCACGCCGACGCGTCGGGCGCGTTCACGTTGTCCTCGACCGCGCACGCGACCGACGCCGCCAGGCAACGGGTCGGTCCGGTCACCGGCACGCTCGACGCGTCGTCGTCGGGGCTCCTCGTGGTCCTGCACACCGGCACGACCGGGCAGGACACCATCGACGTCGTGCTCACGGTGAGCAACCAGGGTACGGCGCCGCTCGAGGGGATGCAGTTCGCCGGTGGTGGCGTCGCAGTGCACCCGGAGTACGTCCCCGACGCACTGCGCGGTCAGGTGACGCTCGTCTCGGGCCCGCCCGGTGGCCTGCCCGACCGGCTCGAGCCGAACGACTCGCGCGACCTCACGTTCACCTTCCACGCAGAGGGCCCGGGTGACGTCGCAGTGGTGGCCGACGTCACCGCGACGAGCGGAGGCGCGCCCGTGCACGCCGACGACTCCGGGTTCATCGGCGTGCAGAAGCGGGCGATGACCCCGGCGCAATTGCAGGACCTGCTCGCGCAACTCGCGCAGGGTGAGCTCGACAACCTCCGCACGCGTGCGTTGCTCTGGCAGGACTACGCGACACGCGCGATCAACGCGCGCCTCGCGGCGGCGCGCGCCCAGGGCGCCCTGGTCGACTTCCCGGCCGACGTGCTCAAGCGCCTCGCGGGTCCGCCGGTGCCCTACCCCGAGATCGACAACGTGAAGCTGACCGGTGCCGCGCTCTGGGGGTACGCGAAGGGGCTCGGGCGCGGGGTGGTGAAGGTCGCGGACTTCACGGTCGGCACGCCGGCCGAGTACTGGGCCTCGATCATCGGCACCGGCGACTTCTCGCAGATGGCCCAGGACTACGCCGACGCGGGGAAGGCCGCGGGGCAGACCGTCGACAACGCGGCGTACGGGTTGTTCACCAACCTGTTCCGCGCGTACGACGACTTCTCGCACGCGGGCGAAGGCGCGTTCAACCCGCAGCAGTATGACGACCTGACCCAGGCGCTCAACGACGAGTACAAGGGCCAGATGCTGCGCTACGCGGAGATCGCGCCCCAGATGCAGCAGCAGCAGGCCGAGTTCGACGCGTTCCTCGACAAGACCGAGGACCAGATCCTGCGCGACCCGTACGGCTGGGCCGACAAGGTGACGGGCATGGCGGGCGAGCTCGGGGGTGAGACGCTTGCGGGTGAGGCGGTCACGCGCGGCGGGGTGAAGCTGCTCGAGAGCGCGGCGGCGTCGTACGAGTACTCGCGCTACGGGCAGTCGGGTGCGGCGATCAAGCGGCTCTCGGAGGCGGAGACGCTGGAGTCGCTCGGTGCGGGCGAGACCACGGCCGCGAACGTCGAACGGCTCGGTGGCATCACGCAGGGGGACCAGCAGAAGATCGACTCCGTGATCCAGGAGGTCAAGGACAAGTTCGGCGTGGACCTCCAGATCCAGGCGCGCCCGTCGAACATCCACTCGGTCCAGTACCTCAACTCGGAGCTCGGCGCGGTGGGCAAGCCCGAGATCTTCAAGGCCAAGAACATCAGCGACGTCGACGTGATCCTCGGCGCCGACGAGAGCGCGCTCGGCAAGCTCGGCGTGTTCGAGCCGCACCTGCCGCCGCAGAAGGTGCTGGCGAAGATGCCGTCCGAGCTCGCCAACGAGGTGCAGCTCCGGTACGCGACGCAGAAGAAGGTGTGGAAGGACTGGAACGATCCCACCTCGCAGTTCCGCAAGAACTACGAGAAGGCGGCGCAGCCGGGCGGCGGGACGTTCGACTTCGAGGTGCCCACCGCCGCGGGTGACCCCACGCCCAACGCGCCGCGCAAGTACAGCATCGAGGTCGCGTTGACGAAGCCCGGCCGCAACTCGACCCAGGCGTTCTTCGAGAAGCCGACGGGGAAGCCGATCGTGAGTGACATCGACTTCCACGGCTACTTCAAGACCGACGGCCGGCCCCTGGACGCGGGCACGCGTGGTCAGATCGAGCTCTACCTCCAGACGCGGTGGAAGCAGACGGGCATCGCCTTCGGCGACCACGGCGCGACGCTGAACGGCTTCGACTGGGCCGGCTCGGGCACCGCGGGCGGCGCGGTCGCCCGCCACAAGTTCGGGCTCGAGTTCATGGAGCCCGCCGCGGCGCGGGCGCGCGCCGAGGAGTTGGCCGCGCAGTACGGCGTGCCCGTGGAGAAGCTGCTCGAGGGGTACGTTCCCGGCAAGTTCGTCGTGACGTTCCGGCGCGGATCGGTGAGCGTGGGGTTCGGCAAGACGTTCTGACGCGTCACTGTCACACCGCCTGCGTAGAACGTCCGGTATGAACCCTTCCACGAACGAACCCACCACCCCGGCCTCGGCGCCTGCCGCCACCACCCGCATGCTCGAACGGGTGCGCGCCCTGCTCGCGAAGGCCGAGTCCACCGAGTTCGAGGCGGAGGCCGAGGCGCTCACCGCCAAGGCCCAGGAGCTCATGGCCCGGCACAGCATCGAGCAGGCCATGCTCGACGCCCGCGCCCCCACCGACCGCGCGCAGCCCTCGATGGTCCGCATCACCGTGGAGGCGCCGCACGCCTCCGCCAAGGTGCAGGTGCTCTCGGCCGTCGCCGGGGCCAACCGCTGCCGCACGATCTGGTCGGAGCACCAGCGCGTCGCCCACGTGTTCGGCTTCGCCGACGACCTCGCGGCGGTCGAGATGCTGTTCACGTCGCTGCTGGTGCAGGCCACCGTGGGGCTCCACCGCGCGGGCCCGCAGCGCGACGCGTACGGACGGGTGCGCACCGCGAGCTACCGCCGCGCCTTCCTCATCGCGTTCGCGGTCGAGATCGGTCGACGGTTGCGCGAGGCCGCGGCCGCCGCGGCCGAGGAGCTCGCGGCGGAGACCGGCACCGACCTGGTGCCGGTGCTCGCACGCCGCGAAGCCGCGGTCGAGGTCGCGGTGCAGGAGGCGTTCCCGAACACGCGGCGGATGTCGGTCTCCACCGCCAACGCGGCGGGCTGGCAGGCCGGCACCCGCACGGCGCGCGAGGCCGATCTCGGCGGCGCCGGCGGGCTCGGGCGCCTCAGCGCCTGAGCGGGGTACCGGTCAGTCGTTGGTGGGACGACGGCGACGGAACCGGCGGCGCTGCGTCATGCCGAGCAGGATCACCGCCGCGATCATCAGCCCCGTTCCCTTGTTCAGGAACGAGGCCGACGGGTCGGCCGTGGTGGTGGCGGCCGCGAGCGCGGTGAGCGCGCCGAGAAAGGTCACGCCCTCCTATCGGCGCGCCGCCGCGATCGCGGAGAACTCGCGTGCGGGTTCCGCCCGTCAGTCGGTGGGTGTGTCCGGCCCGGCGTCGCCGCCCGTGGTCGCGGTGGCGAGGCGGCCGAGGTAGTGGTCCCACCCGCCGATGTGATCCGAGACGGCGTCGTCGGGGAGCCCGCGGTGGGCGAGACGCACCAGCGTCTTCTCGCCCTCGGGGTGCAGGCTGATCTCGACCGTCGTCGACCCCGCGGGGATCGGGTGGTCGGGAAGATCCCAGCCGAAGGAGAAGGCGACGCGCTCGTTGGGCACGACCTCCGTGAACTCGCCCGCGCCGGGGTTCCGGCCCTGCACCAGCACCCGGTACTCGCCGCCCGGGCGGGCGTCGAGCACCGCCTCGGTGCCCATCCACTCCAGGTGGCGCTCCGGGTCCACGAGGTAGGGCCAGATCGTCTCCGGCGTGGCGTCGATCAGGATCTCTCGCACGAGCTCGGCCATCACTTCGTTCCCTTCTTGGGTCGCTTGCGGTCTTCGTCGGACTCGGACAGGTCGCGCAGCCGCTCCAGGCCCGACGTCCAGAAGTCGTCGAGGAACGCGCGGAGCTCGGCCATCGTCTGCGGGTCGGCCCGGTACAGCCGGCGGGTGCCGTCGCGGCGCTCCGTGACCAGGTGCGCTTCCTTCAGCACGGTGAGGTGCTGGGAGATCGCGGGCCGGCTCACGTCGTCGAACTGCCGGGCGATCTCGCTGGCGGGCAGCTCCTGCGACCACACCAGCTTGAGGATCGCCCGGCGACGGGGTTCGGCCAGGGCCTTGAGGGCGGCGTCCACGAGCTATAGGTAAGCAGATACTTACGTAAGTGTCAAGTGACATTCGGGCCCGCTAGGGTCGCAGCACGATCCGACGACCCGGGGGGAGCGTCACATGACGGGCGAGATCTACTACGACCCGTACGACTTCGAGATCGACGCCGACCCGTACCCGGTGTGGAAGCGGATGCGCGACGAGGCGCCGATCTGGCACAACGAGAAGTACGACTTCTGGGCGCTGAGCCGCTTCGACGACGTCGAGCGGTGCTCCATCGACTGGAACACCTACCGCTCCGGGCGCGGCACCGTGCTCGAGATCATCCAGCAGGGCGTGGAGATCCCGCCGGGCAGCATCCTCTTCGAGGACCCGCCCACCCACGACGTCCACCGTTCGCTGCTGTCGCGCATCTTCACGCCCCGCCGCATCGCCGAGCTCGAGCCCAAGGTGCGCGCGTTCTGTGCCCGCAGCCTCGACCCGCTCGTGGGCTCCGGAGGCTTCGACTTCATCGCGGATCTCGGCTCGCAGATGCCGATGCGCACCATCGGCATGCTGCTCGGCATCCCGGAGGAGGACCAGGAGGCCATCCGCGACCGCGGCAACGCCGGCATGCGGCTGGAGGAGGGCGCGCCGCCCGAGCACACCACGCTCGCGTCGGGCAACGACGTGTTCGGCGACTACCTCGACTGGCGCAAGGACCACCCGTCCGACGACCTGATGACCGAGCTCCTCAACGCGGAGTTCGAGGACTACACCGGCGTGCGCCGCACGCTGTCGCGCGAGGAGATCCTCGGCTATGTCGGACTGCTCGCCGGCGCGGGCAACGAGACCACCACGCGCCTCATCGGCTGGATGGGCAAGGTCCTCGCCGACAACCCCGACCAGCGCGCCAAGGTGGTGGCCGACCGTTCGCTCGTGCCCAACACGATCGAGGAGCTGTTGCGCTACGAGGCGCCGTCGCCCGTCCAGGCCCGCTGGGTGCAGGAGGACGTCGAGCATCACGGGCAGAAGATCGAGGCGGGCAGCATCATGATCCTGCTCACCGCGTCGGGGAACCGCGACGAGCGCCACTTCCCCGACCCCGACCGCTTCGACGTCGAGCGCGAGATCGACCACCACCTCTCGTTCGGGTTCGGCATCCACTTCTGCCTCGGGCAGGCGCTCGCCCGGCTCGAGGGGCGCGTCGCGCTCGAGGAGGTGCTCGACCGCTTCCCCGAGTGGGAGGTCGACTGGGACGGCGCCGAGCAGGCCCACACCAGCACGGTGCGCGGCTGGGAGAAGCTGCCCGTCCGCGTCCACTGAGCCCCGCTTCCCGTCGACGATCGGCGGAATACCCTCTGGGGTATCGCGGTTCGACCCCGGGAAGCGTTCGAGGAGGAACCCCCGATGGCAGCACTCACCCTCACCCAGGACACCTTCGAGTCCACCGTGGCGCAGGACGGCATCGTCCTCGTCGACTGGTGGGCGTCGTGGTGCGGCCCGTGCATGCAGTTCGCACCCGTGTTCGAGGCGGCCGCCGAGGCCAACCCCGACATCACCTTCGGCAAGGTCGACACCGAGGCCGAGCAGCAGCTCGCCGGTGCCGCCCGGATCATGTCGATCCCCACGCTGATGGCGTTCCGCGACGGCATCCTCGTGTTCTCGCAGCCGGGCGCGCTGCCCGCACCGATCCTCGACGACCTGATCGGCCAGGTGCGGGCCCTCGACATGGACGAGGTCCGCGCCGCCATCGCCGCCCAGGACGACGGGAGCGGCGGCCAGGGCTGAGCGCCCGGGAGTCGCCGTCCCCGGCGTCTCCCCAGGATTGGGGAAAGAGCCCCTCGGCGCGTGACGTCGGTCGCCCCGGCCGCCGCGCCTGACCAATTCGTGTCACAGTTGCCCCGTCATGCACATGCGAGGGCGGGCGCAACGGGGAGCGGTGTCGATCGTCGTGGCCGTGCTCGTCGCGGGCGGGATCGCCGGCGCCGGGGCGGGCGTCGCCCTCGACCAGTCGGGCGCGTTCGGCGGCGACGACAGCTCCACGAGCGTGGTCGCGCCGGGGCCCGTCGCCTACGCCGCGTGCCCCGACGGCACCGCGGTCGGCACGTTCCACCAGGACGACCGCGTCTACGTGACCGGTCGCACGAAGAGCTCGAAGTGGGTCGAGGTCCGCGACCCGGCGGATCTCGACCAGCGGGTGTGGGTCGTGCGCAACGTCGTCGTCGCCGACGACGACCTCGCGGGGTTGCCCGTGCACGAGTGCACGGCCACGGGTCCGGCGGCCGCCCCCACCACCACGATCGCGCCCGGCGCGCCACCCGCCGCCGAGGAGAGCACCACCACGACGACGAGCACCACGGTGCCGGGCACGCCGCCCACCGCGCCGCCCGCAGGTGGCGGCGGCACCACGCCCACCGCGCCCGGTGACACCACGCCACCCGCGATCAACCAGGCCGGCATCGGTCCGAACCCGATCTACGAGGCCACGCCGACGAGCGGCGCCTGCTTCCTCTCGCCTTCGTACAAGGTCGTGGCCAACGCGTCGGCGGTGATCACCGACGCCTCCGGGATCGCGTCCGTGACGCTGTCGTGGGACGGCCCCCAGGCGGGCAGCCGCGGGATGTCGGCCAACGGCAACAGCTGGTCGGGCGCGGTCGGTCCGTTCTCCGCGTCGCTGCCGTACGGCGGTCAGTCGCACCTCACGGTCACGATCACGGCCGTCGACAACGCCGGCAACCAGTCCACCGCGCAGCTCTCGCTGACCGTCAACGCGTGCGTGCTCGGATGAGCCGCAAGTGGGTCGCGGTGACGTCGATCGTGGTGGTCGTCGCGTTGGTCGTCGGTGTGGTCGCGTCGCACGCGCTCACCGGGAGCAGCAGCACCAAGACCGCGTTGCCGCCCGTCGGCCCCACGCAGAAGCTGATCGGCCCGAACGACGGCACGTTCGGCGACGAGCAGGTGTCGTCGCCGGCGCCGGCCACACCCGCGGGCGCCACGCCGCTGCCGAACGTCGTCGGCCCCGTGCTGCACATCGGCTCGACCTCGTCGTCGGGCTCCGGTTCGGCAGGTGGTTCGGGTGCGGGTGGTTCCGGTGCGGGTGGTTCCGGTGCGGGTGGTCACTCGACCTCGTCGACGACCGCGGGCACCACCGGCGCGACCACTGGCGGCGCCGGCACGACCGGGACGACCGGCACCACGTCGGCGGTCGCCACCGCGACGACGTCGGCGCCGTTGCGCACCGACGGCCCGATCTCGCCTGCCGACCCGAGCGCGCCGCGTGTCCTCGGCGGCGTGGGGCTGGTGCATTTCACCGATCCCTGCGCGGCCGCGGGTGGCGCGTCGAGCGGCGTGTGCCGTGGCGGCATCGGCGGCACCATCCTCCCGATCGACAACCCGATCCCCGCGTTCGAGATCACGAGCGCGTCGCTGGGGTACTGCGACGACGCCACCGGCTACGACGTCGACAGCCTGATGATCGTGGTGCACTCCACCGCGCCGGGCCGCTTCTGGGCGCATGTGCGCGGCGACAACAACACGAGCCTCAACGGGAACGGCTTCCGCGCGAGCTACGACACGGCTGCCACTCCCGACGCGGAGGTCGCGCGGTGGAACGCGAGCGACCGCACCACCGACGTGGTCACCTGCTTCACGGTGGGAGGTCAGTGGAACGACCCGTCGCACCACTACACCGCGCACGTCGAGGGCCTGAGCGACCCTGACGGTCTGCAGCACGGTGCCTACGACTTCAGCTTCACGTACGAGCGCGGCGGCCGGCCGCCGGTGGTGGTCACGCCCGGCAGCCTCAGCACCCAGCGAGTCATCGGCGTGTCGCTGCCGGGCGCCCCCAACCTGGTGCCGCACATGGAGCTGCGCGCCTCGGGTGCCTCCACCTACGCGCCCAACTGCCCCGACGAGGTGCTCCTCGGGATGCCCGAGGTCGGTGGCGGTACCGACATCCCCACCTCGGAGCTGCACGCCACCGGCTACCCGTACTCCCGGCGGTACACGCAGCGGTTCGCGGTCAACTTCACGACGGCGAAGGACATCTACACCGGCGAGCAGGTGCCGCTCGACGTCAACACCAAGTACGCGCTCTGCATCCGATGGGTCGATCCGGCGAACCCGAGCGCTCCGACGGACGCGAGGCCCCTGAGCATCAAGCTCGAGAGCCCCGACCTCTACCAGATCCAGCTGCGCGTGAAGTCGATCGACCTCCCTTCGGAGGCGTCCACCTTCGACCTCACCACGTTCGGGGGAGTGTGCCGCTTCCACCTCGGCCGCGCCGCCGGGCATCTGCAGTTCATCGACCCCGGCTACTCCAACACGAGCTTCGCGTCCGCGACGGGTGGCGACCCGGCGGAGCGCGCCGCGCAGTATCCGAACGGGCGGACGTCGTGCAACCAGCCCGACCCGATGACCTTCGCCGACACGGGCGGCTACGCGATCGGCCCCGACGGTCGCTACAGCCTCGAGGTCGACACCACGCTCAACGGTGAGAACGCCGACAGCAGCATCTGGGTGCCGATCAGCCCGTGCTCACCGGCCGGCGGGCCGTGTCCCTGGCGCCAGAGCTTCATGGAGGACTACACGGTGCCGATCGCCGACGGCCGTTCGGTCACGCTCACCGTGCTGTTCCTGCACAGCGCGCTGTATCACGGCGGTGCGCCGTGGCCGGTCGACGCGCCCGAGGTGAATCCGCACTACGGGTGGACGGGCGGCGGCAACTACTAGTCGCGAACGATGCGCGCGCTCCCGCGCATCACGTCTTCATGATGCGCGGGATGTCGATGTGCCCTTCACGGCGTTGGAAGCGCCAGCCCTCGTCGGTGCGGGTGAGCACGTCCTTGTGCTTGCCGATCATCGTCACGGCGGGTGCGCCGTCGGCGCCGAGCGCGACCACGGTCCACATCACCACCGACGTCGCGTGGTCGCCGTCGAGCTGCACCTGCGGGCTGCTGATCACGTGGAACGACGTGCCCACCGACTTCGCAGTGGCGCGGCCCATCATCTCGACGATCGCCGCCCGGCCGGTGGCGCGCCCGAGCGGGCCGAGCAGGAGCTCGCCGTCGTCGGCGAACAACGACGCGTAGCCCTCGAGGTCACCGGCGTCGAGGAAGGCGCCGTAGTCGACGAACAGCTGGTGGATCTCCTGCAGGTCCTCGAGCCGCTGCAGGCGGGCGAGGAGCGCGGTCGTGTCGGTGCTCATGGCGCGGAGCCTACGGGCACGGCGTTGCGCGGCGCAGCCCCGCTCCGTAACGTCGGCGCCATGACCGACGCGACCGAACCGCTGCAGCCGTTCTTCTTCGACACGGCCGAGATCGAGGGCTACACCAACGCCGACCTCATGGGCGGCCTCCCCGACGCCGAGCACTGGTTCGGGCTCCTCGGTCGCGACCTGGTCACGAAGTCGATCGTGCAGACACCCACGTTCTCGGTGTTCCACGAGTCGGCCGCGCCGGGCGAACAGGTGAAGCCGCACCGCCACGGCGTGCTGCAGGTCGACTACGTGCTGAAGGGCGAGCTGTGGTTCGGCAACCGCTGCCTGAAGCCGGGGATGGGCGCGTTCATCCCCGACACGCTCTACGCGTGGCGCGCGGGCGACGAGGGTGCGGAGTGGATCGAGATCCACTCCGGTGGCGCGTCCGGCCTCTACGAGGACCGCCGCGTCGACGAGGCGGGCACCACCTGACGCGTGCGTGGCAGGATGCCGGGCATGTCGTTCGTACCGCTCCTCGATCCCCCCGGTGACCCGCAGGGCACCAGCCTCGTCTTCGCCGTGCGCGGCACGCGTGTCGTGCTCGTCGACGGCGAACCGACGGAAGTCGTCGAGACCGAAGCCGGTGGCATCTTCCTCGGCACCCTCGACGACCGGCACTGCTGGGCGGTCGATCTCGACCAGGTCGACGACGACGACCCCGAGCGCTTCCTCGACCTCTACCGCCTGTGGGGCGCGGTCGACGAGCCCACCTGGTACGTCGCCGGCCGCGCGGTGCAACTCGTGGAGTGGGCGCGCAACCACCAGTACTGCGGCCGCTGCGGTACCGCGACGGTGGAGGCACCCGGCGAGCGCGCTCGCGTGTGCCCCGAGTGCAAGCTGCTCGCCTACCCGCGCCTGGCGCCCGCGGTGATCATGTTGCTCGAGCGCGACGACGGCAAGGCGCTGCTCGCCCGCAACAAGAACTTCCCCGCCGGCATGTTCTCCACGCTCGCCGGATTCGTCGAGCCGGGTGAGACGCTCGAGCAGGCGGTGCGCCGCGAGATCCTCGAAGAGGTCGGCATCACGGTGGGGAAGGTGGAGTACCGCGGCAGCCAGCCGTGGCCGTTCCCGCACCAGCTCATGATCGGCTTCGGCGCGTGGTACGAGTCGGGCGACATCCAGCTCGACGAGGTCGAGATCGTCGAGGCCAACTGGTTCTCGCCCGACGAGGCGCCGAGCTTCCCGCCCGGCATGTCGATCGCGGGCAAGCTCATCGACGAGTGGCGCAACCGCGTCGGCTGAACCTGCGCAACCAGGCGCGTCAGTCGCGGCCGAACGCCTCGGCGAGCATCACGGCGGCGCGCACCTCGTGGTAGCCCGACTTCCAGTCGCCCGCCTTCCGCGCGCGGCGGCGACCGCCCCGTTCGGTGGCCGACTCCAGGTGCACGCCGTCGCGCCGGTCGGTGAGATGGCGTTCGGTGAACCGCAGGATCCCCGCGAGCGCATGCTCGTAGCCGGCGCGGTCGAACGTCTCGGGTGACTCGGTGAGCGCGACGACGAGCGCGTTCGCCGCCTCGCACTGCACCCACGACACCTTGTACCGGCGTGACGCCGGCTCGTCACCGGTGCCGTACGCGAACACCCCGCCGCGGCGGTCGTCGGTACCGCACCGCAGCGTGTGGTCGACGTACCGGTGGAAGCGCGCCCAGTCGAGTGGCTCGCCGAGCGCCGCCTGGGCGCGCAGCATGAGCCAGGCGAATTCCACGTTGTGCCCGTACGACACCGGCTCCGCGAGCGCGGGATCGGCCGACCAGTCGGGGAGGCACGGTTCGCGCGTCGCCGCCGGGTCGGCGGGGTAGAGCACCTCGCGGCAGCGGTCGAGGGCCTCGGCGAGCGACGCGAGCACGTCGGGATCCCCGGTCGCCGCCGCGAGCTCCGTGAGCGCCTCCATCCAGTGGAGCACCGCATTGCCGCTCTTGTGGCCGGGGAAGGGCACCGCGATGCGTGGATCGTCGTCGGCGACCGCCGACCAGTCGCCGTCGGCGTGCTCGCGCCACCCGCCGTAGCGGTCGTCGTGCAGGTGACGGTGCACCGCCTCGTGGAGGTCGAGGGCCCACGCGAGGGACTCGTCGTTCCCGGTGGCGTGGGCGTGCTCGACGAACCCGAACACCGTGAACGCGAGCGCGTACAGGTGGTTGACCGGGTTGGTGACGTTGCCGGCCACGTCGGTGGTCCACGCGTAGCCGCGGTGGACGGGGTCGCGGAAGCGCTCGACCAGGAAACGCGCGCCGCGCTGCGCCGCGTCGAGCGCGCGGCCCGAGGTGTCGTAGCCGTGCCGGTGTGCGTGCGAGCACACCCACACCAGGCGCGACTGGGTGACGAGCTGCTTGTGCGTCGTCGGGGGGATGGGGCCGCGCAGCACGCGACGGGCGACGCGGCGCACGGGCCCGCGCACCACGTCGTCGGGCAGGAGGAAGCCACCCTGCTCGTCGGCCGAGTGGTCGAGCCAGTAGGGGAGGATCGTGGCGGGCAGACGGCGATCCACGAGCCGGGCCTGCTCGCGGATCGCGGTTCGGTCGTCCACGGGTGCCCGGGTCAGGCGCTGGTGGTGTTGCGGGCGCCCGCGAGCACGAAGCGCCCGCGCACGCGCATGGCCTCGGCGAGGTCGAACTTGTTTCCACAGTTCCAGAAGTCGATGCACCCGAGCACGAGCCAGAGCAGCATCGACGCGAGCAGCTCGACGTCGGCGTCGGCGGGGATCTCCCCGCGGTCACGGGCGGACTCCAGCACGAGCGCGAACGAGCGGCCGAACCCGAGGCGGTCGTTCTCGTCGCCGACCGGCATGTCGCGCCGCCGGTAGTACTCGAGCAGCGACTTCGCGACCACGGCACGCGGCACCGACGTGATGCGCCGGGCGAGCGCGGTGAGCACCTCGTCGAGCGCCTCCTCGACCGGCTTGCCGGAGTCGATGATCCGGTTCGCGGTCTTGGCCATCGCCTCCGAGGTGGACCAGCCGACCTCGAGGAGGATGTCCTCCTTGTGCGCGAAGTGGAAGTAGAAGGTGCCCTTGGTGACGCCCGCCGCGCGGGCAATCTCCTCGACCGTGGTCTCCTCGATGCCGGTCTCGAATCCGCGCTCGGTCCACAGCTTCAGTGCGGCGTTGACCAGCTCCTGACGGGTGCGGCGCGACCGCTCCTGCACGAGGCCGGAGCGTCGCGGTCCCGCCGAGGCGCCGTTCGCGCCGTCGGCCTTGTCGCCGTTCGCCTTGGCCGCCGTCACGTCCGCCACACGAGCTCGAGGTTCTCCACCGTCCGCAGTGCCATCGCGTATTCGAGCTCGATGCCCGGCTTGAGCTCGTACTCGGGGATCCGCCGGTGCCACTCGCGCAGCGTCACGCGCAGCTCGCGCCGCGCGAGGTGCGAGCCGAGGCACCGGTGGATGCCGCCGCCGAACGCGATGTGCGGGTTGACCTCACGGTCGAAGCGCACGTCGAAGGCGTCGGAGAACGCCGCGGGGTCCACGTTGGCCGAACCGATGCCGATGAGCACCGGCTCGCCCTGTTGCACCGGGCACCCGGCGATCTGCGTGTCGACGGCCGCGGTGCGGAACACGTTCGGCACAGGGCTCTCCCAGCGCAGGAGCTCCTCGACCGCACCGGGGATGAGCCCCGGATCCGCCGCGAGCGCGCGCCGGTGCTCCGGGTGGTCGCCCAGGAACGCGAAGAAGCAGGTGAGCGAGTCGGTGACGGTGTCGAGACCGGCGATGAGGAACAGGAAGCAGATGTCGAGGATCTCCTCGCGCGTGAGCTGCTCGCCGTCGATCTCGGCCGCGAGGAAGTGCGAGAGGATGTCGTCGGTCGGCGCCTTCTGGCGCTCGTCGAGGATGGCGTCGAAGAACGCGTAGATGTCCTGGGCGGTGTCGCGCTGCACCTGCGCGTTGTCCTCCGGCGTGCCGCTCTCGCTCTGTGGACGGATGATGCCATCCTTCATGCGCAGGAACGTGGGCAGCTCCTCCCAGGGGAGGCCCATCAGGCCGAGGAACACCGCGGACGGGAACGGCACCGCGAGCTCGTCGGTGAAGTGGCACTCGCCGCGGTCGGCGAACGCGTCGATGAAGTGGTTCACCCGCGCGGCGATGTCGTCCTCGATCGCGTCCATGCGCTTCGGTGCGAACAGCGGGTCGAGCACCTTGCGGTACTTCGAGTGGTCGGGCGGGTCGATCGAGAGCGGGATCAGCGGGCGGTCGTTGCCGAGCACCACGCCGCCGCCGTACCCCGACGAGAACCGTTGCGCGTCGCGGAACGCCTCGTCGACGGCTTCGCGCGAGAACGCGTAGACCGCGCTGTCCATCACCCGGTGCGCGGGGCCGTACGCGATGGTGTCGACGTAGCGCTGCTGCGGGCACGACAGCTCGAACATCGTCATCGGGTCGAGCAGCTGCTCGAGCTGCGGCTGCTCGCTCACGGTGCGATCACCGTGTCCTTCTGCGCGGGCTTCACGCCACCGCCCTCGGCGCGCCAGTCGGGGACGTCCTCACCCAGCCGCGCCACCGCGAACTGGTCGGTCTCGGCGTGCGCGACCATCCAGTGCGCGTGGTTGAGCTCGTGCATCGTGAAGCACGCGTGCAGCGCGTTGTGGAAGCCCATGTTGTCCTGGGTCTGGTTCACGCTCTCCTTCACGAGGAGCGCGGCCATCGTGGGCACCTGCGCGATGCGGCGCGCGAACTCCACCGTGCGCTCGGCGAGCTGGTCCTCGGGGAAGATCTTGCTGACCATGCCGAGGGCGTAGGCCTCTTCGGCGTCGATGCTGTCACCGGTGAGCATGAGCTCCTTGGTCTTGCGCGGCCCGAACTCCCACGGGTGGGCGAAGTACTCCACGCCGCACATGCCGAGCCGCGTGCCGACGACGTCGGCGAAGGTGGTGCCCTCCGCGGCGACGATCAGGTCGCACGACCACATGAGCATCAGCGCGGCGGCGTACACGTTGCCGTGCACCTGGGCGACGGTGATCTTGCGGAGGTTGCGCCAGCGCAGCGTGTTCTGGAAGAAGTAGTGCCACTCCTGCAGCATCAGCTTCTCGGTCAGCACCTCGCGCGACCCGCCGTTCTCGCGGTAGCTGGGGTGCTGGTTCGGCCCCGGCATCGCCTCCTCGATCATCACCTTGGAGCCGGTGTCGTGGCCCGACGAGAACACCGGGCCGTTGCCCCCGAGGATCACCACGCGGACGGTGTCGTCGGCCTCGGCGCGCAGCATGGCCTCGTTGAGCTCGACGAGCAGCTTGCGGTGCTGCGCGTTGCGGGCCTCGGGCCGGTTCAACATGATCCGGGCGATGGTCCCGTCGTCCAGCGTCTCGTAGGTGACGTACTGGTACTCGGTGTTCTCCGACACGGGGCCTCCGGTGGCTGGCTGGGGATCGATATCTGGACCGAGCCCAATACTTGCAGTTCCGGAGCGGATCGGCACCCGTGGCACCATCGCGGGGTGGCGACGGCGCTCCTCGTCCTCGGCGTGGTGGGGATCTTCTGCACCGCCAACGCCCTGCGCCCGCGTGTGCGGGGCAGCTGGTTCGCGGTCCCGAGCTTCTTCGTGGCCTGGCCGGTGGGGGAGCTCGCCCCCCAGGTGATCGTGCTCCAGGCCCTGGGCGCCCTGGTGCTGATCCTGCTGGGCGCCCTCGACTCCTGGCCGGGGTGGGTGGGCCTCGGCCTCGGACTGGTGTCGTGGGCGGGGCTCGCGGTGCTCGTGCGCCAGGCCGGTCGCACCGACGACCTCGTCGAGGTGGCGCTGCGCGCCGGCCTGGGCGACGTTCCCGTCGTCAGCCACGCGCGCTCGGCATCCCTGCTGAGGCTCGCGACCGCGCTGCCGCTGCCCGACAAGCGGGTCGAGGTGGTGCGCGACCTCCGCTACGCCGACGGCGCGGGCAAGCGCCATCTCCTCGACGTCTACCGGCCGGCGGCCGCGGCCGAGCAGCCGCCGCTCGCCGGTGCGCCGGTCCTCGTGCAGGTGCACGGCGGCGCGTGGATCATCGGCGACAAGCGCCAGCAGGCACTCCCGCTGATGCACCACCTCGCCGCGAACGGCTGGGTGTGCGTGGCGCCGAACTACCGCCTGAGCCCCAAGGCCACCTTCCCCGACCACCTCGTCGACGTGAAGCTCGCGCTCAAGTGGGTGCGCGAGCACGTGGCGGAGTACGGGGGCGACCCGTCGTTCGTGGTGATCACGGGCGGGAGTGCGGGCGGGCACCTCGCGTCGCTGGTGGCGCTCACCGCGGGTGATCCCGAGTACCAGCCCGGCTTCGAGGAGGTCGACACCTCGGTGGTCGCGTGCATCCCGTTCTACGGCGCGTATGACCTCCTCGGGCGTCACGGCGGGCGCGGCGCCGACGGCATGTACGGCGGTGCGGCGCGCTGGTTGATGAAGGCCGACCCGGTGGCCGACCGGGCCGCCTTCGAGCGTGCGTCGCCGCTCGACCGCATCGGACCGCAGGCCCCGCCGTTCATGGTCGTGCACGGCACCCTCGACTCGCTCGTGCCCATCGCCGAGGGACGGGCGTTCGCCGCCGGGTTGCGGGAGCAGTCGACGGAACCCGTGGTGTACCTGGAGCTCCCGGGCGCCGAGCACGCCTTCGAGGTCTTCCACTCCATCCGCAGCGAGGCCACCGTGCGCGGCGTGCACCGCTTCCTGGAGCACGTGCGGACGACGCACCGCAGCCCACGTTTGGACTGAATCGCCGGATCGCGGGAGCATTCGCCCATGCAGCGCCTCAGCCGCACCGATGCCGGCTTCATGGCGGCCGAGACCGCCGACTGGCACATGCACGTGGCGCTGGTCGGCCGGTTCAACCCCGACGACGACCTCTCCCTCGCCCAACTGCGCGAGCTGGTGGCCCGGCGCTTCGTGCACCTCGCCCTGTTCCGCCGGCGGCTGCGCACCGTGCCCGGCCACCTCGACCGCGGCGTGTGGGAGGACGTCGACCACGTCGACGTCGGCGCGCACGTGCCGCGGCCACCCTCGCCGCGCCGGGCGACGACATCGAGCTCGGCCGCCGCGTCGGCGAGATCATGAGCCGGCGGCTCGTGCGGAACCGGCCGCTGTGGGAGCTCTGGCGCATCGACGGCAGTGCCGATGGCCGGGTCACCGTGCTGCTGAAGATCCACCACGCGTGCATCGACGGCATGCACGGCGCGGAGTTCGCGCAGGTGATCTTCGACCTCACCGCGAACGCGCCGATGGAGCGGCCCGACTTCGTGAGCGAGCCCGAGTTCGACCACGTGTCCACCGGCGCGCTCCTCGGCGAGGCGGCGCTGTCGCTGGCGAAGATGCCGTTGCGCATGGGGAAGGTCGCGCTGGACGTCGCTGCGGCCGTGCCGCGACTGGCGCGCTTCGCGGTGTCACCCGAGCGCCGCGACGCGGTGCTGCCGTTCGAGGGCCTGCGCACTCCGCTCAACGGCCACCTCACCGCGCACCGCGACTTCGCGTTCGCGTCGGTGCCGTTGTCGGAGGTCGACGAGGTGCGCCAGGCGTTCGGTGTATCGCTCAACGACGTGGTGCTCGCGGCCGCGGCAGGCGTTGCGCGACTACCTGCACGTGCGGGGCGCGCTCCCGATCGCGGCTCGTCGCCGCGGTGCCGATGGCGATCCGTCGCGAAGACCACCGTGCGGAAGCCGACTCCGTGCCCGGCAACCTCTTGTCGGCGATGGGCGCCGCGCTGCCCGTGCACCTCGACGGTCCCGGCGACCGTGCGCGCGGTCAACGTCGACCCGAGCGGCGCCGGGTGCACCAGGTGTTCGGCGACGACCTGCTCCCCGATCTCCTCGCGGTGCCGCCGCCGGTCGTGGTGGAGGGAGTGGTGCGCGCCTACGACGCGCTCGCGCTCGACGAGCGGGTGCGGCCGATCTTCGCCGCGGTCGTGTCGAACGTGCCGGGGCCGCCGGTCCCGCTGTACTGCTGCGGCGCCCGCCTCGACGACGGCTACCTCATCGGGCCGTTGCTCGCCGGCAGCGGCCTCAACCTCACCGTGCTCACCTACCGCGACCAGCTCCAGCTCGGCGTGGTGTCGTGCCCCGACATCGTCGACGACCACTGGGCCATCGCCCGCGCCCTCCCCGCCGCCTTCGACGACCTGCTCACCGCCGCCCGTGACATGGTCTGATCGGCCCGGCCCGGCTCGGCGCGCTGAGCGCCGGGCTCGTCAGGCCTCGGAGAGCGCCGATCCGGATCCGGGTCAGCCCGCGACGGCGTGGCAGGCGTCGACGAGGGGGCCGACGAACCGGTCGCGCGTGCACACCGTGTGGCCGCCGGCGACCTCGTGCACCGAGGCACGGAGCGCCTCCGCGGTCGCGAGCTGGCGGTCCGCGGGCACGAGGCGGTCTCGCGCGGTGAGCACCACTGCGGCGGGGGCGCGCACCTCGCCGATCCACTCGCGCGCGTCGTGCCGACCGGCGGCCCGCGCCGCCTCGAGGAGGATGCGCACGTCGTGGCGGCGCAACTCGTCGACGGCCCAGCGCACGAAGTCGGTCGGGGTGGTGGCGCGCAACGTGCGGACGGCGCCGACCGCGCCCGCCGCGAGTCGCACCGGCGCGGTGGGGAGGTGCGTCACGTGGCCGGAGAGGCGCGCGCCGTTCGCGGCGACGACCAGCGCGGCATCGAGCGGGTGCCCGCCGCCGGGCCCGATCGGCAGTTGCGCCGCCGTCGCGCACAGCACCATGCCGGCGACGAGGTCGGGGCGTTGCCGCGCGAGCAACTGCGCGATCGCACCTCCCATCGAGTAGCCGGCGACGACGACCGGCCCGGTGTGCAACGTGTCGAGCAGCGCGGCGAGGTCGTCGGCGCAGTCGGCGAGCCGGAACACCGCGCGGTGGCGCATCCCGTTGCCGTGGCCGCGCAGGTCGGGGGCGAGCACCCGGAAGTCACGCCCGAGCGGCTCGAAGGCGCGGCACCAGTTGAGGCCACCGCTGCCCATCCAGCCGTGGAGCAGCACGAGGGTCGGCGCGCCGGGCGGCCCGGGCAGCTCGCGCACGTACGTGGTGCCCCGTCCCTCCAGGTGCACGCGCCGCCCCGCGGGGACGGGTTCGGGCACGCCGTCGTGCACCAGCTCGCGCACGAGCGACTGCACGGCGTCACCGATCGGATTGGTGGTTCGCAGGTTCACTCGACCTTCCCCCGTGGTCGAAGCTCCCGCATCGCGGCTCGGTCACCTCTGGCGCAACGCACATGGTGCCACGTACCCGGAGGGCGCGATGTTCACTCCGTGCCATTTCAGCGCCCAACATTTAGCACTAAAGTACGGGTCGTGGACGGGCAACTGACGCTCAGACAGGCCGCCGAGGAGCTCGGTGTCCACTACATGACCGTCTACAAGTACGTGCGCACGGGGCGCCTCCCCGCCGTTCAGCACGGCACCGAGTGGAGGGTCGCGCCCGCCGACCTCGAGGTGTTGCGGGCGTCCCGCGCGGCGGCCGTGCCGTCCGACGGCCGCCCGGGTCGCCCCGCCGGCCCTTCCCGTCGGACCACCTCCGCCCGGCTCGAGGCCCGCCTCCTCGCCTCCGACGAGCCCGGGGCCTGGGCCGTGGTGGAGTCGGCGCTGGCATCGGGCGCCAGCCCCTCCGACGTGCACCTCGACCTCCTCGGGCCGGCCCTCGTCGATGTCGGCGACCAGTGGGCCCTCGGCACGCTGACCACCGCCGACGAGCACCGGGCGAGCGCGGTCGCCGCCCGCATCGTCGGCCGGTTGGGCCCGCAGTTCATGCGCCGCGGGCGGCGGCGCGGGACGATCCTGATCGGCATGGCCGAGGGTGAGCAGCACTCGTTGCCGGGCGCGATGCTCGTCGACCTGCTGCGCGCGGCCGGGTTCGCCGCGGTCGACCTCGGCGCCAGCACGCCTCCCGCCACCTTCGTCGACGCGGCGCGGGCCACCCCGCACCTCCTCGCGATCGGGGTCGGCGCCCAGTTGAGCGCGCGCCTGCCCGTGATCGGCGCCACGGTCGCGCACCTGCGCGAGGCCGGGATCACGGTGCCCGTCCTGGTCGGCGGGCGCGGCGTGCCCACCGAGGCCGACGCCCGGGCCACGGGCGCCGACGGCTGGACCGGCACCGGTGGCGCGTCCGCGGTCGCCGCGTTCGAAGCGGCCGTGCAGGCCCGGGGCGAACGGAGTGACGCCAGTTCCACCGCCGCCGCGGCAGCAAGTGCGGGGGCGCGCACCCGGTGATCGCCCGCAAGGAGATGCTGCGCGCCAAGGTGCGCTTCGGACTGCTCGTCGGCGCGATCGCGCTGCTCGTGTTCCTGATCCTGTTCCAGCAGGCGTTGCGCGACGGCCTGATCACGTCGTTCATCGGCGGGATCGAGCACCAGGACGCACCCGTGCTGGTGTTCAGCACCGACGCGCGCCGCAACCTGCAGAGCAGCACGATCACGCCCGAGCTCGAGGCCCAGGTGCGCGAGGTGAACGGCGTCGGCGACGTCGGCCGCATCGGGCAGGGCACCTACAGCGTCACCGCCGACGGCCGGATCCAGGCCGCCGCGGTCGTGGGTTACGAGAAGCGGTCGCTCGGCGCACCCGAGACGCTCACCGCGGGTCGCTACCCCACGGCCGAGGGCGAGGGGATCGCCAACACCAGCGACGCGTCGGAGGGCTTCGACCTCGGCGACGTCGTGAAGATCGAACCCGGTGGCTACCGCATCAAGATCGTCGGGCAGGCGGAGGACATCAACCTGCAGGCCACGCCCACCGTGTTCGCGAAGTACGGCACCTGGGAGCGCAGCGTCGCCGCGGCCAACCCCGACGCCCGTACCCCGCTGCCGAACGCGCTCGGCGTGAAGCCCGCGGCGGGGGTCACGCCGGAGCAGGTCGTCACCCGCATCGACGCGGTCGACACGTCGCTCGAGGCGCTCACCCGCAGCGACGCGGCCACGAAGGCCCCCGGCGTCGCCCAGGTGAGTCGCTCGTTCCTCGTGATCTTCTTCCTGTACGCGCTCGTGATCCCGCTGGTGATCGGTCTGTTCTTCCTGATCGTCACGTTGCAGAAGACCCGTTCGCTCACGGTGTTGCGGGCCATCGGCGCGCGCAGCGCCACGCTCGTGCGCGGGCTCCTCGCCCAGGTGCTCGTGGTCGTGGGACTCGGCGTCGCGATCGGCACGCTGCTGTTCCTGCCGCTGTCGTTCCAGCGCATCGGCTCGATCCCGCTCTCGTTCGACGCGCTCGCCGTGGGTGCGTGGGCGATCGGCATCCTCGCCCTCGGGCTCCTGAGCTCGTGGTTCTCGGCGCGACGCGTGCTGCGCATCGACCCCGCCGAGGCGCTCTCCGGAGGATCCGTCTGATGCGCCTGGCCATCCGCGAGATGCTCCGCCGTCCGGGCCGCTTCATGACCGCGGCGGTGCTCCTCACGCTCATCGCGATGCTCCTGATGCTGCTCGGCGGTCTCCTCGACGGCCTGATCCTGCGGGCCACCGGCGCGATCAACGCGCAGAGGGCCGACCTCGTGGTCTTCTCCGCCACGGCCGAGAAGTCGTTCCTGCGCAGCCGCATCACGCCCGAGACCCGTGCCCAGGTCGCGGCGGTGCCCGGGGTCGAGAGCGTCGGCGGGATCGGCGTCACCCAGCTCGGCGCGCGCGTTCCCGGCAACGGTCCGCGCGACCTCGCCGACGTCGCGCTCTTCGGCTACCAGCAGGCGCCCGACGGTGTCCCCGCGCCACCGCCCGACGGCGAGGTGTGGGCCGACAGCATCCTGAAGGACAACGGCGTCAAGGTCGGCCAGACGCTGAAGCTCGGCCCGGCGCGCTCGCCGGTGAAGGTCAAGGGCTTCGTCGACGACGTGAGCTACTCGGGCGCCGGGTCGCTCTGGGCATCGCCGCAGACGTGGCGCGAGGTGCAGAACGCGAACCGGCCGGCATCGTCGGTGGCGCCCGGTGTGTTCCAGGCGCTGCTCGTGCGCACCAAGGGCGACCCGTCGACGGTCGCCGATGCGATCGACCGCGCGACCGCGAAGACGCCGGGCGGCGCCACCGAGACGGTCACGCGCAACGAGGCGTCCGACGCCATCGGTGGCGTGAAGCAGCAGCGGTCGGTGTTCAATCAGATCATCGGGGTCACGCTGGTGATCGCGACCGTCGTGGTCGCCCTGTTCTTCGCCCTGCTCACGGTCGAGCGCGTCGGTCTCTACGGCGTGCTCAAGGCGATCGGCGCCCGGTCGCGCACGTTGTTCGGCGGTGTCGTCGTGCAGGCCACCGTGGTCGCGATCACGGCCGCCGCGGTCGGCACCGTCTTCGCGGTGCTGCTCGACGTGCTCCTGCCGCCGGGCGCGATCCCCTACCAGCTCCTGCCCAGTCGGGTCGTGATCAGCAGCGTGTCGCTGATCATCGCCGCGATCGTGGGGAGCACGTTCTCACTGCGACGCGTGCTGCGCGTCGACCCCGCCTCCGCAATCGGGAGAGCTTCATGACCGAGATGATCCCGGATCCCGTCGCACCGGATCCCACCCCCGCCCTGCAGATGGAGGCGGTGCGCAAGGTGTACCCCACCGGCGACGAAGAGGTCGTCGCGCTCGACCACGCGACCCTCACGCTCGGCAGCGACGAGATCGTCGCGCTCGTCGGCCCGTCGGGATCGGGCAAGACCACGTTGTGCTCCATCGCGGGCGGCATCCTCTCGCCCACCGAGGGTTCGGTCGTCGTCGCGGGTGACGACATCAGCGGCTACTCGCAGAAGGAGCTCACCGACTTCCGGCGCGAGCACGTGGGGTTCGTGTTCCAGGGCGTCAACCTCGTGCCCTTCCTCACCGCGCGGGAGAACCTGCTCGTCGTCGACGAGATCGGTCGTCGTACGGGCGCCGCCGCGAAGCGACGCGCCGACCAGCTGCTCGAGGAGCTCGGTCTCGGCGACCGCGCCGGGCACATGCCAGCGGAGCTCTCGGGTGGGCAACGCCAGCGCGTCGCGATCGGGCGGGCACTGATGAACGACCCCGACATCGTGCTGTTCGACGAGCCCACGTCCGCGCTCGACACCAAGCTCGGCGAGCAGGTGATGGACCTGATCCGCAGCGAGATGAAGTCACGCGGCATCGCAGCCATCGTGGTCACCCACGACGAGCGCATGACGCACTACACCGACCGCATCGTCCACATCACCGACGGCGTGCTGGTGGACTGACCGGCGTTCCCGGATCGCAGGTCCCCGGGCGTCAGGCGACGAAGGTGCCGCGGGCCCAGTAGCGCGCGTAGAACACCGCGGCCACGCCCGACGCGACGTACCAGGCCCACCGCACCCAACGCGGCAGCCGGTCGAGGAAGTCGGAGAGGAACCCGAACACCGGCCACGCGGTCAGCACGTAGCGGTTGATGCCGGCGAGGAACGGGTTGAACAGCGGCACGGCGAAGGTGACCGCGACGAACAACCACGACTCGACGGGCCAGGCCCGGCGCCGCTTCCACAGCACGTAGAGCACCATCCCGACGACGAGGGCCACGGCCACGAGGTCGAGCACCTTCGCCAGGCGCGGGGCGCCGTCGCGCAGCGCGCCCACGCCCTCGCGGATCGACGACCAGGGGAAGTCGAGCTTCCGGCCCCAGTACTTCTCCGCGTGCACGAAGCCGAGCGGGTCGTCGAGCTGGATCTGCTGTTGCAGCATCACCGCGCCGAGGCCCACCGCGCCGGCGACCGCGTACACCACGGTCTGCAGCCGCACCCGGTGCTCACGCCAGAGATGGCCGACGACCAACGCGCCCGCGACCGCGATGCCGACGGTGCGGGTCGCGGCGGCGCCGCACGCGAGCACCGCGGCCAACCACTTCTTGCCGCGCCTGTCGGCCCAGAACGCGCCCGCACTCAACGCGACGAACGGCACCTCGCTGTAGAAGACCGAGAGGAACACCGACGACGGGAACAGGGCGAGGAGGACGATCGCGCCCGTCGCGGTGCGGTCGTCGCGCCACGCCCGGATCGCGGCGAACACGGCGACGAAGGCCAGCAGCGCGACCACGTTGATCGTGAGGAACTCGGCGACCTCGCGCGACGGCACCACCACATCGACCGCGCGGGTGATCCAGGCGAGGCCGGGGAAGAAGGCCGCGATCTCCGGCTTCTCGCCGGGGCGTACGTGGTACCCCGACTCGAGGATCCGCCGGTAGGCGCCGCCGTCCCACCGGAACGGACCGTCGCCGGGCTGCGAGTCGAACCACCAGGTGATCGCGAGCTGCGCGAGCCGCCAGCACGCGAACACCGCGAGGGGACGGAGGAACACGTGGCGTGCAGCGCGTCGTCGGTCGCTCCGTGTCGGCGCACTCTGCGCGGGTACGTCGGTGGCCACGTCTCCCCCTTCGCGGATGCGGAACGGTAGCGCCGTGACGCGGGCGACGCGCGGGTGCTCAAATGTCCCCATGGACGTCGCGGCGGTGTATCTCGAGTGCTACGGGCGCGTGCCCCCGTTGTGCCAACTCGCGGTGGAGGGTCTCGATCGTGAGGCCCTCGGCCGTCAGGTCGGCCCGGGCGCCAACCCGATCGGCTGGTTGGTGTGGCACCTCACCCGGGTCCAGGACCATCACGTGTCGGAGTTGCTCGACACCGAGCAGCTCTGGATCGCCGACGGCTGGGCCGCACGCTTCGGCCGCGAGCCCGCGGTGATGGATCTCGGGTACGGCATGACGGCCGACGAGGTCGCCGCGTTCGACCCGGTGAGTGCCGAGCTCCTGCTCGGGTACCACGACGCCGTCGACGCGCGCACCCGCGCGTATCTCCCCACCCTCACCGCCGACGACCTCGACCGCGTCGTCGACCGCAGCTGGGACCCACCGGTCACGCTCGGGGTGCGCCTCGTGAGCATCGTCGACGACTCGCTGCAGCACGTCGGCCAGGCGCTCTACGTGCGCGGCCTGGTCGACACCGAGTGGCGGTTCCCGGCGTGACGTCCCGGGCCCGGTGATCCCAGGGTCGTGAGCCGGTGACGGAGCGCACGCGTCTCGTGGTCATGGGGGTCGTGATCGCGGTGGCGTTCACCGGTATGGCGCTGCGCCTCGGGCGTTCCGAGCACCGCGCCGCGCCCCGCCCGGCCGCGCCGGCCGCCGCGGTGCGTCCGTTGCCCGAGGGCTGCACGTCGACGGCCGACGGCGGGACCACGTGCAACCTCTCGCCGGCGCAGGCCGCGCGGTACCTCGGGTTCCGGCCGCAACGCCCCGGGGTCCTGCCACCCGGCATCCATCTCGTCGACCAGGCGCTGCGCAGTGCCGATCCGATCGACGCCACGTCACCGTCGTCCGACGTGTCGACCGGCTACTTCCAGCGCTGGGCGCCCGTCGGCGCGCTCGGCGACACGGCGGGGCAGTACCGCCAACAGCTGCTCCTGGCGCAACGCGCCGCCGCGGTCGGTGACGCGGCGCCCGAGGAGTCGGGCGGGTGCGTCGCGCCGGCGCGTCTCGTGACCCTCGGCAACGGCCGGGCCGCCTGCGAGACCGCGCCGTCGGCGACCCGCGGCCGGGTGCTCGTGTGGCGCGCGTACGGCGTCGTGTCGGTGCTGGAGGCCGACGACGTGTCGCGCGCGCAGATGCTGCAGTTCGCCGCGTCGTTCGCCTGACCGGCGCTCAGCGGAGCGTGTAGCGGATCGGCAGGTGCTTCACGCCGCTGACGAACGACGACGCGGTCCACTCGGGCTCACCCGCGAGCTCGATGGACGCGACGCGCTGGCGCAGCTTGCCGAGCATCGTGCGGATCTCGCGGCGGGCGAACTGCGCACCGAGGCAGAAGTGCGCGCCGAGCCCGAAGGTGAGGAGGTTGTCGACGTCGGTGCGGTGGATGTCGAACGTCATGGAGTGCGCGAACACCTGCTCGTCGCGGTTTGCCGACGGGTACGACGTGAGCACCGCCTCGTCCTTCGGCAGCACGTACCCGCTCGGGAGCTCGTAGTCCTCGGTGGGCCAGCGGAAGAACGCGCGCACGGGGCTGACCCACCGCAGCATCTCCTCGGTGGCCGGGGAGATCAGCCCGGGCTCGTCCCACACCGCGGCGAGCTGGTCGGGGTTGCGCAGCAGCGCCTCGAGCCCGCCGCTCATGCCGTACGACGTGGTGTCGTGCCCCGCGGTGGCGACGATGATGTAGTACCAGAGGCGCGCGTCGTCGGCGAGGTGGTGCCCGTCGATCTCGCCGTTGGCGATGACGGTGGCGAGGTCGCCGGTGGGGTGGGCACGACGGTCGGCGGTGAGCTCGTCGAAGTAGGCGCCGAACTTCTGCAGCGTGGAGCTCAGCATGTCGACGGGCGCGTCGAAGTCGCCGATGTACTCGGGATCGGCCGAACCGAACAGCCCCTGCGTGAGCTCGAGCATCAGTCGCTCGTCGGATTCGGGGACGCCGAAGATCCCCATGATCACGTGCAGCGTGTACTGCGCGGCGATGTCCTGCGCGAAGTCGCACTCGCCGCCGTGCTCGGCGAGCCGGTCGACGAACTGGTCGGCGATGCGGTCGATCGTGGGCTGCCACTCCGACACCGCGGCCGGCTTGAACCAGTCGTTGGTGACCTGGCGGTGGTCCTGGTGTTCCTTGCCGTGCATGTGGACGAGCGTCTTCGGATACGGGAAGCCCGTGAGGTCGAGCATGTCGTACACGAGGTTGGGTGCGGGCGCGGAGCGCTCGGTGTTGCGGAACACGTCGACGCTGCGCCGGGAGATCTCGCGCACGTCGGCGTGGGTCATCACCGCGCGGAACGGCTCCCAGCCCTCGGCCACGACCTCGAGCACCGGTGCGTCGCGCCGGAGCTCCGCCGCCACCTCGTGCCAGTCGGTCATGTCGCCCCAGCGCTCGGGGTTCACGAAGATGTCGCCACGAGGGTCACTGTCCAGCTCGGCCATGACGTCCTTTCCCAGCCCCACGGTGCGGGTGGGCCAACGCTGAGGCGTCGCGGACCTCGGCCCCGAGGTTTCCAGGGCCGGATGTCGAGAGGTACCGCTGCATCGCGCGGAGCGGCGGCGACGCCAGGCGCTCCTTCGCCACCTCCGCGACGGGGCCCCGCGGAACAGATCGTCGAGCCGTCGACGTCCAGATCGCGGCCAGCGCTCGTAGTGCGTCGGTGAAGGGGACGAAGGCGTTCGAGGCCTCGTGGGCGGCGAGCGTGTTGCGGGTCTCAGCAGTTGCGCCGAGCAGTTGCCAGCACCAGAAGTCGGTGACCTTCGGGACGTGCTCGGCCCAGTCGACGTGCGCGGCGTGGAAGATCGGGGCGAGCAGGTCGTCGACCGCGGCTTCCCGGTAGAACGCGCGCACCAGCGTGAGGACGTCGTCCCGGGTCGCGAGGTCGCCGGCGTCGCCCGACCGGCCCGCTGAAGCGTCCGGCACGGCTGGTCGCGGCGCTCGCTCACGCGGGCAGGCCGGTGCCCGCGGCTCGGCCTCGAGGAAGAGACGGCGGGGAACAACACGTTGCTCTCCTTGTGCACGTGGAGGCGCAGGTCACGGTCAGCTTGAGCAGGCCGTCGTACAGCGCCAGTAGCTCGCCTTGCGCCGTCGTCGAGGACGGCGTACCCGCCGGTGACGGCCTGCAACCGTGCGAGCTGCACGCCGGCGTCCTCGTGCTCCACGAGCATCCGCGGATCAGGTTGGCGACGCTTCCGCAGTGCAACGCCGGCAGCCCGCGCTGCGCTTCCGCGGCGCGGCGTCCAGGTCGCGGATCATCGGGAAGAGGATGTCCTCCTTGCGAGGTGCGGCGAGTCGTCGTGCAGCGCGTCGAACACCTCGACCACGTCGTCGAGCTCCGGGTGGCGGTCGCAGTGCGGCGTGCACCTTCACCAGGGTGCGCGCAGAGCAGCAGTTCCTCGGACATGTGCTCGTGGTGCACCCGCTGCACATGGTCGGCAGCGCGGCGGGGGACAACGTGGCCCATTCGGCGCTGGTCGGTTCGTCGTCCAGCGGCGAGCGCCTCCTCCAGGTGAAAAGAGAAGAAGGGAGAGGGAAGAAAGGCGGCCGCGGGGTCCACGCCGGATGCCCGGTACGTCGTCGAGGGTGCGGAACCCGCCACAGCAGTAGTCGAGGCCGAACGCCTCGAACACCCGGGCGGCGCAGGCGGCGTTGACGGGTCGCCCAGCGGTGGAACGGTTCAGCGCGGCGAGCACTCCCAGTGCGGTGACGATCACGAGCACATCAACGCTCTGGCGCACGCCGAGCGCCGCGCGCGGCGCCGGGTACCGGTTGGACAGGTGCTGCAGCAGCACGACCGCGACCACCGCGATCGCGCCGGCGAGCACGAGCGGCTCGACCACCACCGCGAGGGCGGCCAGCACGATCGCGGCGACGTCGCCGATCCGGCCCGCGACCGGTGAGACCGTGCGACCGTGGAGCGCCATCACCTGCGCCCGTACGGACGGGATCGCGGTGAGCACACGCGCCGCGAGCACCATCCAGCACGCGGCTGCGAGCGCCGAGGTCTCGCCGCCGGCGAGCACGATCATCGCCGCCACCGCGCCGATGCCCGCCCCACCGGCGATCTCGGGGGCGAGGCGCCGGCCGCGCGACGCATGTCGGGCCAGAGCTCCGCAAGCAGGTGAACACCGCGACCGCCGGCCACCAGAACGCCGTCGGCGGTGAGCACCGCGAAACCGCGGCGCGACCAGCGTCGCGCCCTCCACGGCGACAGCGCGGCGCGCCAGCGCGGTCACGTTGAGGTCACGGTGGCGGTGGGCGTCGACGAGCGCGACCTTCAGTGGTGTGCGCACCAGGAGCGCGACCACGGCGGCGCACGCGAGCAGCACTCCGGCGATGCCGGGTGTCCTGAGGATGCCGAACAGCACGCGGGTTCCACTTGGTGAGGCCCCAGCTCCGCCATGCTCGGTGGGCAGCGCCGCGCGCAGCGCCGGGCGCTCGCGCCGGCGCAGGGGTGGGCCGACGTTGCTCACGCCCCCTCCGCCGAGGTGACGGCGGCGATCACCTGGATCGCCTTCACCGGGCACATCGGCGGCGTGGCGGGCGGCGCGGCGTACTCGGCCGGCACCTCGAGCACGTGCAGGTCGACCTTGCGTCCGGTGCCCATCGGGTAGATCTCGCTCGCGAACTTGGCCAGCGCTCGCCCCAGCCCTCGCAGACGCCGGGGCTCCTGCGCGGATCAACACCGGCCCGGCGTCGTTCCCTGCGCGATCGGCGGTCACGGCAGTTCCCGATCGGGCCGAGGTACTGGATGCGCGCCCTCGGGAACTGAGCAGGCGCGCCGAGGCGGGCCAGCGCCGCGTGCTCGGCGGGGACCTCGAGCAGGTGGTGCTCGACCTTGCCGTCCTCGTCGAGGTGGTACACCTCGCCCGCGAAGTGATGGCACGCGCCCCAGCCCTGGCAGAGGCCCGGGCTCACCTTGATGAGCACTGGGCGGGGATCGCCGGCGACCGCGTCCTCGAACACGGGGATGAACCGGGTCATGAGGGGTGCTCCTCGAGGAGGGTCGACAACGGGGTGCGGGCGAGCTCGGAGACGAGTTGCGCCCGGGCCCGGGACCACGGCACGTGCAGCGCGCACTGCCCGGTGCCGCCGCACGGCTTGTCGGCGAGCACGCACCGGCCGCTCTCGCTCGGTCCCTCGACCGCCTCGATCACGTCGAGGACGCTGAGCTCGCTCAACGGCACGGTGGCGCGGTACCCGCCGGTGGGGCCGGGCTCCGAGTCGACCCAGCCGCGCCCCGCCAGCGGCGCGACCACCTGGGTCAGGAAGCCGGGGGTGGTGCCCACGGCATCGGCGAGGTCGGCCGACTTCGCCCGGGCGTCGCGGCCCGACAGCTCGAGCAGGACGCGGGTGGCGAGGTCGGCCTTGCGGGTGACTTCGAGTCTCACAGTAGGAGACTGCAGGATTCCGGGCGACACCGACAGGGACCGAGGTCCCGCAGCGTCAGGTATCGGACATCACGGCCGATCGCGCCTGATGGAGCCGGTCAGCCCTCCGACGGGCCGGGCGGGAATTCGCGCAGGTAGCGCTCGAGCTCCTCGGCGAGGTCGTCCGCCGAGGGGAGCTGCTGCTCGGTCTCCCGGTCGAACGACGCCTCGAGGCGCGGGAGCATCGCCATGCCCTCCGGGCTGTCGGAGAGCGCCTCGTCGACCATCGCCTCCCACTCGGCGATCGCCGGGGCGAGCGCCTGGTGCCCCGTGGGCACGCCGGTGACGTGCTCGAGGTTGCGCAGGAGCGCGGCGGCGGCCTTCCAGTTGGTCGCGCCGGTCGCGTAGAAGGGCACCCCCACCTGCATGGAGATCGCCGGGAACGAGCGCGCGTCGAGCTCGGTCTGCAGCACACCGACGATGCCGGTGATGCCTTCGTAGCGCGGGCGGCGCAGGCCCAGGTTCGTGGCCAGCACCGGGCTCGCCGACGACGACTGCACCAACGGCATGCGGGTGTGCGGCGCCTGCGCCGGGGTCGCGCCGAGCGTGACCACGAGGCGTGCCTCGGTACCGAGCGCGGCGGCCACGATCAGCTCCGCGAACTCGCGCCACGCGTAGTGCGGCTCGACGCCCGCGAGCAGCACGAGCTCGTGGCCGTCGTCGGAGCCCTCGGTGGCGTAGAAGACGTTCTCCTGCCACTCGACGGTGCGGGTGATGCCGTCGCGCAGCACGACGCGGGGGCGTGACTGCTGCAGGTCGACGAAGCGGTCGTCGGCGATGTGCGCGAGGCGGGTGGCGCCCGTGTGCTCGATCAGGTGCTCCACCGCGCCGGTGGCCGCGGACGCGCCGTCGAACCAGCCGGAGAACGCGACGACGACCGTGGCCGTGCGCGCGGTCCACGGGCGTTCCCAGACGAGCTCCTCGGTCGACGTCACGGCGCGACGTTAGGTGACGGCCTGCGCGGACGCCCCGCCCGCCGGTTCCGGCTCGCGCACACCGGCCGTCTGCACCACGTGGTCGACCTCGACCAGCTCGAGCTCGACGTCGCGGGCGCGGGCGGGCAGCCAGCGCACCACGGCGAGGATGCCCACGAACACCACCGCCGCACCGACGAGCAGGGAGGCGTGGAAGCCGTGCACGAACGCGGTGTGGGCGGCGTCGGTGACCTTCTCCGCCGTGCGCCCGGAGAGCTCGCCCAGTGTCCCGAGCGCGGCGCCCACGGAATCGGAGCCGTGCGCCACGACGCCCTTCGGCAGCCGCACGCTGCGCAGCGCGTCGCGGAACTCCGACGAGTAGATCGTCACCGCGATCGAACCCAGCAGGGCCACCCCGAACGCGCCGCCGACCTGGCGGGTCGTGTCGTTCATCGCCGAGCCCACGCCCGCCTTCTCCCGCGGCAGCGAACCCATGATCGAGTCGGTGGCCGGCGCCATCACGTGGGCCATGCCGAGCCCGCTCACCATCGTGATCGCGATCACCTGCCACACCGACGTGTCGGTCCCGAAGGTGGTCATCAGCAGGAACGCGAGGCACACGAGCGTCATGCCGGCCGCGACGACGCGCTTGTTGCCGTGGCGCGCGACGAGTCGCGGCGACCGCGGGGCGAAGATCATCATCATCGCCGACATCGGCAACAGCACGGCGCCGGCCTCGATGGTGGAGTAGCCGAGCACCGACTGCAGGTACTGCGTCAGCAGGAACAGCATGCCGAACAACGCGATGAACACGATGGTGATCGCGGCGCTCGCAGCCGAGAAGCGCGGGTTCTCGAAGAAGCGCATGTCGAGCATCGGGCTCGGATACCGCAGCTCCCACAGCATGAACGCGCCGAGCACCACGACGCTCACGGCGAAGCCGCCGAGCACCGGCGCCGACGTCCAGCCCTTCGACGGCGCCTCGATGATCGCCCACAGGAAGGTCGCGAGGCCGATGATCGACAACACGGACCCGAGCGGGTCGAGCTTCGGCGCCGACTCGTCGCGGGAGTCGGGGACGAACAGGTAGCCGAGGAACAGCGCGACGATCACGATCGGCACGTTCACGAGGAACACCGATCCCCACCAGAAGTGCTGGAGCAGGAAGCCGCCGATCACGGGCCCGAACCCGATGCCCACCGCGACGATGCCGGCCCACACGCCGATGGCGCGGGCGCGCTCCGCCGGTGCGGTGAACACGTTCGTGATGATCGACAGCGTCGCCGGCATGATGAACGCGGCGCCGATGCCCATGATCGAACGGGTCGCGATCAACGACCCGGCCGACGACGCCTCGGCCGAGAGCGCGCTGCCGATGCCGAACAGCACGAGACCGAAGGTGAGCGCGCGGTACCGGCCGAAGCGGTCACCGAGCGACCCCGCGGTGAGCAGCAGGCCCGCGAACACGATCGTGTACGAGTCGACGATCCACTGCAGCTCGCTGCCGCTCGCGTTCAACCCGCCTGCCGCGTGCGAGCGCGCGAGCGTGGGCAGCGCGATGTTGAGCACGGTGTTGTCGACACCGATCACGAGCAGGCTCCCGCTCACGACGCCGAGTGCCACCCAGCGGCGCGCGTGGGCGTAGGCGGGATCGCGGAGGCGTTGGCGCATCCCTGCACCGTACGACCGCGTCGGTCGGGCGTGCGAGTGCGTGTCGCGCGCCGGGTCGCGCGCGCGTCGGGACAGGTCGTGCGGGACGGTCCGATCAGGACGCGAAGGGCAGCCGCAGCCGTCGTTGCGTGAGCGGGTCGATCTCGGGCAGTTCACCCGTGAGCAACAGGTGCTCGGCGTCGGCGACCGGCATTGCGGGCGACCAGAGGAAGCCCTGGCCCTGGTGGCAGCCAGCGTCCATCACCTTCCCGAGCTGGTCGGTGGTCTCGATCCCCTCGGCGATGATGCCGGCGCCGAGGCCGTTGGCGAGGTCGACGAACGCACGGATGAACGTGCGACCGAGGTCGGTGTCGCACGCGGCCACGAAGCCCTTGTCGATCTTCACGATGTCGAAGCGGAGCGCGTGCAGCCGCATGAAGGTGGAGTACTCGGTGCCGAAGTCGTCGAGCGCGAGCTCCACGCCCATCTCGTGCAGCGCGTCGATGGCCCGCTTGGCCGCGCCGATGTCGTCGATGAGACGGGTCTCGGTCACCTCGACGGTGAGCCCGCTCGCGGTCACGTTCGTGCCGACGATCGAACGCCGCACCCGCTCGACGAGTGTGCGGTCGTCGAGCTCCATCCCGGAGACGTTCACGTGGACGCGGAACCCGTCACCGACCAGCACGTCGTCCTGCCAGGCGGCGAGGCGCGCCGCCGCCTCGTGGAGCACCCAGTCGTCGACCTCCTGGATCAGCCCGCACTCCTCGGCGAGGGGGATGATCCGGTCGGGGCCGAGCAGCCCGCGGGTGGGGTGGCGCCAGCGCAGCAGCGCCTCGAAGCCGGTGAGCTGGCGGGTCGTGAGATCGAGGATCGGCTGGTACCGGAGCTCCAGTTCCCCCGCGTCGATGGCCCGCAGCAGGTCGTTCCCCGACTCGGGCCGGTGGCCGTTCCCGTTGGTGGCGATCTCCATGTCGTGATCGTGGCGGATCGTGCCCCTCGCTCCCAGGGCCGCCCGGACCATTTCCCGTGACAAAGATGCGCCATTTTCGTCCCTTGGCGGGGGCCGCCGGGCCGAAAGGCGAGAGGGGGTCCGGCACTCCGGTACCGTTGTGGGCGCACACCGGGGAGAGCCGGGGTGCAGGGCGGGCCGTGCGGGTCAACGGGCGGGCCGTCGGAGGGAGCAAGCAATGACCGAGGTTCTGGAGGGCGTCAGCAGGTCGCGCGTGCTCGTCGTCGAGGATCACGACCTCGTGGCCGAGAGCCTCCGCCGTGCCCTGAGCGAGGAGCACGACCTCGAGGTCGTCGGCGTCGTCGACACCGTGCGCGCCTCGGTACGGGCCGCGGTCGACCTCCGTCCCGACATCGTGGTGATGGACTACCGCCTCCCCGACGGCACCGGCTCGGAGGCCACTGCGCTGATCAAGGCCGAGCTGCCGCACACCGAGGTCGTGATGCTCACCGGTCAGGCCACCGGCGCCACGCTCGCCGAGGCGCTGGAAGCGGGCTGCTCCGGTTCCGTCACCAAGGACGGTTCCTTCGTCGACCTCGTGCGCACGTTGCGTGCCGTCGTCGCGGGCGAGGTGCGCGTCCCACAGCACCTCGTCTCGGAGCTCGCCACGCAGCTGCGGCCGCGGAGCCCCAAGATCGGCAGCGACCTCTCGGCGCGCGAGCTCGAGGTCCTCACCCTCCTGGCGGAGGGCAAGTCCACCGCCGACATGGTCGAGCAGCTGCACCTGTCGATCCACACGGTGCGCAACCACATCCGCAACATCCTCGCCAAGCTGCAGTCGCGCTCGCGGCTCGAAGCGGTGGCGGTGGCCACGCGTCTCGGCCTCGTGCCGCACCCCTGAGCCGGCGCGACCGACGTGCGCCGGCGCGTCAGCCGCGCGCCAGGGCCTGCAGGGCCAGCACCGTGTTCCAGTTGCGGTCCGTCGCGGTGCACTGCGTCCGGCGTTCGAGGAACGCGGGCGTGAGCTTCGTGCGCCCGTACCCGCCGGGGCACCACAGGTAGACCTCGCGTCCCACCGCGACCAGTTCGTCGGGTGAGTGCCACGCCGGGTCGACGTCGGCGAACGCGGCTGCCGGGGCGGGCGCGTCGAGGAACGTGACGTGCAGCGTCTTGAGCGCCGTCTTCGTGTCGACCGCCGCACACTGCTCCGCGAAGGGATTGGCCGCGACCACGCCGTCGAGCTGCTCCGGGGTGCGCACGACCACCGGACACTCGATCCCGTGGCCGCGGGCCACGGCCGCGGCGACCGCCTCCGCCACCTTCGCCTCGCTGCTCGTGCGACTGCCGAGCACGACGTTGCCGCTCTGCAGGTGGGTCCGCACGTCGGTGAAGCCGGCGGCCTCGAGGGTGGCGCTGAGCGCGGGCATGGCGAGCTTGTTGTGGTTGCCGAGGTTGACGCCGCGCAGGAGGACGATCCAGGTGCCGATGCGCCGAGGCTACGCGCGTGCCAGACTCCCCGCTCCGAAGGACGAGGAACCAGCCCAGGGGGAACGACGATGGTGGTCGACGGCAAGACGGTGGTGGTCACGGGCGTGGGCCCGGGTCTCGGTGGCGAGGTCGCGCGTGTGGTGCTCCGCGACGGCGGCAACGCCGTGCTCGCCGCCCGCACGGAGGCGAAGCTCGAGCAGATGGCGGCGGAGCTCGACCCGTCGGGTGCGCACGTCGCCTACCGCGCCACCGACATCAACTCGGCCGACGACTGTCGCGCGCTGATGGACCTCGCCACGGAGCGCTTCGGCGGTGTCGACGGCATCGTGCAGGTCGCGGCGTACGACACGGCGATGGGCGGCCTCGACGAGACCACCGACGACACCTGGCGCGACGTGCTCGCCACCAACGTCACCGGCACGATGCACGTCGTGTCGGCGGCGGCCAAGGCGATGGAGGGGCGCGGCGGTTCCGTGGTGCTGATCGGCTCCCAGAGCTCGGTGCTCCCTGCGGTGATGTTCCAGCTCGCCTATGCGTCGTCGAAGGGCGCGCTGACGGCGGCCATGTTCCACCTGGCCAAGGAGCTCGGCCCCAAGAAGATCCGCGTGAACCAGGTGGTGCCCACCTGGATGTGGGGCCCGCCCGTCGAGGGCTACGTGCAGTTCGCGAGCCAGTCGCGCAACATCTCGGAGGCCGACGTGATCGCCGAGATCACGGAGCGCATGCCGCTCGGCGAGATCCCCGCCGACGACGACGTCGCCGAGGCCGCGGTGTGGCTGTGCTCCGACCGGGCCCGGATGATCACGGGCCAGACGCTGTACGTGAACGCCGGCGAGTTCATGACCTGAGCGGTTGGGCTCGCCCCCGCACTGCAAATAGCCTCCTCGCCCATGGGACTCCGGGGCGACGCGTGCATCGTCGGCTACTCCGAGTGGAAGGCCGAACGGAAACCGGTGGTCGAGCCGCGCATGTCGCTCCACGCGTGGGCCGACGTCGCGGCCGAAGCGCTGGCCGACGCCGGGATCGACGCCCACGAGGTCGACGGGCTCTGTTGCGCCGCCGACATCACCGAGTCGATCCAGTTCCAGCCCGCGACGATCGCGGAGTACTGCGGCTTCTCGCTGAACTTCGCCGAGCGGCTCGACCTCGGCGGCGCGTCGTCCGTCGGGATGGTGTGGCGCGCCGCCGCCGCGATCGAGCTCGGGTTGTGCGAGGTGGTGGTGTGCGGCACGGTGATGCAGCCGGCGCCGCGCCCGCCGATCGCGCCGACGTTCGACGACCGGTACGTGTACGGCGCGTCGAGCAGTGCCTGGGGGTCGCCGCAGGCGGAGTTCGAGCTGCCCTACGGCAACATCGCGCAGAACTGCAGCTACGCCACCTACGCGCAGCGCTACCACGACCTCTACGGCTGGAACGAGCGGGCGCGGGCCAAGATCGCGTCCGACCAGCGCGCGAGCGCCGCGGTCAACCCCGACGCCGTGTTCTTCGGGCAGCCGATCACTCCGGAAGACGTGCTCGCGTCGCGCACGATCTCCACACCGCTGCACCTGCTCGAGATCGTGATGCCGGTGTACGGCGGTGCGGCGGTGGTGGTGACCACCGCCGAGCGCGCGAAGCGCGCGCCGCGCCGGCCGGTGCACGTCGTCGGTTGTGGTGAGCGGCTGACGCACAAGACGCCCACGTACTCGCCGGAGCTGCCGCACACTCCGGTGGGTGCGGCGGCGTCGGCGGCCTTCGGCATGGCCGGCGTGAAGCCCGCCGACGTCGACATGGTGCAGATCTACGACTGCTACACGATCACCGTGCTGCTCAGCATCGAGGACTCCGGGTTCTGCGGGCCGGGCGAGGGCATGGACTTCGTCGACGCGCACGACCTCTCGTACCGGGGCGACTTCCCGTGCAACACGCACGGTGGCCAGCTCGGCTACGGCCAGGCGGGCATCGCCGGTGGCATGTCGCAGGTCGTCGAAGGGGTGCGGCAGGTCATGGGCCGCGCCGGCGACCGGCAGCTGAAGCGTCACGACCTCGCGTACGTGACCGGGACGGGAGGCACGATGAGCGAGCAGTCGGCACTCGTGCTGCGCGGCGCATGAGCTGGGAGCCCGGCGTGCCGACCGAACGTCCCTCGTTGCCGAAGCCGCGCCCGCAGCCCACGCCGCTCACGCAGCCGTTCTGGGACGGGCTGCGCGAGGAGAAGGTGCGGCTCCAACGCTGCGGTGCGTGCGACACCTGGGTGTACTACCCGCGCGCCCGTTGCCCGCGCTGCCTGTCGGGCGACCTCACGTGGCACGAGGTGTCGGGCAACGGGCACCTGTTCTCGTTCACGGTCACGCACCAGCCCACCACGTTCCAGTTCGCCGACGAGATGCCGCAGGTCATCGCGATCGTCGAGCTCGACGAGGGCGTGAAGCTCACGACCACGCTGGTCGGCCGCGTCGCCGACGAGTCGGGCGAGCTGCACGCGCCGCTGCGCGTCGGCGCCAAGGTCGTCCCCGTGTTCGACCACGGCGACGACGGCCTCACCCTCCTCCGCTACCGCCTCGCCTGACCCCTTCATGCGTCAATCGAGGGGACATATCCGCGCTCATTGACGCATGAAGGGAGCTAGAGGATGGCGATGGGGTTCACGGGGGAGCCGGTGCCGCCCGTGATCACGAGCGGGGCGACCACGAACTGCACGGCCCAGCGGCCCGCGGCCGCGCACGCGGCGGCGAGCGCCTCGAAGTCGGCGTTGTCGAGGATGGGCATGCCCATGTAGGGCAGCACCATCTGGTGCACGTGCATCGGCACCGGCAGGCCCTTCGGGTTGTCGAGCCCCTGGTCGGCGGCGGGCGCGTCCTGCATGTCCCACACGAGCAGCGACGCCTGCGTGTCGTACAGGAACTCCACGCACGACGCGTGCACGCCGGCGGGCGACGCGAACCCGGGTTGCGCACCGGTCGCCGCGAAGTACGCGCCGTACCCGCTGCGGATCAGCACCGCGTCGCCCGGCTGCGGCTCGACGCCCTGCGCGGCCGCGATGTCGGCGAGCTCCCACGCGTGCACCGGCTTCCCCGGCTCCACGTAGTCGGTGCCGCGGAACCGGGGCACGTCGTAGAGCACGCCGCGCGTCACGATGCCGTCGCTCCAGTAGTCGACGGTGCCGGTGTGCGCGGAGGGCATGTGGTAGTCGTCGAGCCCCTTGCCGTTCCACGTGTCGTGACCCTCGAGTGTCGACAGGTGGCAGAGCGCGTCGATGTGCGTCTCGCTGAACCCGTGGATGTAGAGCGACAGGTGGTCGATCATCCCGCCCGACGTCCGGGTGTTCACCATGTGACGCACCGGGTACGGGTTGGCGGGCCCGGGCGTGGTGTTCAACGGGCGGCCGCACCCGATCGCGGTGCCGTCGACCACGCACGCGGCCGCGGCGCGCCGCACCTCGGGCGTGACGTAGTTGAGCGTGCCGAGCTCGTCGTCGGCGCCCCACCGGTTCCAGTTGGAGAATCGCTGCGGGTACTGCGCGTACTCGTCGGCGGTCGGTGGCGTGCGGTCGGCCAGGCCCATGTCGTTCCCCCAGGTGTGCGGTGGCGGGGCGGACGCTACCGTCGGCGCGCGTGAGCGTCGAGTACGACCCGTTCTCGCCCCAGGTCATGGCCGACCCGTACCCGGTGTACCGGGCGTTGCGCGCCGCGCACCGCGTGTACCCGCTGCCGGAGTACGACGCGTGGGCGCTCACGCGCTTCGACGACGTGTGGCGGGTGCTCGCCGATCGTGACCGCTTCACCATCACCGAGGGCCCGGTGTTCCGGCGCGACCAGGTGCTGCACCACAACCACGGGAAGCCGCCCGCGCCCGCGCCGGTGCGCCCGGTCCCGAGCTTCTCCACGCTCGACGCGCCGGTGCACACCGTGCTGCGCAAGGCGATGCTCGAGCCGTTCCGGCCCGGTGCGGTCAACGCGCTCGCACCGACGGTGCGTGCGATCGCGCGCGACCGCCTCGACGAGTTGGGCGATGCCTCCACGTTCGACGTGCGGCACGACTACGCGGCGCCGGTCGCCGCCGCGGTCGCCGCCCACCAACTCGGCTTCCGCGTAGAGGACGCCCGCGCGTTGGTCGCGCTCGTCAACCGGTCGGTGCGGCGTGCGCCCGGGCAGGCCGGCGCGACCGAGGACGGCCTCGCGGCGCGTCGGGAGATGGGGGAGTTCTTCGTCGCACTGGTGGCGGATCGCCGACGAGCAGGTCGGCCTCACCCGCACCACCAACCGCTGGACGCGCTCGATGGGCTCCTCGCGTGCACGGTGCCGGACGAGCGCGGCGCGGCCCGTCCGCTCGACGATGCCGAGATCGCCGACCAGATCTCCACGCTGTTCGTGGGCGGTTCGGAGACGTTGCCCAAGGTGCTCGCCGGCGCGGCGTACGAACTGTGGCGCGCGCCCACGCAACGTGACGTGCTCGTCGCCGATCCCGCGCGTGTGCCCCACGCGTTCGAGGAGGCGCTGCGCCACGACCTGCCGCTGCAGTTCATCGGCCGCACGCTCACCGTGGACGCCGAGATTGCCGGCGTGCCGATGCGGGCCGGTCAACGAGTGGTGCTCCTCCTCATCTGCGCGAACCGCGACGAGCACGAGTTCGCCGATCCCGAGCAGTTCGACGCCGCGCGCTTCGCGCGGGGTGACCAACTGCGCACGCTCGGCCTCGGGCACGGCGTGCACGTGTGCATCGGCGCGCACATCGCGCGCCTCGAGGGCGCGGTGATGCTCGGCGAGCTCCTCGCGCGACACCCGCGCTACGAGGTGGACGACACCGACCTGCGCCGTGACGCGTCGGAGTTCCACGTGAGCTGGGCGGAGATGCCGATCTTCGTGGGCTGACGTACGGTGGTCCGGTGACCCAGCTCATCATCGACGCCGACGCCCACATCACCGAACCGGCCGACGTGTGGACGGCCCGCGTGCCGGCGAAGTACCTCGACCACGTGCCGAAGGTGGGGCGCGCCGACGACGGCAAGGACACGTGGTTCATCGACGGCGCACCCGTCGCCAAGGTGGGCGCCACCGCGGCGGCCGGCTGGCCCGATCCTTTCCCGTCGGCGCCCGCGACCTACGAGGAGTGCCACCCCGCGGCCCACGACGCACACGCGCGTCTCCGCTACATGGACGAGGCGGGCATCTGGGCGCAGGTGCTCTACCCGAACGTCGCGGGCTTCGGCAGCCAGCGCTTCCTCGCCATCCCCGACGACGACCTCAAGCTCGTGTGCGTCAGCGCGTACAACGACTTCCTGCGCGACTGGGCGTCGGCCGACCATCGTCGCCTGATCACGATCATGAGCACGCCCTTCTGGGACGTCGACGCCGCCATCGCGGAGATCGAACGGTGCGCGGCCACCGGCCACCGTGGCGTGCTGTTCACCGGCGAACCCGCACGGTTCGGCCTGCCCCACCTCGGCGACGCGCACTGGGACCGCTTCTGGGCCGCCGCCGCCCACCACGGCATGCCGATCCACCTGCACCTCGGCAGCGGCGACATGACCACGTCGTTCACGCCCGAGCGCATCGCCGCGCACGGGACCGCGGCCACGTACGCGTTCACCTCGACCGAGCTGTTCCTGAAGAACGCGATGCAGGTGGCCGACCTGTTGCTGAGCGGGGTGCTCCCGCGCCATCCCGACCTGAAGGTCGTGTCGGTGGAGAGCGGGATCGGCTGGATCCCCTTCGTCAAGGAGGCGGTCGACCACAGCTACCTCGAGGGCCGGCCCGGCCGCACGAGCGAGTGGGAGCTGTTGCCCTCGGAGTACCTCGATCGCCAGGTGTACGCCTGCTACTGGTTCGAGACGGTGGCGCCGCGGCGCCTGCTCGACGAGCTGCCGGTCGACAACATCCTGTTCGAGACCGACTTCCCGCACCCCACCTGTCTGTACGAGGACCTGCAGGCGAAGATCGACGCCGGCCTCGGCGAGGCGCCGGCCGCCGTGCGCGAGAAGTTCCTCTGGGAGAACTCGGCGCGGCTCTACGGCGTGGAGCGCCCGGAGGCGTGACCGTGGGGGCGGAGCGCCCTCAGGCGTAGGTGACGAGGTCGCGGCCTGCGGGGGAGTCGACGCTCCAGCGTTCGACCTGCGCCCACGACCACAGCAGCGCCCGGCCCTGACGTCCCACCGGCGACGGGAACCCGAGGCGGTGCACGCGGAGGTCGAGCACGGCGCGGGAGTTGCGCAGCCCCAGGCGGGCCGCCACCTCCGTCGCATCCACCAACTCGTCCCCGTCGACCCCGTCAATCGAGATCCCGTACATCGTCGCCTCCCCGCGCGCCGTGTGTCCCGTTTCGTACCCAACACCTGACTGACCGATCACTGACGGCCAGGTGACACGAAGCTAAGGACGCCGGATTTCGCCTCCGCGCGCCAGGCATCAACGGGGAGTGACCGAATTCTGACGGGAACCTGTCACCCCCCCCGGGCCCCCGGCCCCCGGTCCAGTTCACATTCCCGACATACGAACGACGTCTCCGCGAGAAAATCCCCTCGTAGCGTCCGGATCCACTGACAGACCCACTGACAGAACTGCAAGGCCCACTCGAAAGGGATGCCATGAAGCTCGTGGTCGCCATCATCAAGCCCCACCAGGTGGAGCCGGTCACCGAGGCACTCGATGCCATGGAGTGCCACGGCATCACGCTCATCGAGGTGCGGGGCCACGGTCGCCAGCGCGGCCACAACGAGGTGTACCGCGGCGGTGAGTACCACGTCGACTTCCTGCCGAAGGTCCGCGTCGAGGTCCTCACCAGCGACTCGATGGCCGACGCCGTCGCCAGCACCATCGTGGAGAAGGCCCGCACCGGCAAGATCGGTGACGGCAAGCTCTGGGTCCTCCCGGTGGAGAGCGCCGTGCGCATCCGCACCGGCGAGGTCGGCGAGGAAGCTCTCTGACCCTGACCGGTCCCGACCCCCGGGCTGACCTGCCCTCGCGGACCGGCGCGCGCGACCTCCTCGCCGACCCGACCCTCCGTTCGGTCTTCTGCCGGCCTACAGCGACGCCACCGACCGCTGGCTCCAGGACTCCTGGAGCCGCGGCCGGGCGTCGCGCTGTTCGCCGTGGGTGCGCTCGGCCGGCGCGAGCTGTGCCCGATGAGCGACCTCGACCTCGTCATCGTCCACGACGGGAAGTCGCGCGACATCGGCGACCTCGCCAGCACCATCTGGTACCCGGTGTGGGACGCGGGTCTGCAGCTCGACCACAGCGTCCGCACCGTCAAGGAGGCGGCGAAGGTCGCCAACGACGACATGAAGGCCGCACTCGGCCTCCTCGACGCGCGCTTCGTCGCGGGTGACGAGGCGCTCTTCGACAAGCTCGTCGACCGCGTGCACGATGGGTGGCGCTCGAAGGTGCGCGACCGCCTCGGCAACCTCGACGCGCTGGTGCGCGAGCGTCACGACGACGCGCACGAGGTCGCGTACGCGCTCGAGCCCGACATCAAGAACGGCCTGGGCGGCACGCGCGACCTCACGATCCTCGGCGTGCTCGCGCAGATCACGCCCGTGTACGAGCCCGATCCCGCGCTCGCCGACGCGCGCGAGACCCTGCTCGAGGTGCGGGTCGCGCTGCAGCGCCGCTTCGGCCGGCGCGAACGTCTCCTGCTCGAGTACCAGGACGAACTCGCCGCCGACCTCGGCGACGCCGACGCCGACGCGTTGATGGCGCGCGTCTCCGCCGCCGCCCGCACCGTCGCGTGGCAGTGCGACGACGCCTGGCGCGCGGTGCGCTCGTGGAACGAAGGTCCGCGCGGCCGGTCCGCCGCCGGGCGCGACCGCGACCTCGGCCCCGGCCTCGTGCTGCGCGACCGTGAGGTCGCGGTCACCGCGGAGGCGTCACCGACCGACGACCCCTCGTTGGTCTTCCGGGCCGCGGCCGCCGCGGCCTACGAAGGTGTGCCCATCGCGCGGCCCACGCTGCGGCGCCTCGCCGACGAGTGCCCGGAGACCGTTGGCCGGTGGACCGACGCCACACGCGACGGCTTCGTGTCGCTGCTCGGCGCGGGCGCGCCGATGGTGGAGCAGGTCGAACTGCTCGACCGCTTCGGTCTGGTCACGCCGTTCCTCCCCGAATGGGAGCGCGTCCGTTGCCTCCCGCAGCGCAACGCGTTCCACCAGTGGACCGTCGACCGCCACCTGCTCGAGACCATCGCCCACGCGGCCGACCACGTGCGCGACGTCCACCGCCCCGACCTCCTCCTCGTGGGCGCGCTCCTCCACGACATCGGCAAGGGCCTGCCCGGCGACCACACCGACAACGGCGTCGACCAGGCGGTCGTGGTCGCGACGCGGATGGGGTTCGCGCCCGAAGACGTCGCCGTGCTCGTGGAGCTCGTGCGCCTCCACCTGCTGCTGCCGAGCGTCGCGACCGGTCGTGACCTCGGCGATCCCGCGACCATCGCGGCGGTGGCGCAGGAGGTGGGGTCCGAGGGCGTGCTCGAGCTGCTCGCCGCCCTCACCGAGGCCGATTCGCTGGCGACCGGTCCCACCGCGTGGTCGGGATGGAAGGCCGGCCTGTTGCGCCGCCTCGTCGACGCCACGGCCGCGCACCTGGGCCGCCGGCCGCACGAGCTCGAAGGCGCCGACGAGCAGTGGGCGCTCGACGCCGCGCGTCGCTTCACCGCCGGTCTCGATGCCGAGGACGGGTTCGGGGTGATCGTCGAACCGCACGAGCACGGTGCGGTCATCGTCGCCCCCGACGCGACCGGACTGCTCGCACTCGAGGTCGCGACGCTCGGTGTGCACGGCCAGGACGTCCGCCGCGCCCGCACGTTCACGATCGGCTCGGTCGCGGTCGGCGACTTCGTCGTGGAGCCGCGCCTGCCGACCGAGACCGACTGGGACAAGTTCCGCGCCGACCTCGCCGGCGCGCTCGCCGACCCGATCGCGATGGCGGCGCGTCTCGCCGAGCGCGCGCACCGGTACTCGACCGCGTCGCGGCCCACCGCGGCACGCGCGGCCGAGCCCCGCGTGCTCGTCGACAACTCGTCGTCGCGTGCGACCGTGGTGGAGGTGCGCGCCGCCGACGCGATCGGTGTGCTCTACGCGATCACGGGCGCGCTCGCCTCGCTCGGCGTGCGCGTGGAGCAGGCCTACGTGTCGACCCTGGGTCACGAAGTGGTCGACAGCTTCTACGTGACCGACGCGACGGGCGGGCGGATCGAGGCGCCCGACGCCGTGCAGCGGATCAGCCGGGCGGTGCTGGCGGCGCTGGTCCCGACCCCGGAGCACTGACTGTCAGATTCCGGTCATGTGAGTGACCATCTGCGGTAACGCCGGGGAACACATCCAGCAATCGCGGGCCGTGAATCTGCATCGCATGATCACTACATTGCGCCTCAACATCAAGGACCCGTACCGGAGGCGAGCCTTCGGTGCGACCTTCGCCGGAAAGCTCATCGGCGTCGGTGCGGTCGTCGGGCTGATCTACGGCATGGCCTGGTTCTTCTCCACGAAGGCCGGGGCCGCGGTGCCGGGGGCGGCCGCCGCACTGAAGGCCGACGACATCGTCAACCCGCTGAACACCACGTGGGTCCTCGTGACCGCGTTCCTCGTGTTCTTCATGCAGGCGGGCTTCATGATGCTGGAGGGCGGCTTCGCCCGGACCCGTGAGGTCTCCAACGTCATGATCGAATGCGTGGTGGACACCGCACTCTGCGGCGTCCTCTTCTACGCATTCGGCTTCGCCTTCATGTTCGGCTCGGGCAACGGCTGGATCGGGAACGAGTACTACTTCCTGCAGAACGTCCCGCACACGTACGGCACGACCGGCATCGCGTTCATGGCGTTCTTCCTCTTCCAGTTCGCCTTCGCCGACACGGCCAGCACGATCGTGTCGGGCGCAATGGTCGGCCGCACGCGCTTCGAGGGCGACCTCCTCTACAGCGTCGTCGTGTCCGGTCTCATCTACCCGATCTTCGGTCACTGGATCTGGGGTCCCGACGGCTGGCTCGCCACGATGGACGTGCCGTTCAAGGACTTCGCCGGCTCGACCGTCGTCCACACCGTCGGTGGTGTGCTCGCCCTCACCGGCGCCATCGCCCTCGGCCCCCGTCTCGGCCGCAAGTTCAAGCGTGACGGCGGCGGTCTCCCGCCGGGCCACAACATGACCCTCGCCTCGCTCGGTGCGGTCATCCTCTGGTTCGGTTGGTACGGCTTCAACCCCGGCTCGACCCTGTCGGCCATGGACTTCGAGGGCATCGGCCGGGTGGCCACCAACACGACGCTCGCAGCCTGTGCCGGTGCACTGGTGGCGGTGGCGTGGGTCTACCCCCGCTCCCGGAAGTTCGACGTCGGCATCAGCCTCAACGGCCTGCTCGCCGGCCTCGTGGCCATCACGGCGCCCTGCTACTGGGTGTCGGCCACCGGCTCACTGGAGATCGGTGCGATCGCCGGCATCATCATGGTCCTGGCGGTCGACTTCACCGAGTGGATCCGGGTCGACGACCCCTGTGGTGCGTTCGCAGTGCACGGCGTCTGCGGCATCTTCGGCACGCTCGCCATCGGCCTCTGGGCCACGGGTGACTACGGCGTCAACGGCCTCTTCTACGGCGGCGGCACCGACCAGCTCGTGTCGCAGCTCGAGGGCAGCGCCTTCGTGACCGTCGCCACCCTGGTGGTCGGCCTGGCGCTGATGTTCGGCCTGAAGGCCATCGGCATCCTGCGGATCTCGCGGGAGGGCGAGCTCGCAGGTCTCGACATCCACGAGCACGGCGCACCCGCCTACCACCCCGAGTACGCCTACATGGGCTACTCGCCGATCCCGGCCGGTGTGGGCTCCGGTGCCGGCCTCCCCTCCGGCGTCAACGTTCCGGCGGGAGAAGAGGTGTAGCGGCGCAACGACGCACCGTCAGCCCACGACGCAGGCCCGGGTCCTCGGACCCGGGCCTCGTCGCGTCCATGATGTGGGCGCATTCGCGCTCAAGGGGGCACGGGAGGGTGCCGTCACCTGAGCGACCGTCTACGAGAGGGCAGGAACCATGATCCGCCGCGTCATCGCCACCGCCGCCATCGCCACCGCGACGCTCGGCGTTCTCGCCGTGCCCGGTCACGCGGCGAGCAAGCCGAACCCGTGCAAGCTCCTCAAGACGAGCGAGATCTCGGAGCAGTTCGGCGGCGCCACCGTGTCGGCGGGCAAGAAGGGCATCAGCACCGCGGTGAGCACGCAGTGCCAGTTCGACGTCGCCGCCACCGGCGACCAGCCCGACGGCGAGGTCGACGTCCGGGTCATGACCACCGGCGCCAAGGTCGCGTACAACGGGCTCAAGAACAACAAGGCCCTGGGGCACGTGGCGGTGCCCGAGGTGTCGGGTGCGCTCTGGGCCGACAACACCAAGGCGATGTCGGTGCTCAAGGGCGACACGCTGATCACGGTCCAGCCGCTGTTCACCTCGGCCAATCCGCTGCCGATTCACCAGCTCGACACCCGTGAGCAGGCCATCGCCCTGATCAAGCTCGCGCAGAAGCGGGCCTGAGCCGGGGCGCGGGCGCGAGCCCGTGCCACCATGGGCGCCTTGGCCCGGGATCGCGAACTCCAGGAGCTGCTCGACAAGCAGGCGGTGCACGAGGTCGTGCTGCGCTACTGCCGCGGCGTCGACCGGATGGACCGCGAGCTCGTGCGCGGCTGCTACCACGCGGACGCCACCGACGAGCACGGTACGTTCGTCGGCACGCCCGACGACTACATCGAGTGGGCGTTCGACGCGGTCGCGAAGTTCGAGGTGACCATGCACGTGGTGGCCAACCACCTGTGCGAGATCGATGCGGGTGATCCCGACCTCGCGTTCGCCGAGACCTACGGGCTCGCCTACCACCAGGGTCCGCCCGCCGACGACAAGCGCCGCAACTTCGTCACCGGGTTCCGCTTCGTCGACCGCTTCGAACGGCGCAACGGCGAGTGGCGGATCGCGTCGCGCGTCACGGTGCGCGAGTGGACGCACCAGATCACGCCCGACCAGCAGTGGCACATCAAGCCCGACCGCGACGGCCGGCGCGGCGCGCGCGACCGCACCGACGCGGTGTACACGATCCGACTGGAGCACTCGTGAACGACTTCGGCGACCTCGACGGCGCGGCGATCGTCACCGGGGGGAGCGGCGGGCTCGGCGCGGCAGTGTGTCGCCTGCTCGCGCAGCGGGGGAGCGACGTCGCGCTCACGTACCGCGGCAACGAGGAAGCGGCGCGCGCGGTCGCGGCCGACGTCGAGGCAGCCGGGCGACGCGCGTCGGTCACGAAGCTCGACCTGCTCGACGCCGACGCGCGGCGTTCGTCGACGACGTCGCGTCGTCGACCGGCGGGGTGCACACGCTCGTGCACGCCGCAGGCCGCTCGTACGGCAGCGCTACCTCGGCCTGCCGCCCGCGGAGTTCCACCGAGCACCTCGACGGCGAGGTCGCCGGCTTCTTCAACGTCGTGCATCCCGCACTGCCGCACCTGCGCACCGCCGGCATCGATCGTGGCGGTCACCACGGCGGGCACAGCCCCCGCTGGCGCGACGGCCTGTCCGCCAGTACCAAGGCGGCGATCGAGTCGATCGTGCGGGGCCTCGCGGCCGAGGAGGGCCGGTGATGCGGGCCAACATGGTCGGCCCCGGCATGACGATGGGCGGCATGGCGCCCAAGCTCGTCGCCTCCGGCGATCTCACCGACGCCCTCGACGCCGCCATGCGCAACATCCCGCTGCGGCGCTTCGGTGACGCCGACGACATCGCCGAGGCGGTCTGCTTCCTCGCCTCGCCCCGGGCCGACTGCATCAGCGGCCAGAAGCTCGACGTCGACAGCGGCTTCGGCGATCTGGCCAGGTCAGGAGATCGACAGGTCGCGTGACACCGAGCGGGTTCGTGCGACACAACGGGCAGGTGAACGGTCAGGACCAGCTGGTGATGCTGGTGGATCGTGCCGGGCGATCCGACCCCGATGCATGGGAGGCGTTGTACCGGCGGGCATATCCAGGGTTGATGGCGTCACCGTCGAGACGCCTGGACGGGGATGCTGGCGCAGGAAGCGGTGGCGGAGACGATGGCCCGTGCGGTGGCCAGGATCTCCCGCTTCGGTGGCGCAACACCAACAGCTTCGACGCCTGGTTGTACGGGAATCCTGCGGCACGTCGTGATCGACGCCCACCGCGCCCGCAGCCGGGAGGCAGGGCGTCGAGGAGGCGCTCGACAGCAGTCGAGGCGGTCCCCTCGACCACGTGCTCGACGGTGAGGAGGCCCGGGCGGTGCGCAGGCGTTCGCCCGGTTGGGAGCAGAGGATCAGGAGATCCTTGAGTTGCGGTGGTAGCAGGCCACCCGCGGAGGAAGTGGGCAAGGTGTTGCAGGGGAAGCGTAGAGGCGGTGCGCATGGCGCAGTCGAGGGCACTGGAGCGGCTCGGCAGGCTGAACCGCCGGTTGCCCGACAGCCATGACCATCACGACGACGGGCAGACGGGGGAGTCAGCGCCATCAGGCTTCGACGACGAACTGCTGCTCGCCACGCTGGGTGGCGCTCGAGACGCACCCGGCGGAGCCGTCGGCGGCGGGCTCGCCGAGTTCAGGCCATTGTCGGCGGCGGCGCGGGCCTGACGGGTGGGCTCCTGGCCTTCCCCCGAACCGGTGGCGCGCGCGGACGCTCCGTGCTCGTCGCGCTGCGCTGGTCGTGGGCCTGGTGGTGGCCGGGGTGCCGCGGTGCTCGCGGCGGGCCGCCCGCTGCCGAACTCCACTCCGCTCGCCGGTGCGGGCGCTCGGCATCCCCGTCGACGGCGCGGCCGTGGCACGCACACGCAGCGCCTTGGCCGAGCGCCAGGCGCTGCGGGAACCGACGGCGCGCGCGTCGAGTCCGCGGCGTTGGCGCTGGCGGCGGATGAGGTCCTTGTCGCCCGACGACCTCGCCGACATCAGCGCGCCCCGCCAGGCGTTGCTGGGCTCGCCGACACTCCGGCTCAGCCAGCGCGGGCTCAGGGAGTGTCCGTCCCGACACGGCGACCGCACCCGTCGCGGCAGTCGCACCCGCCGCCGGCCGCGGACGACGCCGCCGCGTCGTCGAAAACGGGTGAGGAGTACCGACACGCGAGCGACCACCAACACCGGGCCGATAACGGCCAGGTCGCCGGCGACGAATTCACCACGACTCCGACGACCGATCGTCCGACGGCGAGTCGTCCGACGGCGAGTCGTCCGGGGAGCACTCCGGAATCGTCGGGGAGCGACGGCTCGTCCGACTGACGCCGGGCAGCCGGTGATCGCCGCGCCCACGACGGCGGGGAAGCACCGGACGCGATGTCCCGTCGCGCCCGGTCGCGGTCCGCGCACCGGACCGACCCGGCCTGACCGGGCCGGTCCGCGACCCGCACCGGGACGGGACATGGAGAAATTCGGGGATTTCCGAAATTTCCGCTCGTGACGGAGGCCCCAATTTGCCGATGAACCGTCCGAGTGATGGCGCTGGAGAGAGCACGTCGACTCGCTCAGGAACAACTGCAAGCTCGGACAGGGAGCGAGAGATGCGTTTGACCCGAAAGACGATGGTGGCCCTGGCGGCATCGGGAGCGTTGACGGTGATGGCCGGCGTGACGGCTTCCGCCGCCGTGCTCGGCCTGCCGATCCTGGGCTTCGGCGAGGCCGCGAGCGAATCGGCCGCACCGCAGGTCGTCCACCAGACCGTGTACGACGACCACTACGTGACGGCGACGACCGAACCGAAGCCCGCCGCGACCGCCGCGGCCGGGGGTTCGGCCAAGGGGTCGGGCGGAACCGGAGGCGGCGGATCCGCGGCCACCGCGGGCCCGGCCGCGGCCGCTCCGGCGGTCCAGGCGGCGTCCACTCCCCAGCCCGTGGCCGCGCCGGTCGCGGCGACGACGCCGCCCACTCCGACCGTGACCGAGCCGCCGAAGTCGGACGACGACGAGGCGACGCCGCCGGCGGGCGGGACGCGTCCACCGATCCCGGCGGGCTGCCGCGAGCCGGAGTGGGACAGCGAGCACCAGGTGTGGCACTGCTCGAACACGGAATCCGGCGATGACTGAGCGCAAGAAGCGCTTCCATCCGGCTCCCGCGGGTCGGGTGATGGCCACCGGCATCAGCGTGTCGGCAACCCTCGGCATCATGGCCGTCCTCGCCGCGAACCAGCCGGTGTGGTCGACCTCGACGGTCGCCGCGGGTTCCGCGGGGACCGGCCAGGGCGACACCACGGCCACCACGGTGATCACGGATCACGTCCCGCGGACCATCGTGCTCCAGCCCGGTCAGGCCCCGCCCCCGGCCGGTGCCCCGACGGACGCGAGCGGCGCGCCCACCGGTACCGCGGCCGCGGCCTCCCCGGCGGCCGGCGACCAGGGGACCACGACGTACGCGGGCGACAGCGGTGCCGGCAGCAGCGGTGGCGGTTCGGTGGCGGCGCCGGTCGACAGTGGCGGCTCGGCGGCGGCCCCCGCGCCGACGCCGGCGCCCGAACCGGTGGTCACCTCGCCGCCGGTGACGTCGCCGCCGACCACCACGGCGCCCCCGCCCACGTGCGCGGGATCCCAGTGCTAGCGACCGCTCAGGAGCCTGCCGATCCGGCGGTGCCGGGCGGGGTCTGGTCCGAGCGCCGCTTCCGCGCGATGGGTTCCACCGCGCACGTCGTCGTCCTCGGCACGCACCTCGACCGGTGCGAGCACGCGCTCGACTGGGCGGAGCAGGAAGCCGGTCGGCTCGAGTCGAGGTGGAGCCGGTTCCGGCCGGACAGCGACGTGTCGCGTTGCAACCGCGAGGCCGGCGCGTCCGCGACCGCCGTCGCGCCGGAGACGTTCGCGCTCGTCGAACGAGCAGTGACGGCATGGCGCGCGACGGGAGGTCGGTTCGATCCCACCGTCCTGCACGCGCTCGAGGCCGCGGGTTACGACGCGACGTTCGAGGTGGTGCGGAGCCGTCCGCAGACGCGCACCGTCGTGAGCAGCGCGCCGCCCGGGCATGCCGCGATCGACGTGCTCGTCGACGACGTGCTGCGCGGCCCCGTCACCCCCACGCCGGGTTGTGCCGGCATCGTGCTCGATCCCGACCGCGGCACCGTGTCGTTGCCCGCCGGTGTGGGCCTCGATCTCGGCGGCATCGGCAAGGGCGCCGCGGCCGACCTCATCGCCGAGGGTCTCGTTGCCCGCGGCGTCGACGGCGCCTGCGTGGCGATGGGCGGTGACGTGCGCGCGGCCGGCGCCGTACCGGACGGCACCGCCTGGCCGATCCCCGTCGAGCATCCCTTCGACCACGCCGCCGCGCAGCCGCGCACGCTGTTCACCGTGCCGCTCCGTGACGCCGGCGTGGTCACCAGCACTCGGCTGATCCACCGCTGGGTGCACGACGGCGTGCGCCGTCATCACGTGATCGATCCTTCCACCGGCCATCCGGCGGATCGCGGGGTCACCGCGGTGATCGTCCGCGCGGACACCGCGTGGTGGGCGGAGAGCCTGGCCAAGGCGGCCCTCGTGGCGGGCGTGGCGGACGGGCTCGACCTGCTGACGCGTCAGGGCGTGCAGGGCTGGGTCGTCGACGACGACGGCCGTGTGTGGGCCGCGGGTGACGCCGGCCGGCTCGAGGGCGGGCGGGTCGACCGGGAAGCGGGAGCACGACGATGAGCGTGGTGGCGGCCATGAACGAGCACACGTGGTGGTGGCTGGCCCGCGCCACGGGAATGGTGGCGTGGGCGCTCGCCGCGGCGGCGATCGTGTGGGGCCTCGCGCTCTCCGGTCGCGTCGTGCGGCGCAAGCGGCTGCCCGCGTGGCTCCTCGACCTGCACCGGTATCTCGGCACGCTCACGTTGGCGTTCGTCGCCGTCCACATGGGCGCGCTGACCCTCGACAACTACGTGGCGTTCGACGCCAAGGACCTCTTCGTGCCGATGGCGTCGTCGTGGAAGCCCAGTGCGGTCGCCTGGGGGATCGTGGCGTTCTACGTGTTGGTCGTGATCCAGGTGACCTCGTGGGGCATGAAGCACCTGCCGCGCAAGGTGTGGCACGGCATCCACTTCTCGAGCTTCGCCCTGTTCGCCGCCGCGACCGTGCACGGGGTCATGGCCGGGACCGATGCCCAGGAACCGATCGTCCAGATGGGTGCGCTCGTGGGCGTGACCCTGGTGCTGACGCTCACGTTCCTCCGGGTGCTCAACTCGCTCAACCAGACCGACGACAGCGGCGGTGCGAAGGCGGCCGCGGCCAAGGCCCGCGCCGCGCGTGCCGCGACGGAGGAGCCTCCCGCCGATCCCGCTCCGCCGTCGGTCGATGCGCCCGCGGTCGACCCGGCGCTCGCGGCGCGTCTCGCCCGCCTCGGCGATCGTGTCGGTCGGAGCCCCGCTGCGGCGACCGCGGCCCCGGACGCGGCGAGCGAGCCCGAACCCGCGCCGACGGCGGCCGACGACATCCTCCGCTTCGCGCCGCCGAGCGGGCTGGTGGAGTTCAGGGACGAGCCGGGGTCAGCCCCCGTAGTTCATGCCGGTGCTGCGCAGCAGCAGTGGGGTGACGGACTCGTCACGTACGCCGGCGTCGACCACCTCGGCGACGAACACGGTGTGGTCGCCCCGGCGGACGGTGTCGGTGACCCGGCACTCGAACCAGTAGGGCAGGTCGACGAGGACGGGGGCGCCGGTCTCTGGGCCGCGCTCGAAGCGGAAGCCGTTGAGCGTGTCCCCCTCGACGGTGGTGGTGCGGAAGAAGGCCTTCCCTACATCAAGCTGGTCTTCCCCCAGCACGTTGACGGCGAAGGCGCCGGTGCGCTCGATGACGGGGTGGGAGTCGCTGTCGGCCTTGACGCCGACCATCACGAGCGGCGGCTCGAACGAGGCCTGTGACAGCCAGTTGACGCCGGCCGCCGCGAACTCGTCGCCGTCGGCGGCGGTGAGCACGTAGAGCCCGTAGTTGATCGCTCGCAGTGCGGTCTTCTTGGCTTGCGGGTCCATGTGCTCGTCCTCCTGCAGGATGGGAACTAGTCGTCCTTGAGTGCCACCGCGTTCGGCGTCACGTTCATCTTCGGCTCGTAGGCCTCGACCTCGATCTCCCGGGCGGCGACGTCGTACTTTGCCCGCAACTCGTCCCGGCAACTCGTGCACATGCCGTAGAAGCGCATCGGCGCGTCCTGCCGGCAGCGCATGCACGGCATCACCTCGGGGGTGAGGTCGATGTTGGTCATGTCGGTCCGACTCCCCGGGTGTGAGTGCGTAGGGTGAGGCCGTGCGGGAGCAGCTGATCGCCGCCGCGACCGAGAGCGTACGCGAGCGTGGCACCGACGCGGCGTTGGTCGACGTCGCGACGGCGCTGGTGCCCGGCTACGTCGCCGCGGCCGATCCCGAGGAGCTCCCCGCCCTCGATCCCGCCGACGTCGCGGGTGCGGTGCTCGCCCAGCTCACGCTGCGCGAGGGGCGCACGCGGGGCGCGGCCGAGGTGCGGGTGAGCAATCCCACCCGGGCCGTCGACGGCTGGGAGTCGCGCCACACCGTGGTGCAGGTCGTCACCGACGACATGCCGTTCCTCGTCGACAGCATCAGCACGGCGGTGGTCGAACGGGGCTACGACGTCCACCTGTCGTGGCACCCCGTCGTCGACGGCGAGTCGCTGGTGCACCTCGAGATCGACCGCGAGACCGACTCCGCGGTGCTGGCATCGCTGCGCGACGAGGTGGCCGGCGCGCTCGCCGACGTGCGGGCCGCGGTCGCCGACTGGGCGGCGATGCGCGACCGCGCCCTCGACCTCGCCCGCGGGCTGCGGCGCCGACCGCCGCCCTCCGTCGACGCGGCCGACGTGGCCGAGGCCGTCACCTTCCTCGAATGGCTGGCCGACGACCACTTCACGTTCCTCGGGTGCGTCGAGTACGAGCTGCTGCCGGGTGAGGGCCCCGACGCCCTGCGCCTCGTGCAGGGCTCGCAGCTCGGCCTCGTGCGCCGCCGGCCGCTGGCCCCGGCGTCGGTCACCTTCGGGCGGATGGCGCCCGAACTGCGCCACCTGGCCTACGAGCCCTACGTGCTCACGCTCACGAAGGCGCAGGCCCGCTCCACGGTGCACCGGCCCGTGCCGTTCGACTACGTCGGCGTGAAGCGCTTCGACGACGCCGGCAACGTGGTGGGGGAGTGCCGCTTCACCGGTCTCTACACCGCGAACGTGTACAGCGAGGCCACCGCCGACGTGCCGGTGCTGCGGCGCAAGGTCGCGTACGTGCTCGCGCGCGCCGCGCTCGATCCGCGCAGCCACGACGGCCGCACGCTCGAACACGTCCTCGAGACGTTCCCGCGCGACGAGCTGTTCCGCCTGTCACGCGACGAGCTCTTCGTCGTGGCGAGCGGCATCCTGCGCATGGGCGAACGACGTCGCCTGCACCTGTTCGTGCTGCCCGACGAGTACGGCCGCTTCGTGTCGTGCCTCGTGTACCTCCCGCGCGACCGCTACACCACGATGGCGCGCGTGCAGATCCTCGATGCGTTGCGCGACGCGTTCGGGGATCCCGACGACCCGGGCGTCGACGTCGACTTCCAGGTGTCGGTCACTGAATCGGTGCTGGCGCGCCTGCACATCGTCGTGTCGACGCCGGCCGGCGCCCGCCGACCGGATGTCGTCGCGCTCGAGGCGCGCCTCGGCGGCATGGCCCGCCAGTGGGTCGACGACCTGCGCGACGCGCTCGTCGCCGCGCACGGCGAGGAGACCGGTCTCGACACCTACCGGGAGTGGGCCGACGCCTTCCCACCCGGCTACCAGTTCGAGGTGGCGGCCACCGCGGCCGTCGACGACATCGCCGTGCTCGAGGGCCTCGACCCGGCCGGCGACCTCGCGGTGCGCCTGCACACCACCAACGGGGGCGCGCCCGGCGAGCCGATGCGCGCCGAGCTCTACCGCTCCGGTGGTGCGCTCGTGCTGTCCGACGTGATGCCGCTGCTCGAGCAGCTCGGCGTGACCGTGCTCGACGAACGGCCCTACGAGGTGCGCCCGGCCAGTGGACCCACCCGGTGGATCCTCTCGTTCGGTGTGCGCACCGATCCGCGCGATCCGGTGCCCGACGCCGACGCGCAGGCCCGCGTCGCCGAGTTGTTCCTCGGGGTGTGGGCGGGCGAGATCGAGAACGACGGGCTCAACCGCCTCGTCCTGCGCGCGGGCCTGTCGCCGCGCGACGTGGTGATCGTGCGCACGTACGCGAAGTACCTGCGCCAGGCCGGCCTGCGCTTCACCGACGCGTACCTGGCCGACGTGTTGTCGGGGAACCCGGAGGCGGTGCGGCACTTCGTGGCGCTGTTCCACGAGCGCTTCGACCCCGCCCGCGGCGACGCGGCGGAGATCGCCTCGATCGAGGCCGAGCTCGGCGCGGCAATCGACGCGGTGGTGAGCCTCGACGAGGACCGCATCCTGCGCGCGCTCGCCACCGTGCTGCACGCCACGGTGCGCACCAACGCGTACCAATCCGCCGTGCCGGGTGACGGCGGCGACAGCGCTGCTGCGCGCCCGAAGCCCTACGTGGCGTGCAAGCTCGACGCCGCGCAGATCGAGCTGCTCCCCGCGCCGCGCCCGGCGCACGAGATCTGGGTCTATTCGCCACGAGTGGAGGCGGTGCACCTGCGCTCGGGCGACATCGCGCGGGGTGGCATCCGCTGGTCGGACCGCCGGGAGGACTTCCGCTGGGAGGTCCTCGGTCTGATGAAGGCCCAGACCGTGAAGAACTCCGTCATCGTGCCCGTGGGCGCGAAGGGCGGCTTCGTGGTGAAGCGACCGCCCGCGGATGACCGCGCCGCAGTGCAGGCCGAGGTGCTCGAGTGCTACCGCACGTTCATCCGCGGCATGCTCGACGTGACCGACAACCTCGTCGACGGCGTGGTGGTCGCGCCGCCGCGCGTCGTGCGCGACGACGGCGACGACCCGTACCTCGTGGTCGCCGCCGACAAGGGCACGGCCTCCGTCTCCGACGTCGCCAACGGTCTCGCCGCCGAGTACGGCTTCTGGCTCGGTGACGCGTTCGCGTCGGGCGGCTCCGCGGGCTTCGACCACAAGGAGATGGGCATCACGTCGCGCGGCGCGTGGATCTCGGTGAAGGCGCACTTCCGTGCCCTCGGGATCGACGCCGACACCGCGCCGCTCACCCTCGTCGGCATCGGCGACATGTCGGGCGACGTGTTCGGCAACGGTCTGCTCCGGTCGCCGCACGTGAAGCTGCTCGCCGCGTTCGACCACCGGCACGTGTTCGTCGATCCCGATCCCGACCCGGCGGTGAGCTTCGCCGAGCGGCAGCGGTTGTTCGAGCTGCCGGCTTCGTCGTGGGCCGACTACGACCCCGTGCTCCTCTCCCGCGGCGGCGCGGTGTTCGAACGCTCGGCGAAGTCGGTGACGCTCTCCGCCGAGGCGTGCGCGGTGCTCGGCATCGCGGAGCGCACGCTCGCGCCCGACGCACTGGTGTCGGCAGTGCTGCGCGCGCCGGTCGACCTGCTGTGGAACGGCGGCATCGGCACCTACGTGAAGGCGAGCACCGAGAGCCACGCCGACGTGAACGACCGCACCAACGACGCCACCCGCGTCGACGCCGGCGAACTGCGCGCCAAGGTGGTGGGGGAGGGCGGCAACCTGGGCTTCACGCAGCGCGCCCGGGTGGAGTACGCCCTCGCCGGCGGGCGGATCAACACCGACGCGATCGACAACTCCGCGGGGGTCGACTGCTCCGACCACGAGGTCAACATCAAGATCCTGCTGCAGGCCGCGATCCGGCGCGGCACCCTGGCCCCCGGCGACCGTGATGCGTTGCTCGCCTCGATGACCGACGACGTGGCCGCGCTGGTGCTCGCCGACAACGAGGCCCAGGCGAACGCGCTGGAGATCGCCGCGGTCGAGGCCGCGAGCCTCGTCGGGGTGCACGCGCGCCAGATCGAGCGACTCGAACAAACCGCGCACCTCGACCGCGCGCTCGAGTTCCTCCCCACGCCCCGCCAGTTGCAGGAACGGCACGCCGCCGGACTGGGCCTCACCGCACCCGAGCTCGCGGTGCTGCTCGCGTACACGAAGCTCGAGCTCGAACGCGCGCTCGTCGCGTCCGACGTGCCCGACGATCCCGCGTTGCACCGCCTGCTCGTCGAGTACTTCCCACCGGTGCTGCGTGACGAGACCCGGTTCCCCGTCGCCGAGCACGCGCTGCGGCGCGAGATCACCGCGACGGTGGTGGCGAACGCGGTGGTCAACCGCGCGGGGATCAGCTTCCTGTCGCGTCTCGGCGACGAGACCGGCGAGTCGCTCGCCGACCTCACCCGCGCGCACCTCGCCGCGCGCGAGATCTTCGCGACGGCCACCGTGTGGGACGCGGTCGACGCCCTCGATCTGCGCGTCCCCGCCGCGGTGCAGGACGCGATGTTCCTGTCGCTGCGCCGTCTCGTCGAGCGCGCCGCGCGGTGGGTGGTGCGCCACGGCGGCGCCCCCGACCTCGGTGCAGTGATCGAACGGCTGCGGCCCGGGGTCGGGCAGGTCGTCGCCGCCTTGCCGCGCGTGATCACCGGTCCCGCCGCCCGCCGCCTCGACACCCGGGCCGAGGAGTACGAGCGGGCCGGGGTGCCGGCCGAGCTCGCCACCCGCGTGGCCGCGGGCGAGTGGGCACTGGGCGCCCTGCCCGCGACCGCGCTCGCCGCCGAGCACGGCACCGACCCGGTCGTGGTGGCGCGTCTCGCCTTCGTCGTCGCCGAGCGACTCGAGCTCGACCGGCTCCTGGAGCACATCGCTGCGCTGCCGCGCGGTGACCGGTGGCAGACCGAGGCCCGGGCCGCGCTGCGCGACGAGTTCCACGACTCGCACGAGCAGCTCACCGCCGCGGTGCTCTCCACCGCGCCGGCGATGACGGCCGACGACGTCGCCGGCCGCGTCGAGACCTGGCTCGGCGAGCACCGGGAAGCGGTCGACCGCTACCGCCAGGTCGTCGACGACGTCGAGGCCGCGGGGGTGTTCGACCTCGCGACCCTCGCGGTCGCCCGCCGCGCGCTCCGCGAGCTCACGACGCCCTGAGCGCGGTCCTGAGCGCGGCCCGAGCCGCGTTGGCGCCGCACGCGCCGTGCACCCCACCGCCCGGGTGCGCCGAGGCGGACGCCAGCCAGAGGTTGCGGATCGGTGTGCCGGGGCCGCCGAGGCCGGGCACCGGTCGCAGCACGAGCTGTTGGCGCAGGGCCATGGTGCCGCCGCCGATCGCACCGTCGACGAGGTTGGCGTCGAGTGCCTCGAGTGCGGGTGGAGGCAGGAGGTGGCGGGCCGCGACGACGCCCCGGAACCCGGGCGCGTGGCGTTCGATCTCGGCCTCGAGGCGGTCCGCGAACGCGTCGGCGGCGGCCGGATCCCACGGCAGCCCGCGTGGCACGTGGGTGTACGCCCACGCGGTGCCGGTGCCGGCGGGGGAGCGGGTCGGGTCGGCCACGTGCATCTGGCCGAGGAGCACGAAGGGCCGGGTCGGCAGGCGTCCGGCGGCGAGGTCGCGCTGGTACGCGGTCAGGGTCGCGAGGTCGTCGCCCAGGTGCACGGTGCCCGCGCGGGTCGCGGCCTCGTGCCGCCACGGGATCGGCGCCGACAGGGCCCAGTCGACCTTGAACGTGGCGTCGTCCCAGCGGAAGCGGCGCAGGCCCCAGCGCACCGCGCCGGCAGGTGCTCCTTGCCCACGAGGTCGCGGTACAGCGCGGGCGCGGCGACGTCGGCGAGCACGCCCATGGGTGCGTCGACCACGGTGCCGTCGGCGAGTCGTACCCCGACCGCGCGCCCGTCGCGCACGACCACCTGCGCTACCGAGGTGTCGCACTGCACGGTGCCGCCGCGCGCCGAGCAGACGCGCGACGAGCGCGTCGGTGAGGCGGCCGGCCCCACCCTCGGGCACCGGGAAGCCGACCCGCTGCCCCAGTCCGGCGAGGAGCCAGCCGAGGAACCCGCTCGGCGCGCGGTCGAGCGCGACGTCGGCGTGGAGGGCGTTGCCGGCGAGCAGCAGTGCGCCGCCCTCGCCGCGAAAGGTGGTGCGGGCGAGCCGCTCGGCGGACGACAGCGCGATGCGGCCGAGCCGGGCCACTCGGCGCGGCCCCAGCGCGCCGGCCAGCGAGGCGGTGGCCCGCACCGGCGGGAACGGTGACGTGACCGCGTCGAGCAGCGACGGCGCGGCCCGTTCGAAGTCGTCGGCCATCCGCCGCCAGGCGTCGGCATCCGCCGGCGCGAAGGCGCCGAGCGACGCGGCGGTCTCGTCGCAATCGGTCGAGAGGGCCACGCAACGGTCGCCGGTCGGGTGGGCGAGGACGAGCGGCGCCCGTCGCCAGGTCAACCCGTGCTCCTCGAGCCCCAGCGACCGCAACACCGGCGAGGCCACACCGAGCGGGTAGAACGCGGAGCACAGGTCGTGGGTGTGGCCCGGGAGCGTGAGCTCGGCGCTGCGCACCGCGCCTCCGGGCGCGGGCTGCGCCTCGAGCACGAGCACCCGGCGGCCGGCGTCGGCGAGGAGATTCGCGGCGACCAGCCCGTTGGGTCCCGCGCCGATCACGAGCGTGTCGGGAACGGGCGCCACCCGGCGACCGTACCGCCGGTTCCGGCGTGGAGCGGCGGCGCGCGTCAAGATCGGCGCGTGGAACCGGCGGTCGAGGTGCAGGGTGCGGTGCTCGCCGAGGGCGGCGTCCGGGTGCTGGGCCCGCTCGACCTCGTGGTGCAACGCGACGAGCGCTGGGTCGTGCTCGGCCCGAATGGGTGCGGGAAGACGTCGTTGCTGCGGCTGCTGTCGTTCCAGCGGGCGCCCCACCAGGGCCGGGTCACGATCCTCGGCAACACCTACGGCCGCGTCGACATCCGGGAGTCGCGCCACCGCATCGGCTTCGCGAGCAGCGCGCTGCTCCAGGTGCTCCGCCCCGTGCTCACGGCCCGCGAGGTGGTCGTCACCGGAGTGGACGCCGCGCTCGAGCCCTGGTGGAACACCTACACCGACGAGCAGCTCGCCCGGGCCGAGGCGCTGCTCGGCTTCGTCGGGTGCGCCGAGCACGTCGACCAGCCGATCGGCACGCTGTCGGAGGGGGAGCGCAAGCGCCTCCTCGTGGCCCGGCTGCTCATGGCCGACCCCGACCTGCTGCTGCTCGACGAGCCCTGCGCGGGCCTCGACCTCGGCGGTCGCGAGTCGCTGGTGGCGCTCCTCGGCGAGCTGGCGCGCGACGGCGACGACCCCATCGTGATGGTCACCCACCACCTCGAGGAGATCGCCCGGGGTTCACCCGCGCTCCTCCTCCGGGCCGGCGCACCGGTCGCCCAGGGCCCGATCGGCGAGGCCGTCACGTCGGAGACGGTGTCGGAGGCGTTCGGGGTGGCGGTCACCGTCGAGGCCCGGGACGGCCGCTTCTCCGCCCGCGTCACCCCCGCCTGAACCGCCCCTGACCTGCGGTTTCGCGGAGTCTCGACCCCTGCTGGAGGGTGCACCCTCCACCCCTGGTCGAGGGTTGAGGGCCGTCCCGTGCGGACACCTGAACCCGGTTCACCACAAGTGACAGGAACGGTGGTGTTTCGTCCGTTCTGTGCCGGTTCAGCGATTGCCCGATGTCCAAAGTGGGGTACCCGGCCACTAGCTTGCCGGTGGGGAAAGTTCCACCCGTGTAACCCGCCGGGCAGCGGACTCTTCCTCGACCCAACCCAAACCCCTGCCTCGACGCGCGCGCGCCGAGGCACGACCCGAACAGAGAAAGGAACGTCATGCGCAAGCGATTGATGCTCGTGGTGGCTCCGCTCTGCGTCGTGGCGGTGGCGGCGAGCGTTGCGTTCGCCTCCCCGTCGGATGCCGAGCATTCCGGTGATGCGAAGTTGGACAATCTCCATGCGGAGCGGCGTGACGCCGCACTCACCTACCTCGACCCCTCCGTCCAGGGAGCACTCGAGGTGGCTCGTCTCACCGCCGACGTCAACGAGTACGTCCAGCAGGTGACTCTCCAGCAGTACCTGGACGCCATCGCCCTCACCGACTTCCTCGCCGGCCTTCCGTCGGCTCCGGTGCGGGCCTCCGCCGGTTCCTCCTCCTACTCGGGGAACGGCGACTTCCTCGCCTGCGTCAAGAACCGGGAATCCGGTGGCGACTACGGCGTCTACAACTCGGGTGGCTCAGGTGCCGCCGGCGCGTACCAGTTCATGCCCGGCACCTGGAACTCCATCGCCGGCTCGGTCGGTCGCAGCGACCTCGTGGGGGTCGACCCCGCGCAGGCCTCGCCCGCCGACCAGGACGCGATGGCCGCGGCGCTCTACGCCCAGCAGGGCTCGGCGCCGTGGGGTGGTTACTGCGGCTAGTCCCCCCGGCTGCTGCACCACCCCCTCGACCTCACGGTCGAACCACGGGGCCCGGCTCCCGCCCAGGTGGCGGAGGCCGGGCCCCGGTCCAATTCCCCGCGGAAAGGGATGCGCCGGCGCCCGTCTAGCGTTGGACGGGCCATGACCTCCCCGGAACCCGTTCCTCCCGCGCCCGAGCACCCCCGGTCCCCCGACTGGGACACCTGGTCGTTCAGCGACCACGGGCCGTGGGTGCTCGACCCGGAGCACATCCCGTGGCAGTGGGAGATCGACCGCGTGCGCCGGGGCACCCGCCGGGAGGTCCCCCAGCTCCTCTCGCACCGCCACCTCCCGCCGATCGGGCGCACCACCCGCACCCTCGCCACCATCGGCGGCGCGCTCGCCGGCTGGCTGCTGTTCGAGTGGCGCCGCCCGTCGTCGCGCCGGGGCATCTCGCACCGGCTGCGCAAGGCCTTCGAGCACCTCGGCTCCAGCTACGTGAAGCTCGGCCAGATCGTGTCGGGCGGCGAGGGCCTCTTCCCCGACGAGCTGGTCGCCGAGTTCAAGCTCCTCCGCGACCAGGTGCCGCCCGAGCCGTTCGACGACGTGCGGGCCGTGATCGAGGTGGAGCTCGGCGGCTCGCTCGAGGACCTCTTCGCCTGGTTCGACCCCACCCCGATCGCCGCCGCGTCGATCGCGCAGGTCCACGCGGCCCGGCTGCACACCGGCGAGCAGGTCGTGGTGAAGGTGCAGCGGCCGCGGGTCGCGCAGCTCTTCCGCGACGACATCGCCGCCCTCACGTGGATCGCGCCCTACCTCGTCGGCCGCATCCCCGTCGCCGCGCTGGCCAACCCGCCCGCGCTGGTGGAGCTGTTCGCCGAGACCGTCATCGAGGAGCTCGACTTCCGCCTCGAGGCGCAGAACATGCTCGACATCGCGCACGTGCTCGCGGTCACCAACCAGCGGGCGATCATCGTGCCCCGCCCGCACCCCACGATGGTCTCGCGCCGCGTCCTGGTGATGGAGCGGCTCAGCGGCTTCGCCTTCGACGACGTCGAGGGCATGCGCGGCGCGGGGATCGACACGCACGCGCTGCTGCAGGCCGGGCTGATCGCGTCGCTCGAAGGGGCGATGATCTACGGCGTCTTCCACGGCGACCTGCACGGCGGCAACCTCGTGGTGCAGCCCGACGGCACCACCGCGCTGTTCGACTTCGGCATGACCGGCCGTCTCACCGAATTCCAGCGCGTCGCGTTCATGCGCCTGCTCATGTTCGGCACCACCGGCGACCAGCGCGCGCAGCTCGCCGCGCTGCGCGACCTCGGTGCGTTCCCGCCCGACGTCGACCTCGAGCAACTCGCGATCGACCTGCAGATCGACGGTCCGGTGAAGGACCCCACGCAGATGTCGGCCGACGACCTCATGCTCGAGATGCGCGACGTCACGAAGAAGCTCCTCGCGCACGGCGCCCGCGTGCCGAAGGAGCTCATGCTGTTCGTGAAGAACACCATGTTCCTCAACAGCGCCACTGCGGTGCTCGCGCCGGATCTCGACATGATCCAGCAGATGATGGCGATCTACATGTACTTCGCCTCCACGCACGGCGACCGCATCCTGCGCGAGGTCGGCATCGACGCGTCGCAGGCCGAGCCCGACACCGAGGCGATGAAGGCCGCGTTCCTCGTCGACTCCGAGGCCGACACGCTCACGTTCCGCGAGCTGCAGGCGCGCCGGGAGCAGGTGAAGGAGAAGCTGGCCAAGCGCCGCAAGCGCGGCGGACGACGGGTCTCGTAGGAGCACGCGTGCCCGAGCTGCCGCAGATGCAGGCGTTGAGCGAACGACTCGATGCGGCACTGCGCGGCGCGGTGCTCGACGGCTACACGCCGCTCGGCTTCACCGCGTTGAAGACGGTGGTGCCGGCACCCGAGTCGCTCGTCGGTCACGAGCTGTTGTCGGTGGGCCGGCGGGCGAAGTACCTGATCTTCGACTTCGGCGAGCCGGGCCGCATCCTCGTGCACCTGTCGCAGGCCGGGCGGGTCGACGTGGAGTGGCCGCCGAAGAACAACAAGGGCGGCAAAGGCGGCGCGGTGCGGCTCCGTTTCCTCGTCGGCGAGGCGCAGGAGCCGGTCGCCGTGCTGGTGCGCGAGTGGGGCACCGAGCGCAAGGCGGCCTGGTGGGTGCTCGCGCCCGACGACGACGGTCCGCTCGCCAAGCTCGGCCCCGAACCCGCGAGCGACGAGTTCGCCGAGTTCGTGCTGCACGGCACCGACAAGCGGCGCGTGCACACGATCCTGCGCGACCAGCGCACGGTCAGCGGCGTGGGCCGCGGCTACGCCGACGACGCGCTGTGGCGCGCGCAGCTGTCGCCCTACGCGTCACTCGCGTCGCTGGACGACGACGAACGCCAGCGCCTCCTCGAGTCCGTGCGCGCGGTGCTCGACGACGGCCTGGAGCGCGAGCGCACGCGCAAGGGCGGGTTGTCGGAGAACAAGCTCGGCGAGCACTTCGAGGTGCACGGCCGTCACGGCACGCCCTGCCCCCGCTGCGGCGACCCGATGAAGCGTGTGAGCTACGAGGCCTACGAGGTCACGTACTGCCCCGCGTGCCAGACCGGCGGCAAGATCCTCGCCGACCGCCGCCTCTCCCGCCTCCTGAAGTAGCGGCGGGTCACCAGCCGCGGGTGCCGGGGTCGCCCTTGAACGGGCCGACGACCTTCGACGTGATCCAGCCGCCGTAGAAGCCGCCGGGCTGCGGGACCACCAGCTCGTCGTCCACGTAGCACGCGTCCATCGGCGCCGCGTAGAACGCGACGTGGCCGGTGATCGGGGCGAAGGCGGCCGACGGCGTGTCGTACGCCCACGCGACGCGCTCGGCCACGACGCCGCCGCCACCGACGACGTCGTAGTAGCGCGCCCGGCCCTTCCACTCGCAGAACGACGAGCCTTCCGCGGGCACGAGCGCGCCGGGGAGCACGTCGTCGAGCGGGAAGTAGTAGTTCGGCGGGTGACTGGTCTCGAGCACGCGGTGCCCACGCGTCGTGTCGGCGATGGTCACGCCGCCCAACACCACGCGCAGTCGTGCCGTCACCGGCTCCAGCCGTGGTGGGCGCGGGTAGTCCCACGCCGACTCCTGCCCCGGCCCCACGGGCTTCGGCTGCGGTCGGTTCGAGAAGCGCATGTGCGCCCCAACACCCGCCACCGGCCCGGGATTCCGTCGTAACGTCTGGCTCCATGCGGCCGATCAACGTGCAGGACCCGTCCGGGCGTGCATGGACGGTCACCACGTCACTTGAGATCGTCACCCTCGCGGAACGCGACGCGGCGATCCAGCAGACCGCGATGACCGAGGAACAGGCGCGCCGGGCGTCACGCCGGCGCGGGCCGCGGATCGGACGTGTCTACGGGATCCCGCGCTCCGACGACTGGATGAAGGAGCGCACGCAGGTGACGATGATCCACGCCCGGTGCGGCGACGAGCAGCGATCGTGGATCAGCCCGTTCGTCAAGGAGCGCGACGTACGGGCCCACGCACAGGGCCTCGCCGCCCAGATCGAACGGGGCGAGCTGCCCGCCTAGTGGCGGACGGGCTCGCCGGTGTTCACCACTTCGAACGCGCTGCCGGGCACGCCCTTCAACTGGTTGAGGTCGTTGTCGTCGAAGCGGGAGTCGGCGGCGCCGCTGATGAACCAGTTGCTGCCGTTGTCGGCGACGATCATCCCGTACTTCTTCAGCGCGGTGAGGATCACCAGCGACTGCCCGTGGTACGGCGACAGGTCGAAGCCGGCCTTCAGGCGCAGGCGCAGCCCCATCGGCGGCACGTTGGGATTGGTGTTCGACGACGCGTAGTGCGTCGCGGGGTGGAGGTAGGCCATCTGGGTGCGTGACAGCGTGAAGCGCAGCGCGTGGTCGATGTGTCCGGCCGCGATCTCGTCGTAGCGCACGAGGCCGGGGAAGATCGGCAGGCCCGCGGCGTCGGCCGACGTCCAGCCGTCGGGGCGCAGCGCGTTGGAGTCGAGGTCGTACACCGCGCCGGAGTCGGCGTCCCAGTGGTCGCTCTGCGGGAACGCGCGGTAGAGCTCGTAGAGCTTGCAGTGGTCGCGGTCGACGGCGAGCACGTGACGGTCGCCGTCGCTGCTCGTCCCGCCCTCGATCGGCGCGCCGAGCGGGATCGGGTACGGCCCCGCGTCGCTCTCGTCGCCGTACGCGGTGAAGTTGATGCCGACCCCCACCTGTGATCCGGGCACGGTGATGTAGGGGATGCCGTACTCGCCGCCACCGCCGAAGTCGGCGTGGAGGAACTGGTTGCCGCCGCTCGCCGCGATCGACGCGAGGTAGTTGGCCGAGTTGGCGTCCGCCGGCATCGTCGACACGTTGGTGTTCCACGCGTTGTTCGCCGGGAACACGTGGCACGCGCCGAGCGAGCCGTTCTGGTCGCCTGCGCCCGTCGCGCCCGGGGGCGCCGGGGGAGGGGGCGGGGGCGGGATGCAGGCGGACAGCAGGGCCGCCACCGCGAACAGGGCGGCCACCAGGAGGAGTTTGCGGGATCGCATGCGCACCTCCTCCTATCGGCATTTCGGGGCGAATTCCTTGAAGGCGGGCCCGCCTAGCATGACCGCCGATGCCCGGCCTCCCCATCACCGTCGGCTCAATTCCGAGCCCCGACAGCGGCAACCTCGGCCCCTTCCACATGTACGGGATCGTGCTCGCCGTCGGTGTGCTGGTGGCCGTGTTCGTCGCCGAGCACCGCTGGCGCAACCGCGGTTACCCGAGGGACGGCATCTACGACATCTGCTTCTGGGTGGTCGTGTGGGGCGTGATCGGCGCCCGGCTGTACCACGTCGTCACCGACTACCAGCTCTTCGAGGACGACCCGTGGCGCGCGTTCCAGATCTGGAAGGGCGGCCTCGCCATCTGGGGCGCGGTGCTCGGTGGCGGCATCGCCGTCGCCGTCATCACGATCCGCCGGAAGATGGACACGCTCGCGGTCACCGACGTGATGGCCGTCGGCATCGTGCTCGCCCAGGCGATCGGCCGCTGGGGCAATTGGTTCAACCAGGAGCTGTTCGGCAAGCCGAGCACGTTGCCGTGGGCGCTGCAGATCGCGCCCGAGCACCGACCTGCGGGCTACACGCAGTACGCGACGTTCCAGCCCACGTTCCTCTACGAGTCGCTGTTCTGCCTCGCGGTGGCGGGCGTCCTGTTGCTGGCCGAGCGGCGCTTCCGCCTGCGCAAGGGCCAGACCTTTGCGCTGTACGTGATGCTCTACTGCGTCGGCCGCTTCTGGTTCGAGTACCTGCGCATCGACCCGGCGCACCACGTCGCGGGCCTGCGCATCAACGGGTGGGTGTCGATCGGCGTGTTCCTCGCCGGCCTCGCGTGGTTCCTCTGGCTGGGCAAACACGCGTCGCAGCAACGCCGTCCGGGCGATCCGCCGTGTGACATCAGCGGCAACCCGATCGACGGAGAACAGGAATCTCCTGATCCGGCGGGAGCAGCCACCTAACCTGTCGGGATCGCCGCCCGTCTCCCCGAAAGCGGCTCTCCCCAGGCAGGTTCCCCGTGGCCGACACGCTCACTCCTCCCCCTCCCTCCGCGCCCGCCGCCACCGGCGTCGCCGCACGTGCCGTCGGCGCGTCGAAGATCTACGGCTCCGGTGAAGCCGAGGTGCGCGCGCTCGACAGCATCAGCGTCGAGTTCGAGCGCGGCCGTCTCACCGCGATCATGGGCCCGTCGGGCTCGGGCAAGTCCACGCTGCTGCACTGCCTCGCCGGCCTCGACCGCCTCACGTCGGGGCAGATCTACCTGGGCGATGCCGAGATCTCGTCGATGGGCGAGAAGCAGCTCACGGTGATCCGCCGCGACAAGCTCGGGTTCGTCTTCCAGGCGTACAACCTCATCCCCACGCTCGACGCGCTCGAGAACATGACGCTGCCGATGTCGCTCGCGGGTCGCAAGCCCGACCCCGCGTGGCTCGACACCGTCGTCACCACCGTGCGGCTCAAGGACCGCCTCTCGCACCGCCCCTCCGAGCTCTCCGGTGGTCAGCAGCAGCGCGTCGCCGTGGCGCGCGCCCTGCTCAGCAAGCCCGAGATCGTCTTCGCCGACGAGCCCACCGGCAACCTCGACTCCAAGTCGGGCGCGGAGATCCTCACGTTCATGCGCCAGGCCGTCGACGACCTCGGCCAGACGATCGTGATGGTCACCCACGACCCGGTCGCCGCGGCCTACGCCGACCGCGTCGTGTTCCTCGCCGACGGTCACATCGTCGACGAGTTGCTGCAGCCGACGGCCGACACGGTCCTCGGCAAGATGCGCCGCCTCGGCGAGTAGGCGCGCGCCATGTGGAAGGTCACCCTCAAGGGGATCTGGTCGAAGAAGGTCCGTTTCCTGCTCACCGGTGTCGCGGTGATGCTCGGCGTCGCCTTCGTCTCCGGCACGTTCGTGCTCACGGCGACGATCTCGAAGACGTTCGACGGACTGTTCACCGAGATCTACCAGAACACCGACGCGGTCGTGCGGGCGAAGCAGGAGTTCGACTCCAACTTCGGCGGAGGCCGCGGGCGCATCGACGCGTCGGTGCTGCCCATCGTGCGTTCGGCCGACGGCGTCGCGCAGGCCGACGGCACGGTGCAGGGCCTCGCCGTCATCGTCGACAAGGACGACAAGGCTCTCGGCAGCAACGGTCGGGGCGCGCCCACGTTCGGCTTCGCGTGGATCCCCGACCGCGACCTCAGCAGCCTCACGCTCGTCGACGGCAAGGGGCCCACGAGGAACAACCAGATCGTCATCGACAAGAAGAGCGCCGACGACGCGGGCTACAAGGTCGGCGACACCGTGCCGGTCATCACGAAGGCCGGGCGGGCCGACTACAGGCTGTCGGGCATCGTGAAGTTCGGGTCGTCGAACAGCCTGTTGGGCGCGACGATCGTGGCCTTCACGCCGGAGACGGCGTCGGAGGTGCTCGCGACGCCGGGCACGTTCGACGCGATCAACGTGAAGGCCGACCCGGGCGTGTCGCAGGACGAGGTCGTGCGCAACATCCGCCAGGCGTTGCGCGGCGAGCCGAACACGAAGAACGTCGAGGTGATCTCGGGGACGAAGATCACCGAGGAGAGCCAGAGCAACCTGCAGAAGAACCTCTCGTTCTTCAACACGTTCCTGCTGGTGTTCGCGATCGTCTCGTTGCTGGTCGGCTCGTTCATCATCTTCAACACGTTCTCGATCATCGTGGCCCAGCGAGGCCGTGAGCTCGCGCTGCTGCGCGCGATCGGGGCGGCGCAGAAGCAGGTCCTTGGGTCCGTGCTGTTCGAGGCGGTGCTCGTGGGCATCGTCGCGTCGACGATCGGGTTCGTGGGCGGCGTGTTCCTCGCGTCGGGGCTCAAGGCACTGCTCGGCGCGCTCGGCGTCGACATCCCGGCCGGCGGCATCGTGATCCCCGCGAGCGCCGTCATCTGGGCCTTTGCCACCGGCATGATCGTCACCATCGTCGCCGCGCTGTTCCCGGCGCTGCGCGCGTCGCGCATCCCGCCGATCGCGGCGATGCGTGACGTGGCCGTCGACCGGTCGAACTCGTCGAAGACCCGCATCGCAGCCGGTCTGGTCGTCACGTTCCTCGGCGCAGGCCTCCTCGCCCTCGGCCTGTTCGGCAACGGCGACAACGGCCTCGCGCAGGTCGGTCTCGGCATCGGCATCGTCTTCATCGGCGTCGCGGTGCTCGGCCCGAGCATCGCCGCGCCGCTCAGCCGCCTCATCGGCTGGCCCATCCGCAAGGTCAAGGGCATCACCGGCGCGCTCGCCCAGGAGAACGCGGTGCGCAACCCGAAGCGCACGTCGGCCACCGCGGCGGCGCTGATGATCGGTGTCGCGCTCGTGGGGCTCATCACGATCTTCGCGGCGTCGGCGCGCACGTCGATCAACGCGGCGATCGACCGGTCGATGAAGGCCGACTACGTGGTGAACAGCCCGGGCTTCGGCACCGGCTCGATCCCGGTCGTCGCCGAGGACAAGCTGCGCGAGGTGCCGAACGTCGACTCGGTGTCGGGCGTGCGCACCACGCAGGCGAAGATCAAGGGCTCCGTCGACTTCCTGTGGGCGGCCGACCCGGCCAAGATCAACTCGCTCTTCGACCTGCAGCCGAAGGAGGGCAACCTCTCGGAGCTCAGCCCCACCGGCATCGCGCTGCTCGACAAGACGGCCGAGGACAACAACCTCAAGATGGGCGACACCGTGAAGGTGACGTTCCCGTCCACCGGCACGCAGGAGTTCACCGTCGAGTCGATCTTCTCGCAGGCCGGCTTCGCGAACTGGGTGGTGGGGCTCGACGCGTTCGAGAAGAACGTGCCCGACCAGTTCGACAACCAGATCTACATCAAGACGAGCAACGGCGTCACCCCGGCGAACACCGCGGCGTTGAAGAAGGTCGTCGCCGACTTCCCCGGCCCGAAGCTCGAGACGCGCGACCAGTTCAAGCAGACGCAGGTGAACCAGGTCAACCAGCTGCTGAACCTGATCTACGTGCTGCTGTTCTTCGCGATCGTGATCGCGCTGTTCGGCATCGCCAACACGCTCGGCCTGTCGATCATCGAGCGCACGCACGAGCTCGGGTTGCTGCGCGCCGTGGGCATGACCCGCCGGCAGCTGCGCTCGAGCGTGCGCTGGGAGTCGGTGATCATCGCCCTGCTCGGCACGCTGCTCGGCCTGGTGATCGGCGTGGTGTTCGCGTGGGCTCTCGTGCACGCGCTGGCCGACCAGGGCATCGACCAGTTCTCGCTGGCGCCGGCGTCGCTCGTCACGATCGTGGTGCTGGCGGCGGTGTTCGGCGTGATCGCCGCCATCTGGCCGGCCCGGCGGGCCGCCCGGCTCGACATCCTGGAGTCGATCCGCACCGAATAGGACAAACGTCTCGGTCCGGAGATCTTTGCCGTTTCTTTACGCTGCACTGGCTGCCGTCTGGATGGCCGGGGCGTAGGTTGAGTCTCAGCCGAAGGGCGACTCCACCGCACAGGAGCGCTCCGCCAGCTGCCACGAAACACCAGAAGATCCCAGGACCGGACGGGTGGCCCCCCCGACGGATCCGGGTGACACCAACACCACGACGGCCCGCCCGGGCGCCCCTCCGGGCGGGCTTCGTCGTTCCCGGGCCCGGTCGTCCAGGGGCCCGGGTGCCCGGTCAGGGCCAGAGCGCCCGCTCGGCCACGAGCACGGCGACGGCGGCCGCCGCCGCGGGGAGACCGATCGGCAGCGTGATCGCCACGTAGCGGCGGAGCGGCACCGTGAGGCCCTCGGCCCGCACGATCCGTAGCCAGAGCAGGTTGGCCAGGGCGCCGATCGGCAGCAGCACCGCACCGACGTTCACGCCGAGGAGCCAGCCCCACATGCCCCATGTCATGTGGTGCACCGCGTCGGCGCCGACGAGCAGCGCCGGCAGGTTGTTCACCGCGTTCGCGAGCGCGCCACCGCCGAGCGCGAGCACGCCGACCGCGCCCGGGCCCGAGTGGTGCAGCGGTGAGCGGAGGGCGTCCTCGGGGACCACGAGGGCGACGGCCGTGGCGATCGCCCCGACGAGCAGGGCCGTGGTGACGGGGACTTCGCGCCACGGCACCGTGCGCGTCATCACCACGAGCAGGACGTCGGCCGCGAGCGCGACGACCCACGCGTCGACACCGATGATCGGTCCGATGACGAAGCCGACGAGCAGGCCCGCGACCACGGTGCCGCCGAGCGCGAGCGCGCGCCGGTCGGGGGGCTCGGTCACGTCGACCCCGATCACCGTGGGGTGACGGCGGCGGTAGACGGACCACCCGACCACGACGGCCGCGAGCGAGGGCAGCGCGAGATGCGTGAGCACGTCGAGCGCGCCGAGGTCGAAGCGCTCCGCCGCGATCAGCGTGGTGAGGTTCGAGATCGGCAGCGCCGACGACGCGAAACCGGCCAGCAGCAACGGCACGGCGACGAGGGGCACCGGGTCGACGTCGGCCTCCCGGGCGATCCGCAGGTACAGCGGTGTCAGCAGCACCACGGTGGTGTCGAGGTTGAGCACCGCGGTGGTGACCGCCGCGAGCACCCACAGCCCGGCGACCGACCGGTCGTGGTGCCCGCGCCCCAACACGACGGTGGCGGCCGCGGTGAAGAAGCCGACGCGGTCGAGCAGGGAGGCGAGGGGCACGCCGGCGAGCAGGAACGCCAGCGCCGGCCACAACGACGACCACTGATCTCCCACCCGCGCCATGACGGGAACGTACCGATCTGCGGGAAGCCGTAATCTTCCGGCCCATGGCCTACGACACGATCGAGCTCTCCATCTCCGACGGCATCGCCCGGCTCACGCTGAACCGGCCCGACGCCGCCAACGGCATCGACCTCGCGCTCGCCAACGACCTGCGCGACGCCACGTTCGAGATCAACCGCGACCCGTCGGTGCGCGTGGTGCTGCTGTCGGGCAACGGTGCGCGCTTCTGCGGCGGTGGCGACGTGAAGGGGTTCGCCAACGTCACCGACCTGCCCACCGAGCTGCGCAAGATCCTCGCCGGTCTGCACCCGGCGATCAGCCAGCTCGTGCGCGGCGACGCGCTGGTGGTCGCGGCGGTGCAGGGGAGTGCGGCCGGCGCCGGCATGGGCCTGGTCGGCGCGGCCGACTACGTCGTGTCGGGCGAGTCCACCAAGTACGTGATGGCCTACACCGGCATCGGCCTCACGCCCGACGGCGCGTCGTCGTGGTTCCTGCCCCGCACCGTCGGCCTCAAGCGCGCGCTCGAACTGGTCGCCACCAACCGCGTGCTCTCGGCCCAGGAGGCGCTCGACTGGGGCCTGATCAACGAGGTCGTCCCCGACGACGAGCTCGCGACCCGCGCCGAGGCCGTCGCCGTGCACTTCGCCGGTGGGCCCACCAAGGCGTTCGCCGCGGCCAAGCGGCTCATGCACACCAGCTTCGAGGACACGCTCGAGACGCACCTCGCCGCCGAGGCCGAAGCCATTGCCAACGCGTCGGCCACCGCCGACGGCCAGGAGGGCATCGCCGCCTTCCTCGAGAAGCGCAAGCCCACCTTCACCGGCGAGTAGGCACCGGCGAGCAGGCAACGGCGAGCAGGCACCGGCAACAGTCGCCGCGGGAGCTCAGCCCTCGCGCAGCTTCTCCGTCAGGGCTGCGTCCTTGGCCTTGACCGTCTGCGCCATGGTGGCGCGCTGCGCGTCGATGCCCGCCTGCACCGTGGTGTCGCCGGCGCCGATGATGCGCGCCGCGAGCAGGCCGGCGTTGCGCGCCTTGCCGATGCCGACGGTGGCCACGGGAATGCCCTCGGGCATCTGCACGATCGACAGCAGCGAGTCCATCCCGTCGAGCTGCTGCAGGGGCACCGGCACGCCGATGACGGGCAGCGACGTGAGCGACGCGGTCATGCCCGGCAGGTGCGCGGCGCCGCCCGCGCCGGCGATGATCACGCGCAGGCCGCGTGACGCAGCCGTCTGCGCGTAGTCGTACATCACCTCGGGGGTGCGGTGCGCGGAGACGATGCGCACCTCGTGCGCGATGCCGAGCTCGTCGAGCGCGTCGATCGCACCCTGCATGGTGGGGAGGTCGGAATCGCTCCCCATGATCACGCCTACCAGGGGCTGGGCCACGCCGGAACCGTACTACCGACCTGCTTCGAGCTTCGCGGTCTCTTCCTTGAGGTCGTTCTCGTACATGAGGGTGATGAGGCCCTCGAAGCTCACCGTGGGCGTCCATCCCAGCTTCTCGCGGGCCTTCGTGGCGTCGCCCATGAGCAGGTCGACCTCGGCGGGACGCTCGAAGCGACGGTCCTGCTCGACCACCTCGGACCAGTCGTCGAACCCGGCGACGCGCGACGCGATCTCGAGGAACTCGCGCCCGGTGTGCGTCTCGCCGGTGGCGATCACGTAGTCGTCGGGCTCGTCCTGCTGGAGCATCATCCACATCGCCTGGACGTAGTCGCCGGCGTAGCCCCAGTCGCGCGAGAAGTCGAGGTTGCCGAGCACGATCTTGTCCTGGAGCCCGAGCTTGATGCGGGCGAGGCCGTTCGTGACCTTGCGCGTGTAGAACTCGAGGCCGCGCCGCTCACCCTCGTGGTTGAAGAGGATGCCCGACGACGCGTGCAGGCCGTACGACTCGCGGTAGTTGACCGTCATGTCGTGGCCGAACACCTTGGCGACGCCGTAGGGCGAGCGCGGGTGGAACGGCGTGAGCTCCGACTGCGGTGTCTCGCGCACCTTGCCGAACATCTCCGACGACGACGCCTGGTAGAAGCGGATCGGGTTGTCGACCCCGCCCACGATGCGCACCGCCTCGAGCATGCGGAGCACACCGAGGCCGGTGATCTCCGACGTGAGCTCGGGCTGTGTGAACGACAGGTGCACGAAGCTGATCGCGCCGAGGTTGTAGACCTCGTCGGGCTGTACGAAGTCGACGGCGGCGATGAGCGACGACAGGTCGCGCAGGTCGCCGTCGATGAGCTCGAGCGAGGGCGTCTCGCGCTGCACGATCTCGGCCTTGGGGTTCCCCTGGCCGCGGATGAGCCCGAAGACCTGGTAGCCCTTGCCCGCGAGGAACTGCGCGAGGTGGCGGCCGTCCTGGCCGGTGATGCCGGTGATGAGGGCGCGCTTCATGGGAGGGCGTGGACTCCTTCGATTCGGTCCCAGTCGGGCTCGAGCTGGTGGAGGAACTCGCCGCAGCGCAGCTCCTCGTCGCGTTCGCGGATCTCCGCCGCCGCCCCGCGCAGCCCGTCGAGGGCGCGCAGGAAGCCGCGGTTGGTCTCGTGGCGCCAGCGCACGTAGCCGGAGCCGCGCCAGCCGGAGCCGCGGAGGCGGTCGAGGCCACGGTGGTAGCCGACCCGGAACGCCGCGTACTGCTCCACCGGGTCCCGCCCGAGCTCGCCGAGACGGGCCCAGGCGTCGAGGAACCGGGGCCAGCGGGCGACCACCGCGGCCACCGCGTCACGACGCGCGTCGGCGGGCCCGGCCAGGGCCGCGGCGAGCGCGGCGAGGGCCTCGGGGGCCTCGGCGTCGAGGACCGTTTCGGGCGGTCCCTGCGGGGAGAAGGCGATCGGCTGGTCGCTCACGGCTGCGAAGGATACGGGCTCCGGGACGATTTCCGAGGATGCGCCGGTACGATCCGGGGGGTGAGCGAGGCTTCCCCGACCGTGCGGCTCGTCCTGGCGCGCCATGCGGTGACCCACCAGACCGGGCCCATGCTCTCGGGCCGCCTGCCCGGGATCGACCTCTCCGACACGGGGCGTGACCAGGCGCGGCGTCTGGGGGAGCGGCTGGCCGGACTGCCCGTGGCCGCGGTCTACGCCAGCCCCATCGAGCGCACCACGCAGACGGCCGAGGCCGTCGCCGCCCACCACGACATGCCGGTGCGCCCGCTGCCGGGCGTGATCGAGGCCGACTACGGGGAGTGGACCGGCGGCCAGATCGCCGACCTGGCCAAGACCGACCTGTGGAAGGTGGTGCAGCGCAACCCGTCGCGCGCCCGCTTCCCCGGCGGCGAGTCGATCGCCGAGATGCAGTCGCGCATGGTCGCCGCGCTGGAGGCGTTGGTGGCCGACCACCCCGGCGACCTCGTGGTGGTGGTGTCGCACGCCGACCCGATCAAGGCGGCGATCGCGCACTTCACCGGTGTGCACCTCGACCTCTTCCAGCGCATCGTGGTGTCGCCCGCGTCGGCCACCGTGTTCGAGCTCGGCCCTCACGGTGTCGCGATGCTCACGTGCAACTCGCTCGGTTCGATGGAGGAACTCCTCCCGCCGCCCGCCCCCGCCGAGGAGAAGGCTGAGGAGACTGCCGCGGAGGCGGCCGGGGACGCGCCCGACGAGGTGGCCGCGCCGTGAGCGAGTTCATCGAGCTCGACGACGTCGAGGGTCTCGGCGCCGGTGCCGTGGGCCAGCCGGGTCAGCGCGCGTTCTACCTGCAGGCGCGCACGGAGAGCACGCAGCTCACCGTGCTGGTGGAGAAGGAGCAGGTCGCGCTGCTCGCCGCCGAGGCGGTGGCCTTCCTCGACCGGCTCGCCGACGACTATCCCGAGCTCCCGGTGCAGCTCACGCCCACGGAGGCCGACCTGCGCGAGCCCACCGTGCCGCTCTTCCGGGCGCGCCTCATCGGCCTCGGGTTCGACCCCGAGCGCGAGCTGGTGCTGCTGGAGCTGCGCGAGCGGCCGGAGGACGACGACGACGTCGACCCGATCGAGGCCGAGGACGACGACGAGGAAGAGGGCTACGTCGCGCGTGTGTACGCCACCCGCGCGCAGGTGCGGGCGATGGCGGCTCGCGGGCTGGAGGCGGTCGAGGGCGGCCGGCCCCCGTGCCCGCTGTGCGAGATGCCGATGGACCCGGCCGGGCACCGGTGTCCGCGTTGGAACTGACGCCCGCGGAGGTCGAGCGCGTCCTGCGCGACGCCGAGCTCGAGGTCGTCGGGCGCATGCGGTACTCGTCGAACGCGACCTTCCTCGTGGAGGCCACGCTCGACGACGTCACGCTCGCCGCGGTGTACAAGCCGCAACGCGGTGAACGGCCGCTGTGGGACTTCCCGCACGGCACGCTCTGCCACCGCGAGGTCGCGGCCTACGAGCTGTCGCACGCCTTGGGCTGGGACATCGTGCCGCTCACCGTGCTGCGTGACGGTCCGCTCGGCATCGGTGCGGTGCAGCGGTTCGTGGAGCACGACCCCGACGAGCACTACTTCACGATGATGCCCGAGCACGAGGCCCGCTTCCGCGAGTTCGCGTGGTTCGACGTGCTCGCGAACAACACCGACCGCAAGGGCGGGCACTGCCTGTACGACGAGCCGAACGACCTCGTCGTCGGCATCGACCACGGCCTGACGTTCCATGTGCACTTCAAGCTGCGCACGGTGATCTGGGAGTTCGCGGGAGAGCGCCTCCCCGACGACGCGGCCGACGACGTGCGGCGGGTGATGGCCGAGCTCGACGGCGGCGCGATCGGCGAGCGGCTGTCGGAGCTGCTCGCGCCGCAGGAGCTCGACGCCCTGCGTCTGCGCGCGGCGAACCTCCTCCACGACGGGCTCCCCCTGCCCGACGACCACTACTCCATGCCCTGGCCCCTCGTCTGAGGCGCGGCCGCTACTTGCGTTCGTAGACGACGATGTCGTCGATCGCGACCTTGTAGCGGTACTGCGTCTTCACGATCTTCTCGAGCCGCGGGAACTTGGAGATCGGGTAGTACTGCGCGCCGCGCACCTTCGCCGGTGACGTGTCGACGAAGTACTTCGGCGGGTGGGCCTTGAAGTCCTGGTAGAAGTCGTCCCACGCGGCCTGGGTGTCGGCGCCCGCGTTGGCCTCCTCAGGTGGTCGCCCCGCGTAGTTGCCGGTGAGGAACGGCGACGTGATGAAGCGCGTGGCCGGCTTGCGCCCCGATGCCCAGTAGATCTCCGGCACGGATCCCCACACGAAGATCGGGTCGTCGGGGCTCGTGACACTGGCGAGGTAGCGCGACACCGACTCGTAGTTCGGCTCCGCCACGCCGGGACGGATGAAGAACCCGGCTGCACCGAACAACAGGGCGGCGGTGACCGCCAGGGCCATGGTGGCGTCGGCCCAGCGCTTCGCGCCGCGCGCGAGCGCGCCGGCCGCGAGCAACGCGAGCGGCGGCACGAGCTGGATGTAGTAGTGACCGAAGAAGCGCAGACCGACCGCGACCGACACCGCGGCGGAGAAGGCCCACAACCAGAGGTCGGTGTCGCGCTCGCCGTCGAGCGCGACCTGACGGCGTGCGAGCCAGGCCTGCGGCAGCTTCCACACGATCGGGATGTTGCACACCAGCCACATCGACGTCATGAACAGGAAGATCGTGATGACCTGCGACGACAGGGTCTTCATGCCGACGTAGGAACCGTTGCCCTGCACCGTCCAGTAGAAGAGCTGGCTCGGGCCGAGCGCGAGTGCGGCGAGCGCGAGCGGGATCGAGAACCCGGCGCCGACGGCGCCGAGCCCGCGCTTCCCGCGCAGTCGCCAGATCATGTAGGCGACGGGCAGCAACGTGGCCGCGCCCGTCTGCTTCGCGAGCGTGGCCAACGCGACCATCACACCCGCGAGGAACCCGCGCCCGCGTCGGGAACAGAGGATGGCGGCCGTCATCGACGGCAGCATGAACACCTCGAAGTTCGCGGCCTGCCCGTCCATCGGCGCGAACGCGACCAGCGCGCCGACGCAGAGGATCCCGGCGAACCAGCCGGCGCGCTCGCCGTAGCGTCGGCGCGCCTCCAGCGCGAGGAGGAAGGCGGTGATCGCGACCGCGAGCATCGCCATGATGCGCACCGACCACAGCCCGGTGGTGTCGAAGAACGAGAAGGTGGCGGCGTAGAGGTAGGGCACGATCGGCGGCTTGCGGTCGATCGCGTCGTGGTAGAGCTGCCCGCCCTGCTGGATGACGTGGGCCTGCGTGGCGAGGAACGTCTCGTCGGAGTTGAAGACGGGCACCACGAACGCCGGGAGGCGCGTCGCGACCGTCAGCGCGAGCAGGACGAGGAAGAGTCGCCACAGCTTGCGCCGTTCGTCGCGGTGGCCGGGGCGGTCGACGGGCCGGAGGCCCTCGTCCGTCGACCCCGCTGCGGGAAGGAGCTCCATCGGCATACGGGCCCTCCATTGTGCCCGTTGGGGGAGGGTCCGAGGTGATCAGGCCACCGATCCGGGGTATCAGGGCCCGCAGGGCAGGTTCCGTGGACGAGGAGGCACACACATGGACACGTGGATCTGGGTGGTCATCGCCGTCGCCGTGGTGGTGCTGGTCGTGGTGGTCGTTGCCCTGGCCATGGCGGGCTCCCGCCGCCGGCGCCACCTCCGGGACCGGTTCGGGCCGGAGTACGACCGCACGGTCGGCCACGCGGAGCACCGCCGTGACGCCGAGCGCGAGCTCCGGGAGCGGGAGGCCCGTCACGACGAGCTCGACCTCCGCCCGCTGAGCCCGGCGTCACGGGAGCGGTTCACCCGCGACTGGGACGACGTGCAGCGCACATTCGTCGACCGGCCGCAGGTGGCGGTGGCGGATGCCGATCGTCTCGTCACCGATCTGATGCGCGAGCGCGGCTACCCGGTGGACGACTTCGAGACCAAGCGCGACCTGGTGTCGGTCGACCACCCGCGGGTCGTCGAGCACTACGGCACCGCGCACGACATCGCGCAGCGCAACGTGGACGGCCGGGCCACGACCGAGGACCTGCGCCGGGCGGTGGTGTCGTACCGGGCGCTGTTCGAGGAGCTGCTGTCGGCGAGTGACGGCGAGCACCGCGGCGACGAGACCCGCGGCGGCGAGACCCGTGGCGGCGGTTACGCGGGGTCGACGGTCTCGCCCCAGGAGTCCCAGTAGGTGATGCCCTCGACCGGTGGCCGCGCGGCGGGCTTGAAGTCGCCGCCCGTGGTGTGGGCCACCGGGATGAGGGCCACCTGCGTGAATCCGTCGGGGATGCCGAGCAGCTCCGCGGCCTCCTGCTCACGCGCGAGGTGCAGCGTGGTCCACACGGTGCCGAGGCCGCGTGAGCGCGCCGCGAGCATGAAGCTCCACACCGCGGGGAGGATGGAGCCGTACATGCTCGCGTTGCCGAGCGTGTTCGTGCCCTCGACGCGACCCTCGACGCACGGGATCACGTGCACGGGCACCTTGTCGAGGATGTCGAGCAGGTACACCGCCGACTCGTAGACCCTCTGGGTCTGCGGGTCCTTGGCCTGCGCGGCCGCCGCCTTGAGATAGGCCCCGCCGGTCCCGCCGTACAGCTCCTTGAGCTTCGTCTTCTTCTCCTGGTCGGTCACCACGATCCAGCGCCAGCCCTGCGAATTGCTGCCGGTGGGCGCCTGCACCGCGAGGCGGAGGCACTCGAGGAGGAGCTCGCGTTCGACGGGGCGGTCGAGGTCGAGGCGCTTGCGCACCGCGCGCGTGGTCGCGAGCAGGTGGTCGGTGACGGTCACGTCCATGGGGTAGTCGGCCATGGGCGCAGTCTCGCAGGCTCAGCCCGTCGGTGCAGGTCCGGTCGTTGCGCCCGCGACGTCGGCGAAGAACTTGGAGCGCGGGAGCACCGCGTCGGCGCCGTCGGCCCGGGCGCGGGCGAGCGCGTCGTCGTCGACGTGCGGACCGAACGCGACGATCCGCGCGGCGGGCGCCGCGGCGCGCACCGCGGCCACGTCGTCGGCGTGGCGTGCGAGGTCGACCAGCACCACCGTGGCGTCACCACAGTCGGACGCGGCGCGCGTGAAGCGGGCGTCGGGAAGGGCGGCGGACACCCGGGACCGGTCCATGAGGTCGGGGACGAGGGCGACGATCATGCGCGTTCCTCCGTCGGGCGCAGGGTGGCGAGCAGCACCACGACGCCGAGCAGCGCGGCCAGCACCGACGCGCCGAGCACGCCCATCTTCGCCTCGTCGAGGTGCAGGCCGTGGAAGCTGAGGTCGGACACGAACAGCGAGACGGTGAAACCGATGCCGCCCACCGCGGCGATGCCCGCGATGTCGCGCAGGCGGATCCCCTCGGGCAGCCGGCCGATCCGGGCGCGTACGCCGAACCAGGTGGCTCCGAAGATGCCGGCGAACTTGCCCACGACGAGGCCGAGCACGATGCCGAGGGTGATGCGGCTGTGCAGTGCGGCGTCGATCGCGTCGGCGCTGAGCACGATGCCTGCGTTCGCCAGCGCGAACAGCGGGACGATGACGAAGCTCGAGAGCGGGTGGAGGGCGTGCTCGAGCCGTTCGAGCACGGGTTTGCCGCCGCGGGGGCGGGCCGGGGTCATCAGGCCGAGCACGACCCCGGCGAGTGTGGCGTGCACCCCCGACTCGAACACGCACACCCACACGAGGAGCGCGGGCAGCACGTACATGAGCGCGCGGTTCGCCCCGAAGCGCGACATCAGGTGCACGAGCACCAGTGCACCCGCCGCGGCGAGCAACCAGCCGAGGTCGATGCCCTTCGAGTAGAAGAGCGCGATCACCACGATCGCGCCCACGTCGTCGACGATCGCGAGCGTGAGCATGAACAGCTTCAACGGGCCCGGCACGCGCGACCCGAGGATCGCGAGGACGCCCACCGCGAACGCGATGTCGGTGGCCATCGGCACGGCCCAGCCGTCGAGGTTGCCGCCGCCGGTGTTCACCGCGACATAGAGCAGCGCGGGGAGCACCATGCCGCCGACCGCGGCGACTGCGGGCAGGGCCGCGGTGCGCGGGTCGCGCAGCTCGCCCGTGACCAGCTCACGCTTGATCTCGAGGCCGACCACGAAGAAGAACACGGTCATCAGGCCGTCGTTCACCCAGTGGGCGACGTCCTCGGTGATCGAGAAGTCACCGAACCCGATCGTGAGCTCGTGGTGCCAGAGGTCGTGGTACGAACCGCTCGCGACGTTCGCCCACACCAGCGCGGCGACGGTCGCGACGAGCAGGACGATGCCGCTCGCCGCCTCCAGCGAGACGAATTCGGTCCCGAAGGGCGGGACGGCCCGCCCGAGCTTGGGGACGCGTACGTGTCGGTCGGCCATGCGCCCGTCCGGCCGACCGCCGCCTAGGCCTTGGGTGCAGGCGCGGGGACCATGCGCGGTGCTTCCACCGCGAACTCGGGCCACCGCTTGCGCGACTTGATCGCGAGCTTGTGCATCAGCGCGATGGCGCCGGGGTCGTCGTCGCCGGGGCGCGTCTCGATCCAGCCGTCGCGGATCATCGCGTCCATCAGCTCGCGTCCGGCGTCGGTGCGCACGATCGTGAGCGTCCAGTCGTTGAACGCACCGATGCCGCCGGTGGAGATGTCGGCGTGCTCGGCCGCGAAGTCGGGGCACATCTTGCAGCCCTCACGCGTCCACGCGTGGCACTCCTTCAGCGGGATCTCGTGGTAGTCGCCGTTCTTCATCCAGATCTGGAAGACGCCCTTGATGTTCATCTTCTTCATCTCGGACTTCTTCAGGCCGTACTTGGCCTCGAACAGCTCTTCGAAGATCGCGTCGTCGAAGGTCTTCGAGCAGAGCAGACCGATGCTCAGTGCGAGGCGGCGCGCGACCTTGCCCGCCTTGCGCTGCTTCATCACCGGCGGGATCGACGACTGGCAGCTCATGCCCACGAGGGCGATGCGCTCGGCGCCGCTCTCGATCGCGTCGGGGTAGGCCATCGTGTTGGCCGAGTAGGTGTAGCGGCTGCCCGCGGAGGCGATGACGTCCTCGCGCGTGCGCGCCACGCCGGGGATGGCCTTCCACGTGCTGCCGTCACCCTCGAGGTAGCTCACGAGCGCGGCGTCGATGATGTCGTGCTCGAGCGCGTAGACGAGCAGCGCGGAGACGAGGCCGCCGTCCTGGCCGACCTCGTGGAGGATCGGGTCGGCGGCCCGGGCGAGGACGATGTCCTTGTACTGGCCCGAGGGCTCCTCGACCGTGCGGGCCCGACCGAACATGAACTCGTCGATCTCGGGCTCCCAGGTGCGGAAGCGGGGGCACGCCCGTGTGCACGACGTGCAGCCCTTCTCACCGTGGCTGCAGTTGTCGGGCGCGTAGCCCTCCTCGAGGTGGAAGGGCTTGTAGATCCCCGAGTCGTCGCGGTACCCGAGCACGTCGTGCGGGCACGCGATCACACAGCCTGCGCACCCCGTGCACAGACCCGAGGTGACCACTTCCGAGTACAGGTGACTCCACTGGAACTTCTCCGGCGCCATGCCCGGGAGTCTGGCACAGGGCACCCGCGTTTCCCCACTGTCAGACCTTTGCGCGGTCCAACTGTCGGACCATCGGCGCGGTCCGCGCGTACCCTCTCCGGCAGTGAAGATCAGTGACATCCTCCGCCAGGGGCCGAGCTTCTCGTTCGAGTTCGGGCCGCCGCGCACCGAGGCGGCCGAGGAGACCCTCGCTCGCACCCTCGTCGAGCTGGCGCCGCTCGGGCCGTCGTACGTGTCGGTCACCTACGGCGCCGGCGGTTCCACGCGCGAGCGCACCCACGACCTCGTCGTGCAGATCCTGCGCGAGACGTCGATGACGCCCATGGCGCACCTCACGTGCGCGTGCCACACGCGGGCCGAGCTCACGGGCATCGTCGAGCGCTACGCCGAGGCCGGCATCGAGAACATCCTGGCGCTCGGCGGCGACCCGCCCCGCGACCTCGACCTCCCGCCCGGCGAGCTCACCTACGGCATCGAGCTCGTGCGCCTCATCCGCGAGACGGGCGACTTCTGCATCGGTGTCGCCGCCCACCCGGAGCCGCACCCGAGGTCGCCGTCGCGGCGGATCGACCGCGAGCACACCGCGGAGAAGCTGGCCGAGGCCGACTTCGCGATCACGCAGTTCTTCTTCGACGCCGACCACTACTTCGACCTCGTCGGCACCCTGAAGGAGCTCGGCGTCGACAAGCCGGTGATCCCGGGCATCATGCCGGTCACGAGCATCGCGTCGATCAAGCGCATGGCCGAGCTGCAGGGGAGCGAGTTCCCCGCGTGGCTCGCGGCGAAGCTCGAGGCGGTGGGCGACGACCCCGACGCCGTACGCCGCGTGGGCATCGAAGAGGCCACGAAGCTGTGCCGCGTGCTCCTCGACGGCGGTGCGCCGGGGTTGCACTTCTTCACGATGAACCGCTCCGGCGCGACCCTCGAGATCTACGAGCAGCTCGGCCTCGTCCCCGAGTCGTGATCCTGGTCTCGTGAACCGCGCGCTGCGGATCACGCTGATCCTCGTGGTCACGATCGCCACCGCAGTCGCCGCCGCGATCACCATTCGCGATCGCGACGAGAAGACGAAGACCTGGGCGTCGTTCTGCAACGAGGCGTACCTGATCGCGCAGGAGAACCGCACCCGTCTCCCCGACGGCACGGCCGCGGCCCGTGACCTCTCGCTCGCGCAGGTGGAGCGACTCGCCGAGCGGTCACCGTCGGATGCGGTCGCCGCCGACCTGCGCACCGCGGCGCCGGTCCTGGCCCGGCCCTACACGGTCGGCCCGCTCGCCGCGCTGACGTCGCCGGTGCTCGCCGCGACCACGCGTGCCGACTCCGCGCTGGTGGAGCGGTGCGAGGTCGGCCGGTCGGTGTTCGACCCCGGCAACCTGCAGAACCGTCCGGCGGCGAACTAGGCGCATCCTCGGCTTGACATCCCGGAACTCTCCATTAGGATCACCTAACTTAGGTTTACCTAACCAAAGGAGTCGGGGTGGTCATCGAGGCACAGCGCGTCAGCTACCGGCAGGGCGGTCTCCCACTCGTGCGCAACGTCACGCTGGCCGTCGGCCCCGGCGAGATGCTCGCCATCGTCGGTCGGCGGGGGAGTGGCGCGGCCACGTTGTGGCGTCTCCTCGCCGGCGAGATCGCCCCGTCCGCCGGCCGGGTCCTGGTGCGGGGACGGTCGTCCGGCCGCGGATTGGGGCGGGACCCCCGGATCACCGCCCACGGGCCCGACGCGACGCGCGACCTCCTGACCGGCGCCCGCGACGACGGCGCGGCGGATGTCCTCCTGTGCGAGCAGCCCGCCGTCTCCGCCGACGGGCCCGCGCTGCTGGCCCGCTGTCGCGAACGGGCGGACGCCGGCGCGGCGGTGGTGGTGACGGTCGCCGATCTCGCCCTCGCGACCGCGCACGCCCACACCGTCGCCGTCGTCGAGGCCGGGCGACTCGTGGCCTGGGCCGCGCCGTCGTTCGCCGCGCATCTGCTCGGCACCTTGCCGTCACCCGACCGGATCCCCTGACCCGACCCGTTCGTCCACACGAGCACCGAACCGAGAGGAACCCTGCACATGCACTCCCCCGCCCGGCGTATCACCGCCATCCTGGTGTCCGCCGCCACCGTTGCCGCCGCCGTCGCGCTCCTCGCTCCCGCTGCCGGGGCCGTCCCGCAGGCCAAGACGAAGACCGTGAAGGTCGAGATCGACGACGACGGCTGCCCCGCCACGTTGAAGGCGAAGGCGGGCCCGGTCACCTTCGAGGTGGAGAACACCGGCTCGGGCGAGGTCTCGGAGTTCGAGGTGCTCTCGGGCAACCGGATCATCGGTGAGATCGAGAACGTGGCGCCCGGGCTCACCCGGGAGTTCTCCCTCACCCTGAAGGCGGGCAGGTACACGACGTACTGCCCGGGCGGTGACCGGGAGAAGGGCAGGCTCACCGTGACCGGCACGGCCGACACCAGGCTCACCGGGGCGGAGCAGACTGCGGTCGACACCTACCGCGCGTACCTCGTCGACCAGGCGGCGCAGCTCGTCGCCCTGACCAAGACGTTCACCACGGCCGTCGACGCCGGTGACGTCGAGGGCGCGAAGGCGGCCTACGTGGCGGCGCGCATGCCCTACGAGCGCATCGAACCCGTCGCCGAGACGTTCGGCGATCTCGATCCGAAGATCGACGCCCGGGAAGGTGACGTCCCGGCCAAGGACTGGGAAGGGTTCCACAAGATCGAGCAGGCCCTGTGGGTCGACGGCAGTACGGCCGGGCTCACCGAGGTCACCGCGGACCTGAACGAGGACGTGCAGACGCTCGCCAACCTCATCCCCGACGTGGAACTGCAGCCGGCCGGCATCGCCAACGGTGCGGTCGAGCTCCTCAACGAGGTGTCGGCGTCGAAGATCACGGGCGAGGAGGAGCGGTACTCGCACACCGACCTCGACGACTTCCAGGCGAACGTCGAAGGTTCGCAAGCCGCGTTCGAAGCGGTGAAGCCGCTCCTCGCGGCGAAGAAGGCCGACCTCGCCGACGACATCGACGCCGAGTTCGCCGCGGTCTTCACGGCGCTCGCGCCCTACAAGGCGGGCGCCACGTTCGTGTCGTACACCACGCTCACCAAGGACGACACGAAGGCGCTCGCGCAGGTGGTCGACACCCTCGCCGAGTCGCTCTCACAGGTGAGCAAGCAGGTCGTCAGCCAGTGAGGGCGGCGGTGAGCCGTCGCCGCTTCCTGGGCGCAGCCGGCATCCTCGGCGCGGCCACCGCGGGCGCGCTCGCGACGGAGTCCCTCGGTGTCGCTGCCCCCGCGGCCGAGGCCTCCGTCGCGGGCGCCGCGGTTGCGTTCCACGGTGAGCACCAGGCCGGGATCGTGACCCCCGCACAGGACCGGTTGCTCTTCGCGTCCTTCGACGTGCTGACCGACGACCGCGACGAGTTGATCGCGCTCTTCCGCGATTGGACGAAGGCGTCGGCGCGGATGGCGGCGGGTGAACCGGTCGGTGGCGAGAACACCAACCCCGACGCGCCGCCCGACGACACCGGCGAAGCGATCGGCCTGCCGCCGTCGTCGCTCACCGTCACGTTCGGGTTCGGGCCCACGCTGTTCACGCGCGACGGCGTCGACCGTTTCGGAATCGCGGCGATGCGGCCGGCCGCGCTGGTCGAACTCCCGACGTTCGCGGGTGACGAGCTCGATCCGGCACGCGGTGGTGGGGATCTCGCAGTGCAGGCCTGTGCCAACGACCCGCTCGTGTGCTTCCACGCGATCCGCAACCTGGCGCGCATCGGACGCGGCGTGGTCGCGCTGCGCTGGTCGCAAGAAGGCTTCGGTCGCACGTCGAGCACCGACACGTCGCAGGAGACCCCGCGCAATCTGATGGGGTTCAAGGACGGCACCAACAACGTCGTCGGGGAGGACACCGCCGCCCTGCGTGAGCACGTGTGGGTCGGTGCGGGCGACGACCCCGCGTGGATGCGCGGCGGGAGCTACCTCGTCGCCCGCCGCATTCGAATGCTGCTCGAGGTGTGGGACCGCTCGACGCTCGCCGACCAGGAAGCGAGCATCGGTCGCGTGAAGGGCAGCGGCGCGCCCCTCGGTGGCACGAAGGAGTTCGAGACCGTCGATCTCGAGGTGCAGGACGACCTCCAACCGGTGATCCCCATTGACGCGCACATCCGTCTCTCGGCACCCTCGCGTAACGGTGGGGCGAAGCTGCTGCGGCGCGGCTACTCGTTCACCGACGGCATCGATCCGGTCACCAACCAGCTCGACGCGGGACTGTTCTTCCTCGCCTACCAGCGTGACCCGCGCACCGGGTTCGTGCGCGTGCAGCGCAACCTCGCGAACGACGCGCTGAACGAGTACATCAAGCACGTCGGTAGCGCGGTGTTCGCGGTCCCGCCGGGTGTGCAGGCCGGCGGGTTCGTCGGCGAGACCCTGTTCACCTGACGTGCTGCGCCCGTCCGCCGGCGCGTACGCGAACCGGCCGCCCTACCCGATCGATTCGGGAGGGCGGCCAGTCGGTGGCGGAGGGACTGGGATTTGAACCCAGGGTGACTTGCGCCACAATGGTTTTCGAGACCATCCGATTCGGCCGCTCTCGCATCCCTCCGGGAAGGCGACATTGTATGTCGCCCGGCTCGCAGCCCGATCAACGACGCTTCGAGAAGAAGCCGGTCAGGAGCGCCGCGGCCTCGTCGGCGGCGACGCCGTCGACCACGTGCACCTCGTGGTTCAGGCGGGGGTCGGCACCGAACGAGTAGAGGCTGCCGAGCGCACCGGCCTTGGGATCGGCGGCGCCGAACACCACCTCGGGCACCCGGGCGGCGAGCGTCGCCCCCGCGCACATGGGGCACGGCTCGAGCGTGACGACGAGCACGCAGTCGTCGAGCCGCCACGTGCCGAGCGCCGTGGCGGCGTCGCGCAGTGCGAGCACCTCCGCGTGCGCGGTGGGGTCGTCGGTCAACTCACGCTCGTTGTGCCGGCGCGCGATCACCTCGCCGGTGTCGCGCCGCGCGACGACAGCACCGATCGGCACGTCGTCGTGCGCGAGCGCGGCGCGCGCCTCCTCCAACGCGACGCGCATGAGCGCGTCAGTCTTCGACGAATCCACTCGTTGCTTCCGGGTTCGCGAGGAGGTGCTTGAGCACCTTGCCGCTCGGGTTGTGCGGCAGCTCGGTGCGGAACTCCACGATCGTCGGCACCTTGAACCCCGCGAGCTCCGCCGCGCACCAGTCGCGGATCGCGGCGTCGTCGAGCACCGAGCCGGGCGCGGGCACCACGAACGCGGCGACCTCCTGGCCGAGCGTCGCGTGTTCGAGGCCGACGATCGCGACCTCCTCCACACCGGGGTGCTCGATGATGCGGTTCTCGATCTCGATCGGCGAGATGTTCTCGCCGCCGCGGATGATGAGGTCCTGCCGGCGGCCGGCCAGCGACAGGTAGCCGTCGTGGATCACGCCGTAGTCGCCGGTGCGGTACCAACCGTCGTCGTCGAGCGCCTTGGCGGTGGCCTCGGGGTTGTCCCAGTACTCGAGGAAGCGCGACGCGGTGCGGATGCAGATCTCGCCCACCTCACCTTCGGGCAGTGCCTCGCCGGTGACGTCGTCGCGCACCTGCACGAGCACGGTGGGCGACGCCTGGCCGACGGTCTCCGCGTGCTCGTAGGTGGCGGCGGTGCCGAGCGTGGTGCCGAGCCCCATCGTCTCGGTGCTGCCGTACCCGAGGCTCATGCCGAGCCGCGCGTTCGGGATGAGCTCGCCGGTGCGCTTCAGGAGCTCGGGCGGCCACACCGCGCTGCCGCCGCCGACGCTCATGAGCGACGAGAGGTCGAAGTCGCCGATGTCGGGCGAGTTGAGCACCCGCCACAGCTGGGTGGGCACGAGTGACCACATCGTGGCGCCGTGCTGCGCGGTGAGCTCCATGTGCTGGATCTCGTCCCACCGGCCGGGCGGCGGGTAGATGATCGACATCCCCGAGGCCGCGGCCATCACGAGCTGGCAGTTGAGCCCCGAGATGTGGAACATCGGCGAGCCCGAGATGATCTTCGGGTGGCTCGCCATCTGACGGGACTCGAGGCCGAGCTCGGTGGCGCGCAGGAACTGCTCCATCCCACGCAGGCTGCTGGAGAGGATGAAGTGGATGGTGCCGCGGTGCGAGAGCAGCACGCCCTTCGGGCGGCCGGTGGTGCCGCTGGTGAAGAGGATGAGGAACGGGTCGTCCTCGTCGATCGGTGTGGTGGGGAACTCCGCGGCGCCCGCGCCGGCGGCCTCGATCGCCGAGAACTCCTCCTCGAAGGTGACGACGGGCATGTCGGCGGGCAGTTCGCCCTCGTGGCCGGTGAGTCGTTCGAGCCGGCGGGCGTCGCCGAACAGCACCTTCGGGCGCGTGAGCTCGGTGGCGTAGACCATCTCGGGGCCGGTCCACCATCCGTTGTACGCGACGGTGATGCCGCCGAGCGCGGTGACCGCCCAGAAGGTGATCGTGTACTCGAAGCAGTTCGCGGCGACGATGCCGACGCGGTCGCCCTTGCCGATGCCGTAGCGCTCCTGCAGCGTGCGCGCGACCGCGGCGACCGGCGCGAGCACCGACGCGAACGTCTCGACGCGGTGCGGGAACACCAGGTACTCGCGGTCGCCGTAGTTGGTGGCCGCGCTGCGCAGCAGGTCGACGAGCGACCGCGGCCGGTTCGCGAACACCTGCATGCGCGCGCCGAGCACGTCCTCCTCGACGATCTCGAACGGCGAACCCGGTCCGCAGATCTGCTGGTAGAGCTCCGCCGACAGCTCCTCGTCCGGCCAGGAGAGGGTGACGCCCTTGGCTTCGGCCCCGTCGGTGCTCATGCGGGCGTGAACTCGATGTGCACCTGGTCGTAGGCCCGGGCGAACGTGGCCGCGAGGATCTTCGGCTCGGGCTTGTCGGCGGCGAGGCGCCAGTCGGGGATGCGCCGCAGCATCTCCTCGATCATCACCCGCACCTCGAGGCGGGCGAACGACGCGCCGAGGCAGAAGTGCGTGCCGATGCCGAACGCGAGCTGCAGGCCGATGTTGCGGCGCACGTCGAACACGTCGGGGTTCTCGAACTCGGCCTCGTCGCGGTTGGCCGACGGGTACATGAGCAGCAGCTCGTCGCCCTGCTTGATCTCCTTGCCGTGGAGCTCGTGGTCCTCGGTGGCGGTGCGGCGCATGTTGAGCACCGGCGACATCCAGCGGATGAACTCCTCCACCGCGGTCTGCCCGAGCACCGCGGGGTCGTCGAGCAGGATCTGGCGCTGGTCGGGCTGGAGCGCGAGCTCGCGCACGATGCCGCCGATCACCGTGCGGGTGGTCTCGGCCCCGCCGTCGAGCACGAGGAGGCACTCCTCGAGGATCTCGCCGTCGGTCCAGGGGCGGTCCTCGCCGTAGCGGTCGGCCTGGGTCCAGATCGAGATGAGGTCGTCACGCGGGTTGGCGCGCCGGTCGTGGATGATCGGCAGGGTCTTCTCGACGAAGTCGAGCATCGCCGTGCCCGCGCTCTCGTGGAAGTGCGCCTCGCCGCCGTTCGGGTCGGTCTGGCCGCCCTGGTACATCGTGGTCTCCGACCAGTACCGCACCAGCTCCCACTGCTCCGGCGCGTAGCCGAGGCGGCGGCCGATCATGATCGCCGGCAGGCGCGACGCCAGTGCCTCGACCGCCTCGCACTCGCCCTTCGCGGCGACCGCGTCGACGAGGCCGCGGGCGACCTCGCGCACCTCGTCCTCCTGGGTGAGGACGGCACGAGGCGTGAAGCGGCGATGGATGAGCGACCGGTGCTTCTGGTGGAGCGGGTCGTCCTGGTCGATCATCGACGTGTTGGCCGTCTGGTCGATCTTCGGCCGCGACCCGTGGTACGAGGTGTAGCGCTCCGGGTGCTTCTCGACGTACATGAGGTCGTCGAAGCGGCTGATGCCCCAGATCTTCTGCACCGGGTCCCAGAAGACCGGTTCGTTCTCCCGCATCCACTTGTAGGCGTCCCACGGGTCCACGTAGAACTCCGGGTCCAACAGGTTGATGTACGGGCGCTCGCTCATCGCCGGGATCCCCCTCGTGCCAGGTGCGGGGATCCTACGAGGGTGCCCGCAGCGGAGCCAAGGTCACCCGAGCACGCCCGGCCCGAGCGAACCGGTGGCCATCGATGGCATCCTGGCGCGATGCCGACGCACCCCATCCGTGAAGACCTGAACGTCCTCGACGGCGCGTGGTACGCGACCGAGCCCCACGACGACTGGGAGTGGCTGCGGCGCAACGCGCCTGCGTACCACTGCCCCAACAGCGACACGTGGGCGATCACCCGCTACGACGACGTGCTCGCGATCGAGAAGGACGCGAAGACGTTCTCGAGCCGGCGCAGCCCCCGCCCGCACGGCGACCCGCTGCCGATGATGATCTCGATGGACGACCCGCAGCACCGCCGGCGGCGTGGGCTCGTGTACCACGGGTTCACACCCAAGCGGGTCGCCGAGCACGAGGACCGCATCCGCGAGATCTGCACCGGCATCATCGACAAGGTCTGCGAGCGCGGCGAGGCCGACTTCGTCTGGGACATCGCCGCGCCGCTGCCGCTGCTGCTGATCGCCGACATGCTCGGGTTCCCCGAGGAGAGCTACGACGACCTGCTGCGCTGGTCCGACGACCTCATCCGCGCCACCGATCGCGATCCCGCACCCGAGCTGCTCGAGGCATCGGGCGCGGCCGCACTCGGCTTCCGAGAGCTGCAGCTCGAGGTGATCGCCGACCGGCGCGCCAAGCCGCAGCAGGACGACCTCATCAGTCTGCTGTGCCACGCCGAGATCGACGGCGAACGCCTCGACGACGAGTCACTCGTGCAGGAGACGCTGCTGATCCTCATCGGCGGCGACGAGACCACGCGCCACGTGATCACCGGCGGCATGCTCGCCCTGCTCGACAACCCCGACCAGCGCGACGTGATGGCGAGCAGTCCCGAGGCGCTGCACAGTGGTGTCGAGGAACTGCTGCGGTGGGTGTCGCCGATCAAGAACATGTCGCGCACCGCGGCGCGCGACGTGGAGCTGCACGGGGAGACGATCCGCGAAGGTGACCAGCTCATCCTCGTGTACCCGTCGGCCAACCGCGACGACTCCGAGTTCGAGGACCCGTACCGGCTGAACGTGCTGCGCGACCCGAACCACCACATCGCGTTCGGGTTCGGGCCGCACTACTGCCTCGGCCAGGCGCTGGCCCGGCTCGAGCTCAAGGTGATGTTCGACGAGTTGCTGCGACGGCTGCCCGATCTCGAGCTCGCGACCGACGACTCGCTGCCGTTCCGTCACTCCAACTTCATCGTCGGCGCGGAGGCGATGCCGGTGCGTTTCACCCCTACGCCTCGCTCTGACGCCTAGGACCCGAAGTCGATCACTTCGTTGTTCAACGGGAGCTCCTTGGTGTGGGGCCCGTTGTTCTGAGGCTGGATCGTCGCGGTCGCGCCGGTCTGCACGTCGCCGATGTTGGTGACGACGCCCTCGCCGGTGAACGAGGTGAACACGAAGGGCACGCCGTTGGCGAGCAGCGGTGAGGGGCCGTCCATCACGTGGAAGTGCAGGTGGGCACCGTCGGTGTTGCCGGTGTTGCCGAGCAGGCCGATGACCTGACCGGTCTTCACCTTCTGGCCGACCTTCACCTTGATGGAGCCGGGCTGCATGTGCGCGTAGAACGCGTAGTGGCCGTTGCCGATGTCGATGACGGCGTAGTTGCCGCCCGCCGTCTGCACCGTGGCGCCCTCGGGCAGCTTGCCCGGCGTCTGCTCGGGGAGGCCGTCCTGCACCTCGACGACCTTGCCGGCGGCCGCGGAGTAGATCTCGTCGCCGAAGTAGCCGTAGCTGGCGTTGTCGTCGAGCGGGCCGTCGAAGAGCGTGCCGCTGTCGTTCAGCTGCACGAAGTCGATGGCGTAGCGCTCCGGCACGTGGATGGTGCCGTCGATGGGCAGGGTCGCGCCGCGGTGGGCGGTCACCGCGTCGCAGCAACCGTTGCCGATCACCCAGCCCTTGCCCTTGAGCGGCGGCGACACCACGACGGCCTTCACGTTCTCCACCGTCTCGGGTACGCCGATGAACTGCAGTGCCGGGGTGGACGCCTCGGCCGCGCCGTCGGACACGCCGGGCGCGTCGGTGGTGAGCGGCGCGGTGTCGGAGAGCGTGTAGGTGAAGTGGTGCAGGACCTTCGGCGGGATCTTGGCGCCCTTCGCGAAGGTGACGTCGAAGAAGAGCGTGCCGCCGGTGCCCGGCGGGACCACGTTGCTGAGGCCGCCGCCGTCGACGTGCAGCAGGTTGGTGATGGTCGCGGCGTCGACCGTCTGCAGGACGTCGTCGGTGTTGGCCGCGTCGAGCACGTCGACGGACTCCATCGTGATGGTCTTCTGGCTCACGTTGGCGATGCGCAGCTCGTACGCGAGGTGCTGCTGGTCGTCGGCGCCGAGGACCGGCTGCACCGGGTTCAACGGGAAGGCGTCGAACGCGGTGATGGTGGGGGTGCCGGTGTCGGAGGGCACTCCCGTGGTGGTGGTCGTGTCGCTGTCGGCCGCGCCCGCGGGCAGCGCGAGCAACGCCAGGCCGAGAGCGGACAGCGCGACGACGAGCGCGCGCACGGTACGACGGTTCCTACCCATGGAGAACTCCTCTTGCGCCCGGGGGTCGGGCCGGCAAGGAGTCTCGCGCAGGCGGGCGTCGTCAATTCTGGTCAGGCGTCGGGCGCGACCCTCGTGCAGTTGCGGCCCTGCTCCTTGGCCTCGTAGAGCGCACGGTCGGCGCGGTCGGCGAGCGAGTCGAAGCCCTCCCCCGGGCGGCGGCGGGCGACGCCGGCCGACAGGTGCACCTCGAAGTCGTCGGGGAGCTCCGCGAACCGCAGCGACGCGACGGTGCCCCGCACGCGGTTGGCGAGCTCCTCGACCGGTTCGTCGGGGCCGAGCACGTGGTACACCGCGAACTCCTCGCCGCCGGTGCGTGCCGCGAGGTCGCTGACCCGGATCGACTGGCGCAACGTGCGGGCGACGCGGCGCAGCACCTGGTCGCCGACCGGGTGACCGAAGTGGTCGTTCACGTTCTTGAACAGGTCGATGTCGAAGGTGGTGAGCGCCAGCCCGGCGAGGTCGCCGCGGTCTTGCAGCGCGAACAAGTGGGGCGCGACGTCGCCGATGGCGAACCGGTTGGCGAGGCCGGTGAGCGCGTCGTGCATCGCGAGTTCGTGGAACCGGGACCGCTGCGCCTCGAGGGTGCGCTGCAGCACTTCGCGCTCGAGCGCGACCTCCAGCGGCTCGGCGAGTCGTTCGAGCGCGACCCGGGTGGCCTCGTGCAGGAGCACCGGCGCGTCGAGGTGGAGCACCGCCACACCGGTGGAGCGGGGGATCTCCGGCGAGAAGAGCGCCATCGCGAGCGAAGGCGCGTCACCGTCGGTGGCGTGGAAGAAGCCGGAGCCGTCGGGACGCTTCTCGGCGTCGAGCAGCGGCCGCCACTCGCGCGGGATGTCGGTGGGGGTGCCGTGGTAGCGGTTCTCGGGTGCGAACCACAACACGTCGCCGTCGTTGTCGCGTGCGTAGAACTCCAGCGCGTTCGCGGGGAAGACCTGGCGCGCCGCGTCCATCAGGCCCGACGCGACGTCGTTGAAGTCGCGCGACACCACGAGGTGCTGAAGCGTGTTGCGCAACAGACGGTTCATCGCGGAGAGCCGCAGGATGTCGGTGTCGCGGTGCACCATCATGTAGAGGCCGCAGTCGAGGTTCTGCAGCCGGTGGAACATCGTGGCGACGAGCTCCTCGGGGATGAGCTCGCCGTGTTGCGGCGCGATCAGCGTGATCGGCAGCTCGGCGAGCGGCTCGAGCCCGTGGGCGAGGATCTCGCGGCTCGGCATGTAGTGCTCGTGGAACGGGCGCATCGACTCGAAGTACGACTCGTCGTTCGCGTAGAACTGCCACTCCTCGGTGAAGCCGCCGAACAGGTCGCTGGAGAACAGCGTGCCGGTGAGCTCGTCGAACGTGGTGAACGCGCCCGGGAAGTGCAGATAGGGCGTGAAGTGGAACGTCAGGCGCCGCCCGCCGAGGTCGAGCTCCCAGTCGTTCTGGTCGACGAGGTGGAACGGCAGCCGCAGGTCGTAGTGCTTCACCAGCGCGGCGGCCCGCCAGTGCGTGACGATCGCGGCGTCGTCGCGGGTCACGAGGTCGTCGATCAGGGGTAGCGACGCAGTGATGTCGGGGTCCTGGTGGTGGCACACGAACCAGCGCACGTGGTCGAACGGCACGACCTCCTCGACCTTGCGCCGGACGGCCGGGAAGGTGAGGCGTCCACCCGGGTCGAAGAGCACCGACTGGTCGCCGTGCTCCACGAGGAAGACATGGCACTGGAAGGGGTCGCCGGGCACGTAGCTCCCGACCCACCAGATTCGGTCCGCGATCTCGTACGCATGGTCGAGTTCGGCCGCAGTGGGAACGCCCCTGTCACCCACAGGTGTGAGCGTACGACCACGCTCTGTCGCCGTCACCGTCCGAAAGTCCCGATGTGACGGCTGACGCGCGGAAGCGCCTCCCCGGAGGGAGGCGCTTCGCACGTTTTGGGTGGAAGGTGCCGGCTACTTCGAGTAGGGCAGGTGGGGCTGGTCGGGCTGCGACGTCTGCACGTTGCGGGGCTCGAGGGTGATGGTCTGCGAGACGGTCCGGCCGTCGGCGCCGTACGCCGTCACCGTGAACGAGTGCGAGCTGGAGCAGTTGAACGGGAGGCTCTCCTCGACGCTGGTGCCGTAGGTGTTGTAGATGCCGGGGCCGTCGATGGACATCGTGGTCTTCACCGCGTTCTCTGCCACCCACTTCGCCGTGAAGTTCTGGAAGTTGCCGTTGTGGCAGTCGATGTTCTCCGGGGTCCGGAAGCTGGTGATCACCGGGGCCGGGCTGCTCGGCTGCTGGGGCTGGGGCTGCGTCGGCTGCTGGGGCTGCGGCTGCGTCGGCTGCTGGGTGGGCTGACCCTGCGGCTGGGCCTGGGGCTGGGCGGCAGGCTGGGTCGTGACGCCGGTCTGCGTGCCGGCCTTGGGGGCCAGGGTGGTGAGCGGGGTCTGGTTGCCGGCCGCCTTGGGGCTGCCGGAGTCGTCGCTGCAGGCGGCGGTGCCGACGGCGATGACGGCGAGGAGACCGCCGGCGGCGACGAGGCGACGCATGCGGCTGGTGCGGGCGGTGGTGCTGCGGGCGGTGGTGGCGGTGCTCGTGCTCATCGGGTTCTCCCTCTCCGGCGCCCCGGTCCGTCCGTGGGCGACACTGCTCCTGACAGCCGTCGCCGCCCGCGCTTACAGGCCCGCCTCCCGGTGTGACCCGCATCACATCGGCCTGTCCGGAGGGTCCGGGGGTGCCCGTATCATCAGGGGCTTCCAGGCGTGCAGAGGGCGGCACACCGGTAGGGGAGCGGGCGATGCCCGACGACAGCGGCGACTCGGGAAGGCAGGAGAACGATCCGCAGATCGTCGCCGCGCGCGCCCGTGACGCCGAGTGGGTGCGCGCCGCGCTGGGCGGCGACGCGGACGCGTTCGCCCGCCTCTACGACGCGTGGTCGTCACGCGTGTTCGACCTCGTGGTCCGGATCGTGCCGAACCGCCACGTCGCGCAGGACGTGTGTCAGGACGTGTTCTTCGCCGCGTGGCGCAACCTGCCGAACCTGCAGGACCACGACGCGTTCGGCGGCTGGCTGCTGCGCATCGCGCGCAACACCGCGCTGAACCAGTCGGCACGCGAGTCGAGGACGCGCGCCGTCGACGACACGTCGTTCTTCGAGCTGATGGCGGGCGCGGGCGCGACCGTCGGTGTCGAGGCGCGCGTCGCGCGCGCCGACGACCCCGAGGCTGCCGTCGGCGACGCGGAGATCGCGGCGCTCGTGCGCGAGGTCACCGCCGCGCTCGACCAGCGCGACGCCGAGGTGCTCGACCTGCAGTTGCGCTACGACATGACGCCGAACGAGATCGGCGAGGTCATCGGCGTCAACCGCAACGCCGCGAACCAGATGTGCCACCGCGCGCGCAAGCGCTTCGCCACCGCGTTCGGTGCACGCATGCTGTGGCGAGGTGCGCGTCCGGGCTGCGACGTGCTCGACGCGGAGTTGCAGGCGGCCGGCGTCACCACGTTCGGTCGCGACGCGGTGCGCCTCGCCGACCGTCACGCCGAGGCCTGCACCACGTGCAGCGAGCACCGGCGCACGCGGCTCACGCCCGCGGCGCTGTTCTCCGCGGTGCCCGTGCTCGCGGCGCCCGCCGGACTGCGCGCGATCGTCGCCGGCCACGCAGCCGCCACCCCGATCGGTGGAGCAGCATCCACCGGCGGTGCCGCCTCGAGCTCGTCGTCCGCGCCGCCGTCGGACGTGCCGCCCGCCCCGCCTGCACGCGAGGTGACTCGCGAACCGGAGCCGGCCGACGAGCCCACCGACTCCCGGTCACGACGGCCGGCCGCGCTGGTCGCGGCGGCGGTGGTCGCGGTCGTGCTGCTCGTGGCCGGCGGGCTCCTCCTCCTGGGCGGGGGCGACGACGAGCCGTCGGAGGCGGTGGCCGCGCGTCGGCGCCCGGCCGACACGACGGTGGCGGGCGGCGACACCGCCCGCAAGGTCGCACCCACCAGCACGGTGCCCACTGCGGTGCTCGATCCCGGCACCACCACGCCCCCGACCACCGCGCCTGCCACCACGCGGCCCGGCACGCCGACCACCACGGCCCCGCCGGCGCCCCCGCCCCCGCCCGTCACGCCGCCGGTGATCGCGCAGCTCTCGCTCGCGCCCAGCGACCCGATGTACGGCACCTGGAACCTCGACGTGGACAGCCCTCTGCTCACCTGGCAGGTGAACGGCGCCGACTCCGTGCGCGTCGTGATCTGGTTCGACGACGGTGTGCACGGCAACCAGCAGCTGAAGGTGTACTCCACCGCGCCGTCGGGCTCCGTGCGGGTGTGCCCCGGTACCAGCCCGACCGCGACCACGTGCAACACCCCGAACGGCTACTACACGTTCGTCGTGGAGGCCACGAACGCGGCCGGCACCGTGAGCTCCGACCGCACGTCCCCGCCCGGCTTCCACGTGTACCCGCCGATCCTCTGACGCGCGGAGCTCGCGCGCGGCACCGGGTCCGGGCGCCGGCCGACCATCAGCGATGGCGCGGTCGCGCGCTCGTAGGATCCCGTGATGCCTTCGTACAAGGAGCAACTCGCCGGGATCGCGCCGTGGCGACGAACCGTGACCATCGTCCTGCTGGTCGTGGCGCTCGTCCTGCTCGTGCTGGCCGTCGCAGGGGTCATCCACACCGCCGCGATCATCGGCGCGGTCGTCATCGTCGCGCTGTCGCTGCTCATCGGTCCCCGCAGCCCGTTCTTCCGCTCCGACCAGGGCTGACGCACTCGCCACGCAGGCCGGCCCGCCGTCACCCGTGGGGGCGGACCAGCTTCGGACGGGTGAAGCGGGCGCGGGTCACCGCGAACAGGGCCGCGTTCAGCACCACGAAGAGCGCGGCGCCGCCGATCGCCAGCACGGCCGGGCTGAGGGAGCCCAGGTCGGCAGCAACATCGGCGAGGTCGCTCGACGCCCCCTTGGGGAGCGCGTGCACGCCGATGCTGACGCCGATCGCGATGCCCGCGAGCCCGAGACCGAGCTCGCGCATCGCCACCATGGCCGACGACGCTCGCAACGCGACGAGGATGCCGACGTTGCCGAGCGCGAACGAGACGAGTGCCGCCAGCAGGACGCCCAGCACCATTTGGAGCCAGGGGATCGACACTGCGTCGCCCGGGTCGCCGTGCACGGCGGTCCCGACGTCACTTGCGATCACCGACAGGATGATCGCCACCGTACCGAGCGCAGTCGCGATGGCCACCGAGGCGAGCAGCTTGCCGAGGAGGATCGCCTCGGCCGACAAGCGCGTCGCGAGCAGCGTCTCGAGCGTGCGATGGTCGCGCTCGCCGGCGAACGAGTCGGGGACGGAGGTGAGCACCCACATCGCGGCGACGAGCAGGCCGATGGTCATCGCCGCCACGCCCCCGAAGTCGCCGGAACCCGCCGAGAAGGGGATCACCACGGCCACGAACAGTGCGACGACCACGAGCCCCACCGAACTCCGGCCGCCGCCACCGCGTCCGGCACGCAGCTCACTCAGCTCCTTCCACACGACGGTGGCGATGTCGTCTCTCATGCGTCCTCGCCCGGGCTCGATCCGCCGATCAGCTCGACGAACGCGTCCTCGAGGCTGTCGTCGGCGCGGATGACCTCCTCGAGGTCGGCGCCGGCGTCCACCGCGGCGCGCACGACCGGCGCGCCCGGCGCGCCCTGTTGGGCGAGTCGCACGTCGAGCGCCTCGTCGGTGCCGGCGACGTCGGTGACCTGGGGCAGCGCCCGGAGCGCGGGCGCGACGCTCCCGAGCTTCGCGCCCCGCAGCGACAGCAGCGACGAGCCGGCGCGCCGGCGGAGCTCGTCGGGGCTCGCGCTCGTGAGCAGGCGGCCCTCCACCATCACCCCCACCTCGTCGCACATGCGCTGCGCGTCGTCGAGGTCGTGGGTGGTGACGAACACCGTCGTTCCCTGCTGCCGTGCAAGCCCCACGATGTCGTCGCGCAAGGCACGGCGCGCCAACGGATCCAGGCCGTTGGTCGGCTCGTCGAGGAAGACCACCGGCGGCTCGGCCAGCATGGCGCGGGCGACCGCGAGCTTCTTGCGCATGCCGAGGCTCCACGACGCCACCGGTTCCGTGGCGCGGTCCGCCAGACCGATGTGCTCCAGCAGCGCCGTCGCCCTCGAAGATCGCTCGTCTCGGCTCAACCCCGCGATGCGACCGAACAGCTCGAGGTTCTGCGCCGCGCTCAGGCGGTCGTAGAGCCCGTCGTCGTCGAGGAGGACTCCGCACGCGCCGCGTGCCGCGTCACCGGCGGTCACCACGTCGTGCCCGGCGATCGACGCCGACCCGGAGGTCGGGGTGAGGAGCCCGAGCAGCAGCCGGATGGTGGTGGACTTCCCGGCACCGTTCGGCCCGAGGAACCCGTACACGGTCCCCTCCCCGATCGCAAGGTCGAGCTGGTCCACTGCGACGAGATCGCCGAACCGGATGGTGAGACCGTCCGCGACGATCGTCGGTGCCCCGCTGCCCACGGTGGGAGCTTGCCACACCGCATCGCGGCCTCTGCACCATGAGCACTTCCGGTGTCGGCACCGGTCGTCCGCATGCTCGTCATCGGTTCGGGGAAGCCGCGCCGCACGCGGTCACGACTGCGAGACTCATGGGGTGGCGGACACCGACGCACATTCGCACGGGCACTCGCACGATCACCATGCGTTGGACGACGGAGTGTCACGGCGGGTGCGCCGCCGGATCACCGCGATCGCGGTCGCGCTCGGGATCGCGACCGCAGTGGCGCTGGTGGTGCTGTGGCCGCGCCACGACGTGAGCAGCGACCTCGCCGAACTCGGCTTCGCGTCCGATCTCCACGAGGCGGTCGTGCTCGGGACGACCCGCGGACCGTGCAACGGCACCGAGGGCGGGACGGTGCGGGTCGTCTGCGACCAGGTGCGGTTCCGGCTCAACGGCGGGCCCGACCGCGGGCAGACCCGCACGATCGAGTTCGCCGATGCGCCCAACAAGCCCACCTTCGCCACCGGCGACGAGGTGATCCTCAGCCACAACGACACCGCCCCGGCCGGCTTCGACTACACGTACTCGGATCGGCAGCGGCGCGGGGTCATGTGGGTGCTCGTCGCGGTGTTCGCCATCGCGGTCATCGCGCTCGGACGGTGGCGAGGGCTCGGCGCCCTCGTCGGGCTGGGCGCCAGCGTCTTCGTGATCCTCCAGTTCGTCGTGCCCGCCATGCTCGAGGGCACGAGCCCACCGGTGGTCGCGGTGGTGGGTGCGAGCGCCATCGCATTCCTCGCGCTGTACCTGGCGAACGGAGTGAACACCCTCACCACTGTCGCGTTGCTCTCCACGCTCGCCGCGCTGGCGATCACCGTGGTGCTCGCGACCGTCTTCACCGAGCTCGCGCAATTCACCGGCGCGGCCAGTGAGGACGCGCTCCTCCTGAAGCTGGGCGCGGCCGACATCGACCTCAGGGGCCTCGTGCTCGCCGGGATGGTGCTAGGTGCGCTCGGCGCGCTCGACGACGTGACCGTCACCCAGGCGGCAACGGTCGGCGAACTGCGCGCCGCCGATCCCGAGTCGTCACGGCGCGCGGTCTACCGGGCCGGGATGCGCGTCGGGCGCGACCACGTCGCCTCGGCGGTCAACACGCTGGCGCTCGCCTACGCGGGCGCGGCGCTGCCGATCCTGATCCTCTTCAGCATCAGCGGGCGGAGCCTCGGTGCGGTGGCCAACGGCGAAGTCGTTGCCGTCGAGATCGTGAGCGCACTCGTGGGCAGTATCGGACTGGTTGCCGCAGTCCCGATCTCGACCGGGCTGGCGGTGGTGGTCACCGGTGGGGTGGGTGAGCGCCGGACGCGCCGCCGCCGGGTGCCGGCCGACACGCCGGCCGACGATCTGCTCGCGCCCCGCACCGACGACACGTTCTGGAGCTGACTCCCCCGAGCGTCGAAGTGTGCCACCTGGTGCGAGCCACCGACGGCCGCGCGAAGGAACGGGACCGGTGGCCCTGGCTCTCGGGGGGCGGATGCGCCAGAGTGGTGCGGACACCGAATCGGGAGGGCACGATGACGGCTGCGGCGACGGCTCCACCTGTCCACCAGAAGCCACCGGTCGGGCGCATCGTCCTCACTGTCATCGGTGCCCTGTTGATCGTGTTGGCCCTGGTGCTCGGCGCCGCCGGTGGCTTCCTCACGTGGGCGTACACCACGCAGCGCGACGCATCCGGTTTCTTCACCACCGACGCCGAGCGGTTCGAGACGCTGACCTACGCGGTCACCTCGGAGAACGTCGACCTCGGCGCGCGCTCGGACGTCGGCGACCGCTTCGACCTCGGTGACCTGGCGACCGTCCGGATCGCGGCAGAGGGCACCAAGGCCGTGTTCGTCGGCATCGGTCCGTCGCGCGCCGTCGACCGCTATCTCCGCGACGTCGCGCACGCTGAGGTCACCGACATCGACGTCGATCCGTTCCGCGCCACCTACCGCGTGAGCGCCGGAGGTGCGCCCGCCACCGCGCCGGCGGATCAGACGTTCTGGCGCGTGTCCGCGGAGGGCGAAGGTCGTCAGCGGATCCGGTGGGACCTCGAGTCCGGGAACTGGACCGTCGTGGTGATGAATGCAGACGGCTCGCGCGGTGTCGGCGTCGACGTCTCCGCGGGTGTGAAGGCCGACTGGGTGCTGCCGCTCGGCCTCGGCCTGCTCGGGGGCTTCCTCGTGATCGGCATCCTCGGGACCGTGCTCCTCGTGCTTGGGGTCTCCGGGCTCGGCCGTCGCATCCCCGAGCCCGTTGCCGTGCCGGGCGCGAACCCGGTCCGCCTCGAAGGTCGATTCGATCCCGAGCTCAGCCGCTGGCTGTGGTTGGTCAAGTGGATCCTGCTCATCCCGCACTTCGTCGTGCTGATCGTGCTGTGGCTCGCATTCTGGGTCGTCACCGTGATCGCGTTCTTCGCGGTCCTCTTCACCGGCCGCTACCCGCGGAGCCTGTTCGGGTTCAACGCGGGCGTGTTGCGCTGGACCTGGCGCGTCGGCTTCTACTCGTTCGCCGCGTTCGGCACCGACCACTACCCACCGTTCACCCTCGGCGAGGCGCCCGACTACCCGGCGACGCTCGAGGTGCGCTATCCCGATCGCTTGTCGCGTGGCCTCGTGCTCGTGAAGTGGTGGCTGCTCGCGATCCCGCAGTACATCGTGCTCGGCATCCTGGGCGGCGGCGTGTGGCTGGCGCGCGGCGGCGATCGTGCCTGGGCCGCGAGCGGGCCGGGCCTCATCGGCTGGCTCGTCATCGTGGCCGTCGTCGCGCTGCTGTTCGTCGGTCGCTATCCCAAGGGGATCGCCGACCTCGTGGTGGGTCTCGACCGCTGGGTGTACCGGGTGGTCGTCTACGCCGCGCTCATGACCGACGAGTACCCGCCCTTCCGTCTCGACCAGGGCGAGACCGAACCGGTCGACGGACCGGCACCGGACGCACCCCGAGAAGGCTAGTGTGCTAGCATTCTTGCATGCCGGGTGAGGTCAAGCAGTTCAACGTGTACCTCCCGGTGGAGCTCGTGAAGCGGGTGAAGCACCACGCCGTCGACACGGAGCAGTCGCTCTCCGCAATCGTCGCGGCGGCGTTGGAAGAACACCTGGACCGGAGCGCGGCCAACCTGGCAGAGGAGCACTGACGTGACGACCGAGGGCATCGAAGCCGTCTTCCTCGAGACACACAATTGGGGGAAGACGGCGAAGTTCTTCCAGGCGCTCGGCTACGAGTTGGAGTTCGACACCGGACACAACTCGGGACAGCTGCGCAACGGCGATGGGCCCTATGTGTTCGTCGCCGAGGTGCCGGAGAGCCAGCCGACCGGCACGCGCATCGTGTTCCACGTCGATGATGCCGCAGCATTCGCGCTCGATCCGATCGACCCGGTCGTCGACGTCGTCTCGCCGTTCGCGCCCACGCACTGGGGTTCGCAGGAGATGGTCGTGCGCGATCCCGATGGCCGGCTCTGGAGCCTGCAGGCGCCGGGCGCGCCCGCCGCCTCCGACGCGTAGTGAGCGACCGTCCCGACAGCAGCGCGGTGCGCACGGCGCTCTGGCGTGCGCTCCACGTGGAGTATGACGCGCCACCGCTGCTCGACGACACGATCGGCCTGGCGTTGGCCGATCCCGCAGACGGCTGGCGCGACCGTGGCGACATGCACCCGATGGGCACGCGCTCCTACCGCGTCGGGATCGCGGCGCGCACACGCTTCGTCGAAGACCTTCTCTTCGACTCCGGCGTCGGGCAGTACGTGTTGCTCGGCGCCGGGCTCGACACGTTCGCGCAGCGCCACACCGACGCCGTGGTGCAGGTGTTCGAGGTGGACCAGCCGGGGCCGCAGGCGTGGAAGCGAGAGCGTCTCGACGCCCTCGGGTATGGCGTGCCCGCCCAGCTGCACCTCGTTCCCGTCGACTTCGAGACAGACGCCGACTGGTGGGCCGCACTGCTCGGCGCGGGCTTCGACGCCGGCGCGCCCGCGGTCGTGTCGTCGAGCGGTGTGTCGATGTACCTCACGAAGGACGCCAACGCCGCGACGCTGCAGCGACTCGCGCGGCTCGCGCCCGGCTCCACCGTCGCCATGACGTTCATGCTGCCGTTCGACCTCGTCGACGCGGCGGAGCGGCCCGGCCTCGAGGGCGCGGCCCGCGGCGCGCAGGCATCCGGAACACCGTGGCTCAGCTTCTACGCCCCCGACGAGATCGCCGCGGTGGCCCGCGCCGCCGGCTTCCCCGACGTGGGTGTGGCGATGACCGAGGCCATCGCCGAGCGGTACCTCGGCGGCCGCGACGACGGCCTGCGCGCCTCCGGGGGCGAGGCGGTGCTCATGGCCCGCACGTAGCCGCTCGTCCTACGACTGACAGGTCGTTGCGGGTGGGTGCCCGGCGCGCGTGTCGTCGAGCCATCGCACGAGCAGCGGGACGCTGCGCTCACCCACGAGACCGTGATCGATGTGCGCGTACCGGTGGTAGGTGACGTGCTCGCCCGCGCGGCAGAGGCGCGCCACGAAGTCGGTCGTGGTGGTGGGGATCACGAGCTTGTCGGCGTCGCCCTGCGTCACGAGAACGGGGACCGCGATGGGTTGGTGGCCGGGCGTGTTCTGCTCGAGGATCTCGCGCCACGGTGATGTGGTCGACGGGTCGACCGCGAAGAAGTCGCCGACCGCCGGGCGGGCGATGCGGTGGAGCGCCTTCGTGTCGGTGAGGAGGCACCTCGCCGCGATCTTCGGCACCACGGAGACGCCCACCGGCGTGAGGAGTGCGTCGAGCTGCACGTGCGGATCGGCGGGCCCGTAGACCTTCTCGATCGCGTCGAAGGCGTACGAGCCGATCGTGACGCCGGAGACATCGTCACGGTGGTCCGCGAGGAGCCGACCGAGCTCGGCCGCCGGCGCGGCCGCGGCGACACCTCGGAGGCGGAGTTCGGGGGCGTATGCGGACGCCTGCTGTGCGGCGAACAACGCAGCCTGCCCACCCTGGGAGTGTCCCCACAGGAAGAGGTCGCGTCCGGCGGCAGCACCGTGGAGGTGCCGGGCCGCGCGTGCTGCGTCGAGCACGTTGTTGCCCTCGGTCCGGCCGATGAGGTAGCTGGGCGGCCCGGCGGCGCCCATCCCGGAGTAGTCGGTCGCGGCGATCACGTACCCGGCGCGCAGCAGCTCGTGGCTCCCGGCGACGAGTGCGAACGGGTCGAGCCCGTCGGACGGCGCGCAACGTCCGGTGGCACCGGTGGTGGGATGGGCCCACGACACGATCGGCCAGCCGCCCGCCGGCGCCGGCCGATCGGGCGCCATGACGATCCCCGACACGCCGATGTCGTGTCCCTCGAGGTCGGTCGAGTGGTAGAGCACGCGCCACGCAACCGCGCCGTCGGGCGCGCCGAGCAGGCGCTCCGATCGGATCAGCGTGCCGGGTGACTTCGCGGGGAGCGGATCGGGCAGCTCGTAGAAGGTGCCGATCGTCGCGTGCTCCACCACGTCCTCGGAACACTGCCGGACGACTCCAGTCGCCGCGAGGAGGGCAAGGACGACGGCCGCGACGATCAGGAGGCGCGGGTGTCGCGAACGAGTACTCGCGCTCGGCGCTTGCTCGCCGCCGGGTGCCGTCACGTGACGCGCGCGCTCAGGAGACCGGGAGCACGAGCCGCGAGGACGAGTGCACGGTGTTCAGGCTGCTCGTCCCGACGCTCGCGTGACGGAAGCCCATGATCGCGGGGACCGCTTCGTCCTGGTCGTCACTTGCGAGCACGACTCGGATGCGATGGCCGGCGGCGAAGCGACGGGCGTTGGCGACCAGAGGCACACGGTAGGCCGTCACCTCGCCCGGGACCACGGCCTCCGCCCGCCGGCACGCCAGCACCGGCGCTCCGGTGGTGCTGCGATCCTCGTCCACCTCGCGCATGCTCGCCCGCAGCCAACCGGCGGTCACGTCGGCGACGGTGTCGTCGGGCGCGACGTCCTGCAGGGTGACGAACCACGCAGTGTCGATCGCCGTCGCGCTCGCGTGGAGCACGAGTTCGGCGTTGCCGACGAAGTCGAGGGCTTCGGTGAGCGGTTCGCTGGTCCACGTCAGGGTGGATGGTGGGTCCGCCTCGCTGGCGCGCTCGCGGCCGAGGCCGCCACCCAGCACCTGCAGCGATCGTTCACCCGGCTCGCCCTCTTCGGGAGCGAGTTGTCCGTCGGTGCGCAATGCGAACTCACGGTGCGCGATCCCGGTCGGTGGCCACTGCGGGCTGGTGCGCCACTCGTCGGCGCCAGGCACCCAGTAGCGGATGGGTTCGTCGTCGAGGATCCCGGTGTCGCGACCCTTCAGCCAGTGGTCGTACCACGCCAGGGCCTCGACGTGGAGGCTCTCCCAGGGCCAGGTCAGCCCGTAGTCGCCCAGCATGCCCACTCGCACGACGGGTGCGTTGGTCAGCGCGTCGAGTGCGTCGAACGTCGACGGCAGGTGCAGCGGCACGTTCTGCCAGTCGCAGCCGAGATACGTGGGGACCGCGACGCAGTCGAGCAGCGGCCGGAGGTCGCGCTCGTCCCACCACTCGTCGCGCAGCGGGTGCTCGACGGCCATCGCGCGCCAGATGTCGTCCCACGGGTGCGGGTCGTGGTGGAGCTTCAACGCCTCGCGCAGCACCACAACGGACGACTCGCCGTTCATGGTCGCGAACCTGCGGTGCAGTTCCGGCGTGTGCAGCACGGCGCGCGCGGCCTCGACCAACTTGCTGCGCCAGAACTTTTCGGGGCGCGCGGAGGTGAGCCCGACCATTGCGAGGAACGGGGTCACGAAGCTCGCGCTGAACAGCCCGTGGTGCATCGCCGCTTCGTAGAGGTTGGTGGTGACCGCGACGGGGAAGATGGCCTTCAGGTGCGGTGGTTGCTCGACGGCGGCTTCGAGTTGCGTCATCGCGAAGTAGCTGATGCCGATCATGCCGACGTTGCCGTCGCACCACGGCTGCGCGGCGGCCCACTCCACGAGGTCGAAGAGGTCGCGTCGTTCCTGCTCGTCGAAGAAGCCGAACGTTCCCCCCGACCCACCGGTGCCGCGCAGGTTGACGATGACGTGTGCGTAGCCACGCGGTACCCAGAAGTCCGTCGCCCCCGCTTCGATGAAGCCCATCGGTGCGCCGAGGTCCTGGATCTGGCGCGGGTACGGCGATGCCGCGATCAGCGCGGGGAACCGGCCGTCGCCCTCGGGGCGGTGCACGTCGGCGAGCAGGGTGACGCCGTCACGCATTGCGACTGCGACATCTTCGTCGCAGCGCGCGGTGTGCGCGGGCTCCGAGAGGTTCCGGTACGTGCGGCCCGTGGTCTGGGGCCCGTTCAACCGTCGCTCACCAGGCTCTGTGCCGGCAACCTTCGCCACGTGCTCTCCTCCGGAGATCGGGATGCGCGCGCTCCTGTGACGCGTCCACAGATCATGGCCGACGGCGGGGGCTACGATCGATCGGGCGCGATCCGCGGCACGCGCCTGGGGTTACGCTCCGGCCATGGCAGACGAGTCGCGCGTGGGAAGCAGCGACGACCTCGGGCTCGAGGACGCGCTCACCGAGTTGGCATGGGCCGATCCGTCGGTGGCCCACGATCCGCACACGGCATTGGCCCGGCTCGGTGTCACCGTGCCCGAAGGCATGCAGGTCGACGTGCGCGTCCAGCGACGCGACACCCTGTACTTCGTGATCCCGCCGGCCGCCGCCGACGGCGGCGAGGCAGCGGGCGTGGTGAACCAGATGGACCTGTGGCGCAGCGGCGATCAGTTCGTGTGGATCATGCCGCAGGACGCGAAGGTGGCCCTCCTCGACATGCGCGAGCAGTGCCGTCGGCATCAGGACCAGGAGCCGACGTGAACGGAGATCGCTTCACGGAGCAGTACCACGACCTGATCACCGATCCGCAGGTCCGTGCCGCGCTGCTCGCGGATCCGAAGGCCGCGCTCGCGGCGTACTTCGGTGCAGTGGTCGAGGGCGACTATCGCATCGAGATCATCGAGCAGCGGCCGGACACGATCACCGCCGTGCTCCCGGCACCGCCGGAACCGGGCACCGATTCCGCGGCGCGTCTCGCCGAGGTCTCGGGCCGCGTGTACGACATGTTGCACAGCTCGGGCATCGGTGGGTACCTGATTCCCGACGAGCAGCTCACGTGGGTGTTGCGCGACATGCGCGCGCTGTGGGCGGCTGCGCCGGCGGATGGTGACCCACCCGATGTCGACTGACTTCGGGGTCGGTACGATTCGGCGATGACCACCTCGCGCACCGGCGCCGAGCTCGTGCAGGACTTCATCGCGAACTTCGGCATCGAGTACGTGTTCGGCAATCCGGGCACCACGGAGACCACGTTTCTCGCGGCGCTCGCCGGTTCGAGCGCAACTTACGTGCTCGCACTGAACGAGCCGAGCGCTGTCGGCATCGCGGCCGGCTACTCGCTTGCCACCGGCAAGACCGCGATGGTGAGCCTGCACACGTATCCCGGCCTCGCGAGCGGCATGTTCAACCTCCGCAACGCGTACCTGAGCGGGGTACCCCTCTTCGTGGTGAACGGCACGGAGGACAGCCGCTTCCTCGTCCACAACCCCGTGCTCGGCGGGCCGAACACGCAACTCGCCGAGACCGCGACCAAGTACCAGTACGAGGTCCGCAACATCGACGAGCTCACCGTGGCGATGCAGCGGTGCTGGGTGCAGGCGGGACTCCAGCCGACGCAACCGGTCTTCCTGTCGGTCCCCATGGACTTCATGCAGGGGTCGACCGAACGAATCACGTTCAAGGCGACGCAGGTCTTCGACGACGCGGTGAGCGCGTCGATCGCTGAGGTCGCCGAGGTGCTGCGCAGCGCAGACAAGCTCGCGATCGTCGTGGACTATGCGGTGGGGTGGGACCGCTCGGTGCCCGCCATGACCAACCTTGCCGCGGCGCTCGGTGCCGACATCTACGCCGCGCCGTTCCACGTGCAGGGCGTGTGCGACATGCTGCACCCCACGTTCAAGGGGCCGCTCCCGCCGACCACGAAGGAAGTGCGCGAGATCCTGGCGGGCTACGACACCGCGCTCCTGCTCGGTGAGAAGCTCGACACGTTCACGTACACGGGCGACCAGTCGGTGCCGCCCGCGCTGCGCCTGGTGCAGATCACTCCTGCGACCGAGCAGCTCGGCTTCGACTGGCCGGTCGACGTCGCGGTCGTCGGCGACATCTCGGCCAGCCTCGACGGCCTCGCCCGCGCGCTCGGTGTCGATGTCGACGCGCCGATCACCGATGTCGACGTTGCGCCCGACCTCGACGCGCTCCACGCGACCTACTCCGCTTCCGACCGCGATCCGTCGGACGCGCTGATCCTTGCGGTGCTGGAGCGCTTCGACACGACCGCCACCCATGTCGTGACGGAAGGCTCGTCGGAGGACGGGCTCGTCCAGCAGATGGCCACCGCACTCGGGTTCCGCAACGTCCACTTCAGTCCTCGTGGTGGCGCGCTCGGTTGGGCGATGCCGCTGTCAGTGGGCCTCGCGCTCGGCACGGGGCAGCCACCGGTGTGCTTCGTGGGCGACGGCGGGAGCCTGTTCTCGATCCATTCGATCTGGACCGCCGCCGCGCTGAGGCTCCCGGTCGTGTACGTGTGCTTCGTGAACCACGAGTACCGCCTGCTGAAGGATCTGTGGGTGCAGTTCACGGGCGGCGACTTCGACACGACGAAGTTCGTCGGCCTCGACTTCGACGATCCGCCGCTCGATCTCGACGCGATCATGAGGGGATTCGGGGCGGCAACCGAACGGGTCACGTCGCTCGAAGACGTCGACGCCATCGTGGACTCGGCGCGCTCGCGGCGTGGCCCGACCGTCGTCTTCATCGACCGCCGGCCCTGACGCGAGGTTCGGCCGGCGTTCGGTCAGGAGGCGGGGACGAGGGCCGCGAGGTCGGGCGTGCGCCGTTGGACCTCGGCCCACGTGGCCGCGTCGACCCCGTCATGGATCTGGGTGAGCACGCCGACCAGGGCATCGTGGCCGAGCGAGGTGGCCATGTTCCGCAGTCGCGCCTCGAGGTGTTCGGGTGTGAGCGCGGCGGCGACCCAAGGCTGCATGACCGGGTCGGGCGGCATCGACGCGATGATCGTCCGCAGCAGCTGCGACTGCTGGTCGCTGGAGAAGAGCTCGTCGACCTCGCCGAGCACCTCGTCCTCCTCGGCCTGCAGGTGCGCGAGCAGGCTGTCGCTCAGGGACGCGGCGAGCGGTGCCAGCGCGGCGAGTGACTCGTGGTCGCCCCGTCCCTTGGCGGCCATGATCGCCGCGCCCAACTCGTAGACCCGCAGCTGCTCCTCGCGGTGCTCATCGAGGAGATGGAGTGGCACGGTTCCGCCGGCCGCCACGATCGCGGGGAACATGATCCCGTCCTCCACCTCGGAGTGGTGGCGCAACTCCGAGTCGAACGCCTCGAACCGCTTCGAGAACGCCGCGAGGTCCCCCGCCGCGATGGCCGTTGCCTGGTCGGCCAGGCCGCGCACCTCGTGGCCCAGTGCCTCGTGCAGGTCGTACCAGGTCTTCAGGGGACCGACGACCTTGCGGCTCTGCTCGGCGTGCATCGGCGCGGCTCCGGCCCGGGATCGCGAATGTGTCGAGTGGCGGAGGGAGTGGGATTCGAACCCACGGTGAGTTGCCCCACACACGCTTTCCAAGCGTGCCGATTCGGCCGCTCTCGCACCCCTCCAGGGATCGACGATGCTAGCGGCCCTACCCCGCCGGGTACCCTGCTCGGGACGGTCGGACAGGCGTCGGGGGTCGGGTCCTGCGCAACAGGATCCTGTGAACCGAGTCAGGGCCGGAAGGCAGCAGCTCTCAGCGGGCCCTCCCGTGTGCCGCAGGGGTGCCTGGCCCCCGACACCTGTCTGACTGCTCGGCTCACTGCGGGCCGGGGTACCCGGCCCGCGGGCGTTCGCCTCGCGGCGAGTGACTCGCTCCCTCCGGTCGCTCCGTCACCGCGGCTGGCGCATGTCCTCGTCAGGTCGGAGTGACTGCCTGCTCTTCCTGCATCGCGGCGAGCTCTTCGTCGAGGGTGGTGGACGACTCCACGTTGATCCTCGGCAGGATCCGGTCGAGCCACTTCGGCAGCCACCAGTTCCAGTCGCCCAGCAGCTCCATCGTCGACGGCACCAGCACCAGGCGCACGATCGTCGCGTCGACGAACACCGCCACCGCCAAGCCGAGACCCATGAGCTTGAGCGCGAGCTCGGGGCCGAACACGAAGCTGCCGAACACGCACACCATGATCAGCGCGGCGGCGGTGATCACGCGTGCGGTGAGCGCGAGGCCGTCAGCCACCGCGGTCGCGTTGTCGCCCGTGCGGTCGTACTCCTCACGGATGCGCGACAGCAGGAACACCTCGTAGTCCATCGACAACCCGAACACGATGGCGAAGATGAACACCGGCGCCCACGCCTCCACCGGCGCGCTGCGCTCCACGTTGATGAGGCTCGCGCCCCAGCCCCACTGGAACACCGCGACGACCACGCCGTACGCGGCGCCGATCGACAGCAGGTTCATGATCACGGCCTTCAGTGGCACGAGCAGGCTGCGGAACACGACCATCAGGAGCAGGAACGACAGCAGCAGCACCGCCCCCATGAAGATGGGCAACCGGCCCGCGGTGTACTTCGCGAAGTCGTCGGCCGCGGCGGTGATGCCGCCGACCTTCACCGCGACCTCGCCCTTGGTGACCGACGGCACGACGTCGTCGCGCAGGCGCGACACGAGGTCGGCGGTGGCCTCGGCCTGCGGGTCGGTGGTCGGGATCACCTGCATGATCGCGACGCTCTTGTCGGCGTTGGGGATCGCGGGGCTCGCGAACGCGACGCCCGGCGTCTTCGCGAGCTTCGCGCTCAACTGCTGCAGCAGCGCGACGTCGGCGTCGCCGTTCGGCGTCTCCGCCGCGAGCAGGAGCGGGCCGTTGAACCCGGGGCCGAACCCCTCGGAGAGGTAGTCGTACGCGCGGCGCGTGGTGTCGCTGGTGGGGCGGTTGCCGGCGTCGGCGAACCCGAGGCGCATCGACAGCAGCGGCACCGCCATCAGCAGCAGGATCGCCAGCCCGATGAGCGCGGCCGGCCACGGGCGCCGCTGGATCACGTGGCTCCAGCGTTGCCACACCGTCTCCTCGCGCAACCCCTCGGCGCGCTTGCGGTGGGGGAGACCGAACTTGTCGATGTTGCGACCCACGAAGCCGAGCAGCGCGGGCAGCAGCGTGACGGCCGCGAGCATCGTGGTGAGCACACCGATGGAGACGGCCACCGCCGTGCCGCGCATGATCGTCGTCTTCATCAGCAGGAGGCCGAGCACCGAGATGATGACGGTGGTGCCGGCGAACAGCACCGCACGACCCGCGGTGCCGATCGCGCGCACCACCGAGTGCTCGGGGTCGAGGCCCGCCGCGAGGTTCTCGCGGTAGCGCGTGACGATGAACAGCGCGTAGTCGATGCCCACGCCGAGGCCGACCATCGCCACCGCCGAGGTCGTGAAGTCGGGCATGTCGACGACGTTGCGCACGATCGACACCGTTGCGATGCCGGTACCGATCCCGAACAGCGCGGTGCCGATTGGCAGGCCCATGGCGAGCACCGACCCGAACGCGAGCAGCAGGATGACCATCGCGGCCGCGAGCCCGATCGCCTCGCTCGTGCCGTTGAGCCCCGGCTCCGCGAACATGTTCCCGCCGAACTCCACCGCCAGCCCGGGCACGCGGATGTCGGCGCCCCATGCCTTGATCTCCTTGCCGATGTCGGTGAACGCCTCGGCGGACCGGTCGGCCAGGTTCAGCTGCGCGTAGGCGATCGTGCCGTCCTTCGAGATCTGACCGATGCCCTCGGGCGAGTAGGGGCTCACCACGTTGACGTTCGGCACCTTCGCCTCGATGCGGGCGAAGAGCTGCTCCATCTGCTGCTTCACCTGCGCGTCGTCGACGCCGTCGGTGTCGGCGAAGACGATCTGCGACTGGATCTGGCGGTCGCGGAAGCTCGATCGCTGCAGGAGGTCGAACGCGGCCTGGCTCTCGGTGCCGGGCAGCTTGAACTCGGTCTTGAACGCACCGCCGATCGCGCTGGACAGGGCGAACACGCCGACGAGGAGGACGATCCAGAAGCCGAGGACGTACCGGCGCCTCCGATACATGAAGCGGGCGGAGCGCTCGAGCACGTGGACACCTGCCTACGTCGGGGGAGACGGCGGGAAGAAGGTGGGAGATCCCGGGGAGGTCCTCAGGCTACGTCGCCGCCCGCCCCGGGATCCTCCCGATTCAGGTCGCTACAGTCGCCCCCGTGGCGTACCAGTCGCTCTACCGCAAGTACCGCCCGCAACGCTTCGTGGAGCTCGTGGGCCAGGCCCACGTGCACGCCGCGCTGCTGCACGCGGTGCGTGACGACCGCGTCGGGCACGCCTACCTGTTCTCCGGCCCGCGCGGCACCGGCAAGACCACCACCGCCCGCCTGTTGGCCAAGGCCCTGAACTGCACCAACCGGGGCGACGACGGCGACCCGTGTGGCGAGTGCGAGAGCTGCGTCGCCATCGCCGAGGGCACGTCGCTCGACGTGATCGAGGTCGACGCCGCGTCGCGAAGCAAGGTCGACGAGATGCGCGAGCTCCTCGACCGCGTCGCGTACCTCAGCGCAGGTGGCGCGAAGAAGGTGTACATCCTCGACGAGGTGCACATGCTCAGCGGCAGCGCCGAGGCCGCGCTGCTCAAGACGCTGGAAGAGGCGCCCGAGCACGTGGTGTTCGTGCTCGCCACCACCGACCCGCTGAAGGTCGCGCCCACCATCCGCTCGCGCACCCAGCACTACGAGTTCACGCTCTACACGGTCGACGAGCTGCAGGCGCACCTCGCCAACGTGTGCGCGCAGGAAGGGGTCGAGGCGTCGCCCGAGGCGCTGGCCATCGTGGCCCGGGCCGGTGCGGGTTCGATGCGCGACTCGTTGTCGTTGCTCGACCAGGCGATCGCGCACGGCGCGGTCGACGTCGAGCAGGTCGGCGAGCTGTTCGGCGGCACGGCGTTCGAGCGGCGCGTCGAGATCCTCGGCGCGGTCGCCGACGAAGACGTCGCCGGCGCGCTCGTCACCCTCGGCGACCTCCTCACCGCCGGTCACGAGCCGCGGCGTCTCACCGAAGACCTGCTCGCGACCACACGCGACACCTTCCTCCTCGCATCGGCGCGCGGCCGCGTGAAGGTCGAGGCGCCCGACGACGAAGTCGCCCGGCTCTCGGAGCTCGGCGAGAAGATGGGTCAGGGCCTGCTCGTCCGGGCGTTGGAGACGCTCGGCCAGGCCGTCGTCGACATCGCGGCTCCGACGCCGCCGACCCGCGCCTCGTGCTGGAGATCGCGTTGGTGCGCCTCGCCCGCCGCGACGCCGGCCCGCCGCTGCAGGCGCTGGCGGAGCGGGTCGAGCGGCTCGAGCGCGGCCTTGGTCCGGTCGCCGCGCCCGCGGCCTCCGCGACCGCTGCGGCGCCGGCACCGGCAGCACCCGCGCCCGCCCGACGCGCCGCACCCGCACCGGCACCTGCGCCAGCGGCTGCCCCTGCGCCGGCGGCCGCCGCCGAAGCGCCCGATGCACCCGCGGCGCCGGCGAAGAGGAAGTCGTTCAAGGAGGCGAAGGCCTCCGCCACTCCGGCCGCGGCAGTCGCGCCACCGCCCGCCGCTGCGCCGCCGGCCGACGAGCCCGAGGTGGAGGCCGCGCCACTGGCCGCCGCGGGGTCGGTCGACATCGACGACGTCGTCGTCGCCTGGCCGGTGATCATCGACGGCCTCGGTCCGATGACCAAGGCCGCGATGCGCGAGGCGCAGCCGATGTCGTACGAGAACAACGTGCTCACCCTGGGGATCCCCAAGGAGCACTACGCCGCGGCAACGGGCCGGCTCAAGAACGAGGCGGACAACATCCGCAACGCGCTGCGCGACCGTCTCGGCATCTCGCCGAAGTTCCAGCCCGTCGCCACGGAGGGCTTCGGCACGGGAGGTGGCGGCGGTGGCCGGCGGGCGTCGGCGGCGCCCACGTCCACGCCCGACGACGGCCCGATCGGCGAACCGCCGCCCGACGACGAGCCCCCACCGGAGTCGTCGGTCCCGGCGTTCGTCGCCGACGACCCCGACGACGACTACGTCGCGCCCGACGAGATCATCGACACCCCGGTGCTCGACGTGGCGGTCGACTCGGTCGGGCTCTTCACCAAGAGCTTCGACGCGACGGTCGTCGAAGAGGTCACCCGGGAGTGAGCGCCCGGGAGTGAGCGTCCGGGAGTGAGCGCCCGGGACCGGGGGCCCGGGTAGTTTGCAGACGGGTCGCAATCGAGCTTCGTCGATGAGGAGCGTCATGGCCAAGGGTCGCGGTGGCAAGCCGGGCGGGATGCCGGGTGGGTCGCCCAACGTCAACCAGATGATGAAGCAGATGCAGAAGATGCAGGCCGACATGGAGGCCGCGCAGCGCGCGCTCGAGGAGGCCGTCGTCGAGGGCAGCGCGGGCGGGGGCAAGGTGAAGGCCACCGTCACCGGTTCCGGTGAGCTCACCGCGGTGTCGATCTCGCCCGACGTCGTCGACCCCGAAGACGTCGAGATGCTGGAAGACCTCGTGCTCGCGGCCGTGGGCGACGCGCTCCGGCAGGCGCAGCAGATGCAGCAGGAGAGCCTCGGCGGTGTCACCGGCGGGGTCGACCTCGGCGGCCTCGGCGGCCTGCTCGGCTGACGCCGGCACCGACACCGGTCATCACGAGTGAGCAGCCCCTACGCCGCACCCGTCCAGGCCCTGATCGACGAGCTCGGCCGCCTGCCGGGCGTCGGCCCGAAGTCGGCGCAGCGCATCGCGTTCCACCTGCTCAAGGCCGCGCCCGAGGATGCCAACCGGCTCGCCCGCGTGATCATGGAGGCGAAGGAGCGCGTCACCTGGTGCCGCCGCTGCTTCAACATCTCCGAGGGCGAGCTGTGCGGCTACTGCAGCGACGAGCGGCGCGATCCCGCACTCCTGTGCGTCGTCGAGGAGCCGCGTGACATCGTCGCGGTGGAGCGCACGCACGAGTTCACCGGTCGCTACCACGTGCTGCAGGGCGCGATCTCGCCGATCGAGGGGGTGGGCCCCGAGCAGCTGCGCATCAAGGAGCTGCTCGCCCGCCTCGACGCCGAGGGCGTCACCGAGGTGATCCTCGCCACCAACCCCAACATCGAGGGTGAGGCCACGGCCATGTACCTGGCCCGCCTGCTCAAGCCCATCGGCATCAAGGTCACGCGCATCGCCAGCGGACTGCCCGTCGGCGGCGACCTGGAGTACGCCGACGAGGTCACCCTCGGACGGGCGCTCGAGGGCCGCCGCGAGGTGGATGCCTAGATCCGACGATCCACCCGTGGCGGGCCGTACTGCGCGACGCTCTCGGCCATGACGAGCACACCTCCGCCTCCTCCGCCGCCTCCCTCCGGGCCTCCGCCCGGGTCCTCACCGGTCCCCGCTGCGGCGGGTGCGGGTGGGGGTTACCCCGTCGTCCTGGACTTCCAGCGCGACTACAAGGTCCAGAACTGGCGCTCCCTCGTGAACGGGATCCTCGCCATCCCGCACTTCATCGTGCTGTACGTGCTCGGGATCGCGTCCGCGGTGCTCTGGATCGTGTCGTTCTTCACGATCCTGTTCACCAAGCGGAACCCGTTCGTGAACTTCCAGACGATGGTCCTGCGCTACGGCTGGCGGGTCACGTCGTTCGCGTTCTTCATGCGCAACGAGTACCCGCCGTTCGACTTCGCGACGGCGCCCGGCGAGAACGTGCCCGACGCCGCGGTCTTCGAGGTCGCCGACCCGGGTGACATGAGCCGCCTGCTCATCTTCGTGAAGTGGCTCATGGTCATCCCGCACCTGTTCGTGCTGTGGTTCCTCGGGATCGGTGTGCTGTTCGCGTGGATCGGTGCCTTCTTCGCGGTGCTGTTCACCGGTGCGTGGCCCGAGGGCCTGCGCAAGTTCGTGATCGGCTACGAGCGCTGGTCACTGCGCATCAGCGCGTACGTCTTCTTCCTCACCGACGAGTACCCGCCCTTCTCGCTCGACTGAGCCGCACGCGCGTCACGACCGCGACCCACAAGCGACACGAACGACGAAGGGCCTCCCACTCGGGAGGCCCTTCGCAATTCGGAGTGAGTCTGTGTCGTGTGACTACAGCGCGCGCACGATGGCGGCCTCACCCTGGCCGCCGCCGCCGCAGAGCGCCGCGGCGCCAACGCCACCACCACGACGACGGAGCTCGTCGATGATGGTGAGCACGACGCGCGTGCCGCTCATGCCGATGGGGTGGCCGAGCGAGATGGCGCCGCCGTTCACGTTCACGATGTCGTCGGACACGCCGAGGTCGAGCATCGACGCGACACCCACCGCGGCGAACGCCTCGTTGAGCTCGAAGAGGTCGACGTCGCCGACCTCGAGGTCGGTGCGCTCGAGCGCGCGCTTGATCGCGCGCGACGGCTGCGTGAGCAGCGACGTGTCGGGGCCGGCGACGAGGCCGAAGCTGAGCAGCTCGGCGATCGGTGCGACGCCCAGCGCTTCGGCCTTCTCGCGCGACATCACGACGACCGCGGCGCCACCGTCGGAGATCTGCGACGCATTGCCCGCGGTGATCGAACCGTCCTTGGCGAACGCGGCGCGCAGACCACCGAGCGACTCCGGCGTGGTGCCGGGGCGGATGCCCTCGTCGTCGGCGATCACGATCGGGTCGCCCTTGCGCTGCGGGATCTCGATCGGCTCGATCTCGGTGAAGCGGCCTTCCTTCGCCGCGTTCGCCGCACGCTCGTGGCTCTTCGCCGACAGCTCGTCCATGTGCTCACGCGTGATCGCGCCGTGCGCCTGCGTGTACTTCTCGGTGCCCTCACCCATGTGGATGCCGTCGAGGCCGCACATGAGGCCGTCGTCGAGCAGCGAGTCGAGCAGTTCGCCGTTGCCCATGCGGTAGCCCTCGCGCGCCTTCTTCAGCAGGTAGGGCGCCTGGGTCATCGACTCCATGCCGCCGGCGACGACCACCTCGGCGTCGCCCGCCTGGATCATCTGGTCGGCGAGGTAGATCGCGTCGATGCCGGAGAGGCAGGCCTTGTTGAGGCCGATCGACGGCACCGACAGCGGGATGCCGCCCTTGTTGGCCGCCTGGCGGGCCGACATCTGGCCGGCGCCGGCCTGGATGACCTGCCCCATGTAGACGTAGTCGACCTGGTCGCCGGTGATGCCCGCGCGAGAGAGCGCGGCACGGATCGCGTGGCCGCCGAGGTCGGTGGCGCTGAGCGACGCGAGCGAGCCGGAGAGCTTGCCGATCGGGGTGCGCGCGGACGAGACGATCACGGAGCCGGGCATGGTGTGCCTCCAGAGGAGCAGGCGGGCGGAAGGGCCCACCGGAAAGAATTCCGTTGGTTACCGGATGGTAGCGTCGGCCGCCATGAATTCGACCAGCAGCACGCAGTCGAGCGAGATCGTCGCCATCCGCGACGCCGTCATGGCGGGGGTGCCGGGCGACGAGCTCAGCGCCCTCCCGCTGCCCGTCTCCTACCGCGGTGCGGTGGTGCGGGCCTCCGAGCAGGAGATGTTCGCCGGCCTGCCGTCGGAGCAGAAGGACCCGAGGCAGTCGCTGCACGTCGACGAGGTGCCCCTCCCCGAGCTCGCGCCCGACGAGGCGCTGATCGCGGTGATGGCGTCGTCGATCAACTTCAACACGGTGTGGACGTCGATCTTCGAACCGATGTCCACCTTCGGGTTCCTCAAGCGCCTCGGCAAGGAGAGCGTGTGGGGCGCCCGCCACGACCAGCCGTTCCACGTCGTCGGTTCCGACGCCGCCGGCGTGGTGCTGCGCGTGGGTTCGGCGGTGCGCATGTGGCGCCCGGGCGACGCGGTCACGGTGCACTGCAACCACGTCGACGACCAGGACCCGAGCGCGCACGACGACTCCATGCTCGCGGCCAACCAGCGCATCTGGGGCTACGAGACCAACTACGGCGGCCTCGGTGAGGTCAGCGTGGTGAAGGCCAACCAACTGATGCCGAAGCCCGCGCACCTCACGTGGGAGGAGGCGGCGGTCAACGCGCTCACCAACTCCACGAGCTACCGCATGCTCGTGAGCCCGAACGGCGCGCAGATGACGCAGGGCCAGACGGTCCTGATCTGGGGCGCCGGCGGCGGCATCGGCGCCTATGCCTGCCAGTACGTGCTGAACGGCGGCGGCACCCCGATCGGTGTGGTGTCGAGCCCCGAGCGTGCGGCGATCCTGCACGACCTCGGCGTCGAGCACGTGATCGACCGCAAGGCCGAGGGCTTCAACTTCTGGCCCGACGGCGAGACGCAGGACCCGGCGGAGTGGCGGCGGTTCGGCAAGCGCATCCGCGACCTCGTCGGCAAGGACCCCGAGATCGTGTTCGAGCACCCCGGCCGTTCCACCATGGGCGCGTCGGTGTTCGTGTGCGCGCGTGGCGGCACGATCGTCACCTGCGCGGCCACCACCGGCTTCATGCTCGAGTACGACAACCGCTACCTCTGGATGAACCAGAAGCGCCTCCAGGGCTGCCACTTCGCGAACTACCGCGAGGCGTTCGAGGCCAACCGCCTGGTGTGCGAGGGGAAGATCCACCCCGTACTGTCGGCGGTGTTCGCGTTCGAGGACGTCGCGGAGGCGGTCACGCAGGTGCACCGCAACGAGCACGAGGGCAAGCTCGGCGTGCTCGTGCTCGCACCCGAAGAGGGCCTCGGTGTCACCGATCCCGCCATGCGCGAGCGCCTGCTCGACCAGATCACCCTGTTCCGGAGAGGAAGCTGATGCTCACCGAGATCGACCACGTCGCCATCGCCGTCAACGACCTCGAGGCGGGCATCGCCTACTACCGCGACACCTACGGCGCCGAGGTCGAGCACCGTGAGGTGGTGGAGCGCGACGGCGTGGAGGAGGCCCTCATCAAGGTGGCCGAGTCCTACGTGCAGTTGCTCACGCCCATCCGCGACGACTCCACCGTGGCGAAGTTCCTCGCCACCAAGGGCGAGGGCATCCACCACGTGGGGTACCGCACCGACGACGTCGCCGCCGTGCTCCAGCGGGTGAAGGACCAGGGCTACCGCGTGATCGACGAGGAGCCCCGCCCGGGCAGCCGCGGCACCACCGTCGCCTTCATCCACCCGAAGACCGCGTTCGGCACCCTCATCGAGCTCGTCCAGGAGTAGTCGTCGGCGCAAGAAGTGGGTTGCTCCCACTTCGGCGTGGTGCGACAATCACAGGACGACCATCTGGTCGCGAGAGGACCCCGGAGGAGCCGGGCGCATCTGCGGATGACGCCGGGAGCCGGGGTCCTCCCGCGTCCGGCTTCAGATCCGATGGACTGCGAGCACCATCGATCGGTGCACGAGTTGCTCCACGGCGACGAGGTCCTTGCCCAGCTCCGCGTCGCTGAACGCGCCTGCGATCGAATCGGGGAGCCAGAGCAACGGTTCCTCCTTCGTGGCGAACGAATACAGGATCGCTTCGGGAGGCGTGCTCTTCCCGAAGATCAGTTCGAAGGTCTCATCGTCATGACGGTCTTGCGGGCCGCGACTCTCGATGACCACGTCGCTCACACCGTGGCGAACCATGTCCGAGACGAGAAGCCCCAGGCAGGCGCGACGCGCATGTTCCTGGCGCTTGGCGACGACGGGGTGGTGAATCGCGACCAGCACTGCAATCGGTAGCTCGGCCAGACAGTCGATCATCTCGCCGCGCTTCACCCGACCTTCCGCGCGCCAGTGAAACGGCCTCGATCGAGAACCACGGATCGAACGAAGTCGCTCTCGACCCCCATCCGGTTCGTCGAAGACGTTGGTGGTACGGACCTGTCACGGCCAGAACATGAGTGGTAGACACTCAACTTTTCTGTTATTCTGATCATCGCTTCCAACGGAACCCCTGATCAGGAGGTTGCAGAGATGTTGGTCCGTACCGACCCCTTCGCCGCACAGTTCGCCCAGCTCGACCGCATGGCCGACCAGCTCCTCGGCACGCGAACCTCGCGGCCGAAGACCTCGCCCGGATGGATGGCGATGGACGCGATCCGGCGTGAGCACTCGGTGGAGCTCCGCTTCGACGTGCCGGGCGTCGCGCCCGAGGCCATCGACCTCACGGTCGAGCGCCAGGTGCTCACCGTCAGCGCCGACCGTTCCTGGTCGCCGTCCGACGGGGAGGAGGTGCTCTCCTCGGAGCGGGCCCGCGGCTCCGTCTCGCGCCAGGTGATGCTCGGCGAGAACCTCGACCTCGACCACCTCGAGGCGGCCTACGAGCACGGCGTGCTCACGGTCACGATCCCCGTCGCCGCGGAGGCCAAGCCCCGCAAGGTCGAGATCCGCGCTGCGAGCCCCGCGCCCGAGGCGATCGAAGCCTGACCGACACCGCACACCGCACCACCGTCGGTTCACCCGAGGCCCTGTCGATCCCCTCCGGCAGGGCCTCGGCGCGTCCTCTCCCGATAACCTCTCGCCCCATGGCCGCACAGGAACCCGCGCCCCCCGTCCACCCCATCCACGAGAAGCTCGAGCAGCTCGCCGAGCTCCGGGAGCAGGCGCTCCACGCCGGGAGCCCGGCGGCGGTCGAGCGCCAGCACTCCCGCGGGAAGATGACGGCCCGCGAGCGCATCGAGAAGCTGCTCGACCCGGGCTCGTTCGTCGAGCTCGACATGCTCGCCCGCCACCGTGCGCACGGCTTCGGCATCGAGGCCAACCGCCCGCTCACCGACGGTGTCATCACCGGCTGGGGCACCATCGACGGCCGCAAGGTGTTCCTCTTCAGCCAGGACTTCACCGTGTTCGGCGGCGCGCTCGGCGAGGTGTTCGCCGAGAAGATCCACAAGGTCATGGACCTCGCGGAGACGGTCGGCGCGCCGATGATCGGCCTCAACGACGGCGCGGGCGCCCGCATCCAGGAAGGCGTCGTGTCGCTCGACGCCTACGGCGGCATCTTCTCCCGCAACGTCAAGGCGTCGGGCGTGATCCCGCAGATCAGCCTCATCCTCGGCCCCTGCGCCGGTGGTGCGGTGTACTCGCCGGCCCTCACCGACTTCGTCGTGATGGTGAAGAACACGTCGCACATGTTCATCACCGGTCCCGACGTCGTGAAGACGGTCACCGGTGAGGACGTCACGCAGGAGGAGCTCGGCGGTGCGATGACGCACGCGTCGAAGTCGGGTGTGGCGCAGCTCGTCTACGACGACGAGGACACCGCGCTCGAGCAGGTGCGCTACCTGCTGTCGTTCCTCCCGGCGAACAACCTCGAAGACCCGCCCTACTACGAGACCGACGACCCGGTCGACCGCCCGTGCGAGCCGCTCGCCGAGATCATCCCCGACTCGCCGAACAAGCCGTACGACATCAAGAAGGTCATCTCCGAGGTGCTCGACGACGGTGACTTCTTCGAGGTCAACCAGTTCTGGGCGATGAACATCGTCGTGGGCTTCGGCCGCATCGACGGCCACGTGGTGGGTCTCGTCGGCAACCAGCCGCAGAACCTCGCCGGCTGCCTCGACATCGACGCGTCGGAGAAGGCCGCCCGCTTCGTGCGCACGTGCGACGCGTTCAACGTGCCGCTCGTGACGTTCGTCGACGTGCCCGGCTTCCTGCCCGGCACCGACCAGGAGTACGGCGGCATCATCCGCCACGGCGCCAAGTTGCTCTATGCGTACTGCGAGGCCACCGTGCCGCGCGTGCAGGTGATCACCCGCAAGGCCTACGGCGGCGCGTACGTGGTCATGAACTCCAAGTCGATCGGCGCCGACCTCGCGTTCGCGTGGCCGTCGGCCGAGATCGCGGTGATGGGCGCCGCCGGCGCCGTGAACCTGATCTCCCGCAAGGAGATCGAGGCCGCCGACGACGTCGAGGCCAAGCGCGCCGAACTGATCGCCGAGTACACCGAGCGGTTCGCCAACCCGTACATCGCGGCCGAGCGTGGGTACGTCGACGACGTGATCGACCCGCGCGAGACCCGCAAGGTGCTGGCCCGCTCGCTGTCGATGCTGCGCACCAAGCGCGAAGTGCTCCCGTCCCGCAAGCACGGCAACGTGCCGCTGTAGGCCTGGCGCCGAGGAGATCCTGATGGTGAAGCTCGCTTCGATCTCGCCCGACGCCACACCCGAAGAGGTGGCGGCCATCGTCGCGGCCATCACCGCGTCGCAGGTGACGGTGGTCGAGGATGCCGGCGTCGACGACACGTTGCACGAGTGGGTGCACGCGGCCCGGCTGCGTTCGCACCGCGCCGGCCTGCAGCGTGGCCCGTGGCGACTCTCCGGCCGCATCGGCCGCCGCGCCCGCGCCTGATCGTTCGCACGTTGATGACGTCCGTCGCCCACGCCGAACTCCTGAGCGTGGGGCCCGACGAGGTCGTCGTCACCTTCACCTCCGAGCCGGGGGAGCGCGTCACGACTCGGCTCGGCGACCACGAGGTCGTCACGGAGGGACCGTTCCACCACGCGGTGATCGGGGGGCTCACGCCCGACACCGAGTACGCGATCGCAGTCGAGGGCTACGAGAACGACGGGCGCTGGTTGCCGGCGAGCGCGCGCACGCTGGTGCAACCGAGCGGTCGGCTGCTGGCCACGATCGCCACCGCGAACGACGTGCACTTCGGTGAGACGGAGTGCGGCAAGACCGGTGAGCCCGTGGTCGACGCGATCGGCCCGGTGCTGAGCAGCGCGCCGGGCGAGCCGCCCTATCCGGAGATGATGGGCAGCGCGATCGTCGACGAGATGCTCGCGCTCGGTCCCGACGCCGTGGTCGTGAAGGGCGATCTCACCGACAGTGGGCGCGAAGAGGAGTACGCCGCGTTCCTCGCCTGCTACGGACGCCTCGGTGCGCGTCTGCACCACGTGCGCGGCAACCACGACGCGATGCGCGACCCGAACCTGGCGCGCAACGGTTCACCGTTCAGTGTCGACGTCAACGGCGTGACGCTCGTGGTGCTCGACACCGTCGTGCCCGGTCGCTGCGGCGGCGCGCTCGACGCCGCGCAGCGCGAGTTCATCGACGAGGTCGCGGGTGCGACGAGTGGACCGGTGTTGCTGTTCGCGCACCACCCGCTGTCGCACTGGGATCTCGACTACTGCATCGACCCGCCCGACGCCGACGCGCTCGTCGACGTGCTCGCGCGGCGTCCGAACGTCGTCGCGTCGCTCGCGGGGCACACACACAGCAACCGGCTCGTGCGCGACGAGCGCGTCCCCGAGGTGCCGTTCGCCGAGGTGAACTGCGCCAAGGACTTCCCCGGCGCGTGGGCCGAGTACCGCGTGTACGAGGGCGGCGTCACCCAGGTGCTGCGACGCGTGCAGCGTCCCGATGCGCGCGCGTGGTCGGAGCGCGGTCGCCACATGATCCAGGGGTACTACCGCGACCTCGTGTTCGGCGACATCACCGACCGCTGCTTCACCCGCACCTGGTGACGATCGTTGACCGCTGACGACATTCGCTCCCGGTAACCTCGCCCCGATCCGACGGACGAGATGACCACGGGGTGGAACGTGCGGAAGAGCGGTGCGCAGTTGTTGGCGGTGCTCCTGACGGTGGTCGCCGCAACTGCGGGATTCTCGACCACCTCCGCGAGCGCGGAGAGTGGTGTCCCCGCCTCCGACTCCGACGCCGCGACCGTGGCATCGCTCGATCAGGTGCTCGCGGTGGTCGACGCCGCCGGCGGCAGGTTCGACGGCAGGCAGCTGACGTTGACCGGGGTTCGACCGCAAGCGGTCTGGTTCAGCGACCGGCCCGCACGCGAAGCGGGACGGCTCCCGGTCGCCGATCTCGAGCAGGCCTTCTTCGCGCGGCAGACGCCGCCCAACGCCGCCCTGGTGGTCGACGGCGCGTCCGGGGCCCGGGACGTCGTCGTCGTGGAGCTGTCCAAGCCCCGCTACGACGCCAGGTCGCGGACCCTGCGCTTCGTGGCGGAGCCGGTCAAGGCCGACGACGTCCTGCGCGCCGTGCATCCCCGCCTCGCGGCCCTCGCCGATCGAGCCGACGACCAGGTCACCGGCAAGTTCGGCGAGGCCTCCCTCTTCGTCGACAGCACCCCGGCTGCGACGTTGACTCCCGATCAGGCCACGGTCGACCAACTCGTCTCGGAATTCCAGACCGAGTCCCGGGAGTGGGGGAAGGCGATCCTCTACTACCGGAACTGCTGGGACACGACGCACCAGCAGCTCTTCTACGAAATCCTGCTCAACGTCGCGGACAACTTCCGGACGTGGAACCAGAGCCAGCAGGAACTCGTGCTCACGATCCAGCCGGCGGTGAACCAGACGGGGACGCTGACCCCCGAACAGCAGCAGGAGCTCGTCTCGATCGCAGCTGCGAACACCACGGGCCAGCAGTTCCTCGACCCGTACATGCCGATCGTGGACCGGGGCACCTGCACCTGAGTGTCACCGTGGCGCGCGTCGAGCATCATTGATCACGTGGCGAAGCTCATCTACGTGACCAACGTGTCGCTCGACGGGTACATCGAGGACGAACACGGCGCGTTCGACTTCAGCGAACCCGACGACGAGCAGTTCGCGTTCATCACCGATCTCATCCGTCCCCTCGGCACCTACCTCTACGGCCGTCGGCTCTACGAGGCGATGGCAGTGTGGGAGACCGACCCGACGCTGGGTGCCCAGTCCGAGTTGCTCGGCGACTTCGCCCGCGTGTGGCAGGCCGCCGACAAGGTCGTGTACTCCACCACGCTCGACGCGCCGGTCACCGCCCGCACGCGGGTCGAGCGCGCCTTCGAACCCGAGGCGGTGCAGGCCGTCGTGGCGAATGCCGATCGCGACCTGATGATCGGCGGGGCCGACCTCGCGGCGCAGGCGTTCGCGGCCGGCGTGGTCGACGAGTGTCACCTGTTCGTCTCGCCCGTCATGGTCGGCGGCGGGAAGCCCGGGCTGCCGAGCAACCAGCGGATCCAACTCGAACTGCTCGACGAGCGTCGCTTCGACACCGGCATCGTGTACCTCCGTCACCGCGTCGTGAGGTGAGCGGCACGTCGTGATGGATCGTCGGCGGTTCCTGCACGGCGTGCTCGTCGGTGTCCCCGCGCTCGCGCTGCTCCCCGCGTTGCCGCGCCGCTCGGCGAAGCAGCGGGTGGTCGTCGTGGGTGCCGGGATCAGCGGGCTCGGTGCGGCGCGTCACCTGGCGGACCGCGGTCACGAGGTCGTCGTGCTGGAAGCGCGCAACCGCATCGGTGGGCGCATCTGGACGAGCCATGCGTGGCCCGGCGTGCCGGTGGATCTGGGCGCGCCGTGGATCCACGGCGTCGACGGCAACCCGATCACCGCCGCCTCGCCGCGCAGGCCGGCGCGGCCACCGTGGTCACCGAGTACGAGAGCACCACCGACTTCGGCACCGACGGCCGCGAGCTCGAGGGCGCACGGGCACGTCGCCTCGACCATTGGGAGACGGTCGTGCCGGCGTCGTTGCGCGCCTTCCAGCGCACCGACGGCGACGATGCATCCATCCGAACTGTCGTACAGCGCGCGGTGAAGTGGCCCACGTTGTCGGCCGACGATCGCGCCCTCGTCGACTACGTGCTCAACGACAACTACGAGCAGGAGTACGCCGGCAGCGTCGACGAGCTCTCGGCCTGGTGGTTCGACGACGACGCCGAGCTGCGCGGCAAGGACGTGCTGTTCCCTGCGGGCTACGGCGCGGTCGTCGACTGGCTGGCGCGGGGCCTGAACGTGCAACTGCGCACGATCGTCGAACGCATCGACTGGGACGACGAGGGCGTCACGGTGGGTACGGGCAACGGCACGGTCACCGGAGACCACGTCGTCGTGACGCTGCCGCTCGGTGTGCTGCAGGGTGGCAGCGTGCAGTTCGGCACGCCGCTGCCCGCGAAGAAGCGCGTCGCCATCGACCGGCTCGGCATGGGGGTGTTCGACAAGTGCTACCTGCAGTTCCCCGACGTGTTCTGGCCCGACACCGACTGGATGACGTACGTCCCCGACGTCGCGCACGCCGGTCAGTGGGTGGAGTGGCTCAACGTGGCGCGGCCCACGGGCGCGCCGGTGCTGCTCGGGTTCAACCCCGCCGCGTTCGGCCGCGAGATCGAGAACTGGAGCGATGCGCAGATCGTCGACAGCGCAATGGGCACGTTGCGCACCATCTTCGGCGATCGCATCCCCGCGCCGACCGGGTCACAGATCACGCGCTGGGCGTCGGATCCCTACGCGCAGGGTTCGTACTCGTTCAACAAGCTCGGGTCCACGCCCGCGATGCGTGACCATCTCGCCGCGAGCGTCGACGGCCGCGTGCACTTCGCCGGCGAGGCCACGAGCCGCGACTCGTTCGCGACCGTGCACGGCGCGTACCTCTCCGGTGTGCGCGCGGCGAAGGCGATCGACGGCTGAACGTCGTTGATCAGCGGACGGCTGATCAGCGGTTGGCGGCGAACGCCAGCATCTGGAAGTAGACGGTGAGCACCTTGATGGCGTAGCCGGGGTCGGTCGCCCAGTTGCCGTTGCCCATCATGTTCCAGAGCGGCACCTTGCCCTTGAGGTACTCGGTGTTGTAGCGACCGGCCGCGGCGATCGGGTCGGCGCCCCACAGCACGGGGGACGGCGGGTTGGCGAGCGTCTCGCCGCGCGCCGTCGGGTCGGCGTACACCTTCAGCAGCTGGATCTGCGCCCGCACGCCGTCACGCGGCGTCGGGAAGCCAGGCTCACCGTTGCACGAGTCGCAGGCGCCGAGGCCCGAGTAGTTGTTGTCGAGCGCGTGGCCGAACGAACCGGTCTCGATGATCGCCTGCGCGAACGCGAGCTCCGGACGCACCTTCTCGGCCGCGCCCTCCTCGAAGTAGATCTTCACGAGGTCGCCGATCGGCAGCGCGCCGGCGAGCTGGTACTTCGCCTTCGTCGACTCGAACCACGCCGTCACCTGGTCGGCGGTGAGCTGCGCGTCGCCCATCACCGGGACGGCGCCGGCCTCGTCGAGCAGCTTCTTCTGCTTCGTCATCAGCGCCTCGATGGCCTGCTGCGCGTTGACGAGCCGGTCGTGCTCCGCCTGCGCGTCGGCCTGCTGCTGGTCGAGCTGCTGCTTGCGCACCTCGAGCTGCGCATCGAGCTTCGACAGGTCGTCGACCTTGAGCCCGTCGGTGTGCGTCGCCGACTCCGCGTACTTCTTGCCGGCGGTGATGTCGACGACGTGCTGGATGTCGAACGACGCGGCCTCGGGGGTGTTCGAGTGCTGGTACATGTACGCGGCACGCGCCCGCATGAGCGCCTTGATGCGGTCGATCTCGGCACGCGTCTCGTCGATCTTCTTCTGCGTCTCGTCGACCTGCGCCTTCAGGGTGGCGAGCTTCGCGGTGGAGTCGGCGACCTGCACGTTCAGCTGGTCGAGCAGCGACTTGTTCTTGGTGATCTGCGCGGCGAGGTCGGCGAGCGCCTGCGCCTCGGGGTGCGCGGGCGGCAACGTGGTCGTGGCCGCGGTGGTGCCGGGCGCCTGGGTGGTGGGGGCCTCGGTGGTGGGGGCGGGCGTGGTGGTGGTGCCGTCGTCGGCCACCGCCGCGGGTGCGATTGCCACGGGAGCGAGCGCGGCCAGGGCGCACAGGAGGATCGCGACAGGTGTCAGGCGCCGCGCGGGGCGACACCGGTCACGAGAAGTCGGGCGGGGGGCCATACACCGTGCTTCGGCACGATCGGGCCGCGTGTTGAGCCCACCGGCCCCCGCATCGGCCCCCACCCGATCCGATCCCTGTGGATGAACCTGTGGACCGGGGTGTGGAGCAACTTGTGGACGAAGCGCCGGACCATTTGCCGGACCGGAGTGTGACAGCCGCGCCACGTGCTGTGGACAGATCGTCGCTCCCGGGAGCGGACGCGAGTCCGTCCCGAGGAGAGTCGGCGTAGAGAAGCCCACTCGCGCAGGGCCCCAACGATCTCCTCGGGACGGACTGCCGCACAGTATTCCCCATCTTCGGCGACTTTTCCACCCCTCCACGCGAGTTCTCCACCTCCGGATGTGGATAACGTGCTCTCGTGCCGTCGAAAATGGGCAGTTCCCCGACCGTCACCGGCCGATTCGTCGCCACCGTGCGCGCCCGGCCCGACTCGGTGGCCCTGCGCACCCGGCTGGGCGACGGCTACGCCACGACCACCTGGGCCGAGTACGGCGACCGGGCGGCCCGGGTGGCCGCCGGCCTCCTCGAACTGGGGATCGCGCGGGGCGATCGCGTGGTCCTGCTGATCGACAACCGCCCCGACTTCCACTTCGCCGACGTCGGCGCGCTCCTCGCCGGGGCCACCCCGATCTCCATCTACAACTCCTCGTCCCCCGAGCAGATCCACTACCTGGCGGGGCACTGCGGCGCCCGGGTGGCGATCGTCGACGGGGCCGAGCACCTCGAACGGCTGCTCGAGGTACGTGACCAGTTGCCCGCGCTCGAGCACGTCGTGTGCATCGACGAAGAAGTGGCCGAGCGCGTCACGGCATCCGGCGAGTCGGGTCCGGTGCTGCGGTGGAGCGACCTCCTCGCCAACGACCCGGTGTCGCTCGAGGACGCCGCCGCGGCCGCCACTCCCGACGAGCTCGCGACCGTCATCTACACGTCGGGCACGACGGGCCCACCGAAGGGCGTGATGCTCGACCACGCCAACATCACCTTCACCGCCGACAGCCTCGGCGCGCCTCGGGCACGAACCCGTCGGCTACCGCATCGTGTCGTATCTCCCGATGGCGCACATCGCCGAGCGTCTCGTCACGCACTACTCGGGGATCGAGTTCGGCTACGAGGTCACGTGCGTCGCCGACATCCGCGCGCTCGGCGCGGAGCTCGTCGCGACGAAGCCGCAGCTGTTGTTCGGGGTGCCGCGCACGTGGGAGAAGATCCACAGCGGCATCCAGGCCGTGCTCGCGGTCGACCCGTCGCGCGCCGACGTGTTCCGCCACGCGCTCGACCTCGGCGCGCGCGTCGCCGCGCTCCACGCCGAGGGACTCGAACCCGACGACGTGCTCCGCGCCGAGCACGCGCAGGCCGAGACCGAGGTGCTGTTGCCGGTGCGCATGCTGCTCGGCCTCGACCAGGTCGAGTTCGCGGTCACCGCGGCCGCGCCCATCCCCGTCGAGGTGCTCACCTTCTTCCGGGCGCTCGGTGTCCCGCTGTCGGAGCTCTACGGCCTGTCGGAGTCGACCGGCCCGATGACCTGGGAGCCGTCGCGGGTGAAGCTCGGCACCGTCGGCACGGCCATCCCCGGGATGGAGCTGCGCATCGCCGACGACGGCGAGGTGCTCGGCCGCGGCGGCAACATCTTCCGGGGTTACCTCGAGGACCCGAAGAAGACGGCCGAGGCGATCGACGCCGACGGCTGGTTGCACACGGGCGACATCGGCACGGTCGACGACGAGGGCTACCTCCGCATCGTCGACCGCAAGAAGGAGCTCATCATCACCGCGGGCGGGAAGAACATCTCACCCGCGAACATCGAGGCCGCACTGAAGGCGGAGCCGCTCATCGGCCAGGCATGCGTGATCGGTGACGACCGTCCCTACCTCGTCGCGCTGATCGTGCCCGATCCCGACGTCGTGCCCGCGTGGGCGAAGGCGGAGGGCATCGAGGGCGCGTCGCTCGAGGAGATCGCCGCGCATCCCGGCCTGCGGGCGGAGATCGCGCGGGAGGTTGCGTCGGCGAACCGCCGCTTCTCCGGCGTGGAGCAGGTCCGCCACTTCGCCGTGCTCGGCAACGAGTGGCTCCCCGACTCCGACGAGCTCACGCCCACGATGAAGCTCAAGCGCAAGCCCATCGCCGCCAAGTACGCCCACGAGATCGACGCCCTCTACTCCGACGGCTAGCCCCCGTTTTGGCGCCAGTTGCGCGTGATATTCACGCGCAGGGAGCGCCAGAACGGGTCAGTCGTGGGTGGGGGCGACGGCGACGTGGTCGCGGGCGTGGCCCTCGGCGCGGGCGGCGTCGAGGGCGCGGCCGGCCTTCGAGACCAGCTCGGCTGCATCGAGCGCGTGGGTGGGGTAGCACGCGATGCCGGCCGAGACCGTGAGGGTGTCGCCGACGGGGCTCGCACGCAGTGCATCGCGCACGCGCTCGGCCACCATGACCGCGCCGGGTTCCGCGGTGTCGATCAACACGCCGACGGCTGCGGTCTCGCCGAGCCGGAACACGGCGTCGCTCTCGCGCAGCGTGCGCCACGCGACCGCGCCGAGTGCGGTGACGCCCTCGTCGCGTGCGTTGGTGGGCGCGGCGTCGAAGCCGTCGAGTTGCCAGTACACGACGGAGACGGGGAGCACCTTCCGGCGCGCCGACGCCACCGCCTGCTGCAACAGCACGGGCAGGTGACGCTCGCGCAGCAGCCCCGAGATCGGGTCGATCTCCCACTCGTCGGTGTCGGTGCCGGGCGGCAGGTCCGCCGCCACCGACGCGGCGGCGCGGGCCTCGGCGATCGACGACTCCTCGGACAGCTCCGCCTCGACCTGCTGCAGGCGACGACGGGCCGCGCGCGTCTGTGACCGCGTCTCCCAGATCTCGTCCTGGGCGCGGCGACGCGCGGTCTCGACCCTCGCCGCGATGCCGGCCAGCGCGATGGCGACCACGCCCGCGGCGAGGCCGAGCCACGCCTCCGAGAACACGACCGCCAACACGCCGAGCACGAGCCCGATCGCGCCGAGCACCAGCAGCACGGTGGGGAGATGACGCTCGAGCGACTCGGGCGGTCCCGCGGGGCGCGCGTGGTCGGGGTCGGGCTCCACGCGCGGCCGGAACGTGGGGCTCATCGAGTCGCGCTGCCCGCGAGGTCGGCGAGCTCCGCGACGATGTCGCCCAGGCGGAAGTCCTTGGGTGTGTAGACGCGCGCCACGCCGGCCGCGAGGAGTTCGGGGCGATCGGCCTCGGGGATGATCCCGCCGACGACGACGGGCGCGGTCACACCCTCGGCGCGCAACCTCGCCACCGTCTCGGGGACGAGCAGCCGGTGCGAACCCGAGAGCACCGAGAGGCCGACGAGGTCGACGTCCTCGTCGCGCGCCGCGGCGGCGATCTGTTCGGGCGTGAGCCGGATCCCCTGGTACACGACCTCCATGCCGGCGTCGCGTGCCGCGACCGCGATCTGCTCGGCGCCGTTGGAGTGGCCGTCGAGCCCGGGCTTGCCCACGAGGATGCGCACGGGGTGGCCGAGCGTCGCGGCCGCGGCCTGCACCCGATCGCGCGCGTTCGCCATCACCGTGCCGGGTGCGTGCACACCGCCGACGCCCGTGGGCGCGCGGTACTCGCCGAACACCTCGCGCAGCGCGCCGGCCCACTCGCCGACGGTGCCACCCGCGCGCGCGAGCGCGATCGTCGCGGGCGTGAGGTTGTCGGTGCCGCGTGCGACCTCGCGCAGTGTGTCGAGCGCGGCCGCGACCGCGGCGTCGTCGCGCGCATCACGCCAGGCGGCGAGGTGCTCGAGCTGCTCGCGCTCGGCGGCCTCGTCGACCACGAGGATCGCGTCGCCCGACTCGGTGTCGACCAGCGGCGAGTCGGCGGTCTCCACGAACGAGTTCACGCCGACGACGGTGACGTCACCCGCCTCGATGCGCCGCACGCGCTCGGCGTTGCTCTGCACGAGCCGCTGCTTCATCGCGTCGATCATCGAGAAGGCACCGCCGCCGTCGAGCACCCACTGCAGCTCGGCCTCCGCAGCTTCCATCAGCTCGGCCGTCTTCTGCTCGACCACGTGCGATCCGGCGAAGAGGTCGTCGTACTCGAGGATGTCACTCTCGAACGCGAGCACCTGCTGGATGCGCAGCGACCACTGCTGGTCCCACGGGCGCGGCAGGCCCAGCGCCTCGTTCCACGCCGGCAGCTGGATCGCACGGGCACGAGCGTCCTTCGACAGCGTGACGCCGAGCATCTCGAGCACGATGCGCTGCACGTTGTTCTCGGGCTGCGCCTCGGTGAGCCCGAGCGAGTTGACCTGCACGCCGTAGCGGAAGCGCCGCAACTTCTCGTCGGTGACGCCGTAGCGCTCGGCACACAGCCGTTCCCACAGCTGCCCGAAGGCGCGCAGCTTGCACATCTCCTCGACGAAGCGGATGCCCGCGTTCACGAAGAACGAGATGCGCCCCACCACCTCGGGGAACTCTTCGTCGCTCACCTGCCCGGAGTCGCGCACCGCGTCGAGGATGCCGACCGCGGTCGCGAGCGCGTACGCGATCTCCTCGACCGGGGTCGCGCCCGCTTCCTGCAGGTGGTACGAGCACACGTTGATCGGGTTCCACTTCGGCACGTGGCGCACCGCATGGCACACGAGGTCGACGGTCAGCCGGCGCGACGCCTCGGGCCCGAAGATGTACGTGCCGCGCGACAGGTACTCCTTCACGATGTCGTTCTGGGTGGTGCCCTGGCGCCGACGCGCCGACCCCGCGTTCCTCGGCCAAGGCGAGGTACATGGCGAACAGCCACATCGCCGTCGTGCTGATCGTCATCGAGGTGTTCATCTCCTCGACGGGGATCTCGTCGAAGAGCACGCGCATCTCACCGAGGTGCGGCACCGGCACGCCGACCTTGCCGACCTCGCCACGTGCGAGCGGGTGGTCGGGGTCGTAGCCCGTCTGCGTGGGCAGGTCGAAGGCGACCGACAGGCCGGTCTGCCCCTTCGCCAGGTTGCCCCGGTACAGCTCGTTCGAGGCGCGCGCGGACGAGTGCCCGGAGTACGTGCGCATCACCCAGGGGCGGTCGGCCATCGGTCCATCCTCGCGCGCGAGAGGGGCCGCGCCTGCGGCCGGGAGATGGGGAGTGACTCAGTACTCGTAGAAGCCGGCGCCGCTCTTGCGGCCGAGCTTGCCCGCCGCCACCATGCGCCGCAGGGCGGGCGCGGCGGCGTAGTTGGGGTCGCGGAACTCGGTGTAGAGGGCGTCGAGGATCGCGAGGCTGGTGTCGAGGCCCACGAGGTCGAGCAGCTCCAGCGGCCCCATGGGAGCAGAGCTGCCCGCATCGCGGTGTCGATGTCGTCGCGACGCGACCTGGTTCTCGAACAGCTTCACCGCGTTGTTGAGATAGGGGAACAGGAGGGCGTTCACCACGAAGCCGGCCTGGTCCTTCACCGTGACCGCGGTCTTGCCGCAGCGGTCGACGAACTCCTTGGCCGCGGCGAGCGTGGCCTCGGAGGTGGTGATCGCGGGCACCACCTCCACCAGCGTCATCGCAGTGGCGGGGTTGAAGAAGTGGATGCCGCACACCTGGTCGGGGCGACGGGTCTCCATCGCCATCTCGACCACGGGGAGCGTGGAGGTGTTGGTGGCGAGGATCGTGTCGGGCTTGCAGATGCGGTCGAGCTCGGCGAAGAGGTGCTGCTTGGCGGCAAGGTCTTCGACGATCGACTCGAGCACGAGGTCGCAGTCGGCGAGCTCGTCGAGCTCGGTCACCGCGGTCACCCGCTTGGCGATGGCGGCGGCCTCGGCCTCCTCGATGCGGGCCTTGCTCACCTGGCGGTCGAGCGACTTCTTCAGCCCCGCGAGCATCTGGTCGGCGCCGGCCTGGAACGGCTGCGCAACACCACGTCGCATCCGGCCTTTGCCGCCACCTCGGCGACGCTCGATCCTTATGATCCCGGAACCCACGATGCCCACTCGGTTGATCGCCATGGAGTCTTCCTCGAGTTTCTGGAAAGACCGTCAAGTTACCACTGGGTAGCAGAATGCCGTCATCGGGGGAAACGGGGCTCGGTGACGGAGCGCACCGGTAGGCTCCGCGGCCATGAGTGCACGTCGGGGTTCGGGCCCGTTCGTCCTGGTCGGAGGCGGCGAGTGGGGCGGTGTGCGCCGCGAGCTCGACGCCGAGCTGCTGGCCACCGCCGGGGCCAAGGAGGTGCTGGTCCTCCCACGGCGGCGGCGTTCGAGCGCCCCGAGAAGGTGGCTGCCGAGGCCGCGCATCATTACGGTTCGAGGGCCTCGGGGCCATGCGTATGCTCGACGTGTTCGGCCGGGCCGCGGCCGAGGAGGCCCGCACCGCCGAGCTCGTCCGCAAGGCGAAGTACGTGCACGTGGCCGACGGCTCGCCGCTGCACCTCCGCTCGGTGCTCAAGGACCTGCGCCTGTTCGACGATGCTCGCGGCGTGGGCCGGCGGCGCGGTGCTCAGCGCCTCGGGCGTGGGCGCCACGCTCCTGTGCGACCCCATGGTCGACCCGCGGAGGCGCCTACACGGTGGGCCTCGGTGTGGTGAAGAACCTCGCCGTGTTCCCGTACCACGGCACCGCGGCCGCCCATCTCCGCGAGCGGTCGATCGAGCTGCTCTCCGCCGGCCACGCTCGTGGGCGTCGACGAGGACACCGTTGTGCTCGAGGGCGACGACTGGCGGGTCGCGGGAGCCGGCGCGGTCACCGTGTACCCGGGCACGGCCAAGAAGGAGCCGCAGACGTACGTTACCGGCGCGACCGTCCTCGGTCTGCCGACCTGACGGCCTGGCTCTTCCTTGATCGTCACCGAGTTGACGTAGACCTTCTTGGTGGGCGTGCCCGCCGAGTCGGACGAGCCGAAGGTGTTGATCTTCTGCGCCACCTTGAGGCCGGCGGCGTCCATCGTGCCGAGGCTGGAGTAGGCGTAGGGCGGGCCGCCGAGCTGCTGCGCCCCGGAGTCGCTCACCACGAGGAAGAACTGCGAGCCCGTGGTACCCGACCCCGCGTTGGCCATCGCGACCGAGCCGCCCTTGTAGCCGTCGGCCGGGGGCTCGTCGGGGATCGTGTAGCCCGGGCCGCCGGTGCCGTCGCCCTTGGGGTCGCCACCCTGGTCGACGAAGTCGGTGACGATCCGGTGGAACAGCGTGCCGTTGTAGAAGCCCTGCTTCGCGAGGAACACGAAGCTGTTCACCGTCTGTGGCGCCTGCGCGGCGTCGAGGGTGATCGTGATGTTGCCGCAGCTCGTGTCCATGACCGCCGTGTACGTCTTGGACGTGTCGATGGTCATCGGCGGCGCCGAGTCGTAGGACTTCGAGGTGTTCTTCGCCGGCGCCTTCGCCCCGCAGGCCACGTTCGACGACGAGCCCGACGACGACTTCGACGACGAGTCGTCGCCGCTGCGGAGCAGCGAGAGGCCGCCCACGATGGCGGCGAAGATCACGAAGAAGATGACGCCGTTGCGGATGCTGCGGTTCCGCTTCCGCTTCTTCTCCGCCTCGAATTCGGCCACCCGGCGGGCGTCGCGGTTCTGGCGTTGGCGTTCGCGCTTCTCTGAACTGGGCACGGCGGGGGAGCCTACCAACGCCGATTTCCGGGGGGAGGATCGCCCCGGCCCTTCGGTAGGCTGGCCCGTTGTGAGCCTGCTCGTGCAGAAGTTCGGCGGCACGTCCGTCGCCGACCCCGACCGCATCAAGGCCGTCGCCGACCGCATCGTACGGAGCCGTCGCGAGGGTCACGACGTCGTGGTCGTGGTGTCGGCCATGGGCAAGACCACCGACGACCTCGAACGCCTCGCCCACGAGGTGAGCCGCGATCCCGCGGCCCGCGAGATGGACATGCTCCTCACTTCCGGGGAGCGGATCTCCATCGCCCTCCTGTGCATGGCCATCATCGACCAGGGCGAGGCCGCCCAGAGCTTCACCGGTTCGCAGGCCGGCATCGTCACCGACACCGCGCACCGCAAGGCCAAGATCCTCGAGATCAAGGCCGACCGCATCCGCGAGGCGCTCGACGCCGGCAATGTGTGCGTGGTCGCCGGCTTCCAGGGCATGTCCACCGAGCGCAACATCACCACGCTCGGCCGCGGCGGGTCCGACACCACCGCCGTCGCGCTGGCCGCCGCGCTGGAGGCCGACGTCTGCGAGATCTACACCGACGTCTCGGGTGTGTACACCGCGGATCCGCGCATCGTGCCCGACGCCCGTCGCCTCGACCGCGTGTCCTACGACGAGATGCTCGAGATGGCGGCCACCGGTGGCCGCGTGCTCGCGCTGCGCTCGGTCGAGTTCGCCCGCAACTACAACGTCCCCGTCCACGTGCGCTCGAGCTTCAGCTACGAGACCGGCACGTGGGTTTCGGATGAGGAGACCACCATGGAGGAGCCGATCATCTCGGGCGTCACCCACGACGTCTCCGAGGCGAAGGTCACCATCTTGCGCGTGCCCGACCGTCCGGGCATCGCCGCCAAGCTGTTCCGCCCGCTCGCCGACGCCAACCTCGTCGTCGACATGATCGAGCAGAACGTCTCCACCGACGGACACACCGACATCTCGTTCACCGTGCCGAAGAGCGACCTCGCCCGCACCATGGAAGTGGTCGAGGTCGTGGTCGGTGCGATCGAGGCGGGCGGCGCGACCGCCGACGAGAACATCGGGCGCGTGTCGGTGGTCGGCGCGGGCATGAAGACCAACCCCGGTGTGGCCGCCACGATGTTCGAGGTGCTGTCGGCCGAGGGCGTGAACATCGAGATGATCTCCACGTCGACCATCCGCATCTCGTGCGTGGTCGCCGAGGAAGACGTGGAGCGTGCCGTGCGCGCCCTGCACGCGGCGTTCGAGTTGGAGAAGGCCTGATGGCGAACGAGAGCGCGGCACGCGTCGGGCTGGTCGGGGCCACCGGTCTCGTCGGCACCGAGATGCTGCGCCTCTTCGAGTCGCGCAACTTCCCCGTGGGCGAGCTGCGCGCGTTCGCGTCGGCGCGCTCCGAGGGTCGCACGCTGCCGTTCGCTGGTGGTGAGGTCGCGTGCCAGGTGCTGCGCGACGGTTGCTTCGACGGACTCGACCTCGTCGTCGTCGACGTCGACGACCCCATCTCGCTCGAATGGGCACCGCAGGCCGCGGCCGCGGGCGCGCGCGTCGTCGACAAGTCGGCCGCGTTCCGCATGGAGCCCGACGTGCCGCTCGTGATCGCCGAGGTGAACCCCGACGACCTGCGCGAGTTGCCGCGCGGCATCGTGTCGTCACCCAACTGCACCACCACCGTGCCGCTCATGGCGCTGGCGCCGTTGCACCGCGCCGCCGGCATCAAGCGCATGGTCGTGTCGAGCTACCAGTCGGTCTCCGGCGCCGGGCAGCCCGGCATCACCGAGCTCGACGAGCAGTGGACGCAGGGCGCCGGGCACCACGAGCGCTTCATGCAGAGCGGCACCGGCGAGCTCGAGGCCGGCACGGTCTGGAAGAAGCCGATCGCCGGCAACGTGATCCCGCAGGCCGGTTCGGTCAAGGAGCACGGCTACACGTCGGAGGAGTGGAAGATGGCGCACGAGACGCGCAAGATCCTCCACGCCCCCGAGATCCGCGTCACCTGCACCTGCGTGCGCGTGCCGGTGTACGTCGGCCACGGCGTGTCGGCCAACGTCGAGTTCGAGCGCCCGCTGTCGAAGGCGGAGGCGGTCGAGATCCTGCGCAGTGCGCCCGGCGTGCTGCTCGTCGACGACGGCGACGGCGTGCCCACGCCGATGGACGCCGCCGGCATCGACCCGATCCTCGTGGGCCGCATCCGCGAAGACCAGTCGCAGCCCAACACGCTCGACCTCTGGGCCACCGGCGACAACGTGCGCAAGGGTGCCGCGCTCAACGGCATCCAGCTCGCCGAGCTACTCCTCCAGATCTGAGTCCTCCAGGTCTGAGTCAGCGCCGTCGCCCGCCGCGGCGACGCGACGCGCGGGCACCACGCGTGAGCCGTACATGCCGACGAGGCGCGCCACGAGCGTGACGAGGAAGATCTGGCCGATCAGGGCCTCGAACGTCACGATCACCCGTCCGGTGCTCGTGCCCGCAGTGAGGTCGCCGTACCCGACTGTGGTGATGGTGACGAACGAGAAGTAGAGGAAGTCCACGTTCTGCGGGACGATCTTCTGCGCGAAGAAGCCGGTGGGTTCCACCTCGTTCACCCAGCCGTAGAGCCCCGCGAACGCGATCGCCATCAGCACGTAGATGCAGATGGCACCGAGGATCGTCTCCAGGCTCACGGTGTCGTGACGCAGGATCCGGTTGAGGATCACGATCGGCGCGGCGAGCACGAGCGCGAACATGAGGAACGACGAACCGGTGCTGGTGCGCTCGTTGAACAGGGCCTGGACCAAACCGGCGGTCTCGGCGACGATGACGATTGCGACACCCACGCGGAATCCTCGGGACCGCACGTGCGAGGTGTGGAGCGTGAGCAGCATCACCGCGCCGAGCATCATGCTGATCACCCAGCGGCCCCACAGGCTGGTGTGGTCGACCGAAGCCATCACCACGTACAGGGCGAGGAGCAGCGTGAGCAGCAGGCCGTAGCTGTCGCCACGCGCGAACTTCTCGGCGTAGGGGATGCGTCGGCGTTGCTTGCCGGTGGCGGGGGTCGGAGCGTCCATCCGGCGATGGTGACACGCGCTCTTCGCGACGCCGGTGATTTCCGCGCGCCGAAGTGCGCGACCTGAGCCATGACGGAGCCTCGCGGCCCGGTCGCTCACGGCAGCGGGGGGAGTGCTGCCGGTGCGGTCCCTTGCGGGAGGCCCGTCATGGCGATGTACCAGCAGTATCGGCGGATGCGTCGCGCGAAGTAAGTGGGATCGTCGAGTGTTCGCCGCGCGTTCCCGCGAGGTTCACGCGTCGTTCCGCAGTGCTAGCATTCTGGGAATGGTTCTCAGAAGAGCGGCGATCGTGGTGACGGCGGCGGTGGCGGCTGCCGCGCTCGCACTGCCCGTGTCGGGCGCGGCGGCGGCCGACCGCACCAAGGTGGTCGCCGCCTTCTACCCCATGGCCTGGGTCGCCGAGCAGGTGGGGGGGAACCGGGTGGCGGTCACCAACCTCACGCCGGCGGGCGCGGAGCCCCACGACCTCGAGCTCAACCCGGACCAGCTCGACGGCCTCCTCGACGCCGACCTTGCCATCGTCATGGGCAAGGACTTCCAGCCCGCGGTGGAGGACGCCACCGGCCAGCGCGACGGCGTCACGTTGCGCGTGCTGGATCACCTGCCCACCCGCACGGGCGACCCGCACGTCTGGCTCGACCCGGTGCTGATGCGCAAGGTCGTCGCCCAGGTGCAGGCCGGGCTCACGAAGGCCGACCCCGGCGGGCGCGCGGTGTACGCCCGCAACGCCCGCCGGCTCGACGCGAAGTTGCAGGCGCTCGACACGAGCTACCGCGAGGGCCTCTCCTCGTGCACGCGCGACGAGATCGTCACCGCGCACGAGGCGTTCGGCTACCTCGCGCGCCGGTACGGGCTGCAGCAGCAGGGCGTGGCCGGGCTCGCACCCGACTCCGAGCCCGACCCGAAGCGCATCGCGCAGCTCACCGACCTCGTGAAGCGCGACGGCGTGACCACCGTGTTCACCGAGTCGCTCGTGTCGCCGCGCATCGCGCAGACGCTCGCCCGCGAGGCCGGCGTGCACACCGAGGTGCTCAACCCGCTCGAGGGTCTCACCGACAAGGAGCGCGCACGGGGCGACGACTACCTCTCGGTGATGGAGGCCAACCTCGCGAAGCTCCGCGCCGCGCTGGGCTGCTCGTAGCGCAACCTGGTCGAGGCTGCGGTTCGGGCCCGCGCACCGCGGGTACTGCTCGGGGATGGGGAGCGAGCGCGCCCTCGACGACGTGCAGGCCGACGGGAGGGACGAGACCGGCGACGAGCGCGCCGACCGCAACCTCGACGAGCTGTTGCAGGAGCTCCGTGTCATCGGGATCGGGGTGCAGGTGCTCTTCGGCTTCCTGCTCTCCCTGCCGTTCACCAATCGCTTCCGCGTGCTCGACGGTGACCAGCGGGTGCTCTACACCGTCACGATCGTCGTCGCGGTGTGCGCGATCGCGTGCCTGATCACCCCGGTCGCGTTCCATCGGATGGAGTTCCGGCGCCACGAGAAGGAGCGCGTCGTCGCGGTCGCGCAACGGCTCTCGATGGCGGGCATCGCGCTGGTGGCGGCCTCGCTCGTCGGCTCGGTCACGTTGGTGATGACCATGGTGCAGGACGGTGTGATCGTGCCGGTCGTCGTCGCCGCGGTCACCGCACTGTTCGTGGTGCTGTGGTTCCTGCTGCCGCTCGCACAGCGGCGCTCACGCGTGAGGCGACGAACGTCAGGCGCTGAGTGACGCGACGATGCGGCCGAGGCGGGAGCTCACGTCCGCCGGCGTCGTTCCGAGCACGGTGGCGAGCTCGGCGATGTCCTCTTCGCGGATCGTGGCGAGCTTCACCGGCGTGCGGCGCAACTCCATCACGGTGCGGAGGTACTCGCGGAGGAAGCGGTCCTGCTCCTCCTCCGTCTCGTGCGAGTGGGAGCCGAGCACGGCGGCACCGATCGCCAGCGTGAGGTGGTAGCCGGGCGGGATGAGCTCGCCGTACTCCACGCCACACGCGGCGGCGAGGTGGCGCAGCTCGGTCTCGGATGGCGCGGCATGACCGGTCTCCACCTGCTCGAGGCGGCGTGCCTCCATCTGGGCGGCGCGCGCGAGGTCGGCGCGGGACAGGCCGGCGACGATGCGCGCCGAGGTCACTCGGCGGGCGAGCTCGCGGCGTTCGACGATGGCGTCCGGTTCGGTCAGCATCGAACAGAATTCGACCTCGCCGGACGTTCGCTCGATGCCCAATTCTGGAGAGTGCTCGCCGGTCGGCCCTTGGTGTGCAAGGCTCCTCGCCGTTTCGCTTGCGCCGCTTCCACCTCCAGGAGACCGCTGTGCCCGTCGCCCCCGAACTCGAGCCGTACTGCACCCCGCCCGGCCAGGGCGCCACTGAGATGCCCGACCTGGCCGAGCTGCGGCCCATGTTCGAGGCCATGGCGTCCATGTGGGATCTCGCCGAACCGTCGGCGCTGCAGTCGATCGAACAGCGCACGATCCCGGGCCCCGCGGGCGAGATCCCCGTGGTCGTGTACACACCCGACGCCCCGGGCCCGCGGCCCGTCCTTCTCTTCATCCACGGGGGCGGCTTCTTCCTCGGCTCGCCCCACTCGCACGGCCCGGTGGCCCGCGAGATCGCCGCCCGCTCGGGTCGTGTGGTGGTGTCGGTCGACTACCGCCTCACACCGGAGCACGAGTTCCCGGCCGCGGTCGACGACTGCTACGCCGCGCTGCAGTGGGTCGCCGCGAACGCCGCGGAGCTCGGCGGCGACCCTGCGCACCTCGCGGTGTGTGGCGACAGCGCGGGCGGCAACCTCAGCGCGGTGCTCGCGCTGAAGGCCCGCGACGAGGGTGGTCCGGCGATCGAGGCACAGGCGCTGATCTACCCGGTGACCGACAGCGCGTGCGACAGCCAGTCGATGGTCGACAACGCCGAGGGCTACATGCTCACCGCGAGCTCGATGCAGTGGATGTGGGGCATGTACGTGCCCGACGAAGCGGCGCGCACCCAGGCCTTCGCGTCACCGCTGCGCGCGCCCGACGTGTCGGGGCTCCCGCCCGCGATCGTGATCACCGCCGAGTTCGACCCGCTGCGCGACGAGGGTGAGGCCTACGCGGCGCTCGCCGACGCGGGCGTGGCCGTCCGGCAGGTGCGCTTCGACGGCATGATCCACGGCTTCGTGCAGATGCTCAACGTCACGCCGCGGGCGGGCGAGGCGATCGACCTCGTCGTCGCGCACCTCGGCGCGAACGCCTGACCCACCACACGACCGCCGCCGTCAGCGCGGCGGCGACCAGCGCCAGCAGGAGCCACGGCACCACCGGCGTCGACGCGCTGGCGTGCATGGTCGGCGCCTCGGACCGCACCGTCACGATGGCGTCGACGCTGCCGAAGGGCAGCACGTGGTCGACCTGCTCGTGCACGGTCACCGACTCGCCGGGTGCCAACGCGCGCAACTCGCGCGCCGGGCTGCGCACCCCACCACCGATCTGTGACGTGACCCGCACGATCGCCTTCGGGTGCACGGTGACGGTCCCCGTGTTGCGAACCGTGTACGTCACGTCTACGTCGGTGCGCCCGCCGAGCTGGGTGCCGAGGTCGCCGTCGGTGGTGACGTCGACGTGGTCGACGGTCAGCGCGGCGCCCGGCATGCACCGACCCTAGGCAGGATCGGCGGCGACCCCGTGACGACGTGCCCACAGTGCGGCCTGCGTGCGGTCGCGCACCTCGAGCACCGTGAAGACGCGCGTCAGGTGGACCTTGACCGTGCGCTCGGCGATCCCGAGCCGGTGCGCGATGAGCCGGTTTGGCATGCCGGCGGCGACGCACCCCAGCACCTCGCGCTCGCGCGGCGACAGTGATGCCGTGCTGCCGACGGGGAGTGCCGGGACCATGGGTGCGGGCGGTGCGATCGTCATCTGTCAGTGCTCCTCGGGGAATCGGGGCCTGACGGACGATGTCGTGTGCCTGCTCGCTCGTGACCGCCGCCCCGGCGTGTCCGGGGGGAACACGCCCGAGCCCCGGCGGGGGTTTGGTCGGTGCGTCGGTGGTGCGGCCGCTTCACGATTCCCGAACACTCGGCTCAAAGCGGGCTCACGAGGGCCGACGATCGTTGCTGGTGAGGACCCGGAGCCCCGGGTCGAGGGCAGAGGAGCTCGACATGAGGATTCGCAACGCAGTGGCGGCCGGTGCGGTGGCCGTCGGGACGATGTTCGCCGTGGTCGGGACGGCCGGGGCGGCGGGGGCGGCCGTGCCCGCCGGCGCGCACGGAGGGTCGAAGGGCTGTGCGGCGGCCGAGAAGCGGGTGCCCGTGCTCGAGGCGCGCCAGACGAAGCTCCAGACCCAGCTCGGTGCGGCGAACGACGCCCTGGCCAAGGCCCAGGCCAAGGGCCGCCAGGCCGAGGTGACCCGGATCCAGGCGCGGGTCGACAACCTCCAGCTCGCGCTCGACAAGGTCGGCGCCGGTCTGGACAAGATCCACACGACCTGCGGCTGACCGGGCCGCCAGGTCGGGAAGGCAGGTCGGGAAGAAGAGTCGGGAACGAGATCGGCGCCCCCGAGGGGGCGCCGATCCACTTCCTTCTGGTCGGGATGCCGGGATTTGAACCCGGGACCTCAGCGTCCCGAACGCTGCGCGCTAACCAAGCTGCGCTACATCCCGAAGGGCTGCCGAGCTTACCCTTCCGCGGCCGCCGGTTCCCCAGCGGAGTCGTCGCTGTCGTCCCCGGCGCCGTCGGTGTCGTCGTCGACGAGCACGGGCTCCTCGGCGGCGAGCAGGCGCTCCACCGTGCGCCGCAGGGTGCCCGGGTCGACCGGCTTCACCAGCTCGGCGTCGGCGTCGGCGCGCTTGGCCAGGAAGCGATCGGCCTCGCGGTCGAGCAGGAGGAGGATCGCGGTGTCGGGGATCCGCCCGGCCGACGCCTCGAGCCGCAGGTCGATCGACGTGGCGATGCCGCCCATGTTGGCGATCTGCATGTCGAGGATGACGAGCTCGGGCTCCTGCTCCTTCACCGCACCGCGGACGTCCTGGCCCTTGGTGACCTCGATGACCTGCATGCCCGGGCCGGTACAGGCCGACCGGACGAGCTCGCGGACCCAGGAGGCTTCGGCGGCGACGAGGATGGTGCTCATCGCGGGAACGTTACCCGCCTCCGGCCAGGTGGGCCCCTACCGCGTGCAGGGCGGCGAAGTCGTGGACGTCGCGGCCCAGCTCGGGCACGTAGGTGGCCGGGGCGTCGCCCACCCGGGCCTCGAGCCCCGCCAGCTCGGTGCGCTCGCGGCGGGCGACGTCCTCGAAGTCGGCCAGGTTCACGAGCCGGTCGGCGAGGGCGGCCGAGGCCACGGTCGCGGCGCGGGTCCGGAGGTCGTCGGGTGACTCGTCGGTGAAGTGCGGGTGCACGCGGTTCACGATGAGCGCGTCGACGGCGTACTGGCTCTCGACCAGCTTCTCGGCGAAGAACTCCGCTTCCTCCACTGCGTCGCGTCGCGGTGACGTGACGAGCACGAACGCGGTGTCGGTGGAGGCGAGCAGCTCGGTGACCTCGTTGGCGCGGTCGCGGAAGCCCTGCTCCATCCCCTCGAACGCCCGGAAGAACGCGACGACGTCGTCGACCACCTCGGTGCCGACCACGCGCGAGATGGTCTTCAACAACGCGGTCGCAGCGAAGCCGCCGATCCTCATCGCGGTGCTCGCGGGCACCATCAACATGCGGAACACGCGGTTGTCGAGCAGGCGCGTGAGCCGCTTCGGCGCGTCGAGGAAGTCGAGCGCGTGACGCGTGGGCGGCGTGTCGACGACGATGAGGTCGAACGCGCCGCTGTCGTGCAGCTCGTACAGCTTCTCCATCGCCATGTACTCCTGCGTGCCGCTGAGCGCGCCGGCGATGTTGCGGTAGAAGCGGTTCTCGAGGATGGTCTCGGCCTGCTCACCGCTGAGCGAGTACTTGCCGATGAGCGAATCGAAGGTGCCTTCGGTGTCGAGCATCAGTGCGAACAGTCGACCGCCGTCGACCGCGTTTCCCGTGGGATCCCAGCGGTCGCGGTCGATCTCCTGCGGCGTGTTCGACAGGCCGTCGAGGCCGAGCGCGTTGGCGAGGCGCTTCGCGGGGTCGATGGTCACGACGACGGTGCGGCGCCCGTGCCGCGCGCCCTCGATCGCGAGTGCGGCCGCGGTGGTGGTCTTGCCGACACCGCCGGTGCCGCAGCACACGAGCACGTGTCGGTGGTCGACGAGGTCGCGCAACGAGTGGTGCGCGCTCACGGCACGAGTCCCTCGTCGAGCGCGGCGATGCCACGCGTGAGCTCGGCGGCCAGCAGGTCGAGCTGGGGCGCGCGCAGCTCGGAGATGAAGAGGTAGGGGAGCCGCAACTGCGGGAGCGGCAGCTTCTGCGCGAGGCGCGCGCACTGCGCGGCCTGGCGCTCCTGCACACCCGCACGGAACGACTCGGCGTCGGCCAGCGCGACCGACAGGTCACCGTCGACGTCGACGGCGGCGAGGTTCGCCCGGGCGGCCTCGGGATCCGCCGAGAAACCGTCGAGCACGGGCATGCACCCGTTCACCACGACGGGCATGAGCGCGACACCGGCCTTGTCCTCGATCGCGTACGCGGTGTCGACGAGCTCGTTGACCGGCGTCTCCTCCGGGAGGGTCACCAGCATCACCCGGCAGCGCTGCGGGTCGGAGAGGAGCTCGACCACCTCGGAGGCCTGCCGGTTGATCGGCCCGACCTTCACCGCGTCGAGCAGACCGCGGGCGGAGAGCAGGAAGTTCACCGCGTGGCCGGCGGCCGGGGCGTCGATGAGGATGAGGTCGGCGACGCCCGCCCGTTCGAGCTGCTTCACCTTGCCCAGCACCAGGATGTCGCGCATCCCCGGGACCGCCGTGGCGATCACGTCGAGGGCCCCCGACCGACTGAGACGCCGGGAGATCCTTCGCATACCGTGGTCGTCGAGGTACTCCAGGAGCGCGTCGTCCGGGGTCAGGGTGCGGGCCCGGAGGTTCGGGCGCAGCTCGGCCTCCTCGTAGGTCAGCGGAGCCTCGCCGAAGCACGCCGCCAGCCCCGATTTGCCCTCGACCTCCACGATCAGCACGCTCATGCCCGCCGCGGCCGCCGCGGCACCCAACGCCGCCGTCACCGTCGTCTTGCCGACCCCGCCCTTGCCCGCCACGATCACGACCCGGGAGGCCGCGCAGAAGCGCTCGAGGTCCATGAGCACCGATGCTACGGGAGTCCCCATCCACAACTTGATGCGTCGCCCGGCATTCCTGCGGCACCGCTCCCTTCGCCGGGGCGCGGCCGCGGTCATGGTCCTCGTCGGTCTGCTCGTCCTCGCCGCGGGCGTGGGGACCGCCGGCGCCGACGCGAAGCCGGGCCGGCGCGGGATCGACGTCGTGCAGGTCGAGGGCTACCTCGACGCGCCGAACGTCTCCCTGATCAAGGACGCGATCGAGGAGTCGAACGCCAACCGCTCGACCCTCCTGATCTTCCAGGTGAACTCCAACGGCGCCATCGGCGAGGACATCGAGCCCGTGGTCGCGATGATGGAGAAGTCGAAGGTGCCCATCGCGGTGTGGGTGGGACCGTCGGGGGCCGACGCCAAGGGCGCCGCCACCATCCTCCTGCAGGCCGCCGACCTCGCCTACGTGTCGCCCAACTCGGGCGCGGGCGCGGGCCAGCCCGTGCGCGTCGACGACCCCGGCGCCACCAGCACCCGGGGCGTGGCCAACCGGCTCGCGGCACTCGCCGAGCGCAACGGCCGCGATCCCGACGGCGCCCGCAAGCTCGCGGCCAACCGGCTCGGCTCGGCCGAGGCGGCGAAGGTCGGCGCCACCAACGGTGTGCGCCCCACGCTCGGCGAGCTCATCGTGCAGCTGAACGGCAAGACCGTCACCACCGCCGCCGGCGACGTGAAGCTGTCGACCGCCAAGGTGGTGGGCGAGGGCAAGGACCGGCGCCGCCAGCCCAACCAGGACGTCGTGTTCAACCGGCTCGGGCTCGGCGCGTCGCTGCTGCACCGCCTGATCAGCCCGTCGATCGCGTACCTGCTCATCGTGGCGGGCCTCGCGCTGATGGTGTTCGAGTTCTACACGGCGTCGATCGGTCTCGCCGGCCTCGTCGGCGCGGTGTGCGTGATCGGCGCGTTCGTGGGCTTCTCGCACCTGCCCGTGCACTGGTGGGCGCTCGGGCTCCTGTTCCTCTCGGTGCTCGGCTTCACCATCGACGTGCAGGCCGGAGGTCTCGGCCCGTGGACGGTGATCGGCGTGGTCGCCCTGATCAGCGGCTCGTGGTGGTTGTACGGCGGTGCGTCCTCGTTGCGCCCGTCGTGGTGGGTGCTGCTGGTGGTGATGGTGGGCTTCGTGTTGTTCATGCTCGGTGGCATGACGGCGATGATCCGGGCCCGCTTCTCGACGCCCACGATCGGGCGCGAGGGTCTCGTCGGCGAGGAGGGCACCGCGGAGGTCGCGGTCGACCCCGACGGCGTGGTGCTCATCCGCGGCTCCCGCTGGCGGGCCCGCACCAACCGCGCCACGCCCATCAAGGCCGGCGAGGTCGTGCGGGTCGTCTCGGTCGAGGGTCTCGTGCTCGAGGTGGAGCCGCCGGAGGGCGGCGCCGAGGACTACCGCGAGAAGGCCCGGCGCCGGAAGGCCGCACGGGCCGGTGAGACCGGCGGGGATGCCACCGACGACGCGGCGGACGACGCGGCGGAAACGTCAGACGATTAGGTCCCCGCGGCATCTGTCGCGTGGTTGACCGAGTTCATCAAATTCCCTCTTGTCGGGAGTCGGGAGTCGGGGTACGTTGCCACCTCGCGAGACCGTCCGAAGGGGGAGACAGTCCGTGACCGTCCACACGCTCGACAACTGGCGCATCCGCGCCGCATGCCGCGGCCCTGAGACCGCGCTGTTCTTCCCGCCCGCCACGGCGGAGCGTCGCGACGAGCGCGATGCCCGCGAGCGCCGCGCGAAGGCGATCTGCCGCGAGTGCCCGGTGCGCACGCAGTGTCTCGACCACGCCATCCACGGCGGGGAGATGCACGGCATCTGGGGCGGCCTCAACGAGTCGGAACGCCGCGGCCTGCTGGAGTCGAACTACAGCTAGACGCCGCTAGTCGCCGGAGAGCGACACGCCGAGGCGCGGGCCCGCGATGCGGGTGTCGCCCCGGCGCCGGGTGACGCCGTTGGCGTCGAACCACTCCATGAGCGGCACCACGTACTTGCGCGTGCTGTGCAGCACTTCGCGCACGTCGCCCACACTGAGCGAGTCGGTGGCGGCGAGGCGCGCCGCGAGCAGACGGCGCGCGTGGTCGAGCGCGGTGCGGGTGAACAGCACGCCGTTGACGTCGACGAGCACGCCCTCGCGCACCAGCGCGCGGGCGAGCGCGACGTCGCCCGGTTCGGGTGGCGTGAACGGAGTCGCGTCGAGCGCGGCGACGAGCGCGATCGCCTCGGGGGTCTCGGCGACGGGTGCCGTCGCGCCGTGTCGCGCACGAGGCCCTGGTCGACCACCACGTCGTCGACGGTGTCGGCGACGAGCCGGGCGCGGTGGGCGTCGACGCGCAGCGCGCCGCCCAGCACGGTCAGCTCGAGGCCACGGGCGAGCGGTTGGTCGCGGTGCAGCGCGGCGACGGCGTCGCGCACCGTCTGCTGTGCCGCGGCGAACACGGTGGGATCCACGAGCCACTCGGCGAGCGCGACCGCATCACCGGCCGCGACCGTCTCGTCGGCGAACACCTCCGCCGCGGCGGGCGTGCAGCCGGCGAGGCGCGGGAGGGCCGACCGCGCCACCCAGGCGCGCGCAGCGACGAGTCGCGCACCGAGGGGAAGGCCCAGCAGTCGCGCGGCGTCGGCGATGCGGCCGGGTGCCTCCGCGTCCAGCACCACCGCGCCGGCGACGGTCTCGCCCCGGCCCGGATCGCGCAGCACCAGCCGGTCGCCGGGCGCAAGGGCCAGCGTCTCGGTGAACGTGACGCGCGCGCCGGTGTGCGGCGGGTCGCCGTCGCCGAAGGCGCGCCAGCGGCACTCGTGCTCACCCGACCCCACGTAGGCCTGCCAGCGCCCGCGCGGTGGGAGCGGCGCGGTGCCCACCGGCTGGAGCACCACGTCGACGACCTCGGTGACGCACCACTGCCCGGCGCGGACCAGCGCGTCGCCCCGGCGCAGTTCGTGGTGGTCGATGCCCGCGAGGTTGAGGGCCACGCGGCTCCCGGGACCGATCCGTTCCAGCTTGCGGTGGGCGGACTCGATGCCGCGCACGCGGACACGTGTGTCGAGGCGCGCGACCGTGAGCTCGTCGTCGACCGCGAGCCCGCCACCCACCAGCGTGCCGGTGACGACGGTGCCGGCACCCTTCGCTGCGAACACGCGGTCGACCCACAGACGCGGTCGGTCGTCGTCGCGAGTCGCGGGCGCGACCGCCAGCGCGTCGTCGAGCGCGGCCGCGAGGTCGTCGAGACCGCGTCGCGACAGCGAGTCGCACGCCACGACGCGGGCGCCGGCGAGGGACGAGCCGGCGAGGTGCTCCTCCACGTCGACCAGCGCGAGCTCGAGCAGGTCGTCGTCGACGAGGTCGGCCTTGGTGACCGCGACGACGCCGTGGCGCACGCCGAGCAACTCGAGGATGCGCAGGTGCTCCTCGCTCTGCGGCATCCAGCCCTCGGTGGCGGCCACCACGAAGAGCGCCACCTCCACGGCGCCCACGCCCGCCAGCATGTTCTTGAGGAACCGCACGTGACCGGGCACGTCGACGAAGCCCACCTCGGTGCCCGACGGCAGCGTGGTGAACGCGAAGCCGAGGTCGATGGTGAGTCCGCGTTCCTTCTCCTCCGCGAAGCGGTCGGGGTCGGTGCCCGTGAGCGCGAGCACCAACGACGACTTGCCGTGGTCGACGTGACCCGCGGTGGCGACGACGCGCACGACGGCCGCCGCGGTCAGCGCGCGAGGAGCGCGGCGACGAGGACGTCGTCGTCGACGGGGTCGACGGTGCGCAGGTCGCACACGACGAGTCCGTCGACCACGCGGGCGACGACGGCTGCCGCGCGCAGGCGCGCGGTGTCGGCGTCGGGGTCGGGCCCGTCGAGGGCCACGCCGACCGACGGGATGGTGAGCCCGGGGAGCGAACCGCCGCCCGCCACCGCCTCGGTGTCGACCACCTTGGCGCCGGGCACCTGCGCCGCGATGGCCTCGGCGCGCACCCGCAGCTCGTCCACCGGGGTGGCGGCCATGCGCCACAGCGGGATCGCGGCAGCGTCGTCGCGCAGGTAGGCCAGCGCGACCGACTGCAACGCGGCGAGCGTGAGCTTCCCGGCGCGCATCGCGCGCGCCAAGGGGTGACGGCCCACGGCGGCGACCAGATCGGCGCGCCCCACGATGATCCCGGCCTGCGGACCCCCGAGCAGCTTGTCGCCGGAGAAGGTCACGAGATCGGCGCCCGCGGCGACGGCCTGGCGGATGCCCGGCTCGTCGCGCAGCCACGACGGCTTCGCCGCGAGCCACGGCGTCTGCTCGTCGAGCAGGCCCGACCCGGCGTCGACCATCACGGGCACACCGAGCGCGGTGAGCGCGTCGACCGGCGTGGCTTCGGTGAAGCCGACCATCCGGTAGTTCGACGCGTGCACCTTCAACACGAGCGCGGTGTCGGGCCCGACCGCCGCCGCGTAGTCGGCGATCCGCGTGCGGTTGGTGGTGCCGACCTCCCCGAGCCGGCACCCCGACTCGCTCATGATCTCCGGCACGCGGAAGCCACCGCCGATCTCGACCAGCTCCCCGCGCGACACCACGACCTCGCGGCCACGCGCCAAGGCCGCGAGCGCGAGCAACACCGCCGCGGCACCGTTGTTCACGACCAGCCCCGCCTCGGCGCCGCACATCTCCGCGAGGAGCGACGCGGCGTGCGCGTTGCGCGAGCCCCGTTCACCGGCGTCGGTGTCGTACTCGAGGTTGGCGTACCCACGCGCGATCACGGCGGTGTCGGCCAACGCGTCGGTACCGATGGGGGCGCGACCGAGGTTCGTGTGCAGGATCACGCCCGTCGCGTTCACCAGCGGCCGCAGCCGCGCGTCGCGCAGGCGGCCCAGGCGCGTGGCGGCATCGGACGTGACGGACTCGGGCGCGACGTCGTCGCCGGCGGCGATCGCGTCCCGGGCGGCGGCCACCGCATCGCGTGCCGCGGCGACGAGCAGCGCGTGCGGGAGCCCCGGGAACGGCTCGGCGAGGGAGGCCGCGAGCCGCTCCACGGAAGGAAGGGCGCGGCGGGGGTCGGTCATTCGCATCTACAATACGGAGGTGCAGGCACGTCGCGTGACCGACACCCGGGACCGGAGCCGGCCGTGCCCGATCTGAGTCCGGGTGTGCCCAGCGCCCTGTCGCCGCTGGTGCGCCGCATCGTCGCCCCCAACCCGGGCCCGTTCACCGGCCCCGGCACCAACACCTACCTCGTGGGCATCGACGAGGTGGCGGTGATCGACCCCGGTCCCGACGACCCCGGCCACATCGACGCCATCGTCGGCGCGTCGATGAAGGAGCGGGTGCGCTGGGTGGTCCTCACGCACACGCACCCCGACCACTGGCCGGGCACCGCGCGCCTGGTGAAGGCCACGGGGGCCGAGGTGCTGGCGTTCGGCAAGAAGCACGACAAGGGCTTCGACGTGCCGATCGACCGCGTCATCGGCGAGGGCGACACCATCGAGGGCACCGAGTTCGGCCTCGACGTGCTGCACACGCCGGGCCACGCGCCGAACCACCTCTGCTTCCTGCTCGAGGAGGAGCGCCTCCTCTTCACCGGCGACATGGTGCTCGGCGGCACGTGGTCGGTCATCAACCCGTCGCGCGGCGGCGACATGGCCGTGTACCTCCAGCAGCTCGCGCGCATGGAGAAGCTGCGCCTGTCGCGCCTCGCGCCCGGTCACGGCGACGTGATCGGCGAGCCCAAGGCTCGCATCCAGGAGTACGTCGCGCACCGCAACGCACGCGAGAAGCAGATCCTCGGCGTGGTGAAGAAGGGGCCCGCGAAGATCGCCGACATCGTCGCGACGCTCTACGGCGGGCAGGAGTTGCCGCAGCAGCTGATCGATGCCGCCGGCTGGCAGGTGCACGCGCATCTCCTCAAATTGAGGGCGGCCGGGAAGGTCACCGGCGCGTCGGCCAAGTCGGCCTGGAAGCTCGCCTGATCCGTGCGAACGGCCTGATCCACCCGAACGGGTGGTGGCAGTACCCTTGCCGTGTCCGGCAACCTGCCACTGCGGGTATTGGAGCGCCGGACCTGAGGGCAGACAGAGAGGAACTTGCTGTGGGAGTTCGCGTCTCGAAGCGCGCACGCGCGCTCGTATTGACGATTGCGGCGACGGCATCCGTCGCCCTGGGGGCGGCGTCGACGGCGGTGTCGGCGGCACCGGCGGGGGCGGCGTCGGGCAACAACCTCAACGTCGTCGCCGGTGAGTACGTGTACCAGCTCAAGGGCTCGCCGAAGCCCGGCTGGGTGACGATCACCTTCGAAAACAAGGGCACCGAGATGCACATGTTGGCGCTCGCGGCCTTCAAGCCCGGCACGACGGTTGCCGACCTCAAGGAGGCGGCGTCGGCCCAGGACGACACCAAGTACAACTCGATCGTCGACACGTCGATCGGTGTCGACGGGCAGATCCCCGGTGTGCCGACGCTGTTGTCGTCGAAGAACAAGACCGTCGCGACGGTGAACCTGCCCGCCGGTCACTACGGGATCCTCTGCTTCGTGCCCGCCGCCGACGGTACTCCGCACGCGCTGCACGGCATGATCAAGATGTTCGACGTGAAGGGTGCGAAGTCGTCGGCCAAGCCGCCGACCACACAGGTGACGGCCGACCTCACCGACTCCGGGATCACGTTCCCCGTCGACAACCCGGGTCGCAACCTGTCGGTGAAGGTCACGAACAGCGGCACGGCGCTGCACAGCTTTGCGCTGATCCGTGTGAACGACGGCCAGACGCTCGACGGCGTGCGCGACTACTTCAACGCGTTCTTCGCAGGACAGGCACCGGCCGGCGACGCGCCCGGCGAGCTGGTGGGCGGCATCGCCGCCATCGCGCCCGGCGGGACCGCATACTTCCAGCAGACGCTCAAGCCGGGTCACTACGGCTACGTGAGCACCGAAGGCGACGACCCGGCGACCGACGACTACTCGAAGGGTCTCAAGGGCGAGTTCGACGTCAAGTAGCGCCGGAGCACGAACGACGCAGGCTCAGCGCCCGAGTTGCTCGACGAGATCGAGCAACCGGGCGCTGCAGCCGGCCATCTCGACCGGCGGGAGCAGTTCGGTGCTGATCTCCTCGGCGAGGTCGGCGAACGCCCGCGCGGCCTCGCTGCCCGCGCCGTCGGGCGCCGCGGTGAGCACGACGGGCCGGCCCGCGTCGCCCCCGGCGGACACCGCGGCCTCGAGCGGGATCTTCGCGACGAGCGGCGCGTCGACCTCGCTCGCGAGCGCGTCGCCCCCGCCCTCGCCGAACACGACGTGGCGGCTGCCGTCGGGGAGCACGAGCTCGCTCATGTTCTCGACGACGCCGACGACCTTCATGTAGGAGCGGCGCGCCATGTCGGCGACGCGCACCGCGACCTTCTGCGCCGCGAGCGCGGGGGTGGTGACCACGAGCATCTCGGCCTGCGGCAGCATGCGCGCGAGCCCCATCTGCACGTCGCCGGTGCCCGGCGGCATGTCGATGAGCAGGTAGTCCATCGCTCCCCAGCGCACGTCGGTGAGGAACTGCTCGAGCGCCTTGGTGAGGATGAGGCCGCGCCACATGAGCGCGGTGCCCTCGTCGTCGACGAGGAATCCCATCGACACGACCTTCAGCACGCCACCGGTTTCGCCGACCGGGACCTCGTGCGGGGTGATCTTGCCGTCCTCGCCGCCGAGCCGGCCCTCGATGCCGAGCATGCGCGGCACGCTGAAGCCCCAGATGTCGGCGTCGAGTACGCCCACGGTGAAGCCGCGCGCCGCGAGGGCGGCGGCGAGGTTCACGGTGACCGACGACTTGCCCACGCCGCCCTTGCCGCTCGCGACGGCGAGCACGCGCGTGGTGGCGGGGATCTCGGTGGGCGCGGCGTTCTCGCGAGCGTTGAAGCGGGCGCGCTGCATCGCCGCCGACTTCTGCTCCTGCGTCATCTCGCCGTACTCGACCTTGACCTTCTCGACGCCGGGCAGGCCGAGCACCTTCGACTGGACGTCGCGCTTGATCTGGGCGCGCAGCGGGCAACCCGCGGTGGTGAGCACGACCTTCACCGTGACGAGGCCGTCGTCGGCCACCCGCACGGTGTCGACCATGCCGAGCTCGACGATCGAGGCGTGGAGCTCGGGGTCGATCACGCCGGCGAGCACGCCGCGGACGTCGTCGGGGGTGGGGAGGGTCGTGGTCACGATAAACACAGCCTACCTGTTGAAAATCCGGCCGGGAAGGGCTACCGTCGTGCGGTGCCCGCCGATCTCGAAGTGCTCAAGGCCCTGGGCGACGACACCCGGTACGCGATGTACCAGGAGCTGGCGCGCTCCACCTCGGCACTGTCGGCGCAGGACCTGGCGGAGGCGCTCGGGATCCACGCCAACACCGTCCGCCTGCACCTCGACCGTCTCCGCGAGGCCGGCCTGGTCGACGTCGAGGCGGTGCACCGGGGCACGGTCGGGCGGCCCCAGCACCTCTACTCCCTCGCCGCCGGCGCGCCCGGTCTCGGGTTCGACCCGCCGGCCCACGCCCTGCTCGCCGGGCTCCTGGCCGCCATGGCCGAGCGGGTCGGCGCCGACGTCGACGACGCCGTCGCCACCGGCCGGGCATGGGGCACCGAGCGGGGGGCGGCCGCCCGCACCCGCGACTGCCTCGGCGCCCTCGACGCCGAGCTCGCCCGCCTGGGCTTCGAGCCCGCCGCCGAGGCCGACGAGCCCGGCAGCGGCCGGATCGAGTTCCTCCACTGCCCGTTCCGGGAGCTGGCCGAGGCCTACCCCGAGCTGGTCTGCAACCTCCATCGCGGCCTCTGCGAAGGCGTGATCGCCGCCGTCGGTGGGGGAAGCATCGTGGAGTTCGCCACGTTGTACGACGCCGAGCCCTGCCACGTCACGGTCGGGGTCGGGTAAATTCGACAGTCCACCAACCCCCGGAGAGGTCCGATGTTCAGCGTCCAGGACTCCAGCACCGTCTTCACGCTCACCGACGCCGCGAGCGAGAAGGTCAAGAACCTGATCGAGGCCGAGGGCAACCCCGACCTCGTGCTGCGCGTCGCCGTCCGCCCGGGTGGCTGCTCGGGCTTCAGCTACGAGATGTTCTTCGACACCGACATCGCCGCCGACGACGTGAAGACGTCGCAGGGTGGCGTCACCGTGGTGATCGACCCGGCGAGCGCCCCGCACCTCGGCGGCGCGTCGCTCGACTACAAGGACGGCCTCCAGGGCGCCGGGTTCGCCATCTCGAACCCCAACGCCACCCGCAGCTGCGGCTGCGGCCAGTCCTTCAGCTAGTCCCGCACCGTTCTCTTCCGAACCGGCGTCAATCCGACAGCAATATGCGTCGCGACTGACGCCGGTTCGTCGTTTGGGTGGGTCAGCCGCCGGACGACGCGGCGAGGAGCTTGTCGATCTCCTGCTGCATCTCGGTGCCGCCGAACGCGCCCTCGAGCCGGCCGCGCACGGTGCCCGCGGTGTCGACGGTGAACATGGCGGGCTCGCCGGGCAGTGCCCACGCGTCGACCGTCGGCACCAGGGCGGTGCCGGTGGCGCTCTTGTAGATCTCCACGTGCACGAAGTGTGCCTTGTCGCGCAGCGGCTCCGAGACCTTCAGGAACTCGTCGAGCACCGGCGCGCAGTACTGCGACTGGCAGCGCGCGGGCGTGGCGAACAGCACGACCACGGGCTTGCCCTGCCCGATCACCGTCGACAGCGACTCGGTGTGCAGGGGGCACTGCGGGTCACGGGTGCAGATCGGGTCGACCCCGAGCGTGTCGGTGGTGGTGGGCGACGCCGCGGTGGGCGCCTGGTCGCCGGGCACGGGGCCGGCGGGCGTCTCGTTCACCTGGAGCGAGAAGGGGATCTTCTGGCCACCGGCGCGGGCCTCGGCCTTCCACACCCCGGCCTGGTCGAAGGTGGCATCGGTGACGTACACGCCGCGGCCCTTGGGCAGGCCGACGCGGTCGTAGGTGGTGTCGACCAGCGGGGTCCACGAACCGTCGGGGGAGCGGAAGCGGATCTTCACCGACGGACCGCTGGCGTACTGGATGCCCTTCGAGGTGCTGTGCGACAGCGCGATCACGGCACGTTGCGGGTCGGCGTCGGCGTAGAGCCAGGGCGAGAGCACGAGGGGGAAGTACTTGGTCTCGTCCTGGGCGGCGAAGGCGGCACCGGCGAGGCCGGGGACGAGGGTGGCCGTCGCGAGGCCGCCGACCACCGACAGTCCGGCGCCCAGGAACGCGCGTCGAGAGAGGGGCGGGGAGGTCATCCCCCTATCCTGCCCGCTCGTGAACGGAACTGGGGATCGGGTGCAATTCTCGTGCGACGGCCGTCAGGTCGAGGTCGAGGCGGGGCCCGGTGAGTCGCTGCTCTCGGTGCTCCGGGAGCAGTTGGCGATCACCTCGGTGAAGGACGGCTGCGCGCCACAGGGCCAGTGCGGGTGCTGCACGGTGCTCGTCGACGGCGAACCGCGCGTCGCGTGCGTCACCCCGGCGACGCGTGTCGCGGGCCGCGAGGTCGTCACGGTCGACGGACTCGACAGCGACCTGCGCGACCGGCTCAGCGATGCGTTCGTCGCGTGCGGCGGGTCGCAGTGCGGGTTCTGCACGCCGGGGATCATGGTGCGCGCCGCCGGACTCGAAGCGCGGAACAAGACGGGGCGCGTGCAACTCGACCGCGCCCTCGCCGCCCACCTGTGCCGGTGCACCGGCTGGCAGACCGTGTACGACGCGCTCGAAGGCACCGCGACGGTCGACGACGACCGCGACCTCGACGCCGCCGCGCAGCGGGCGGAGCTGGAAGGGGGCGCGCCGCAACGAGTCGGCACGGGCGTGCCGCTCGGGTACGGCGGCTTCGCCGACGACACCGCGCCGCGCGCGGGTGAGGGTGACATCGACGTCGTCGTCGCGGTGCCGTGCGCGCCGGGGAACGACGCGCCCGCCGGGGCGCAGGTCGAGCACGCCGCCGGGATCGACTGGGTGGTGGCACCGTCGTTGCTCGAGGCGAGGGTCCTCGCGGGCAAGGTGCAGGGCCGCCGCACCACGGTCGACGCCGCGCCGCCGTTGCCGGTGCCGAGCGCGCCCGCCGGCGGGGTCGCGCTGGCCACCTCGTGGGTGGAGCCCTCCTACCTCGAGCCCGACGCGTCGTGGTGCGCGCCCGGCGGCACGCCTGCCGATCCGCTGGCGAACGGCGGCGCGTTCGGCGGCAAGGTCGCGTCGCCGGTTGC
>JAXLRL010000003.1:0-253332 GCA_046331125.1 Acidimicrobiia bacterium
GTAGCGCGACCCGATCGCGAGGTCGGCGCCCTGCTCCACCGCGTCGATCAGTTGCGGCAGGACCGCCGGGTCGTGGGAGAGGTCGGCGTCCATCTCGACCATGACGTCGTAGCCACGGGCCAACCCGATGCGGAACCCGGCGCGGTACGCGGAACCCAGGCCCGACTTCGACGCCCGGCGCAGCACCTCGACCCGACCGGTGCCGGCGAGATCGCCGACCGTGTCGGCCGCGGCCATCTCCGCGCCCAGCTTCTCGGCCGCCTCGGCGGTGCCGTCGGGGCTGCCGTCGTCGATCACCAGCACATCGGCGTTCGGGAGGGCCCGACGGGTGCGTTCGAGGACGTCCTGGATGTTCTCGATCTCGTTGTAGGTGGGCAACATCACGAGGACGCGCATCGCGGGCGAGCCTATCGGCCACGTAGCTGCGGGCTGGGACATGGCAATACCATCGGGCCGATGGCCGACGCCCTTGACCCCGAACCCACGCCGGCGCCCGCGAGCGGCTCCGCGCCCGGCGCCGAGCCCGGCCCCGAGCCCGATGCCGCACCCCCGATGCTGCCCTCGAAGGGCGCCTATCTCCTGGCGTTCGGGGCCGTGGTGCTGGCCGGGCTCTTCGGCGCGATCATCGGGTACGGCGTCGCCGACGTGGGCTCCACGAGTGACGTCGCCACGTTCCTCGGCACGCTGATCGGCGCGGTGATCGGCGCCGGCGGCGTGGGAGTGGTCGCGGTGCTCGTGCTGCGCGCGATGTCGGAGTGGAACCGAATCCAGGCCCTCCCCGAGGACCAGCGCCCCCAGAAGCAACCCAAGAGGTCGTGACTCGCGCGTCTACCGGAAGTTGAGACGGCGGAAGGCCTCTGCGTGGCGGACGCCGGCGGCGGCGCCGCCGATCTCCGCCTGTTCCCGCAGGAAGCCGCGGAACCACTCCCCCGCGTCGTCGGGCAGCTGGCTCTCGTGGCAGAAGAGCGCGTCGATCTTCGCCTCGAGCGTGTCGGCGATGTCGACCCACGTGTTCGGCTCGAGCGTCCCCGACAGGTAGACGGCGCGTACGTGGTGCACCGTGAGCCCGTCGGCGAGGTGCTCGGGGAAGTAGTGCGGATTGCCGGCCGACGGCGCCACCGCGTCGAGCGTGGCCCAACCGGTGACGCGATGGTCGCGGTGGTTGTAGTAGCCGTCGCCGAAGAACACCGCGGTGGGGTCGGGACACAGCACCACCTCGGGTTGCAGCTCGCGGATCACACGCGTGATCTCACACCGCAGCCCGAGGTCGTCGGAGAGCTCGCCGTCGGGGTGGCCCAGGTGGAAGTGGCCGGCGAAGCCGAGCCGCGCCGCCGCCTTCGCGGTCTCCTCGCGTCGGCGCGCCGTGAGCTCATCGGGATCGGTCGCGGGGTCGGCGCTGCCCTTGTCGCCCCGCGTGGTCACGAGCACCCACACCTGCGCACCCGCCGCGGCCCACTTCGCGAGCGTGCCGCCCGCGCTGATCTCCGGGTCGTCGGGATGTGCGTAGACCGCGAGCGCGCTCGCCGGCACCTCGGAGCTGGTGGCCACGGGGCGAATCTACCGCCGCGGTCGTCCGCGGCCGCTCAGAGTGCGGCCAGGGCCCGCTGTGCGTGGGCCAGCCCCGCGTCGTCGACGTCGACGTGGAACACGAAGCGCACCGTCTCCGGGTCGATCGTCCCGACGAGCACGTCGTGCGCCGCGAACCGAGCGACGACGTCGGCCGGCAGCGCCTCGGCGCGTGCGCACACGATGTTCGTCTCGATCGTGGCCGGGTCGACGCTCCCCAGGAACCGCTCGGCGAGGGCCACCGCGAAGGCCCTCGCCCGCGCGTGATCGTCGGCCAGGCGCTCCACCATCGTCTCGAGCGCGACGATGCCGGCCGCCGCGAGCACGCCGGCCTGCCGCATCCCGCCGCCCAGGCGCGAGCGCTCGGCCCGCGCGCGTGCGATCACGTCGCGCGGCCCGCAGAGCACCGAACCCACCGGCGCGGCGAGCCCCTTCGACAGACAGAACATCGCGGTGTCGACCCCCGCGACGAGGTCGCTCGGCGCGACGCCGGACGCGATCGCCGCGTTCCAGAGACGCGCGCCGTCGCAGTGCACCCGCAGCCCGTTCGCGCGCGCGACCGCCACCACTGCGTCGAGCTCCTCGATGCGCCAGGGTCGACCCGACGCCGGCATGTGCGTGTTCTCGATCGTGAGCGCAGAGATCTCCGGCAGGTGATGGTGCTGTGCCTGCACCGCGCGCTCGAGGTCGCCGGGATCGAGCACTCCGCCGCCGTCGGGCAACGGCCGCAGCTGCACCCCGGCGTTCCCGGCCGCCGCAGCCTGCTCGTAGCGGTACACGTGGGCGCGGGCACCGCACAGCACCTCGGTGCCCGGCTGTCCGAGCACACGGAGCGCGAGCTGGTTCGCCATCGTCCCCGACGGCGTGAACACCGCAGCCTCCTTGCCGAGCAGCGCGGCCGCCAGCGACTCCAGCCGGTTGACGGTCGGATCCTCGCCGTACGCGTCGTCGCCGACCTCCGCGTCGGCCATCGCGCGCCGCATCTCCGGCGTCGGCCGCGTGACTGTGTCGGACCGCAGGTCGACGCGCACGTTCAGGTGCCCTTGGGCTTCGCGCGTGACGGGTCGACCGGGCGGAACAGGCCCTCCTGCGCCACGCTCACCGCGAGGGTGCCGTCTGCGCAGAACACCTGCCCCTGCGCGAACCCGCGCGCGGCGCCGGCCGACGGGCTGTGCACGTGGTACAGCAGCCACTCGTCGGCGCGACACGGCCGGTGGAACCACATGACGTGGTCGAGGCTCGCCATCATGTAGCCGGGGTGCGGACCGGGCGCCTTGTGCGGCAGCGTCGCGGTGCCGAGCATCACGAGGTCGGACGCGTAGGCCACGACCGCGGCGTGCAGCAGCGGGTCGTCGGGCAGCGCGTCGCACACACGCATCCACACGTCCTGGTCGGGATCGAGCGGACCGTCGTACCCGCTCGGCCGTCCCGGCAGCTGGAGGTTGCCCGCCGGGCGCAACTCGAACGCGGCGACCACGTGCGGGGAGTCGGTGCGGTCGATCGGCTCGGGCGCGTCGGTCCAGTCGGCGCCGTTGGGCAGATCGGCCGCGTGGGGTACGCCGGGCATCGGGTCGTGGTGCTCGGGCCCGGGCTCGGCGACCTGGAACGACGCGGCGAGGTTGAAGATCGCCTTGCCCCGCTGGATCGCCACGACGCGCCGCGTGGTGAAGCTGCCGCCGTCGCGGATGTGGTCGACCTCGTAGACGATGGGCACGCTCGGGTCGCCCAGCTTGAGGAAGTAGGCGTGCATCGAGTGGATCGAGCGCCCCGCGGGGACGGTGCGACCCGCGGCGATCAGCGCCTGCCCCAGCACCTCACCGCCGTAGGTGCGCACGCGCTCGGTGTCGGGGCTGAAGCCCCGGAACAGGTTCCACTCGAGCTGCTCGAGGTCGAGCAGCCGGACGAGGTCCTCGGTGGGCGTCGACATGGCGACACCCTAGTGATCGCCGCCCGGCACGGGGCCGGCGTCGCGCTCAGCCGAAGACGGCCGCGACGTCGAGCAGTTCGGGGCCGACCGTCTTCAGCACGTCGACTCCCTCGTGGATGTCGACGACCTCGATGTGCTCGCCGCGCAGCGCGACCATCGTGCCGAACCGGCCCTGCTCCACCGCGTCGATCGCCGCGATGCCGAAGCGGGTGCCGAGCACGCGGTCGTACGCGGTGGGCGACCCGCCGCGCAGCACGTGACCGAGGATCGTCACACGCGTCTCGAACCCGGTGCGCGACTCGATCTCACCCTGGAGCGCCGAACCGATGCCGCCGAGGCGCACGTGGCCGAAGTCGTCGATGCCGCCGTCCTGCAGCGTCATCGTGCCCTCCTGCGGGGTCGCACCCTCGGCGACGACCACGATGGAGTAGTTCGCGCCCGTCGCGTGGTGGTGACGGATGCGCGCGCACACCTCTTCGATGTCGAACGGCTCCTCGGGCACGAGGATCACGTCGGCCTCCGACGCGAGTCCGGAGTGCAGCGCGATCCAACCGGCGTGGCGGCCCATCACCTCGGCGATCATCACGCGGTCGTGACTCTCCGCCGTGGTGTGCAGGCGGTCGATCGCCTCCGTCGCGATCTGCACCGCGGTCTGGAAGCCGAACGTGTAGTCGGTGCCCGAGAGGTCGTTGTCGATCGTCTTCGGCACGCCGACGCAGTTGACGCCTTCCTCGCCGAGCTTCGCGGCCACTCCGAGCGTGTCCTCGCCGCCGATCGCGATCAGCGCGTCGATCCGCTGGCGCTTCAGCGTGTCGAGGATGTGCGTGACGCCGTCGTCGGTCTTGAACGGGTTGGTGCGCGACGTGCCGAGCACCGTGCCACCGCGCCGGGCGAGGGAGCGCACCGACGACACCGACAGTTCCATCGTCTCGTCCTCGATGAGACCCCGCCACCCGTGGCGGAAGCCGACGATCTCGTGTCCGTAGACGCCTTCGCCCTTGGTGACGACGGCGCGGATCACCGCGTTGAGGCCGGGGCAGTCGCCCCCGCCCGTGAGCATGCCGATGCGCATCCGTGCCTCCAGAGCTTCTTGTGCCTGTGTTGTCGTCGGTCCGTCGCCCGTGCGACGACGTTCCCGTGACGCCCCCATGTTGCCTGCTGCGAAGGGTACGGGAACACACGAAGCGGGCGCGCGCCGACAAGTTCTCGGATCGGTAACCTGCTGCTCACCCCGACGGAAGGATCCCCGATGGCGAGTGACCGGCACCGAGCCACTGCCTCGTTGCTCCTCGAGACGTCGTCCCGGCCCGGCGAGGAATTGCTCGGCGCGGCGCCGGCCTGGGTGGCGCGGGTCGGCCCGAAGGGGCACGTGTTCTTCGTCGGCCGCCACCGCGCTCGTCGCCCTCACCACCGATCGCCTCGTCGCGGCGCCACCCGAAGCGGCGGACGCCCGTCCTCACCGTCGACGCACCTCTCGCCGAGCTCCGGCTGCGCAACGAGACCGGCGCCCGCGCCTTCTTCCAGGTGCTGGCGCGCATCGACACCGAGCGCGGGCGCGAGACCGTCGTCGTCGAGCTGCGCCACCGCGACCACGCGTTCGCGCGTGCGATCGGTCGCGCCATTTCCGGCACGCACGCGTCCTCCGTGCCCCACGCCTCGAGCTGACCCGTGGCGGTCGTCCTCGCGATCGACGCCGGCACCACGGGTGTGCGCACGGTCGCGGTCGACGCCGCGGGCGCGCGCCGCGCGCATGCGTACCGCGAGTTCCCGCAGCACTTCCCGCAGCCGGCTGGGTCGAGCACGACCTGCTCGACATCCGCGACGCCGCACTCGGCACGCTCGCCGACGTCGTGCGCGAGCTCGACGGCGAGGCCGTCGCCGGCATCGGCATCACCAACCAGCGCGAGACCGTCGTCGTGTGGGACCGCGACACCGGCGAACCACTCCACCGCGCGCTCGTGTGGCAGGACCGCCGCACCGCGGCCCGGTGCACCGAACTGCGCGATGCGGGCGTGGAGCCGCTCGTGCGCACGAAGAGCGGGCTCGTGCTCGACCCGTACTTCAGCGCGACGAAGCTCGAGTGGCTGCTGAGGGAGGGCGGCGTCGCGGCGTCGCCGTCGCTCGCGCTCGGCACCGTCGACTCGTGGGTGCTGTGGTGCCTCACCGGTGAGCACGCGACCGAACCCTCCAACCGCGCGCACCATGTTGTTCGACATCGACACGCTCGACTGGTCCGACGAGCTGTGCGAGGTCTTCGACGTCCCCCGCTCGTGCCTCCCCGAGGTCCGGCCGAGCAGCGGCCGCTTCGGGATCACCGATCCAGAGCGTGCCGCGGGCCTGCGCGCCCCCGTGTGCGGGATCGCCGGTGACCAGCAGGCGGCGCTCTTCGGTCAGGCGTGCTTCACCCCGGGGATGAGCAAGAACACCTACGGCACCGGCTCGTTCGTGCTCGTGAACCTCGGCGCGTCCCACCCCGCGCCGGTCGACGGCCTGCTCACCACCGTGGCGTGGCAGCTCGGGAACGAGGTCACGTACGCGATGGAGGGGTCCATCTTCGTCACGGGGGCGGCCATCCAGTGGTTGCGCGACGGCCTCGGCCTGTTGGAGTCGTCGGCGGAGGCGGGGCCGCTGGCCGAGAGCGTGCCCGACACTGCGGGCGCGGTCTTCGTCCCCGCACTCACCGGGCTCGGCTCACCCTGGTGGGATCCGTACGCGCGGGGAGCGATCCTCGGCCTCACGCGTGGCACGACCCGCGCGCACCTCGTGCGCGCCGCGGTCGAGGCCATGGCGTGGCAGACCGCCGACGTCGTCGACGCGATCTGTGCCGCCACCGATCACGCGATCACCGAACTGCGCGTCGACGGCGGCGCCAGCGCGATGGACGTGTTGTGCCGCTTCCAGGCCGACGTGCTCGGCGTCACGGTGCGTCGCCCCGTCGTCCAGGAGACCACCGTGCTCGGCGCCGCCTACCTCGCCGGTCTCGCCGAGGGCGTGTGGTCCACACCGGCCGAGGCGGCGGCCGCGTGGCAGGAGGAAGCCGCGTTCACACCCGAGCCGTTCCCCGCGCTCGAGGCGCGACGGGCGCAGTGGCACCGCGGCGTCGAACGGGCCCGCGACTGGGCATCCGACCCACCCGAGTAGCTCACCGACCCGTACGGTCACCCCTGGTCGCCGCGCGGCGACCGCGGTTCACGTTGCGCGCGGACGGCACGCTCGCGCCGGGCGACCTCGGGAGCCGAAGTCCCACACCCTCCAGGTGTTGCGGGAGCAGAGCGGTCGCCGCACACGACCACGGGCGTGGCACTGACGCACTCGCCGAACCCTTCTCGTCACCAGGCGCTGAGGCGCTCGCCGCAGCGGTGGCTCCCGACCACGCCGTCGTGCATCACGAGGAGCTCCACCGGGCACTCGACCGCGCCCTCGGTGACCTCGACGTCGCCGTGGATCGGGCACCGCATCATGGGCCCGGTCGGCGACTCGGTGGGCTCGAGCGTGGTCTGCACCAGCTTGCGGTCGGACGGGCTCCGCCAGTTCCACCGGCGGGGGCGGGCCTCCGGCCCGACGGCACGGCGCAGGGCGTCGCGCATCATCTCGAACTGCCGGGTCTCACCCAGGACGTCACGACGAGGCGGTGCCATGGGCGGAACGTACGCCACCCAGATCAACGGGAGTTCAACACGGGGCGAAGCGTCGCCGAACGAGGCGTGACAGACCGTGGTCCCGAACGTCTGTTCGATCATGAACGGGAGTCCGATCGATCTGATCCGGGAGGGCCGCGAGAAGCTCGCGGTCGAAGACCGGTCGGGGTGGTCGGCCGGCGCGTCGTCGGATCACATGCTCGCGGTCACCGAGGAGTACGAGCGGCTCGGTGCCGAGCTGGTGCGCCTCACGGGCGAGTGGCACGCGATCGGAGCGTGGGGCATCGACGGGTTCGTGTCCCCCGCAGCGTGGCTCAGCGCGCACGGCCGGATGACGCGGCCAACCGCCGGACGCACCGTGCGCTCGGCTCGTCACGTGCTGCGGTTCTCCGCCACGGGCGACGCGCTGGCCGACGGCCGGATCACCACGGCCAAGGCCGACCTGCTCGCCGAGGCAGCACGCGGGCGCGATCAGTACTACCGGCGCGACGAGGAGATGCTCCTCGACGTCGCGTCCCGGCTCGACGTCCGCGACCTCGCCGTGGCACTGCGCACGTGGCGGCTGCTCGCCGACGATGCGAAGTCGAGTGGAGAGGCGAACGACGCGTTCGACCGCGTGCATCTCGACGTCGCGAATGGGCTGGCCGGCAGTCAACTCGCCGGGTTCCTCGATCCACACGGCAGCGCGCTGCTCGCCCACGCGCTCGATCTCATCGAACCGCCCGATCCCACGAGCGGGCCCGATCTCCCCCGCACGCTGTCGCAGCGCCGCGGCGAGGGTCTCGTGAAGCTCGCACAGCACTACCTCGACTGCCGCACCGATCCCGACACGCCGGGTCGCGCGGTACCGAGCGTCACGGTGGTGTTCACGCCCGAACTCGATCGGTGGATGCTCGAGGATCACCGCTGCGAGATCGACGGGTTCGGACCCGTCTGCTTCGACACCGTGAGCCGGTTGCTCTGTGACGCGCGCGTCGCAGTGATGAGCATGGACGAGCGCCGTGAAGTCCTCGACATGGGGCGCGAGACCCGCACCCCCACCGCCGCGCAGCGGCGTGCGGTGTTCGCGCGCGACCGGCACTGCCAGTACCCCGACTGTCGGGCACCGGCCCGGTGGTGCGACGTCCACCACGTCGTCGACTGGGACCACGGCGGGCTCACCGATCTCGCCAACCTGGTCCTGTTGTGCCGGCGCCATCACGTGGCCGTCCACGAGGGTCGCAAGCGCCTCGTCCGCGCCTACGACGGCAGCATCGTCGTCACCCCGGGTCTGCGCGTCCGGGGGCGCGGTCGTTCCGGAGCGCGCCGGGATCGCCGCGGGCCGAGCGCTCGCGGCGATCCCGACGGGTGAGGTGACCGGTTCGATCGGTCACCTCACGATGGTTCACGACAGCGTCGAGAGGAACGCCTCGAGGAACGGCTGGTAGTCCGCCGGGTACGAGGTCATGCCCACACCGGCCACGCCGTCGCGCACCCACACGAAGATGTCGGCACCGTCACCGTTCGCACCGCCACTCGAGATCGTGAAGTGCGCCACCGGCGTCGAGCCGATCGTCTCGATGCCCACCAGGGTTGCCGTCGACAGGGTGCCCTGTTGCAGCGCCTGCGCGTACGACTCCGTGGTCATCGACGTCGGCGCCTCGGCCAACACGAGCCCACCCACCGGGTACTCGGAGTTCACGACCTGGTGGCTCGACCAGGCGACGTCACCGATCGGGTCGGTCACGAACCCCTGGTGCAGGGACTCGAAGTCCGTGCCCTCGGGCAGGAAGTTGGCGTAGACGAAGCCGTCGACCGGCACGAGCGCCTTGGACAGGGCCGCGCTCTCGTCACCGACGAGGACCGGCTTGGCCAGGTAGGCACGCGTCCACTTCTCGAGCAACGGTCGGGTGGCGCCGTCGAGCACCGCGGCCACGCCGTGGCGCACCCAGGCCAGGTACCAACGGCTGTCACGCGACGTCGGGTCGCTGAACACGTACACCTTGGTGCCGTTGGCGGTGAAGCTGCCCACCTCGTCGCCGTTGGTGAACACCGAGACCAGTTGCTCCTCGATGCCGGCCGGTGGCGCGGCAGCGGGGGTGAACGCGAAGAGCTCGAGGAACCCGAGCTCACGACCGTTGCCGGCCCGGGCCGTGTTCTCGGCCGCCTTGTTCGAGATCACGCTGTGCAACGACACCGACTCGACGAGGGAGGTGCCCTCCGAGTCGGTGAGCTGCGACACCATCAGGAGCTCGGCCGCCTGCTCGTCCGCCGACACGTCGACATAGCACGTGCCCTTCACCGGCACGAGGTTCGCGGCGATGACCGCGGTCTCACCCTCGGCCAGCTCGGTCTCGTGCGCACTCGTCGACTGCGCATGCGCGCACGGCGACGACTTCGCGGCGCGCACGGCACCCGTCGCGCTCGCAGCACCCGCGGGCGCGGCGAGCGCGAGGGCCAGGACGCACGTGAGGACGACTCCCACCGCTCGTTTGCGGGTGTGACGTCGACCGAGCTTCGCGCTCATGGCCCACCCCCTCGCTCGGGGTGCCCTCACGACCCCAGCGTGGGCGCGTCGGCACGGCGGCGCCAGAGGAGAAGGTCAGCCGAGTGGTGTCAGGTGGGGAGCGTCAGCCGAGCTTGGTGAGGGCGCGCTTGATGCCACGCACGCCCTGACCGATGCGGTGCTCGTTCTCCACCAGGGCGAAGCGCACGTAGCCCTCGCCGCCGGGACCGAAGCCCACACCGGGCGACACCGCGACCTTGGCCTCACGCACGAGGAGCTTGGCGAAGTCGAGGCTGCCCATCTCCTTGTACGGCTCGGGGATCGGCGCCCACACGAACATCGTGCCCTGCGGCTTCTCGATCTCCCACCCGACCCGGGCCAGGCCGTCCACCAGCGCGTTGCGGCGGCCGCGGTAGATCTCGTTCGCCTCGAGCGGGTAGTCGGGCGCCTCGTTCATCGTGACGGTGGCTGCCACCTGGATCGGCTGGAACGTGCCGTAGTCGAGGTAGCTCTTGAGCCGCGCCAGCGCCGCGACCACCTCGGCGTTGCCGAGCAGGAAGCCGACACGCCAGCCCGCCATCGAGAACGACTTCGTCATCGTGTAGAGCTCGACCGCGACGTCGCTCGCGCCGGGCACCTGCAGGATCGACGGCGGGTCGTAGCCGTCGAAGCCGAGGTCGGAGTAGGCGAAGTCGTGCACGAGGAGCACCTCGTGCTCGCGGGCGAAGTCGACCATGCGCTGCATGAACGCGAGGTCGACGCACGCGGTGGTGGGGTTGTGCGGGAACGACAGCACGATCACGCGCGGGCGCGGCCAGGAGTCCTCCCACGCCTGCATGAGGTTCTGGAAGAAGTCCTGCTCGGGGCCGAGACGCACGTGGCGCACCTCGGCGCCGGCGAGGATCGGGCCCCAGATGTGGATCGGGTACGACGGGCTGGGGACGAGCGCGGCGTCACCGGGGCCGAGCAGCACCCACATCAGGTGGGAGAAGCCCTCCTTGGCGCCGATCGTGGAGCACACCTGCGTCTCGGGGTCGAGCTCCACGCCGAACTTGCGCTGGTAGAGGTCGGTGATCGCGAGGCGGAGCTTCGGGATGCCCTTGCTCATCGAGTAGCGGTGGTTGCGCGGGTTCTCGACGGCCTCCGCCAGCTTCTTCACCGCGATGTCGGGCGAAGGGAGATCGGGGTTGCCGAAGCCGAGGTCGACGACGTCCTCGCCGGCTCGCCGGGCCTCGATCTTCAGGGCATCCATGATCCCGAAGACGTAGGGCGGCAGGGCGTTGATGCGTCGGAACTCCATGGGGGCACGGTACCAGCGGGGCTCTGCCGTCCAGGGAACGTTTCTGACGGTCCGTCAGCCCAGACGGGGTGCGATCTCCTCGCCGAGGATGCGGCAGTTGTCGGGGTCGGACGAGTCGATCGGCCCGGCCACGAGCCACTCGGCACCCGCGTCCACGTAGTGGCGCAGCGCGTCGGCCACCGTGTCGGGGCCGCCCACGATCACCTGCGCGGCGGCGGGTCGGTGCGCGTTGTCGACGCCCAGGCGCTCGGCCTTCGCGGTGGCCTCGGCATCGGAGTCGGCGAGCACCACCAGGCCGCCCCACGACAGCGTGAACGGTTGGCGCGCCGCGGCCTCGCGCACGCCGACGGCCTGCGCGGCGAACTTGTCGAGCGGGCCGCCCCAGCGGTTCCAGCCGTCGGCGTGGGCGGCCGCCATCTCGCGCACCGCGGGATCGGTGCCGCCGATCCACACGGGGTACCCGCGGTCGCGCACGGTGTCGACGGTCTCGCGCAGCATGGCGAGCCGGTCCTCGATCGAACCGAAGCCGAGCCCGAACGACTCGTTCTCCTCCTTGCTCTCGCCGTCGCCCGCGCCGACCGCGATCGCGAGGCGGTCGGGGCCGACGATGCGCGCCACGGTGTCGAACCCGTTCGCCAACGTGGCGGGCGGGCGCAGCGACGCGCGACCAGCGAGCCGAGCACGACCCGTTGGGTGGCCGCGGCCACGGCGCCCATCATCACGAACATCTCGATCGCGGGCGCCGCTCCCCTCGGGCGAGCGCCGGAAGAGATGGTCGTACGCGAACACGCCGTCGAGGCCGTGGCCCTCCGCCGCCGCCGCGACCGCGAGTGACGGATCGACCGTCTCGCGGAACGACGGCAGCGTGATGCCGAGCTTCACCGGCTGTCCGACCGACGGGGCTTCGCCGTCACAGCAACCCGCGTGCCAGCGCTGCAGCGCCGACCACGCCGGCGCGTCCGCCCAACTCCGCGACCACCACCGGGACGTCGGGCCGGTACGGCGCCTTCGATGCGACCGTGGAAGGCGGCGCCGAGCGGGCCGAGCAACACGTCGCCGAGGTCGACGAGACCACCCGACACCAGCACCTTGTCGGGGTCGAAGACGTTGACGAGGCCCACGAGGCCGATCGCGACCTGGTGGGCGTACTCCACCACGAGCGCCACCGCGCCGGGTTCGCCGCGCTGCGCGGCCTCGCCCACGTGCGTGCCCTTCACCGCCGACACGTCGCCGCCCACGAGAGCGAGCACCGACGGCGCCTCGCCCCGACCCGCGGCCGCGCGACCGAGCGCGCCGAGCGCGGTGCCCGAGGCGAGAGCCTCCCAGTGGCCGATCTCGCCGCACGCGCAACGCGGCCCGTGCGGATCGACCTGGAAGTGCCCGATCTCCGCCGCGAAGCCGTGCGCGCCGCGCAGCACCTTGCCGTTGACGACCACTCCCCCGCCCACACCCGTGCCGAGGGTGACGAGGAGGAAGTCGTCGCAGCCCCGCCCCGCCCCGTGGACCAGTTCCGCGAGCGCGGCGACGTTGGCGTCGTTGTCGACCGCGACGGGGAGACCGAGCGCGTCGACGAGCCGCGCGCGCACGGGCGCGCGCAGGAACGCGGGCACGTTCGGCGAGTAGTGGATCACGCCGTCACGGTCGACCATGCCGGCCGCGCCACACCGAGCGCAGCTGCGTCGGGACGGTGGTGCTGCAGCGCCGCGCGGTGTCGGCGATGAACTCGACGATGCCGTCGAGCGTGGGTGCCGTCGGCCCGATGCGCTGTTCGACGACCGTGCCGTCGGGGTCGACGAGGGCGACACGGGTGTTCGTGCCGCCGAGGTCGACGCCGAAGCAGGCGCGGTCGGCCGTCGGCATCAGTGCTCACCCCGCTGGGTGTCGATGACCCGCTCGGCGGCGTCGAGGAGGGCCTTGCCCGCGCCGAGCAGTGCGTCGGCCGCCTCGAGCACGTGGTCGCGCACCTCGGGAGCGCGCCGAGCAGTTCGGTGATGACGATCTCGAGCACGCCGGGCTGCGGCAGCTCGTACGACTCGTTCCCCACCTCGTCGTAGGGCACCTCGTCGGGGTGCGGGATCCTGGCGTCGGTCACGTGCCCTCCGCGGCGTGTTTGAGCTCCTGCAGTGCGTTGTGCACGATGAGTGCGCCGGCGCGGCGCTTCATCATCCCGGGCATCGGCAGCGACAGGTCGATGCGCAGGTCGTAGGTCACGAGGGTGCCCGGCGCGCCGTCGACGGTCTCGGGCGCGAACTCGTAGCGCCCGTCGAGCGCGCGCAGCATCTCGCCCTCCACGAGCGTCCACGTGAACGCGCGCGGCGCCTCCGACCAGTCGTAGGCGAGGGTGTAGCGGATGCTCTTGCCGAGCGCGGCGACGCGGAAGTGCACGAGCGTGCCGCGCCCCTGCTCGTCGCGCTCGCGTACGGCGATCTCCTTCACATCCTTCGCCCAGGACGGGTACTCCTCGAAGTCGGCCGTGTAGCCGAAGCACAACGCGGGCGATGCCGCGATGCGGATCTGCTCGTGGGCCTGGTCAGCCATCGCCGGACCTTACCGGCGCCGTCGCGGCGCGGAGGGGGGACGGGGCGGGAACACGCCGTGGCGGGCAGCCCACGTGCCGGCGAGACCCACGGGCATCATCGGCACGAGCACCGAGAAGCCGTCGAGCCCCGACGCCGTGATGCACGTGACCGCGAAGCTCACCAGGAAGATCCAGAGGAACTGTCGCCGCACCGGCTTGGGCGCGGAGCCGCTCAGGAAGAACAGGTTCGACACGGCGACGTTGTCGCCGTCGGCGCTGCGCACGAGGCCCTTGCCGAAGGCGTAGAGGCAGAGCCCGGTGCCGATCGCGAACAGCAGGAGCGACACGCCGATGCCGACGCCCTTGGCGACGTCGCTGTCGAGGAACGCTCCGGGGATCGCAGTGACCGCGAAGAGCGCGTCGGTGACCCAGCCCCAGACGATGATCGACCGGCCGGCGCCGGACGGCGGCGCGAGCGGGTGCCCGGCGTCCCCGGTGTCCCCGGTGTTGTCGGCGCTCGATCCGTTGGCGGTCACGGCGAGAGCGTACCGAGCGTCGAGAGATCGCCGGCTGCGATGGGGGCAAGGGTGGCGACCAGGTGCTCGTACGAGAACTCGGCGACGGCGCGGCGGCGGGCGGCCTCCCCCATGGCAGTGCGCAGCGACTCGTCGCGCAGGATGCGGTCGAGGGCCGCGCGCACGTCGACCGCGCGGCTCTCCACCACGAACCCGGTCTCGCCGTCGACGACCGCCTCGTGCGAGCCGCCGCTGCGGCCGGCGACCTGCGGTACTCCCGCGGCCGCGGCCTCGAGGAACACGATGCCGAAGCCCTCGGCCTCGAGCCCGCCCCAGCGGTCGCGACACGGCGCGGCGAAGACGTCGGCGCACGCATAGAGCCGCGGGAAGGAGTCGTCGTCGGGGACGCGCCCGAGGAAGCGCATCCGCTCCCCCAGCCCGGCCTCGCGGGCGCGGCGTTCGAGCCGTTCGCGGTCGCGGCCGGCGCCGGCGATGGCGAGGTGCACGCCGGGCAGGCCACCGACCGCCTCGATCAGCACGTCGAAGCCCTTGCGCGGCACGAGACGACTGACGCCGAGCACGAGCGGCGCGTCGGGGTCGAGACCGAACTCGGCACGGATCCTGCGCTTCTCCTCCGCGCGGTTCGCTGCCGGGAGCGGACGGAACCGCTCGACGTCGACGCCGGGCGGGACGATCACCCCGCGCAAGGGCTGCCGCGCCGCACGTTCGGCCTCACGCGCCGGGTACCGGCCTGCGGCGACGATGCCCGCTGCGCCGCGCAGCACCCTGGCGCCCAGTGCGCGCGAACCCGGCAGGTGCCCGGGCACCGTGACCTCGGCGCCGTGCACGATCACCACGTAGGGCGCGGCGGTCAGGTGCGGGCCGATCGCGCCGAGCGGCAACCACGGGTCGAGGAAGATCACCGACGCGTCGACCTCGCGCGCCAGCGCGTCGACGGTGCGCGTCAGCACCGGGTTGGGCAACAGGACGGGCGCACCGCGCACGACGCGGAAGTCCTGCTGCGCGTCCCACGCCGCGTCGCCGTCGTGACGAGTCGTGTAGACGACGGTGTCGGCGGGCGGCAGGCGCCGCCACAACTCGTAGAGGTACGACTGGATGCCGCCGATCTTCGGCGGGAAGTCGTTGGTGACGAGCAGCGACGTCATGGCGTCGGACGCCTCACGCTGCTCACGCAGTGCCCGGCGCGAGGCCCGGGTCCTCGATGCTCACGATCGGCGGGTCGGCGATGCCGTCGTCGGGCGCGCCGTGGGGGCCCGAGTAGTGGCCCTGGCCGAAGCCGGCACGCAACATCAGCAGCGCGGCGAACACGACCCCGGCCACCATCGCGAACGACCCGCGGTAGCTGGTGAGCGCGGCGAGCACGCCCACCACCACGCCCGACATGCCGCCCGCGAAGTCGAAGAACGCGCTGAACGTGCCGACCACCGAGCCGCGCTCCTCCTCCTTGACGCCGTGCAGCGCGAGCAGCATCAGCGACGGGTAGAGGAACGACGAACCGATCGCGATGAGCACGGTGCCGACGAGGAGCCCGGGCACGTTCGCGAACGCGGCGGCGATCACCAGCCCCACCACCGCCGCGCCCATCGAGATGCTGCCCGCGCGCTTGGGCCCGAGCGTGTCGGGCAGACGCGCGCCCAGGATGCGCACCGCGAGCACGACCACGCCGTACACGAGGAAGAGCAGCCCGACGTCGTCGATCCCGACCTCGGGGGCGTACAGCGGCAGGAACACCTGGAAGCCGACGATGCCGAAGAGCGTCATCGCCAGCAGCGTGCCGGGCGCCATGGCCTGGCGGGCGATCAACTTCGCCCGCACCTCCTGCAGCGCGGGATGCCGCGTCTCGCGGGTGGCGAGCGCGATCACCGACGCCCCGAGGGCGAGGCACCCGGCCATGATCCACACGCGCTGGTAGTGCGTGTCGGCGAGCACCACCTCACCGAGGACGGGTCCGAACGCGAGGCCACCCCACACCGCGACCGACCAGTAGCTGACCGCCTCACCCCGGCGCGCGATCGGTGCGAGGTCGGTGATCATCGTGGTGCCGCCGACGAAGAACAGCGCCTCGCCGAGGCCCACGCCGATGCGGGTGGCCACGAGGTACGGCAGCGCCTCGACGAGCCCGGAGAGCAGCACCATCACGCCGACGATCGCCGCGCCGACGATCATCAGCACGCGCCGGCCGAAGCGGTCACCGATGCGACCCGCCACCGGGCGCAGGATGATCGCGCCGAGCGCGAACGCACCGACTGCGCTGCCGACGCCGACGTCGCCGCCGTCGAGCACCTTGTCGACGTAGCGCGGCACGACCGGGTTCAGCGCGCCCAGCGCGAGGAAGTACGAGAGTCCCGACGCGATCACGACCAGGAAGCGCGGCGTGAGCAGCGGCTCCTTCTTCACCGGTGCGGGTTCGGGTGAACGGGGACCGGAGGGCGCGTCGGTCACGTGCTCGCCCGCGCGCGTTCGAGCGCGTCGGCGAACGACGTGCCCTCGTCGATCATCCGGCGGTACTGCATCACCTTGGCGGGCATCGAGAACCCGAGCGCGCCGACGAGCCGGTCGTCGCGCCCGAAGATCGCGGTGAAGCGCCGCTCGTCGATCGAACCGTGCACGATCTCCATGGTGTCGTCGCCGGCGAAGTGACCGACGGTCTGCACCTTCACGTCGTACTGGTCGGACCACACGAACGGCACCGGCGCGAAGGGCACCGGATCGGGGCCGTCGCCGTGGAGGAGGCGCTGCACCGAGGCCACTCCCTGTTCCGACGCATTGGTCCAGTGCTCGAGCCGCATGAGCTGGCCGCCGAACTTCGCGTTCGGCCACCGGGCGACGTCACCGGCGGCGACGACACCCGGCGCGGCGAGCAACGTGTCGTCGCACACGACGCCGTTGTCGATGGTGAGGCCGGAGCCCTCGAGCCAACCCGTCGCCGGCACGACGCCCACACCCACGACGACGACGTCGGCGTCGACCACCGAGCCGTCGGCCAGGCGGACACGCTCAACCCGCGAGTCACCCTCGATGGCCTCGACCCCCACGCCGAGACGCAGGTCGACGCCGTGGTCGCGGTGCAGCTCACCGCACGCCATGCCCAGCACCGGCCCGAGGCCGCGCACGAGCGGTGCCGGGAGCGCCTCGAGCACGGTGACGTCGAGGCCCTTGCCGCGGCAGGTGGCGGCGACCTCGCTGCCGATGAAGCCGGCGCCGATCACCACGACCTTGGGCCGGCCCTCGAGGTGACCGCGCAGGGCGAGTGCGTCGTCGAGGGTGCGCAGCACGCAGACACCCTCGAGGTCGGGCTGGCCCGGCAACGTGCGGGGGCTCGCGCCGGTGGCGATCACCAGTCCGTCGTAGGCCACGGCCGAACCGTCGGCGAGCTCCACCTTGCGGGCCCCGAGGTCGAGGCCGGCGGCGGCGACCCCGAGCCGCAGGTCGAGGTCGAGCTCGTCGTAGGGGGTGCGGCGCAGGGCGAGGTCGTCGGCCTGCTGCTCGCCGGCGAGGAACTGCTTGGAGAGCGGGGGCCGGTCGTACGGGAGGTGGTCCTCCGCACCGATCACCGTGACCCGGCCGTCGTAGCCCTCCCGGCGCAACGCCTCGGCCGCCCGCAGCCCGGCGAGGCCCCACCACCACGATCTCGCGCACCTGCGGTTCCCTCGTTCCTCTGGTCGTTCCCGCCCGTTCGCCCGTTCCGGCCGGGCCCGGCCGGTCCTGACGCGCAACGACCCCTGTCCAGGGGGCGGACAAGGGTCGATGCTACGGCGCTCACCGCACTCGGCACGGGTCCGGGCGGGCGCTCGTTCTCCGGGCCCGAGGGCCGGTATGTCAAACCCGAACGGAAGTCAGGCGCCCCAGGGGGACGGGGCGCCTTGACTCCGTTCGTGATTACAGTGAGAGTATCTACTCCGGAGTAGGAATTGTCATAATCAATCCGACCGCATTTCAGGGAAATCCGTGACCGACGACACGCACGCCCCCGGCGACACCCCGACGACCCGGCCGTCGGGACCGCAGCCGAGACGCCCACCGACACGCCCGAGGTCCCCGCCGAGCCCGACTGGCGCATCGACGACCTGGCCCGCATCGCCGGCATCACCGTCGACACCATCCGCTACTACCAGCGCGAGGGCCTCCTCCCCAGTGGCGAACGGGCCGGCCGCGCCCGCCGGTACGGCCCCGAGCACCTCGAGCGGCTCGAGCGCATCCGCGCTCCAGAGCCGTCGCTTCTCCCTCGCCGCGATCCGTGCGCTGCTCGAACGTGAGGAGCCCGGCGCGCTCGAGGGCCTCCTCGCCGGCAACGACGACGCCTACGAGTTCGACGAACTGGTCGGCACCGCAGCCGTCCCCCCGAAGCTCGCCCGCGACCTCATCGACGTGGGTCTCCTCCGGGAACCGGCCGACCACGGGCGCGCCACCTTCGACGGCGACGACCTCTCCGTGTTGCGCGCCTTCAGCCGACATGCGCCGCGTCGGCATCCCCGACGCCATGCTCGTGGAGCTGGCGCGCCTCTACGCCTCCACGTACGACGACCTGCAGCGCCGCCTCGTCGCCCTGTTCACGGGATCGAGCACCCGGTGGTCCGTCGGCGATCCGGACGCCGCGCGCCCGAGCAGGCCACGATGACCGCGCCGGGCGCGGCCCGCATGGCGCGCGACATGCGCGTGATCTCCGACTACACCCTCCAGCGCAACCTGCAACGACAGGTGCTGCTGGCGCTCGAGCACCACGCCGACATCCCCGAGCACACGGCCGCCGACGAGACCGCCTGATCCGGCTGATCCGGCGCGCCCGCCCGGCGCGCCCGGCGCAGGTCAGCCGGCGACGAGCCGGCCCGGCGCGCCGAGCTCGGTGGACGTGCCGATGGCGATCAACACGTCGGCCGCCGAGATCACCTGCTCGGGCGACGGGTTGCTCACGAACTCCCCGCCGGGTTGCGCAGCTTGAGGCACCAACGCGCCGGTGAGGTCGCGGATCTGCGCCTCGCGCAGGGTGCGGCCGACCACCTGCGGCGCGGACGGCACCGTGACCTCCTCGAGCCGGAACTCGATGTCGCGGTCGTGCATCACCACGTCGAGGAACTCGGTGACGTGCGGCTGGAGCACGAACGCGGCCATGCGCGCGCCGCCGATGCTCTGCGGGTTCACCACGCGGTCGGCACCCGCGCGCGTCAACTTCTCGACGCTCTCCTCGACGCGCACCCGCGACACGATGAAGAGGTCGGGGCGCAGCGCCCGCGCGCTCAACGTGACGAACAGGTTGCCGGCATCGGTGTCGAGCGCGGCGACGAGCGCCCGGGCGCGGTCGAGCCCCGCGGCCTGGAGCACCGCGTCGTCGGTGACGTCGCCTGCCAGCCACGGGTGCGGCGAGTCGGCGAGGCGGTCGGCGTCGCGGTCGAGCACGACGATCGGGGTGTCGTCCCCCAACTCCTTGGCGATGGCCCGGCCGACCCGGCCCCAGCCGCACACGATCACGTGGTCGTGCAGGTCGGCGATCTTGCGGTCCATGCGCTTCCTCCCGAACACACCGCGCAGGTCACCCTCGACGAGGGTCTGGATCAGGACACCCAGGGCGTAGAGCGCGGTGCCCACGCCGAACAGGATCAGGACGATCGTGAAGACCTTGCCCGCGTTCGACAACGGGTGGACCTCGCGGAATCCCACGGTGGTGAGCGTGGTGACCGCCTGGTAGATCGCGTCGAGCAGCGAGAAGCCGAGGATCAGGTAGCCGATCGTGCCCACGATCATGATCCCGGCCAGCACGAGCAGCGCGACGCGGAGCCGTCGCCAGTCGTTCGCGCCGCTCGGGTTCACCGACCGTTCCCGTTCACTCGTACCTCTTCGCGCCGGTGCCCGGCCACGAGGGCCGGGCACCGAGCAGGATCATGTGGTGCTGACCGCCGACTAGGGCTTGAGCACCAGGTAGAACACCGCGTAGTAGACGATCACGAGCAGCCCGCCCGCGATGAGCGCGTTCTTGTGCGTCTCGTACATCTGGTTGGTGGCGTTCTGGCCCGTGCCGCCGATCACACCGAGCGCGTTGAGCTCGAGCACCAGCCAGATCACGATGGCGATGGCCCAGTAGATGCCACGGTCGCTGCCGCTCGGGGCGATCTTGAAGGTGCCCGGCGTGAAGAAGTGCGACGTGCCGACCATGAACAGCAGCATCGTGAACGAGAAGATCGCGTTCATGCGGGAGGCGAGCAGCGCCTTGCGGCCCGCGGCCGCCGCGGTGGGGTCGGCCTCGCCGCCGGCCTGCACGTTGCGGGCGTTGGCGATGACCTTGCGCTGGTTCGGCCAGATCACCAGCCACACGTTGGCGAACATGGTGAGGGCGAGCAGGATGCCCGTGGCGATCGCCATGCCCGACGAGGTCTTGAAGTAGTCCATGTCGAACAGCTGCGACTTGTCGCCGCCGTTCGTCTGGAACAACAGGATCATGATGCCGGTGATCACCGTGGCGACGGCCGCCCAGCGGAACCACCACAGGGCACGCGACGCGAGCTTGTCGACCGCGTTGTTGCGGGCCGCGGCCTCCATCTCGGCGAACGCGGGCACCTGGACGAAGTTGAAGTAGTAGAGCAACCCGATCCAGGTGATGCCGACGACGACGTGCAGCCATCGTGAGACGAAGGCGCCGCCACCGCGGCTGATGATGATGATGACGTCGGCCAGAGCCATGCGCTCCCCCATCCCTCCTGGGATCCCAATTGACACGCAGTTGATGCGACGGGGGAAGGTACCACCCTTGTGCCAGCGGGGCACGGACCTTCCGGAAGCCGCCGCGGTGGCGGAGGTCGCGCGCCGCGAGACGCGGACCCGTTCACGTCGTCCACTGGGGCATGTCCGCCGAACCCCGCGCACCCGTCACGAGTCTCTCCGTCCTGCTGGCCGGCCAGGCGTCGGCCGTCGCCGCCCTGGTCGTCGCGGGCGAACGTGCGCCCGTCGCCGGGGTGCCGTGGGCGCGCGGGTTCCCGCGCTGGTTCGCGGGCGCACCACCCGTCGACGCTCTCGTGGTGGTCGGCCAACGGGTCGGCCTGCTCGTCGCGACCTGGCTGCTCCTGGGCACCGTGCTCCATCTGGTCGCCGCACTCGTCCGCTCCCCTGCCCTGCTGCGCGCCACGGCGTGGGCCACCGTCCCGGCCGTGCGCCGAGCGGTCGCGTCGGTCGTCGTCACCGCGGGGGTGCTCGCCCCGTCCACCGCCGGGGCCGCCACGAACGGTGTCGCCGGCGACAGTGCGGGTCCCGTCCGCGACGGGCGCGCGGCACCGGTCGCGACGGTCGTCGCGAGCTCACCCGTCGCGCCGCCCGCATCCGCCCCACCACCCGCGCTTGGACCCGGGCCGGCGAGCGTCGTCGTGCAACCGGGTGACTCGTTGTGGAGCATCGCCACGGCCGAGGTCGCGAGCGCGACGGCACGGCCGCTCGACGCGGTCACGGCCGACGCCGTCACCCCGGTGTGGGCCCGCATCGTCGAAGCCAACGCGGCGCGTCTGCAGTCCGGCGACGTGTCGCTGATCTACCCCGGCGAGGAGGTCGTCGTCCCGGAACCATGACCGCCGCGACGGTGGCGGCAACCCGACTAGGCGCCGGGGCGCAGTGCGGCCAGCACCTCGTCGTGGAGGAGGCCGTTGGTGGTGACCGCCTCGCCGCGGTCGAAGCCCGCGACGCCGTCGCGGTCGGTGAAGCGACCGCCCGCCTCCTCCACCACCACCTGGAGCGCGGCGAGGTCCCACTGGGCGAGCCCGCCGACCTCGATCGCGATGTCGACCGAACCGTCGGCGACGAGCATGTGCGACCAGAAGTCGCCGAACGCGCGCGACCGCCAGCACCGCCGGGCCAACGCGAGGAACTCCTCGCCGATCCCGGCCTGCTCGAAGTACTTCACCGACGAGTAGGAGATCTGTGCGTCCTCGACGGCGTGCACCCGCGAGACGGAGATGCGGTCGCCGTCACGCCAGGCGCCCTCGCCGCGGGCCGCCCACCAGCGCGCACCGAGCGCCGGGGCGGAGACGACGCCGGTGGTCACCACGCCGTCCTCCACCAGCGCGAGCAGGGTCGCCCACACGGGGATGCCGCGTGCGTAGCCCATGGTGCCGTCGATGGGATCGACGATCCAACGGCGCGAGCCGTCGCCGACCGTGCCGAACTCCTCACCGAGGATGGCGTCGTCGGGCCGTGCTTCGCCGAGCCGGTCGCGGAGCATCTCCTCCACGGCGCGGTCGGCCTCGGTCACCGGCGTTGTGTCGGGCTTGGTCTCCACCACGAGGTCGCCGGCCCGGAAGCGCGCCATGGTGATCGCGCCGGCGGCGTCGGCGAGCGCCAGCGCGAGCTCGAGATCGGACGACGGCATGCCGGGAATGTAGTGCCGCGGTCGGCGAGACTGTCCCCCATGACCCGGACCCGCTGGCTGCTCGTGATCCTCCTCCTCGCGGCCGTCGGCGTGGGCGTGGCCGTGCTCGTCGCTCCCGGTGACGACTCCCCTCGGCCGACCCGGGCAAGGGTGAGCGCACGACCACCACCACGTCGACCGGCGCGACGACCTCCACCACCGCGCCACCCGGCAGCACCACACCGACCACCGCCGCCCCCACCACCACCGTGATCCCCGGTGCGTGCGGCAACGCGGCCACGGCGATCAAGACCGCGGTCGACGCCGGGGTCCCCGACGCCGCGACCAACGCCGAAGTCACCGAGTGCCGCCTCGCCGCGTCCGACACCACCTGGGCACTGGTACGGCTCGAACCCAAGGCGGGGTCGTCGTTCGCCGAGACCACCGTGATCCTGCAGGGTGGCGGCGCCGCGTGGAACGTGATCGCCACCGGCGGCACCAACGCCGGGTGCGGCAAGGCGCCGCAGCAGGTGATCGCCGACCTCGGGCAGTTCTGCGTGGGGTCCGGCGGCGGTGGTCAGTAGCCGTCCCGACCCGGCCCCCTGGGCGGTCGCTCCGAACGTCGACGCGCTGGTCGCCGGGGCCGCCGAGCGGGTGCCGCTCGCGGTCCACGGGTCGCGCTCGGGGGCACGCTTCGAACACGTGGTGCTCGGCGATGCACCGTTCGTGTTGAAGCACGTCGACCGCGCCGACGACTGGATCATGCGTCAGACCGGGGACCTCGGCTGCGTGCCGGTCACCGTGTGGGAGTCGGGGTGCTCGACCTGCTCCTCGACTGCGTCGACCACTCCACCGTCGGCGCGGCGCGAGATCGCCGCCGACGGCTCGGTGAGTGGCGCGGTGCTCATGCGCGACGTCGCCGACGCGCTGGTGCCCGACGACACCACTCGTCTGGCGCCCGCTGCGCACCTCCGATTCCTCGACCACCTCGCCGCGTGCCACGCGGCCACCCTCGGTTGGCGCGACGAGGTCGGCCTCGTGCCGCTCGGCAACCGCTACTCGTTCTTCGGACCCGACGCGCTCGCGTGCGAAGCCGCGCGCTCCGTGCCGCACCCCGTGCCGAGCGCCGCGCGCGACGCGTGGACGCGGCTCCCCGCGACGGCACCGCGGTTGCACGAACTGCTCGCGCCGCTGCGCGCCGAGCCGTGGGTCGTGCTCGCGGCGTTGGCGGAACCGCCGCACGCCTTCCTGCACGGCGACTGGAAGCTCACCAACCTCGGCACCGACCACGATGGCCGCACCGTGCTCGTCGACTGGTCGGTGTCGGGCGAGGGCCCGCTCCTCACCGAGGTGCTGCACTACGCAACGCTCAATGCCGCGCGCCTCCCCGCCGGGCACACGCACGACGACGTGCTCGACGCGTACCGGGCCGCGCTCGAAGCGCGCGGGGTGCGCACCGGCGCGTGGTGGGACACGCAGGCCGCGGCGTGCACCCTCGGCGTGATGCTGCAACTCGGCTGGGCCCGCGCCGACGACACGCCGGAAGGCATCGCCGCCTGGACCACCCGGGTGGAGGACGCGCTCCGCGTGCTCGCGTAGAGGCCCGGCGGGGCCGACGATCGGTGAAAGGTCAGTCGAGGAGGTCGGGCTGTTCGCGCACGATCTTCTGGTAGAGCGGTTGGAAGCTCACGTAGCCGCACACCGGCTCGCCGACCTGCGTCTTCGTGAGGCGCGCCGCCTCCGGTGAGATCGGGATCGGGCTCCCGGCTGCCTCGGCGAGCAGTTGCGCCTGACACGAGCGCTCCATCGTCACGAACCACCACACCGCTTCGTCGACGGAGTGGCCGGCGGTGAGCAACCCGTGGTTGCGCAGGATCACGGCCTTCGCGTCGCCGAGCGCGTGCGCGATGCGCTTGCCCTCCTCCTGGTCGACGACCACACCCGTGTAGTCGTCGAAGAGCGCGTGGTCCTCGAAGAACGCACAGGCGTCCTGCGTGAGCGGGTCGAGGAGGCGGCCGAGGGTGGACCACGACTTGCCGTACAGCGAGTGCGAGTGCGCGGCCGCGATGACGTCGGGGCGCGCCTGGTGCAGCGCCGAGTGGATCGCGAACGCCGCGACGTTGACGCCGCCGTCGCCCTCGACCACCTCACCCCGGTGGTTCACCAGGATCAGGTCGGAGGTGCGGATGTGCGCGAACGTCATGCCGAACGGGTTCACCCAGAAGTGGTCGAGCCGCTCGGGGTCACGGGCCGTGATGTGGCCTGCGACGCCCTCTTCGAACCCGTACTTCGCGAAGATGCGGAAGCCGGCCGCGAGGCGCTGCTTGCGGTGCAGCCGTTCCTCCTCGACGTTGCCGAACTGGGGCTGGTACCAGGTGTGGTCCGTCACGGGTTCCATCGCGCACCTCCTGAGGCACGACCACGGTAGCGCCGGTCCGGGCCGGTCAGGTCAGGGCCGGTCAGGTCAGGGCCGGAAGCCGTCGAGGCCGGCGAGCTCCACCACCTCGCCGTCGTCGGTGACGAAGAGCCCGGTCGCGCCGGTGCGCTCCACCAGGGCCGCACCCTCCTCGGCGCCCGCGACGAACGCGGCCTTGGCCAGCACCTCCGCCCGCCACGCCTCCCCCGCGATGACCGTCACCGACGCGAGCCCGCTGTGCGCGGGTTCGCCGGTGCGGGGGTCGATGAGGTGGTGCTGCGCACGGCCGTCGGCCGCGGTCCACATGCGCCGCAGGCGCGTGCTCGTGGCGATCGCGCCCGTACCGAGCGTGACCATCCCGGTGCGGCCGGTGCCGAGCGGGTCCTCGATCTCCACGACCCACGCGCCCTGCCCCGGCGGATCGCCCACCGCCCGGAGGTCGCCGCCCATGTTGACGAGCACACCCCGCGCGCCCGCCGCGAGCAGCTCCGGCGCGACCAGATCCGCGGTGTAGCCCTTGCCGATCCCACCGAGGTCGAGCGCGACCCCCGGCGGCACCCGCACCGCGCCGATCACGCGATCGATGCCGACTGCTGGCCTCCCGTCTGGCCTCGCGTCCGCTCGGCTCGCCGGTCGCGGCGAGCCGGGTGGCGAACTCTCCATCTCGTCGAACGACCGGTCGTACCCCGCGGCTTCGAGGTCGGGGAGGATGGTGGGGTCGTAGAGACCGCCCGTCGCCTGCTGCGCGTCGAGCGCGCGCTCGAGGACGGCCAGCGTCTCCTTCGAGACGATCACCGGCGCGCCGCCCGACGCGTTCAGACGACAGAGCTCGCTCGTCGGCCGGAAGCGGCTCCACTTCGCCTCGAGCCGTTCGACCGCCGCCGCGGCCCGGTCGCCGAGATCGTCGGGCCCGTCGAGCACCAGGATCTCGACGTCGGTCCCCATCGCGCGGAACTGCGTGACGAGGAGGTGTTCCTCCACGCGCTCCTCACCGTGCTCGCCGTCGGGCTGGGTGGCGTCGGTGCCGGTCATGGTTGCACCGTACAAGCGGCACCTGTGACAGGGCTTAGCCTGCGCGGTGATGCGGGTTGCGGCGATCGACCTGGGGACGAACTCCTTCCACATGCTCGTGGCCGAGGTCGCGCCCGACGGCCACCTCGAGCCGATCGTGCAGGAGAAGGAGATGCTGCGCCTCGGCGACGTCGTGAGCCGCCACGGCACCATCCCCGAGACCGCCGCCGACCAGGTCGTCGGCACCGTGCGCCGCTTCCGCCTCCTCGCGGAGGCCGCCGGCGCGGTCGAGGTGCTCGCCTGCGCGACCAGCGCGATCCGTCGCGCCGCCAACGGCGCCGAGATCGTCGACCGCATCCGGGCCGAGACGGGCGTGCCCGTGCGGGTGATCGCCGGTACCGAGGAGGCCCGCCTGATCTTCGGCGCGATCCGCGCGTCGGTCGTGCTCGACCCGGCGCCCGCGGTGTGCTTCGACCTCGGTGGCGGCAGCCTCGAGGTGATGGTCGGTGACGCCGGCAGCCTCATGTGGGCCACGAGCGTGCCGCTCGGCGTCGCGCGGCTCACCGCGGAGCTCGTGCACTCCGACCCGATCTCGAAGAACGACCGCAAGGCGCTGCAGGCCCGCATCGTTGAGGTGCTCGCACCGGTCGCCGACAAGGTCGACGAGTTCTCGCCGCGCCTCGCCGTCGGCAGCAGCGGCACCTTCGAGAACCTGGCGCACATGGTGGCGGCGCGCCGCAAGGAGGACGCGCCGAGCAACCTCAACCAGTTGACCATCCATCGCGACGAGTTCCTCGCGTTGCACAAGGACGTGCTCGCGTCGACCGCAGCGGAGCGCCTCCGCTTCGACGGCCTCGACGCGCGCCGCGTCGACCTCATCGTCGCCGGGTCCACGGTGCTCGCCACCGCAATGGAGCTCTTCGGGTTCGAGGAGCTGACCATCAGCGAGTGGGCACTGCGCGAGGGCATCGTGCTCGATGCCGCGGGCCACCACGACCCGGCCGACTGGTCCGACGACCCGCACTCGATCCGCGGCGCGGCGGTGCTCGGTCTCGCGCGGCGCTGCAACTGGGCCGAGGACCACTCGCGCCGGGTCGCCACGCTGGCGCTCGAGCTGTTCGACGGCACCGCGTCGGTGCACGGCCTCGGCGCCGACGACCGCGAGCTGCTCGAGTTCGCGGCATTGCTGCACGACGTCGGTGAGCACGTCGCCAGCTCGGGCCACCACAAGCACGGCGCCTACCTCATCCGCAACGGACAGCTGCGGGGCTTCTCCCCCGACGAGGTGGAGCTCCTCGCCGCTGTGGTGCGCTGGCACCGACGCGGCGAGCCGCGAGTGACCGACGAGTTCCCGCTGCTCGACGCGGCGACCATGGATCGAGTGCGCGCTCGTCGCGTTGCTGCGCGTGGCCGACGGTCTCGACCGCAGCCGCACCGCCACCGTCGACGGCGTCGACGTGATGGTCACGCCGTCGCTCGTGCTCGTGCGCCTCCGGGCCCACGGCGACCCCGAGCTCGAGGTCTGGGGCGCCCGCCGCAAACGCGCGTTGCTCGAACGCGTGCTCGACCGTGAGATCGAGGTCACCACGCACCCGGCGGCCCAGTCGGCCCGGTAGGCACCGCAGCCCCGTTCCGGGGCCCGGTTACGATCGCGCCACGGACACGAGCCCCACTCCCGAGACGCCCGAGACGCCCGAGACGCCGTCACCGCCCCGGTCGCTGCCGGCGCGACCGCCGCGGTCGTTGGTGGTGCACTTCGGCGTCGACGCCGCCGTCGCCTTCCTCGTGATGATCCTGGTGGCGCTGATGTTCGGCTTCGGCATCGTCGAGACCGCGGTGGTCGCGATCGTCATCGGCGCGATCGCCGCCCCCTTCACGCGTCGGGCCGAGGTGCGGGCCCTCGCCGCCCGGGCCGAGGCCGCGGCGACGCCCACGGAGCCGGCACCGTGAACGGGTCGTCGCACACCGAGCACCATCGCGATCCGGTCGACGCGCTCCACCACGCGGCCGACGCCGCCCGCGAGCTCGCCGCCGAGGTCAAGCCCCGCCTGCGTGGGGTGTCGCACTTCTACGGCCTCTGGGTGTCGATCGCCGCGGGCGTCGTGCTGGTGCTCATGGCCCCGGCCGGCCTGGCCCGCTTCGGCGCCATCGTGTACTCGCTGACCCTGGCCGGGATGTTCGGCGCGTCGTCGCTCTACCACCTGGGCAACTGGTCGCCGCCCACCGCGCGCCGGCTCCTCAAGCTCGACCACACCGCGATCTTCCTGCTGATCGCGGGCACCTACACGCCGATCTGTCTGCTCGCGATGGGAGGCGTCCCGCGGGCGGTGCTGCTCGGCCTCGTGTGGCTGATCGCGATCGCCGGCATCGTGTTCGAGTGGCTGCCCGTACCGGCGCCGCGCGGCTACGTGACCACCGTGTACATCAGCCTCGGCTGGATCGGCGTGGCCGCCATGGTGCCCCTCTACCGGCACACCGGCTGGGAGGGGCTGCTGCTCATCGCGGGCGGCGGCGTGAGCTACACCGTCGGGGCCGTGGTGCTCGCGCGGCGCCGACCCGACCCCTGGCCCCGCGTCTTCGGGTACTGGGAGATCTTCCACGCGTTCGTGATCGTCGCCGCGGTCATGCACTGGTGCGCGATCGCGTTCCTCGTGCTCCCGCTCGCCGAATGACGCAGCGCGGAGCCGGGGAGGGGCACGAGCGCACCAACCGCGAGTTCTGGGACGCCGACGCCGACGACTACCAGGCCGTGCACCACTCGACCATCGCGCGCAACCCGCGGGCGTGGGGGGTGTGGCGCATCCCCGAGTCGGAGGTCGACGGACTCGGTGACGTCGCCGGCCGCGACGTGCTCGAGTACGGCTGTGGCGCCGCGCAGTGGGCCGAGGCACTCGCGGCCGACGGCGCGCGCGTCGTCGCGCTCGACGTGTCGCGTGCGCAGCTCCGCCACGCGGTGCCCGCGGTCGCCGCCGGCGTGCGGCTCGTGTGCGCGAGCGGCGAGGCCATCCCGTGCGCCGACGCGTCGTTCGACGTCGTCTTCTGCGACCACGGCGCGATGTCGTTCTGCGAGCCCGACCGCGCGCTGGCCGAGGTCGCGCGCGTGCTGCGTGCGGGTGGGCGCTTCACGTTCGCGCACAGCACACCGTGGCCCTACCTCGCCTGGGACGAGGAACGCGAACGCGTCGGGCGCAAGCTGCGCGCGCCCTACTTCGGGATGCGCGTCTTCGCGAGTGGCGAGGGCACCGTCGATTTCCAGCTGGGGTACGGCGAGTGGATCCGGGCGTTCCGTCGGCACGGGTTCACCGTCGAGGACCTGGTGGAGCTGCGGGCCCCGAAGGGGGCCAGCACGACGTGGCCCGACTTCGACCCGAAGTGGGCGCGCCGCTGGCCCGCCGAGCAGGTCTGGAAGCTGCGCCGCGACTGAGACCACGGCGCGCCTCCTGCCGCGGCCGTGGGAGCAGGCTCAGCAGGTGGTACCCGCGGGTGGCGTCCGCCCCGTGAGGAGGAAGCGGCTGACCGCCCGGTCGGCGCAGTCGTTCCCGGCGGCGAACGACGTGTGCTGGCTGCCCTTGACCGTGAGCAGCACACCCTTCGACAACTGCCGGGCCAGGGCCTTGGCCTGCTCGTACGGAGTCGCCGGGTCGCGGGTGGTGCCGACGACCAGGATCGGCGGCGTGCCCGGCGCGGCGATCCGGCCGGGCGCGGCCACCGGCGGCACCGACCACGACGCGCAGGCCAGGCTGGTGTTCACGATGTAGGGGCCGAGCCGCGGTGCGACGCGCGCGGCCTCTGCCTCGAGATCGGCGGTGGCCGCCGCGTCGCCGATGACCGGGCCGTCGAGACAGGTGATCGCCCAGAAGGCCTCGAGCGCGCCGTCGTCGTGCCCGGTCGCGTCGCGGCCCTCGTAGGAGTCGGCGGTCGACAACATCGTCGACGCGTTGCCCTCCTCGGTCGAGGTCAGCGCGCGCTCCAGCATGCGCCATGCCGGCCGGCCCGCGTAGAGCAACGAGATCACCGCGGTGTCGAAGCGGGTCTCGTCGAGGACGCGTCCGGGCTGGTCCTTCGCCGCGACGGGATCGCGCGCGACCTGCGCGCGCAGCGCGTCGTAGGCCGCGGCGCTGTCACCGTCGTGATGGAACGAACAGGTGCTGTCGCCGGAACACCAGGCGAGGAAGTCGGTGAGTGCGCGCTCGAAGCCGCGCGCCTGACTGAGGGTCGTCTCGCGCCCGTCGAGCGACGGGTCGACGGGACCGTCGAGCACGAACCGCCCGACCCGGTCGGGGAAGTCCTGCGCGTACAGCGCACCGAGATAGGTGCCGTACGAGTAGCCGACGTAGTCGAGCCGTTCCTGGCCGAGCGCGGCCCGCAACCGGTCCATGTCGTGCGCGGTCTCGCGCGTCGAGATGTGCCCGAGCAACGCACCCGAGCGCGCCGTACACCCTTCGGTGAGCGTCCGGAACTGCGCCACGAGCGCCGCCCGTTCGGCATCGGTGCGGGGAGAGAACCGCTCGCTGTAGAGCGGGTCGAGCGAGTCGACGCAGTCGATCGGGTCACTGAGCCCCACGCCACGCGGGTCGAACGACACCAGGTCGTAGGCGTCCTGCACCGCGTCGGGGAAGTCGCCGGCCGCGTCGCGCAGGAACGCGACGCCCGATCCGCCCGGACCCCCGGGGTTCAGCACCAGTGCCCGCCGGCCGGCGGCCCGCCAGGCTGCGCGGTCACGTGCGGGACGCTTGATGACCGCGAGGTCGACGGTGGCACCGGTCGGGTCGGCCGCGTCGAGCGGCACCGCGACCGTGCCGCACCGGAACCCGTCGTCGCAGTCCTTCCACGCGATCTTCGCCGTCGGCGCCGCGCCGGAGCTCCCCCCGGAACCGCCACTCGCGCCACTGCCCGCCGCGCCGGCCGGCGTCACCGCACACGCGGCGACCAGCGCAGAGAGGATGGTGACGACGAGCGCGACCGACGACGGGCGCGCGGGTCGACAGCGGGCGTGGCGGGACACCGACCCAGGATGCCTCACGCGCGTCGCGGGACGCGAGCGCGGGTCACTGGTCGCTGGTGCGCATCACGCCCAGCGTCGAGGCGGGCATGGGGCCGAACGCGTCGGCCGGGCGTGCGGGACCGAACAGGTGCCCCTGGGCGAGCTCGCACCCGAGGGAACGCAACGCCGCGAACTGTTCGAGCGTCTCCACACCTTCCGCGATCGCGCACAGGCCGAGCGAGTGCGCGAGGTCGACGATTGCGCCGCAGATCGCGTCGCTGTCACGGTCCCGACCGAGATCGGCGACGAACGTGCGCGCGATCTTGATCGCGTCGATCGGGAAGTGCTTCAGCGCGACGAGCGACGACGCGCCCGTGCCGAAGTCGTCGATGACGAGCCGCACGCCCAGGTCGCACAGGCGCCCCAGCGTCGCGTCCGCCGACGCGCGGTCGCGCAGCAGCGTCTCCTCGGTGATCTCGAGCCACACCGAGCCGGGCGCCAGGCCGGTCTCGTGCACGATCTGCTTCACCTGGGCCGCGAGGCCGGGATCGGCGAACTGCCGCGCCGAGAGGTTGACGTTCAGCTTGAGCGCGGCACCACCGGCGTCGTGCCACACCGCCATCTGTCGGCACGCGTGGTCGAGCGCCCACGCACCGATGGGCACGATGGCACCGGTGCGCTCCGCCTCGGGCAGGAACTCGTGCGGCAGCATGAGGCCGTGCGCGGGGTGCTCCCAGCGCACCAGCGCCTCGAAGCCCGCGACGCGTCCGGTCGCGCTGCTCACGATCGGCAGCCAGTGCAGCCGCAGCTCGTCACGCGCGACCGACGACAGCAGCTCGCCGTCGGCGAGCACGGGCGTGGGCACACCGGTGCTGATCTCGATGCGCGCGCCACCGAGCGAACGGGCGTGGTTCCCCGCGGTGATGGCGCGGCGCAGCACGGCTTCGGGCCGCTCGTCGAGGTCGACGGCGAGGGCGACACCGATGCTCGCGGTGACCTCGGCGACCCCGGCGAGCACCACCGACGGGTGGGCGACGCCCATCGCGATGCGCTCGGCCAGCGACTGCGCGGCGTGCTCGTCGGGCACGTCGCGGCACACCAGCACGAAACGGTCCTGGTTCACGTGCGCGACGACGTCGCGGGCGGGTCACGGTGCGCAGCCGCGCCGTGATCGCCTCGAGCAGGTGCGCCGGCCGCGGAGCCGAGACGCTCCTGGACGAACGCCAGGTTGTCGAGCTCCACCGACACGACGGCCACCCGCCCCAGACGCAGGTCGTCCTGCGTCAGCCACACGCGGAGGCGGTCGAGGTCGAACACCGGGATGCGGGCCTGCTGCGGGTCGCGGTCGCCCGCCTGGGCCGGCCGGGCGTCGGTCAGCTCGACCGGGACACGCGGCGTGAGCGGTGCGGGGGGCGGCGCGGGCACATCCGCCTGCGGGACGGCCTGCGGGACGGGCGGAGCGGGAGCCGGGTCGGACTCCGGCTCGAACGGCTTCGGCTGGAACGGCGGCGGGTCGAAGGGCGACGACTCCGGCGCCTCGTCGAACGGCGACAGCTCGGGTGCCGCCTCGGGTGCCGGCTCGGATGCCGGCGCGGGTGCCGGCTCGCCGACGGCCGCGAACGGCGACTCGAACGGCGTGTCGAAGGGCGGGTCGAGGCGTGCCTCGAACGGGGCTTCGAACGGGGAACCCGACGGCGGCGGGGACCCGGGGACGCCGTCCTCGAAGATGACGTCGTCGGTGTCCCAGATGTCGGCGGGGGTCCAGCCGGGCGGGAGGTCGAGGCCGTCGGCCACGAGCGACGCCGCGGTGGGCGGCGGCGTGAGCACCTCGGCCGCGGTGCCGCGGGCGCAACCGGAGCGAGCGGTGCGGGCGGGGTGAGGGGCGGCGGTGGGGCAAGGGGGCCGAGACCTCCGGGGCCGCGGGAGGCGCACCGCCGAGCAGCAGGGCATCGGGCATCGCGCCCCACGAGTGGTCCTGCGGATCCTCGTCGTGCCCGTGGGTCGCCGGCATCGGCCGGTCAACCGCCGGCCTCGTGGGAGTGGCGGCGACCGGACCGTCGGGTCCCGTGCCCTCCAACACCGGCGGTTCGAGGAGTTGGGAGACGAGGTCGGCGGCCCGGCGGGCGCGCCGCCCGGCCCGGAGCGCCACGACCGTGGCCACGACGGCGACCACCACCGCCGCGGCTGCTGCGAGGAGCAAGACGGAATCCACGCTTCAATGTCGGAGCGGAGCGTGGTCTCCTTGAGCACGGAGAGTGGTTGCCACGCCGACCAAACCGATCCATGCCAACCTACGTGTGACATCCGACGCTCCCGAGCGATTGCCAGTTGACACGGCGTTGACCCAAAGGGGAACACGCGCCGAAGTCAAGCGGTCACTCTGGGCGGGCACACATTCGACTGGGCGGACTGGACGGGAGTCGCAAACTTTGGTGACCAACGCTGGAATCGGATCGACGGTCGGCACGCCCACGGGAGCGCCGACGAGTGACACGGGGACCCCCACACCGGGGGTCGCGAAGACCTCGAACCGACGCTTCCGGCGCATGTGGTTCGTCGGCGCGGCGATGGCGGTGGCCGTCGTCGCGGCGGCCTGCCTGCCGCCCGGTGCCACCTCCCAGGCCGATCACGACGGCGTGATCAACATGATCAACGACAAGCGGGCGGCGAACGGCCAGGGTGCCCTCGTCGCCGACGGCCAGCTCGACTACATCGCGCAGAACTGGTCGGGCCAGCTCGCGGCGGCGGGCCACCTCGCCCACCAGGACCTCTACGGGCTGATCACCTCGCCGTTCATGCCCGGCTGGCAGCGGCTCACGGAGAACGTGTTCCAGGGCGGGCCGTCCTCCACCAACGCACTCGTCGTCGACGCCTGGATGGCCTCCTCGGGCCACCGGGACAACATCGTCGACCCGAACGTGAACCGCGTCGGCGTCGGCGTCACCCGCGACGGCAACGGCACCACGTTCGTGGTCGCAGACTTCGGGCTCCGATAGCCGCCCCTATCGGGCCCGAACCCGGGGGGTGGGTTGCGCCCCGCTCCACCCCTCCCGCACGACGAGGGGGTCCGTCTCACGACGGGCCCCCTCGTCAGTTGTGGCTCCGGGTACCGCTCCCCCGTCCGCGTCCCGGTCCCGGTCCCCGGTCGAACCCGGGCGCGTCGTGAGTTGGTACCGTCATCGGATGGTGACGCGTCGGACCGACAGCCCGGCGTCCCGCTCCACCGGTCCGTTCCCCCTCCCGGAACGCCTCCGTGGTCCGGCCGCCCGGGTGGCCCGCCATCCCGTGGTCCCCACCGTCGTGGCCTTCGTCCTCGCGGTCGCGGTCGCCGAATGGGTCGCCTGGCTGCGCGCCGGGCCCGGCGGGGCCGTCGCGGTCACACCGGCCGCCGGCATCGCCTTCGCCGCCGCGCTCCTGCTCCCCTGGAAGCGGGCGCTGGCCCCGCTCCTGGCAGTCGCGGTGGCCGTGGTGGGCGTGGCCCTCCGCCACGACGTCGACCCCGGGGTCGCGGTCGCCCTGGGTGTCGCCGCCGTGCTGGCCGCGGCCGCCGGCGCGCTGCTCCTGCGCTTCTACGCCGACGGCGAACTCCAGGTCGAAGGAGTGCGCGACCTCGCCGCGCTCGTGGTCGCGTCACTGGCCGGCGGTCTCCTTGCCGCCCTCGTGGTCACCGGTGCGCTCGGGATCGCCGGCACGAGTGCGCCGTGGTGGCGCGTGCTCTACCGCACCACGCTCGCCGACGCGATGGGCATGGTGCTCGTGGGCTCGGTCACCGTCGCCCGGCTCCGGCCCCGCGGCCGGCGGCGCGGCGGCGCGGCCGAGGCCACCGCGCTGGGACTGGCGCTGGTCGCGTGCGCGGTCCTGGCGATCGCGCACTGGGGCGACCCGCTCGCCTTCGTGTCGGTGCTGCTCCTGCTGTGGGCCGCGGTGCGCTTCGGCACCCGCGCCGTCGCGCTGGGTGGCCTGCTGCTCGTCGCCGCGGCCGACTGGGCGCTGGCACGCGGCTCCGGGATGTTCGCCACGTCCGTCGACTCCCTCGACGGCGCGGTGCTCGTCGTGCAGGCCTTCTTCGCGGTCACGATGCTGGCGATGCTCGGCTTCTCCACCGCGCTCGAGGAGCGCGACGGCGCCGAGGCCCAGCGGTGGGTCGCCGCCGAACGCTCCCGCCGCACCTTCGACCACTCCCCCCTCGCGATCGCGGTGACGACCCTCGACGGCGTCGTGGTGGAGGCCAACCGGGCCCTGTGCCTGCTGCTGGGCCGCGCCGAGCCCGATCTCGTCGGCCGCACCCTGCGGTCGTGGCGGGCCGACGACACCGGCGAGATCGAGGCGATCCGGCCGGGGAGCATGGCCGAGCCCACCGAGCAGCGCGTGCAGCGGTTCGTACGCGCCGACGGCGAGACCGTGAACGTCGAGATCTCCGAGGCGCGGCTGCGCCACCTCGACGGCGCGCCCGACCACAAGGTCGTGTTCGTCACCGACGTCACCGAGCGCACCACACTGCGCCACCAGCTCGTGCACGCGCAGAAGATGGAGTCGGTCGGCCGGCTCGCGGGTGGCATCGCCCACGACTTCAACAACGTGCTCGCGATCATGCGCGGGCAGGTCGAGCTCCTGCAGGACGACCTCGCGCTCATGGAACGCGCCCGCAAGCGCATCGACTCCGTGCAGCGCGCCACCGACCGCGCCGCCGCGCTCACCGACGACCTGATGGCGTTCAGCCGCCGCCGCATCGACCAGCCCGAGACGTTCGACCTGCACGAGCTGCTCCAGTCGCTCCGTGAGCTCCTGCACCAGCTCATCGGCGCGACGGTGAAGCTCGAGCTCCAGCTCGACGCCGAGGCATCCACGATCGTCGCCGACCCGAACCGGCTCGAGCAGGCGGTGATGAACCTCGCGGTGAACGCGCGCGACGCGATGCCTTCGGGCGGCAGCCTCACGCTCGGCACCACCAACGTGCCGGTGCCGGGCGCACCGCCCTATGTCGTCCTCGCCATCACCGACACCGGCATCGGCATGGACGAGGCGACGCGGCAGCGAGTGTTCGAGCCGTTCTTCACCACGAAGCCCCCGGGCCTCGGCACCGGGCTCGGCATGTCGACGACCGCCGACATCGTGAAGGCCGCGAACGCCACGATCGAGGTGCGCAGCGCGCTCGGGCGCGGCACCACGTTCCTGCTCACCTTCCCCACCATCGTCACCGACCCGTCGGAGCTCGACCTGCGCGACGACGGCACGTCGCCCGACGTCGCGCACGGCACGGTGCTGGTGGTCGACGACGAGCCCGAGATGCGCACGCTCGTCGCCGAGATCCTCCGCGGCGCCGGCTACCGGGTGTTGGTCGCGACCGACGGCGACGCCGCGCTGGCGATGCTGGCGCGGGAGGCCGTCGTCGACGTGCTCGTGACCGACGTCGTGATGCCGGTGATGAGCGGCACCGACCTCGCCGAGCGCGTCGCGGAGCGGTCACCCGCGACGCGGGTGCTCTTCGTGTCGGGGTTCGTGCCCGCGGGCGCGGCCGCGTTGCGGGGTGCGCCGTTGCTCACGAAGCCGCTGCGCCGCCAGGACCTGCTCGACGCGGTGGCGCGCCTCGCGCCGGTCGCGCCCGACGCGCCGGCCGACTGACGAGCGCCCCGACTGACCCGCGGTCGCCTAGGGCTCGAAGCGGTAGCCGACGCCGCGCACCGTGACGATGCGGGTGGGACGCGCGGGGTCGACCTCGATCTTGGCGCGCAGCCGGTGGACGTGCTCGCTCACCGTCGCGGCACCCTGCCACTCGGGTTCGACCTCCCACACGTACAGCAGCAGCTGGTCGCGCGTGAACACCTGCCGCGGTGATGCACACAGGAAGGCGAGGAGGTCGAACTCGCGGCGACGCAGTTCGACGAGCTCGCCGCGCACCCACGCCTCACGCGTGGTGAGATCCAGCGCGAGGTCGTCGAACTCGAGCCGGCCGCCGGTCTGCGTGCCCCGCGTGCGGCGCAGCACCGACCGCACGCGCGCCACGAGCTCACGCGGCGAGAAGGGCTTGACGACGTAGTCGTCGGCGCCCAACTCGAGACCGACGATGCGGTCGGCCTCGTCGGACATGCCGCTCAGCACGATCACCGGGACGGGGTTGTCCTCGCGGACGCGCCGCAGGACGTCGAGCCCGCGCACCTTCGGCAGCCCGAGGTCGAGCACGACGAGCTCCGGCGCCTCGCCCGCGATCTTCGTGAGCGCGGTCTCGCCGTCGCCGGCGTCGTCGACCGCGAAGCCTTCGCGTTCCAGGGCCGAGCGCACGACGTCGACCAAATCAATGTCGTCGTCCACGACGAGAATCATCTGTCGCCTCCTCCGCCCCGCCTGCAGGCTAGGCGGCGGATCGCCGGCTGTCGTGGACCGGGCCGGGGATCCGGCCGCCGGTCGACGGGTCAGAGCGCCGGCGCAGGCGCCAGGAGCCCCTCACGCCCCATGGACCGCTTGAACCACACCACCGACACGATCACCGCGGCGATCGTGATCGATCCGGTCGCCAGCGGCTTGACCAGCACGAACGTCTCGACCGACTGACTGACCTGGAGCCACAGGGCGACGCCGGCGTTCAGCAGCAGTGCGCACGAGAACAGCAGCGAGATGCGCAGGAACAGGCGCTTCACGTGCTGGTGGGCCAGGACGTCGTCGGGGATCGGGCAGAAGTCGGAGGCGATGCGCTGGGCGAGCGGGCGCCCGAGCGGCACGGACACCAGGAACGCGAACGCGACCACCGCCGTGCCGAGGGTCGGCTGCAGGAAGTACACGAACGACGACCCCGTCGTGAGCGCGAGCACGGTGCGGGCGGTGAGGGTGGCCGCCCCGATGATCATGAGGCCGGGGACGGGCCGCCGCGCGACGAGCCGCCGTCCGATCGCGAGGTACGAGAACCCGAGACCGGCGATGATCGCGCCCCACAGCCCGAACACGCGGAGTGCGCCGACGAAGAGCAGCACGGGCAGCACGGAGCCCTCGACCACACCGGGCACCGTGTTGCGCAGCAGGGTGCGCATCCGGGGGAACTCGAATCTCGTCGTCATGTCATGGACCTCTCGGCACGGACGCCGCGCCGGTTGAGGAACTCCGTCGGACGTCACAACGCTACGCGCGAGGATGCCGGGATGGACACGCAGGCGCGGCAGGAGACTCAGGCGGGCTTCAGGGTCGTGATGCTCGACTTCTTCGGCACGCTGGCGCGCGCCACCCACAGCATCGACATCGGCGCCGTCGTCGCCCGCCACGGCTACACCCTCTCCGAGGAGGCCACGGAGATGTGGTGGAGCGGCGACATCGACGGCGAGGAGCACGAGGCCGCGTCCGCGAGCCGCGACCACTACGTGGCCTGGCAGGAGGAACGCCTCCTCGCCATGCTCGCCACCGCCGACGTGCACCCGGGCGAGTACGAGCAGATCCTGGCCGACCTGCACGCCGGGCGGGCCGAGCGGGTCATGGAGGTGTACGCCGAGGTCCCCGCCGTGCTCGCCGAGCTCCGCGACCGCGGCCTGCACCTCGCCGTCTGCAGCAACTGGGACTGGGATCTCGATCCCGCGATCGAGGAGGTCGGCCTCGCCGGCACGGTCGACACCGTCATGTCCTCGGCGTGGGCGGGTGCCCGCAAGCCCCACCCCCGGATCTTCGAGCGCACGCTGGAGCAGGTGGGCGCCCACGTCGGCGACCTCACCCCCGCCGAGGTGCTGTTCGTCGGTGACACCTGGGGACCCGACGTCGAGGGCCCGCTCGCCTCGGGCATGCGACCGGCCTACCTGGAGCGCGACGGGCACTGGCCCGACGCGACGCTCCCGCCCGACGCGCCCGGCGCCGACGTGGTGCCGCGCCTGCTCGACCTCCGCGGCGTGCTCGACCTGGTCTGAGCGCAGACGCGGATGGAGGGCCCCTCGGGGCCCTCCATCACTCCTGAGTTCGGTTCGCGGATCTCGTCAGGGAATCGTCAGACGACGCGGACGTTCTGCGCCTCTTCGCCCTTGCGGCCGGGACCGACGTCGAACTCGACGCGCTGGCCCTCCTCGAGGCTCCGGTACCCCGTGCCCTGGATGGCCGAGAAGTGCACGAACACGTCGGGGCCGTCCTCACGGGAGATGAAGCCGTAGCCCTTCTCCGCGTTGAACCATTTCACACTGCCTGTTGCCAACGCCTTGCTCCCTTTGCATGTAGCTGTGCGGGAAGCGCGCTCGACGTCGACCCGCTTTGTTGCCGATCGACGGTAGCAGTGATCCCCGGGGCGTGCGACGGCCACGACTCCGACAGGTGTCGGAGTCGTCGCGCGCGATCATGCAGGCAATGGCAACCCTCGTGTTCTTCCACGCCCACCCCGACGACGAGGCGATCATGACCGCCGGTTCGATGGCACGCGCCGCGCGCGACGGACACCGCGTCGTCGCCGTGTTCGCCACGCGCGGCGAGCTGGGCGAGACGCCCGACGGCATGCTCGCCGACGGCGAGAGCCTCGCGGACCGGCGCAGCGCGGAGAGCCGACGCTCGGGTGACGTGGTCGGCGCGGCGCGCGTCGAGTTCCTCCCCTTCCACGACTCCGGGATGGCGGGCTCCGACACCGTCGACGCGCCCGGGGCGTTCGCCGCCGCGGCCGTCGACGACGCCGCGGCACACCTCGCCACGATCCTGCGCGAGGAGGACGCCGACGTGCTCACGGTCTACGACGAGCGCGGCGGGTACGAGCACCCCGACCACATCCAGGTCCACCACGTCGGACGGCGGGCTGCCGAACTGGCGGGCACGCCGCGCGTCTACGCGGCCACGGTCGACGCCGACGCCCTGCGCGAGGCCGCCGTCGCGCAGCGCGAAGCCGCGGCACTGGGCGGCGAGCACGAAGGTGTCGAGTTCCCCGATCCCGACGAGCTCAACCTCGGCATCCCGGGCCACCGCATCACCACCCGCGTCGACGTCACCCCGTTCCTCGCCCAGAAGCGGGCGGCGATGGCCGCGCACGAGAGCCAGATCAGCGAGGAGGCCTTCTTCCTCGCGATGCCCGACGACATGTTCGCGGCCGCATTCGCCACGGAGTGCTACGAGCGCCTCGACTCGAAGCCGGCGACGCCGGAGACGTGGTTGTTGGGCTGACCGTCACGCGCGTCGTCGGAGCCCGCGCCGTCACGCGCGTCGACGGAGCCTGCGCCGTCAGGCGCGTCGACGGAGGTGGTGGAACCGGGGGCGGCGGTAGCGCGACGAGCGGTCCGACGACCAGGGCGCGTACGGCGCCATCACCAGCCCGGCGATCCCCACGAGCGCGAGGTCGTAGTTGACCCGCCAGCCCTGGAAGTCGGCCCAGGCGGCGTCACGGTCGGCACGCACGGCGACGCCCGCGGCGACGAGTTGGTCGCACGCCTCCTCGAACTCGTCACGGGTCACGAGGATCGGGTCGGTGGGCGACGGGTCGGCGTCGTAGGGCAGGTCGAAGTACTCCGCGATCGCGCCGAGCGCGTAGCGGCCGGTACGGATCATCAGACCCGCCTGCGGCTCGAAGCCCATCTCGGTCGCGGCGAGACGCAACGACGCGGCGTCGAGCACCGCGCCCGCCGCCGTCACCCACGACCGGTGCGGCGCGGGCGAGCGGAAGAAGTTGACCACCGCGAGCGACGTGTGCGTCTCCTCGAGCTCGGCGAACCACTCCTGCCACTGCACCCACCACTCGTCGAGCAGGTGGAAGCGCTCCATCCGGTGGGCGCGCCGCAGGATCTCGACTCCCGAGGGCGGCTGCCCCGCGAAGGCGGCGAGCTGGCCCACGAGCACCTCGCGTTTCGAGAACGCGCTGTAGATGGTGGGCAGGTACGCGATGAGGAGCGCGAGCAGACCGAGGCCGAACGCGGCCTCGACGAACGCCAGGCACGTCGACGCGAAGTCGGGCGGCCGCACGAACCCCAGTGTGAACAGCGACGAGCCGCTCATCTCGATCGCCCGCTCGTACCCGCTCACGCCGAACGCGTGGAACATCGCGGCGAACGCGAGCAACGTCACGAAGATCCAGACGGCGGGCAGGAGCAGGAGCCCGATCGGGCCGTAGAGCGCCATCACCGAGTCGCGGCCGTCGTAGGTGCGGGCCATGCGGGCGAAGCCGTTGAACACGGTGCGGAGGCCGACGAACACCATCCGGGTGAGCATCGGCGCGACGCCCCGGGGCAGCACGAAGGTGCGCACGGCGGAGTCGAGGACGAACACGAGGAGCGCGACGCCGAGCGCGAACCAGAGCACCTCCACCACCACGTCCATCCCGGCAGCTTCTCAGATCGGTCGGGCGTCAGTCGTCGTGGAGCGGGCGGCGCCGCGATTCCTTGCGGCGGGCCTGGTGGCGCTTGTCGTCGAGACGCGCCGCCTTCGCGGCCTTGCCCGGCTTCGTCGCCTTGCGCGGCGCGTCGACGTGCAGGCCCGACTCGAGCTTCGCCCGCAGCCGCTCGAGCGCGAGCTCACGGTTGCGGGCCTGCGACCGGCTGTCGGAGGCCGTGGCCCGCACGACCTTCCCGAGCCGGTCGAGGAGCAGCCGGCGTTGGCCGCGGGCGAGCGACGGCGACGCCTCGACGTCGAAGCGGACCTCCACGCGGGTGTCGGACGTGTTGGCGTGCTGGCCACCGGGTCCGCCCGAGCCCGTGGTGCGCCACTCGAGCTCGTCGAGGCGGATCACACAGGTGGGGCTCACCCGCAGCACGTCGCCAGGATCGGGGCCCATGACCCGACGGTACCGGGGCGACGCCCGGGAACGGGTGGAAGATGTGTACGCTACCGGCCGGTAGCCGGCGAGCCCGTGGGGGGCACATCGTGAACAGTCGTGTGGCAGGGGCCCGTTCCTTCCGTACCCGAGCAGTCGCGTTGGCGGCGGCAGGGGCCGTGGCCCTCGGAGTGATCGCCGCCGGCGGCGCCGCGGCGTCCGCAGGCACCCGCGACGCGGTACCTGCGGCCAAGACCCCGGTCGGTGGCTCGGTCACCTACGGCCTCGAGGCCGAGACCGGTGGCGGCTGGTGCCCCACCACCGCCCGCCTCGCGATCTCCGGCATCGAGGTCGGCGCCGCGATCTACGACACGCTGATGCAGCCCAACACCAAGGGCGAGATGGTCCCCTACCTCGCCAAGAGCCTCGAGCACGACGCCAACTACCAGACGTGGACGCTCACCCTGCGTGACGGCATCAAGTTCCACGACGGCACACCCGTCGACGCCGCCGCGGTGGCGCAGAACATCGACGCCTACCGCAGCAGCACCCTCGTCGGCTCGGCGCTCAAGGCCATCGACACCGTCACGGTCACGTCGCCGTCGGTCGTCACCATCACCACCAAGGTGCCGTGGGTCGCATTCCCCTGGTTCCTCTACCTCGACGGGCGCTTCCTCATCGTCGCCCCCGCGCAGCTCGCCGACCCGGCCACCTGCGCCACCAACCTCATCGGCTCCGGCCCCTTCAAGCTCGACCACTGGACGGTCAACCAGGAGCTGGTCGCCAACAAGAACACCGACTACTGGCAGAAGGACGCCAACGGCACCAAGCTCCCCTACCTCGACTCGATCACCTTCAAGCCGGTGGCCGAGGCGGTGCAGCGGGTGAACGGCCTCCAGGGCGGTTCGCTCGACATCATCCACACGTCCGACGGCCAGCAGGTCGACGCGCTGCTCCAGAAGAAGTCGCAGTTCAACGAGATGTACGAGCAGCCCGGCCGTCGTGAGGTGCGCTACTACCTCATGAACGAGGCGAAGCCGCCGCTCGACGACATCAACGCCCGCAAGGCGGTGGCCCTCGCCATCGACCGCCAGCAGATCAACGAGATCCGCAACGACGGCATCTTCACCGTCGCCGACGGGCCCTTCGACTCGAAGGTCACCGGCTACGTGAAGAACCCGGGGTACCCGAAGACCAACGTGAAGGAAGCCAAGAAGCTGGCCGACGCCTACAAGGCGGCGCACGGCGGCGAGTTCTCGGTGGTCCTCGAGCACACCAACGACCCCGCGAACTCGGCCGAGGCGCAGCTCATCAAGGAGCAGCTGTCGAAGGCTGGCATCGACGCCACGCTGAAGCAGGACGACCAGACCGCGTTCATCTCCGCGGCCGTGGGCGGCAACTTCTCGATCATGCTGTGGCGCAACCACCCCGGTGGTGACCCCGACGTCAACTACCAGTGGTGGCAGACGGGCTCGTTGCTCAACTTCGGCAAGTTCGTCGACCCCGACCTGCAGACGCTGCTCGACCAGGGCCGCAGCGAGCTCGACCCCAAGAAGCGGGCGCAGATCTACCAGCAGGTCGACAAGCGCTTCGCGTCGCAGCTCTACAACGTGTGGGCCTACTACGACGCCTGGCTCATCGCGAGCAACAAGCAGGTGAACGGCTTCATGGGCCCGGCGCTGCCCGACGGCGGCGGCCAGCCGCTCTTCTACTACGGCCGCCACCCCTTGCTCGGGCTGTACGTCACGAAGTAGACCTCCCGCACATGAAGACGGTTGCCCGACGGCTGTTGCAGCTCGTCGTGGTGGTCGTGTTGTCCACGCTGTTCGCGTTCAGCCTGCTGCGGCTGTTCCCGGGCGACGCGGCCGACGCCTCCATCCCGTACGGCACCAAGGCGCAGAAGGAGCAGTTCCGCGCGGACAACGGCCTCGACAAGCCGTTCCTCGAGCAGTACGGCACCTGGCTCGGCAACCTCCTCCAGGGCGACTTCGGCAAGGACTACCAGTCGAACACCCCGGTGGCCGACAAGCTCCAGACCGCGCTGCCGGTGTCGCTGGCGCTGATGATCTACGCGCAGCTCATCGCGCTCGCGGTGGCGATCCCCCTCGGTGTGTTCACGGCGTACAAGGCGAACACGAAGACCGACAAGGCCGTGAACGCCGGGGCGTTCGCGCTCCTCGCGCTCCCGAGCTTCGTGATCGCGCTCGCGCTCGCCTACTTCGTGGGCGCGAAGTGGAAACCCGACATCCCGGGGATCGGGCAACTCCAGGTGAGCGGGTACAAGGCCGGGTGGCTCGAACCCCTCTTCGGCCAGTCGGGTGGCCCGCTCGGACCCCACCTCTCCACGATGATCCTGCCGGCCATCGCGCTCGCGGCCGGCCTGATCGCGGTCTACATGCGACTCCTGCGCAGCGACATGATCGCGACGCTCCAGGAGAACTTCATCACGATGGCGCGCGCGAAGGGGCTCACCGACCGGCGCATCCTGTGGCGTCACGCGTTCAAGCCGTCGAGCCTCACGCTGCTCACGGTGGCGGGCCTGAACTTCGGCACGCTGATCGGCGGTGCGCTCGCGGTCGAGGTCATCTTCCAGATCCCCGGCCTCGGCACGCTGATCTACCAGGCGATCAACGCCCGGCAGCTCGTGGAGCTGCAGAGCTACATCGCGATCATCGCCATCGCCTACGTGCTCATCAACTTCGTCGTCGACTCCCTCTACGTGGTGCTCGACCCCCGCATCCGGCGCGCCCATGCCTGACGAGCCGCTGCAGCGATTCGTCGACCAGGCGGTCGACCAGGGACGCCCGGTCGACCCGGGCACCATCGAGATCACCGCGGTCACCACCGGCCCCGAGGTCCGGCGGATCCGCAAGAAGGGCCTCGGCTTCGCGGGGTGGTGCTCGATCGCGTGGCTCACGCTGATCGTCGGCCTCTCGGTGCTCGCGCCGGTGCTGCCGCTCGACGACCCGCAGGAGGTCTTCAACGGCGTCGCCCGTCGCGGCCCCTTCGCCGAGCTCGGCACCGCGTCCGGGCGGCTCCTCGGCGGTGACTACAACGGCCGGGACATGCTGTCGCGCCTCATCTGGGGTGGCCGCACCACCCTCGTGATCGCCACGCTGTCGGTGCTGATCGGCTTCGTGCTCGGCGGTCTGCTCGGCTTGATCGGCGGCTACTTCCGCGGCTGGGTCGACACGATCGTGAGCCTGCTCCTCGACGTGCTGCTCGCGGTGCCCGCGGTGATCCTGGCACTCGCGCTCGTCACGATCCTGCGCGCCGATCCCGGCACCACGGGGGGCGGGCTCGATCCCGAGCTCGCGCTGATCCTCGCATTGGGGGCGGTGTCGATCCCGGTGCTCGGCCGCATCACGCGTGCGAGCACGTTGAGCTGGTCGGAGCGCGAGTTCGTCACGGCCGCGCGCGCCCAGGGCGCGCCGCACCGACGCGTAATCCTCCGCGAGGTGCTGCCGAACGTGCTGCCGGCGATGTACTCGATCGCACTGCTCGGCATCGCGGTGGCGATCGTCGCCGAGGGGACGCTCGCCATCCTCGGCGCGAGCGTGGAGCCCGACAAGCCCACGTGGGGCAACATCATCTCGATCGGGCGCAACAACCTGGAACGCGCGCCGCACATCGTGTTCGAGCCCGCGTTGCTCATCTTCTTCACCGTGCTCGCGCTCAACTTCCTCGGTGACGCGATCCGCGCCCGCTTCGACGTGCGCGAGGGGGCACTGTGAGCGGCGAGCACGGTGCGGCGGAGTTCCACGACGCGCACCCGGGCGCGCCACTGCTCGAGGTCACCGACGTCGCCACCGGGTACGAGACCGCGCGCGGGCTCGTACGTTCGGTCGACGGTGTGTCGTTCACGCTCGACCGCGGCCGCACGCTCGGCATCGTCGGCGAGTCGGGCTCCGGCAAGACGGTGCTGTCCCGTTCGATCATGGGGCTCCTCCCCCACAAGGGCGTCGTGCGTCGCGGCTCGATCCGGTTCGACGGCGAGGAGATCGGGAACGCGTCGCCCAAGGAGATGCGCAAGTACTGGGGCGATGCCATGGCGATGGTGTTCCAGGACCCGATGACGTCGCTGAACCCGGTGATGAAGATCGGCAAGCAGATCACCGAGGCCATCCACACCCACCTCGACGTCACCAAGAAGTTCGCCGACGAGCTCGCGGTCTCGTTGCTGGAGTCGGTGCGCGTCCCCGACCCCGAGCGGCGCATGGGCGAGTACCCGCACCAGCTGTCCGGCGGGCTGCGTCAGCGCGTGTGCATCGCGGTCGCACTCGCGTGCGGTCCGCAGCTGCTCCTCGCCGACGAGCCCACCACCGCGCTCGACGTCACCGTGCAGGCCCAGGTGCTCGACGTGCTCGCCCAGCAGCAGCGCGAGCGCTTCATGGCGGTCATCCTCGTCACCCACGACCTCGGTGTGGTCGCCGGTCGCGCCGACGACGTGCTCGTGATGTACGCGGGGCAGGTCGTCGAGAAGGCGCCCACCGCCACGCTCTTCCGCGACATGAGGATGCCCTACACCGAGGCGTTGCTGCGCTCGATCCCCAAGCTCGACCAGCCCAGCCACACGCGCCTCGCCGCGATCCCCGGCCGCCCACCCGACCTCGTGGACCCGCCACCGGGCTGTCGCTTCGCCCCGCGGTGCCCGTACGCGCAGGACAAGTGCCGCGAGGAGATGCCGCCGCTCGTCGCCGCCGACACGCCGGGCCACGAGTACCGCTGCTGGTTCCCCGTCAACACGCCCACCACCCGCAACGCGGAGGCCACGGTCTGATGGGAGCCGTCTGATGGCCGGTACCGGCACCGCACACCTGCGCGACGAGGGCGAGGCGCTGCTGCGCGTCGAGGACCTCGTCGTGGAGTTCCACGCCGAGGGCGGCAAGGTGCAGGCCGTGTCCGGCATCAGCCTCGACGTCGTCGAGGGCGAGACGCTCGGTCTCGTCGGCGAGTCGGGGTGCGGCAAGTCGACCACCGGCCGGGCGATCATGCAGATCATCCGGCCGTCGGGCGGCAGCGTGCGCTTCGAGGGCACCGAGCTCACGAAGCTGCGCGGGTCCGCCCTGCGGCGCATCCGGCCGCGCCTCCAGATGATCTTCCAGGACCCGATCTCGTCGCTGAACCCGCGCCGCAAGGTCGGCAGCATCGTGTCGGAGGGCCTCGACATCTGGGGCGTCGGCGACAGCGCGAGCCGCAGCCAGAAGGTCGACGAGGTCCTCGACGCGGTCGGGCTCGACCCGGCGACCGCGAAGGACCGACGACCGCACCAGTTCTCGGGTGGCCAGTGCCAGCGCATCTCGATCGCGCGTGCGGTCGTCACCGAGCCGAAGGTGATCATCTGCGACGAGCCGGTGTCGGCACTCGACGTGTCGGTGCAGGCCCAGATCCTCAACCTGCTCGAGGACATGAAGGCGCGCTACGGGCTCACGCTCGTGTTCATCGCGCACGACCTCGCAGTGGTGAAGAACGTGAGCGACCGCGTCGCGGTCATGTACCTCGGCAAACTGTGCGAGATCGGCACTCCCGACCTCCTCTACTCGCAGCCCGCGCACCCGTACACTGCGGCACTGCTGTCGGCGATCCCCGAGCCCGACCCCGACCGCCACGACGAGGAACCCTCCCTCCTGAAGGGCGAGATCCCGTCGAACACCAACCCGCCGAGTGGGTGCCGCTTCCGCACCCGCTGCCCCCGAGCCGAGGAACGCTGCGAGATGGAGGAACCGACCGTCCGCCAGGTCGCACTCGGCCAGTACGTGGCGTGCCACTTCCCGCTCGAACCCGGTGAGTCCCTCGAGCCCGGCGACGTGCTCGGCGAGTTCGACCTCGCATGACCCGTCGGTTCGCGCGGTGATCGACGTCGACGGCGCTCGTGTCGTCGTCACCGGGGGCACCGGGTTCCTCGGCGCGCACGTCGTCGCCGATCTGCGCGCCGCGGGCGCGGAGGTCGTCGCGCCCGGCAGCGCCGAGTACGACCTGCGCCGCCGCGATCGCATCGACGCGCTCCTCGACGACCACCGGCCCGACGCGGTCGTGCACCTCGCCGCGGTCGTCGGCGGGATCGGCGCCAACGCCGCCGCGCCCGGCCGCTTCTTCTACGAGAACGCGCTGATGGGCATCGAACTGCTCGAGGCATGCCGCGTCCACGACGTCGCCAAGGTCGTCATCGCCGGCACGGTGTGCGCGTACCCGAAGTTCACACCGGTCCCGTTCACCGAGGACGCGATCTGGACCGGGTACCCCGAGGAGACCAACGCGCCGTACGGGCTGGCGAAGCGCATGCTCCTCGTGCAGGCACAGGCCTACCGCGAGGAGTACGGCAGCAACTTCGTGTTCCTGCTCCCCACCAACCTCTACGGGCCGGGCGACCACGACGACCTCGAGACCAGCCACGTGATCCCGGCGATGGTGCGCCGCTTCGCCGCGGCCACCGATGCCGGCGACGACGCGGTCGTGCTCTGGGGCGACGGCAGCCCCACGCGCGAGTTCCTCCACGTGCGTGACGCGGCGCGGGCGTTCCGTCTCGCGCTGGAGCGCTACGACTCGCCCGAGCCGCTGAACATCGGGTCGGGCGACGAGATCTCGATCCGCGACCTCGCCACGCTGGTCGCCGAGCTCACGGGCTACCCGGGTCGCATCGAGTGGGACACGACGCGACCGAACGGTCAGCCGCGCCGCCGCCTCGACGTCACCCGCGCGCGCGATGCACTGGGGTTCGAGGCAACCGTGTCGTTGCGCGACGGACTGCAGGAGACCGTCGCTTCGATGCTCACGACTCGATCGTGCCCCACCGCTCCGGCACCACGTCGGCGCCGAAGCGCGCCGGGTAGTCGGCTGGAGCGAGGACGAGGCGGTCGGCATCGGGACCCACGCGACGGTCGCCGAGCCAGGCACCCCACCACGCGAACGAGGAGTTCGCGATCAACGCGTGGTCACACGCCGCCGCGAGGGCCAGGTGCACCAGTTCGTGCGCACCCCGCGAGTACGCACTCACTGCGGGGCCGAAGCGCTCGACCCAGTTGATCGCGAACCCGGTGAACACCGGATCGTCGCCGAAGACGACGAACGTCGCGCCCGGGACCTCGTCGACCATGCGGGCCAACGCGTGCTCGTAGTACGACATCGGCAATTGCCAGCCGAAGCGGAGGTAGTCGCCTCGCCGGAAGCTCAGCGCGACCGTGGGTGCCTCGGGTGCCGCGCCGGGTGGGCGCAGAGGTTCGACCGCGGGGAGCCGGAGCTGTGCGGCGACGTGATCGGCGACGTTCGTGAACCATCGCTCGGTCTGGTAGTAGTCGCAGAAGTACACGGGCAGGTCGAGGTGCAGCATCCGCTCGTCGAACACGCCCACCTGCGAGAGATCGTGGTGGAGCGGCTGGCGCACTCCGGTGCGGCCCCGGACGCGACGAGCGAACGTGACGACGCGCATGCCGGCCAGCCGCAGGAATTCGTCGCGGGCGCGCTCGCCACGGTGCAGCACCCCGAGACGATTGAGCTGGGCCTGGCTGGCGACGCGGTAGTCGGTGCCCACCAGGTCGGGGATCCACTCCTCGCCGGGTGCGACCTGCCTCGGGTCGAAGAAGATCTCGGCGTCGAGCGAACGGGCGAGGCCGAGGCCGGACGCGTACTGGAACAATTGGTTCCCGAGGCCGCCCTGGAGCGCCATCACCACATACCGCCGGCTCATCCCCGTAGCGTACGGGCGGCGCGTCGCGGCGCGAGACTCTTCCGATGACGACGGTCTTCTCCGGCGCGCTCGTGGGGATCTACGTGACGCCGTCCGCAGGGATGCCCATGGAGGCGCGCAAGTCGGTGCGCGCCGAGGCGGCGCGCGGGCTCGTGGGCGACCGCTACGCCGAGGGCACCGGGATGTACTCCCACGACACGCGCCTGCCCCGCGACGTGACGCTGATCGAGCGCGAGGCCGTCGACGCGGTGCGCGCCGGCGGCATCGAGATCGCCGAAGCCGAGACGCGTCGCAACCTCGTCACCACCGGCGTGCCGCTCAACCATCTCGTCGGCCACACGTTCCGGGTGGGCGCGGTGGTGTTCCGCGGGATCAAGCTCGCCGAACCGTGCGCGTACCTCGAGCAGCTGCTGCACCGGCCCGGCGTGCGCGAGGCGTTCGTGCACCGGGGTGGCCTGCGCTGCGAGGTCGTGGAGGGTGGCGAGCTGCGCATCGGGGACGCGATCACACCTCGCTAGCTACAGGAGCGCGTGCACGACCCCCACCGCGGCGCCCGCGAGCAGGAGCCACAGGAAGTTCGGCCGCCACCGCACCATCACGACGAAGGCGGCGACCGCCAGTGCGCCGGTGAGCACGTCGACGACCGCGACCTCGGCGAGATCCCAGGTGACCCCGGCCATCACCGCGACCACCGCGGCGTTGAGGCCGTCGAGCGCGGCCGCGCTCCAGGTCCACCGGCGCAGGTGGGGCACGATCCACCCGAAGGCGGCCACCAGCAGGAACGACGGCAGGAAGATCGCGAACGTGGCGATCACGCCGCCCCAGAAGCCGCCGACGAGGTAGCCCACGAACGTCGCGGTGGTGAACACCGGGCCGGGCGTCACCTGGCCCGCGGCGATGGCGTCCACGAGCTGCTGTGGGGTGAGCCGGTGCAGGTGGTCGACGAGGTCGTGCTGGAGGTACAGAACAGCGTACCCGCTCCCGAACACCACGGCGCCCAGCTTCAGGAACTCGAGGAACAGGTCCCACAGCGAGACGTCGTGGACACGGACGCCGCGCGCGCCGGCGACGGTCGTGGCCCCGAGGAACGCGATCGCCGCGGCTCCGCGGTTGCGCCACTCGTCGGCGTGCACCGCGCCCGCCTCCACCGCCGCCGCGCCGAGGAGCAGGAGCAGCACCGGCGCGCCCACGATCCATCCGAGCACCACCGCGGCGCCGATCGCGACGAGGCGGACGGTGCGCAGCGCGGTCCGCCCGAGGCGCAGCACGGCGTCGGCCACGATGCCGATCACCACGGGCGTGATCCCGTAGAGGAGACCCCGACCGATCGTGGTGGTGCCGTACTCCACGTAGGCCCAGGCGAGCGCGAGGACGATGGCCGCTCGCGGGGAGGATGAAGCAGGCGCCACCGACGACGAGCCCGGGCCACCCCGCACGACGACGGGCGAGGTAGATCGCCATCTGCGTGGAGCCCGGCCCGGGGATCACGCCCGTGACACCGAGCGCGTCGAGGAACTCCTGCTCCGTCACCCAGCCCCGGCGCTCGACCACCTCCTGGCGCATCATGGCCACGTGGGCCGCCGGGCCCCGAACCCGAGCGCCGAGCTTGGGAACACCGCCGCGACCTCGGCGAGCGGGCCGGGTCGGGCCATCGGGGCATCCTCGCTCGGGACCAAGGTCATCTTGCTCAAGGTTCGGGCCCTCCTCCCGGGTAGGGAATGAGCACCCATGAGCGCCGCCGGGACCCGTCCGCGCGGGTCCTGGTCAGCCACCGTCGCCGGCGGAGGGGACCGCGCCGCGGTCGACCTCCAGGCCCGATCGCCGACACCCCGACGATCGTCGACCTTCGGGACCTCACCCCCGACGGCCTGGCGTTCGACTGCGAGTCCGCCGCCGAGATCGGCCGCCGGGTCGTGCTGCTGACCCGGGTCTGCAACGAGGAGGGCGTGCGGCGACATCGCGCTGCCCGTGATCGTGCGCTGGACCCGTCACGGGCACCACGTCTGGCACGTCGGCGCCGAGTTCGCCGGCGTGGACGGCGACCCGCACGCTCCTCACGGAGTACTGCGCACGGGCCGCGTCGTCACACGGGCGTCGCGGCGGCCTGAACCTCGCCGGGCTCGGTGAGTGCGAGCCGCAGCACGTCGCGCACGTCGTCCACCAGGTGGAACGTCATCGTGTCGCGCACCGACTCGGGCAGGTCGTCGAGGTCGGGACCGTTGCGGGCGGGCAGCAGCACGGTGTCGAGCCCCGCGCGCTGCGCGGCCAGCACCTTCTGCTTCACCCCGCCGATCGGCAGCACCCGCCCCTGCAGCGTGACCTCACCGGTCATGCCCACCCCGGCGCGCCCTGCGCGGCCCGACAACGCGCTCACGAGCGCGGTGGTCATGGTGATGCCGGCCGACGGGCCGTCCTTCGGGATCGCGCCTGCGGGCACGTGCAAGTGCACGCGCCGCTCGGTGTCCTCCCGCGCCAAGCCCAGCTCCTCGGAGTGCGCCTGCACGAAGGTCAGCGCGATGCGCGCCGACTCCTGCATGACGTCGCCGAGCTGCCCCGTGATGGTGAGGCCACCGCCGTTGTCGGACGGCGTGGTCGTCGCCTCGACGAACAGCACGTCGCCGCCGGCACCGGTGACCGCCAGGCCCGTCGCCACCCCGGGCGTGCCGGTACGGTCGGCGACCTCGCCCTGGAACTTGGAGCGGCCGAGCGCGGGCTGCACGTCGTCGACGCCGAGCACCACCGGCGGGGAGACCTCGCCGGTCGCAACCTTCGCGGCCGTCTTGCGCAGCAGCTTGCCGAGCTCGCGCTCGAGGTGACGCACGCCCGCCTCCCGGGTGTGCTCGGTGACGACGGCACGCAGCGCGTCGTCGGCCACCTGCACCTCGTCGGCGGTCAGGCCGTTGCGCTCCAGCTGGCGGGCCAGCAGGTGGTCACGGGCGATGGCGACCTTCTCGTCCTCGGTGTAGCCGTCGAGCCGGATCACCTCGAGCCGGTCCAGCAGCGGGCCGGGGATGGTGTCGAGCACGTTCGCCGTCGCGAGGAAGAGCACGTCGGACAGGTCGAGGTCGATCTCGAGGTAGTGGTCGCGGAACGTGTGGTTCTGCGCGGGGTCGAGCACCTCGAGCAGCGCGGCCGACGGGTCGCCCCGCCAGTCGTTGCCCAGCTTGTCGACCTCGTCGAGCAGCACGACCGGGTTCATCGTGCCCGCCTCGGTGAGCGCGCGCACGATGCGACCCGGGCGGGAACCCACGTAGGTGCGGCGGTGCCCGCGCAGCTCGGCCTCGTCGTGCACGCCACCGAGCGCGACGCGCACGAACTCGCGACCGAGCGCACGTGCCACCGACTCGCCCAGTGAGGTCTTGCCCACACCCGGGGGACCGACCAGCGCGAGGATCACGCCCGCGCCACTGCGGCGCGAGTTCGTGTCACCGATGCCCTTGTCGGCGCGCAGCTTGCGCACCGCGAGGTGCTCCACGACGCGGTCCTTCACGTCGTCGAGGCCGGTGTGGTCGGCGTCGAGCACGGCGCGCGCGCCGGCGACGTCGAGCTGTTCCGCGGAGCGCGTGCCCCACGGCACCTCGAACACGGTGTCGAGCCACGTGCGGATCCAGCCGTGCTCCGGGCTCTGCTCGCTGGTGCGCTCGAGCTTGTCGACCTCACGCTCGATCGCGTCGCGCACGTCGTCGGTCACGGCACCCGCGGCCGCGAGCTCGGCGAGCTTCGCGCGGTACTCCTCCACCGCGTCGGCGGTGTCGCCGCTCTCGCCCAGCTCGGCCCGGATCGCCTGGAGCTGCTGACGCAGCACGAACTCGCGCTGCTGCTTGTCCATGCCCTCGCTCACCCGGCTGCGGATCTGCTCGGTGAGCTCCAGCTCGGCCAGCGCCTCGCGGGCCCACTCCAGCGCCTTGGCCAGTCGGGCCTCGGGGTCGAGCTCCTCGAGCAGCTCCACCTTGCGCTCGCTCGACAACTCGGGCGACCAGCCGGCGGTGTCGGCGAGCGCGCCGGGGTCGTCGACGCCCGCGACCGCGTCGGCCAGTCGCGGCCGGCCGAGCGCACCGGCGATGGCGCGCACCACGGCCCGGTACTCGCGGGCGAGCGCGCGGGCCCGCCCCGACACGGCCGGCGACTCGTGCACCGGCTCGGCCTCCACCCAGAGCCCGGGGTGCTCGCTCGGCACCACCTGGCCCACGTGGGCGCGGGCGAGGCCGCGCAGCACGAGGGCCCGCTGACCGTCGGGCATCTCGCCCTCGTGCTCGACGCGGGCGACGGTGCCGACCCGGGTCCACCCGGCACCCGTGCGGGGCACCAGCAGGACGCGGCCGTCGGCGGCCTGGGCCCCGTCGGCCGCGGCCCGGGCCTCGGGCGACTCGAGCGCCAGCGTGACGACCATCTGGGGCAGCACGACGCCACTGGGCAGGGCCAGCAGCGGCAGCGTCTGGGTCAGTGCCGGGCTCCCGGGGGTGTCGGGGCCGGGGTTGGTGGTGACTTCGTCCACGTCGGTTCCTCGCTCACTGGTGACCGCGTCCACGACGCGATTACACGATTACGTGAGCACAGGAACCGCCCGCGGGCCGGTCCTATTCCCGACCCTTCCCGTCACGTTTCTCTCCAACCCCCGAACTTGCGTCGGAGATCCCGGTATGACCGGGACGAGCGACGCAAGTTCGGTGGGGTTCAGAGGAGGCCGCCTAGAGGAGGCCGCCTAGAGGAGGCCGGTGGCGCGGAGCCAGGGGATGGTGATCTCGAGGCCCTCACGCAGGGAGTGCGGGGCGTAGCCCAGGCGCTCCACCGTGCGGTGGTTGTCGAAGAACGGCTCCGGGAACTGCTTGCGGGCGAGGTCGACGAGCGTGGGGCCGTAGCGGGCCGCCACCTCGGGGTCGTCGAGCTCCTCGACGGTGACCTCCCGCATGCGGTGGGGCACCCCCGCCACCTCGCAGGCCAGGTTGCAGAACATCGGCGTGCCGCCGACGTCTTCCGGGCGGCCGAAGCCGAGGTACCGCTCCCCCGCCACGCCCTTGCGCATCGCCAGGATCGAGCACAGGGCGACGTCGTCGGCGTACACCCACGGAATGGGGAACGCGACGTTCTCGGTGAGCTCACCCCGCACCGCGGCCACGATGCGCGCGTTGTAGCTCGGCACCACCATCGACCGCTCCGGCAGCGGCGAGTCGCCGTAGGCGCCCCCGGAGATCACCACGACGATGTCCTCGCCGCGCTCGACGCGCTCCATCGCGTCGACGAACGCGCGCATCTTCGTCTGCGTGTAGGGGTCGTCGCTGGGGTTCGGGTCGAGCGGCGACACCTCGCTGAGCGGCTCCGTCTTCGCGTCGAAGAACGTGGTGGTGCTCAGCTGCACGGTGCGCTTCGCCCCCACCTTCACCGCGGCATCGAGCACGTGCGCGGTGCCGATCACGTTGACCTGCTCGTGCTCGCCGGGGTTCTGCGTGGGCCCGCCGAGCACGGCCGCCGAGTGGATGACGTACTCGGCGCCGTCGGCGGCGCCCAGCACGTCGTCGGCACTGGTGATGTCGCCGCGCCGCACCACCACCCCGAACGCCTCCAGCGGAGACGCGTCGCTGCCCTCGCGCACGAGGGCGACGACCGTGTCGCCGCCCTCGACGAGGAGCTTCGCGATGTTGGAGCCGATCATGCCGGTCGCGCCGGTCATGAAGACGCGACTTGTCACCCTCGCTCGCTTCCGCTCGCTCCGTCCTCACTCATGAGGGCAGGTTCGCCTCGATCGCCGCGATCACGGCCGGGTCGTCGGGGGTGACCTGCGGGCGGAACCGCTCCACCACCGAACCGTCGGGGCCCACGAGGAACTTCTCGAAGTTCCACTTCACGTCGCCGGCCTCGCCGTCGGCGTCGGCGGCCTGCGTGAGCTCCTGGTACACGGGGTGGGCCTGCGCACCGTTGACGTCGATCTTCTCCGTGATGGGGAAGGTCACGTGGTAGGTGGTGTCGCAGAAGTCGCGGATCTCCTCCGCGGTGCCCGGCTCCTGGCCCATGAACTGGTTGCAGGGGAAGCCGATGACGACGAGCCCGCGGTCGCGGTACTCCTCGTAGAGCTTCTCGAGCGCCTCGTACTGCGGCGTGAGGCCGCACTTGGAGGCGACGTTGACGACGAGGGTCGTCTTGCCGGCGTACTGGGACAGGTCGGCGGGCGCACCCTCGAGGGTGTTGATGTTCTGCTCGTAAAGGGACATGCCGGCGAGCCTCGGTGAAGTCGCCGCCGGGGTCTCCCGGCGGCGAACGACGAGCCACCCCTGGAACGGAGTGAACGGAGTGAGCGAGGGCGAAAGGTCAGTCGCCGGGGCTCGTCATGTCCTTGGGGACGACGAGGCGGTCGAACTCCTCCTCGGTGAGCAGCTCGAGGTGGATCGCCGAGTCCTTCAGCGTGCCCTTGTTGTGGTGGGCGTGCTTGGCGATCTTGGCCGAGTTGTCGTACCCGATGTGCGGGTTGAGCGCGGTGACCAGCATGAGCGACTGGCTGACGTACTCGGCGATCTTCTCCTCGTCGGCCTGCACGCCCTCGATCGCGAACTCGCGGAACGAGTCGCAGGCGTCGGTGAGGATGTCGACCGAGTGCAGGAAGTTGAAGATCATCACCGGCTTGAACACGTTGAGCTCGAAGTTGCCCTGCGAGCCGGCGATGCCGATGGTGGCGTCGTTGCCGAGCACCTGCACGCACACCATGGTCATGGCCTCGGACTGCGTGGGGTTCACCTTGCCCGGCATGATCGACGAGCCCGGCTCGTTCTCCGGGAGGATCAGCTCACCGAGGCCGGCACGCGGGCCGGACGCGAGCCAGCGGATGTCGTTCGCGATCTTCATGAGCGACACCGCGAGCGTCTTCAGCGCGCCGCTGGCGAACACGAGCGAGTCGTGCGCGGCGAGGGCGGCGAACTTGTTGGGCGCCGACACGAACGGCAGGCCGGTGAGCTCGGCGATCACTGCGGCACAGCGGTCGGCGAACTCGGGGTGGGTGTTGATGCCGGTGCCGACGGCGGTGCCGCCGATCGCGAGCTCGTAGAGGTCGGCCATCGCGAGGGCGATGCGCTCGAGGTCGTCGTCGAGCTGGGCCACGTAGCCGCTGAACTCCTGGCCGAGGGTGAGCGGCACCGCGTCCTGGAGGTGGGTACGGCCGATCTTCACGATGTCGGCGAACTCGTCGGACTTCGCCGCGAGCGCGTGACGGAGACGCATCACCGACGGCACGAGGCGGTGCACGACCTCCTCCACCGCGGCGATGTGCATCGCGGTGGGGAACGTGTCGTTCGACGACTGCGACATGTTGACGTCGTCGTTGGGGTGGACCGGCTTCTTCGAGCCCATCTCACCGCCGGCGAGCTCGATCGCGCGGTTCGAGATCACCTCGTTCACGTTCATGTTGGTCTGCGTGCCGGAGCCGGTCTGCCACACGTAGAGCGGGAAGTGGTCGGCGAGCGAGCCGGCGATCACCTCGTCGGCGGCCTGCACGATGAGCGCGGCCTTGTCGTCGGCCATCTTGCCGAGGTCGCGGTTGACCATCGCCGCGGCCTTCTTCAGGACGGCCATCGAACGGACCACGGCCGTGGGCATGTGGTCGTCGCCGATGGAGAAGTGGTGCAGCGACCGCTGGGTCTGGGCGCCCCAGTAGCGATCGGAGGGGACCTCGATCGGCCCCATGCTGTCGGTCTCGGTGCGCGTGCTCATCTCGGCTCCAGGGGTGGCGTTTCCGGCGGAGCGACGGTAGCAAGCGTTCCGGCGATCAGTTCGCTCGGCGGACCTTCCTGACCGTGCGGTCCATGGTCGCCCGCACGTAGGGGCCGAGGAGGCCGGCGGCGCGGGCGAGCGCCGCGGTCTGCGTGTCGGCGGTGATGACGAGGCGGTCCTTCTCGATCCCCTTGATCACCGCCTTGGCGACGTGCTCCGCGTCGCGTGGCTTGATGGCCTCGCTGATCTTCACCGTCTCCGGCGGCTTCAGCGCGTTCTCGGCCTCGAAGCCGGGGGTGAGGGTGTCGGGCGGATACACGCAGGCCACGGTGATCCCGTGGTGCACGAGCTCCGGCCGCAGCGTCTCGGCCAGGCCCCGCACTGCGTACTTGGCGGGCGCGTACGCGCTGTAGCCGAACACGCCCACCAGCCCGGCGGTCGACGACACCAGCACGAGGTGCCCCCGCCGGCGGGCCACCATCGTGGGGACCACGGCGCGCACGGCATGCAGCGTCCCGAAGTAGTCGACGTCGATCTGCTCCCGGAACACGGCGTTGTCGAGCTCGGTGAAGTAGCCGGGGTGGGCGAGACCGGCGGAGGTGATCAGCACGTCGACGGGTCCGTGCTGCTCGGTGGCCGTCGCGACCGCCGCCACCACGGCCGCGGCGTCGGTGACGTCGGCACTCGCGGTGGCCGTGCCCGGCCCCACCTGCGCGGCGGCGTCGTCGAGCTTGCGCCGGTCGCGCGCCACCAGGGACACGCGCGCGCCGGCCCGGGCGGCGAGCACCGCGGTGGCCAGACCGATGCCGCTCGACCCGCCGGTGATGAGCACGTGGGACCCCGAGATCTTCGTCACGGGCGAGATCGTGCCACGCGCCCGGGCGGGAGGGCGCGCACAAGTGGGGTCCTTCCGGACGGTAGCGTCATTCTGTGTCACGTCGCCTGATCACGGCGGTGGTGGTGGCCGTGTCGGTGACCTCGGGAGCACTCGCGGCGACCGCGCCCGCCGCCGTCGCCACCTCCGACCGCTTGCACCCCGATGCGGTGGGCCGCCAGGCCGCCGCGCTGCACGTGCAGGGCAGCGTGAACCAGGTCGCGGTCACCGGCGCCACACCCGGTGAGGGCGCCGAGCTGCGCGACCGCAACGGCGACGTCGTCGCGCAGGCGCCCGTCGACGACCTCGGCAGCGTGCTGTTCCGCTCGGTGCCCAAGGGCAAGGGCTACGTGGTGGCGGTCGCGGGCACCACCTCCGACCTGGTCACGGTGACGTCTCCGTCCGACACGCCGCCGCAGTCCTTCTACTCGTCGCAGCAGATCGGCGACGGGTACGGCTACCTGAAGACGCGCGACGGCACGCTCCTCTCGGTCAACGTCACGCTGCCCGGGCCCGCCGACCAGGGCCCCTACCCCACCGTCGTCGAGTACTCGGGCTACGACCCCTCCAACCCGAACGGCCGTCAGCCTGCGTCGTCGATCGCCGGCGTGCTCGGCTTCGCGACCGTGGGCGTCAACATGCGCGGCACCGGGTGCTCGGGCGGGAGCTGGGACTACTTCGAGACCCTGCAGTCCCTCGACGGGTACGACGCGATCGAGACCATCGCCGCGCAGCCGTGGGTCGCGAACGGCAAGGTCGGCATGGTGGGCATCTCCTACCCGGGGATCTCGCAGCTGTTCGTGGCAGCGACGCAACCGCCCCACCTCGCCGCCATCACCCCACTCTCCGCGCTCGACGACACGCGCGCCACGCTCTACCCCGGCGGCATCTTCAACGACGGGTTCGGTCTGCAGTGGGCCGAAGACCGTCAGGCCGACGCGCAGCCCGCCGGTTCGAAGTGGGCCGAGGAGCGCATCGCCGCGGGCGACACCACGTGCGACGCCAACCAGGCGCTGCGGCTGCAGTCGCCGAACGTGCTCGACGGCATCAAGAAGCTCACCTACGACCGCGGCCCCGCCACCGACGCGCTGGCGCCGGCCACCTTCGTGGACCGCATCGAAGTGCCCACCTTCGTCGCTGGCGCCTGGCAGGACCAGGAGACGGGTGCGCACTTCGCGAACATGCTCGACGACTTCGCGCCCGGCGTGCCGTTGAAGGCGGTGGTGCTCAACGGCATCCACGCCGACACCCTCGGGCCGTCGGTGCTCTCGCAGTGGATCGAGTTCCTCGACTTCTACGTGGCGAAGAAGATCCCGAGCATCCCGCCCGTCACGCGCGCGCTCGCCGACGTGGTGTTGCAGCGCGTGTTCGGCCCCGGTGCCCAACTCGAGCCCGACCACTTCGTCGACGAGACCGACTACGCCACCGCGCTGAAGAAGTACGAGGCCGAGCCCGAGCTGCGAGTGTTGTTCGACGTCGGCGCGACCACCGACGGTGCGCCCGTCGCGTCGTTCGCAAGTTCCTTCCCGTCGTGGCCGCCGAAGGCCACCGCGACCACCTGGTACTTCTCCCCCGACGGCACGCTGCTCCCCGAGAAGCCGAGTAGCACGGGTCGCGACACCTACGTGTACGACCCGGCGGCCATCCCCGCCACCGACGCGCCACCCGAGGGGAGCGGCGACTCCCTCCGCGGCGCCAACCCCGACTACGACTGGAAGCCGCTCCCCGCGGGGAACGCGGTCGGCTACGTGAGCGCGCCGCTCACCGATGACGCGGTGATGGTGGGCACCGGCAGCGTCGACCTGTGGCTGCAGGCCACCGCGCCCGACGTCGACCTCGAGGTGACCGTCACCGAGGTGCGCCCCGACGGGCAGGAGACCTACGTGCAGAGCGGCTGGCTGCGCGCCAGCCAGCGCAAGCTCGACGCGAAGCAGTCCACCGCGCTGCACCCGGTGCAGACGTTCCGCAAGGCCGACGTGCAGGACCTCCCGTCGGGCAAGGCGGTGCTGGCCCGCGTGCCGCTGTACCCGTTCGGTCACGTGTTCCGCGCCGGGTCGCAGATCCGCATCGTGGTGCAGCCGCCGGGCGGCAACCGGCCGGCCTGGGCGTTCGACACCCTGCGTCCCGACCCCAACCCCAAGGTGACCATCGAGCGGTCGGCGGCACACCCGTCCAAGGTCGTGCTGCCGCTGGTCAGCGGCGTCTCCGTCACCAGCACGCTCCCCGCGTGTGGCACGCTGCGGGGCCAGCCCTGCCGCACCTACGTCCCGGCGGGGAACACCACGACTTCGGGCTGACGGCGCGCCAACCGTCGCCCGACAGAGGAGGGCCGATGGCGAAGGGCTCACCGATCCACGAGCTCTCCGACCGTTACGTCGAGCGGTTCGCCGCACTCGACCCGATCACCGCGAGCGGTGAGGGCATCGGCGGCCACGACCACGAGATGACCGACTGGTCGCCCGAGGGTTGTGAGGCGCGTGCTGACCATGACCGCGCCACGCTGCGCGAGCTCGCCGGGGTGGAGCTGGTCGACGACGCCGATCGCATCGCGGCCGACGTGTTGCGCGAGCGACTCGAGCTCGCGATCGAGGAGCACGAGGCCGGCGAGCGGCTGCGTGACCTGCGCGTGCTCGGGAGCAACGTGCAGGCGGTGCGGATGGCGTTCGACCTCATGCCGCGCGACACCGTCGACGACTGGGAGGTCGTCGCCGAGCGCATGGCGCTCGTGCCGCAGGGCCTGTCGTCGATCCAGGACGGCCTGAGCGAAGGCGTCGCCCGCGGTGTGGTCGCGGCCCGGCGCCAGGCGCTCGGGTGCGTGGCGCAGGCCGACGTGTGGGGCGGACGGGATGCGAGCACCCGCGCGTTCTTCCTCACCTTGGTCGACGAGCTCGACGCGTCGGGCCTTCCGGTGGCCGAGCCGTTCCGGGCGCGCCTCGAGGAGCTCGCGGTGCGCGCCACCGAGGCGTACGCGGCGATGGGTCGCTACCTCGTCGACGAGTACCTGCCGCACGCGGCCGAGGAGGACGGCGTCGGGCGCGACCGCTACGCGCTCTACTCCCGCGACTTCAACGGCATCACCCTCGACCTCGACGAGACCTACGCATGGGGCTGGGCCGAGCTGCACCGCATCGAGCAGGCGATGGCGGAGGTCGCCGAACGGATCGTGCCGGGCGCGTCGGTCGACGAGGTCATCGAACACCTGGAGCGCGACCCCACGCGCACGATCGAGGGCGTCGACGAGTTCCGTCGTTGGAACCAGGATCTCCTCGACTCCACCGTCGCCGCGCTCGACGGCACGCACTTCGACATCCCGGAGCCGGTGAAGGCGGTCGAGGCGATGATCGCCCCGCCCGGCGGGCCCGCGGCGATGTACTACACGGGTCCGGCCGAGGACTTCTCCCGCCCCGGGCGCACGTGGTACCCCACGCTCGGGCGCACGTCGTTCCCGCTGTGGGGCGAGGTGTCGATCTGCTACCACGAGGGGGTGCCCGGCCATCACCTGCAGATCGCGCAGGTGCGCTACCTCGCCGACACGTTGACCCGTTACCAGCGCACGCTCGCGGGCACGTCGGGCCACGCCGAGGGCTGGGCGCTGTACGCGGAGCGGCTCATGGGCGAGCTCGGGTTCCTCGAGGACCCTGCGTACGAGCTCGGCATGCTGCGCGCAGGCGATGCGCGGTGCGCGCCGTCGTCGACATCGGCATGCACCTCTCCCTGCGCCTCCCCGACGACGAGCGCTACCACCCCGGCGAGGTGTGGACGCCCGAGCTGCGCTGCCGTTCGTGATCGAGCGCTCGAAGTTCCCGAGGACTTCATGGCCAGTGAGGTCGACCGTTACCTCGGCCTGCCGGGTCAGGCGATCTCGTACAAGGTCGGCGAGCGGGTGTGGCTCGCGGCGCGCGACGGCGGCGGCGTCACGGTGCCGCGCTCGACCTGAAGGAGTTCCACCGCGCGTCCCTCGACCTCGGCCCGATGGGCCTCGCGCAGCTCGAGTCCGAGCTCGCCCGGTTGTAGCGCGGCATGCGGCCACGCAGTCGCCGCGTCGTCGCGATCGTCGTCGTGCTCGCACTCGTCGCCGGCACGCTGTGCGGTGCGTTCCTGTTGTCGACGACGAGCCACAACGATCTCGGGACCCTGCGGTCCGCCGCGACCGCAACCCTCGACGCACCGAGCTACCGCATCACCGCGCGGGTACGGGGCGAGGCCGCCGGGTTCGAGGAGTACGTGGCGCCCGATCGAATCCGCACGCGATTCACGCGCCTCGTCGCGGTGGGATCGAAGCAGTTCTCACCGCCGCTGGAGCTGATCGACATCGGGACCACTTCGTACGCGCAGCAGTACTGCCCTCCCGACGGCGAGGACATCGCGTGGTCACGCTCGCAACTCGCGGACCCGGAGCACGCGACGCCGTACGCCCGCTACGTCACGTCGTTGATCGAGTCGGCCACCGACGCGCGACTCGTCTCGGACAGGGCGAAGGGCGCGACGTACGAGTTCACCCCATCGCGTTCGCGCCGACGGACGGCCTGCGCGTCGAGGTCGGTGCGGCCCGGGCGACGATCGCGCACGGGCGCCTCGCCGAGGTCCGGCTCACGCAGCGGGTGTCCGGAATCGGCGATCCACGGTCGAGCCACACGGTGCTCCGCTTCTCCCGTTACGGCACCGTGCGGCCGATCACGGCACCGGACGGGTCGACCGTGCACGGCCTGACGTGCACCGGGGCGACGGCGCTCAGCGCCGCGCCGTAGCCCTCAATCCGCCGCGGCCGGGGCGGTGCGGCCGGCGGTGACGCGCGCCAGGCGGCGGTGGTGCGGGGCGAAGTCGAACGGGCCCATGTGCGTGGTGAGGTGCTCGTCCCAGATCACGACGTCGGACGCGCCCCACTTGTGGCGGTAGTGGAACGCCGGGTTGTTCACGTGGTCGAACAGCATGCGGAGCAGGCCGTTCGACTCCGCGGTGGTGAAGCCGTCGATGGCGACGGTGTACCCGGGGTTCACGAACAGCAGCTTGCGGCCGGTCTCCGGGTGCGCGCACACGACGGGGTGGGTGTTGCCACCGAACTCCTCACGGGCGCGGTCCGCGTTCTCGGGGCCGAGGGTGCGGCGCATCTCATACCAGAACTTCTCCCCCGCGTCGTGCCGGGCCACGAGGTCGCCGAGGAAGTCCTGCATGCGCGGCGACAGCGCGTCGTAGGCCGCGGCGGCGCTCGACCACATCGTGTCGCCACCGTTCGGGGGGATCACCTCGCCGTGCAGCACCGCGCAGTCGGGGATCACGGTGGCGAACGAGTAGTCGACGTGGAAATTCTGCTCGTCCTGCGGGAGCTTGTCGGCGTCGTTCTCGACGATCGACACGGGATCGGCGGCGCCGCCGCGCAGGAACTCGGCGACGGGGTGCCCGTGCACCGGCCCGAGCTTGGCGGTGAACTCGGTCTGCTGCTCGCGGGTGATGTGCTGGTCGGGGAAGACGAGCACGCCGTTGGCATGGAGTGCGGCCTTGATCTCGGCGGCCTGCGCGGCGGTGACGTCGCGTAACTGCACGCCGGTGACTGCGGCGCCGACTGAGCTGGTGAGTGGTTGCAGGGTGAGAGGCATTCATTTATCATTGTTCAATGGCACGGACGGCGTCAACCCCCACCCGGACCCCGACCCGACGGGGCCCCGGCGGCAGGGGCGCGGGGCTCACCCGGGAGCGGATCGTCGAGCAGGCCGTCGCCCTCATGGACCGCGACGGCACCGACGCGCTCACGTTGCGGGCGCTGGCCCGGGAGCTCGGCGTGGAGCCGCCGGCGCTCTACTGGCACTTCGCCGGCAAGGACGATCTCTGCCGCGCCGTCGTCGACTCCGTGGCCGAGCAGCTACGGGTCAGCACGTCGAGCCGCGGCACACCGCGGCGCCGGATCGAGCACCACTTCCGCGCCATCCGCGACCACTGGCGCGCCCACCCGAGCGCGCTGGAGCTGTCGAAGCGCCACCCCCCGTCGGCGGCGGGCGCGGTGTCGCAGGAGGGCCTGCGCCTCGTCGAGGCGATGGGGGTCTCCCCTGCCGACGCGCTCGAGCTCTACCGCTCGCTGTCGTGGACGGTCACCGGCTTCGTCTACATGGAGCAGGCGCTCGTGCACAGCGTGCACCACCACCGCGTGAGCGACACCCGCTGGGTGCTCGACATCAGCGACGGCGAGGACGACACGGGCGCGTCACCGTCGGAGTTCGACACCGACGCGCTGTTCACCACCACGCTCGGCCTCGCCCTCGACGGCGTCGAGCAACGCGTGCGCGTCTAGCTGATGCGGCCGGTGGCGCGGGCTGCGGTCTCGGCCGCGTCGAGCTGCTCCTGCACGATCGCGAGGCCCCCGTTCCAGAACTCGGGGTCGGTGAGATCGAGGCCCACGATCTGGCCGAGCTCCTCGGGCGAACGGGAACCGCCGGCGGCGAGCAGCTCGAGGTACTGCGGCACGAAGTCGGCGCCGCGCTCCTCGTAGGCCCGGTACACCGACAGCGCGAGCAGCTGGCCGTAGGCGTACGCGTACACGTAGCCGGGCGTGCCCATGAAGTGCGGGATGTACGACCACCACGTGCGGTAGCCCGGCGTGATCTCCACGGTGTCGCCGAGCAGCGCGTGCTGCGTGGCCTCCCAGTTCTCGTTGAACTGCTCGACCGACAGCTCACCCTGCTCACGACGCTGCGTGTGCACCGCGTCCTCGAAGCGGTTCATCGCCACCTGGCGGAACACCGTGGCGATCTGCCCCTCGAGGCTCTCGGCGAGCAGCGCGAGGCGCGCCGCGGGGTCGGTGGTGGCGTCGAGGAGGCGGCCGAACGTGACCGTCTCGCCGAACACCGACGCGGTCTCCGCCAACGTGAGCGGCGTGGTCTGGTGGAAGATCCCCTGCTCCCGCGCGAGGTACGCGTGCAGACCATGGCCCATCTCGTGCGCGAGCGTGAGCACGTCGCGGCGGCGGGCCGTCCAGTTGAGCAGCAGGTACGGGTGGTGCGAGGGCACCGTGTACGCGCAGAACGCGCCGGGGCGCTTGGCCGGGCGCATCGGCGCGTCGATCCAGCCCTCGTCGAAGAAGCGCATCGCGGCGTGGGCGAGATCGGGCGAGAACGACGCGTACGCGTCGAGCACGATCTCCTTCGCCTCACTCCACGCGAACTCCTCGTCGGCATCCGCGACGCTCGCCATGCGGTCGTAGTCGGCGAGCTTCGGCAGCCCGAGCAGCTGCGCCTTCAGCGCGTACCAGCGTCGTGGCAGCTCGTAGTGCGACTGCACCGCCTCGACCAGCGCGTCGACCGACGCGTCGCTCGCCTCGTTGGCGAGGTTGCGCGACGCAATCCACGACGGGTACTTGCGGAGGCGGTCCTCGATCGACTTGTCGACGAGCAGCGTGTTGAACACGAACGCACGCGTGCGCAGGCCCGGCTCGAGTCCCGCGGTGACGGCCTCCGCCGCACTCCGGCGCACCTCGCGATCGGGCGACTGGAGCTGCGACAGCCCCTGCTCGAGGCTGATGGTCTGACCGTCGAGCTCCACGGTGATCGCCGAGGTGAGCTCGGAGAACAGCCGCACCCACGCGCTGGTGGACGTGATCGCCTTGTCGGAGAGGATGCGCTCCTCGGGCTCGGTGAGCAGGTGGGGCCGGTAGCGGCGGGCCGACGCCAGGTAGTGACGGCAGAACGCCAGCTCGTCGCTCGCGAGCAGTTCGTCGGCGTGGGCGTCGTCGATGGCGGCCCACTCCAACTCGACGAAGAGGATCTCGTTGCCGATCGCCGTCGACCGCTCCTCCACGCTCATCATCAGCGCGCCGACCGCCGGGTCGGAGGTGTCGACCGCGAAGCGCAGCCCCGTGTAGTTCCCGGCCCGGCCGATTGCCTCGCTGATCGCCGCCAGCTCGTGCATCACGGCCGCGAAGTCGGCGGCGCTCAGGGTTGCGAGCTTGCCGCGGTACTCCTGCAACGCGTCGGCGCGCGCCTTCGCGTCGGCGATCAGGGCGTCGACGCCGGCCTCACCGGCCGCGCCGTCGACGGCGACGAGCGGCTCGAGATCCCAGGCGACGTCGGCCGCGGCGAGATCGAGAGCACGGGCGTCCTGGGGCTGATCCTGGTCCTGCGTGGGGGCAGTCGTCATGCCCTCACACTAGGTGCGAGGTCGAGGGCCTCCGGCAGGGGTTCGCTGTGGACCACCACGAGGCGCTGGGTGGCGCGGGTGAGCACCACGTAGAGGAGCCGCAGGCCCGAGCGGTCGGGCGACACCAGCGCCGCCGGTTCCACCACGACCACGTGGTCGAATTCGAGGCCCTTGGAGTCGAGCGCGCCGAGCACCGCGATGGGCGCGTCGATGGCCTCGACGTCATCGGCGATGGCGCCCCGGTCGGCCAGGGCATCGGCGATGTCGCCGTGCATCGCATCGGGTGCGATCACCGCGACCGTGCCACCCTGGGTGGCCGACTGGCGCGCCGCCTCGGCCGTGGCCTTCACCAGCACGTCGCGCGGCACCAGCTCCACCTCGGGGTGGGCGCCGGTGCTGCGCACGGGACGGGCCGGCTCCACGCCCGGCGCCGCCGCGGGCAGCAGCCGGTTGGCCACCTCCACGATCTCGGCCGGCGTGCGGTAGTTGACGCTCAGCTCCACTCGGCGGGGCGCGACCCGCACCGGCACGTTGGCCAGCACGTCGTCCCAGCTCGACAGCGCACCCGGCCGGCTGGCCTGGCCGAAGTCGCCGACGAGGGTCATCGACCCCGTGGGGCAACGACGGGCGAGCATGCGCCACTGCATCGCGGTGAGGTCCTGCGCCTCGTCGACGAGGACGTGCCCGAAGGTGCGGGGCTCGTCGTCGCCCTCGGTGCCGCTCGCGGCCGCACCTGCGCCGTAGCGGGCGAGGATGTCGTCGGCGTTGGTGAACGCACCGACGCCGAGCTGGTCGACGGTGCGCTGCGCCATCTCGTAGGCCTCGTCGCGGCGGCCGCGCCGGCTGCTGCGCGGGCGCGCCGCCGACACCGGCCCGAGCAGCGCGTCGGCTTCGTCGATCAGGCCGAGATCGGCCTCGGTCCACGGCGCCTCGGCCGCAGATGTCGTGCGTTCGCGCACCAGGCCGGCCATGTCGCGCTCCGACAGGATGCCCTTCGCCGCCGAGCGCACCAGCGCCTCGAACCCGAAGAGGTCGTGGATGAGCTCCTGGCCGCTCAGCACCGGCCACATGCGCTCGAGCACCGCGCGGTACTCGGGGAGCTTGCGGATGCGGTTGCCGAGCTCGACGTCCCACTCGGGCGGCACCGGTTCGTGCTTGGCGAGCAACGCGGCGACGTTGACGTCGGCGACGACGGGCCGTGGGCTGGTGGGCATCGCGAACAGCTCACCCTGGCCGGGGTCGACGGGCTCGGGCGTGAAGTCGGGGTCGATGCGTGCGTGGTCGCGGCGGTAGGCGTCGAGGAGCGCGCGGCGGTACTCGCGCTTGAAGTGCTCGACCACGAGCGACGCGACGTAGGGACGCTTCTCGTTGTGCGTGCCGCGGCGTTGGTGCGCGCGCTCGATGATGCGACGGGAATCGCGCGGGCGCAGCCGGAGCACGTAGGTGTCGAGCACGGCGATGGTGTCGCGCGGCATCGGTCGCTCACGGTCGCGCAGCGCGTTGGCGACGACGCGCACCATGCGCACGTCGCCCTTGACCGCGCCGACCTTTGGGTCGTCGGTGCCGCGCACCTTCACGCGCGGCTTCAGCGCGCGCGGCGTGGTGAGCGACACCTCGTCCTCACCGAGCGACGGGAGCACTTCGTCGATGTAGCGCAGGAAGATGGGGCTCGGGCCCACGAGGAGCACACCCTGCGACGCGAGCCGCTGCCGGTGCGTGTACAGCAGGTACGCGGCGCGGTGCAGCGCGACGGCGGTCTTGCCGGTGCCGGGGCCGCCGCTCACGATGAGCACACCGGCGAGGTCGGCGCGGATCGCCTCGTCCTGCTCGGTCTGGATGGTGGCGACGATGTCGCGCATGCGCCCCGTGCGCTCGCGGTCGAGCGCGGCGAGCAGCGCGCCCTCCCCCACGACCGTGAAGCCGGCGTCGTCGGTGGCGTCGGCGTCGAACACCTCGTCGTCGAGGCCCACGAGGCGCCGGCCGTGGGTCTGGAAGTGGCGCCGACGGGCGACGTCCATCGGCGAGACCGCGGTCGCCCGGTAGAAGGGTTCGGCGACCGGGGCCCGCCAGTCGACCACGAGGTTCTCGAGGTCGTCGTCGGTGACCGAGATGCGCCCGATGTAGAAGGGGTCGTCGACCTGCTTCATGTCGAGACGCCCGAAGCAGAGGGGCTGCTCCCCGATGTCGAGCGCGGCGAGTCGCTTGCGGGAGAAGGCCTCGGCGGCCTCCCGCTCCAGGCGGGCCTGGTGGGTGCCGCCCCGCTGCACCTCCGTGTACCCCGCCGCGACCCGCTCCGCCGCCCGACGCATGAAGTCGAGCCGGGCGTAGGCGGCATCGAGATGGGCCTGCTCGGCCGCGATCTCGGCGTCTCGGGTACCGGCCTGGGGGTTGGATTCCGAGGCCTCGGACGGGTGGGTCAAGACTGCGATCTCCGGAATTCGGGAACTCGCCAGTCTACTTGTCGGCCGCCCTGGTCAGAAATGGGGCCCGTCGGCCCTGCAGAGGGGTGCCCTAGATCTGTTCGGGACGGGTGATCTCGTCCTCGGGGATCAGCTCCACCCGCTCGCCCAGCACCGGGCCGGCGGGACCCCACGTGATCCAGCGGCCACCCAGGTTGGGCAGGAGGCCGTCGTCGGCGTCGAGGTGGCGCTCCAGCGCCCGCACCACACCGCCGTGGGTGACCACCAGCACGTCGCCGCCCTCGTGCATCCCGGCGATCTCGCCGAGCGACACCAGCGCCCGGGCGATCACGTGCACGTCGCCCTCGTAGCCGAGGGGGCGCTCCCCCGACGCGAGCATCCCGGGCCACTCGGCCTCGATCTCGTCCTTCGTGTGGCCTTCCCACGGGCCCGCGTGACGCTCCCGCAGGCGGGGGTCGACCATCACGTCGGCGCCGAGTTGGCCGGCGATGATCTCCGCGGTGCGGGCGGCCCGCTCGAGGTCGGACGCGTACACGGCGTCGACCATGCCGACACGGGCCGCGGCGTCGAATGCCTGACGCTCCCCGAGCTCCGTGAGCGGTGGGTTGGCCTGGCCCTGCCAGCGGCCGTCGGCGTTCCAGGTGGACTGACCGTGGCGGACGAGGAGGAAGCGGGTTCCGGCAATGGGGTGCGACATCGGGGGCGCACCGTACCGCGGTAGCTTGCTGCCCGTTCGCCCCGAAACCGGATACCCACCGTCTCCCGGGTCGCCCCGGGCAAGAAGGAGCCCACATGCGCGCCGCCGTCTTCACCGAGCTGAACCAGCCCCTCTCCGTCGAGGACGTGTCGGTCGTCGACCCCGGCCCGGGCGAGGTGCTGGTGCGGATCACGGCGAGCGGCGTGTGCCACTCCGACCTCTCGGTGATCCACGGCGTGATCCCCGGCGGTGAGCAGATCCTCGGTCACGAGGGCACCGGCATCGTGGAGAAGGTCGGCCCCGACGTCTCGGGCCTCGCGGTCGGCGACCGCGTGATCGGCTCGTTCGTGCCCGCGTGTGGCAAGTGCTGGTACTGCCTCCGGGGCGAGTCGTACAGCTGCGCCGAGACCTACAACGTGATGTTCGTGCCGCACTACACGCGGGCGAACGGCAACTTCATCGGCGGCATGACCGGCCTCGGCACCTTCGCCGAGATGATGGTGTGCTCACAGTTCTCGGTGGTGAAGGTCGAGAGCGACCTCCCCGACTCCGTGCTCGCGCTCATCGGCTGCGGCGTCACCACCGGCGTGGGCGCCGCGCTCAACACCGCACGCGTCGAGCCCGGCTCCACGGTTGCGGTCATCGGATGCGGCGGCGTGGGCCAGGCCGTCATCCAGGGCGCGCGCATCGCGGGTGCGGCGCGCATCATCGCCATCGACCCCGTGCCGCTCAAGCGCGAGGCCGCGCTGCAGCTCGGCGCCACGCACGTGCTCGACCCCAACGAGGTCGACCCGGTAATGGGTGTCATCGAGCTCACCGGCGGGCGCGGCGCCGACTACGCCTTCGAGGTCATCGGCACCGCCGGCACGATCCGTCAGGCCGTCGAGACCGCGCGCCCCGGCGGCGCCGCGGTGCTCGTGGGTGTGCCGAAGCTCACCGACGACGTACCGATCCCCGCGTTCGCGATCCTCGCGGGCAAGCGCCTGCTCGGCTGCATCTACGGTCAGGCCAACGTGCGCAGCGACTTCCCGCGCCTCATCAGCCTGATCGAGTCGGGCAAGCTCGACGTCGGCTCCATGGTGTCGCGCACGATGCACCTGCACGAGGTGAACGAAGCGCTCGACATCATGCAGAAGGGCGAGGTCATCCGCTCCGTCCTCGTCGATTGACGAGGACCCCGCTTCATGCGTCAATCATGCGCACATATCCGCGCTGATTGACGCACGAACGGATCTAGGCGGTGTCCACCCGGAGGAAGCCTTCGGCGTAGCGGCCCTCGGGGAACCCGGCGGCCTGGGCGATGCTGCTCCCCCAGAGTCGGATGCGCTCGTCGAGGCCCTCGGGGTCGGGGTGTTGGCTGTCGTGCGCGCGCAACGCCTCGATCTTGCGGTCGATGGTGTCGGTGATGTCGACGAAGACGTCGGCGCCCGGTGCCGCCATCATGTACACCTCGTCGACCGACCACGGCTCGTACCCCTCGTCGAGCAGCTCCGGATGCGCGAACGGGTTGCGGGCGTCGGGGTACACGGCCGACAGCGCGGCATCGCCCGCGGCGAGGTGGTCGGGGTGGCTGGCGTAGATGCGCTGGTAGATGCGATCCGGTGACTGGCACACGAGGCGCTGCGGACGCACCTGGCGGATCACCCGGCTGATGTCGCGACGGAGCTCGAGCGTGGACTGCAGGCGACCGTCGGGGTAGCCGAGGAAGTGGAGGTCGGTGACGCCGAGCACCTTCCCCGCGGCGCGCTGTTCGGCCTCACGGAGCTCGGCCATCGCGGGCCGCGGCATCGCCTCGTCGAAACCGCCGGCCTCGCCGCTCGTGCAGATGCAGTACGACACCTCGATCCCGGCGTCGGTCCAGGTCGCGACCGAACCGGCCGCGCCGAAGTCGACGTCGTCGGGATGGGCGGTGACGACCAGAACTCGTTCGACGGGGTTCTCGGAGGGCATCGCCCGAAGCTACCGCAGGCCTCGCCGTCAGCCGCTCGTGATCCCGGCGATGACCCGGCGCGTGGTGGCGAGCGGGTGTGGACTCTGCGTGCTGATCGTGACCGAGAACGTGAGCACCACGTCCTTCGCCTCACGCAGCTCGATCTCGGTGAACAGCATCGGGACGCCGACGATCGGGTCGGGGTCGCGTTCGATCGACCAGTACAGCGGCCGGCCCCCGACGCGCCGCTTCCCCATCGCCACGACCTTGCCGTCGGACTGGTCGGCCGAGAGCTCCATCGTCGAGCGGAACTCCGCGAAATTCGTCCACCACTCCGCGGCGTCCGTGCCGGAGTACCGGTTGACCGAGATGTTGTCGTTGGCGCCTGCGGGGTCGATCACCGCGAGGAGCATGTCGATCCCGGTGCCCTCGGTCGGCATGGCCGCGCGGAGCCGTGCCAGTTGCTCGGACGAGGCCACCTGCCACGTGCCCGGGAAGGAGAACCGGAGGTCGCTCCCCGGTACGGCCTCGACGGTCCAGTCGTCGTCGGTCGTGGCCGCGTCGCCGGGGACGGGCGCACCGCCCACGAGGGCGACGACGACGAGGAGCAGGAGCGCGCCCCTGCGCAGAGGCACACCGATCGCTCGCACCATGACAGACCCCCCGAGTGGACCCGATGCCCGCGATCTGCGACACGGTAGCCACATCGGGATCGCCTGTCGACGACGAGTAGCGTCCCGCCGATGCTGCCCGTCACCGCGTCGACCATCCGGCTGTTCCTGCACGTGCTGGGTGCGGCCGTGTGGGTCGGCGGCCAGATCACGCTGGCCGGCCTCGTGCCCGGACTGCGCGCCGTGGGACCGGAGGCCACCAAGGCCGCCGCCCGCCGCTTCAACCTCGTCGCGTGGCCCGCGTTCGCGCTGGTCGTCGTCACCGGCATCTGGAACGTCGCCGAGGTGCAGCCCACGTTCGGGACCGCCTACACCACCACACTGATGGTGAAGATCGCCGTGGTCGCGGCGTCGGCGGTCACCGCATTGATCCACACGCAGGCCAAGTCGAAGACGATGCTCGCGGTGTTCGGCGCGCTCAGTGGGATCACCGCCCTCGCCGCGCTGTTCCTCGGCATCATGCTCGTGAGCGGCTAGCGGGCGTCAGTTGCTCTCGACGTCGTGCGGGAAGTTCGCGACCATCGCGAGCTGGCCGCCCTGGCGTCGCAGCACTCGCCGCCACAACGTGTCGGGGTCGGCGGTGAGCAGGTCGTCGGGCAACGCGTCGACGACGAACCACCCGTCCTGGCGCAACTCGTCGTCGAGTTGACCGGGGCCCCAACCCGAGTAGCCCGCGAACACGCGCACCGCCTCGAGGTCGGCACGCACCGCCGTGGGATCGGCCCCGAGGTCGACGGTGCCGATGCGTCCGACGAGCGGCTGCCACGCGTCGGAGTCCTCCACCCGTTGCACGCGCGCGAGGCCGAACACCGCCTCGTGCTGCTGCACCGGGCCACCGACGAACGCGACCGACGGCGCGCACGCGTACGCGGCCCAGTCGGGCAACGCCTCGTCGATCCCCGCCTCGGTCGGACGGTTGAGCACGAGTCCGACCGCGCCCTCGTCGTCGTGCTCGATCACGAACACCACGGTGCGCTCGAAGTTGGGGTCGCGCATCGTGGGCACGGCGACGAGCAGGCGTCGTGCGACCGAGCCCGCGTGCCGCGTCACCACTTGCTCACTTCGGGACGACGCCGAACATCCGGCGCGCCTCGTCGAGCGGGACGTCCTTGTGTGCGAAGAGGTCGATCGTCCCCATCACGTCGACCGGGCACTCGGCGCCGCGCCGGAAGGCGTCGGCCCATCGCGCGATCGCGCCCGGATCCGACAGCGTGTCGACGCGCGCGTTCGTGATGCGCTTCACCTCGACGTGCTTGATCGACCCGTTCTGGAACAGCCCGAGCGTGACCGCGAGCAGCACCACCCCGCGGTGGTCCTTCATCGACGCGGCGATGAACGCGAACACGTCGAGCTCACCCTCGGGCGTGGTCTCGTAGTCGGCGAGGACGTGCACCCAGTCGTGGCGCGCGCCCAACTCGTAGATCCCGTGCTTCTCGCCGGGGAACGGGAAGCCGTGGCGCTCGTAGAACGACGCGACCTCGCGCCCCCACGAACCGGGCGGGCAGTCGCGCAACGACCGCCACTGCTCGGCGATGTGCCGGTCCTCGACCACCCCGATGTACGCGAGCTTCGAGCGCAGCAGCTCGAAGAACCGTCCCTGCAACGACTCGCGGATGGTCTCCTCGCCGTACCAGTTGCTGCGCTGCAGGTCGAAGTAGACCGCGGCGAAGTGCTGCTCCGCGAAGTTGCGGCTGTCGCGCAGGATGCCGAGCGGGACCGCGAGATGATCGGCGAACTCCATGATCGTGTCGGCGACCTGCTCGCGCAGCGGGTGCTCCATGAACTCGAGCACCACGAGCAGATGCACGATGTGGAAGCGGGTCTCCTCGGGGAGCGAGGCCGGCACCTCGGGGACGGCGGGCTCGATCGTGTCGAGGTCGAGCCCGTAGAGCAGGCGCGCGAGGTCGACGAGCAGTTCGCGCTGCAGCGGGTCGAGACCACCGGCCGGCGCGAACGCCGCCTGGACCGCCGCGAGGGTGGTGGGCGCGTCGGCGGCGTCGGGGAGCAGCACGGCGCGCAGACTACCGGTGCGCGCGGTCGGGATCGTGGTGCACTTCGCGTCGCGGCGCCGACCACTGGTGGCGCAGTGCGAGCAGCACACCGACACCGGTCACGACCGCCGCGATCACCAACACGACCTGCAACCCGTCGGCCGCCGACGAGTGCTGCGCCACCGTCGCCGAGATCGACGTGGACACGGCGACGGCCAGGGCGAGGCCGAGCACGCGCAACATGCTCAGGAGCGCGGATGCCTCGCTGGCGTCACCCGCCGGCACGTCGATGAGCGCCACGGAGGTTGCTCCTGCGTAGACCACGCCGTTGCCGAGGCCGGCGATCGCGAGGCCGACCACCACCGTGGCCAGCGACGCCTCGACCCCCCAGATCGCGAGGGCCACGATCCCCACCACCATCACCGCCGACCCGAGGCCGAGCACGACGTGCCCGTGCCAGCGGCGGATCATCGGCCCCGACAGGAGGCCGCCCAGCGCGAACGGCACCGAGAAGCCGAGGAACAACATCCCCGCCTCGAGCACGGTGGTGCCCCGCACGACCTCGAGCGCGGTCGGCACCAGCACCATCACCACGCCGGAGCCCCAGTTCGAGAGCGTGGCCTCGGCGGTGCCGAAGCGGAACGTGAGCAGTGACGTCACCTTGCGGGTGACGAGCGGGTCGGTGGCGCTGCGCAGGAGGTACACCCCCACGAGGAAGCCGGCGCCGGCGACGATCGGCACGAGGGTGCCCGCGGCGCCCCACCCGGCCGACGACGCGTGCTGGATGCCGCCCACGATCCCGGCGGTGCCGAGCAGCACGAGCACGAGCCGCAGCCACGGGATGTCACGCGTGCCGTCGCGCGGCAGCGCCGGCACCAGCACCACCAGCATCACGAACGCGATGCCGAGCAGAGCGACGTTCACGCCGAAGAAGAAGCGCCACGACCACACTTCGGCGAGCACACTGGCCACCAACGGGCCCACCGCGCCACCGATGCCGCCCAGTGCGCCCCAGATGCCGACCGCGATGGGTTGCCGGTCGCGTTCGAAGAGCGCATCGATCGCGGCCAGCGACGTGGTGAAGCAACACGCCGAGGCGACGCCCTGCAGCGACCGTCCGGCCATCATCACCGCGAAGTTCGTGCTGATCGCGCAGAGGAACGACGCGACGGCGAACCCCACCACGCCGCTGAGGAGCAGGGGGCGTGGGCCGACGCGGTCGGCGACGCGACCCACCAGGAGCAGCGGTGCCGCGAACGCGAGGCTCGCCACGGTGACGATCGCGCCCGCAGTGGCGGCGCTCACGCCGAGGTCGTGGCCGATCTGCGGCAGCAGCACCACGACGCCGTTCATGTCGACCGAGAGCACGAGCACCGGCATGCTCAGCGCGGCGAGGCCGAGCCAGCGCCGCGTGGGAGTGGACGTGGAGGTGGTGCCGGTCACGGGAGCAGGCCGAGGGCGACCGCCGCGTCGTACTGCGCGCGCGGGCTGAGCGCGCCGCGCAGGCCGCCGGCCGAGAGCCACTCGCCGAGCGCCTGGTCGTAGCGCACGGGCTCGGGGTACGGCGGAGCGGCGGCGGGCGACGAGCGCCAGCACCTCGCCGAGCAGCGCAGGCGTCGGCGGCTGCGGGCGCCACTCACGAACGGGATGCTCCAGAAGTCGGGCGTCTGCATGGACTCCGCGCCGCCGGGGATGGTGCCGGGGCCGTCGGGCGCGATCAGCGACACGTCGCCACTGCCCGGTTCGCGCGAGTTCAGCAGCGTGATCGCGAGCGAGTTCTGCCGGCGCGCGAGCTCGGTGCCGAGCTCGGCGACGAACGGGTGCCGGGCGACGAGCTGTACGTGGACCAGCGCGCACAGGGCGTGCAGCACGACTTCCTCGTACTGCCCGGCGCCGGGCCCGACCAGAGGAGGTCGTGGGTGAGCGACGGCGCGAGCAGCACGGGATGCTCGGCGCGGTAGCGCGCGTTCACGAGGCGCACCGAGAGGTCACCATGGGCCGCGGGGCCGACGACGCGGCCCGGCGACGCCGGTGCACCCACCCGCAACGCCGTGGCCCCCGTACGCCAGTCGAGGAACGCGTCGAGCAGCACCTCCCCCACGGTGCCCGCGAGGGCGGCGAGGCCGGCGCGCGGCAAAGGCGCCGGCACGCGGTCGCGCAGCGTCGCGTCGTCGAAGCGGGCGAGCGCGGCGTCACCCAGGGCCGCGAGCTGCTCGCGGGCCGCGGCATCGTCGGGCGCGTCGCCGAAGGCCGGGATCATGTGCGGTCCGTCGGGATAGATCCCCGGTTCACCGAACAACGTGTTCGACGAGAACCGCGCGGGGTCGTGCGGTGCGCGCGGCGGTGCGGCGAGGAGCGCGAGCAGTTCGGCGTCGGTGGGGCCTTGGGGGGCGGGCACGCCTGCGAGGCTACGGAACGCGCCGGACCCCCGCCGGGATCCCGTACGATCGTCGCCCATGACTGCAACAAGCGACGGGCCCGGCGCCCCGGTCGGCTGGTTGCGCGCCGTCGTGGTCGACGCCGCCGACCCCGCCCGCCTCGCCGAGTTCTGGCAGGCCGTGCTGGGCGTCGGTGTGGTGGAGACCGCCGCCGACTGGATCCAGCTCGCCCCCGGCACCGGTGGGTGCTTCCTGGCATTCGAGCCGGCCACGCCGGGCGCGGCGCCCACGGGCTTCCGCACCCGGGTCGACCTCGAGGTCGACGACATGGACGTCGCGAAGGCTCGCATCGAGGCGCTCGGCGGGCGTCTGGTCGAGGTGATCCACGCCCGGCCCGGCGAGTCGCACTACCGGATGGCCGACCCCGAGGGCAACGAGTTCACGGTGGTGCTGCCCCTCCCCGACGACGTCGCGTTGCTCGCCTACGGGCCCACCCGCCGCCCGGCGGGTGACGGAGGCGCACCGGGGTGATCCCCGAGGAGCCGGTCACCCGGCCCCACCACTTCCCGTCGCGGCGTGCGGTCGTGATGCGCGTGCTCCTGCTGCTGGTCACGCTCGTCGCGTTCTACCTGGTGCTGCCCGGCCTCATCGAGCTGTTCGGCGACCTGCCGCGGCTGCGCACCGTGTTCCCCGCGTGGTTCGTGCCGATCTTCGTGCTGGAGGCCGCGGCGTTCGTGTGCATCTGGGAGTTGATGCGCATCTCGCTCGACACCGACGACTGGTTCGACGTCGCGTGTGCACAGCTCACCGGCAACGCGCTGAGCCGCGCGCTCCCCGGCGGGGCGGCGACCGGCGGCACCACGCAGTACCAGATGCTCGCCCGCGCGGGCTTCGACCGCGCGACCACCACCACCGCACTCACCGCCGTCGGGCTGTTGTCGACCGCGACACTGTTCGCGCTCCCCGTCCTCGCGTTGCCGTCGATCCTCTTCGGCGTCGCGATCGACTCGCAGCTGCTGAGCGGCGCGATCTTCGGCGGCGTGGTGGGCATCTTCCTGCTCACCGGTGCGTCCATCCTGCTGATCTCCGACCGCGTGGTCCGCCAGGTCGGCCGCGCGCTCGACTGGTTCCTCGAGCGCGTGCTCCGGCGCCCACCGCTCGACCCGCCCCTCGCCCGCAAGCTGGTGGAGTCGCGCGACTACGTGCGCCACGCGCTGCAGGACTCGTGGAAGCGCGCGGTGCCCGCCGCACTCGGGAACCAGCTGTTCGACTTCCTGGCGCTGTACGTGAGCCTGCTGGCGGTCGGCTCCCACGTCGACCCGGTGCTCGTGCTCCTGGCCTACGTGGCCGGCAGCGCGCTCGCCATGATCCCGATCACGCCGGGCGGCCTCGGCTTCGTGGAGGCCGGCCTCACCGGTGTGCTCACCCTGGCCGGCGTGACCCCCGACCACGCGGTGCTCGCGACGCTGCTCTACCGGCTGTTCCAGTACTGGCTGCCGCTCCCGGCGGGGCTCATCGCCTCGATCCTGTTCCGGCGCCGCCACCGCGACGACGCCCTGCACAAGTCACCCGGTCCAGAAGTCGCGGAGTGACGCGGCGTCGGCTGCGCCCTGCTCGCGTCCCATCGTGAGCGCCCGCGGCACCTGGTTCGGGTCCATCAGCGTGTCGAGGTCGGTGATGCCGCTGCAGCGGAGCTCCACCTCGCTGCCCGCGGATCGCAGCCCCGCAACCTCCGCCTGCGCCGCACCGGGGCTGATCGTCATTCGGGCCTCGGGGATCTGGTCCACCAACGGCAGGAGGAACACGCGTGACGCGCCGGCCGCGAGGTCGGCGTGGATGCCCGTGCCCGAGACGCCACCGTCCATCACCCGGCGGTCGTGCCAGGGCTGCGGCGCGAACAGCCCGGGCACCGAGGAGCTCGCGGCGACGGCGCGCAACAACGGCACTCCCGACTCGCGCGTCGCGACGAGCCGCTCCCCCGTGTAGGTGTCGACGCCGCTGACGGCCATCGGAGTGCCCGGCCACGTGCGTCGCTGCGTGAGCGCGAGCACGCCGGTGGGCAACAGGTTGACGGGCGGCGTGCGGGCTGCCATCGCCGCGGTGCCGATGGCCCGGATCGTGGCGGGGTCGCAGTCCTTCGCGGTGGCGAAGAGGTCGAGCGCGCGCTGCTGCGAGTCGTGCAGTCCGGTCGAGGGCGCGAGCTTGTGGATCACCGCGGGCCGGTGGGCCGCCAGACCGATCATCTTCTCGACGCGCTCGAGGTGCCCACCCGCGACCACCGACGCGAGCACCGAGCCGGCCGAGGTGCCCACGACCAGATCGGCCTGCTGCACGTCGACGCCGCGGCGAGCGAGCTCCGACAGGTAGGCGGTGAGCCAGGCGACGAACACCACGCCCCCGCCGCCGAGCACCACGGCACGGCGCTTCCCGGCGCCGTAGGCGGCACCGAAGTCGATCGGTCGATGGAGGTCGTCGGGCATCGCAGAACGCTAGCGGCCGTCGTACGATCACCGGCACCGCCCGTTCCGGCGCGTGAGGGGGACGACATGACCCAACTCGACTTCGACCCGTTGCAGTCCGCACCCGACGACCCGCGTGTGGTGCAGCTGCGCGAGGAGCGGGCCGTCGCCCGGAACGAGGCCGGCGTGTGGTTCCTCTCCCGTCACGACGACGTGCTCGCCGCCACCAAGGACCTCGAGCACTTCAACGCGAGCTTCCGCGAGCCGGGTGTGGTTGTGCCCGACGAGGAGCAGTTCGTCAACGAGATCCCCGAGCCCCGTCACGGCCAGGTCCGCCGCATCATCAACGGCGCGATCGCCACGCACAAGCTGCGCGGCGTCGACGAGTTCTGCGACGCGCTCTGCACCGAGCTGCTCGACGCGGTGCTCGCGAAGCCGGGTCCCGTGGACCTCGTGCACGACTACATCATCCCGATCCCCACGAGCGTGATCGCCCACCTGCTCGGCGCACCGCAGGACGACTTCCACCTGTGGGCCGAGTGGTCCGACGAGGTCGTGCAGGGCACCTACCCCACGCAGTACCGCAACGGGCGCGGCGAGGGTCTCGCCGGCGCGCACCCCGAGTTCACCGCGTACGTCGACCACCAGATCGCACTTCGCCGCGCCGAGCCCCGCGACGACTTCATCACCGTCCTGCTCGAGAGCGAGGTCGACGGGCGCCGCCTCACCGACGTGGAGGCCCGCACGCAGCTCGTGTTCCTCCTCGTGTCGGGCAACGAGACCACCCGTCACCTCATCGGCAACCTCATGTGGCGCCTCGCGACCACCGACGGCCTGCTCGACCGGCTGCGCGACGACCGCGACCTCGTCGACAACGCGATCGAGGAGACGTTGCGCCTCGACCCGCCGGTGCAGTTCCTGATGCGCAACTGCACCGCGCCGGCCGAGGTGCGCGGTGAGGCGCTCTGCCCGCACGACAAGGTGGCGTTCGGCATCGCGTCGGCCAACCGCGACGCCGACGTGTTCGACGACCCCGACGAGTTCCGCCTCGACCGGCCCGACCCTCGTGGTCACCTCGGCTTCGGCGGCGGCCCGCACGTCTGCCCGGGCTCGGCGCTCGCCCGCCTGGAGGCCCGGGTCGCCGTGCACGCGTTCCTCGACCGGGTGGAAACCGTCAGGCCGGTCGCCGGCACGACCTACGAGAACGTGCCGGTGTTCTGGGCCCACGGCCCCCGCGAGCTCATGGTCGAACTGCAGGCCCGCGGTTGAGCACCCGCCGCTTCGACCGGTTGCGGCGCACGCTGCGCCGCTCCAAGGACCTCGTCGACTCCCCCTCGCTCAGCGACGCCGACGCGCAGCGCGTGGTCGAGGCGGTCGACGCCCTGCTCACCGAGCCCGACACCACCACCAAGCGCGCCGCGGCCGAGCGGCTCGTCGACGCCTACCTCGCGCTCGACGACACCGGCCGCACGCGGTTCATGGAGACGGTCGCCGTCAACTTCGGCACCGACGCCGACGCGGTCGACGCCGCCGCCGCGACGCTGCGCACCGCGACGGGACCCGACGAACGGCTCGCCGCCGAACGGGCGCTGCGACGCGCCGTCACGCCCCGCTACGCCGAGTTGCTCCACGTCGTCACCGGGATGCCGCACGGTGTGTCGCACCTCGTGGGGTTGCGCGCCGACCTGCTGGCCGTGGCGTCGCCCCATCCCGCGCTCGGTCTCTTCGGCGACGAGCTCGCCGGCCACCTCAGCACCTTGTTCGACGTCGGCCTGCTCGAACTGCGCCAGATCACCTGGGACTCCCCCGCCTCGGTCCTCGAGCGGTTGATGGCCACCGAGCGCGTGCACGAGATCTCGGGGTGGGACGACGTGCAGCACCGGCTCACCGGCGACCAGCGCGTGTACGGCTTCTTCCACCCCGCGCTGCCCAACGAGCCCATCGCGTTCGTGGAGGTGGCACTGAGCCGCGGGTTGGCCGACGATCTCGTGCACCTGCTCGAACGCGACGCGCCGGTCGAGCGGCCCGACACCGCGATCTTCTACGCGATCACCTCGGCCCAGCCCGGCCTCGGCGGCATCCACCTCGGCAACGAGCTCATCAAGCAGGTGGTCGACGCGCTGCGGCGGGCCGACGACCGCTTGGAGCGCTTCGCCACCTTGTCGCCCCTCCCCCGCTTCCGCAGTTGGCTGGTGCAGCAGGTGCGCGACGACGCGCTCACCCCGTTCGAGGCCGCGGCGTTCGGCGACGACGCGCTCGCCGTCGCGCAACTCACCGATCGGGCGTGGATCGACGACCCGACCATCGCCGAGCGCGTGAAGCCGGCGATCCTCTCGGCGGCGTCGCGCTATCTCGCGACGACCACGCCCGACCGCGAGCCCGCGCGCGTCATCGACCCGGTCGAGAACTTCCACCTGTCGAACGGCGCGTCGGTGGAGCAGCTGAACTGGATGGCGAACCCCGCGCCGTACGGCATCGAGCAGTCGCTCGGCCTCATGGTGAACTACCTCTACGACCGCGGCCGCATCGCGTCGACACGCGGCTACCTCATCGAGGGCACGGTGCGACGCGTCGGGCGGCGTCAAGGGTCTGGTCAAGACGTTGAAGGAACGCTGATCCGCGCGCGGATCTGGGCCACGAATCGGGTCGCGCGTCTCCTGCGATAGCTTCGACCGATGCGTCGAAGGGCAGGATTCACCACCGCAGTCGTCGCGCTCGCGCTCGTCGGCGCCGCGTGCTCGTCGGGGAGCAGCGACCGCGCATCGTCACCGGAGGTCGTGACGCCGCGCCAGAGCGCGACCGCGAGCGGACCGCCCCAGTCGATCGTGCAGCTCGGCGACTCCATCGCGTCGGGCGAGGGCACGCTCTACGGCTACACCTACGACTCCGACACCCAGGAGTGGGACGGCGGAAACCTCAACGTGTCGTGGCTGCCGCCCTACCAGGAGTGCCACGACTCGCCGTACGCCTACGGCCAGGGTGTCGCCACCTACTTCGGCGCACCGTTCACGCAGCTCGCCTGCAGCGGGGCCACGTTCGCCGACGGCATCACCACGCCCGAGCTCGACGACAACGGCGTCCAGATGAGCCCGGCGCAGTTCGGCAACTGGACCAACCACACCGACATCAACGCGGCCTACGACGCCGCCAACCCCGATCTCGTGCTCATCACCCTCGGCGCCGACGACCTGCAGTTCAGCCCGATCGTGAAGGCCTGCATCGAGAACGGCTACGAGTACTACTTCGACCTCGCGAAGCTCGAGTGCACCGCGAAGAACCCCGGCGACACCATCCAGACCGACTTCTTCGACTTCCTGCCCACGCTGAAGCAGAACTACGGCACGCTCGTCGGTTGGATCGAGGCGCGCGCCAAGGCGAACGGCCGCCCGGCGCCGAAGATCGTGATCACCAACTACGCGAACCCGATCCCGCCCAATGGCGCGAAGTGCCCCGACACGAGCTGGCTGTACCCGGCACAGACGCGATACCTGTCGAGCCTGGTGGGCCAGGCCAACACCGCGATCGCCTCGGCGATCAACGGGCTCGACGACCCCAACGTGGTGCTCGCCGACATCTCGCAGGCGTACACGCCGCAAGGGGTGTCGCACATCTGGTGCAGCGACGACCCGTGGGCGTACGGCCTGTCGATCATCTCGGTCACCGACCCGAGCAGCTTCGACAGCAAGGCGCCGTTCCACCCCACCCCCGACGGGCAGGCCAGCATCTCCGCACACGTGATCGCGGCAGCACGCACCTTCTTCCCGCCGACGACCACGACCACCACGCTCGCGAAGGCCGCGACCACCACCACCGGGAAGGGCACGACCAGCAGCACGGCCGCCCCGTCGACCACGGGCGATGCACCCTCTGCCCCCAGCACCACCAACGCTTCGTCCACCACCAGCACCACCGGCGGCTGAACCGGTCGACGGACGACGATCCGCGCCGATGAGTTCGGCGCCCGATGGGAGTCGGCACTGACGATGGCCGTGGTCCACTTCACCCGGGCGCCCCAGCGCCACGTCGAGGCGCCGACCGAGACCGTCGAGGGCGCCACCGTGCGCGAGGTCCTCGACGGGTACTTCGCGCAGCGTCCCGAGGTGCGGGGCTACGTGCTCGACGAACGGGGAATGGTGCGCAAGCACGTCGCCGTGTTCGTCGCCGGCGAGCCGATCGCCGACCGCGACACACAGTCCGACGCGGTCGGTCCCGACACCGAGATCCACGTGATGCAGGCGCTGTCCGGCGGCTGACCCATCGACGAACAATCGGGAACCAGGAGGAGCTGCGGGACATGAGCGTGCTGGTGGGAACGAAGAAGGGGCTGTTCACCGTCGATCGCACGGGCACGGGCGGCAACGCGGGCTACGACGTCGTCGCCACCGACTTCCTCGGCGCCCCCGTCACCGCGGTGCTCGACGACACGCGCGACGGCACCCGCTACGCCGCGCTCGACCACGGGCACTTCGGCGTGCACCTGCACCGACGCGACCCGGGCGAGCGCGCGTTCCGCGAGGTCGCGGTGCCCGAGTACCCGGAGCGACCCGCCGACGCGACCGACGTCAACCCGATGTCGCAGCGCCCGGTGCCGTGGGCGCTGCAGTTGTTGTGGACCCTCGCGCCCGGCCATGCGGAGCAGCCCGGCCGCCTGTGGGCCGGCACCATCCCTGGCGGTCTGTTCCGCTCCGACGACCGCGGCGACACGTGGGAGCTGAACCGCCCGCTCTGGGACCGCCCCGAGCGCGCAGTGGATGGGCGGCGGCTACGACTGGGGCGGCATCCACTCGGTGAGTGTCGACCCGCGTGATCCGCGCTCGCTGCTCGTCGGCGTGTCGATCGGCGGCGTGTGGTACTCGACCGACGAGGGCGACACCTGGGACCTCGGCACCGGCCTGCCCGGCACGTACCTCCAGCCCGAGCAGGCGTACGAGCCCGGCCCGCAGGACCCGCACCGTCTCGACGTGTGCGCGGCCGACCCCGACGTCGTCTGGTGCCAGCACCACAACGGCGTGTTCCGCTCCGTCGGCGCGGGCCGCGTTCACGAGAATCCACGACGTCCCGCCGTCCACGTTCGGGTTCCCCGTCGTCGCGCACCCGCACGATCCGCTCACGGCGTGGTTCGTGCCCGCGCAGGCTGACGAGCAGCGCATCCCCGTCGACGGTCGCATGGTCGTCGCCCGCACCCGCGACGGCGGGGAGAGCTTCGAGGTGCTCGACCGTGGCCTTCCGGACCACCACGCCTACCACCTCGTCTACCGGCACGGCCTCGCCGTCGACGGCACCGGCGAGCGCCTGGCCATGGTGAGCACCACCGGGTCGCTGTTCGTGAGCGACGACGCCGGCGACACCTGGGACCACGTCACGAGCGGTCTCCCGCCGGCGGTCTGCGTCACCTGGACGGAGTGATCGCACGAGTCGCCCGAAAGGGGCGTATCGTCACGGCGTGACCGAACCGCACCGCGAAGGTGTCGTCTCCGGGTTCCTCGCCCACATCGTCCGCGCGGTGCGGTGTTGGCGCGCCGATCCCCGCCTGCCGCTCACCGTGTTCGTCATCTGGGTGCTGGAGACGGTGCCGTACGTGGTCGGCCGGCAGGTCGACGCGACGGGGATCGGCCTGGCGAGCTCGCTCGTCCTGCTCGCCACTCTCGGCTTCCTCGGCGCGCTCCGCATCTGGTACCTCGAGATCGAGGCCGGGCGGCGGATGCCCGGGAGCGAGGTCTACGAGGCGAGCAAGCGGCTCTGGTCGCGGTACTTCGGGCTCGGCGTCCTCGCGTGGGTGGTGATCCTCGTCCCGGGGGTCGCATTCGTGGTGATCAGCCGCTCTCTCGGGGAGATCCCCTCACGAGTCGGCCTCTTCGTGATGATGTACGTGGTCGACGTGTTGCTCACCTTCGCGACCGTCGTGCTCGCACTGTTCGACATCACGGCCGGCGCCGCGATCCAGTACTCGTGGCAGGTCACGAAGGCCCAGTGGCCGGCCTCCGCGCTGTACGTGCTCGTGGCTCCCCTGGCGCTGCACCTCGCCTTCGTCGCGGTGCCGGCCACGGAGATGCCCTTGGCTGTGTACCTCGCCGTGTCCTTGGCGACTGCGGCATTCGCCCTCGCGTGCAAGGGCGCGACGGTGCTCTTCTACGCGGACCGCTACCTCACCCACGCGGCCGTCGCTCCCGAACCCGAGCCGCTGCCGCCGCCACTGCCCCCGCCGCCACCGATCAACTGATCAGGTCCACTGCGCGAGCTCGACGACGACGTTCGCCGGGCCGCGGAGGAACACCAGGTCGCGCTCGTTGAAGTGCATGAGGTCGTTGCGCGCCTCGAAGCCGGCGTCGACGAAGGCCTGCAGCGTCGCGGCGACGTCGTCGACGCGGAAGCAGAAGTGGTTGAGCCCGGTGCGGCCGAGGAAGCCCGACTCCGCGTCGCGCTCGACCGTCGGTGACTCGAAGCGCAGGAGCTGCACCTCCTGGTACGGCTCGGCGCCGGGGATGGCGAGCGTGACGTGATCGGCGCGCATGCCGTCGAGGCCCATGTACGCGTCCATCAGCGGGCCGGTGGCGACGACGCGCTTCACCACCTCGAAGCCGAGCACACCGAAGAAGCGCACAGCTTCGTCGACGTCGGTGACGCAGATGGTGACGTGGTCGAAGGTCGCCGGCATCACGCGATCATTGCCCCGCCGGCGCCACCAATTCCACCTCGAAACCAGAGCCGTCCTCGAGGTACACGACCTCGGCGCCCCCGGCGATCGGGTGGGTGTCGACGGGGAGCCGCCGCCATCCGTGCGCCTCGGCACCCGCGGTGATCCGCTCGAGCGCGGCGTCGTCGTCCACTGCGAACGCCAGGTGGTTCAACCCGGGACGAAACCGGCTGTACAACATGCCCGGCACCATGTCGGGCGACTGCTCCATCGCGAGGGACGCACCACCCGGCGTGCGGAACAGCAGGATGCCGGGCGCGCTCTCGTCGGCGCGGTAGTTGAGCTCGCCGAGCAGCCAGGTCCACGAGTCGCGGGCACGCTCGAGGTCGGGGACCCACAGGGTCAGGTGGTGCAGCACGCGCCGGAGGCTACCGGCCCGCGCCGACCACGGGCGCGGGATTCGGCCGGGCCGCCCGCGAGACAGCGATGCCTGGTGCTGCCGCAGCCGTCCTGCGGCACCGGGTCGTGCGTGCCGAACCCGCTCGGCCGACGACCCGTGGGCAGGTGCGCGGTGCCGAACAGCAGGTCGATCACCGGGAGACCGAAGTTCTTGTCGCGCGCCTCGGGATCGATCGAGTGGTGCCAGTGATGCCACTCCGGCGTGTTCACCACCCAGCGCACCCCCGGGAAGCGCAACCGCACGTTGGCGTGCTGGAAGAGCGCGAGCAGGGTGAGGAACGCAGCGGCGCCGGCGAACGCACCGCCGCCGTAGCCGAGCACGAACAACGGCGCGACCACACACGCCTGGTTGAAGGCGCCGTCGAGCGGGTGCAGCCGGGCCGACGCCACCCAGTCCATCTGCTCGATGCTGTGGTGCACCGCGTGGAAGCGCCACAGGAACGGCACCGTGTGGGTCAGGCGATGACCCACGTAGTTCCCGAGGAAGCCCACCGCGAACGCGAGCACGAGCGCGACCCAGAACGGCAACGCGTTCGCGAGGCCGAACGCGCGCAACCACACGAAGGGCAACGAACAGCACGCCGAGCACGATGCCGCCGATCGCGACGAGGAAGTTGTCGACGGCGAAGTGTGTGAGATCGGTGAACAGGTGGGGCCGCAGCACCTTCTGCTTGCGGAGGAGAACAGCTTCTCCAACGGCACGAACAGGAGGAACAGCACGGCGAGGGCCACGATCAGGCGTCCGCCCCGCACCGCGATCGCGACCGCGAACGCCGCGACGAGGTGGCCCCGACGACGACGGCATCTCTCGTGCGCTGGACCGATGGTCGCCCCGAGCGATCAGGGGCGCGTCGGCGGAATGTCAGGGGAACGTGAGCTCAGGCCTGACCCTGTGAGTTGCGGCCGATCTGGAGGATCCCGGTGAGCTCGTTCTCCACGGAGAAGCCCTTGGGCAGCCCGGTGACGGTCACGACGCTGTACTGGTCGCCGTGCAGCACGTAGAGCTTGCCGAAGCGCTGGCACTCCATCGACGTGGGACCGCCCTTGGTGCACTGGGCGATCGACTTGTCGCCCACCCCGGCGATGACGATGTTCTTGTCGTCGGCGGCCAGCTTGTCGAAGTCGGCACGGGCGGCGTCGGTCTGGGCGCGTTCCGTGTAGGTCACCGTGACACCTGCCTTCGTCTTCCACGTGCAGACGTCGACGCCGCCGACCGTCGACGACCGCGGCGCGCCGACCCGCTTGTTCAGCGCGGCGGTCACCTGGTCGCGCGTGACGGCTTGGCACGCGCCGTTCATCGCCGAGGCCCCGGCCGGTGCGGCACCGAGCGCCGGGACCAGACCGCCGGCGAGCAGCGCCGCAGTGGCGGCAGCACCGAGGAGGGAGCGGCGGATGCGGGCACGCATGCCACCAGTATCGGTGTCCTGACCCCCGAATTGGGCATCAGGGTGCCGTGTCACGCACCTTCACGGTGACGGTCACCGACGAGGCCCGCTCGAACTGCAGGGTGAGCGGGAACGTGTCGCCCCGCACCAGAGTGCGGGCGAGGCCGACGAGCATCACGTGCCTGCCCCCGGGTGCGAACACCACCGGCGTACGGGCCGGCAACCGCACCGCGGCAAGTGGGCGCATCCGGGTGGTGCCGGACCCGCCGGAACCACCCATCGAGGGCATGTTCGCCATGCCGCCCGCGCCGGAGGACGCTCCCATGGTCGCGTGCAACTCGGCGCTCCCGGCGACGTCGGGCGCGACGATCACGCCGACCAGGCGGTCGGCACGCGGGCTCGTGACGCGCAGGTACACGACGCCGTTGGCCGCGCCCACCGGGGTCGTGCGCGCCCAGGCGCCGGTCACCCGCGGCGTCGACGACGGTGCCCCCGCCGCGATCCCCTGGCCTGCCCACAGGATCACGGCGAGGACGACCGCCCCGACGCGCACGCGCGTCGGGATCCTCACTTCTGGCCGCCTCACTTCTGGCCGCCTCACTTCTGGCCGAAGGTCCGGCGGAGCGGACCGACCTTGCGCACCACGAAGCGGTCCAGGAGCAGCACGATCAGCGCGGTGACACCCCACAACGGGTAGACGAGCGCGAGCACCACTGCGATCACGAGCATGCCGTTGGCAACCTTCACGTCGACCGGACGCCGGGGGAAGCCGAGCCCGCTGCGACGGCGCTTCGTGTACATGATCACCGCGCTGATCACCGACCAGAGGACCGCGACGCACAGCAGCGTCATCAGGATCCGGTTGACGACGCCGAACTCGGTCCCCATGTGCACGCTGACCAAGGTGTCGGACGCGACGCTCACACCACCGAGCCCGTACTGCTTGTCGACCGCGAGCCTCTCGGCGGTGAACTGGTCGACGTACACCGACTTCGCCTCGCTCGTCTTGCGTGGCCAGGAGTTCACCAACGCGAAGCTCCCGAACACCGGGTTCCCCGCGTCGTCGGTGCTGTCGATCGGGTAGGCGATCGTGTAGCCGGGCAGCATCCCCTCGGCCTTCGCCGCCCTCACGATGGTGTCGATCGACGCGCGCGCCGGCAGGTCGGTCGGGTCGATCCCCGTGCCCTTCGACGCCGGGATCGTCGTGCCCGCGGCGTTCCAGTTGATGTTGTGGTCGAACCGGTCGACGTCGCCCAGGGTCGCAAGTGCCGAGTTCGGCTGCTCGACCGCGTGCGTCGGCGTGATCCTGTTCGCCACCGCGGTGTAGGTGTCGGCCCAGTACGACGACCAGAACAGACCGGTGACCAGCACGAACAACGTGCCCACCGCGGCGAACATCCCGGGGATGGCGTGGAGGTCGCGCCACTTGGCGCGGCCCTTCGCCCCGACTCGGGGCTTGAACACCCCGTGCTTCACCCTCCCGCCCTGGGCCCGGCTCCGGCGCGGCCACCAGAGGTACAAGCCGGAGACGACGAGCAGGATCGCCCAGCACGTGAAGATCTCCAACACCATGTCGCCGATGATGTACTCGCGCATCACCGGGCCGCCGTCGAACAGCGCCGCCATCGCGGGGAGGCGCATCGTCGACTCGTTGTTGAACAGACCGTGCAACCGGTTCGCGAGGCCGACGATGCCACCGCTCGGATCGGTGGTGCCGAGCACCTTCCCCGTGTACGGATCCACGAACACGGCGCGACCGTCGTCGAGGTCGAACTCGGTCGAGTGCGTGTCGTTCGTCGGCACTGTCATCGAGGCGATCGTGTTGTCGGGGTACGCCCGCTCGACCGCGCGCTCCTGTGCCGCGTACGAGCGCGGTGCACCCTGCGCGCTCACGGTCCGGAGGTCGCCCTGCAGAAAGTCGTGGATGGGCTGCGTGTACAGGATGACCAACCCGGTGAGCGCGAACATCACCAGGATCGGCGCGGCGAAGATCCCCGAGTAGAAGTGCAGGCGCCACACGCTGCGCCACCGCCGGCTCGCCTTGTCGGCAGCCGCGTCCTCGGCGGTCGACGCGGTCGGCGTCCTCCCGTCGCCGGCACCCGCGCCGACGAACTCCATGGTGCTCACGTGCTTCCTCCCTGCCCGGTTCGTCCCGTAGACCGCCGTGGCCACGCGGGAGTTCCTCGCGGTCAGTGGAACTTCCCGGGCGCGCACACGGTCTGCACCGCATGGAGGAAGCCCTCGTCTCGGTCACCGCACACGACGTCGACGACGCGGCGCTGATCGTGGTGCACGTCCACCACTCGACGGCCCCCGAGCAGCACGAGGCGTTGGGTCTCCAACTCCGGGCCGTCGTCGACGACGCGCCCGAGGCGTCCGTGGTCATCGTCCACGGCAACGGCGCCGAGGCCCACCACGAGCCCACCCAGGCGGTCCTCGACGACGTCGCCCGCCACGGCCAGGCGCGCGGCGTCGTCGTGCACCGCCGCTGAGAAATTCCGGCGGTCGCCGGGAACTTCTGCGCCCCGAGACCGGTCTACCGGGCAGGAACCACCGGAAGGGCAGTCATCCGGTGACCGCGAGGGAGGAACACCGGATGGACGTGCACGACCAGCGCGGGACGGCCCGCGCATGAGTCGCGACCGCCGCCGGTTCGAGCAGCTGGTCGCCGCCCACGCGGGCGCCGTCACGGCGTACGCCCGGGCGATGACCAACGACCGCTGGGCGGCCGACGACGCGGTGCAGGAGACGTTCCTGCGGGCGTGGAAGTACCTCGACTCCTTCCGCGGCAACGGATCGTTCGAGGGCTGGCTCATCCGGATCTGCCACAACTGCGTGATCGACCTCGCCCGCGGGCGCACCGACACCCCCGACGACCGCCTCCCGGACCACGCCCAGGCGCCCGACCACTCCAGCGAGGTGCACGACCTGATCGAGCGCCTCCCCGCCGAGCAACGCGAGGTGGTCGCGCTGTGCGGCGTGCTCGGCTACGACTACGCGGCCGCGGCCGCGATCCTCGACGTCCCCGTCGGCACGATCCGCTCCCGGCTCCACCGGGCGCGCGCCGCGCTCGAGCGCGAGCTCACCGTCACCAACGAGAGGGTGATCGCATGAACTGCGACCAGGCACTGCTCGTCCTCCTCGACGACGATCCCGCCGCGGATCGTGGCCTCCACCGCGCCGCGCGGGTCCACACCGCGACGTGCCCGTCGTGCAGCCGCGCCTACCACGACCCGATCGCCGCTCCCGACGTGCTCACCCGGTTGCGCCCGTTCGTGGCCGAGCCGTCGACGTTCCTGCGCGTGTTGCTGGTGTGCCTCGCCGTCGCGCAGATCGTCATCGCCTGCCCCTGGCTCTTCGGCGCCAGCCTCGTCCCCGACCAGAGCGTCGCCGTCGCCCACCTGACGCGTGACGGCGCCTTCGGGCTCGTCGCCGCGGGCGCCGCGCTGTTGGCCGCCTGGCGATCGCGCTACCTCGTGCCGGCGCTGCTCGTCGGTGCGCTCGTGCTCCTCGCGCAGTTCTCCGCGGGCATGGTCGACCAACAGGCGCAGACCGTCACACCGAGCTTCGAGCTCGCGCACGCGATCACGTTCGTGATGCTCGGCGTGCTCGCCTGGGCCGCCGCCTCGATCCGACGGGGCCACGACGGCCACGGTGGTCGCGACGACCACTCCCCGCCCCCGCCGGCGCGGCGCCTGCACTCGCTCTAGAGAACGCGTTCAGACTGCGTGCTCGGCGCGCGCCACGTGCAGGCGCGCGTGCTCGATCGCGTCGTCGAGGTGCTCGAAGCAGTGGCGTTCGTGGCCCACCCGCTCAGGTCAGCTCGAGGCCGGCGAGGGTGCCGTCGGCGCGCCAGTCGCGCAGGATCCGGAAGAAGGCCTGCGCCCCGCCGCCGTAGTTGCCACCGAACCACCCGGGACCCTCGCCCGGTCGCCCCTCGTTGTTGTAGTAGCCGGGCGTGCACTGGTCCTGGAAGCTCGTGCGGCCCCGGTTCGACGCGGCGAGCGTGTCGAGCCACTCCTGCTCGGCCTCGGCGGTCGGCTGCACACGCGTCGCGCCCGCGGCCCGCACCTGCTCGATGACGTAGGCGACGTGGCGGCTCTGCTCGTTGTAGAGCTCGGTGAAGTTGGGGCTCACACCCGACTGGATGCCGCCCATGAAGAAGCAGTTCGGGAACCCGCGGCTGAGGTGGCCGTGGAAGGTCGCGACCTGCGCACCCCACTTGTCGGAAAGACGCAGCCCGTCGCGACCGACGGGATCGCACCCGGCGCGCCGCGTGTACTCGGTCCCCACCTCGAAGCCGGTGGCGAGGATGAGACAGTCGACCTCGTACTCGGTGCCGTCGACCACGACGCCGCGTGCGGTCACCCGCTCCACGCCCTTGCCCTCGGTGTCGACCAGCGTGACGTTGGGACGGTTGAACGTGGCGAGGTAGTCGTCGTGGAAGCACGGCCGCTTGCAGAACTGGCGGTACCACGGCTTCAGCGCCGCCGCGGTGGACGGGTCGCGCACGATGTCGTCGACGCGGGCGCGGATCTGGTCCATCTTCGTGAAGTCGGCGAGCTCGATGCGCGCGGCGATCTCCTCGGCGGAGTTCGCGCCGTCGCGCGCGCCGAGGCCCGACAGCGTGCCCAGGATCTCGGTCCACCCGTCGGCCACGAGGTCCTCGTCCTGGTGCCCGCCGGTGACGATCACGCCGAAGTTGTCGATGCGGCGCTGCTGCCATCCCGGCTCGAGCGACTCGACCCACGCCGGGTCGGTCGGGCGGTTGTTGCGCGCGTCCACCGACGACGGCGTGCGTTGGAACACGTAGAGGTGCTCGGCGAACTCGCCCAGGTGCGGGATGCACTGCACCGCGGTCGCGCCGGTGCCGATCACACCCACCCGCTTGTCGCGGAGGTTCACGAGCCCTCCGGTCGTGTCGCCACCCGTGTACGCGTAGTCCCATCGGCTGGTGTGGAACGCGTGCCCCGCGAAGTCCTCGATGCCGGGGATGCCGGGGAGCTTCGGGCGACTGAGCGGGCCGGTGGCCATCACCACGAACCGCGCCCGCATCCGGTCGCCGTGGTCGGTGGCCACCACCCACTCGGCGGTTGCGTCGTCCCACTCCATCGCGGTGACGCGGGTGCGGAACACCGCGTCGTCGAGGAGGCGGTAGTGCAGCGCGATGCGCCGCGCGTGCTCGGCGATCTCGGGACCGTAGGAGTACTTCTCCCGCGGGATGTAGTCGAGCTCCTCGAGCAGCGGGAAGTAGATGTACGACTCGATGTCGCACTGCACGCCCGGGTAGTTGTTCCAGTACCAGGTGCCACCCGGCGCCGCGCCGTCGTCGACGAGCCGGATGCGCTGCACGCCGATGTCGCGCAGACGGGCCGCGGCGAGCAGCCCGCTGAACCCCGCGCCGACGATCAGGACGTCGACGGTGTCGTGCAGCGCGTCGCGCGCGGGCGCATCGCCTGCGGTGGGATCCGCCGCGAACCGCGCGAGCGGCCCGGTGATCTCGCGGTACTGCTCGTTGCCGTCGGCGCGCAGCCGCTTGTCGCGCTCCTCGCGGTAGCGCGCCCGGAGCGCGTCGGGGTCGGTGGTGGTCATCGTGGGCGCGCTTCCCACGTGGCGACGAGCGAGTCGAGCGTCACCGTGTGCACCGGTGCGCCGTCGGCGTCGACGATCTCGTAGAGCCGGCCGTCGTCGGTGTGATGGCTGAAGAAGACCACCGCGCCGTCGGGACCGCCGCGCTCGAGGTGCGGGAACTCGTCGCCGGTCGTGAGGTGGTGCCCGCCGGCGGGACGCACCCTGTGCGGACGGCTGCCGTCGGGCCGGAGGTCGGTGAGGTGCTGCTCCCCCGACAGCACGAGGACCGACGTCGTCGTGAGGTGCCGATGGGGCTGACAGTGGCCACCTTCGGCGTCGAAGCGGATGACGAGGTCGATCGTGCCCGCGTCACGGTCCCACGCGAGGATCGACAGATCGTGGTGGACCCGGTACGGCGAATCGGCCGCGCCGTTGATCTCCAGCCACTCGAACGCGTCGGGATCGAGCACGGTCACCCCCCGTGATCGGCGTGCAGTTCGCGCAGCGTACCGGTCAGTCCCAGGTGGTGCCCGAGAGCGCGGCGAGCGCGTGGACCAGTGCCTGGGTGCCACTGCGCCCGTGGCCCTGCGCCTGCAGTGCGACGTACAGCTGTTGGACGAGGGCGAGGTTCGGGAGCGCGAGTTGCATGCGGCGCGCCTCGGCGAGCACGAGCCCCATGTCCTTCACGAAGTGGTCGACGAAGAACCCGGGCGCGAAGTCTCCCGCCGCGATGCGCGGCGCCAGGTTGCTGAGCGCCCAGCTTCCCGCCGCGCCGCTCGACACCGACGCCAGCACCTGCTCCACGTCGAGCCCGGCGCGCTGCGCATAGAGCAGTGCCTCGCACACGCCGGCCATGGTGCCGGCGACGAGCGTCTGGTTCACGAGCTTGGTGTGCTGGCCCGCGCCGTGTCCGCCCTGGTGCACGATCGTGGAACCCATCGTCTCGAACAACGGGAGCACGGCGGCGAACGTGTCGGCCGGGCCGCCGACCATGATCGACAGCGTGCCGTTGCGCGCGCCGACGTCGCCGCCCGACACCGGCGCGTCGAGCACGTGCAGCCCGAGCGCGGCCCCCCGCTCCCCCAACTCCCGCGCGAGGGTGGGATCACTCGTCGTCATGTCGACCACGACCGTCCCCGGCTTCGCCGCGGCGAACACGCCGCCGTCGTCGGGACCGGCGCCGAGCATCACGGCGCGCACGTCGTCGGGGTAGCCGACCATCGAGAACACGAAGTCGCGAGCGACGGCGACCGCCGCGGGCGTGTCGGCCCACGTCGCGCCGGCGTCGAGCAGTGGTTGGGCCTTGGCACGCGTGCGCGTGGTGACCGTGACGTCGTGACCGGCGGCGACGAGGTGCGAGCACATGCTCACACCCATCACCCCGGTGCCGATCCACCCGATGTGTGCCATGGAGTCCGTAGCGTAGATTCCCGCGATGACCGCCACCGCCGAGCGCAACCGCGACGTGATCGCGCGGTTCCTCCCCGCACTGGTGCACGACGACACCGCCAGCATGCGGCCGTTGGTGCACGACGACGTCGTGTGGTGGGTGCCGGCGTCGGCGGCCGCGAAGTTCGGCCTCGCCCGGCCCCTCGTGGGCTGGGACACCATCGACTGGTTCGGCGGCAACGGCTGGAAGGCGTTCGTGGCCGGATCGAGCGTGTTGACCGTGCACCACCTCGTCGCCGAGGGCGACCTCGTGTCGGCGCACTACCGGCGCACCGCCGAACGGATCGGTGCCGACGGGAGCGCGGGCGGCGCCTACGACGCGGAGTACAACATCCTGTTCCGGCTCGTCGACGGCCGGATCGCCGAGGTGTGGGAGGTCGCCGACACCGCGGCGGCCTTCGGCTCACGCCGCTGATTCCCGACGGAGCAACCATGACCGAATCCCCCGATGTGGTCGTCGCACGACGCGGCCGCCTCACCGTCATCACGCTGGCGCGCGAGGCGAAGCGCAACGCGCTCGGCCCCACGATCACCGCCGGCCTCGACGCCGCACTCAACGACTTCGAGGACGACCCCGACCAGTGGTGCGCGGTGCTCACCGGCGGCCCGCGCTTCTTCTCGGCCGGCGCCGACCTCGCCACCGGTCCCGGTGAGCCCACCGAGCGTGGCGGCATCGTCGGCATCATCGAGCGCGTGCGCACGAAGCCGTTGATCGCCGCGGTCGAGGGGTTCGCGTACGGCGGAGGCATGGAGCTCGTGCTGTGCTGCGACCTCGTCGTCGCCGGTCGCTCGGCCCGGTTCGGGCTCCCCGAGGTGAAGCGAGGCCTTATGCCCGACTTCGGCGGCGCGTTCCGTGTGACCCGCATGCTGCCCCCGAACGTCGCCCGCGAGCTGCTCCTCACCGCGAAGGATCTCGACGCCGAGCGCGCCGAGCGCCTCGGGTTCGTGAACGTGCTGACCGACGACGGCGCCGCCCTCGACGCGGCCGTCGCGCTGGCCGAGGAGGTCTGCGCCAACGCGCCGCTCGGCGTGCAGGCGTCGCTGCACCTCGCCAACACCGCGGTCAACGGCGACGAGTCGGCGCTGTGGGAGCTGTCGCACGCGACGCACCAGCGCTTGCTGCAGACCGACGACGTGCGCGAGGGGGTCGGCGCCTTCTTCGAGAAGCGCGACCCCACCTGGACCGGCCACTAGTCCGGCCAGCGCGGACCGCATCGGTGTGCCAGTCTGCGCCGATGCCCACGCTGCCCTCCTCCCCCGAAGAGCTCACCCCCGCCTGGTTGACCGAGGTGCTCGGCACCGACGTCACCGGCGTCGACGTGCTCGACCACGCGTTCGCCACCAACCAGCGCGCCCGCATCGGTCTCGAGTACGCGACCCCGGGGGCCGGCCCGGCCTCGCTGTTCGCAAAGCTCGCGCCGCTCGACGAGGCCCACCGCCAGATGATCGGCGCCACCGGCATGGGCGAGCGCGAGGCGCAGTTCTTCCGCGACGTCTCGGGCACCGTCGACCTGCGGGTGCCGAAGTGCGCGTACGCCGCGAGCAGCGACGACCTGTTCGTGCTCCTGCTCGAGGACCTCTCGGTGCGCGACTGCTCGTTCTTCCCCGCGATGACCGGTGTGCCCGCCGACGCCGCCGCCGTCGCCCTCGAGGACCTCGCGCGCTTCCACGCCCGCTTCGAGTCGCAGACCGCTCGCGACGAGGTGGCGCCCTGGTTGCACACGCCGAGTCGGCGCATGAGCGAGGCCACTGCCGGGCTCATGCGCATGGTGCTCGACGCCAACGCCGACACGCTCTCCCCCACGTACACCGCGGTCGGCGAGCTCTACGAGCAGCACCACGCCTGGTTCGACGAGATCTGGCACTCCGGCCCGCCCACCTACATCCACGGCGACCTGCACGTGGGCAACGTGTACCTCGACGCCACCGACGGGCCGGCGCGCGTGGGCTTCGTCGACTGGGGCCTGTCGCGCACGAGCACCCACCTGCGCGACGTCAGCTACTTCCTCACCATGTCGGTCGACGTCGAGGCCCGGCGCGCCAACGAGCGTGAGCTGATCCAGGGCTACCTCGACGCACTCCGTGCCGCTGGCGGTCACGACTACTCGTTCGACGAGGCATGGGCCGCGCACCGGCTCCAGGCGTCGTACACGGTCGTGGCGACCTTCCTCGCCTACATGCCCTCGTACGCCAGCGGCGACGGCGTCGTGCTCGGCGACAACCTGCTCATGCGGGCCAATGCCGCGATCGAGGACCTCGACGTCGTCGCTGCCGTCACCGCCGCCCTACCCTGATTGGGGTACGCGAGGAGGCAGCATGATCGAGACCATCTCCGGGTTGCCCAGCACCGTGATCGGCTTCCGGGTGCTCGAGCAGATCACCGCCGAGGACTACAAGGAAGTGCTCTCCCCCGTGGTCGACGCGCTCATCGAGCGCGGCGAGGACGTGCGCATCGTCATCGAGTTCCCGCAGTGGACGGGCATGACGGTGAGCGCAGTGTGGGAGGACATGAAGATGGGCGTGGAGCGCTTCACCAAGTGGAAGCGCATCGCCCTCGTGACCGACGTCGACTGGATGCGCCACGCCACCAACCTGTTCGGCTGGATGACGCCCGGTGACGTGAAGACGTTCGCCCTCGCCGAGCGCGACGACGCGATCGCCTGGGCCGCCGCCGACTGACCGGCTCGACCGGGCTTCGCTACTCCGGCGTCGCGAAGACCTGCGGCTGTCCGGTGCTCTCCCGGTACTCCTTGACGAAGGGAGAACCGTTGACGGCCAGGAGCATCTCCCGGAACCGACCGAGCGCCTCGTCGCCGAGGCTGTCGGCGAGCTCCGCTTCGATCTTCGTGACGCTGGCCCGCATGACCCGACGCACGGCCAGGCCCCGCTCCGTCAACTCGATGCGGCGCGAACGCCGGTCCCGTTCGTCGTCGTGGCGCTCGAGGTAGCCGAGCTTCTCGAGCTCGCCGAGGAGGTAGTTCATCGCCTGGCGGCTCATGCCCGCCTCCGCCGCGACGTCGGACGGGCGGCGGCCGTCGGGTCCCGGGTAGCGCAGCACGGCGAAGTGCGCGGGGACGATGTCGGTGAAGCCCGCCGCATGCAGGTCCTCGAGCATGCGATGGCGGACGGCGTCGACCGGCATGCGCAGCAGCGCACCGAGCAGCGGCGAGGTCTCGTTCCGGTCGGCCATGGATAAAACCACTTTACAAAGAGGCGGGGCTCGTCGTACAATGCGAAAGTCACTTTACAAACGACACGGGAGCCCAGCGATGCCGACGGCGACGAAGACCCCGATCCGCCTCCACGCCCTGACCGTGACCTTCCTCCAGGACGAGGTCGACACGGGCGGCCGGGCGACGGTCTTCGAGATCCACGTGCCGGTGGGCGCCTTCGTCCCGCCCCCGCACAGCCACGACGCGTTCGACGAGGCCGTCTACGTACTCGAGGGCGAGTTCACGTTCGTGATCGACGGGGTCAGCCGGGTCCTGCACGCGGGCGAGGCCGGCTTCGTCGGGCGCGGCCAGGTGCACGAGTTCCACAACACCGGGACGACCGACGGCCGGTTCCTCTCGGTGGCCACCCCCGGAATCTTCGGACCGAGCTACTTCCGCGAGATGGCCGAGGTGCTCGCCGCGTCCGGGGATGGCCCGCCCGACCACGGCACGGCGTTGCGGTGATGACCCGCCACGGGCGCCACCCCGCGGCGCCGAGCGCCTCCCGCCTGAGCCGCTCCTCGGGAGTCGCTACTCGGGGGTGTGGCAGACGGCTTCGACGTTGTTGCCGTCGGGGTCGCGCACGAAGGCGCCGTAGTAGCCAGGGTGGTACTCGGGCCACGCGCGGCTCGTGCAACACCTCGGCGCCGAGCGCGACCGCGGCACCGAAGGCGGCGTCGACCGCGGCCCGATCGGCGCCGCGAGCGCAGGTGGCTCTCGCAGAACCCCTCCCCGTCGCCTGCGGCCCCAGCCAGAAGTCGGGCTTCGGCGGATTGCCGTACCCGATCACCTCACCGAAGTCCATGACGCGCACGCCGCCGAGTGGCGCGAGGAACGCGTCGTAGAACGCCGCGCTGGTGGCGACGTCGGCGCACTGGATCGACACGTGGTCGAGCATCACGAGCTCCCGTGGTTCATCGCCGCGTGACCGGTCGCGGTCATCTCGTCGGTCACGTCGATCGCCGGCAGGCCCAGCGTGGCGCGGTGGTTGTTCATCTCGATGATCTCACCCCGCTGCACGCGCGCCATGGAGCGGGCGAGGTTGCGCACTGCGGCGTTCTCGCCGTGCTTCGCCGCGTACTCGGCCATCGCGACGCCACCGGCATGGTGGTGGATCATCAGCGAGGTGAACAGGTCGTCGGCCGCGATCCCCGTGCGGCGCAGTTGCGCGCTCTCGGCCCAGGTGGGCATCCCCGGCATCTGCCCGGGCGGCATCGCCATGCCCATCCAGTCCATGGCCACGTCGGCACCCATCGTCTCGGGCTCGTTCGCACGGCTCGCGAGGCTGTTCATCACCGCGACCTCCTGGCTCTGCGCCATCACGATCTCCCGGGCGAAGTGGCCCACGAGCGCGTCGTGCTCACGGCCGAGGTAGTCGAAGCCGAGGCCGATGGCGCTGTCGTGGTGGGTCGTCATGTCGCGCAGGAAGCCGACGTCGGCCGCGTTGAAGGAGTCGTCGCCTCCCCGAGGCCGATGCTTGTGCCCGATCACGCCGGTGAGCAGGCACAACGCCACGACGAACACCACGTCCACCCGCCCGGGGCGGTCCACTGCGTCGTCGTCGTCGAGCTCGACAGGATCGTCGACGAGGTGCCTCGTCCATCGCCGCCACGCTAGGGGCGGCAGCGCCGAGATCCCGGGCGGGCGACTCAGAGCTTGTCGACGGCGTGACCGCCGAGTTGCACCAGGGCGTCGGCCTCGTCGGCGGTGTCGGCCGGACCGACGAGCGCGAGTCCGAGGTACTCGTTGCCGACGGCGATCCAGAGCCGCTTCAGCAGGAAGCACTCGCCGTTGCGGCGCGCCGCGCACTCGAGCACGGCCCGGTCGCCCAGGTCGTCGACGACCTCGTTGTCGGGGTCCTTGGCGAGCTGCGTGAACCTCGCCCGCTCGGCCTTGCCGAGGGATCCGATCTCGACCGAGAGGTACTCGCGGGTCTTCGGGTCCTTGGTCTGCCACTCGCACCCGGGGTTGCTGCCGGTCTTCGCCACGGGTGCCGACACCGGCGCTCCGAGCGCCTGCTGCACCTGCTTCGTGGTGAGCAGCCCGCACGCCCGGTTCGACGCAGCTCCGGCCACCGACGCGCCCAGCGGGAGGGCAGCCGCCACGGCGATCAGGACCGTGAGGAGGGTCGGGAACAGGCGGTGCCGGCGCGTCATGGCGCCATTCTGCGCGCCGAGAGGGAGCGCGGGACGAACCCCGGCGCATGGTTGACTGTCGGCCAGCGAGCAGGGAGCGGGACATGGACGGCACCGACGCGACTGGTGACGGAACGACGGACGGCTTCGGCGACGTCGACGTCACCGGGTTCCTCCAGGAGCTCGGTGGCCCCGACGCCGACGAGCAGCCCCTCGCCGTCCTCGCCCTGCCCTCGGCGCAGGAGGCCGTCGGACTCTCGCGTCGCAAGGCCGCGAAGGAGTGGTCGGAACAGACGTCACCGGCCGGCGTGACCGCATCGCACCTCACGGGTGCGACCACCCGTTCCTGGACGTCGGGCACCGGCTTCGTCAGCGCCACCGCCACGGTGTTCACCGCGGCCCCGGCCGCCGTCGAGTTCTTCGAGCGCGAGACGGGCGACGCGGCGCTCGCCCAGCGGCGTGAGCGCTACCGCGACCAGTGGGCCGCCAAGCTGGCCGCCGCCGGCGGCGATGGTGCGTCCACCGAGTTGACGGTCACCGTCACGCCGATCGCGGCGCTCACCGCGGCCGGTGAACGGGCGTGCAGCGAAGCCGTGATCCTGCTCGCCGCGCCGACGACCGGACGCGAGCAGTCGTGGTACGAGCGGGTGGCGCACCTGCGCGTCGGCCGCCTGGTCGTCACGCTCCTCACGCGCGAACCCGGACCGGGTGGCGTGGTGATGGCCGGCTTCCTCGGGCGTTACGAGACCCGCCTGCGGGAGCAGGCCGGCCACTACCGCTGAGACGCCGCACCCGACAGCCGAGGAGACGGCTGACGCGACGAGGCCCGGGCCGGAGCCCGGGCCTCGCACGGTGGATCGGTGTGAGCTACGAGCTCACGAGCAACCGCTCGTGGCCCCGCAGCTCGGGCAGGCGTGGCACGAACCGGCCCGCTGCATGATGTCGCCGCACACGTGGCACAGCACCGTCTCCTGCTCGCGCACGACGGGCTTCTGCGTGGTGGGCGGGGCGATGGCCGCGGACGGCGCACGGTCCTCGAGCGGGAGCACGTCGAGACCGGGCTCCGAAGGCGTGGTGGCCTCCTCGACACCGGGCAGCGTGGGCTGCGTGCGCTCCGCGACCGTGAGGATGCCGAGGTCACGACGGGTCTCGAACGGCACGTACTCGACCACCAGACGGCGGAAGATGTAGTCGACGAGGCTCGTGGCGATGCGCAGCTCGGGGTCGTCGGTCATGCCGGCGGGCTCGAAGCGCATGTTCGTGAACTTCTCGGCGAACGCCTCGATCGGCACGCCGTACTGCAGGCCCAGGCTGAGCGAGATGGCGAAGGCGTCCATGATGCCGGCGAGGGTGGAACCCTGCTTCGCGACCTTCAGGAACACCTCACCGGGACGCCCGTCCTCGAACTCGCCGACGGTCGCGTACCCGTGGCAGTCGGCCACGCGGAACGAGAACGTCTTGGAGTTGCGCATGCGCGGCAGCTTCTGACGCACCGGTTCCTGCACGATGACGTGCTCGACGATGCGCTCCACGACCGCGGCCGGCGAGTCGGACGACGCGTCGCTCGACTCCCCTTCCTTCTTCTGCGTGGCGAGCGGCTGCGCGACCTTGCAGTTGTCGCGGTAGAGGGCGACGGCCTTGAGGCCGAGACGCCATGCCTCGATGTGGAGGTCTTCCACGTCTTCGACGGTGGCCTCTTCGGGCATGTTCACCGTCTTGGAGATGGCACCCGAGATGAACGGCTGCACCGCACCCATCATCTTCACGTGACCCATGTAGTGGATCGTGTTGTCGCCCATCGAGCAGGCGAACACCGGGAGGTGCTCCGCCTTGAAGTGCGGGGCCCCGATGATCGTCTTGTGCTCGTTGATGTGCTCGATGATGGCCTCGGTCTCGTCGTCGGAGTAGCCGAGCTGGCCGAGGGCACGCGGGATCGTCTGGTTGACGATGAGCATGGTGCCGCCACCGACGAGCTTCTTCGCCTTGGTGAGCGCGAGGTCGGGCTCGATGCCGGTGGTGTCGCAGTCCATCATGAGACCGATGGTGCCGGTGGGCGCGAGCACGGTGGCCTGCGCGTTGCGCACACCGAACGTCTCACCGAGCTCGACGGCCTCGTCCCACGCCTGCTGGGCGGCGCCGAGCAGCTCCGGCGGCACGAGGTCCTCGTCGATCTTCGCGGCCTCGGCGCGGTGCATGCGCAGCACGTTGAGCATCGCGTCGGCGTTGTCGGCGTAGCCGGCGTGCGGCCCCATGCGACCGGCGGTGCGGCCGCTCGTGGCGTAGGCGTGGCCCGTCATCAGCGCGGTGAGCGCCGCGGCCCAGGCCCGACCCTCCTCCGAGTCGTAGGGCATGCCCTGCGCCATGAGGAGGGCGCCGAGGTTGGCGTAGCCGAGACCGAGCTGACGGAACTTGCGGCTGTTCTCGCCGATCTTCTCCGTGGGGTAGTCGGCGTTGCCGACGATGATCTCCTGCGCGGTGAACATCACCTCGACGGTGTGCTTGTAGGCCTCGATGTCGAAGACGCCGTCGTCGCCGAGGTACTTGAGCAGGTTGATGCTGGCGAGGTTGCACGCCGAGTTGTCGATGTGCATGTACTCGGAGCACGGGTTGCTGGCGTTGATGCGCCCGCTGTTGGGCGACGTGTGCCAGCGGTTGATCGTGGAGTCGAACTGCATGCCGGGGTCGGCGCACTCCCACGCGGCCTGCGAGACCTGGCGGAAGAGGTCACGCGCCTTCACCGTGCGGATGATCTCGCCCGTGGTGACGGCCCGCAGGTGCCAGTCGGCGTCGTCGACGACCGCCTGCATGAACTCGTCGGTGACGCGGATCGAGTTGTTGGCGTTCTGGTACTGGATCGAGTGGGAGTCCTTGCCGTCGAGGTCCATGTCGAAGCCGGCGTCGCGCAGCGCACGCGCCTTCTTCTCCTCGACCGACTTGCACCAGATGAACTCCTCGACGTCGGGGTGATCGGCGTTGAGGATGACCATCTTGGCGGCGCGGCGCGTCTTGCCGCCGCTCTTGATCGTGCCCGCCGACGCGTCGGCGCCGCGCATGAAGCTCACCGGGCCCGACGCGGTGCCGCCGCCCTTGAGGTGCTCGTAGGACGAGCGGATGTTCGAGAGGTTGATGCCGGAGCCCGACCCACCCTTGAAGATGGTTCCTTCCTCGCGGTACCAGTTGAGGATGCCGTCCATCGTGTCCTCGACGGCGAGGATGAAGCAGGCCGAGCCCTGCTGCGGCACACCCTTCACACCGATGTTGAACCACACCGGCGAGTTGAAGGCGGCGCGCTGGGTGAGGAGGATGAACTTGAGCTCGTTGCGGAACGCCGCGCCCTCGTGCTCGTCGGCGAAGTAGCCGTCGCGCACACCCCAGCCGGTGACGGTGTCGGCCACGCGGTCGATCACCTGGCGCAGCGACGACTCACGCTCCTCGGTGCCGAGGGTGCCGCGGAAGTACTTCTGGGCGACGATGTTGGTGGCGTTCACCGACCACGTGGTGGGGAACTCGACCTCGGGCTGGAAGAAGGCGTCGGTGCCGTCCTTCCAGTTCGTGATCCGGGCATCGCGCTTCTCCCACTCGACCATGTCGTAGGGATTGACTCCCGGTCGGGTGAAGTAGCGGCGGATCCCGATCCCGACCTGCTCCGGCGCGATGGCCATGTGGCGACTCCCTCTCCTGCGTCCCGCTCCGGCCCGGGCGATCCCGGTGGAGCTTGTTGTACCGGCCTTGGAGCGCAAGGAACCACAACATGTTGTGGTTTGCGCTCCCCCCTCCCCCACCAGTGGTGGGGGATCACAAAGATAGAACTACAGCGGTGTCATTGCAAGGGTTTCGCGGATCAGTTCGCGATCAACGATTCGACGACGCCGACCCAGTGCACCCGCCGTGCGCCGATGTCCGGATCGGGACCTTCGCCCCGACGCCGGAATCCCTAGGTTTTCCGCGGTTTCGGCGCGGTCTGCTTCTGGAGCTCGGTGACCTCCCGCTCGAAGTCGCCGATCGTGTCGAAGCCCTTGTAGACCGAGGCGAACCGCAGGTACGACACCGGATCCAACCCGCGCAGCCCCTCGAGCACCGCCCGGCCCACCTGCTCCGAGGTGACCTCGGGCCCCATCGCCCGCAGCCGTTCCTCGACCTGGGCGACGAGGTCGTCGACCGCGGCCGGCTCGATCGCACTGCCCGCGACCGCCCGCTCCACGCCCGAACGCACCTTCTCCGGGTCGAACGGCTCCTTCACCCCCGAGCGCTTCGCCACCGTGAACGGCAGCTCGTCGACCCGCTCGTACGTGGTGAACCGGCGACTGCAGGCCAGGCACTCCCGCCGTCGCCGCACCGCCGCACCCTCGTCGGCCGGGCGCGAATCGACGACCTTGTCGTCGTCGGCCGAGCAGAACGGGCAGCGCATCGCGCCACCGTATCCCCAACCTTCGCCATGCGCCCTTCGGAGCACAGCCACGGACATCTCCCGTGGCGCAGCCACCGGCATATCCCGTGGCGCAGCCACTGGCATGTCCCGTGGCGCAGCCACTGGCATGTCCCGTGGCGCAGCCACGGTGGCCCGACCGAGTTGTCAGGCCACCGTGGGCGATCCTGTGGAGGTACCCCCGAATCGGCCGGCTCCATGCGCCGAACCCCAGGGGGTTCAGCCGGCTCGATGGGCAGAGCCCGGGCGGGCTCAGCCGCCCCACTCGACGGTCTCCCCGGGCACCAGGGCTGCGCCGTCGCGCGCCTGGGAGAGCGCGTCGACCACCGGCCGCGGGTCGGAACCCGGGGCCAGGCGGGAGGCGACGCTCCACAGCGAGTCGCCGGGTCGCACGACCGTGTGCCGGACGGGGGAAGCCGAGGACGACGTGGTGCTGCGCTCGGGGGTTGCGAGGGAAGATCCCCCGAGCGCCGCACCCGCCTGCGCCATCAGGAGGACCAGGCCGACGACCAGTGCGGCGACGAATGCCCGCCTGCACCAGTACGTGGCCCGGCTCACCGGCCGGTGGGCCGGTCCCTGCCGGACAGCGGGACGAGCGCCGGTGCGCACCGCGACCCCTGCACCCCCGCCCAGGGTCCGCCCGGTGGCAACGGACGGACGACGGACCGGCGCGGTCGTGGGCTGGCGCCGGCTCGTGGGCCTGTTGGTGGTGATGGTGACGGTGTGACGGCGGTCGATCCGGTCGCTGCCGGTCGGGATCATGATGGCGGCCATCTCTTGCTCTTCTCTCGTGTGCACTGTCTTCGCTCCGTGGTCGTGCGACCCGCTGAGGGACACTCGACCACGGGGGTGTGACAGTTATCCGTGGATCCCTTCCGATCGGCCCCGAACCGTCCGCCACAGCGGCTCGTGGGCCCAACCCGGAGGGGATCGAACAACTGTTCGTAGGGTGACACGAACAACCGTTCGGGTCAAGGCTTTCGGCGGAAAATCCCGAACGGGTGTTTGCCCCGAACACACGATCGTGGTACCGTCCGCGCCATGACGACCGACCTCACCCCCCGTCAGCGCCAGGTCCTCGAGTTCATCGACGCCGAGGTGCGCCACCGCGGCTACCCGCCCAGCGTGCGCGAGATCGGCGAGGCGGTCGGCCTCTCCTCCAGCTCAACGGTGCACGCGCACCTCGCGGCCCTGCAGGACAAGGGCTACCTCACCCGCGACCCCACCAAGCCCCGTGCGCTCGAGGTGCGCCTCGACGTCGAGTCCGGCGCCGCCGTGGAGCGCCGCCCCGTGCGCCACGTGCCCCTCGTGGGCGACGTCGCCGCCGGCACCGGCGTGCTCGCGGCCGAGAACATCGAGGAGACCCTCCCCGTCCCGGAGGACTTCACCGGCGACGGCACCCTCTTCATGCTGCGCGTGCGCGGCGAGTCGATGATCGAGGCCGGCATCTTCGACGGCGACTACGTCGTCGTGCGCCAGCAGCCCGACGCGCAGCCGGGCGACACCGTGATCGCCGGCATTCCGGGCGAGGAGGCCACGGTCAAGACCTTCCTGCGCCGCCGCAACAAGATCGTGCTGCGACCGGAGAACTCCACGATGGAGGAGATGGTCTTCGACCCCGCCGACGTCACCATCTACGGCAAGGTCGTCAGCCTGCTCCGACGCTTCTAGCGCCAGACTTCCAGAAGGGTCTCCTAGAGCCCCACGAAGCGCGCCAGCACCTCGTAGCAGCGCTCCACGCTCTCACGGGTGACGAGTTCGCCCGCGGTGTGGGCGATGGTCGGATCACCCGCGCCGAAGTTCACCGCCGGGACCCCACGTGACGCGAAGCGCGCCACGTCGGTCCAGCCGAGCTTCGGTCGCACCGGCAGGCCGAGCCCCTCGACGAACTCGTTGACGAGCGGGTTGGCCAGGTTGGGCGCCGCGGCCGGCTGGGCCTGCAGCACCTCCACGCGATCGGCGCCCTCCATCAGCGCCGACACCTGCGCGAACGCCTCTTCGGACGTGTAGGCCGGGGCGAAGCGACGGTTGACCACGATCGCGCACTCGTCGGGCACCACGTTGTGCTTGCCCATCACGCCGCCCTCGATGCGCACCGCCTGCAGCGACTCGCGGAACTCGAGGCCGTCGACGAGCACGGTGTCGGACTCGTGCGCGGCGATGCGCGCCAGCGACGCCGAGGCACGGTGGATGGCGTTCACACCCATCCACGGGCGAGCGGTGTGCGCGCGCTCGCCGTCGAACTCGGCACGCGCGATGAGGAAGCCCTGGCAACCGGCCTCGACCCAGCCGTCGGTGGGTTCGAGCAACACCGCGAAGTCGGCGTCGAGCAGGCGGGCGCGCTGCTCGAACACGTGGCGCAGTCCGTTGAACTCGTCGGCCACCTCCTCACCCTCGTAGAAGGCGAAGGTGATGTCGTGCTGGGCCGCATCGGGGTTGGCGTGCAGCTGCTCGGCGAGCGCGAGCAGCACCGCGAGGCTGCCCTTCATGTCGGCGCTGCCGAGACCGTGCAACACGTCGCCCTCGATGCGGGCCCGCTCGTTGCCGTTGGCGGGCACGGTGTCGATGTGGCCGCCGAGCACGATCCGCCGGTCGCGCCCGAGGTCGGTGCGCACGATCAGGTTGTTGGCGACGCGGACGCAGTCGAGCGACGGCGCGGTCGCCGCGAGGCGCTGCTCGAGCAGGTCGCACAGGTGCGCCTCGTGGTGGCTCTCCGACGGCACGTCGACGAGCGCGGCCGCCAGCGCGAGCAGGTCGTCGGCGGGCGTGCCGACGACGGCCTCGCTCATGTGGCTGCGCCGTGGTCGCGCAGGATGTCGTTGAGCTTCGCCTTGTCGTGGCGCTCGCCCTCGCTGAGGCGCTTCACCACCAGCACGCACGGCAGGCCGAACTCGCCGCCCGCGTAGGTGCGCGCCCGTGTGGCCGAGATCGCGACGCACCAGTCGGGCACCACGCCGCGGCCGAGCTCGTCGCCGGTCTCGGCGTCGATCACCGGGATGGAGCCGGTGAGGATCGCGCCGGCGCCGAGCACCACTCCTTCCCCCACCCTTGCGCCCTCGGCGACGATGCAGCGCGACCCGATCATGGAGTCGTCGCCCACGATGACAGGCGCGGCCTGCGGCAGCTCGAGCACCCCACCGATGCCCACGCCACCGGAGAGGTGCACGCGCTCGCCGATCTGCGCGCACGACCCGACGGTGGCCCAGGTGTCGACCATGGAGTCGGCGCCGACGTAGGCACCGATGTTCACGTAGCTCGGCATCATCACCGCGCCGGGCGCGAGGTACGAACCCCAGCGGGCCGACGCGCCGGGCACCACGCGCACCCCCGCCGCCTGGAAGTCGTGCTTCAGCGGGATCTTGTCGGCGTACTCGAACGGGCCCAGCTCGATGGTGTCCATCTTCGAGAGGCGGAACAGCAGCAGCACCGCGTACTTCAGCCACTGGTTGACGACGACCTGGTCGCCCTGCAGCTCGGCGACGCGCGCCTTGCCGGTGTCGAGCAGCTCGATGGCCTGGTGCACCGCGGCGCGGGCCTCGTCTTCGGGCATGACGGCGGCGAGGTCGTCGCGGCCCTCCCAGAGGGCGGTGATGGTCTGCTCGAGCTGGTCCACGGTGTGCGTTGCTCCTGGTGAGTGTGCGAAGGGAGGAGGTGAGGAGAGCGACCCTAGGCGAGACGACCCACGACGAGATCGAGTTGATCGTCGGTGACGGTGAGCGCCACGCGCACGTGCTGCGCACCGGCCTCGCCGTAGAAGTCGCCGGGGGCCACGATGAGGCCGGTGGCGGCGAGATCGGCGGCGATGGCCCAGCCGTCGCGCCCCTGGCCAGTGGAGTCGCGGAGCCACAGGTAGAAGGTGGAGTCGCCGCCGTCGTGCACGAGGCCCTGTGCCTCCAACGCCGGCAGCGCCTTGGCCCGGCGCCGCGCGTAGCGGAGCTGCTGCTCGACGACGTGCTCGTCGTCGCCGAGCGCGACGGCAGCGGCCGCCTGCACCGGGGCGGGCGTCATCATGCCGCCGTGCTTGCGGATCTCGCCGAGGTACTGCACGAGCTCGCCGTCGCCCGCGACGAAGCCCGCCCGGAAGCCGGCCATGTTGGAGCGCTTCGACAAGGAGTGCACCGCGAGCGCGCCGTCGTTGCCGGCGGTGAGCGCGGTGACGGGTGCACGGGGGTTGCCCTCCGCGTCGTAGGTGAACTCCGCGTAGCACTCGTCGCTCGCGACGATGATGCCGCGTGCGCGCGCCCACGCCACTGCCGCTTCCATCTGCTGCGGCGACGCCACCGCACCGGTGGGGTTCGACGGGTCGTTGAGCCACAGCACGAGCGCGCGCGAGGCGTCGTCGTCGGACACCTGCGACAGGTCGACGTGCCACTCGTCGTCGACCGGCACCGGGACCGCGCGCAGACCCGCGAGGGTCGCACCCATCGCGTACGTGGGGTACGCAGCCGCCGGGTAGAGGATCGTGTCGCGCGACGGGTCGCGCAGCGACAGCGCGCGCGGCAGGGAGGCGACGAGCTCCTTGGTGCCCACCACCGCGACGACCTGGCCGGGGGTGACCACGCAACCGAAGCGGCGCTCGATCCACCACGCCGCCGCCTCGCGATACGCGGCGCTGCCGATGGTGAGCGGGTAGCCGGTGGCCCCCGCGGCGGCGTCGGTGAGCGCCTTGACCACGATGGCGGGCATCGGGTCGACCGGCGTGCCCACCGACACGTCGACCATGCCACCGGGCGCGGCCGCCGCGACCTTCTTGAGCGCGTCGAGGCGGTCGTGCGGGTACGGAGGGAGGACGATGCCGGACATTGTCGGAGCGTAGCGACGGGTCAGGAGGTGACGACGAACTCGTCGAAGCGGGCGACCTCGGCCCGCAGGAGCCGGGCCCGCACCCGGGTGCCGGCGTCGGCGTGTACCTCCACCAGCACCTCGCCGTCGCGGTGCAGCGACGCCAGCACGTCGCCCCGCTCGTAGGGCACCTGCAGCTCCACCACCGGCTCGAGCTCGCGGAGCTTGTCGCCGATGCGGTCGAGCAACTTCTCGATCCCCGAGCCGGTGACCGCCGACACCACGACCGCGTCGGGGTGGTCGCCCGTGAGTGCCGCGATGTCGTCGGGCGACGCGAGGTCGGCTTTGTTCACCACCAGCATCTCGGGCACCGAGTCGGCGTGGATCTCGCGCAGCACGTCGTACACCGCACGGATCTGCATCTCGGCGTCGGTGGCGGACCCGTCGACCACGTGGACGAGGAGGTCGGCGTCGGCGGCGACCTCGAGCGTGGAGCGGAACGACTCCACGAGCTGGTGCGGCAGGCGGCTCACGAACCCGACGGTGTCGGACAGGAGGATCGTCTCGCCGCCGGGGAGGCGGAGGCGGCGGGTGGCGGGATCGAGGGTGGAGAAGAGGCGGTCCTCCACCAGCACGTCGGCCTCGGTGAGGCGGTTGAGCAACGTGGACTTGCCCGCGTTCGTGTAGCCCACGAGTGCGACGGTGGTGAGCGCGCGCCGGGTGCGGGCCTTGCGTTGCGTGGCGCGGTTCTTGGCCAGGCGGTTCAGCTCGCGCTCGAGGTGCGACATGCGCGTGGTGATGCGCCGGCGGTCGACCTCGAGCTGCGTCTCACCCGGACCACGCGTGCCGATGCCCGCGCCCTGCTGGCTCAGTTGGTGACCCCGACCGCGCAGGCGCGGCAGCCGGTAGCGGAGCTGCGCGAGCTCCACCTGCACCATGCCCTCCTGGCTGCGCGCGTGCTGGGCGAAGATGTCGAGGATCAACGCGGTGCGGTCGACGACGTCGACCTCGAACAGCTTCTCGAGGTTGCGTTGCTGCGCGGGCGTGAGCTCGTCGTCGAACACCACGAGGTCGATGTCGAGCGCGTCGCCGAGCTCCTTCAGCTCCTGCGCCTTCCCCGAACCGATGTAGGTGGCGGGGTGGGGCGTGTCGCGGCGCTGCAGCACGAGCTCGACGGGATCGGCGCCCGCGGTGTCGGTGAGCGCGGCGAGCTCCTCCAGCGACGCCTGCGCCGCCTCGGCGTCGCGCAGGCCGAAGCCGGTGCCGACGAGGAGCGCGCGTTGCCGGACGACGCCGAGGTCGACCTCGGTCGCGGTGAGCCGTCTGCGTGACATCGGGATCAGAGCTCGATGCTCGTGTCGAACACGTGGACGACGGGGCCGCCGAGGCGGATCGTGTCCCCGATCTCCACCCTGAGGTCGCCACCGGGCACGTGCACGGTGACGCGCTCCCCCACCAGGCCGCGCCGGTGTGCCACCGCGGCACTCGCGCTCGCGCCGGTGCCGCAGCTGAGCGTCTCGCCCACGCCGCGCTCCCACACGCGCATGTCGAGCTCGTCGGTTGTGCCCGGGGTGGGGCGCACGAAGTGCACGTTGGTGCGCGCCGGGAAACGTTCGTCGTGTTCGAGGCGCGGCCCGTGCTGCGTGACCCGAGCGGTCGTGGGGTCGTCGACGAAGAGCACCAGGTGGGGGTTCCCCATGCCCGCGGCATCCCCCTCGTACTCCACGCCGTGGAACTCGGCCGTGATGCCCTCCGACGAGTCGAGCGCGACGGGGATCTCGGCGGGCACGAACGTCACCGGGCCCATGTCGACGGTGGCGGCGACGAGTTCGCCAGTCGCGGGGTCGAGCTCGAGGTCGAGCTCGCGGCGGCCGCCGCCGGTGTCGACGACGAGGCGGCCGTCACCGCCGTAGCCGTCGCGCACCGCGACCCAGGCGAGCGCGCGGATGCCGTTGCCGCTCATCTCCGCGACGCCGCCGTCGGCATTGAAGAGGAGCATCTCGACGTCGGCACCGTGCTGACCCGGCTGCACGACGATGAGGCCGTCGGCGCCGATGCCGGTGTGGCGGTCGCAGAGCGCGCGCGCCTGCTCGCCCGAGGGAAGGACGAAGTCCGATCCCTCGGGCCCGAGCCACGACCACACGAGGAAGTCGTTCCCCGTGGCGTGCAGCTTCGACAGGTGTGCAGCGGTCATTGCTCCCACTTTGCCAGGAGAACGGGGGTCAACACGTCGGGATTCCAGCGTTCGTCGCCGGCACCGGCGATCCAGGAGATGCGGGGGTCGCGCCGGAACCACATCCGTTGGCGGCGGGCGAACTGCCGGGTACGGGTCGCGGCGGCCGCCAGGGCGTCGTTGAGGGTGCGCTCGCCGGCCAGGTGGGCGAGCACCTCCTGGTATCCGATGGCCTGCGCCGCGGTGCGGGAGAGGCCCTGTGGGGATGCCCGCAGGTCCTCCACCTCCTCGACGAAGCCCGCCTGGGGCATGGCTCCGAGACGGGCGTCGATGCGGGCGTTGAGCTCGTCGCGGGGCAGCCACACCCCCACCATCCGCACCGGGAACACGGTGGGTCCGTAGTCCTGGATCCCGGGCCCGAACGACGAGAACGGGCGCCCGGTGAGCCGGATCACTTCGAGCGCCCGCACGATGCGCCGGACGTTGCCGGGTTCGATGCGGGCGGCGGCCTCGGGGTCGGCCGCCTCGAGCTCCGAGGAGATGCGGGCGAGGCCACCGGGCGCCTCGGCCTCGGCCTCGAGCTCGGCGCGCAGGTTGCGGTCTTCCGGCGGGAAGGTCATCGGGTCGACGACGGCCTGCACGTAGAGACCGGTGCCGCCTACCAGCAGCGCGCGCTTGCCGCGCGCCGCGATGTCGGCGACCGCGGCGCGCGCCTCGGTCTGGAAGCGCGCCACCGACCACTCCTCGCTCGGGTCGCACACGTCGATCAGGTGGTGCGGCACGTGTGCGCGCTCCTCGGGCGTGGCCTTCGCGGTGCCGACGTCCATGCCGCGGTACACCTGCATGGAGTCCATCGAGACGATCTCGACGTCGTCGTGCGCGGCCGCGTAGCGCAGCGCGAGCGAGGTCTTGCCGGAGGCGGTGGGCCCGACGAGCGCGAGATGCTCGATCAGGGCGCTGCGACCACCGGGATGCGGATGCGCGACGGGCGACGGGGCGCGCGCACGGCGAGCAGGTCACCGCGGAGGAAGTGCGGCGCCGCGGAGGTCACCAACACGTCGGCCTCGCCACCCACCACGACACTCTCGGTGCCGGGCGCGAAGTGGACGAGCTTGCCCTGGCGGGTGCGCCCCGACCAGATCGCGTCGTCCTTCTTCGACGGGCCCTCGAGCAGCAGCGTCTCGGTGCGACCCACGCGCGCCTCGTGCTTCACGAGAGCGTGGCGCTCCACCACCTCGAGCAGGCGCGCCATGCGCTCCTGGCCCACCTCGTGGGGCACGAAGTCGTCGCCCATCTCCGCGGCGGGCGTGCCGGGGCGCGGCGAGAACACGAAGGTGTAGGCGGCGTCGTACGCGGCCTCGTCGACCACTTCGAGGGTGCGCTCGAAGTCGTCGTCGGTCTCGCCGGGGAAGCCGACGATGAGGTCGGTGGTGACGGCGAGGTCGGGGATGGCCTCGCGCGCCGCGGCCAGCCGCTCCAGATAGCGCTGCGCGGTGTAGCCGCGGTGCATGCGCGAGAGCGTGCGGTCGGAACCCGACTGCAGCGGCAGGTGCAGGTGCTCGCACACCGACGCGCACTCGGCCATGGCCGCGATCGTCTCGGGCCGCAGGTCCTTGGGGTGCGGCGACGTGAAGCGGATGCGGTCGATGCCGTCGACGGCGTCGAGTGAGCGAAGGAGGTCGGCGAACTGCGGGCGGTACTGGCCGGCACCGAGGTCGCGGCCGTAGCTGTTGACGTTCTGGCCGAGCAGCGTGATCTCGCGCACACCGTCGGCAGCGAGCTCCTCGACCTCGCGCACGATGTCGCCCATGCGGCGGCTCACCTCGGGGCCGCGCACGATCGGCACGATGCAGAACGTGCACGAGTTGTCGCACCCGACCTGGATGGTGACCCACGCGGTGTGGTCGTGCTCACGCCGCGCGGGCAGCGCGCCGAGCTCGCCGGCGATGCCGTCGTGGTGCTCGTCGAGGATCTCGACCACCGACTCACCGGAGGTGCGCGCCTGCTCGAGCAGTTCGGGGGCGCGGGCGAGGTTGTGCGTGCCGAACACCACGTCGACGTGGCCGGCCTTCTGCACGATGAGCTCGCGGTCCTTCTGGGCCAGGCAGCCGCCGACGGCGATCTGCAGGTCGGGGCGCTCGGCCTTCATCGCCTTGAGCCGGCCGAGGTGGCCGTAGAACTTGTTGTCGGCGTTCTCGCGGATGCAGCACGTGTTGAGGACGACGACGTCGGCGGCGTCGAGATCGTCGGTGGGCTCCATCCCCTGCTCGCCGAGCATGCCCGCGATGCGCTCGGAGTCGTGCTCGTTCATCTGGCACCCGTAGGTGCGGACGTAGTAGCGGCGGGGCTCCGGAGCGGACCCGGCAGGAGAGTCGGTCACGGCGCACCAGTGTACGATCCCGCGCCTGTCGCACTTCCACGCCCTCTGGCGCCGCCTCACCAACGATCCCGACCGGCAGAACCTGCGCAAGGCGCTGCGCTGCATGGTGGGGATGCCGCTCGCCTACGCGATCGGCGAGTACGTGCTGAACAGCGACGAGGCGGCCCTCTTCGGTGCGTTCGCCGCCTTCGCCGCCCTCGGCTTCTGCAACTTCGGCGGCCCGCCCAAGCGCCGGGCGATGGCCTACCTCGGCTACACCCTGTTCAGCACCCCGCTCGTGGCGCTCGGCACCGTGGTGTCGCGCACCACGGTGGCCGCCGTGGTGCTCACCGTGCTCGTGACGTTCGCAGTGGTCATGAGCGAGTCGCTCGGCGGGTACTGGGAGGCAGCCCGCAACGCCACCATCCTCGCCTTCGTGCTGGGCGCCGCGGTGGAGGCGCCGAACTCGCAGGTGGGCCCCCGGGTGGCCGGGTGGCTCGTCGCGTGCGGGATCTCGCTCGTGCTCGCGCTGGTGCTGTTCCCCTCGATCGAGCGCCACCGCGTGCGCCGCGGGGTCGCCGACGTGCTGGCCCGGGCCGGGGAGGCGCTCGTCGCGACCGCGGACGACACCGCCGCCGCGCTCACCGCGCTCGACGACGCCCGCGTTGCGCTGCGCGGCCTGACCGGGATCTCCTTCCGCCCGGTCGGCACCGCCCGCACCGACCGCGCCCTGAAGCTGCTCGTGATCGAAGCCGAACGCATCGGGCGGCTGGTGCACCTGCACCACACCCGAAACCCTCATCCGACCGGTGGCGACGTCGCGGTGAGCACGGCCACCGCGACCACACTCGCGACCTTGGCCGAGATGCTGCGCGCGATGCCGCCGGCGCGTCCGACGCCACCCGACCTCGAGCCGCTCGTCATCGCGCGGGCGGACCACCGGCAGGCGCTGGGCGAAGCCGCCCAGGCCGCCGCGGCCGCCGACGACGCCACCGAGGCGGTGCTGGTGATCGACCGGAGCTTCCCGCTCCGGCGGGTGTCCCTGCTCACGCTCGCAGCCGGGCAGAACGCCGCGGCCGCGGTGGGCCTCGGCACCCTCGACCTCGACGCGCCCGGTCTGCGCGCGTTGACCGTCGACACCGCTCCGGTCGCCACCGCCACCGAGACCGAGCGCCGCTTGCGCGCCGACCTCAACCTCCGATCGGTGCGGTTCCGCAACGCCGTGCGCGCCGCAGTGGGCCTCGGCGCGGCCATGACCTTGGCGAAGCTCACCAACATCGAGCACGGATTCTGGGTGGTGCTGGGCACGCTCTCGGTGCTGCGATCGAACGCGATGGGCACGCAGCGCACCGCGGTGCAGGCCGTGAGCGGCACCGTGCTCGGGTTCCTGCTCGCGAGCGGGCTCATGCTCTGGTTCGGCGGCGACACCCGATGGCTCTGGATCGCGTTCCCGATCCTCGCATTCCTGACCGCCTACACGCCGGGCACCGTGAACTTCATGGTGGGCCAGGCCTGCTTCACCGTGCTGGTGGTCGACCTGTTCAACCTCAGCGTGCCCGAGGGATGGCGCACCGGGCTGGTGCGCGTGCAGGACATCGCCATCGGCGTGGTCGTGAGCCTGGTGGTGGGCTTCGTGCTCTGGCCCCGCGGCGCCGAGGGCGTGGTGCGCCGCGCGTTCGCCGACATGCTCGACGCCGACGCCGACGCCTTCGACGAGGCGATCGACCAGATGGACGGCACGGTCGACGCGCCGACGGGCGGGGCCCTCGCCGGCGTGCTCCATGCCGACAAGGGTCGCGCCGCCGAGGACGCCCGGGAACGAGCGCTCCTCGCACTCGAGGTGCTCGCCGCCGAACGGGGTGTGGAGCAGGCCGACCGACCGCCGTGGTCGGACCTCCTGCTCGTGGGCACCGGCGCCGAGTGGGCCGCCGACGGCATCATGCGCGACGGCGCCTCGCCCGCCGGTGCCGCCGTGGCCGACGATGCGCCGTCGGTCGTCGCGGTGCGCGACGACATCGTGCGACGGGCCCGGACCGTCGCCCGGGAGCTCCGCAGCACCGCCGACGCGGTCGCCTCGATGTCGTCCACCCTGAACGCCGAGCCGTCGACGATCGACGAGGACGACGTGCGCGTGGCCCCCGACGAACAACTCGCCGCCGACCTGACGCGATGCGTGCAGGAGGGCGGCGAGTTGCCGGTGGATCTCTTGTGGAGCCGGGAGTGGATCCTGCACGTGGAGCGGGTGCTCCACGTGCCGTCACTCATTCACTGACGGCTCAGCCGGTGGACGGCGTCAGGCGTCGAGGTCGGCGGTCTCGAGCTCGTCCTCGGTGAGGTCGACCTCGGACTCGTCGACTTCGCCGATGCCGACCTCCTGGCGGATGCGCTCGCTGATCTCCACCATGAGGTCGACGTTCTCGGACAGGAAGTTCTTCGCGTTCTCGCGACCCTGGCCGAGCTGCTCACCCTCGTAGGTGAACCACGCACCCGACTTCTTGACGATGCCGTACTCCACGCCGACGTCGAGGAGGGAGCCCTCACGGCTGATGCCCTTGCCGTACATGATGTCGAACTCGGCCTGCTTGAACGGCGGCGCAACCTTGTTCTTCACCACCTTGACGCGGGTGCGGTTGCCCGTGATCTCCGCACCGTCCTTGATGGACTCGATGCGGCGGATGTCGAGACGGACCGACGAGTAGAACTTCAGCGCACGACCGCCCGGCGTGGTCTCGGGCGAGCCGAACATCACGCCGATCTTCTCCCGCAACTGGTTGATGAACACGCAGATGGTGTTCGACTTGTTGAGGTTGGCGGTGAGCTTGCGCAGGCGCTGGCTCGCCATGAGCCGGGCCTGCAGGCCGACGTGCGTGTCGCCCATCTCGCCCTCGATCTCGGCCCCAGGGCGAGGGCCGCCACCGAGTCGATGACGACGACGTCGAGCGCGCCCGAGCGGATCAGCATGTCGGCGATCTCGAGCGCCTGCTCCCCCGTGTCGGGCTGGGAGATCAGCAGGTCGTCGACGTTGACGCCGATCGCCGATGCGTAGACCGGGTCCATCGCGTGCTCGGCGTCGATGTAGGCGCAGACGCCGCCGTTGCGCTGAGCCTCGGCCACCACGTGCATGGCGAGGGTGGACTTGCCGGACGACTCCGGGCCGTAGATCTCGACGACACGACCGCGGGGCAGGCCCCCGATGCCGAGCGCGAGGTCGAGCGCCAGGGCGCCCGTGGGGATCGCGGCCACGCCGACGTGTGACTGCTCCCCGAGGCGCATGATGGCGCCCTTGCCGTACTGCTTCTCGATCTGGCCGAGGGCCATCTCCAGGGCCTGGTCTCGTTCCACCGTGGACTCCTCTTCTTCTGTCTTCGACTCTTCGTCGTTGCTGCGTCTGCGGGGAAGTTCCGTCGCTGGATGGAACGTACGACGGGGGTGTGACAGCTACGTCCGGGAAGGGCCTCCCGAAATCACAACGGTGAAGTTAGCCGAACAGGCGTTCGGGGTCAAGCATCCCCGGAGGGAACCTGCTCACGACCGGGAGACGGCAGCCTCCACCGCGGCCACGAACTCCTCGGGGTCCTCGTTCCTGGGCACGTGGAGGCCACCGATCGACCCGTCGGCGAACTCGACGGCGAGGATGTTCTTCTCCCACGACGCGCCCAGCACGTCGGTGAGCGGGAACGCCGCGGCCACCGCCTTGGGCTTCGTGATCGCCGTCTTCACCGGCATGAAGAGCAGCCGGCGGTCGGTGAGCACGATGATCCCGGCGCGGTCGATGCGCGCACCGGAGGAACCGGCCGGGTCGTCGGTGCGCGCCTCGGCATCGCCCTGGTAGTGGAACCGTCGGGTGCCGCCGGCGAGATCGGCCATGCGCAGCACGCCCTTGCCCAACCCGTACACCGCGTCGACGACGGTCTCCCCCGCCTCGAGGTCGGCGTGCCCCACGATCTTCTTCGACGATTTCCTGCCCATCGGCGGACGCTACCCGCGGGGCCAGAGCGGTTCGCGCACCGATCCGGCGGGGAACATTCCGCGAAGTTGTCCGCACCCACCCCGCATACCCACACCCGGTTCCCGTACCTCACGACGGCCGCGCTGTTCCTGACCGCGGCCGCCACTGCGACGCGGCTGCGCACCGACGACGTGCTCCACGCACTCCGGCGCGACCCCGACGCCCTCGGCGCCGGGCAGGTGTGGCGCCTGATCACGCCCGTCCTCGTGCAGAGCGACCGGTCGGCCGCCGTGGTGCTCGCCACGTTCGTGTTCTGCGCGGCGATCGGCGTGCTGGGCGAGCGGGTCCTCCCCCGCGCACTGTGGGTGACGCTCTACGTCACCGGTGCCCTCATTGGGCACGGGATCGGCGAGGTGATCCAGCCGCGCGAGGGCGGGACGTCCGTGGCGTTCGCGGCAATCCTCGGCGGCCTCGCGGCCACAGTGCTCCGACGCGACGTGAGCGTGCCCACGCCGATCCGCGTGGAAGCCGCGCTGCTCGTCCCGCTGGCCGTCCTCGACACAGTGCTCGGCGACATCCACGGCCTCCCGTTCCTCGCCGGGACGATGGTGACGCTGGTCTGGTGCCGGATTCCGGCCGGGCGGATCAGTCGACGGTGCGAGCCCGAAGCCGGGCGCGGGCGATCGGGATGCACACGGCCATGATCGCGAGGCTCCACGATCGCCATCAGCACGGGGTTCTGCGACGGGAAGTTGTCGCGCAGTGCGGCCGGGTTCGGGTTGCCGAACAACTCACGCAACGATCCCGCGACCGCCGACACGGGGTTCCACTCCGCGATCGGCTGCATCCAGCCGGGCATCCCCTGCACCGGCACCATCGCGCTCGACACGAACGCGATCGGGAACAGCACGAGCAGGGCCGATGCCCTGTGCGGACTCGGGGTCACCGACCGACAGGCCGACGCACGCCATCAGCCAGCTCATCGCGTAGGCGAACAACACCGCGACCGCGAGGCCGGCGACCACGCCGGGCAGCCCGTTGTCGGGGCGCCACCCGATGACGAAGCCGGTGATCAGCACGATGGTGGCGCAGAGGATGCTCGCGAGCAGGTCGGAGAACGTGCGCCCGGCGAGGATCGCGCTGCGCGCCATGGGCAGCGTGCGGAAGCGGTCGATCACACCACTGCTGAGGTCGCTGCTCACCCCCACTGCGGTGCCCATCGTGGACGTGGTGATGTTGAACACCACGAGACCCGCGATCGCGAACTGCTTGTAGGTGCCGCCGGGGATGACCATGGCCGCGCCGAAGATATACACGAACAGCACGGTGAAGAGCACGGGCTGCACGGTCGCGTCGGAGAGCTGCGCTGGTTCGCGCCGCACGTGCCAGAGGTTGCGGCGCGTGAGCGCGGCGACCTGGCGCCACCAGAAGCCGAGCGAGCCCTGCTGCGCGACGGACGGGGACGGCGTCGTGGGTTCGAGGGTCGCGGTCACGTCAGACCTCCATCATCCTCGTCGGCACCATCTGGTCGTCGGAGGTCTCGTAGGCGGGCTCGGCAACGGGTTCCTCGGCCGCGTGCCCGGTGAGCACGAAGAAGACGTCGTCGAGGGACGGGTGGTGGATCTCGATGTCATCGACCGCGACGCCGGCGTCGTCGAGCGCGCGGACCACCGCGGTGACGAGCCCGTGTCGCGGTGCAACGGGTGCACGAAGACGGCGACCGTCGTCCATCAGTTGCACGGTGCCCGCGGCCAACGGCGCGAGCGCCGACGCGGCGCGCTCGTCGGGGTGCTCCAAGGTGATCTCGATGTGCTCGCCCCCGATGCTCGCCTTGAGGGCTGCGCAGGCGGTGCCCTCCGCGATCACGAGGCCGTGGTCGATGACCGAGATGCGGTCGGCGAGGGTGTCGGCCTCGTCGAGGTACTGCGTGGTGAGCAACACGGTGGTGCCGTCGGCGACCAGGCCCCGGATGACGTCCCACATGCGCAGGCGGCTGGTGGGGTCGAGGCCGGTGGTGGGCTCGTCGAGGAACAGCACCTGCGGGTGGGCCATGAGACTGGCGCCGAGGTCGAGACGCCGGCGCATGCCACCCGAGTAGGTCTTCACCATGCGGTTGGCGGCGAAGGTGAGCTCGAACTGCTCGAGCAGCACCGCCGCCCGGCGGCGCGCGTCGCCCCGACTCATGCCCGACAGCTCCCCCATCAGCTCGAGGTTCTGCGTGCCGGTGAGGAGCTCGTCGAGCGTGGCGTCCTGACCGGTGACACCGATCACCGAGCGCACCGCGCGGGGATCGGCCGCCACGTCGTGACCGGCGACCACCGCCCGCCCGGCGTCGGGCTTCGTCATCGTGGTGAGCATGCGCACCGTGGTGGACTTGCCCGCGCCGTTCGGGCCGAGCACGCCGAGGATCTCCCCGGGCGCGACGGCCAGCGACACGTCGGCGACGGCGAGCTGCTCGCCATACTGCTTGCGGAGACCCTCGGCGAGGATCTCGGGTGCATCGGGCATCGGGTGGACCCCTTCCACGGTCTCGACACTCCGCAGGAATCTGACTTGCCGTACGGTAAGTCATTCCCTTACCGGTCGTCAAGTAACATTCTGAACCGTGGTGAGCGACACCCGTGAGCGGATCCTGGCGGTGGCCTCCGAGTTGTTCACCGAACAGGGCTACGAAGGCACGTCGTTGCGGGAGATCGCCGACCGCCTCGGCTTCACCAAGGCCGCGCTCTACTACCACTTCCGCTCCAAGGAGGAGATCCTCGCCGCGCTGCTCGAGCCGTTCGACGTGCTCGTGGAGGAGATGCTCCAGCGGCTCGACCGGGCCGGTGACGTCGAGGGCTGGGCGGAGGCGCTCACCTGGGTGGTCGGCCAGATCTTCGACTACCTCGACTTCTTTCGCCTCGTCGACCGCAACCGCCACATCGTGGAGGTGCAGCTCGAGCGGGCCAAGCGCGACCACGCCGCGATGCACACCCGCGTGGAGAAGGCCGCAGCCGCGGCGGCGTCGGACACGGGCGAGGAAGTGCGGATGATCGCCGCGCTGGGTGCCGTCACCGGCTTCGACGACTGGGCCCCCACCCTGTTGAAGGAAGCCGACCCGCTCGTGCTCCAGGCCGAACTCGTCGCCGTGGTGCGCGACGTACTCGGGGTCAACCCCCGAGGCTGACGCGCGCGATCTCGGTGTGCACCGCGCCCGTGGCGCGGGTGTCGCTGTCGAACAGCACGACCTCGTGCGCGGTCCACGCCGGTCCGGGGCCGGCGTCGTCGATCGCGGCGACGGCGGCGCGCAGATCGGTCGGGCGCGGCGCGCGGGCGACGGTGAGGTGGGGGCGGAACGGGCGGTCCTCGGGTTCGTGACCCAGGGGCACGGTCGCGGTGGTGAGTGCACCTGCGAGTGAGGTCATCGACGCCGCGCCTTCTTCGACTCCGACCCAGAGCACCGTGCCCGCACGCGGCTTCGCGAACGCGTCACCGCCACCGAGGCGGACGGCGAACGGTGCGATCGTCGCCGTTGCGTCGCGCAGCGCGACGACGAGCGCGTCGACGTGTTCGACGTGGCCGAGGAACTGCAGCGTGACGTGCCACTGCGATCGCGGCATCCACCGCAACGCGGGCACTACGTCGCGCAACGGCGCGATCGCGGCATCGACCTGGGCGAACGCGTCGGGTGGCGGCACCAGCGCCACGAACGCGCGCCGCAAGCGGCTCACGGGAGTGCGAGCAGGCGCATCCGGAGCAGGTTCAGCAGGCCGATGGTGGAGAACTGGCGGATGCGCTCGCGGTCACCCGGGAGCCGCGCGTGGATCGCCTCGGGCTCGTGGCCCGGGATCGCGATCCCGTACCAGACGCTCCCGACGGGCTGGCCCTCCATCTCGTCGGGCCCGGCCACACCGGTCACCGAGATGCCGACATCCGCGCCGAGCGCACGACACGCGCCCACCGCCATCTCCTTCGCCGCATCCTCGGTGACGACGAGTGGCGCGGTGACCCCGAGGATCGAGCGCTTCACCTCGGTCGCGTACGACGCCACCGCACCGCGGAACACGCGGCTCGCGCCCGGCACGTTCGCGAGGCGCGCACCGATGAACCCACCGGTGAGCGACTCCCCCACACCGAGCGTCCACCCACGTGCCTCACACAGGCCGAGCACCGTGGACTCCATGGTGTCGTCGTCGACCGCGAACACCAGGTCGCCGAGCACCTTGCGCAGCTCGACGTCTTCCGCGTCGAGCAACGCGGCGGCCTCGGCCTCGGTGGCCGCCTTCGCGGTCATGCGCACGTAGATGCCCTCGATGCCGCGCGCCAGGAACGCGATGGTGGGGTTGGTCTGCTGGTCGACGCGCTCGGCGATCATCTCGGCGAGGCCCGACTCCGACGCACCCCACGTCTTCAGCGAACGCGACACGATCACCGAGCGCTGCCCCGAGCGCTCCAGGAGATCCGGCAGCACCTGCTCGGTGACCATCTTCGTCATCTCGTAGGGCACGCCGGGCACCGCGTAGACGACCTTCTTCGCGCCGTCGATCGTCACCTCGCACTGCAGGCCCGGTGCGGTGCCGATCGGGTTCGGGATCGCGGCGCCACCCACCGGCACCTCGGCCTGGCGCAGGTTGTTGGCCGGCATCTCACGGCCACGCGACCCGAACATCCCGCGGATGTGCTCGACGAGCTCCTCGCGCCGCTCGAGCTCCACCCCCATCACCTCGGCGATGGCCTCGCGCGTCACGTCGTCGGGCGTGGGGCCGAGACCACCGCACACGATCACCGCGTCGGCGCGCTCGAGCAGCTCGCGCAGGCACTGCACCATGCGGCCCAGGTTGTCGCCGACCTTGCGGTGCTCGCACGTGTCGATGCCGGCGTCGGCGAGGTGCTCACCGATCCACGCCGAGTTGGTGTCGACGATCTGGCCGAGCAGCAGCTCCGTGCCGATCGCGAGGACGTCACAGCGCATGCAGCTCTCCTGGTGCGTCGATCTACTTGACGGTGGGCGCGGTCGCGGCCGCGCTGCGCTGCAGCCGCGCCGCGCGCTGGCCGCTCACGAAGATGTCGAGGGCCGAGACGACGGCCATGGCGACGGCGAGCCACAGGATGATGTCGTGCACCGTCGCCCACTCGTAGGTGGGCGGGAACAGCACGGCTCCCACCGCGAGGTACTGCAGGAACGCCTTCAACTTGCCCATGCGGCGCGCGGGCAGCGTGACCCCGCGCCGGCCCCAGTAGGAGCGGTACATCGACACCGCGACCTCGCGCACGATCACGATCGTGATCGCGACCCACGAGAAGTCGCCGGTGATACCCAGCGCGCAGAAGCCGCCGAGCACCAGGAACTTGTCGGCGAGCGGGTCGAGGAAGGCACCCGAGCGGGTGGTGCCGTAGCGGCGGGCGAGCCAGCCGTCGACGCTGTCGGTGCACGACAGCACGAACCACAACGTGACCGTGAGCCACGACGAACCCTGGTCGACGATCAGCAGCAGCGTGGGCACCGCGAGGATCAGGCGCCCCACGGTGACGAAGTTCGCCGGGGTGGCCAACGCGCTGTCGCCGAAGCGGTACTCGCGTGCGGTACCGGCGCTCACCGGTCGACCTTTGCGACGAGATCGGGACCGATCGCCTCGGTGACGTGCGCGCACGATCGCGCCGGGACGCGCATACGTCTCACCCGCGGCCTCGAGATGCACGACGCCGTCGATCTCCGGCGCCTCACGATGCGTGCGACCGACGAGCCCCTCCTCGGTGGCCGCGTCGACCAGTACGTCGACCTCCGCGCCGACGAGCGCGTCGCGCGCGGCGCGGGTGATCGGCTCCTGCACGGACTCGCATTCGCGCAGCCACTCGGCCACGAGCTCGGCGGGCGGCGCGTCCGGCAACGACGCGGCGGCGGTGCCGTCTTCGGGCGAGAACGAGAAGAAGCCGGCCCAGTCGAGCTGCGCGGCGTCGAGGAACGACAGCAACTCCTCGTGCTCGGCCTCCTCCTCGCCGGGGAAGCCGACGATGAACGACGAACGGAACGCCGCGTTCGGCTCCTGCGCGCGGATCGAGTCGATCGCGGTGAGGAAGCGGTCGCCACTGCCCCATCGCTTCATCCGACGCAGCAGCGCGGCATCGGCGTGCTGGAGCGAGAGGTCGAAGTACGGCACGACCGTCGGCAGTTCGAGCATGGTGCTCACGAGCGGGTCGCGCACCTCGCTCGGGTACAGGTAGAGGAGACGCACGCGCGCGAGGCCGTCGCCCGCGAGCGTGTCGAGGCGGCGCAGCAGCGGCGCGAGCGCACCGGGCTCGCCGGCGTCGCGCCCGTACCACGCGAGATCCTGCGCGACGAGCACGACCTCGGCGACACCCGCGGCGACGAGGTCGCGCACCTCGGTCTCGATCGACTCCGGTGTGCGCGAACGCTGCGTGCCGCGGAACGTGGGGATGGCGCAGAACGCACACGCGCGGTCGCAGCCCTCGGCCACCTTCACGTAGGCCCACGGCGCACTCGGCGCGGGGCGCGGCAGATCGAGGAGGTCGCCCACTCCCGTGGGGCGCTTGCGGAGCGTGGGCATGCCGACCGGCACCGCGTCCATCCCGACGCTGGCGGCGATGCGCCCCTCCCCCGCGAACCCGACGACGGCGTCGGCCTCGGGCAGAGCCTCGGCGAGCTCGTCGCCGTAACGCTCCGCCAGGCAGCCGGTGACCACGAGCTTGGCGCCGTCCTTGCGACCGGCGGAGAGGGCCAGCACGGTGTCGATCGACTCCTGGCGGGCGGCCTCCACGAAGGCGCAGGTGTTCACGACCACGAGGTCGGCGGCCTCGGCGCTGTCGGCCGGCTCGAGGCCGTCGGCGAGGAGGGTGGCCACGACCTTGTCGGAGTCGACGGCGTTCTTCGGGCAGCCGAGCGTCTCGACGTAGAACCTCGAGCGCGGGGAGGAAGAGGCCAGGCCGGACAAGGGCCACAGGTTACCGCCGCCTGAACACGGGCCCCCGCTCACCGACCGACGCTGCAAAGGCCCCCATTCACTTTGCGGAACGCCGGGCCGGGACCTCGCGCACCGGATCGGGCGGCGTGACGCGGAGAGGTTCACCGATGTCTCCTGACGATTCCTCCGATCCCGCTCCTCATGGGCGTCGCCGCGCGTGCTCGTGCCCGTTCGAACAGAGACTCGCCTTGTTGTGGTCCGCAACATCCGATAATCTGATTTTTATGCCTGACGTGTCCGCGACCGACGCCGCACGCAACTTCGCGGACATCCTCGACGCGATCGAGCATCGCGGCGAGACCTTCACGATCGTTCGGCGGGGCAGGGCGATCGCGCACCTCGAGCCCGTGCATCGGGGCCGCGGCGCCGACATCAAGGCGATGCTGCGCCGGCACTCCCCCGATCCGGCGTGGGCGCGTGACCTCGAAGAGGTGCGGGGGCTGCTCGAGATCGAGGACCGGTCGTGACCCGGCTCCTCCTCGACACGACTTTCCTGATCGACGCCGAGCGCTCGGGCACGGGCGTCGACCGCGCCATCGGTGACGACGACGACGTCGCCATCGCGGCGGTGACGATCGCCGAACTGCGCGTCGGAACCCTCCTCGCCAGTCGCGCCCGCAAGCCCGCGCGCCACGCCTACATCGAAGAGGTGATCGCAGCAGTTCCCGTGTTGGCGTACGACGCGGGCGTGGCCGAGATCCACGCCGAACTCCTCGCCGAGGTCCGCAAGCAGGGACGCCCTCGGGGCGCACATGACCTGATCATCGCCGCGACGGCCAAGACATTCGGGCGCACCATCGTCAGCGCCGACCGCACCGCGTTCGAGGGGCTCTCGGGCATCGAGGTCCGCGCCACCGGATAGGCGTTCCGCGCTCGGCGGCGTGTGATCAACTCCGGTCGTGAAGGTCTTCGTGCTCGTCGTCGTCCCGGTGATGTGCCTCTGGATGGCGGCGCTGAACGTGTACCAGGTCGTGAAGGGGCACCGGTTCACCCACCGGTCGCCCCGCAACTCCGACCGCGGCGCACTGATGCTGGCCGTCGCCGAGGTCGCGGTGGCGATCCTCGTGGTGGTCGTGGTGGTGACCGACTGATCAGCGGCGGGCGCGGGACCCGACGACGAGCATCGCGGCTGCGCCGGCGGCAAGGATCACGAAGCTCCCGCCCCCGAAGACCAGCAGCGCGCCCACGCTCAGGACGAGCGCAGCCGCGGGCAGGATCGGGAAGGACCAGCGGTCGGCGAGCCACCGCCAGGCCGAGTGAGCGCGGGTCGTCTCGTCGGGCACCGCCCGAATCTACGACGGACGATCAGGCCCAGACGGCGATCAGGTCTGGGCGGTGGGCGCGCCGGTCTGGGCCCGCCGCAGCGCACCCTCCACGAGGAGGATGAGCGTCTCCTTCACGTGGAGACGGTTGCGGGCGTCGCACAGCACGACCGGCACGTGGGCCGGCACCGACAGCGCCTCGCGCACCTCACGCGGGTGGTGGCGGTACACCCCGTTGAACAGGTTGACCGCGACCACGAACGGGATGCCGAGGTGCTCGAAGTAGTCGACCGCGGGGAAGCAGTCCTCGATGCGCCGCGTGTCGACCAGCACCACACCACCGACCGCGCCCCGCACCAGCTCGTCCCAGAGGAACAGGAAGCGGTCCTGCCCGGGCGTGCCGAACAGGTACAGCACCATGTCGGGACCGAGCGTGATGCGCCCGAAGTCCATCGCGACGGTGGTGCCCGTCTTCTGCCCCTGCATCGGGCCGGCGAAGTCGACACCGAGTGACTCGACGGTGATGTCGGCCTCGGTCGTCAGTGGCTCGATCTCGGAGATCGTGCCCACGAGGGTGGTCTTGCCGACCGCGTACCCGCCGGCGACGACGATCTTCATCGACACGGGCAGCAGGTTCTGCTGCGGCGCCGACGCGGAGGCCTGCGCGCCCGCGCCGGGACCCGGCGGGGGCCCGGCCTGCGGACCCGGTTGCGCGCCCGGCGGGGGCGGCGGTGTCCCCCACTGGGGGCCGGGGCCCCGGTTGGAGCTCGTCTCCCACAGGCTGTCAGAGCGCACGGATCCCCTCCAGCAGCCGTTCCAGCAACTTCACGTCGCGGTGTTCTTCCTGCACGGGCGCGGGACGCGCCTGCACGAGACCCTGCTCGGCAAGGTCACCCACGAGCACGCGCACGACGCCGACGGGCGTCGACATGCGCGCCGCGACCTCGGCGAGCGAGATCGGCGTCTGTGTCAGCTCGACGATCTTCCGGTCCTCCGGCGTGGCGCGCTTGGGCAACTGCTCGGGCGTCACCAGCGCCACGAGGGGCGCGTGCAACTCGAGCGATCCGAACGACGACGACGTGCGCCCGCGCGTCAACACGTACGGGCGGACGAACGTGCGCCGACGGAAGAAGCCGGAGCTCATCGGATCGCCGACCTCGGCAGAGCAGTCTGCAGCTCGGTGACCAACGCGGGCGTGAGCGCGGTCGCGCACTTGTCGACGAGCACGGCCATCTCGTAGCCCACGAGGCCGACGTCACACGGGCGCGCGGTCGTGACCGCGAGCACCGACGTGTCGCTCACGCGCATCACGAAGAGCATGGCGTGGTCCATCTCGACGATGACCTCGTGCACGCGACCGCCACCAATGGGCGTCGACGCGCCCTTGGCGATCGAGAGCATGCCCGCGGCGACCGCGGCGAGGCGGTCACCCGAGGTGCGGTCGAGACCGCTCGAGAGCGCGATGAGCAGACCGTCGGACGACACCACCGTCGCCTCGCGCACGCCGGGCACGCGCTCGGCGAAGTTGGAGACGAGCCAGTTGAGGTTGCGGGCCTCGGCGCTGAGCGACTGAGCCGTCATCGGGACTCCTCCCTGTGCTGCCCGCATCGGGACCGTCGGTCGGCATCACGAAGCCGGCCTCCGACTCGACGTGCTGGCCGCGCTGCACACCCTGCGAGTGGCGCGGTCAGCAGTTCGTGCACCCGGTAGGGGCGCATCGGATCGGACTCGTCGACGCCACCCTCGGTCGACACCACGGGCTCGTGGAGCAGGTGCATGCCGGGCACGCGCGTCGGCAGCGGGAGCTCCTCGGCCGCGGGCGCGTCGCCGAAGTCGGCCGTGAACTCCGCAGAGCCACCACCGAAGTCGGAGGTGAAGTCCGACGCGAAGGCGTCGGCGCTCCCGGTCGACGTGAACTCGGTCGTCTCGGCGGTGAACGGCTCGGCCGGCTCCGCGTACGCGACCGGCTCGACGATCTCGACCGGCTCCGCGGAGACGACGGGCTCGACCGGCTCGGCCACGAACTGCTCGGCCGTGAACGCGTCGGGTGCGAACGCCTGCGGTGCGGGCCCGGTGACAGCTTCGGGCGTCGGCTCGGGCTGCCACTCCGGCGCAGCCGCGAACGCGGTGTCCGGCTGCCACTCGGCCGCGGGCTCCGCGTACGGCTCCGGCTGCGGTTCGGGCTCGACCGGGGCCGGAGCCTCCGTGAGGAAGTCAGTGGCCGCGGCGGCCGACGCGGCATGCTGCTGCGCGTCGACTTCGCGGGCCCACTGCTCCACCGGCGGCTCGTCGGCCGGGTGCCACGTGACGGCATCCGCCGTCGCGGTGGCAGCAGCCGCAGCCGGCGTGGGGGCACCGGCGGTGGTCGCCGGTCCGGCGCGGCGGGCGCCGAGCGGTGCGGGCGCGCCCTCACCGTCGACGTCGGGCGAGTAGGTGGGCACGGTGTGGTCGGCCGTCGTCGAACGACCCCGCGCCTCGAGGATCGCCTTGGGCAGCGCCACCAGCGCAACCGTGCCGATGGGCGAGCCCTTGCGGATCTCCACCGCGATCCCGTGACGCTTGGCCAGCGCGCCGACCACGTGCAGGCCGAGAGCCCGCGACAGCGCGAGACCGACGACCGGCGGGTGACGCAACAGCTGGTTCGACTCGGCGATGCGCTCGGGCGCCATGCCGATGCCCTGGTCGGTGATCGCGAGCACGAAGCCCGAGCGGGTGATCGCACCCGACACCACCACCGCCGACTCCGGGCTCGAGAACGACGTGGCGTTCTCCAACAGCTCGGCGAGGAGGTGCGACACGTCGGCGACCGCGCGACCCGACACCGAGATGCGCTCGTCGATGCCGACGAGCTCCACGCGCGGGAAGTCGGCGATCTCGGCCGCAGCCGAACGCACGACGTCGAGGAGCCCGATCGACTCCTGCCACTGCCGCGGCTGCTCCGCGCCGGACAGCACCAGCAGGCTCTCCGCGTTGCGGCGCATGCGGGTGGCCATGTGGTCGAGCTTGAAGAGTGAGTCGAGCTGGCTCGGGTCGTGCTCGTTGCGCTCGAGCTCGTCGAGCAGCTCGAGCTGGCGCTCCAGCAGGCTCTGGTTGCGACGGGCGAGGTTGACGAACAGGTCGCCCATGCCCTTGCGCAGGAGCAGCGACTGCTGCTGCGCGACCTCGAGCGTCACCTGCTCGACGTCGTTGAACGCCTGCGCGAGCTCGCCGATCTCGTCCTCGGACTGCACGTCGATGACCGTGGGAGTGATGGTGCTCACGTCGGCACCCGTGCGCAGCGACTCGACGAGTGCGGGCAGCTGCTCCTGCGACATCTCGCGCGCGGCGGCGGTGAGGCGACGCACCGGGCCGACCACGGCCTTCGACACGAACCACATCAGGCCCAGCGTCAGGAGCATCGCGAGCACGGCGGCGCCACCGTAGAGGCGCACGTCGCTCTCGGCCGCGGAGGCCGCCGCGTTCGACGCGGTGCGGATGGTGCCGTCGACGGCGGCGATCGCCTCGTCGAGCTTGCCCGCCTCGGTCTGGTAGCGGTCGAGCTCGTCGGCGGGAGTGGTGGCCGTCGCGGGGAACGCGGTGGGCAGTTCGACCGGGTCGGTGCTGAGCCCCGCGCCGGTGAACGCCGACAGCTCCGCCGGGTCCGCCGTCGCGGTGAAGGCCGAGACCGCGCGCTCACGACCGGCGAGGGCGGCGAGCCACTCGCTGAAGCCCTGCTGCTGGCCACTGGCGAGCACGGCGATGTACACGCTCGACTCGTGCGCGAGCTCGTGCTGCGCGCGCTGCAACGAGTACGACCGGGTGACGGCCGCCGACGTCGCCGGCGCGGCGAGCCCGCGGGCGACGCGCTCCCCGGCGGTGAGGAGGTCGTCGTCGGCGCCCATGTACCAACCGCGCACCTGCGCGGCGTCGACCGACTTGGCGTCGACCTTGCGGCGCTCGGCGTCGAGGCCGACGAGCGTGCGCTCGGCCTGGTCGAGCGCGGCGATGGCACCGGAGCCGATGCCGGAGTCGACGAACGCCTGGTGGTCGGCCTCGAAGGCCTTCACTGCGACGTCGGTGCGCTTGCGCGCGGCGAACAGGTCCTCGGACGGCGCGGTGCCCGCGACCGACCACGACGAGACCACGCTCTCGTTCTCGATGGCGCGGCTGGCCTCGCTCAGGCGCGCGAGCGGGCCCGCCAGGGCGCCGTACTGCTCCTGCGCCCGCAGTGCGGAGAACCGGTCGCTCAGACCCGCGGCGGCCACGACGACCAGCGCGAGGAACGGCACGAACAGCACCAGCAGCAGCTTCGACCTGAAGCTCAGCTTCTTCAGCACCCTCGGCCTCCTCCGCCCAGCCATCTGGACAGCAGGTGCGTGCCGCGCCCCTCGCGGCCTGGATCGCACCTTCCAGGCGTGTCGGCACGCCATCAGGGGGCCTTGAGGCCAAGAAACGGTAAGGAGGGCCGAAATGCGCCCCGGGGGCCCGATCCGTCGGGCTCGGCCCGCCGGTCAGAGGTGGGCGATCCGGCGGGCTCGGCCCGCCGGTCGGAGGCTGCCGCTCAGGCCGGGTTGGCCTGCATCTCCTCGAACTCGTCGACCGTCATGAGGACGGCACGGGCCTTGGAGCCCTCGGACGGCCCCACGACGCCCTTGCGCTCCAGCAGGTCCATCAGCCGCCCGGCCCGGGAGAAGCCCACCCGGAGCTTGCGCTGCAGCATGGAGGTGGACCCGAGACCGCTGCGGACCACCAACTCCATCGCCTCGTCGAGGAGGTCGTCGGAGTCGGCGTCGTCGGCGCCACCGCCACTGCCGCCGGAGCCGCCCGTGTCCTCGGCGATGCCCTCCACATAGGTGGGCTCGACGACCTGGCGGCGCCAGTGGGCGGCGACCTTGCGGACGCACTCCTCGTCGACCCAGCTCGTCTGGATGCGCTGGGCCCGGCTGGAGCTCGCGGTCATGAGGAGCATGTCACCCTGGCCGATGAGCTTCTCGGCGCCGGGCTGGTCGAGGATCACGCGGCTGTCGGCGAGGCTGCTCACCGAGAACGCCATGCGGCTCGGCACGTTGGCCTTGATCACACCGGTGATGACGTCGACCGACGGGCGCTGCGTCGCGATCACGAGGTGGATGCCGACGGCACGGGCCATCTGCGCGATGCGGCAGATGCTGGCCTCGACGTCGCGGGCGGCGACCATCATGAGGTCGTTGAGCTCGTCGACGACGATCACGATGAACGGCAGGCGCTCGTAGCTCTTGCCGGTGACCGGGTCGGGGTCGTCGGCGGTGGCGAGCTCACCGCGGTCGAACATCGCGTTGTAGCCGGTGATGTCGCGCACGCCGACCTGCGCGAGCAGCTCGTAGCGCATGTCCATCTCGCGCACCGCCCAGTCGAGGGCGTTGGCCGCCTTCTTCGGGTTGGTGACGACCTCGGTGAGGAGGTGCGGCAGGTCGTTGTAGGCACCGAGCTCGACGCGCTTGGGGTCGACGAGGATCATCCGGCACTGCTCGGGCGTGTAGCGCATGAGCAGCGACGTGACGATCGAGTTGATGCAGCTCGACTTGCCGGAACCGGTGGAACCGGCGATGAGCACGTGCGGCAGCGTGGTGACGTCGAGCAGCACCGACTTGCCGGCGATGTCACGACCGAGGCCGACACCGAGCGCGGTGCGGGTCGTCTCCACCTCGGGCGCGGCGAGCACGTCGCCGAGCGTGACGATGACCCGCTCCTTGTTGGGCACCTCCACACCGATCGCGCTGCGACCGGGGATGGGGGCCAGGATGCGCACGTCGAGGGACGCCATCGCGTACTGGATGTCGTGGCCGAGACCGGTGACCCGGTTCACCTTCACGCCCGGGCCGAGCTCGAGCTCGTAGCGGGTGACCGTGGGACCGATGGTGGTGCCGACGAGATTGGCCTCGACCCCGTGGTGGGCGAGGGTGTCGACGAGGATCTTGCCGCCGGCGTCGATGCCACGGCGGTCGGCTTCCTTCCCGCTCCCCCGCTTCAGCAGGTTGGCGGGCGGCAGCTTCCAGTTGCCCTTCTGTCCGCGGTCGTCGAGGACGATCGCCAGCTGGCCGCCGTCCTCCACCGCGGTGGGGATCTCGACCGGCGCGGGCTCCGGCTCCGGCTCGGGTTCCGGTTCCGGTTCCGATTCCTCGACGTAGGCAGCCTCGATCGGCTCCGGCTCGGGCTCCTCGTGGAGCGGAGCGCCGTAGGCGTCCTGGTCGAACGGGGTCGGCAACGAGTCGAACGGATCGACCTCGTCGGCCGGGCCGTCGACGCCGATCGTGTCGACGCCCATGTAGTCGCGCGCCCGGCCGGCCGCGGCGGTGGTGCCACTGCGCAGGCTGCGGCCGACGAACGCGGCGACGACACCGATGGAGAGCCCGAGGGCGAGCAGCAGGCCGAGCACTGCGAGCCCGCCGAGGATGACCGACGCCCCGGCCACGCCGGTGGCCGACGAGAGCGGACCGGCGACGGCGGCGCCGAAGAACCCGCCGGCGCGGCGCAGGTCGGCGACCGGCCCGTCGATGGCGGGCTCGCCGTAGGCGAGATGGAGGATGCCGACGTCGGCGATGACGAGGAGGACCGCGCCGATGGCGATGCGCACGGTGGGGCGCTCGGGCGCCTCGTCGACGATCTCGCCGGTCTCGTGGTCGATGTGGCTGCTGCGGCGGGGCCAGAGCAGCAGCACGGCGAAGGCGATGCAGGCGACGGGTAGGGCCACCCGGGCCCGGCCCAGCACCGCGCCGGTGCCGTCGGCGATGCCGGAGCCCACGGGCCCGGCGAGGTCGGTCCACAGGCCGAGCGCGATGAGGACGCCCACCACGAACAGGCCGACGGCGAGGGCGTCGGACCGGTGCCCGGCCAGTTGCCGCCCGGCGGCGTCCTTCCCCCGGCTCAGAACCCCCGGTTCACGGGGTGCCGGCGCCGGAGTGCGAGTCCGCGTGGAAGTGGACTTCCGAGCCGCGCTCTTCCGAGCCGGCGCCTTCTTCTTGGCAGGAGCGCGTCGCTTCCCCCGCGTACTCGTCGCAGGCATCCCGCCACGGTAACACCGGCAACATCACCCCCAAGGGCAATCTTCAACAACAAACCTGGAGGTTGGCGGCCGCCGGGGTGCCGGCTGCCGAAGCCTTTTCGACCGGAGCGAGCGCAGCGAGTCGAAGGGAGAAACCAGCGAGGCAGGTGGTGCCACGGGGAAGGCCGTCGACCTCCGAGCCCCGCCTTTTCGACCGGAGCGAGCGCAGCGAGTCGGAGGGAGAAACCAGCAAGGCAGGCGGTACCACGGGGGAAGGCCGCCGGCCGGGAAGTGGTCAGACCTCCATGACCACGGGGATCACGGCGGGGCGGCGCTTCGTGCGTTCATTGATGAACTTGCCCAACGATCGGCGGGCGTGGCGGCGGAGGGTGTCGAAGTCGATCGCCCCTTCGTCGGCGGCGGCCTGGAGGGAGGCGCGCACGGCGTCCTTGGCCTCCTCGAGCAGGTCCTCGGCCTCGGGCCCGTGCACCCAGCCGCGGGTGACAATCTCGGGGCCGGTGACGATCTCGCCGGTGGTGGCGTCGACGGTGACGATCACCGCGACGAAGCCCTCCTCCGCGAGGTTGCGGCGGTCGCGCAGCACGCCGGTGCCGACGTCGCCGACGATGCCGTCGACGTACATGTAGCCCGCGGGCACAGCACGGCGTTCGACGTCGAGCGACGACGTGCCGTCGGCGCGCGCCTCGAGGGTGAGCATGTCGCCGTCCTCGCAGATGATCACGTGGTCCTTGGGCACGCCGACCTGTTCGGCGAGGCGCGCGTGGTGGACCATGTGCGTGTACTCACCGTGCACCGGCACGAACCACTCGGGTTCCACGATGTTGATGAGCATCTTGAGCTCTTCCTGCGACGCGTGGCCCGACACGTGCACGGGCGAGCTCCCGCCGTGCAGCACGTCGGCACCGGCGCGGTGCAGCGAGTCGATGATGCGGTTCACGCTGATCTCGTTGCCGGGGATCGCGTGCGCGGAGATCACGACGCAGTCGTCGCTGCTGATCTTCACGTGCTTGTGCTCGTGCGCAGCCATGAGCGAGAGCGCGGCCATGGGCTCGCCCTGCGAACCGGTGCAGATGATGCACACCTCGCCGGGTGCGTAGCGCGGCACCTCTTCGATGTCGATGACGCGCTCGCTCGGCACACTGAGCAGGCCCATCTCGCGGCCGAGCGCGACGTTGTTGACCATCGAACGGCCGAGGAACACGATGCGGCGGCCGGCGGCCACGGCCTGCTCGGCGACCTGCTTCACGCGGTGCAGGTGCGACGCGAAGCTGGCGACGATGACGCGCTGGTGCGGGTGGTCGCGGAACACCGCACGCAGCGAGTCGCCCACGGTGGACTCCGACGGCGTGAAGCCGGGGCGGCACGCGTTGGTGGAGTCGGACATGAGCAGCTTGACGCCACCCGCGCGGTCGGCGATCGCGCCCATGAGCGAGAGGTCGGTCTTGCGGCCGTCGACCGGCGTGGGGTCGAGCTTGAAGTCGCCGCTGTGCAGGATCGTGCCGGCGGGCGTGTGGTAGGCGGTCGCGAACGCGTGCGGCACCGAGTGGGTGACCGGGATGAACTCACAGTCGAAGGGACCGATCTCGCGACGCTCGCCGTCGTGCACGGGGATCAGGTCGGTGCGACCCATCATCCCGGCTTCCTCGATGCGGTTGCGGGCGAGGCCGAGCGACAGCGGTGAGCCGTAGATCGGGCACGGCACGTCGCGCAGCAGGTAGGCGAGACCGCCGGCGTGGTCCTCGTGGGCGTGGGTGAGGAAGACGCCCTCGACGCGGTCGGCGTTCTCGCGCAGGTAGGTGAAGTCGGGCAGCACGAGGTCGATGCCGGGCATGTCGACCTCGGGGAACATGATCCCGCAGTCGACGACGAGGATCCGACCCTCGACCTCGATGCAGAAGCAGTTGCGGCCGATCTCGCCGAGCCCGCCGAGGAAGACGATGTTCACGGGCGGTACGGTCATCCCGTGCAATCTACCGGCCCCCGGCGGGCGCTCCGTTCCACTCTCGGCGCCGTCCTCGGCGCATCGGCCCTGTTCGCGGGCGCGTTCGTCACGTTTGCGGCACCGGCCGGCGCCGCCACCGACTGTCCGGCACGCGGCGAGCGCGTCGTGTTCGCCCGGAGCCTGGACGCGTTCGGCGGCAACTGGGGCATCGCCGCGGTGCCGACCGACACGAGTGGGACCGGGGGCGGCCAGGTCACGTGGGTGCTCACCCCGCCGAAGGCGGGCAAGAGCATCTACAACTTCCGCCCGAGCGTCTCCCCCACCGACGGCACGATCGCCTGGGACACCAACCAGGGCGGCCGCCAGCGCATCCGCACCATGGCGTGCGACGGCACGGGCGCCAGGGACTGGTCGTCGCGATCCGGACCGAAGGACGCGATGGGCGCGGCCTTCTCGCCCGACGGCACCCAGCTCGCGTTCGTCGCCCGCATGCCCGGCAACACGTCGAAGACCCAGCCGAAGTTCGGCCTCTACGTGGCCCCCTTCTCGCAGCCGGGCAAGGCCCGGCTCGTGACGAAGGAGATCGCGGCGGGCGGCATGCACCCGGCGTGGTCCCCCGACGGCACGAAGCTCGCGTTCGCGGCGGGCGCCTCGATCCCGCACATCGCGGTGGTGAACCTCGACGGCACCGGCTTCACCGAGCTCACCAAGTCGAAGAACGGCGACGGCGAACCGTCGTGGTCGCCCGACGGCACGCAGATCGCGTACAACTCGTCGGCCGAGGGTGACGACGTGTGGATCATGAACGCCGACGGCACCGGCGCACGCAAGCTCGCGACGGGCGAGGTCAGCGCCTACCAGCCGGCGTTCTCACCCGGCGGCGAGTGGGTCGCCTACGTGAAGAACGCGATCGGCCACAGCGAGCTGTGGCTGATCCACCCCGACGGCTCGGCCGACCACGCGCTCACGACGACCACCGGCAAGGAAGCCAACGAGGCCCCCGCCTGGTAGCTCAGGCGGTCGCGGCTTCCTTGTCCTTCGCGACCTCGTCGAGGAGCGCGTACTCCTCGGCGGTGTCGGTCCAGTCCTCGAAGCCGATCACGCCGAGCTCGGTGAAGCGGTCGCGCAGCCACGCGTCACCGGCGTCGAGCAGGCCGAGCTTCTTGCAGTTCGGCACGATCTTCGAGAAGAGCAGCGACTGGAACAGCGCGCGCTCGGGCGCCTGCTGCATCGCCTTCACCGCTTCCTTGACGTCGACGCCCATGCGCTCCCACGTCTCCTGCTGCATGAACCGGTCGCGCATGCGCACCGCGGCCTCGAACGCGAACTCCTGACGCTCGCGGATCTCGGCGGCATCGAGCTGCGCGTAGTACTCCTGCAGCGACAGCACGCCGAACGCGACGTGACGTGCCTCGTCGCTCATCACGTAGCGCAACAGCTTCTTGAGCAGCGGCTCGGTCGTCATCTGGTGCAGGAAGCCGAACGCGGCGAGCGCGAGGCCCTCGACCATGATCTGCATGCCGAGATAGGTCATGTCCCAGCGGTTGTCGGCGACGATGTCGTCGAGCAGCATCTTGAGGTGCGCGTTGATGGGGTACGCGCCGTTGAGCTTCGTGTCGAGGTAGCGCGCGAACACCTCCACGTGACGCGCCTCGTCCATCACCTGCGTGGCCGCGTAGTACTTCGCGTCGATCCACGGCACCGTCTCCACGATCTGCGCGGTGCACAGGAGGGCGCCCTGCTCGCCGTGCATGAACTGCGAGAGCGTCCAGTTCTGGCTCTCCATGCGGAACTCGAGCCACTCCTTGTCGCCCCACTTCGCGAACGGCGTGCCCGAGAGATCCATGTTCTCGTCGATGCCGTTCTGGTTCATGTTGTTGCGGGCGACCTCCTCCTGGTCGACCTCGATGTCCCAGGGCAGGTCGTTCGCGTTCCACTGCGACGTCTTCGCCTTCTCGTACAGCTTCGACAGTGCGGGCCGGGTGCGCTCGTAGTCCCACGTGAAGATCGCGTCGGCATCCGCGCGCACACGGTGCTCGGCCTCGTCGGCCGAGGTGTTGGTGACCGCGAGGATCGCGTCGTAGTCGTTGACGTCGTCGCGACCGATCAGCCGTGCGTTGTCGGTGGTCATCAGGTCCTGCTTTCCCGAGACCCGGCGATGCCGGGGATCACGAACCGTTCGAGGAAGGGGCGCGCCACGGCCTCGTTCGAGAGGTCGAGCGCGGGCATGGGCGTGAGGCAGTAGGTGCGGACGACGCGGGCGAGCCAGTCGGCCGCGCGTTGCGCGTCGCCGGGCGCGAGCCACGCGGCGAACGCGGGCGCGAGCGCGTCGGCGACACGCACCATGAGCGCGTCGCCCTCGGCGAACGAGAGGTGCCCGTAGACGGTCTCCGGTTCGTGCGCGAGGAGGAACTGCAGCGCGTCGTGGGTGGACAGCTCGGCCGCCGCGGCGACGACCCCGGCGACGATCGCCTCCGGCAGCGTGGGCGCGGCTCGCACTGCCCGCTCGACGGCACCGAGCAGGCGCGCTTCCTCCGACGTGACGGCGAGGCGGAGCAGCTCGGGCTTCGACTCCACCCAGCGGTAGAGGGTGGCGCGGGAGCACGCGGCCTCACGGGCGACGTCGTCGAGGTTCGTCTTGGCCAGCCCGTACCGGGCCACGCAGCGCAGGAGGGCGGCGACCGCGCGGGCCTGCTGCTCGTCCAGGGCGACGGTCGGCGGGGCGGTCACGGTCAAGACCTGAGACGATAGACCAATTCTTGTCTCATGTGCTCGCGCGGCGGTCCGCGTGGCCGCTCAGCGGTAGATCCCACCCAGGAGCTCGTGGCGGACGAGGCGGCCGACCTCGGCGGGGTCGTCGAGGTCGTGGCGGCCCGGTTCGGCCAGCAACGACAGGGCCATCCGGGCCACGTAGTCGGCGGCGGCCGCCGGCTCGGTGCCCGCCGCCAGGAGGCCCGCCGCCTCGTCGCGCTCGAGGCGGGGGCGGAACGCCAGCCCGACCAGCTCCACCATGTGCTCCTGCTGGAACGCGAGCAGGGTCGACACCTCGGCGGGCTCGCGTTCGAGCATCCGGTGCAGCACCGCGTGGTCGAGGAGGTCGTGGCGCGCCACGGGGAGCGCCGCTTCGAGATAGCTGGGGAAGTCGGGTGGGTCCCCCAGCTTCGCCGCGAGCCGCAGGAAGAAGTTGTCGACCTCCCAGCCGACCGCGGCCTGGATCACCTCGTCGCGCCCACCGGGGAACCAGCGGTAGATCGAGGCTCGCGACACGCCTGAGGCACGCGCGATCTCGTCGATGGTGGGCCGGGTGGTGCCCTCGCGCACGATGCACTCGTACGCGCCGGCGAGCACCTTGGTGCGCGCCTCGGCTGCCATCGTGCGCGCGGGTCGGCCCGCTAGAGACCGAGCAGCGTGTCGAGGCCGACGGTGAGACCGGCGCGCTCGCGCACCGCGCGGATCGCCAGCAGCACGCCGGGCATGAACGACGTGCGGTCGTAGGAGTCGTGGCGGATCGAGAGCGACTGCCCCGTGGTGCCGAGCAGCACTTCCTGGTGGGCGACCAGACCCTTGAGCCGCACCGAGTGCACACGGATGTCGGCGGGGCCCGCGCCACCGCGCGCGCCCTCGATCACCGTCTTGGTGGTGGGGTCGGCGACCCAGTCCTCCGACGCCGCGGCCATGCGCTCGAGCGTGAGCATCGCGGTGCCCGACGGCGCGTCGATCTTCTGCTCGTGGTGCAGCTCGATGACCTCGGCCGACTCGAAATAGGGCGCCGCCATCTCGGCGAAGCGCATCATGAGCACGGCGCCGATCGCGAAGTTGGGACAGAGCACGATGTTGGCACCCGACGCCGCGAACTCGCGCTCGAAGCGGTCGAGGTCGGCGGGCGAGAAGCCGGTGGTGCCCACCACCGCGTGCACGCCGTTGGCCGCGCACCAGTCGATGTTCTCGCGCGCGGCGTCGACCACGGTGAAGTCGACGGCCACGTCGGCGCCCGCGTCCTTCAGCGCCTCGGCCGAGCGGGCGACGTGCAGCGAGTGGTTCACCCCCAACTGGTGGAGGTCGATGCCGGCGTGCAGCGGGTCGACCGCGGCGACCAGCTCGAGGTCGGGATCGTCGACCACGGCCTGGCACACGGTCGCACCCATCTTCCCGGCCGCGCCGAACACACCCACCTTGATCTTCGTCATGGGCGGAAGACTAACGAGCAGCGAGTGAGTCCACCGGTCCGACCGCGGCCAGGGTGCGCTCCCCCGGCGCGAGGACGCGCTCGATCACCCGGGAGACGTCGTCGTGGGTGACGACCTCGACCATCGCGACGACGTCGTCGAGCGACGGGATCTCGCCCATCGTGAGCTCGGACCGGCCGATGCGGTGCATGCGACTCGACGAGCTCTCCAACGACAGGGCCAACGATCCGGTGAGATGCCCCTTGGCGCTGTTGAGCTCCTTGTCGGAGATCCCGCCGTCGGCGACCAACCGGTCGAGCTCGGCGTTGACGATCTCGAGCGTCTCGTCGACCCGCTCCGGAGCCGTACCCGCGTACACGGCGAGGGCACCCGTCTCCTGGAAGGCGGCGCGGTACGAGTAGACGGAGTAGGCGAGACCCCGCTTCTCGCGCACCTCCTGGAAGAGCCGCGAGCTCATCCCGCCGCCGAGCACCTGGTCGAGGACGGCCAGCGCGTAGCGGTCGGGATCGTCGCGCCGCAGCGCGCGCATCCCCACGACGACGTGGGCCTGCTCGTGGGGACGGTCGACCATCGCGAACGACTCGGGCTCGCCCTCCTGGGTGAGACGGCCCCGCACCGGGCGGTCGCGCTCACCGTTCGGCAGCGCGGCCTCGACCTGCGCAACGACGTCGTCGTGATCGACGTTGCCCGCCACCGCCACGACGATGTTGCCCGGGCGGTAGTGCAGCGCGTGGTACTCCGCGATCTGGTCGCGGGTCATCGCCTCGACCGTCTCGTCGCTCCCCGCGATCTCGCGCCCGAGCGGGTGACCCGGGAACAGCGCGCCGGCGAACACCTCGTGCACGAGGTCGTCGGGCGCGTCGTCGCGCATGTGGATCTCCTCGAGGATCACCTGACGCTCCGACTCGACCTCGTCGGTGCGCAACGCCGGCGACCACACGATGTCGCTCATGATGTCGAGCGCGGTCGCGAGGTGCCGGTCGGGCATCCGCATGTAGAACGCGGTGACCTCCTGGCCGGTGAACGCGTTCATGTCGCCGCCGACCGACTCCACCGCTTCCGCGATGTCGGCCGCGTGGCGGCGATCGGTGCCCTTGAACAGCAGGTGTTCGAGGAAGTGGCTCGAGCCGGCGAGCGCGTCGGGTTCGTCACGCGAACCGGTCCCCACCCAGTACCCGACCGCGACGGACCGGAGACCGGGAAGGGACTCGGTGACGACACGCAGGCCCGAATCGAGCTGCGTGCGGCGGATGCCGTGGGCGTCGTCGACCATCGGATCGGTCATCGACGCACCACGGGCATCCCTTGACGCACTTCTGGCTAGCGACGACCGCCGCCGCGACGGCCGCCTCGGCCACCGCCACGACGGTCACCACCGCGGTCGCCGCCCCGGTCGCTGCGGCTCTCGCCGGCCGGACCGAGGTCGCCGAACTCGTCCTTCGCCTGCGACTCCCACGAGTCGTCGAACGACGCGACCTCGACGTCGTCGTCGCCCTCGGACCGCTCGGCCCGCGGCGCACGCGTCGGAGCGTCGCCGCCGTCGCCGTCGGCGGGCTCGTCACCCGCGAGCGACAGCGAGAGCTTGCCCGAGTTGTCGATGTCGTCGACGCGCACGGTGACCTCGTCACCGAGGTTGAGCACGTCCTCGACGCGCTCGACGCGCTTGCCGCGGCCGAGCTTGGAGATGTGCAGCAGACCGTCGCGGCCCGGGAGGATGTTGACGAACGCACCGAACTTGGTGACGTTCACCACCTTGCCGGTGTACTCGGCGCCGAGCTCGGCAGTCGGCGGGTCGAGGATGAGCTCGATCCGGCGACGGGCCTCCTCGACGGCCGCGCCGTCGTTGGAGCCGATGCTCACCGTGCCGACCACGCCGTCGTCGCTCACCGACACGTCGGCGCCCGTCTCCTGCGTGATCGTGTTGATGACCTTGCCCTTGGGCCCGATCACCTCGCCGATCTTGTCCATCGGGATCTCGAAGCTGACGATCTTCGGTGCGCTCGGCTTGACGTCGTCGCGCGGGCCCTCGATCGCGGCTTCCATCACGTCGAGGATCTGCATGCGGGCGTCGCGCGCCTGGAGCAGCGCCGAGGCGAGCACGTCGGCCGGGAGACCGTCGATCTTCGTGTCGAGCTGGAGCGCGGTGACGAAGTCACGCGTGCCGGCCACCTTGAAGTCCATGTCGCCGAAGGCGTCCTCGGTACCGAGGATGTCGGTGAGGGTCGTGTACTTGCCCTCCGCGTAGACGAGGCCCATCGCGATGCCGGCGACCGGCGCCTTGAGGGGCACACCACCGTCGAGCATGGAGAGCGTGGAACCACAGACCGACGCCATCGACGTGGAGCCGTTGGAGCTCATGACGTCGGAGACGATGCGGAGCACGTAGGGCCACTCCTCCATCGAGGGGACCACCGGCAGGAGGGCACGCTCGGCGAGCGCACCGTGGCCGATCTCGCGGCGCTTGGGCGAGCCCACGCGGCCGGTCTCACCCGTGGAGTAGGGCGGGAAGTTGTAGTGGTGCATGTAGCGCTTCTTGGTGCCGCGCAGCTCGTCGAGACCGATGAACTGCTCCATGCGCGGCATGCCGAGGGTGAGCACGCTCAACACCTGGGTCTCGCCACGCTGGAAGAGGCCCGAACCGTGCACCGTGGGGAGCAGGTCGACCTCGGCGCTGAGCGGACGGATCTGCGTGGTGTTGCGGCCGTCGATGCGCAGGCCCTCGTTCACGATGCGGCTGCGGACGACCTTCTTCTGCAGCGAGCGGAAGGCGGGCTTGATCTGCTTGATGCGCGACAGGTACTGCTGCGGCTCGTCGTCGGTGCCGCAGAGCGCGAGCACGAGGCCGCTGTAGATCTCGTCGAGGCGGTCGTTGCGCGTGGTCTTGTCGGCGATGGACATCGCCTCCTTGGTGGCGGCGCCGGCCTGCTCCTCCACGGCGTCGAACACGTCGGCGTCGTAGTCGGAGTGGATCTCGTAGGGGATGTCGGCGATGGGGCCGCGCTCGAGGATGACCTTGGCGCGCAGCGACTTCTGCAGCTCGATCGACGCGGCGATCCACTGCTTGGCCTCTTCGAGCCCGTCAGCGATGACCTCTTCGGTCACCTTCGGCGCGCCCTCCTGGTAGAGGCGCCAGGTGGCCTCGGTGCCACCGGCCTCCACCATCATGATGGCGATGTCGCCGTTCTCGATCTGGCGACCGGCGACCACCAGCTCGAAGGTGGACTCGGTGCTCTCCTCGAAGGTGGGGTGGGCGATCCACTCGCTGCCCTGCCGCGACAGGCGCACCGCGCCGATCGGGCCGTCGAACGGGATGCCCGACACGGTGAGGGCGGCGGAGGCGCCGTTGATCGACAGCACGTCGTGCGGGTTGACGAGGTCGGCGCCGAGGATCGTGGCGACCACCTGCACCTCGTTGCGGAAGCCCTCGGGGAACGAGGGACGCAGCGGGCGGTCGGTGAGCCGGCAGGTGAGGATGGCCGGCTCGCCCGGACGGCCCTCACGCCGGAACACACCGCCGGGGATCTTGCCCGCGGCGTACATGCGCTCCTCGACGTCGACCGTCAGGGGGAAGAAGTCGATGCCCTCACGGGGCTTGGCCGTGACGACCGTGCTCAGGATCACGGTGTCGCCGACGCGCACGACCACCGCGCCGTCGGCCTGGGGGGCCAGCTTGCCCGTCTCGAGCGACATCTCGAGGCCGGCAGCGTTGATGGGACCGGAAACGCGAATCGCGTCCGCCATGGGAACGCGCTCCTCTCTCGCCCACTCGGGCGATCGGTGCGGGCCGCGGCGGTTCCCAGTTGTCGCCGTCCGAGGTGTTCCGGTCCTTCTGGTGGCCGGGCCCCGGGCGGTGGCGACTGACAACCCCCGTCGCTCCCGCGTGTTGCTTGGTGGGTGTTGCGGGTGAATTGCGAGACGCCGCGCACGGGGCGCGGCGTCTGTGGTGGAGCAGCCTTACCGGCGCAGACCCAGCTTGGCGATGAGGGCCCGGTACCGCTCGACGTCGTTCGACCGCAGATAGTCGAGCAGACGGCGACGACGGCCCACCAGCATCAGCAGCCCACGGCGCGAGTGGTGGTCCTTCTTGTGGACCTTCAGGTGCTCCGTGAGGTGGTTGATCCGCGCGGTGAGCAGTGCCACCTGCACCTCCGTGGAGCCGGTGTCGGTCTCGTGGAGGCGGTGCTCGGCGATGGTCGCGGTCGTGTCGGGCATTCGGTGCCAGGACTTTCTCTGTGCCAGATGGATCGGTGCAGGTCGGTGCCCGGTCGGCGGGGCCGACGGAACACCAGCCGGACAGGCTACACGCTGGGCGCCCCGGAGGGGGAAGCGGTCAGGTGATCCAGGGCCGGTGGGAGGGCTCCGGGTACTTCGCCGCCAGCAGCTCCGCCAGGTCCTCCCGCGCCCGGAAGGGGTCGCGGGCCCCGAGGCCGAGCCCCTGCTCCCCCGCCTGCACGGGCGTGGTCGCACAGCCGGGGTCGTAGCGCACCGAGACCGACCGGACGTCCTCCGCGGACCCGACGTCGGGATCGGTGGCCGCCAGGGCCTCCCCGAGGTTGTTGGCGTGGCGATCACGGGCCGTGAGGTACCAGGTGTCGCTGTCGCGGCCCGGCCCCCGGGCCGGCGCCCCGAGGAACCGCCACTCGAGGAACCGCAGGAAGGACGTGTGATCGAAGACGGTGTGGTCCACGTAGCCGGGCCGGGCGTACGGCGACGCGAGGATGGTGGGCACCCGGAAGCCGGCCAGGCCGAAGGTGGTGTCGAGGTCGCGGGTGGCGCGGTCGTCGGGCAGGATCGGCGGCCGGACGTGCTCGAAGAACCCGCCCCACTCGTCGTAGGTGAGCACGAACAGGCCGTGCTCCCACTGCGGTGACGAGGCGAAGGCGTCGAACACCTCGCGGACGAAAGCCTGCCCGAGGCGGATGTCGCCGTCGGTGTGGTCGTCGGTGCGCAGGTCGCCGACGAACGCCGGCTCCACCCAGCTCACCGACGGCAGCGTGCCCTCGGCCGCGCGGGAGAAGTAGGTGTCGAGGTTCGCGAGGTGCTGCCGGTGCTGCTCGCCCCAGAGCAGCATCATGGGGAGGTCGGTGTAGAAGCCCCCGTAGTCCACCCCGGCCGCTTCCAGCCGATCCCAGATCGTGGTGGTGGTGTACATGCCGGGGTGCAGCGCACCGGGGTCGTCACGCTCGCCGCCCGATTGGGCCGAGTAGAAGTACTGGCGGTTCGGGATCGTGCCCGAGCACAGCGACGCGAAGGAGCGGTCGCAGACGGTGAAGCGCTCCGCGAGCTTCGCGTGCACCGGCACGTCCTCGCCGTCGAACCAGCCGATGGCGTAGTCGTCGTTGCCGGTGCCCGGCGCGAGGAAGCCCTCGGCCAGCTCGATGCGCCCCGCCGTCCAGCCGTGACCCGGCACCGGGTGCCCGCACCCCCGGTACGGGTGGGGGTCGGTGGCGATCCGGGTGAGGTGGTGGGTGCGCTGCCGGCGCCCGTGCGCGTCGGGGTAGACGAGATCGGTGCGACCGTCGACACGGAACTTCGAGCCGTAGCGCGACCTCCCCCGTTCCACGTACCGGTCGTCGTTCGCGAGCCAGCCCAGGTAGTGGTCGAAGGAGCGGTTCTCCATCATCACGACCACGACGGTGTCGATCGGCGAGTCGGCCGGCGCCACGTCGAGCAACGAACCCCGCGGCAGGCGGCTCCTCGCAGAGCGGACGAGCGGCACCGCACCGGCCTCGAAGGCCTGCGCGCCGCCCAGGGCCACGGCACCCGCCGCGGCGCCGGCCGCCTTCAGGAAGTCACGCCGACGCAAGCCACTCACGATCCGCGGCTCACGATCCGCCGCTCACGATCCGGCGCGTGTCGGCGACGTCGCGCGCCATCTGCGCGACCAGCGCGTCGACCGAGTCGAACTTGATCTCGCCGCGGAGGCGCTCCACGAAGCGCACGGCGACGTCCTGGCCGTAGAGGTCGCCCGAGAAATCGAGCACGTGGGCCTCGAGCAGCGACGCGTCCTGGTGCGCGTAGAACGTGGGCCGGCGCCCGAGCGAGATGGCGGTGACGCGCTCCACGCCGTCCTCGCCGACGAACACGCCGGCATAGATGCCGTCGGCGGGCAGCATGCAGCGTGCGGGGACCGCGACGTTGGCGGTGGGGAACCCGAGCTCGCGACCGCGCTGGTCGCCCTGTTGCACGGTGCCCCGCACCTCGTGGGGACGGCCGAGCATCTTCGCGGCGCCGGCGACGTCGCCCTCCGCGAGCAGTGCACGCGTGTTGGTGGACGAGTAGACGGTGCCGCCGGGCGCGGCCTCGAGGCCGACACCGAGCACCTCGAAGCCGAGCTCGCGACCGACACGCTGCAGCATCTCGACGTTGCCGGCGCGCGCCCGCCCGAAGTGGAAGTCGGCGCCGACCACGATCACGCGTGCCTGCGCGGCGTCGACCAGCACCTCCTGCACGAAGTCCTCCGCGGCCTCGCGGCTGCGTGCCTCGTCGAAGTGCAGCACGTGCACGACGTCGAGGTAGCCGGTGGCGGCGAGGAGCTCGAGCTTCTGCTGCGGCGTGGTGAGCAGCTTCGGCGCAGAGTCGGGGCGCACGACCTCGGCGGGGTGCCGGTCGAAGGTGATGCACACGGCGGCGAGGCCGCGCGCGTCGGCGAGCTCGCGCACCAGCCGCAGCACCGCGTGGTGCCCGCGGTGCACGCCGTCGTAGACGCCGATGGTGACGACCGCGCCGCCCGCGCTCGACGCGGGCCCGATCGACTCCCGCAGGTCGTCGAGGTTGCTGACGATCCGCATCCGCTCCCCTGGTTCTCCGGCTGGTTCCGGGCGCAGCTACTGCTGACCCGCCGCGGCGACCACCACCGCAGGTTTGCATCCTGCCCCACGACGCTCGTACACCGCGAGCAGGTCGCCCTGCTCCCCAACCAGCGCATAGGGGCCGTCGCCCGTGACCGCCAGCGTGCCGGGCGCGAAGGCGAGCCCGTGGGCCACACCGCGTGCGATCTCCTCGTCGACGGAGACCCGCTCGAGGTCGCGCATCGCCTCCGCGAGCGGGACGACCGCCGCCGCCGGATCGGCTTCGATGGCCTCGATGGGGCGGGCCTCGTCGAGGCCGAACGACCCCACCCGCAGCCGCCGCAGCTCCATCAGGTGGGCGCAGCCCCCGAGCGCCTCGCCGAGGTCGGCGGCGAGCGTGCGCACGTAGGTGCCGCTCCCGCACTCGACCAGCACCCCCGCCTCGGGGTACGGGCCCTCGACGAAGTCCTCCAGAGCGAACACGTCGACGTGCACCGGGCGCAGCGTGCGCTCCACCTCCTCGCCCTTGCGGGCGAGCTCGTGCAGGCGCTTCCCCCCGACCTTCACCGCGGAGACCATCGGCGGCAGTTGGAGGATGTCGCCCACGAAGGCGGGCATCGCGGCTGCGACCTCGTCGCGGGTCACGGGCATCGGCCGCTGGTCGACGACGTCGCCCGCGGCGTCGAGCGTGGTGGTGGCGATGCCGAACTTCACCCGCCCGCGGTAGGCCTTCCCCTGCTCCTGCAGGTAGCGCAACAGCCGGGTGGCCCGGCCGAGGCCAACGAGCAGCACGCCGGTGGCGTCGGGGTCGAGGGTGCCGGCGTGGCCGACCTTGCGCTGCCCGTAGACGCGCCGCAGCTTTCCGACGACGTCGTGCGACGTCCAGCCCGCGGGCTTGTCGACCACCACCAGACCGTCGTGCACGGTCAGGACGGAATGGCGGGAATCGAGCTGCGGATGCACTCGATCAGGTCGGCGGCGCTCTCGGTGGACTCGAAGCCCGCGGCGTACCGGTGCCCGCCGCCGCCGTTGGCGACCGCGACCTCGCGCACGTCGACGTCGCCGAGCGAGCGCAGGCTCACCCGGAACGAGCCGTCGACGTCCTGCTTCAGCACGCAGGTGACCTCGGCCTCGGTGGCGCGGCGCACGATGTCGATGAGGCCTTCGACCTCCTCGAGCGTGACGCCGTGACGTTCGAGCATCTCCTGGGTGACGACCGTCCACACGAATCGGCGCTCGGCATCCAGCTCGGCGGCGGCGAGCGCCTCGCCGAGCAGCTTGAGGTACGCGAAGCGGTGCTCCTCGAAGAGCATGCGCGACAGGCGGCTGACCGGCACGTCGAAGCTCACCAGCTCGCGGGCGAGGTCGAACACGCTGGGCGACGTGGTCTCGTACTGGAAGCGACCCGTGTCGCACACCAGCGCGGCGTAGAGCGCGACCGCGGCGTCGTTGGTGAGCGGCAGGCCGAGCTCGAGCACGAGCCGGCGCACCAGGACACCGCTCGCGGCCGCGCCGGGATCGATCACATTGATGGAACCGAAGCGCGTGTTCGACACGTGGTGGTCGAGCACCACGAGCTCGCGCGCGGCCTTGGCCGCGGGCTCGAGATCGCCGAGGCGGCCCGACGACCCACAGTCGAACGTGATCATGACGTCGGGCTCGCAGGGGAACTCGCCGGGCTCGGTGAGCAGCTCGAGGCCGGGCAGCTCGCGGTAGTGGGGCGCCACGACGAACGGCGACGGGAACGAGGCGACGACGTCGTACCCGGCGGCGCGCAGCACGTGGAAGAGCCCGAGCATCGAGCCGAGCGCGTCACCGTCGGGATTGACGTGACACGCCAGGGCCACGGTGCGCGCCCCCGCGCGGGCGCCGTCGAGTGCGGCGGCAGCGGCGGTCAGCGACTGCTCGACCCCTGCATGCGGATCCGTTGCGCTCACCCCGCATCCTCCCCGGCATCGCGCTCGGGCATGCGCCCGTCGTGCAGCAGAGGATCGTAATCCGGGTCGTCCTTGTGGAGGTCGCGGATGATCGCGTCGATGCGGTTGCCGGTGGCGATCGACGGGTCGACGCGGAAGATCAGCTCCGGCGTGTACTTCATCCGTACCTCGCGGCTCAGCATGCCGCGCAGGTGCGGTGTCGCCGACTTGAGCGCCGCCTCGAGCTCCGCCTGCTGGTCCGGTTCGAGCTCGCCCACGACGACTGCCGGGCCCTGCTTGCCGGTGCCGGTGCGACCGAGGGACGAGTAGTACACGGTGGCCTGGCGCAGATCGGCGGTGACGTCGACGCCGGTGATGGTGACCATGCCCAGGCGCGGGTCGCTGAGCCGCTCGAGCTCGTCGCCCAGCGCCTCGCGCACCACCTCGTTGACGCGCGCCATGCGCGGGTACTTCCGCGGCGAACCGTGCTTCCTCACGACGGCACCTCGACGTTCAGGATGCCGTCAGGGTCGAACCAGGCGACCTCGGTGCCGAGCAGCTCCACGCCCTCCGCGGTCGCCACGAACCGCTCGACGGTGTCGAGGATCTCGTGCACGCGGTCGTCGGACGCGGCCACGATGGCCACCGCGATCTCGGCGCGCTGCCACTGGTCGAGGTGGCCGGTCTCGGCCACCGACAGGTGGAAGCGGTGACGCAGGCCGTCGACGACCGGACGGATCGCGGCGCGCTTCACCTTCAGCGAGCGGCTCTCCGGCACGTGGAGATCGAAGGTGACGGCGACGGCGTGCACGTCCACCATTGAACACCTCCCGCACAACCCGCCGGGCAATCGCCCGAACGCCGAGGTTGCGTCACCAGACCAGGACCTGGGCGGTCTGGTGACGCAACGTGCGTCGGCGGGTCAGCCGGTGAAGCGCGGGGTGACGGCCGCGGCAGCCGCGGCGAACATGTTGGTGACATTCACCGCCACGACCTGGGACGCCTGGTCGATGTTCACGACCATGGGATCGGCCTGCGGGCCTGCCGTCACGCAGAAGTCACCGGGGGCCGGCACGATCGCCGACGAACCGAAGTCGTCGAACGCGGCACCGGGCTGGAGGATCGGACGGTCGTCGACCGAGTCGGTACACGTGTAGCTCGTGCTGGCCGCGCCACCGTTGCCGGTCTCGATGACCGTGCACTGGTTCTCCTCGACGAACGAGACCGTCTGGCCGGCGGCCGGCTGCGCGACGCCGTTCGCGTCCACGGTGAAGGTGAGCTCGACCGAGGAGCCGAACCCCGGACGCCCCACCGACCCGAGGTCGATGGTGGCGTCGAGGCACTGCACCGCGACCGTGAACTTCGTGCCGCGGCGGGGCCGGCGCGCCGCCGACCGTCTTTGTGATCGTGAGCGGCGCCTCGACACAACTCGTGTCGCCCGGCTGGTAGCTGATGGTCCCGGCGCCGTCGCCGTTGTTGTCGGCGTCGACGCCCGCGGTGCTGTTCCCGAAGGTCGCGATGAAGTTGACCCCGCCACCCCCGCCGCCGGTGGTGCTGACGTCCGCTCCACCACCACCACCGCCCCCGTACCAGCCGGCGCCACCGCCACCGCCGCCGGCGTCGATGTTGCTGACCGAGCCACCGCCACCGGTACCGCCGGCGCCGAAGCTCCCGGCGGCGCCGTCGGCCACACCCGGGTCGCTGCCCGAGACACCGCCGGCACCGCCCGCGGTCTCCGTGCCCGGGCCGCCGCCAGTGGCGCCGCTCCCGTCAGTGCCGGCTGTCGCGCCCCCGACCTCGTCAGGACCGCCCTGGCCACCACCGCCGTTCGGGGTGTCGGAGAACGAACCGCTGCCGCCACCGCCACCCGCAACCGCGGCGCGGTCGGCGAGTGGTGCCACCCTGGCGGATGTCGCTGGCGCCACCGCCACCGCCACCGCCCTCGTTGCTCCCGGTTGCGGTCGCGGTGCCGCCCGGTCCGCCCCGTTGAAGCCGCCGGCCCCGCCGATGCCGTTGCCCGTGGCGTCACCGCCGCGGCCGCCGATGTTCACCTGCAGCGTCTGGCCAGGCAGGACCTCGAGGTCGCCGCTGACCTCGCCGCCCAGGCCACCGGGCGTGCCGTTGCCGCCGCCGAGACCACCCTGGGCGCCGACGAGGTCGTAGGACACGCAGTGCACGTCGTCGGGGACGACGAAGTCGTGTGATCCCTCACCGAACTGGACGACGATCGGCTCGACCGCCTGCGCGCCGGCGGACAACCCGGAGGTTGCCGCCGACACCGCAAGGGGTGCCGCCGCCAGCGTGAGCGCGCCGAGGCCCATGAGACCCTTGGAAAGAACTCGCATGTTGTCGCCCTCCACAGCGTCGCGCTTCCGCCGCGACGAGACCCGGGCACACTAGCCCGGGCCTCGTGGCGACTCTGCGATCGCGTGGAATCAGCCGGTGAACCGGGGTTGGGCGACCACCCCGGCGGCCGCCGCCGCGTACGTGTTGGTCACCGTGACCGTCGCCGTCTGCTGCGGCCGGGCGATGGTCACCTGGATGCCGCCGCCGCTCGGGCCGGCAGCCGGGCACGCCGGAGCGTCACGCGGGATCGTGACGGCGGTTGCTCCGAGCTCGTCGAACGAGCCGGCCGACTCGATGTTCGGGATCTCGATCGGCGGGCCCTCGAGGCACGTGAAGCTCGTGGAGGCCGCACCACCCGCGACGGTCTCGGTGACCGTGCACTGGGTCGGCCCGCCGAACCCGATCGTGTCGGTGCCCACCGGCTGCGCGGTGCCGTCGGCACCGACGACGTAGTCGAGGGTCACGGTGGCCGCGTTGCCGGTGCCGCCCACCGTCCTGAGATCGATGGTCGAGTCGTCACACGCCACCTGCATCGTGAAGGCGGTCCCGGCGGCCGGCAACGGAGCTCCGGCGAGGGCCTTGGTCACCGTGAGGGGCGCGGCGAAGCAGCTGACGTCACCGGGTACGTACGACAGCGTGACCTGGCCGTCCCCGACCCACTCGGCGCTGAAGCTGTTGCCGAAGACGCCGTCGTCGAGGTTCGACCCACCGCCACCGGCCCCTGCATCCCCCGCCGCGGGCACCGCGCCGCTGTCGGCCACGCCGGCACCACCGCCACCGCCCGCCAGACCGCCGCCTCCGCCGCCGCCACCACCGCGGATGCTGTTGGTGTTCGGGTTGAGCACCCAGCCCCCGCCCTCACCGCCGATGCCGGTGAAGCCGTTTTGGCCGTTCGCGATGCCGGCCGGGTTGGAGTCGACCCCACCCAGGCCCGGGGTGGAGTCGATGGCACCGCCCCCACCGCCGGAGGTGGTGCCGCTGCTGCCGTCGTTCCCCGGGTCGCCACCGGCGCCGCCGTTGGTCCCGAAGGCGCCGCCACCGCCGCCACCGGCCCCCACCACGACGCGGTCGGCGAGCGTGGCGCCGGCGCGGCGCACGTCGGACGCGCCACCACCGCCACCGCCGCCCACCGGCGTGGCGATGTTCGCGATGTTGCCGCCCTCGCCGCCACCGTTGAACCCGCCGGCACCACCGGTGCCGACGTTGCCGTCGCCGCCGACGCCGCCGACGTTCACCTGCAGGCTCTCACCCGGAGCGACCACGATGGTCGTCTGCACCTCGCCCGGCGAGCCGCCGTTGTTGCTGCCGTTGTTGTACGAGGACCCGCCGGAGCCGCCGATCGCGTCGACCGCCAGGCAGTGCACGTCGGCGGGAACCTCGAAGTTGCCCGTGCCCACCGTCTTGAACTGCACGACGATGGGTTCCACGGCCTGCGCACCCGCCGGCACCGCGGCGTCGAGCGCCGACCATGCGAGCGGCGCCGCGGCCAGCGCGACCGCGCCCAGACCGAGCAGACCCTTCGAGACGACCTTCATCGGCAGTGCCCTCCAATGACGTCGCGCTTCCGCACGCGACGAGACCCGGGCACGTTAGCCCGGGCCTCGCACACGACTCGCGATCGGCGCACCGGATCAGGTGCGGGCGATCTCCTTGAGGTCGTAGGTCTCGATCACGTCACCGGACTTGAGGTCCTGGTAGTTCTCGAGGCCGATGCCGCACTCGAAGCCGGTCGCGACCTCGCGCACGTCGTCCTTGAACCGGCGCAGCGACGAGATCGCGCCGTTCCAGATGACCACGCCCTCCCGCAGGAAGCGCACGCGCGACCCACGGGTGATCGTGCCGTTGAGCACGTAGCAACCGGCGACCTTGCCGACACGCGGCACCGAGAACACCTCGCGCACCTCGGCCTCGCCCGTGACCACTTCCTCGAACTCGGGCTTGAGCAGACCGAGCAGCGCGGACCGGACGTCTTCGAGGACCTGGTAGATCACCTCGTAGAGCCGGAGGTCGACGCCCTCGATCTGGGCGAGCTCACGGGCCTTGCGGTCGGGACGCACGTTGAAGCCGATGACCGTGGCGTTCGACACCGCGGCCAGGTTGACGTCGCTCTCGTTGATCCCGCCGACGGCGCGGTGCACGAACGACAGGCGCACCTCCTCGTGCGCCTGGTCGAGCTTGCGCAGCGAGTCGGTGAGGGCCTCGAGCGAGCCCTGCACGTCGGCCTTGATCACGAGGTTCAGCGTGGCGACCTCGCCGCGCTGGACCATGGCGAAGATGTCCTCGAGGCGGGCACCGCCGGCGAGGCTCATCGGGTGCTTCAGGTTGGCGGTGCGACGGCGGTGCGCACGGGCCTCGGCCACGGTGCGCGCCGTCTTCTCGCTCGGCGCGACCCGGAGCTCGTCACCGGCGAGCGGCACGTCGTCGAGACCGAGCACCTCTACCGGAGCGGACGGGCCGGCCTCCTGCACCTGCTGGCCGTGCTCGTCGAACATCGCCCGCACACGACCCCACGCACCACCGGCGACGATCGTGTCGCCGACGCGCAGCGTGCCGCGGTCGACGATCGCGGTGACGACCGGACCACGGCCCGGGTCGAGGTTCGACTCGAGCACCAGCGCGCGCGCCGGCACCTTCGGGTTCGCGGTGAGCTCCTCCACCTCGGCGACGAGGAGGATCGCCTCGAGCAGCTCGTCCATGCCGATCCCCGCGGGCGGGGCGACGTCGAGGACCATCGTGTCGCCGCCCCACTCCTCGGGCACCAGCTCGTTCTCGACGAGCTGCTGGCGCACGCGGGTGGAGTCGGCGTCTTCGCGGTCGACCTTGGTGACCGCCACGATGATCGGCACGTCGGCCGCACGCGCGTGGTTGATCGCCTCGACCGTCTGCGGCATGACGCCGTCGTCGGCCGCCACCACGAGGATCGCGATGTCGGTGGCGTTCGCACCACGCGCCCGCATGGCGGTGAACGCCTCGTGGCCCGGGGTGTCGATGAACGTGATCGGGTGGTCGTTGTACGAGGCCTGGTAGGCACCGATGTGCTGCGTGATGCCGCCCGCCTCACCGGCCACGACGTTGGCGCGGCGGATGGTGTCGAGCAGCGTGGTCTTGCCGTGGTCGACGTGGCCCATGACGGTCACGATCGGTGCCCGCGGCTCGAGACCCGCGTCGTCTTCGTCGTCGTCGTCCCCGAGCAGCGCCTGCAGCTCGAGCTCGGCCTCCTGGCCGGGCTCGACGAGCAGCACGTCGGCGCCGAGCGCCTCGGCGATCAGCTCGACCATCTCGTCGGCGAGCGACTGCGTGCCGGTGACCATCTCGCCGGCGTCGAAGAGCAGGCGGACGAGGTCGGCCGTGGTGCGGTTCAGCTTGGGCGCGAGCTCCTGGATGGTGCTGCCGCGCTCCACCACGATCTCGCCCTCGGGCACGGGTGCGTCGGCCGGCGTGAGCTGCGGCATCGACGCGGGACCGAGGTCCTCGAAATCGCGACGACGACGCTTCTTGCGACGCGGCCGCTGGCCCTGCGGGCCGGGCCGTCCACGACCACCGGGACCACCGCCGGGACCGCCGGGGCCACCACCCGGGCCGCCACGGCCACCCGGACCGCCGCCACCACCGGGACCGCCGCCGGGACGACCGAAGCCGCCACCGCCGCCGGGACCGCCGCCGGAGCGGAAGCCACCGCCACCACCGCCGCCGGGACCGCCGCCGGGGCGACCGGCACCGCCGGGACCGCCGGGGCGCTGCTGCCCGGGCGCGACACGCGGGCCGGGCGGGGGCGGGATGCGCCGCCCACCAGGCGGCGGAGGAATGGGCTTGCCCGTGGCGCTGCGCGACGGGGTGGCCGGCGCGTCGGGCGTTACCGGAGTTTCAGGCGCGGCACCGGGAGCCGGCGGAGCCTCGGCCGCCGGAGCAGCCGGTGCGGCCGCGGCGGGGGCAACGGGCGCCTCGGCCGCCGGAGCCACGGGAGCCGCGGGCGGTGCCGGAGCTGCCGGCGCCTCGGGTGCGGCCGCGGCAGCCGCGGCCGGGCGCTCGGCCGGCGCAGGTGCCGGGGCGGGTGCCGGGGCAGGCGCCGCAGGTGCGGCGGCGGGCCGCGCGGCACCGGTGTCGGAGATCACGCCGGTCGACCGCACCACGCGGTGCGCCGTCGCGGGCTTGGCGGGCGCGTCCTCCGCGGCTGCGGGGGTGGCCTCCGCCGGCGCGGGCGCGTCGGCGGGCGTAGGCGCGGCGGCACCGCCGTCGGCCTCGGGGGTCGCGGCCTTCTTCGTGCTCTTCTTCGGCTCGGCCTTCTTGGGCGCGGGCTCGTCGACGATCGGCTCCCCGCGGAGACCTTCGCTGTCGGCGAGACGCCGCACGCGGTCCGCGGAGGGATCGTCGATGCTCGACGAGTGGCTCTTGACGCCGATCTTCAGACGTTCGGCGAGGTCGAGGACCACCTGGTTCTCGACCCCGAGCTCCCTTGCCAGCTCGTAAACCCGGATCTTCTTCGTTGCCAAGCTCGCTGCCTTCTTCTCTTCAGCCGTCTTCAAGTCTCGCGCGTAGGCGCTCGACGTCGCCCAAGGGAACCGTCCGGCGCAGCGCCCGATCGAGCTGCTTGCGTCGGACCGCCTCCTCGAGGCAGGTGACCGGATGGTCGGCGCACAACCATGCGCCCCGACCTGGACCCGGGCCCGGCTCCGGTCCCCCGGGGCCCAGGTGTATGCGGACGAGCCCGGTCACCGGCCCCTTGCGCCGGCACCCGATGCACGTCCTCTCGGGACTATGCCTCCTCACCTGCGGCCGCATCCGCAGCCACTTCGCCCGCGTCGGCCGCGGGTGCCTCCTCGGACCCGGCGCCGTCGTCGGCGGCCTCGGTCGCTTCCGTGCTCGCCTCCGCGCCGGCCTCCGCGCCCGCTTCTGCGGTCGCTTCGGCCGCATCGGGCGCGGCGCCCGCGTAGCCGGCCTCGGCCGCGGAGATGGCCTCGCCACCCTCGGCCGGCTGCCACACGAGCTCGCCGTCGTCGTTGGTGACCCACTCGCCCTCGGCGTACTCGACGCCGCCGCCGGCCTCTTCCTCCGCCAGCTGGGTCTCGCTCTTGATGTCGGCGCGCCACCCAGTGAGGCGGGCGGCGAGGCGGGCGTTCTGGCCCTCCGCCGATCGCCAGCGAGAGCTGGAAGTCGGGGACGATCACCTCTGCCGTGCCGGTGTCGGGGTGGATGCGCACCTCGCGCACGCGGGCCGGGGCGAGCGCCTTCATCACGAAGTCGGAGGGGTCGTCGCTGTAGGGGACGATGTCGACCTTCTCGCCGCGCAGCTCGTTGACGACCATGCGGACGCGTGAGCCGCGCGCACCGACGCACGCGCCGACGGGGTCGACGTTGGGGTCGTTGGACGCGACCGCGAGCTTGGTGCGGTGACCGGGCTCACGCGCGATGGCCTTGAGCTCCACGACACCGTCGACGATCTCGGGCACCTCGAGCTCGAAGAGGCGCTTCACGAGACCGGGGTGGGTGCGCGACACGACGATCTGCGGGCCCTTCGCGGTCTTGCGCACCTCGACGATGTACGCCTTGAGGCGGCTGCCGTGGTCGTAGTGCTCGTTCTGCACCTGCTCCGCCTGCGGGAGCAGCGCCTCGACCTTGCCGAGGTCGAGGAGCGTGTAGCGGGCATCGGTCTGCTGGATGATGCCGGTGACGATGTCGCCCTCGCGCCCCGCGTACTCCTCGTACTTCATCTCGCGCTCCGCCTCACGGATGCGCTGGAAGATGACCTGCTTCGCGGTCTGCGCGGCGATGCGGCCGAAGTCGTTGGGGGTGTCGTCCCACTCGCGGGTGACGTTGCCGTCGTCGTCGAGCTCCTGCGCGATCACCTTGATCGCGCCGGTCTCCATGTCGATCTCGACGAGCGCCTCCTCGGCGGCGTCGGGCATGCGCTTGTAGGCGGTGAGGAGGGCGTTGGCGAGCGCCTCCAGCATGATCTCGATCGAGATCCCCTTCTCGCGCTCGATGTTCTCGAGCGCCTCCATCATCTCGGAGTTCATCAGCGCACCGTTTCCTTCTTGCGACCCTTGGACCCTTGCTTGGGCGACTGCTTCGGGCTGCCACCCCATTCGAAGACGGTGCGGGCCTGCACCACCTCCGCATACGTGATCGTCTGCTCTTCGCCGGCGTCGGTGAGGAGGGTGAACGAGTCGTCACCCGCGGCCTGCACCTGCCCCCGCACCCGCGCGGCCTTGCCCTCGGCGCGCGTCTTCACCGAGATCGTCTCCCCGACGGCCCGGGCGAAGTGCGCGGCGGTGCGCAACGGGCGCTCCAGGCCCGGGCTGCTCACCTCGAGCGAGTACGGACCCGACAGCACCCGGTCGACGGGCGCGCGGTCGAGGACCGGCGACACCGCCTCGGTGGCCGCGGCGATCGCGTCGAGGTCGATCCCCGCGCGCTCGCCCGTCGGTCCGGCCGGACGGTCGATCATCACGCGCAGGATGCGGGCCTTGCCCGACCCGGTGATCTCGACGTCGTAGACCTCGAGGCCGAGGTCGGCGACCACCGGCGTGACCGCTTCCACGACGGTGTCGGCAATGGTGCTCCCATCCGTCATCAGGTCACCTCCTCGGTGCGTCCTCGGCCGCTCGTGCGGCTTGCCAATCGTCACCGGTCCGTCCGCTCGGGCCTCCCCGCCCGAGTCTGCGCAAGAAAAAACGTGGGCTTTCGCCCACGTCTCCGGCAGTACCACTCGGAACGGGATGGTGAGCGGTCGGGCGGGTCACGTCCAACCGAACCACAGGAGTATACCCCATCCACGCCGGATTCCGATGGGGATCAAGGGCGCGATCCGGACACGATCGGCTCGGTCGCAGTTGCGGAGAAGAGTCGAGCAGGGCGTCGCCGGCTGCCGCCGGCGCCTGCGCCAGGGGTGGCCGCCTGCGGGAACGGCCGGGGTGGCACCGGCGACGGGCGACGCCCTGCTCACCCCGATATTGGGGATCGGCACCCCCTGCTCGACAGGGCCGAAGGTCACCGCTGAACCGCGGACAGTGGGTCCGCTTCAGTCCAAGCGGCGCTTGGCGTCCTCGATCGCGGCGGCGACGTCGGACTCGCTCACCCGGTCGTCGAACTCGCCGAGCCGGGCCTGGATCTCGGCGTCGTTGTCGTTCGGGTACTTGTGGCGGGCGCGCCCGACGCGGTCGTCGAGGGCGAGCCGGTCACGGAGCTGCGCCACCGGCGCGTCCACGAGCGAGCGGTCGTCCTCGAACATGTACAGGAGCTGGCCGGCGAGCGTCGACACCGAGGGGGCAGCGGGTTCGCCGGGCTTGGATGCGTCGGTCATGCGACGAGTATCCCCGATTCAGACGCCGAAGATGTCGTGGAGCTCGGCGGGCACCGGCACGTCGCACTGCGCGTAGGTGCACGAGGCGGGCTCGCGGTCGGGGCGCCAACGCTGGAAGCGCGCCGTGTGCCGGAACCGGTCGCCCTGCAGGTGCTCGTACGCGACCTCCGCGACCAGCTCGATGCGCAGCGGTTCCCACGAGAGGTCCTTGCCCCCGGTCCAGCGCGACTGCGCGCCGGGCTTGCGCTGACCGGTCTCGTGGGCACTGGCCTCGGCCCAGTCGCGCCACGGGTGGCCCTCGAGTGCACCCTCCCGGTACGGCGCGAGCTCGTCGACGAGCTCGGCCCGCCGCGCCGCGGTGAAGCTGCTCGCCACGCCGACGTGGTGCAGCACACCCTCGTCGTCGTAGAGGCCGAGCAGCAGCGACCCGATGCCGTTGCCGTCCTTGTGCGGGCGGGTGCCCGCGACCACGACGTCGGCGGTGCGCTGGTGCTTGACCTTCAGCATGGCGCGCTCGCCCTCGCGGTACGGGCCGTCGAGCGCCTTGGCGATCACGCCGTCGAAGCCCGCGCCCTCGAAGTGCTCGAACCACTCCTGCGCGAGGGCGCGGTCGATGGTGACGGGCGTGAGCAGCACCCGTGCGTCGGGGCCGGCGGTGACGCCGGCGAGGGCGCGCTCGAGGCGGGCGCGGCGTTCAGCGAACGGCGCGTCGCGCAGGTCGTCGCTCCCCTCGGCGAGGAGGTCGAAGCCCACGAACGTGGCGGGGATCTCCTGCGACAGCTTGGTGATGCGCGACGCCGCGGGGTGGATGCGCTGCGAGAGGAGGTCGAAGTCGAGGCCGCGCCCGGTCGCGATGACGATCTCGCCGTCGACGACCGCCCGATCGGGCAGCACGGCGCGGAGCGGGTCGAGCAGCTCGGGGAAGTAGCGCGTGAGCGGCTTCTCGTTGCGACTGCCGATCTCGACGTCGTCGCCGTCGCGGAACACGATGGCGCGGAAGCCGTCCCACTTCGGCTCGAACGACCAGTCGCCGCTCGGCGGGATCTCCTTCGTGGCCTTCGCCAGCATCGGCGAGACCGGAGGATTGACGGGGAGCATGACCCCTTGTTAGCGCGACCTAGTACGACCGGGCGACGTACGCCGTGAGACCGGCTTCGCCGTCGTGCTCCGGCAACGAGCCGTCGGCCCGCTGGAGGCAGCGCACACTCACTCCCCCACCTGCGAGCGCGAGCTCACCCTCGGGGCCGAGCGTGTCCCACGGGATCCGTACGAACCCGGTGGCCGCCGCTTCGCGTGCGTCGTCGATGGTGGTGACGTCGACGGTACGGGCCTCACGGTGCGCGAGCGACTGCGCGAGCAGCACGTCCTGCTGCGCGGTGAGCTCCTGCTGCACCGAGTCGACGATGCCGGCGAGGGCGACGGGCTGCTTGCGCTCGGCACCTTCCGCGACGATGCGGCGCACGAGGGTGGCGTTGCCCTCGGCGAGGTCGCGGGGACCGATCTCCACGCGCACGGGCACGCCCTTGAGCTCCCAGTCGGTGGCGCGCCGCCCGAGCGACACCTCGGCGCGGTCGTCGAGCTGCACGCGCACGCCGGCGGCGCGCAGTTCGTCGGCGAGCGCGCGGCAACGTTCGATCACGTCGCCTTCGTCGCGCACCGCGAGCACGACCACCTGGATCGGCGCGAGGCGCGGCGGTACGCGCAGGCCGTCGTCGTCGCCGTGCCCCATGATGAGCCCGCCGACCATGCGCGTGGACACGCCCCACGACGTGGTCCACGCGGTCTGCTGCGCGCCCGTCTCGTCGAGGTACTCGATGCCGAAGGCACGCGCGAAGTTCTGACCGAGCTCGTGGCTCGTGCCCATCTGCAGCGCCTTGCCGTCACCCATCATCCCTTCGCACGTGAAGGTGTTGGTGGCGCCGGCGAAGCGCTCACGCGCGGTCTTGAGCCCGACGACGACGGGCAGCGCGAGCACGTTCACCATGAAGTCCTCGTAGACCTCGCGCAGGATGCGCACGGTGTAGGCCTGCGCGTCCTCGCGTGTGGTGTGCGCGGTGTGGCCCTCCTGCCAGAGGAACTCACTGGTGCGGAGGAAGAGGCGCGGCCGCAGCTCCCAGCGCACCACGTTGGCCCACTGGTTGAGCAGCAGCGGCAGGTCGCGGTAGCTCTGGGTCCACTTGGCCATGAACTCGCCGATGACCGTCTCGGAGGTGGGCCGCACCACCACCGGCTCGGCCAGGTCCTTGCCGCCGGCCACGGTGACGACCGCGAGCTCGGGGCTGAACCCCTCGACGTGCTCGGCCTCCTTCTTCAGGTACGACTCGGGGATGAACACGGGGAAGTACGCGTTCTCGGCGCCGCACGCCTTGATGCGGAGGTCGACCTCGGCCTGCATGCGCTCCCAGATGGAGTAGCCGTAGGGCCGGATCACCATCGTGCCGCGCACCGGGCCGTTGTCGGCGAGCTGCGCCTTCTCGAGGACGTCCTGGTACCAACGCGGGAAGTCGTCAGCCTGCGGGGTGAGCACGGAGCGCTTGGCCATGGGCGAGAGGGTATGCGGCACGTCGCACTCCCCTCCCGCCCATCGGCCGGTTCAGCCGCGCGTGCCGGTCACCCGCACTGCTGCTCGAGGTCGTGGATCTGCACGGCGACCGCGGCCTGCTTCGCCTGCAGGTCGTTGATCTGGCGCTGGAAGTCGGCGGCCGCCTGCCACCGGCCGTCGCGGATCGCGACATCGCGCTTCGCCTGGAGCACGTCGATGCGTCCCTGCAGGTACACCCAGCGCGCCTTCAGCTTCAGGAGCTGGGCGTGACAGGTGGTCGCCTCGCCCGCGGTCGGCGGGGCACTCGTCTGCGCCGACGCGCCGAGCATGCCGGTGGCGCCGACGCCCACCGTCGCCACCGCGGCGAGTGCCGTGGCCGCCGCGAACTTCCTGATGCGGGTGCTGCCCTTCATGGTGATCCTCCTGGTCTCGCCGCGGTCCCGACGACCACGGACCACCAGATCGTCGGGGAGGTTCGTGAGGTGGGCGCGAGCCCGGTGCGAGCCATCGGTCCGGGTTCCGTGAGGGCCGTGTTGGGCCGAACGGATTGTCGACCATTTCCATGGCTTTTATTTCCGACCTTTCTGCTGGCATTTTCACGGAAATCCCGGTAACTTGGTCGGCTATGGCGATCGACGTGCGAGCACTGCGGGCCCTGCCCCTCGAACCCGAGATCGATTCGGAGATCAGTCGCTTCGAGGACGGCGCCACGCGCTACCTCGCCGGCGAGATCGACGACGACGTCTTCCGGGTGTTCCGGCTGAACCAGGGCATCTACGGTCAGCGACAGGGCGGCAACAACCAGATGGTCCGGGTCAAGATCCCCTACGGGAAGATCGAGGCCGACCAGCTGGAGATGCTCGGCCACATCGCCGAGACCTACTCCCGGGGCTGGGGCCACCTCACCACGAGGCAGAACGCCCAGTTCCACTTCGTGCAGCTCGACCAGTGCGGTGAGGTCCTGCGCCTCCTCGCGGCGGTCGGGCTCACCAGCCGCGAGGCCTGCGGCGACACCGTCCGCAACGTGAGCGGCTGCCACCTCGCCGGCGCGTGCCCCTACGAGGTGCTCGACATCAGCCCGTGGGCCGAGGCCACCAAGGACCTCTTCCTGCGCAACCCGCTGTCGCAGCGGCTCCCCCGCAAGTTCAAGATCAACTTCTCGGGCTGCGCCACCGACTGCGGCCAGGCGATGTTCAACGACGCCGGCGTGGTCGCGGTGAACCGCGAGCTCCCCGACGGCACGGTCGAGGCCGGCTTCCGCGTGTTCATGGCGGGTGGCCTCGGCGCCAACCCGCACCCGGCGCTCGCGCTCGAGGAGTTCACCACCCGCGAAGACCTGCTCCCCACCATCGAGGCGATGCTGCGGGTGCAGGACCACTACGGCAACCGCGACAACAAGTTGCGCGCCCGCATGAAGTGGCTGGTCGACACGATGGGTATCGACGAGCTGCGCGAGCGGATCGTCAAGGAGCGCAAGTTCCTCTTCGCGTCGGCCACCTACCCGGGTGGCATCCCGGCCGTGGTCGAGGCCGACGGTGACGCACCCGCGGGCCGGGGCACCGACGTCGCCGCCGACGGCGGGCTCATCGGTTCGGGCGCCTCGCCCGTCGAGTTCCGGGGCCTCTCGCCGCTGCAGCAGTGGGACACCGCCAACGTCGTGCGCGGCCGCGCCAACGGCACGGTGAGCGCGTACGCATACTGCCGCCTCGGCGACATCACCCCCGACCAGTTCCGCGGCCTCGCGCAGATCCAGCGCGACTTCGCGGTCGAGGTGCGCATCACCAACCGGCAGAATTTCGTGCTGCGCGGCCTCACCGAGGACCAGCTCCCCGAGCTGCACGAGCGCCTCGCCGAGCTCGGCATGGCCGACGCCGGCGCCGAGCTCGCCCGCGACGTCGTGAGCTGCCCGGGCGCCGACACCTGCAACCTCGCGGTCACGCAGTCGCGCGGCCTCGCCGCCGACATCGGCGACGCGCTCGAGAAGGCCGGCCTCGCCGAGGTGGGCGGCGTGCGCATCAACATCTCCGGGTGCACCAACTCGTGCGGCCAGCACCACATCGCCGACATCGGCTTCCTCGGCCTCGAGCGTCGCGCCCACGGGCGCGCCGCCCCCGGCTACCAGATGGAGCTCGGCGGCCGCATCACCAACATGGAGATCGAGTTCGGCAAGCGCGCCACCAAGCTCCCCGCCAAGCGGGCGTCGGAGGCCGTGGTGCGGGTCGTCGAGCAGTTCGCCGGCGAGCGCGACGCCGGCGAGACCTTCGGTTCGTGGCTCCAGCGCGCGGGTGGCGCCGAGGCGGTGGGCAGGACGCTCGTCGACCTCGACGTGTTCCCCACCCCCGACGAAGACCCCGACATGTACATCGACTTCGACGAGACGGGCCCCTACGAGGCCATGGTCGGCGACTCCGAGTGCGCGACATGACGGGATCGGACACCATCCCGGATCTCGACGAGCTGGCGCGCGTCTCCGCGCAGCTGGAGTCGGAGCCGGCGTCCTCGGCGATCAAGTGGGCGTGGGAGGAGTTCGGCACCGGCGCGGTGCTCGCGGCCTCGTTCCAGGACTGCGTGCTGATCGACGTCGCCACGCAGGTGGTGCCGGAGATGGAGGTCGTGTTCCTCGACTCGCAGTACCACTTCGCGGAGACGCTCTGGTACGTCGAGCAGGTGCGCGAGCGCTACGACCTCAACCTGCGCGTCATCACGCCGCAGATCGCGCCCGACAACCTCTGGCAGGTCGATCCCGACGAGTGCTGCGCGATGCGCAAGGTCGAGCCGCTCGCCCGCGCGCTCGACGGCAAGCAGGCCTGGCTCACCGGGCTGCGCCGCGACGAGGCGTCCACGCGCGCCAACGCGCCGATCGTCGGTTTCGACGTCGCCCGCGGCATCGTGAAGGTCAACCCGATCGCGAACTGGTCGCACGACGACATCGACGGCTACATCGCCGACCGCGGCCTGCCCGTGCACCCGCTGCGCGACAAGGGCTACCCGTCGATCGGCTGCTGGCCCTGCACCAACCCCGTGCGCGAGGGCGACGACCCGCGCGCCGGGCGCTGGGAGGGCAAGGGCAAGCTCGAGTGCGGCCTCCACGGCTGGACCCCGAGCGCTTCCTGAAGCCGTCCGTCGCTTGACGCATCCGGTCGCCGCCGACGGTTTCGGCCAGGAGGCGTCGACCTACGACCGCGTCCGCCCGTCGTACCCGGGCGAGTTGGTCGACTGGGTCGCCACCAACCTCTCCACCGACGACGCGGGGGTCGTCGCCGACGTCGGCGCCGGCTCGGGCATCTTCACGCGGCTGCTCGTCCCCCGCTGCCCCGACCTGATCGCGGTGGAGCCGGTCGCGACGATGCGCGCCATCTGCGCGGCGTCGCTGCCCGCGGTCCCGGTGGTCGGCGCGACGGGAGAGTCGCTGCCGTTCCGCGACGAGTCGCTCGCGGCGATCACCGTGGCGCAGGCGTTCCATTGGTTCGACGCGACCAACGCCTTCGCGGAGTTCGCGCGCGTGCTGCAGCCCGGCGGCCGCATCGCGCTGTTCTGGAACACGCGCGACCGGTCGCTCCCGTGGACCGACCGCCTGTGGGGCATGGTCGCCGAGACCGAGCACGACGCGCCGTGGGGCGACGCCGAGCACTGGCACACCACGGCGCTCGTCGACACCCCCCACTTCGGACCGCGCCACAACGCGACCTTCCACCACGAGCAGCTGCTCACGCCCGACGAGATCGTGGCGCGGGTGCAGAGCGTGAGCCACGTGGCCGTGCTGCCCGAGGCGGAGCGCGCCGCGCTGCTCGACCGGGTGCGTGAGCTCCTGCGCACCGACCCCGCCACCGCCGGACGCGAGGAGATCCCCCTCCCCTACCGCGTCGACGCGTACTGGGCCGCCCGAACGTAGAAGGCGAACTCCGGCCGGTCGCGTCTAGGTTGCGCGTCATGGCGATGGGTTCGTACGAGGTGGAGGCGCACTCGCGTGCGCCGATCGGTGTGGTGTGGGAGGTGTTCGCCGACACGCCGCGCTGGAGCGAGTGGGCGGGCATGACGGCGCGGGCCGCGAGCTGGGAGCGCGAGGGCGACGACCCGCCCGGCGGTGTCGGCGCGGTGCGCCTGCTCGGCGCGCCACCGTTCACCAGCCACGAGGAGATGATCGAGTGGGCGCCCCCGCACCACATGGCGTACACCATCGTGAAGGGCTTCCCCGTGCGCGGCTACCACTCCGACCTCGACCTGCTCGAGGACGCCGGCGGCGAGGGCGGCGGCACGCGCATCCGGTGGCACGGCGGCTTCGAGCCGAAGATTCCCGGCACCGCCGGGCTGATCTCGTGGTTCCTGCACCACTTCCTCGGCAGCTACGCACGCAAGGCCGCGGCCGAGGCGGAGCGCCGTCACGCGGCGGCCTCGAAGTGAAGGCGGCCAAGTGAGCGCCGGCATCGAGGACCTCACCGGCCTGAGCGCGGTCGTCACCGGCGCGGCGAGTGGCATCGGCCTCGCAGTGAGCGAGGCGTTCCTCGCCGCGGGGATGCGCGTGCTGATGACCGACCGCGACGAGGCCAACCTGCGAGCGCATGCCGAGCGACTGGCGGGCGCGGGCGAGGTGGAGGCGTTCGTCCTCGACGTGACCGACCAGGACGCGGTGCTCGACGCCGCGCGCGTCGCGGTCGAACGGTTCGGTGCGCTCAACGTGGCGGTGAACAACGCGGGCATCGTGCTCGGCGGCAACTCGTGGGAGCTGTCGCTCGAGGAATGGCACCGCGTGATCGACATCAACCTCTTCGGGGTGGTGCACGGCATCCGCGCGTTCGTGCCCGCGATCATCGCGTCGGGCGCGCCCGGCTGGGTGGTGAACACCGCGTCCATGGCGGCCGTGCGCGCCGTGCCCGGCATCGCGCCGTACACCGCGTCGAAGCACGCGGTGCTCGGCATCAGCGACGTGCTGCGCAAGGAGCTGGTGAACGCGGGCGCGCCGATCGGTGTGAGCGTGGTGATGCCCGGCGGCATCCGCACCGGCCTGAACCCGATCGGCTCGGTGGAGCCGTCGCAGGTCGCGGCCAACGTGGTGGACGCGATCCACCGCGGTCGCGACTACGTGTTCACCGACGACCACTCGGCCGAAGAGGTGGCCACCCGCCTCGGTTCGATCGTCGCGGCACGCGACGACGTGATCGACTGAGCCGCGGAGGCACGTCGACCGTGTGGATCCGCCGCACCATCGCCGCCGTGCTGATCATCGTCGGCGCAGTGTGGGTGCTCCAGGGCATCGGCGTGCTCGGCGGGTCGTTCATGACCGGCGAGGTGCTGTGGGCCGTCATCGGCTCGGTGTGCATCGGCGTCGGGCTGTCGGTGCTGCGCCCGCCGCGCCGCGAGCGCGACTGAGTCAGTCGTCCGCGGGGACACCCTCGGCGACTTCGCGGATGCGCTCGATGCGCTCGCTGCTGTGGTTGGCGTCGAGCCCCTGGATCTGGATGAGCTCCTCGCGCGTCGCGGCGGCGATCGCCTCGGCATCGGCGTCGGCTGCGGCGATGCGCGCCTCGATCCCTTCGGCCATGATCCGCTCGGCCTCCTCGACCAGTGCGGTGACCATCTCCGCCTCGGGCACGACGCGCACCACGTGCCCGCGCACGAAGAGGTGGCCCTTGCCGCGCCCGGCGGCGATGCCGAGATCGGCGTCGCGCGCCTCGCCGGGCCCGTTCACCACGCAGCCCATCACCGCGACCTGCAGCGGGATCTTGCGGTCCTCCAGCGCGGCCATCGCGTCGCCCGCGACCTTGATGACGTCGACCTCGGCGCGCCCGCACGACGGGCAGGCGATCAGGTCGAGACCCTTGCGCTCGCGCAGGCCGAGTGCCTCGAGCAGCTGACGACCGGCCTTCGCCTCCTCCACCGGGTCGGCGGTGAGTGAGAAGCGGATGGTGTCGCCGATGCCCTCGTTGAGCAGGGTGGCGATGCCGGCAGTGGACTTCACCAGGCCGCCGGGCAGCGGACCCGCCTCCGTGACGCCGAGGTGCAGCGGCACGTCGACCGTCTCGGAGAGCAGGCGGTACGCGTCGATCATCACCGGCACGTTCGACGACTTCACCGAGATCTTCACGTCGTCGAAGCCGACCTCCGCGAAGTAGTCGAGCTCCCGCTGCGCGGACGCGACGAGCGCCTCGGGCGACGCGCCACCGTACTGGTCGGCGATGTCGGGGTCGAGCGAACCGGCGTTCACGCCGATGCGGATCGGGATGCCGCGATCCTTCGCCTCGCGTGCCACGAGCTTGATGTGCTCGGGCTTGCGGATGTTGCCGGGGTTGAGGCGCAGCGCGTGCACCCCGGCTTCCATCGCCGCGAGCGCGAGCTTGTACTGGAAGTGGATGTCGGCGACGATCGGCACCGGCGAGCGGGGCACGATCTGCGCGAGCCCCTCGGCCGCGGGCTCCTCGTTGCAGGTGCAGCGCACGATGTCGCAGCCCGCGGCGGCGAGTGAGTAGATCTGCTGCAGCGTGCCGTCGACGTCGGCCGTCTTGGTCGTGGTCATCGACTGCACCGACACCGGCGCGCCGCCGCCCACCGGCACCTTGCCGACGTGGATCTGCTTGGTGACGCGCCGCTCGAACCGCTGCTGCTGGAGCATGGGGCCAGCCTAGGAGAGCAGTTCCCGGTTCGGCCTCAGCTGCCGAGCTGACGGATGTCGAGCACCATGGCCGACAGCGACAGGAAGAGCAGCGGCGAGAGCAGGAGCAGGCTCACCGACAGCGCCTTGCGGTAGTCGGCGAACACCCGGCGGTGCTTCACCTTCGACGCAACTCCCTCGTACACCGCGATCACCGCGTGGCCACCGTCGAGCGGGAGCAGCGGGATCAGGTTGAAGATCGCGAGCACGAGGCTCAGCGCGGCGAGCAACCACAGGATGCTCCACACGTTGCCGTCGGCGATCTGGCTGCCGTTGTTGACGAAGCCGATGACGGTCTGTGGGCGGTTCTGGTCCTCGGTCGAGCCGGCCGCGGGCGCCGCGCTGGTGAACGACTGCTTCGCCGTCTGCTGCACGCCGGACGGTGAGAACCGGTCGACGAGGCCGTTCCATGTGGCCTCGGTGACGTTGCCGATGGTCGTGAACGACTGCGGGATCGCCGCGAGCACACCGACGTCCTTGAAGGCGGTGGTCGGACCGACGCCGAGGAAGCCCTGACCGTCCTGCTCCTTGGGCGTGGCCGTGAGCTCGACGGTGGATCCGTTGCGCTCGACGGTGATCGAGATCGGTTGACCGCCGTTCTTCTCGATGACGGCCTTGAGCGCGTCCCAGTTCCCGGCGACCGCGGTGCCGTCGGCGGCGACGATCTTGTCGCCCGCTTTGAGCCCGGCATCCTGGGCGGCCGATCCCGCGACCACCCGGCTGACCGTGGTGCTCGGTCCGTCGGCGATGCGGCCCTGGCCGGCGATGACCACGAAGAACAGGAGGAAGGCGATGAAGAGGTTCACCGTGACGCCGGCCAGGATCACCATGAGGCGCTTGCCGGTGGTGGCCTGCCGGTACGTGCGCGGCTCGTCCTCGGGATCGACCTCTTCCATGTTGGTCATGCCGATGATGCGCACATAACCGCCTGCCGGGATCGCCTTCACGCCGTACTCGGTCTCGCCCCGCCGGAACGACCAGAGGCGCGGACCGAAGCCCACGAAGAACTCGGTGACCTTCATCCCCGCACGCTTGGCCGTCCAGTAGTGGCCGAACTCGTGCAACATGATCAGCAGGATGATGCCGAGGATCAGGGCAAGCGCGGTGCGGCTGCCGGGCACGAAGATCCCGAGCGCGATCAGGCCGGCGATGATCAGCAGCAGGATGCCGGTGGCCGTGCGGCTGTTGACGTCGGCTCCGGCTTCCTCGAGGGGATCCTCACTGTGCACCCACGTTCGTGCGCCCGCTCGGGCGGCTGCGATCCTGGCGACGACCGCAGCGGCCCGTTCACGGGCCACTCGGTCTACCTCCAGGGCACGTCAGCAACCTCCCGGACGTTCCCAACCCCTGTTCGAGGCTCTCAGCCGCCACTTGGGCGATGGCGTGCCACGGGATCTCCTCGGCGAGGAAGGCGGCCACGGCCACCTCGTTGGCGCCGCTGAGGATGGCGGGGGCGCTGCCCCCGGCCCGGCCCGCCTCGTAGGCGAGAGCCAAGGCGGGGAAGGCCTCGAGGTCGGAGCGGCTCGAAGGTGGGGGTGCCGGTGCTGGCCCAGTCCATGGCGCCGAAGGCCTGCGGCAGCCGGGCCAGGGGCGCCGGGGAACGGGCCGATGGGCAGGCGCATGTCGGGCATCGAGAGCTGGGCGATGGTGGCACCGTCGTGGAACTCCACCATCGAGTGCACGATCGACTGCGGGTGCACCACGACGTCGATGTGGTCGAAGCCGACGCCGAACAGCTCGTGGGCCTCGATCACCTCGGGCCCCTTGTTCATGAGCGTGGACGAGTCGATCGTGATCTTCGCACCATGTCCCAGGTGGGGTGCTTGGCGTCGGCCACGGTGACGAAGCAGGCTCGTCTCTCGTGCGGCCGCGGAACAGGCCGCCGCTCGCGGTGAGCACGAGGGGCGCGACACCTCGGTCGCGTCGCCGGCGCGGGCACGCTGCCACAGGGGCGGAGTGCTCGCTGTCGACCGGCACGATCTCGCCCGCCCGCCCCGCTCGCGCACCTTGGCGACGACGGGGCCGCCGGCGATGAGGCTCTCCTTGTTGGCGAAGCTTGAGGCGCTTGCCGTGCTCGAAGGCGCGGCGGGTAGCGGGCCGAACCCGCAGAAGCCCACCACCGCGTTGAGGACGACGTCGACGTCGGGATGGGCGGCGAGCTCGGCGAGCACGGCCGGGCCGTCGACTCCCTCGATGCCGCAGAGGCGCGCGCACTCGGGGGCGACGCCGAATTCCGCGGCCTGCTGCGCGAGCAGGTCGCCGTTGCGACCGGTCGCGAGCACCACGACCTCGTACTGGTCGCGGTGACCGCGGATGACGTCGAGCGCCTGGGTGCCGATCGATCCCGTGGAACCCAGGACGGCGACACGGACCTTGCGGCCGGGCCCGTCGGTCATCAGGTGATGCCGAGCGCCACGACCAGGTAGTAGACCGCGGGGAGGCAGAGGAGCATCGCGTCGAAGCGGTCGAGCACGCCGCCGTGACCCGGCAGGATCGTGCCGAAGTCCTTGAGGCCGAGGTCGCGCTTGAGCATCGACTCCACGAGGTCACCGAGCGGGGCGAAGATCGCCACCACGAGCCCGAGGAGGAAGCCGTCTGCCGACGGACTCCCAGGCGTCGAAGTGGAAGAAGCGCACCGATGAAGACGCCGACGAGGATCGGCGCGACCATGCCGCCCACGAGGCCCTCGACCGTCTTGTTGGGCGACACGTCGGGCATCAGCGGGCGCCGGCCCATCCGGCAGGCCCACGAAGTACCCGGCGATGTCATAGGCCGCCACGCAGAGGACGAGACCCAGGATCATGCCCACGCCGTCGGGGAACACGAGGAGCAGCCCGCGAACCCACCGAGGATGCCCACGTAGGCGAAGCCGAAGATCGTGACCGCCGCGTTCACCATCGGTCTCGCGTAAGACCACCTTGAACAGGTACAGGAACAGGGTGAACCCGATCACCACCACTCCGACCAACGGGAAGGCCCGTTCGCCGTAGTTATGCCTGACGCCGGTGATCCGCCGCGCGCAGCCGAGCAGCGCGACGGGCGTGGCCGTCTGGAAGCTGACTTGGCGGAAGCCCTCGAAGAGCTCCAGATGCGCAATGACTGGGATCACCGTCACGAGCACCGCGGTGGCGGCGGCCGATGGCGAGGCCAGGCAGCGCCACGCCGATGAGCACGGCCGCGGTGATCACCCGGGTGGGAGGTCGTCGCGGGTGGGTGCGGGTCCGCGCTGCTGCGGCAGCAGCCGCCTTCGTCCTCGATCGTGGGGTAGCGGGGCTCCTCGGGGCCTCACCGGCAGCTGCGGCACCGGCGCTGCGCCGGCGGCCTGGTGGCCACGGGGGCGCAGGCCTTGAGGACGCCGGGCGGGAGCTGGCGGGCGGCGACCTGCCGAGCTTGGCGAACTCCTCGTCGTCGTCGAGCGCGGGCTCGTCGACCAGGGCGCCCATGGCGGTGGTGTCGTCGGACAGCGACTCGAAGTGCTCGGCGTCGTCGCCCCAGTCGCCGCCCTCGGCCCGGAAACGGGGCTGGGGACCGGTGGACCAGATCTCGTCGTCGCCGAAGTCGTCGCCGCCGATCGAGCACCTCGCCAGTGGGGGTTCCGTCCAGTGCTGGAGCGGCGCCGGCGCGCCCAGGTCGGCCGCGGTCGGCGGCGCCATGGGCGGCAGGGGCGGGCGTGGGCGACGGGCGGGCGATCTGCAGGTCTTCGGGCAAGCGGTCGCCGGGCAGCGGGAACCTCGCGGCGGGCTAACGTCCAGACCGGCGGCAACGCTGCAGCCAACGACGGGCGGCTCGGCTGCTCAGGGCGGGCCGGACCCTGCTCCGCTGCAGCTTGGGCTTCTTCGGCGCCGATGATCCGCACGCCCTCGCTGGGCAGCCGGTTCCGGGCGCTCGTCGTCGGGTCGGACACTCGTGCCTCCGGGGGGCTCAGAGGTCCAGGCTGAACCCTCCAGACCTCGAGGGCTCGGCTTCCTTGTGCTTGAGCATCTCGTCGATCTCCGCGACCACCTTGTGGGTGCGCGTCTCGAGCTCCTTCTCGGCGCGCTCGAGGTCGTCCTCGCCGATCTCGCCGTCCTTCTGGAGCGCCTCGAGCTCGTGACGGGCCTGGCGCCGCACGTTGCGGACGGCCACGCGGCCCTCCTCGGCACGGTGCTTGACCATCTTCACGTACTCCTTGCGGCGCTCCTCGGCCAGGCTCAGGGAACGTCAGGCGGATGATGGTGCCGTCGTTCGAGGGGTTCACGCCGAGGTCGCTCTGCTGGATGGCCTTCTCGATGGCCTTCAACGCACCCTTGTCGTAGGGGGTGATCACCAGGACGCGGGGCTCGGGCACACCGAAGCCGGCGAGTTGCTGGAGCGGGACCTCCGAGCCGTAGTAGTCGACCTTGAGCCGCTCGACCAGCGGCGCCGAGGAGGCCCGGCCCGTGCGCGCACCGCGGCGAGCTCCGACTGCAGGTGGGTGACGGCCTTGTGCATCTTGTCGGCGCAGTCGTCCATCACCATCGCGCGCATCTGTTCGCCGTCACCCGCCATGTGGGTCGCTCCTCGGGAAGTGGTCAGTCAGTTGCTGACGAGCGTACCGATGCGCTCGCCCTGCAGGGCGCGGGATGTTGCCCCGGCGCGGTGACGTCGAACACGATGATCGGCAACTCGTTGTCCATGCAGAACGTGATGGCCGTGGAGTCCATGACCTTCAGGCCCTGGTTCAGGATCTCCCGGTAGCTCACCTCGGAGAACTTCGTGGCCGTCGCATCAGGCCGGGGGTCGGCGCTGTAGACGCCGTCGACCCCAGGTGCGTACCCTTCAGGATGGCCTGCGCACCGATCTCGGCCAACGCGCAACGGCGGTGGTGTCGGTGGTGTTGAAGTAGGGGTTGCCGGTGCCCGCAGCGGTACGACCACCCGGCCCTTCTCGAGGTGCCGGGTGAAGCGCCTGGGATGGCTCCGCCACCTGCGACATCGTGATCGCCGTCTGCACGTGGGCTGACCACCGCCTCGAAGTCCCTGGAGGGCGAGGGCGATCACCGTGGCGAGCATGCCCATGTAGTCGGCGCGGAAACGGTCCATGCCGCGCGTCGCACCGGACATGCCCCGCCAGATGCCCCGCCGACCACGACGGCGATCTCGACGTCGAGCGTCTACCGAACACCCGCGATCTCCTCGGCGATGCGTTGCACGACCGCGGCATCGATGCCGAAGCTGATGCTCTGGTCGGCGAACGCCTCGCCGGAGAGCTTGAGGATGACCCGTCGGTACTGGCTCTTGGAGCCGTCACCTTCGCTCATGCGGCGGACGCTAGTCCTCGCCGACCTTCACGCGGGCGAACCGGGTGAGGGCCGCGCCGTTGCCGAGCTCCTCGACGAGCTTGCCGATGGAGACCTTGGGGTCCTTCACCGAGCCCTGCTCGGGCGGCGACGTCCTTGTAGAAGGCGTTGAGTCGGCCCTTGACCGCACCCTCGAGCTTCGCCTCGGGCACGCCCTCGTTGCGGCTCTTCTCCTCGATGACCGCCTTCTCACGCTCGATCACCTCGGCCGGGACCTCGTCACGCGTGAGGTAGCCGGGCGCGGCGAACGACACGTGCAGCGCGATCTCGTGGGCGACCTCGCAGGCCTTCTCGTCAGTCGGGCTGACACCCGAGAGCTCGACGAGGACGCGATGGTGCCGCGACCGTTCTGGATGTGGCGGTAGCCGTCGATGGTCGCCGTCGGACTCGAAGCCGTTGCGCGGCCGAGCACCACGTTCTCGCCGATCTTGCCGGCGAGCTGGAAGGTCTCCCCACCGTGGAGCCGTTGTACGACGGCGCGGCGACGTCGGCGTCACCCTGCTCGGCGACGAGCTGGTGGTCGGCGAGCAAGGCCACGAACTCGTCGCCATGGCGACAGTCGGTGTTGCAGTTCAGCTCGACGATGGCGACCTTCCCTCGACGACGACGTCGACGGTGCCCTCGAGGCGGCCTCACGCTCGGCGAGCTTGCCCGCCTTGCCGAGGCCGCCGCGCAGGGGAGGTCCATCGCGCGCTCGGTCTCACCCTCGGCTTCTTCGAGGGCAGCCTTGCAGTCCATCATCCCGGCGCCGGTCGCCTTGCGCAGCGCCGCGACGTCTTTGGCCGAGATCTCAGCCATTGGTGTCGCTCTCCTGTGTCTCGGTGTTCGCGGGGGTTGCTTCGTTCGCGGGGGCGTCGGCGGCCTCCGCCTTGGCGGCGGCGAGCTTCGCCTCACGCTCACGCTGCTGCGCGGCAGCCTGGTCGCGGGCGGCCTGCTGCTGCGCGGCCTTGGCGGCCTGCTCCTCGGGGGTCAGCACCTTCGGGGCGGGGGGCGCCGGCTTGGCGTCCTCGACCTTGGCGCCGGGGCGGGCCTGCTTGCGCTGGCGCAGCCACTGGCCCTCGATGATCGCGTCGCCGATGATGCGGCACATCAGGTTGGCGGAGCGGATCGCGTCGTCGTTGCCGGGGATCACGTAGTCGATGAGGTCGGGGTCGCAGTTGGTGTCGACCACGGCGATCACCGGGATGCCGAGACGGTTGGCCTCGGTGACGGCGATGTGCTCCTTCTTCGTGTCGATCACGAAGATGGCGTCGGGCGCGCGGTCGAGCGTGCGGATGCCGCCGAGGTTGCGCTCGAGCTTGGCCAGCTCACGCTTGAGCTTGAGGCCTTCCTTCTTGATCATCTGGTCGGCTTCACCGGTGGCGACCTGACGCTGCAGCTCGTGCATCTTCGCGACACGGGTGTGCACCGTCTGGAAGTTCGTGAGCATGCCGCCGAGCCAGCGGTAGTTCACGTAGGGCGAGTGGGCGCGGTCGGCCTGCTTCTGGATCGGCTCCTGCGCCTGCTTCTTCGTGCCGACGAAGAGCACGTTGCCACCGTTCTCGACGGTGTGGCGCACGAAGCGGTACGCGGTGTCGATCCGCTCCAGCGTCTGCTGGAGGTCGATGATGTAGATGCCGTTGCGCTCACCGAAGATGAAGCGCTTCATCTTCGGGTTCCAGCGCCGGGTCTGGTGCCCGAAGTGGACGCCTGCCTCCAGCAGCTGCTTCATCGTGACGACGGGTGCCGTTGCCTCAGCCACGGTCTCCCCTTTCTGTTCGCGCAGGACGCCAGACCGCGCGTGACCAGAGATCCTGCGGGCAGGACTCCGGACGACCGCGGTAGGACGATCTGCTTCCTCGGTTGTTCCTCCGCCCGGCTGGCACCAGGCGAGGCCCGGAGGCGTCCCTGGTGACCGTGGATGTGCGGGCGTGCGTGATCCCGGGGCACGGGCCTCGGGTCGGGGAAGAGTGTAGCGGGCCACCCCTCAGGGGATCCGCAGGAGCGCCAGGGTGGCCGGGCCCAGCCGCAGGCCGGTGCACCAGGCGGGACGGCTGCCCCACCGGACAGCCAGGCCCCCCACGGGGTAGCCGCCGAGGTCGCGGGGCCGGGCGGCACTCACCAACCGGCCGTCGGCCCGCCCGAGGACGAGGAGGTTGCCCGTGTAGGTGGTGACGACGACCCGGGCGCCGACGAGGGCGACACGGGTGGCGAGGACGGGCTCCTCGAGGGCCCGCATCCACCGGATCCGGCCGTCGGCGAGGGCCAGCGCCGTGACCGTGCCGAAATGGTCGACCACGACGATGTCGTGTCGGCCGGCGGCCGGCTCGACCGCCCGCTCGAACGACGCCGGCACCGAGGTGCGCCAGCGCAGCTCCCCCGATCCGAGGGCACGGGCCTCCACCGCCGCGGCCGACCGGCCGTCGCCGGCTGCGACGACGACCACGGCCCCGGCGCCATGACCGGCGAGCACCGGCGCGGCCGCCGCCCCGCCCGTGGGCGCCGACCATCTCGTGGCGCCGGAGTCGAGATCGAAGACCTCGACGTGGGGCTGATCGGCTCCGTGCCACGTGGTGACCACCGAGCCGGTGGCGGCATCGACGCGCGGCGCCGACCACAGCGAGCCCGGCCGGGTGACCGACCAGCGCACCGCGCCGGTGCGGGCGTCGAAGGCGGTGAGCGTGCCGGGATCGCCACCGGCGAACGCGACACCGCCCACCACTCCGACGGCGACCACCGGTCCCGGCAACGCCGCCTGCCAGAGCTGCGCACCGGTGGTGCAGACCAGCGGTGACGCCCGCTTCACCGCCGACGAGCACGACCGATGCGGCGACCGCGGGGTTCGCCTCGGTGACGTCGACGTCGCGTGGTCCACTGCGAGCGACCGGCGGGTGACACGGCCGTGACGGCACCGTCGTCGAGCACCGCCACCGCCCCGCGTCGGCGGCCACGCCCCGAGCGCGCCCCCGCAGCGTGACGTGCCACCTCACGTTGCCCGCCGTCCGGGCGTGCGCGTGCCGCAACGCCGGCACCGCGACGAGGAGCGCAGCGACCAGCGCGACGACCGCGACCGCGCACGCGGTACGGCGGATCCGTTCCCAACTCCTCCGACCTTCACCTCCCACCCGGACAGGGCATCTCCCACCGAGGTCTCGGTGCGGCTGATGACGACAGGCGCGACCGCGCTGCGCAGTGCGGTCGCGAGGCTGACGCACGGCGGCGCCCGGTGCTCCAGTGCCGCGCGCACGGCCCGCAACGCGTTCGGGTCGCGCACGATCGCGTGGTGCTCGTTGAGTGCGTCGACCGGCTGCACCGTCTCGGTGGCACCCGGGACACCGATGCGATCGGCCGGCACGACGACGTCTTCGGGCGCGCCGATGGTGGTGAAGTCGACGTGGTCGGGGACGCCGTGCTCCCAGAGGTGCTCCATCAACGGCGACCCCTCGGCGAGGTCGCGCACCGCGGCGCTGTCGGCAGGGGGCATCTCGCCGAGCGCTTCGGCCGCTTCCAGCACGCGCCCGCCCACCAGGCTGTGGTCGAGCTTGCGGGCCGTCGTGGCGAGTGGCGCGCCCTGGTGGGGCGACGACAACGTGACCACGTTCCCCAGGGGGGGCAGCGTGAGATCCCCCGGGTGGTAGAGGTGGGTGAGGAACCAGTCGACCACGACGCCACCCTGCGAATGCGCGAGCAGGTCGACCTCGCGGCCCGGCTGCTCCTGTTGCATCGCGCGCAGCTGACCGAACAGGCGACGGGCCGCGACCTTGATCGGGCCGTAGGTGTCGGCGGCGGTGTAGGCCCCGCCGTCGGCGGCGTACGAGAACCAGCGCACCTCGCCCTCCGCCTCCCGGTAGCCGAGCGCGGCGACGTCGAGCTCGGTGGTGGGCCCCTGGTCACCCGCCCCCTCGCTGTTGATGCCGGCGACGACCATGACCCGGTGCGCCGACCCGCCGGTGCCGTCGGCGTCGGGAGCGTCGGTGCTGCACTCCGCGGTGACGCCGTCGGCGAAGCGCCGGCCCATCTCGACGAGATCGAGCACCACCTGACCGACGGGCGTGCGGGCGATCAGCACGGCGGCACCCGTGGCCGTGTGACGCAGGGCGGCGAGCGTGTCGCCGGCCGCGGCACGCATCGTGTCGATGGCGTCGTTCGCCATTCCGGTGGCCGACTGCAACCAGTCGAACCCGGCGTCGAGCGCGGTGGACGCGTGGTCGCCGACCCAACCCCCGACGTCGCACACCGCGTCGACCACCGCCGCCGGCATCGGCCAGAGGTCGCCGCAGTCGCCGCCGACTTCGTCGCCCGCGCCCGAGGCCGGACCGCCCGGGACCGGCAGCGAGGAGGCGAGCGCCGAGGCCAACGCTCGGCGCTCCACCGCCGGCGACCACGAACCGTCGCCGGTGCCGCCCGCGGGCGCGAGGTGCACGACGGCCGCGAGGTCGACGGGCGCGAACAGCGCCATCGGGTCGACGTAGTCGTCGCCCACCCGGAGGCCGAAGTGCAGCGAAGCGCCGTCGTGACCGGAGTCGGGGTCGGTCGCGCCGGTCGCGCCGAGGACCTCACCCGCGGTGACCGATTGTCCTTCGCGCACCTCCAACGCGGCGAGGAACGAGTACGAGGTGCGGAGGCCGTGGTCGTGCAGGACGGTGACGTGCAGCGATCCGCCGATCGATCCGGCGAACACGACGGTGCCGTCGCCCGCGGCGCGCACCGGAGTGCCGGGGGCCGCGGCGAGGTCGGCACCGCGATGACCGGCGCCGTACCGACCGGCCGGCGCGGTGAACGGCCGGACGACCGCGCCGTCGACCGGCCGCACCCAACTCGGAACTGTCGCCGCCGCTGCCGCCGGCGACCCGAGCACGGGGACGACCGCAACGGCAACACCGAACGTGACGAAGACGCGGGCAACGCGCGCGAGACGCATGGGCCTCCCCGGGGACGAACCGACGCGGGGAAGCGGTCTGGAGGAGACGAGCGAGCTGCCCGCGTGTCACACGCGGGTTCGGGTCAGCGGGTCAGCCGCGGTCGCCCGCGGGCTCCTGGAGCCGCGAGCGGAGTTGCAGGATCGACTTCGTGTGGATCTGGCACACGCGACTCTCGGTGACACCGAGGAGGTCGCCGATCTCCGCGAGGGTGAGGCCTTCGTAGTAGTAGAGCGTGAGCACGAGACGCTCGCGGTCGGGCATGCGGTTGATCGCGTCGGCGAGGAGGTGCTTCATCTCGTCGACCTCGTACGCCTCGACGGGGTCGTGACGGCCGTCGGTGATCGTGTCCTTCACCGTGGTGCCGCCCTGACGGTCGGCGTTGCTCGCGGCGAGGAGGTCGTCGAGCGCGACCAGACCGGTGAACGAGATCTGCGACAGCTTCGACTGCAGCTCGGACTTCGACATGTCGAGCTCGCGCGCGACCTCTTCTTCCTCGGGGCTGCGCTTCAGCTCGTTCTCGAGCTTGGAGTAGGCACGCTCGATGGAGCGGGCCGTCGCGCGCACCGAGCGCGGCACCCAGTCGATCGAGCGGAGCTCGTCGATGATGGCGCCCTTGATGCGGGAGATCGCGTAGGTCTCGAACTTGAACCCGCGGTCGAGGTCGAACTTGTCGATGGCGTCGATGAGCCCGAAGATGCCGTAGCTCACGAGGTCGGCCTGCTCGATGTTCTGCGGCAGACCGGCGGCCACGCGACCGGCCACGAACTTCACCAGCGGCGAGTAGTGGAGGATCAACCGCTCGCGCGCGTCGGGCGTGCCGTTGGTCTTGTAGTCGTTCAAGAGCGCTGTGAGCGCTTAGATCTCGTCAGGCACGTGGATGAGTCGCTTCGTACACCGACCGCAGCCGGTCGCGGGTCACATGGGTGTAGATCTGGGTGGTCGCCAGATCGGCATGGCCGAGCAACTCCTGCACAGCCCGGAGGTCGGCGCCGCCTTCGAGCAGATGCGTAGCGTATGCGTGCCGGAGGGCGTGCGGGTGGAGGGCCCGCCCGTCGGGCAGCGGATGGCGCTCGAGAATCCGACGGGCGTCGCGCGGCGTGAGCGGATTTCCCCGCCGGTTGACGAACACGACGTCGCTCGGCGTGGTCGGCGTGGCCAGGACGGGCCGCCCCCGGTCGAGCCAGGCCGCGAGGGCGTCGGCGGCGGGCTCCCCCACCGGGACCCGCCGGATCTTCGACCCCTTGCCGATGACGGTGACCAGCGCACCGTCACCCTTCCGGCCGATCTCGACGTCTTCGCGGCGCAGCCCACAGCACTCGGCGACCCGCAGGCCGGCGCCGTAGAGCACCTCGAGGACGGCGAGGTCGCGCAGGATGACGGCAGTGGCGACCGGGTCGGGCTCGCCGTCGTCGGGGGTGCGGAGGCCGGCGCTCGTCTCCTCCGCCTCGGCGGCGACGACGTCGAGCAGGTCGGCGGCCTCGTCGGAGCGGATCACGCGCGGGAGGCGGTTGGCGCCCTTCGGGGCGCGCAGGCCGCGACCGGGGTCGACCTCGATGACGCCCCGGCGGCGCAGCCACCGGAGATACGCGCGCACGGCAGCGGCCTTCCGCGCGATCGAGGAGCGGGCGAAGCCGCGCGTGTCGAGGTAGGCGAGGTAACGACGGAGCGCCCGGCGATCGAGCGCGTCGGGCGACGCGCAGCCGCCGCGCTCCGCCCAGGTGACGAACTCGTGGACGTCGTGGCCGTAGGCACTGCGGGTGTGCGGGCTCACCGACACCAGCGAGGCGACGAAGTCGTCGGGCATCCAGAGACTGCGCGTCTCCGAGGAGACGTCTCCGCTCGCGACGTCGTCGGGCATCACACGACGTTAGCCCTGGCCCGCTGGGCCCCCGGTCACTTCGGCCCGTTCACTTCGATCTTGGGAACGTGACGAGATCGGACCTCAACGGGAGCTCCTTGCGCTTGGGGCCGTCCTCCTCACCGTGGGTGATCGGCACCGCGTCGTTCACCGGGTCGAGCGACACGACTGCCCTCCTGCCCGACGTGAGTTGCGGACGTCACCGGGCGTAGGTGTCACACCCCTCCGCAAAGATGGTGAGACGTCGAGGACGCCGCGGCACGGCCCTCCTGCAGCTCGAGTCCAGGAGGATCGCTGTGCTCGCCGCGGTCAGCAGTGCCACTCTCACCGGCGTCGACGGCCAGCCCGTCACCGTCGAGGTCCACGTGTCGTCGGGCCTTCCCGCCTACCAGGTCGTCGGACTCCCCGATGCCGTCGTGCGCGAGTCACGCGAGCGCGTGCGCGCCGCGATCCTGTCGTCGGGGCTCGACTGGCCGATGCAGCGCATCACGGTCAACCTCGCGCCCGGCGGTCTGCGCAAGACCGGGTCCGGGCTCGAGCTCGCGGTCGCGCTGGGCGTGCTCGCCGCGAGTGATCAGCTCCCTTCCGGCGTGCTCGACGGCGTCGCGGTGCTCGGGGAGCTCGGCCTCGACGGGTCCGTGCGGCCGGTGGCCGGCACCCTCGCGCTCGTCGATTCGCTCGTCCGGGCGCGCCGCACGTCGGTCGTCGTACCCATGGACAATGCCAATGAGGCGGAACTGGTGGGCGATGCCCACGTGCGCGGTGCGCGCCACCTCGGCGAGCTGCGCGCCTGCCTGAAGGGCGAGGAGCCCTGGCCCGACTGGGATCCACCGGGCCCGGAGCCCGAGGGCGCGCTCGACGGCGACGACGACCTCGCCGACCTCGCCGAGGTGCGCGGGCTCACGTTCGCGCGTGGCGCGCTCGAGGTCGCGGCCGCCGGTGGTCACCACCTCCTCATGTGGGGGCCGCCCGGCACCGGGAAGACGATGCTCGCACGACGGCTGCCCACGATCCTCGCCCCGCTCGACAACGCCGAGGCGCTCGAGGTCACCCGCATCCACTCGGCCGCGGGCCAGCCGATCCGTGGGCAACTCCTGCGCGACCGTCCCGTGCGCGCGCCGCACCACACTGCATCCACGGCGGCGCTCGTCGGTGGCGGGAGTGCGCGCCCTCGCCCCGGCGAAGTCACGTTGGCGCATCGGGGACTCTTGTTCCTCGACGAGCTCGGCGAGTTCGCACCGAGCGCGCTCGACGCGTTGCGTCAGCCGCTGGAGGAGCGCGTCGTGCGGATCTCGCGGCAGGGATCGTCGCTCGCGTTCCCCGCGTCGTTCCAGCTCGTCGCCTGCACCAATCCCTGCCCCTGCGGGCGGGTGCCCGCGGAGTGCTGTTGCAGTGAGGGCGCGAAGGCGCGGTATCGCCGGCGCCTGAGCGCGCCGCTCGTCGACCGGTTCGACCTGCGCATCCCCGTGTCCGCGCCCGGCGCCAACGACCAACCGGGCGAGTGCTCCGCCGCCGTGCGCGAGCGGGTCGTCGCCGCGGTCGCGCGCCAGCGCGCTCGATATGCCGACTGGCCGTGGTCGCTGAACGCGCACGTGCCCGCCGGTGCGGTCGCGCGGCTCGTGCCGTTGGACGTCGACGCCGAGCACGAGTGGCAGCAGCTCATCGAGGAGCGGATGCTCACCGGGCGGGGCGCGGCGCGCATCCTGCGGGTCGCCCGCACGATCGCCGATCTCGCCGACGAAGCGACGGTCACCGCCGAGCACCTCGGCCACGCGGCCGGCATGCGTGAGGACCTCTCGTGACCGCGCCCACCCGTCCCGACCCCGCTCGCCCCGAACCCGCGCGGCTCTCCCCGGAACAGGTGGCCGCGGCCACGCTCGCGTGTCTGCCGGAGATCACCCCCGTGCGAATGCGAGCGCTGCTCGACGCGTTCGGCGGCGCGGTGTCCACTCTGGATGCCGTCCTACGCGGCCACGCGCTCCGTGTGATGCGCGAGGCCACGCCCGCGCGCTACCACGAGTCACTCCCCGCGCTGATGGCGTTGTGGACGTCGGTGGCGAGCGACGAGCGTCTGCCAGCGTTGCTCGCCCGTCGGCGCACGAATGTGTTCGTGGAGCACACCGAGGGGTTCCCGGTGTTCGATGCACCCGACGCACCTGCGGTCCTTCTGGCCGAGGGAGCAGGCGCCGACGCGTTCGTGCCGCGAACCGTCGCGGTGGTCGGCACGCGCGCGGCGACCCCGCAAGGTCTCGCCGACGCGTACGAGATCGGCGCCTACCTGGCGCGCGCCGGGTGCACCGTCGTGAGCAGGTTGGCGATCGGGATCGACGGCGCCGCGCACGAAGGCGCGCTCGATGCCGGCGGCACCGTCGTGGGCGTGGTCGGCACCGGCCTCGACGTCGTGTACCCGCGTCGACACCGGTCGTTGTTCGAACGGGTGCGCGCCCAGGGCCTGCTCGTGAGCGAGCTCGGCTACGGCGTAGGGCCGCGCAAGCAGTCGTTTCCGATCCGCAACCGGATCATCGCCGGATGCTCCGAGATCGTGGTGGTCGTGGAGGCCACGGCACGAGGTGGTGCCCGCATCACCGCCGACAAGGCGCTCGCGTACGGGCGCACGGAGCTGGCGATGCCGGGCTCGCGGCGCAATCCGGCGGCCGCGGGCACCAACCAGCTGCTCTACGACGGCGCGCAGCCTCTGCTCGACCCGAACGACCTCGGCATCGCGCTGTCGCTCACGCCCAGCCTCCGGAAAGCGGCGGAGGCGCCGCCACGCCGCCCACCCGAGGGCGATGCGGGTCGGGTGTTGCGCGCGTGCGCGGGTGAACCCGTCACACTCGACGAGCTCGCGAGCCGCACCGGGTTCGCGCTCGACGTGATCCTCCGCACCGTGCGCGGGTTGGAGCGCGAGGGCTGGGTCGTCCGCAAGGACGGGCTCTACTGGCCGCTCGCATGAGCGGCCACGTGCAGTTCGCGTCAGCCGGTGAACGCCGGCGCGGCCGGGACCGCCACCGCGGCGGCGACGGTCGTCGGCGGCGACGGCTGGGCGACCGGGACGCCCGAGCACGGCGCGCCGGCGGCCCGGCCCTGCCAGGTCTGTTGGATGGTCGTGGTGGTGGTCACGAGGGTGGTGGTGTCGATCTCACCGGAGACCACCTGGTACTGCACGGACTGCTCGGGGCCGATGAAGATCGTCTGCGGACCGACCGTGACGATCGCCTCGGTGACGGGTGCCCCGGTGGTCGCGGTCTCGTCGATCAGGCGCGGCGCCACGGCGAGGGCGTCGCAGGCGGCGGCCGGGAGATTCGGGAGGTCGGTGCGGTTGGTGACCACCACACGCTTGCTCGCGGTGGTCGAGGTGAAGCCCTGTTGCCCCTGCGTCGGGCACGGCGCACCGGCGGCGTGGCCCTGCCAGGTCTGGTGCAACGTGACCGTGGTCGTCGTCAACGCGGTGAAGTTCGTCTCACCGGCCGGTACGTGGTACTCGACCGTCTGGTCCTCGCCGACGAAGACCGTTGCCGGGCCCACCGTCACGATGACGCTCAGGACGGCGTCGGTGGTGGAGGTCTCGCTGACGAGCACCGGCGCAGTGGCCGGACCGCACGAGATCGCCGGTGCGTCGGGGAGATCGGTGCGATCGATCACCGTCACGAGCCTGGTCGCCGTCGACGCGCTCGTCACCGGCGATCCATCCACCAACGCGCCGGCCGAGCCGGTCGCCGCCAAGGCGCCGACCCCGACCACCGCCACACCACACGCGACGAACCGTCGCCAGATCCTGCCCTGCCCCATTGCCGCCCTCCGAGTTGCCCGCTCCTCGTGGCCGCGAGGTTGTCAGACATGCCCAGGCGGCGCATCCACAAATTTGCGCGAATGGAGGGCGAGCGGTGTCACTCGCCGGTGAAGTTGGGCTCCCGCTTGTCGCGGAAGGCGCGCACGGCCTCCGCGGAGTCGTCGGTGGCGAAGTTGATCACCTGGGCGGCACCCTCGGCGGTGAGCGCCTCGGCCATGGAACGGCCGGCGGAGTCGTCGAGCAGGCGCTTGGTCTGTGCGAGCGCGACGGGCGCCATGCCCAACAACCGCTCCACCACCGACTGCACGACCGACTCCAGGTTGGCGGTCGGCACCACGCGGTTCACGAGCCCGATCTCGGCCGCTTCCCGCGCGTCGATCACCTCGGCGAGGAGGGCGAGCTCCTTTGCCTTGTGCAGACCGACGCGCCGCGGGAGCACCCACGACCCGCCGAAGTCGAGGCTGAGCGCGCGCTTCACGAAGATCTCGGAGAAGCGCGAGCGGTCGGAGGCGTACACGAGGTCACATCCCAGCGCGAGGTTGCAGCCCGCGCCCGCGGCCACGCCGTCGACCATGGCGACCGTCGGCTGCGGGAGATCGTGGAGGGCCTGTGCCGCGCGCGCCACGCCGCGCATGTAGTCGGTGCGTCCACCCGCGCTCGCGGGCAGGTTCGCCTTCATGAGATCGGCGCCCGAGCAGAAGTTGCCGCCCGCGCCCGTGACCACCAGCACCCGATCGGTGCGGCTCGCACCCACTTCGAGGAACACGTCGGCGAGGCCGCCCCACATCGCACCGGTGATGGCGTTCATCTTGTCGGGGCGGTTCAGGGTGACGCGCACGACGCCCGGCGTGGCGTCGGGGCGTTCCACGAGCAGTTCGGACATGCGGGTACCGTACCGGGCGTGGGACTCAACCCCTTCCGGTCACAGGAGAAGCGCCGCACCGACATCGTGGTCGTGGCCGCCGCGCTGGTGGTGACCGCCGCCCTCGTGATCTGGGCGATCTTCGGCGGCTGAGCCGCCCGTGAGCATCCGGCCGTCATGAGCCACCGCTTCGTCGACGAGAACGGGCAGGTCGGCGGCGACCTCGACGTGCGCCACGTGCAGCCGTACGAGGCGGTGAAGTCCTACCGCTGCCCCGGCTGCGACCACGAGATCCGGCCTGGCGAGGGCCACGAAGTGGTGGTGCCGCGTGACGCGCCGCAGGACCGCCGGCACTGGCACTCGTCGTGTTGGCGGCGGGCGAGCCAACCGCGTGGTGCGAAGAAGACGGCGAAGGCAGCCGAAGCGGCTCGGCGCAGCGCGAAGAAGCAGAAGAAGCCCAAGCGGCCGAAGGCCTAGAACGCGCCCTCGACCACGTGCACCTGCGGCGCCGTGCCCGGCAGCGCGAGCACCGCGGCGACGTCGAATCGCAGCCGCGGTGCGCGCCGGCCGCCGGCACTCCCCTGCTCGTCGAGCCACTTCCGGGCGAGCACGCGGATGCGCCGCTGCTTCGTGATCGTGACCGCTTCGAGCGGCGACCCGAATGCGGTGGAACGACGCGTCTTCACCTCGCAGAACACGAGCACGGAGCCTTCGCCAGCGGGACCCGCGCACACGAGGTCGAGCTCACCCTCGCGGCAGCGCCAGTTGCGGTCGACGACCACGAAGCCCCGGGCCTCGTACCACCTCGCGACCAGCGCCTCGCCCGCATCGCCGAGTTGGCGGCGGGCATCGGGCGCCAACTCAGACGTCCTTCGCGAGTTCCTCGATGTTGACGTCCTTGAACGTGACCACGCGCACGTTGGCGACGAAGCGCGCCGGGCGGTACATGTCCCACACCCACGCGTCGTGCAGTCGCAGCTCGAAGTACACCTGGCCGCCCTCGTTGCGGACGTCGAGCTGCACCTGGTTGGTGAGGTAGAAGCGCCGCTCCGTCTCCACGACGTACGAGAACATCGGGAGGACGTCGCGGTACTCCTTGTAGAGCTGGAGCTCGATCTCCGTCTCGTACCGCTCGAGATCCTCAGCGCTCACGTGGAGTCTCCGCAGCTTCCGTCGTCACCAGGGTTCAGCCCGAGTGTACGACGATGCGACGCCGTTGGCGTCACAGGGTTTCAGCGCTAGAAGCGCTTCTCCTTCACCTTCGCGGCCTTCCCGACGCGGTCGCGCAGGTAGTAGAGCTTCGCCCGGCGGACGTCACCGCGGGTCATCACCTCGATCTTGGCGATGATCGGCGAGTGCACCGGGAAGGTGCGCTCCACGCCGACCCCGAAGCTCACCTTGCGGACGGTGAAGGTCTCGCGGCTGCCGTCGCCCTTGCGGCGGATGACGATGCCCTGGAACACCTGGACGCGCTCGCGGTTGCCCTCCACCACGCGGACGTGCACCTTGAGGGTGTCGCCGGGGGCGAATTCGGGGACGTCGGTGCGCAGTTGTGTGCGGTCGACGAGGTCAGTGGCGTTCATCGCGACATGCTCCGGGGTGGTTTCGGGAACGGTGCATCCTACCGGTCCGGCGCCGGATCGGGGAATTCGCGGAGGAGGGCCTCCTCCTCCGGGGTGAGCGCCCGGCCCCCGAGCAGGTCGGGACGCCGCTCCAGGGTGCGGCGCAGCGACTGCGCCCGGCGCCACCGGGCCACCTTGGCGTGGTCGCCGGAGCGCAGGATCTCGGGCACCTCGTGGCCCCGGAACTCGAGCGGCCGGGTGTACTGCGGGTACTCGAGCAGGGCCGAGCCCTCGGAGAAGGCGCTGAAGGATTCGTCGCCGCCGGATTCGTCGTTGCCCATCACCCCGGGCACGAGCCGGGCCACCGCGTCGACCACGATCACCGCCGCGGCCTCGCCCCCGGCGAGCACGAAGTCGCCCACCGACAGCTCGCCGTCGCAGAGGTGGTCGGCCACCCGCTGGTCGACCCCCTCGTAGCGTCCGCACAACAGGGAGAACCCTGGGCCCTCCGCCAGCTCACGGGCCACGGCCTGGTCGAAGCGCCGCCCGCTCGCGGCGAGCAGGAACAGCGGCCGGGGCGGGTCGGCCGCCTCCACCGCCTCGAACAGCGGGCCCGGCGTCATCACCATGCCCGCGCCGCCGCCGTAGGGCGTGTCGTCGACGGTGCGGTGACGGTCGGTGGCGAACTCACGCGGATCGTGGACCCGCAGGTCGAGCAGGCCGTTCGTGCGGGCGCGCCCGAGCAGCGACGCGTCGAACGGGCCGCTGAAGAACTCGGGGAAGATCGAGAACACGTCGATGCGCACGGCACCCCCTACAGGTCGAGCAGACCCTCGGGCGGGTCGACCGTGACGACGATGTCGCCGTCGTCGGTGCTCGCCTGCTCCACCACGAACACCATCGGTACGAGCAGCTTGCCGTCGAGCACCAGCAGGTCGTGTGCGGGGTTGGCCTCCACCGCGGTGACCGTCCCCAGCTCGGTGCCGGCACGGTCGACCACCCGCGCGCCGACGAGCTCGTGGATCCAGAACTCGCCCTCCTCGAGCTCGACGTCGTCGCCGAGACGGTCGGCGGTGAGCTCACGGCCCTGCAACGCCTCCGCGGCCGAGCGGTCGGACACGCCCTCGAAGCGCACGAGCACCTTGCCCTGGTGCGGGCGGCTCGACGCGATCACGAGCTCACGGTCCCCTGCGAAGCAGACGGCCCCAGGCGCAGAGCGCTCGGGGCGGTTGCTGGAGTACGTGACGGCCACCTCGCCGCGCAGCCCGTGGGCGCGCCCGATACGGCCGATGGTGAGGCGATCGCCCTCGGTGGGCGTCATCGCGACCTGCTCGACTTATTCGACGATGTCGACGTTGGTCTTCTCGCCGTCGGCCGAGCCGGCGGCCCGCACGAGCTGGCGCAGCGCCTGGATCACGCGGCCACGGCGGCCGATGAGGCGACCCATGTCGTCGGGGTTGGCGTGCACGAGCAGCGCGATCTCACCGCGACGCTCCTCCACGACCACCTCGATCGCGTCGGGGTCGTCGGCGAGGGTGCGGGTGACGTACTCGGTGACGGCGACGGCGCGGGCGCCCGAGATGCGGTTGCCCTCGGCGGCGATCTCGTCGTCGAAGTCGTCGGCGACGTTGCCGTCGATGTCGTTGGCGTCGTCGAACTCGTCGGTCACTCTGCTGCTTCCTCGGCGGGAGCGTCTTCGGTGGCCTCGGCCGGCGCCTCGTCGGCACCGTCGCTCGCCTCGGACGCGGCGGGCGCCTCCGCGGCAGCCTTGGCGGGCTTCTCGGCCTTCACGCCGGGTGCGACCTTGCCGGTCTTGTAGCCCTTGCGGTTGAGCTTGGTGACGGCCGGCTTCGAGCGGCCCTCCTCGTACTTCTCCCACACGCCGGTGCTGATCAGGAGCTTCTGCACCTGCTCGGTGGGCTGGGCGCCCTTGCGCAGCCAGGCCAGGGCCTGGTCCTCGTCGATCTGGACGAACGACGGGTCCTGGCGCGGCGCGTACTGGCCGATGATCTCGATGAAACGCCCGTCACGGGGCGAGCGGCCGTCGGCGACGACGACACGGTAGGTGGGCTGCTTCTTCTTCCCCACCCGCATCAGGCGGATCTTGACGGCCACGCAGGCATTCCTCTCGTAGTGACACTTCGGTGAGCGCAGGCCCGACCGGGCGCGCTGCGGCGGATCAGGCTACCTGATCGGAGGCTCCGGGGACGAGTGGGGAGGACGGAGCGACCGGAAGGAGCGAGGGAGGAAGGTCAGTTCAGGCCCATCTCGCTCAGATCCATGCCGGGCGGCAGCTTGGGCATGCGGCCCCGCTTGCCCTTGCCCATCTTCCCGGCCGACTTCATCATCGTCTGGACCTGCTTGAACTGCTTGAGCAGGCCGTTGACGTCCTGGATGGTGACCCCGCTCCCCCGGGCGATCCGGGCCCGGCGGGACCCGTTGATGATCGAGGGGTTGTCCCGCTCGGCCGGGGTCATGGCGCAGATGATCGCCTCGATCCGGTTGATCTCCCGGTCGTCGATGTCGGCGTCCTTGAGCTCCTTGGGCACGCCCGGGAGCATCGCGATCACGTTCTTCAGCGGCCCCATGCGCTTCACCTGGCGCATCTGGTCGAGGAAGTCCTGGAGGGTGAGCTCACCCTTGCGCAGCTTGGCCTCGGCCTTGGCGACCTCGTCCTCGTCGAAGGTCTGCTCGGCCTTCTCGATGAGGGTGAGGACGTCGCCCATCCCGAGGATGCGACTCGCCATGCGGTCGGGGTGGAAGGGCTCGAACTCGTCGAGCTTCTCGCCGGTACCGGCGAAGAGGATCGGCTTGCCGACGACCTCCTTCACCGAGAGCGCCGCACCACCGCGGGCGTCGCCGTCGATCTTGGTGAGGATGACGCCGGTGAGGCCCACCTGCTCCTCGAACTCGGTGGCGACGTTCACCGCCTCCTGACCGGTCATGGCGTCGACCACGAGCAGCGTGTCGTGGGGCTGCACGACGTCGCGCACGCGGCGCAGCTCGTCCATGAGGTCGGCGTCGACCTGCAGACGACCGGCGGTGTCGACGATCACGATGTCGCGGCCGAGGCGGGCGGCCTCCTCGAGCGCGTTCTGCGCGACGGTGACCGGATCAGACGGCTCGGAGTACACGGGCACGCCGATGCGCTCGCCGAGCACGCGCAGCTGCTCGACCGCCGCGGGCCGCTGGAGGTCGGCGCCCACGAGCAGCGGGCGCCGCCCCTGGCTCTTCAGCAGCTTGGCGAGCTTCGCCGAGGCCGTCGTCTTTCCGGAGCCTTGGAGGCCCGCCATCATGATCTTGCTCGGCGGCTTCGACGCCACGGTGAGCTTGCCGGTGGTGCCACCGAGGGTGTTGACCAGCTCCTCGTTGACGATCTTGATGACGGTCTGCGCGGGCGAGAGGCTCTTGGTGACCTCCGCGCCGATCGCGCGCTCCTTCACCCGCTTGATGAAGTTGCGGGCGACGACGACGTTGACGTCGGCCTCGAGCAGTGCGACCCGGAGCTCGCGGCAGACCTCGTCGACGTCCTTCTCGGTGAGCTTCCCCTTGGAGCGGAGCTTGCCGAAGATCCCGTCGAGGCGGTCGGAGAGTGAATCGAACATCGGTGACGACCTTAGGGGTTGCTAAGCATCCAGGAGCGCGGCCACGAAGGCCTCGGGCTCGAAGGGCATCAGGTCGGCGGCGGTCTCCCCCACGCCGATGAGCTTCACCGGGATGCCCAGCTCGGCCTCGATCGCCAACACGATGCCGCCCTTGGCGGAGCCGTCGAGCTTGGTGAGGACCACGCCGGTCACGTCGACGGCCTCGGCGAACTGCTTCGCCTGGGTGAGCCCGTTCTGACCGGTGGTGGCGTCGAGCACGAGCAGCACCTCCTTGAGCGCACCGGGCGTGCGGTCGACGATGCGGCGCAGCTTCTCGAGCTCGGCCATCAGGTTGACCTTGGTGTGGAGACGACCTGCGGTGTCGACGAGCACGAGGTCGGCGTCGCGGCTCTGCGCCGCGGCCATCGCGTCGAACACGACGGAACCGGGGTCGGCGCCCTCCTGGCCGCGCACGATGCCCGCGCCGGTGACCTCGGCCCAGTGGGTGAGCTGCTCGGCGGCGGCAGCGCGGAACGTGTCGGCGGCGGCCAGCACGACGTTGCGGCCGTCGCCCGTCTCGCGCTGCGCGACCTTGGCGATGGTGGTGGTCTTCCCGACCCCGTTCACGCCCACGAACATCCACACGTTGGGCTCACCCGCGGTGTGCTCGAGCGTGCGCGGCTTGCCGGTGTCGTCGAGCAGCGCGACCAGCTCGGTGTGGAGCGCGCCCATGAGCGTGTCGGTGTCGGCGATCTTGTCGGCCTTGGCGCGCGCCTTCACGTCGTCGAGGATGCGCTGGCTCGTCGCGACACCGACGTCGGCGAGGAGCAACGTGTCCTCGAGGTCGTCCCAGGTGTCGTCGTCGATGCCACGGCCGCGCAGCTTGGCGAACGCGGCGCGGGTCTTGCCGAGCCGGTCGCGCAGCCGGACCGGCTTGATCTCCTCGACAACCTCTTCCTCGACAGGCGCTTCGAGTTCGACTTCCTCGCCGACCTCGACTTCTCCGACGACCTCGGTCGGTTCGGGCGCCGTGACCGTCTCGGGCTCGGCGGCGGTTGCGGGCGGAGCCGACCGGACAGGAGGCCGGGGAGACGGCGTGACGGGACGGGCGGGTGCGCGCTCGCCGGGGGCGCGGCGCTTGGCCTCGTCGCGCTGGCTCTTGCGCGACAGGCCGATGCCGAGCCCGATCAGCACGACCGCGAGCAGGAGGATGAGGAGGATGACGATCAACGGCGACATGCAGGGATCCCGGGAGGCGACGGAGGTACGGCCATCCTACGGCCAGCCCCTCAGGGAATGGTCGGGGCGGCGATGCCGGCGGCGTCCAGCGCGGCCTTCACCCGGAGCCGCAGCGCCCGGGCGACGGGCAGCTCCTGCTGCGGCTGCGTGCGGATGACCACGCGGATCATCACACGGCCGGGCGCCATCGACTCGACGCCGAGCACACTCGGCTCGGCAAGGATGTACGGGGCGTAGTGGTCGTCGTGCCAGAGGGCCTCGGCCACCTCGCGGATGACCTCGGTGGCCTGGGCGAGGTCGGCCTCGTAGGCCACTGGGATGTCGACGACCGCGCGTGACCACTGTTGCGACTTGTTGCCGACGCGCAGGACCGTGCCGTTCGGCACGTGCCACACCACGCCGTCGACGTCGCGCAGGCGCGTGGTGCGCAGGCTGATCCCCTCCACGGTGCCGCTCGCGACACCGAGGTCGACGACGTCACCGACGGCGAACTGGTCCTCGACGAGCATGAACATGCCGGTGAGGAAGTCCTTCACCAGCGACTGCGCGCCGAACGCGATCGCGATACCGGCGACCCCCGCGGTGGCGAGCAGTGGCGCGAGGTTGACGCCGAGCACCTCGAGCGCACTGAAGATCGCGATCGTCCACACGACGATGCTCACGATGCTGCGCAGCACCGCGCCGACCGTCTCGGCACGCTGCACGCGGCGCGTGGACGACATCGGGCCGGTGTCGACGAACGACACACCTGGCGTCTTGGTGACGAGCTTCTCGACGCCGCCGCTCATGCGCACGACCATGCGCGAGATCAGCCGGCGCCCGATCCGCACCACGATCCAGGCGACGAGCAGGATGACGAGCACTCGGATCGGCTTCGACAGTGCGTCGGCCACCTCGGCCGCGCCCTGGCTCCCCGTCACCCGGTAGACGGTCGAGCAGATCCAGCCCTGGTCGCCCTTCGGCCCGCAGGCCTCCACGAGTCCCGGGTCGTTCGTCGCCTGGGCGAGGAGGATCGCGAGACCCATGCGGTTACCCGACCGGCAGGTCGTCGGCGATGCGCTGGCTCACGACGCGGCTCGAACCGCCGGGCGGCATGGTGACGCCGTAGAGGCAGTCGGCCGCCTCCATCGTGCGCTTCTGGTGGCTCACCACGAGCAGCTGCGCCTCGTCGCGGAACTCGTGGATGAGGTCGAGGAAGCGGTGCAGGTTCACGTCGTCGAGCGCGGCCTCCACCTCGTCCATCAGGTAGAAGGGCGAAGGCCGGGCCCGGAAGACGGCGAACAGGTACGCCAACGCCGTGAGTGACCGCTCACCACCGGAGAGCAGCGACAGGCGGCGCACGTTCTTGCCCGACGGGCGCGCCTCCATCTCGATGCCGGTGTTCAGCATGTCGTCGGGGTCGGTGAGCGTGAGCTTGCCGGAGCCGCCGGGGAACAGCGTGGAGAAGAGCTGTGTGAAGTTGCGGCTCACGTCGTCGAACGCGGCGGAGAACACGGTGACGATCTCCTGGTCGACGGCGCGGATGACGCGGTTGAGCTCCTTGCGGCTCGCCTTGACGTCTTCCAGCTGCTCCTGGAGGAACTCGTGCCGTTCGAGCAGCGCGTCGTGCTCCTCGAGCGCGAGCGGGTTGATCGGGCCCATGATCCGCAGCTCGCGGTCGAGGTCGCGGGCGCGACCGGCGAGGGTGGTACCGGCGGGCACTTCCGGCGCGGGTGCGTCGAGGGCCGCCGCGGGCTCGCAGTCGAAGTCGGCGCGCAGCTTCTCCACCGCGCTCTCCAACCGCAGCCGCGTCTCGGCCTCGTCGACGTCGCGACGCTGCTGGTGCTCGCGCAGCTCGACGAGCTCGCGCTCGGCATCGGCGCGCGACTTGCGCAATGTCTCCAGTGCACGAGTGGCCTCGGCCGCGCGCTCGACCTCCTCGCGACGCGCAGTGCGCGTGCGCTGGAGGAGGCCGTCGACGCGCTCGAGCAACGCGTGGAGCTTCTCGGCCAGCGCGGCGTAGTCGCGACCACGCGACTCGAGCTCGAGCCGGTGACGCTCGGCGGCCGCGCGGCGCTCGGGGTCGCGCGCGAGGCGCTCCTCGACGTCGGCGAGGCGACGCTCGAGCACCTCGCGCCGCTCGGCGATCTGCGCGGCGCGCAGGTCGAGCTCCCGCCGGCGGCGGGCCACCGCGGCCTGGCGGTCCTCGAACTCGGCGCGGGCGACGGCCCGGGCCTCGTCGCGCACCCGCTCGTCCTGCGCGGCGAGCTCCAACTCGGGGAGGCTGGCCTCGAGGTCGGCCAGACGCGCGGCGTCGGCGTCGTGGTGGGCGCGCAGGGCCTCGACCTCGGCCACCGCGGCGTCGGCCTCGGCGCCCCGCTGGTTGCGCTCCGCCTCGACGCGTTCGAGCGAGCGTCGCACGTTGTCGAGCGCGCTCGCGGCCTTGCGCGCCGCCTCCTGCGCCTCGTTGTCGTCGCGACGGCGTTCGGCCAGCGCGGCGCGGGCCCGCTCGACCGCGGCCTCCGCCTGCTGCTCGGTGTCGGCCGCGGAACGGGCCTTGGCCTCGGCCTCTTCGAGCGCCTTGCGGGTGACCCCGGCGGCGTCGCCACCGAAGCGCCACGGGCCGCGCCCGCCGAAGCGGTCGCCGGTGCCGGTGACGACGGTGAGCTCGGGGTGGCTCAGCGCCACGTCGAGCGCCGCCGACCAGCCGCCGTCGGCCAGCACCACGCCGGAGAGCATGCGCTCCAGCGCGGCGCGCAGACCGGGCACGTCGGTGCGCACGGAGTCGGCGAGCGGCCGGGTGCCGGCCGGCGCGAGCGTGCCCGAGACCGGCGGGCGGTTGCCCTGGTCGACGAGCAGCACCAGCGCGCCGGCGTCGCCGTCGGCGAGGCGCGACAGCGCACCTCGGGCGGCGGAGGGCCCGTCGACGACGACGGCGCGGAGCGCGTCGCCGAGTGCGGCGGCCACCGCGCCTTCGGCGCCGGCGGAGATCTCCAGATGGTCGACCAGCGGGCCGACCACGCCGTCCATGCCGGACAATGCCTCCGCGCCGGCCTCGGCGCGTGCTTCGTCGAGCGCCATGCGCAGCGCCTCGGCGCGCGCCTGCCAACCGCGCGCATCGGCCTGGGCGACGCGCCAGTGCGTCTCGGCCGCCTGCAGCGCGTCGTCGGCCGCGGTGCGGGCCGCGCGCTTGGCGTTGGCATCGGCTTCGAGGCGCGGCACGTCGCCGGTGAGCCGGGCGACCTCGGCCTCGAGTGTGGAGTGCTCGTCGCCGAGCGAACGCGAACGGTCGGTGACCGTGGCGAAGCGCGCCTCGGTGCGTGCGAGCTCGGTGGTGACGCGGGTGAGCGACTCGCGACGTGTCTCGATCTCACGGCGCACCACTCGCGCCTCGTCGGCCGCGCTGGTGTTCGCGACCGGTTCGCTCGCGGCGATCGTCTCGCGTGCGGCGGCGACGTCGCGCTCCTCGGCCTCCACCTCGACGAGGTCGACCGCGACCTCGCGGTTCGCGACCTCGACCTGCTCGAGCGCCTCGCGCACCGCCGACGAGTCGGCGACCAGCGTCTCGAACACACCTTCGTCGGCGACCGCCGCGAGCTCGCGCTCGAGGCCGCGGCGCTTCTCCGACAGCAGGGCGACCGTGCCCGCGGTGCGCTCGCGCAGTGCCTCGACGCGGCTCAGCGCGTCGGCGACGTCGCCGTGACCGGCGGTGGTGAGCGCGCTCTCGGCGTCGAGCACCGCGACGTCGAGCTCGCGCAGGCGGCCCTGCACGGCCGCTTCCTTGGTGGTGAGCTCGGTGGCGCGGTCCTTCAGTCGTTCGCCGCGCGCCTGCAGGCCCGCGATCTCGTGGCCCGCGAGGTGCAGGCGGATCGCGCGCAGCTCCTCGACCAGCCCGCCGTGGCGACGCGCTGCGTCGGCCTGGCGCTGCAGCGGCGTGAGCTGACGCCGCACCTCGCGCAGCAGGTCGTTGAGACGCAGCAGGTTGCCCTCGGTCGCTTCGAGGCGGCGCTCCGCGCGCTCACGGCGCTTGCGGAACTTCAGGATGCCGGCGGCCTCCTCGACGATCGAGCGACGGTCCTCGGGGCGCGCGTTGAGCACGGTGTCGAGCTGGCCCTGCCCGATGATGACGTGCTGCTGGCGGCCGATGCCGGAGTCGGACAACAACTCCTGGATGTCGAGCAGGCGGCACGGCGCGCCGTTGATCTGGTACTCGCTGTCACCCGCGCGGAACAGCGTGCGGGTGATGGTGACCTCGGAGAACTCGATGGGCAGCAGGCCCGACGTGTTGTCGATGCACAGCGCCACCTCGGCGCGCCCCAGCGCCGGACGGTCGGGGGTGCCGGCGAAGATGACGTCGTCCATCTTGCCGCCGCGCAGCGTGCGCGGACCCTGGGCGCCGAGCACCCAGGCAACTGCGTCGACCAGGTTCGACGTCCCCGATCCGTTGGGCCCGACCACCACCGTCACGCCCGGCTCGAACTCGAGCACCGTCTTGTCCGCGAACGACTTGAAGCCTCGCAGCGTCAAGGACTTGAGGAACACGCGGGCGACTCCCGTGGGGGCTGAGGGGACGAGGTGGTGTGGGTCTGCCGGATCGTAGCGAGCGCGCGTCGCCCGCTACCGGACGGCGAACCCCTGCTCGCCCTGCGGCGTTTCGAGCGTCACCTCCACCCGGTCCACGCGCGCCCGCGCCGGACCCTCATGACACCAGGCGACCAGCCGGTCGACGGCGCCCGACGACCCCTCGAACACGCCCTCGACGGTCCCGTCGGGTCGGTTCCGCACCCAGCCGGCCACGCCGAGCGCCTCCGCCTCCCGGCGGCACGACTCCCGGAACCACACCCCCTGCACGCGGCCCGTGACCACCACCCGCTTCCGGATCGTCGACGTCACACCTGGCAGGCGGCGCAGTAGAAGGTGGAACGGCCGCCGACCTTCTCCCGCACGACGACGTGGCGGCACCGGGGGCACATCTCGCCCTCGCGGGCGTACACGTTGTGGAACTGCTGGTACTCGCCCGGGTTGCCGAACAGGTCGACGTACTGGGCGTCGGCGAGCGACGACCCGCGGTGCTTCACCGCGTCCTGCAGCGTCTCCATCATCGAGCGGTAGAGGCGCCGCACCTCCTCACCCGTCAGCGCGTCGCTCATGTGGTCCCACCGCAGGCCGGCCCCCCAGAGGATCTCGTCGCTGTAGATGTTGCCGATGCCGGCGATGAACTTCTGGTCCATGAGCAACGGCTTCAGCTTGGAGTGACGCTCCCGCAGCAGGAACCCGAACTGCTCCCACGACATCGCCTGTTCGAGCGGGTCGATGCCGAGGTGGGACAGCTCCCCCACCACCTGGTCGACCTCGGCGGCCGAGGTCACGAACATCTCGCCGAACGTGCGCGGGTCGACGAAGCGCAACTGGCCGCCCTGCGTGAAGGTCAGCACCACGTGCGTGTGCTTGGCCATCGGGTCCTTCGACGACTTGGCGCGCAGCAGCTGCCCCGACATGCCGAGGTGCACGACGAGCACGTCGTCGCCGTCGAGCCGGCACAGGATGTACTTGCCGCGGCGGGTCACCCCCGTGAACTTGCGGTCGACGAGGCGCTCCGTGAACTGCTTCTTGCCGTTGGCGTTCTTCCCGCCCCCGGCCTTCTCGGTGTGACGGCGAATTGCCCGCGCACCGGTGACGTCGACCGCCTTGATCTTCTTGCCCACGATCTCGCGTTCGAGATCGCGGCGTACGACTTCGACTTCGGGCAGCTCCGGCATCCCCCACCCCCGCTGCTAGCTGGACTCGACCGACGACTCCTGTGCTTCCTGTTGCAGCGCGTCCCATGCCACGCGCGCGGCGGCCTGCTCGGCCGACTTCTTCGAACGACCCTCGCCCGCTCCGTAGACCTCGCCCTGCAACGACACGGTTGCGAAGTAGCGCGTGGAGTGGTCGGGGCCCTCGTGACGCACGGTGTACTTCGGCAGCTGGTCGCAACGACGGGCCGCGAGCTCCTGGAGACGAGTCTTGTAGTCGCCACCGCCGGGGCCGGTGGCCTGTTCACGGATGCGGGCCTCGAGCGTGTCGAGCACCAGCTTCGACGCGGGCTCCAGCCCGCCGTCGAGGTACACCGCGGCGATCAGGGCCTCCATCGCGTCGGCCAGGATCGACGGCTTGGCGCGCCCGCCCGAGGAGTCCTCGCCCTTGCCGAGGCGCAGGCTGGAGCCGACGTCGAGCTCCTCCGCGACCTCGGCGAGCGTCTCCGCGCTCACCACCGCGGCGCGCAACTTGGCGAGCTCGCCCTCCGGCAGATGGGGGAACTGCTCGAAGGCGAAGGTCGTGACGACGAAGCCGAGCACCGCGTCGCCGAGGAACTCGAAGCGTTCGTTCGACTCCTCGACACCGTGCTCGGAGCAGAACGAACGGTGGGTCAGCGCACGCTCGAGCAGCTCGGGATCGGTGAACTGCCAGCCGAGGGCAACCTGGAGGCGGGCGTCGTGGGCCGGATCGACACCGCGCATCGCCCGCCCCACCGGATCAACCCGCCTTGCCCAGGCGGGCCATCACGTAGTCGACGGCCTCGCGGACCGTCTTCAGGTCCTCGAGGTCCTCGTCGTCGATCGAGAAGCCGACCGTGCGCTCGCCGAGGTCTTCCTCGAGCGCCTCGACGAGCTCGATCAGCGCGAGCGAGTCGGCGTCGAGGTCGGCGAAGCTCGCGTCGAGCGTGATCGTGTCCTCGTCGATCTCGAGGATCTCGGCGAGGCGTTCGCGGATCAGCGCGAACACGTCGTCGGGACCGACGGGACCGGTTTCGACGTGGGTCTCAGCCGGCACGGGCGATGGCCTCCTTGACACGCTCGACGACGCGGGCCTCCACGTTGTCGGCAGCCCGCCGCGTCGCGCTCTCGATGGCGCGGGCGTTCGACGAGCCGTGGGCGATCATGCAGATGCCCCCGACGCCGAGCAGCACGCAGCCGCCCTCGGTGTCGGGGTTGAGGGTGTCGGCGGCCTCGAGCAGCGCGGGCATCACGGCCTGCGACGCCTCGGCCAGCTCGGGCGTGGCGGTGAGCGCGTCGAACACGAGGCGGGCCGTGCCCTTGATCGCGCCCTCGATGGTCTTCAGCGCGACGTTGCCGGTGAAGCCGTCGGTGACGATGACGTCGACGGTGTCGTGCATGAAGTCGCGACCCTCGACGTTCCCGATGAACCCGGGCATGTCGGCGAGCAGCGCGTGCGTGGCCTTGCGCAGCTCGTCGCCCTTGCCGGCCTCCTCGCCGTTCGACAGCAGGCCGATGCGGGGCGTGTCGATGCCGAGGCGCACCCGGGCGTACTCGGCGCCCATCACTGCGAACTGCCGCAGCCACTCGGGCGAGCAGTCGACGTTGGCACCGCCGTCGACGAGGATCTGCGCGTCACGACCGGGCACCGGCACCGGCACCGCGATCGCCGGGCGCGAAGCGCCCTTGATGCGGCCCATGCGCAGCAGCGCCGCGGCCATCGCCGCGCCGGTGTTGCCGGCCGAGACCATCGCGTCGGCCCGGCCGTCGCGCACGAGCTCCGCGCAGCGCACGATCGACGAGTCCTTCTTGGAACGCACCGCGGTGGGCGCGTCCTGCATCCCCACCACCTCCGACGCGTGCACCAGCTCGATGCCGGTGGCGTCGCCGGGGAGGAGGGGCGCGACGGCGTCTTCGCGCCCCACCAGGAGCACGTTGACACCCAGGTTCGCAGCGGCGTTCACCGCGCCCGCGACGATCTCGTCAGGGGCGAGGTCACCGCCCATCGCGTCGATCGCGACGGTGATGCCCATCGGGTCAGCCGACGTCGATCACCTGGCGGCCGCCGTACCAGCCGCAGTTGCCGCACACGATGTGGGGCTGCTTCACCGCGCCGCAGTTCGGGCAGGTGGAGCGGGACGGGGCGGCGAGCCGCCAGTTCGACGCGCGGCGCTGGCGCGTCTTGGCTCGCGGGGTCCGTCGCTTGGGGACTGCCATTGTCTCTGTGCTCCCTGTTGGGTTCGGTTCGAAATCGGGTGACGGGCTAGAGCTCGAGCTCCGACAGCGCAGCCCACCGGGGGTCGGTGGGCGCGTCGGCGTCGGCGCCGCTCGGCTCGTCGAAGGGCTCGTCGAAGGACACGCCGGGCGTCGTGACGGGCACGCACTCGCGGCCCTCGACGCTGCGGCAGGTGGGGGCCAACGGCAGCTCGAGCAGCACGGCGTCGCGCACGAGCAGCTCGAGGTCGATGAGGTGGCCCCCCTCGATCGGGTAGGTCTCGCCCTCCACCGGGCTGGTCTCGTAGAGCTCGGCGACGTTGAGCTCGAGATCGCCGCCGAGGTCCTGGAGGCAGGTGCTGCACGGCGCGTCCCAGTGCGCGTGCACGGTGCCCCGGGCGACGACGCCGTCGGGGACCCGCTCCAGCACCAGGTCGAGGGCCACGGGCTCGTCCACGCGCGCGCCACTGCCCCCGAGGTCCGCGACGGCGGCCTCCATGTGGAGGGGCCGGCGTGCCCCGGGGTGCGTCAGCAGGTCGGCGACGTCGATGCGGAGTGCGCTCATGTGGGCTTCTGGATGGCTTCTGACCGGGAGCTTTCTGGCTCGACCGGCCGACCGATGCTAGCAAAGGCCCGGTTTGAGCCCTCGCCGGGCGCCCCGGGACCCTCCCGGGCCTCCCGAACCCTTCCGGACCCGGCGCAGGGGCCTATTCGTCGTCCTGGTCGAACATCTGGGGCTCGGCCCCCGGATCGGCGAGGTCGTAGAGGGCGTCGTAGCCGTCGTCGAGGGGGTGGGTCTCCCCCACTTCGGGCGCCAGCATGGGCTCGACCACGGCCTGGAGCTGCTCGCGGCCCTTCTGGACCGTCTGCATCGTGCGCTCCAGCACCACCTCGAAGGCGGCCAGCTTCTGGTCGATGTAGTCCTCGGCCTCGTGGCGCAGCCGCCGGGAGTCGGCCTCGGCGTTCGACACCACCGTCTGGGCGACCCTGCGGGCCTCCCGCGCCACCTCGGTGCGCTCGACCATCCGCTCGGCCTGCACCCGGCCGGCCTCCACGATGTCCTCGGCGTCACGCCGGGCCTGGGCCAGGTACTCGTCGCGCTCCTTGAGCAGCCAGCGGGCGTGGCGCAGCTCGTCGGGCAGGACCCCGAGGGCCTCGTCGATCAGCTCGAGCGTCTCCTCGCGGTTCACCAGAACCGAGGCCGACATCGGCATGGTGCGCGCGGTGTCGATGATCTCGCGGATCTCGCGCAGGATCGTCTCGAGGTCGTAGGCCTGCTGGTCGCTCACTGTGCGCCACCTGCCTCCGCCGACTTGAGCTCGGCGAAACGGGCGTCGAGCCGCTGCTGGACGCTGGCGGGCACCATGCCCGTGACGTCGCCCCCGAAACGCGCGACCTCCCGCACCAGGCTGGAGGAGAGGAACGAGTACTGCGGGCTGGTGGAGATGAAGAAGGTGTCGATGCCCGAGAGCTTCTGGTTCATCTGGGCCATCTGCAGCTCGTAGTCGAAGTCGGAGACCGCCCGGAGCCCCTTGACGATCGCCTCGGCGCCGCGGTCCTTCGCGAACTCGACGAGCAGACCCTTGAAGAATTCGATGTGCACGTTCGGCAGGTGCGCGAGCACCTCCGACAGCATCTCCTGACGCTCCTCGAGCGTGAAGAGCGACTGCGTCTTCTGCGGGTTGCGGATCACCGCCACGATCACGTCGTCGAAGTGCCGGGCCGTGCGCTCGATGATGTCGAGGTGGCCGTTGGTGACGGGATCGAACGAGCCCGGGCAGAGGGCGGTGGCCAAAGGAGGGTGCTCCCGAGGTTGGGCGATGTGTGCGTGGGTGTGTGCGTGGGTGTGTGCGTGGGGTCAGTCCGCCGGAGCGGACACGACGATCAGGAGCGTATCCCCGTAGGTGCGCTCCCTCCGGACATCCCAGCCCTCCGGCAGGGCGACGGGATCGCTGCCGGCCGCCCGCTCCAGCACGACGGTCGCGCCCGGGGCGACGGCTCCGGCGGCGGCGAGCGCGGCCAGCACCGCGGCCAGATCGGCCGACGGCAGGTCGTAGGGCGGATCGAGGAGCACGAGGTCGAACGGGCCCCCGGGGGCCCCGGCCCGGGCGAACGCGTCGGCCGATCGGGCACTGACCGTCGCCTGTCCCTCGAAGCCCACCGTGGCGAGATTCGTCCGGATCGCGGCGACCGCGGCGCGGTCGTCGTCGACGAGCACCGCGCGGGCCGCGCCCCGCGAGAGCGCCTCGATCGCGAGCCCGCCGCTCCCGGCGTAGAGGTCGAGCACGTCGGCGTCGACCACGAGGTCGCCGAGCGACGAGAACAGCGCCTCCTTCACCCGGTCCTGCGTGGGCCGGGCGCCACTCTTGGGCGCGACGAGCTTCCGTCCGCCGGCCGTCCCCGCGATCACCCGCAACGCCATCCGGGGATCATCGCACCCCGCTGACCGCGAGCCGCGCTCAGACCGGGGTCTGCTGGTGGAGGGCGAGATGCCACTCCCCCGCCTCGCGCACATAGGTGCTGTTGAGCAGCGCGTCGTAGTCCTGCTCCTGGCGCACCGCATGGACGCGGTACGCGAAGACGGCCGCATCGTCGCCGAGCCGGAGCACACGCGGCTCGGTGATCTCGAAGGACGACCACAGCGCGCCGTCCATCGAGGCCACGACCGCTTCGCGGTCGTCGATGACCATGCCGCCGGGGAACAGCATCAGCACGTCGTCGGCGAGCGTGTCGTCGTAGTACCCCGTTGCGGCACCCGGCTCCGTCAGCGCCTGCCAGGCCGCGGTCTCGAGCGCGAGCAGTTCGTCGTGGAGGTTCGCGTCGTTGCCCATCGGTGGAGTGTTCCCATCCGTGGCGTCACGTGAACGTCGCGCGCGTCAGAACGCGACGTAGCTGCCGGTGGCCTGGCTCCGCGGCACGACCTCCTTGCCGAACGGCACGAGCGCGAGCGGCACCAGCTTGAAGTTGGCGATGCCGAGCGGGATGCCGATGATCGTGATGCACAACAGCACGCCGGTGACGATGTGCACGATCGCGAGCCAGATGCCGGCGAGCACGAACCACAGCACGTTGCCGATCGCGCTCAGGGCGCGCGACCGGTCGGGCCGCTTCACCACGGCGCGTCCGAACGGCCACAGCGCGAAGCCCGCGAGCTTGAACGACTGGATGCCGAACGGGATCGTGATGATCAGGATGCACATCAGGATGCCGGCGAGCACGTACCCGATGGCGAGCCACAACCCCGACAGCACCAGCCAGATGACGTTCAGGATCAGCGACAGGCAGCCGGAACGGTCGGGCGGTGGTGCCGAGGGGGTCGTCGGCGTGGTCGGGACGGTCATGGCGGGCTCCTGCCGCTAGCTCTTGAACAGGAATTCGACAGCGTCGCCGAGGAGGTCCTCGACCTCCTCGCGCAGCTGCGCGTGGGCGACGAGATCGGGGTCGGCGTCGAGGATGCGCTCGGCGACGGCGCGCGCCTCCAGCACGATGGGCTCGTCCTGCGGGAGCCGCCCGAGCTTGAGGTCGCTCCACCCCGCCTGACGCTCCCCGAACACCTCGCCCGCGCCGCGGATGGCGAGGTCGCGCTCGGCGAGCTCGAAGCCGTCACCCGACTCGACCATCGCCTCCATGCGTTGGACGCCCTGCGGGGTGGTCGGGTCGGCGATCAGGATGCAGGTGGACGCGTGCTTGCCGCGCCCGATGCGGCCGCGCAGCTGGTGCAGTTGCAGCAACCCGAAGCGGTCGGCGTCCTCGATGACCATCACCGTGGAGTTGGGCACGTCGACGCCGACCTCGATGACGGTCGTGGACACGAGCACGTCGGTCTCCCCCGCCCGGAAGGCACGCATCGCCGCCTCCTTCTCGTTGGGGTGCATCTGCCCGTGCAGCAGACCGAGGCGCAGGCCGCGCAGGTCTTCGGCCGCGAGGCGCTCGAACTCCTCGTTGGCCGCCTTCGCCTCCAACTTCGAGGAGCCCTCCACGAGCGGGCACACCACGTAGGCCTGGCGCCCGTCGGCCACTTCCGCGCGCACCTGCTCGTACACGGCGACGCGTTCGAGCGGACCGGTGCCGATGACGCGCGTGGCGATCGGTGAGCGCCCGGCCGGCAGGTGGCGCAGCTCGGTCTTGTCGAGGTCGCCGTAGATCAGCATCGCCGCGGTGCGCGGGATCGGCGTGGCCGTCATCACCAGCACGTCGGGCGAGTCGCCCTTGGCGCGCAGCAGGTCGCGCTGCTCCACCCCGAAGCGATGCTGCTCGTCGATGACGACGAGTCCGAGCCGGGCGAACTCCACGCCCCCGTAGATGAGCGCATGCGTGCCGACGAGGATGTCGACCTCACCGTTGGCCAGCCCCTCGGCGATGCGCCGGCGATCCGCCGCGGGGGTGCGGTTGGTGAGGAGCGCGACGCGCACCGGTCGTTCGCCGAGCAGCGATCCCTCCTCGGGCACCGTGAGGCCGTCGAGCACCGACCGCATCGTGAGCTCGTGCTGTTCGGCGAGCACCTCGGTGGGGGCCATGAACGCACCCTGGTAGCCGCCCTGCACCGCGGTGAGCAGTGCGGTGAGCGCCACGACCGTCTTGCCCGAGCCCACCTCGCCCTGCAGCAACCGGTGCATCGGCGCGGGCGACGCCATGTCACGCGAGATCTCCGCGATCGCGTTCGCCTGGTCGTCGGTGAGCGGGAACGGCAGGCCCGCGTGGAACTTCGGCACGAGCGCGCCGTCGACGACGTGCTGCACACCACTCGCCTCGGCCGCGAGCTTGCGCTTGCGCGCGACGAGACCGAGCTGCATGCGCAGGAACTCGTCGAACTTCAGGCGGTGGCGCGCCGACTGCGCTTCCGTCATCGACTCCGGCTGGTGCACGTGACGGTACGCGGTGTCGCGCTCGACGAGATCGAGGTCGTCGCGGATGCCGGCGCCGAGGGGAGCGGCGACGCGGCGCGGCTCCGCCCGCTGGAGGGCCTCGGCGATCGAACGCCGCAACTGCCAGGTGAGCACCTCGGCCTTCCCCGACTGCGGGTACACCGGCACGATGAGGCCCGTCTGGTCGAGGCCGCCACCGCCGGGTTCGCCGTCGGGCGCGGCGAGGATGTCGACGACGGGGTTCGTCATCTGCCGCTTGCCGCGGTAGTCCTCGACCTTCCCGAACACGGACACCTGCGTGCCCTTCGGCAACTGACGTTCCCGCCAGCCCTGGTTGAAGAACACCACGTAGAGCAGGCCGGTGCCGTCGTACACCGACGCGTTCACGATCACCCGCCGCCCGTCGCGCGTGCGGCGCGCACTGATCGAACGGATCTCGCCGTCGACGGTGGCCTCGTCGCCGGGGTGCAGCTCGTGGATCTCGGCGCGCTGCGAGCGGTCGACGTAGCGCCGCGGGTAGTGCTCGAGCAGCCCGAGCACCGACGTGATGCCCATCGCCTCGAGGCCCTCGCGCAGCTTGGGCTTGACGGTCTTGAGGTCGGTGACCGACTTGCCGGCGAGCTCCCGCAGGGTGAGCCCGGTGCGCGCGGTGGAGTCGGGCACGCCCGCTACTCGACGCCGATCAGGAAGGGGTACAGCGGCTGGTCGCCGCGGTGCAACTCGACCTCGCAGTCGGGGTGTGCCTTGCCGAGGTGGTCACCGAGCGCGGCGACGTCGTGCTCGGTCGCGTCCTCGCCCACGAGCACGGTGACAAGTTCGGAGTCGTCGTCGACCAGCGCGTCGAGCAGCGCGACCGCGGCGTCCAGCGCGCTCGGCACCGCCGCGACGATGCCGTCGCGCGTGATCGCGATCCAGTCGCCCGACTTGATCGGGCCGCACTCGGCGCTGCTGTCGCGCACGGCCTGCGTGACCTCGCCGGCGCGCACGCGCTGCGCCTCGTCGGCCATGGCCGCGACGTTCTCGGCCACCGTCTTCGCGGGGTCGTACACGACGAGCGCGGCGAGGGCCTCCACCACCGCGGTGGTGGGCACGACGTCGACGACGACCTCGGTGAGCTCGGGCACCTGGCGCGCGACGGGCACGATGTTCTTGTTGTTGGGCAGCACGATCACGCCGTCGGCGTTGCAGGCGCCCACCGCTTCGAGGATCTGCGCGGTCGACGGGTTCATCGACTGGCCACCGGCGACGACCTGCTGCACGCCGAGGGTGCCGAGCAGTCGGCGCAGACCGTCGCCCACCGCGACCGCGACGACCGCGGTGGTGACGCGCTCGTGCGACGGCGCCTCGCCGTCGACGACCCACGTCTCCTGTTCGAGGTGCTGCACCTGCTCGACGAGGTCGGTGACCTGGATGCGCGACGGCGTCCCTGCGGCGATGCCGGCCTCGATCGCCGCACCGATCTCGTCGGTGTGGACGTGGCAGTTCCAGAGGCCGTCGCCGCCCACCACGACGATGCTGTCGCCGAGGGCGTCCCAACGGTCCTTGAACGCGGGCACGTTCGCGTCGTCGGCGCTCAGGAGGAACATCACCTCGTAGCGGCCGCCCTCGAGCTCGTCGTGCCTGTGCTGCATGTGCGCGTCGACCGAAGCCGGCGTATTGACGACCTGGGGCGCGGGGACGGGCTTGCCCGACACCACGTTGAGCCACGACGCGAGCAGCAGTTCGAAGCCGCGACCACCGGCGTCGACGACGCCGGCTTCGCGGAGCACCGGGAGCAGCTCGGGGGTGCGGGCGACGGCGTCGCGAGCGGCATCGGCCGCGCGCTCGAGCAGACCGGTGAGCGTGGACTCGCCGTCGGCGACGGCCTGCTCCACCGACTCGGCCGCGGAGCGCACCACGGTGAGGATGGTGCCCTCGACCGGGCGCAGCACCGCCTCGTAGGCGGCGTCGGCCGCGGTGCGCAGGCCCTTCGCGACGTCACCGGCAGAGATGGACTCGAGCGGCGAGAAGGTGTCGGCGAGGCCCCGGAGGATCTGCGACAGGATCACGCCCGAGTTGCCCCGGGCCCCCATGAGCGACCCGTGGCGGATCGCCTCGCACACACCCTCCATGGCGGGCGCATCGGCCCCGCGGCCTGGTGGGTGTCGAGGCTCCTGGACCACCGACTCGAGGGTCAGCGCCATGTTGGTGCCGGTGTCGCCGTCGGGCACCGGGTACACGTTGAGGCGGTTGAGCTCGTCCTGGTGGGCCCGCAACGTGTCGCGGTAGGTGGACACCAGGCGCCGCAGGTCGGCGGGCGCGAGTTTGTCGAGAACGTCAGGAACCGGGCCCACGGCTGGGATGGTACTGCGCCCGCTGCTACCCTTACCCGTTCGACCGACCATCCCCGGGCGGCTGCACCCCACCATGGGCAGCGCCGCTCCCCGCACGAGGCAAGGTTCCAGCATGGCGTCCGTCTGCGAGGTGTGTGGCAAGAAGCCGCAGTTCGGCATGAAGATCAGCCACTCGCACCGCCGTACCAAGCGGCGCTGGAACCCCAACGTGCAGAAGGTGCGTGCGGTCGTCAACGGCTCGCCCCGTCGTCTCCACGTGTGCACCTCCTGCCTCAAGGCGGGCAAGGTGCAGAAGCCGTAAGGGCCGCACCGTGCAGGGCGTCGTCCGCTTCTTCGACCCGCAGACGGGCGAGGGCGTGATCATCAGCGACACCTCCGACCGCACCGAGTACGCGGTGGCGAAGGATGCGCTCGAGGGGTCGATCTTCGTCACGCTGCGCCAGGGCCAGCGGGTGAACTTCGAGCTCAACGGCGCCGGCCGGGCCACCGCGGTGCGCTTCGGCTCGGAGCCCGACATGGGCCTCCCCACCGCCCAGGTCTAGCGGCCCGGGTCTGAGCGTGCGCCGGGTTGCGGTCGCCTGCCAGGGCGGCGGCAGCCACACCGCCTTCACCGCCGGCGTGCTCGGTGGTCTCCTCACCGACGACTCGCTGCGCGACTCGCAGGTCGTCGGGATCAGCGGCACCTCCGGTGGCGCGATCTGCGCGCTGCTCGCCTGGGCGTCACTCCTCGACGACGACCGCGACGGCGCGGCGAAGCGTCTCGTCGACTTCTGGGCCGACAACGCGGCCAGCACTCCGTTCGATCGCATGCTCAATGCGGCGATGCTCGCCGCCGGCACCGCGCAGGGCCACGGACTCCTGCCGGCGGTGAGCCCGTACCAGCTCCCGACGCCGCAGGTCGGGCTCGACACCTTCCGGGCCATGCTCGAGCGCCACGTCGACTTCACCCGCGTCGCCGCCACCACCCCCGACCGGAGCGGCGAGTCGCCGATGCTCCTGCTCGGGGCGGTGGAGGTGAACACCGGCGAGTTCCGGGCGTTCAACAGCCACGTCGACACGATCGTGCCCGAGCACGCCCTCGCCTCCGCCGCGATCCCCAACCTCTTCCCCGCGGTCGAGGTCGACGGCGGCGCCTACTGGGACGGGCTCTTCTCGCAGAACCCACCGGTGCGCGACCTGCTCGCCACCCGCCCCGACGAGCTGTGGGTGATCCAGGTGAACCCGCGGGAGCGCGCCACCACCCCCACCTCGCTGCTCGACATCAACGACCGCCGCAACGAGCTGTCGGGCAACCTGTCGCTCTACCAGGAGCTGGGGTTCATCGAGACGATCGACGCGCTGCTCGAGCGCGGCGAACTCGCACCCGACGGGAAGTACCGCCCGATCGTGGTGCGCATCATCGAGATGCCCCGCGCCGCACTCGGTTCCACGTGGGGCCCGACCTCGAAGCTCAACCGCGACCCCTCCTTCCTCGACGGCCTGGTGGTGGCGGGTCGCGCCCAGGCCGCGCGCTTCGCGACCACGCTCGCGATCGAGGAGGCGTGGAAGGCGGGCGACGCCGACGCCGTGCTCGCCGCCTTCGCACCGGAGGCGGTCACCGACGAGCTCGCCGCGTTCGTGCGCGAGCACCTCGGGCGCGACGTCACGGTCGACCCGGTGCGCAAACAACTCACCGGCGACACCGCTACCTGGTCAGTGCGGATCCGCAGCGACGCCGGCACCCTCGAAGGTGCAGTGGAGATCGGCTTCCGCGCCGACGGCCGAGCCGTCTCCCTCACCGTCCACACCTGAGGCTCACGTAGCATCCGGGTTTCGCTCGGGAGGGGGCAGGCATGACGGGCAGGGTTCTTCGACGATCGCGCGCGCTGATCGGGTGCATCATCACGGTGGCGTTCGTCACCGCATTCGCGGCGGCCGCGGCGGCTTCGGGCACCGACTCGTTGCTCCAGGAGCGCGACCTTCCGTCCGGCGCCAAGTTCGGCAGCGGCTCCCCGCGCACCGAGCTCGGCTACACGCCGTCGTACGGCGCGGTCGATCGCTGCGCCCTCACCGGCGCGCAGCGGTTCACGAAGACCGCGACGCTGTACGGCGCGTCGTTCGTCGACAAGCAGACGGGCGGCACCAAGCTCTCCGGCGAGGAGCAGGTGTACGACTTCACCGACGCGGCGACGGCCAAGAAGTTCTTCGCGACCGACAAGGCGTTCGTCGACGCCGCCACCACGTGCAAGAAGGTGACGACGAGCTCAGGTGCCGCGCGTGCCTACAAGCGCGTCGACGCCGGTGATGTGGGCGACGCGCGCACGGGGGCGTACTTCACCGAGGGGTCCGACTTCTCCGTCTCCACGGTCACCTTCCTCAGCGGGAAGTCGGTCGTGCGCGTCTTCGCCGCCGGGAACCTCACCCAGGACCAGTTCACCCAACTGGTCGAGCGGGCCGAGAAGGGGTTCGACGCCGCCATGACCGCGGGCGCGCTCCTCGGCGAGCGCTCGGCGGCGAACACCTCGGCGGCCTCCCGCCAGGTGCGGTCGAGGTCGGAGCCCGGCGGGTAGCGGCCGTCGAGCTCGAGGATGACCATGCCGTGCGCCGCCGACCACAGCGCCTGTGCGCGGTACGGGTCGCCGGTGACCAGGAAGAAGGGCGCGCCCGCCCAGTCCTCGAGCCCGGGCACGAGGTCGGCGCGCCGCAGCGGGCCGACGGTGGTGAGCCGGTAGAGGTTGGGGTGCGCCCTGGCCACCGCGCGGTACGTCTCGAGCAACGGCCGCACCGCGTTCGCCGGGGCGCGGCGGCCGATGGCCTCGTACAGCGCGGCGCCCATCTCGGTCAGCCCCTGCTCGATCAGGATCAGCTCGATCGCGGCCTTGTTCGGGAAGTGCTTGTAGAGCGACGGCGCCTTCATGCCGAGCTCGTCGCCGACCCGGCGCATGGTGAGCGCGTCGGCGCCCTCGGCCTCGAGCACGCGCCGGGCCACCGCCACGATTTCCGCGGCGCGCGGCGACAGCTCGCGCGCCGGCGGCGCGGCGGGCGCCGCCGTCACCGCTGCTCCAGCACGAACACCGGGTGCTTCCACGCGATCGCGGCGAGCTCGGCGTCGGTCGAGTCGGCGTCGACCCCGTCGAAGAACGCCCCCACCTCGGCCTTCCACCTGCGGAGGTAGGCCCGCAGCACCGGCACCTTGTCGGCGTCGGGCACCTCGGCCGCGACGAGGTCGTCGCGGTGGCTCCCGCGGACCAGCACCAGCTCCCCGTGGGCCGCGCGCAGGTTGCGGACCCACTCCCCTTCCCCGCGCGCCGACACGAGGTAGCGCTCGCCGTCGAGCACCAGCAGGTTCACCGGGACCCGGCGAGGCTCGCCGGAGGTGCGGCCCCGCACCTCGAGCACGCGCGAGCCCCACACGCTCAGGCCGCAGCGGGTGAGGCCGGCCACCGCCCGGTTCATCACGTTGCGGTTGAACCAGCCGGGACGGCGGTAGTGCCGGACGTCGGTCGGGATGGTGCCGGGGGCGAGGGTGGTCATGGCGGGCTCCTGTCGGCTAACTGCGTTAGCCATACTCTAGAGCTAACGCCGTTAGCCGTCAACCCCCGATGATGAGGAACCAGAGCGGGAGCGCGGCGAACACCGCGAAGCCCCACACGACGACGAACCGGTTCAGGAAGGTCTCGAACGAGTCCGGCGAGGCCCACGCGCGACCGTGGCCGCCCCAGAGCGCCAGCACCAGCGACGAGATCAGGCACACCGCACCCAGCACCATGCAGACCACCGCCGTCGTCATGGCGTCGTGCACCACCGCATCGGGCTGGTCCATCGAGCCCGTCAGCGCCATGAACGCCGTCGGCGACGAGAGCAGCGCCACCACTGCCAGCCCCATTGCCAGGTCCGCGCGGAGAGGCCAGCGCGGCCGCGTCAACCGCGGCGGCCGGGCCGCCGGGCCCAGGGCGTGCGGATCGTCGGTGACGACTCCCGCGGCGTCCCTCGTCGAGGTCGTCCACGTCGTGCCGTCCCACCAGCGCAGCGCGTGCCGACCGGACGGATCGGGCGCCCATTGCGGCGCCGGCAGGTGCAGCTGACGCGTGGTCACGGGTCCAGCGTGCACGGCCCGGGCGGCGCCGGCCAGGGCCGATCAGCCCGGGCCGCGACGGCGAGCGGCTCACCAGTCGGTCGGGCGGTAGTCCTTCAGGAACTTGCCGTACACGTGCTCGCCGGTGTTGAACCCCGAGATGATGGGGTCGACGATGCGGGCGGCGCCGTCGACGATGTCGAGCGGCGGGTGGAACCCCTGCTCCGCGGTCTTGCGCAGCGCGATGTCGAGCGGGTCCTCGTCGCTGACCCAGCCGGTGTCGACGCTGTTCATGTGGATCCCGTCGGCGTGGTACTCGGCCGCGCAGGTGCGCGTCATCATGTTGAGCGCGGCCTTCGCCATGTTCGTGTGCGGGTGCTTCGTCGTCTTGAAGCGCCGGTAGAACTGCCCCTCCACCGCCGACACGTTCACCACGTGCTTGTCGCGCTCGGGCGTGCGGAGCATGAGCGCCTTCAACCGGCCGTTGAGCACGAACGGCGCCACCGCGTTCACCAGTTGCGTCTCCAGCAGCTCGACCGTGGGCACCTCGGCGAGCATGAGCCGCCACGAGTTGCGGTCGCGCAGGTCGACCTGTTGGAGGTCCTGGTCGAGGCGCCCCTCGGGGAACAGCGAGTGCTGCGGGCGCGCCTCACCGGGCAGGAGCGCGCGTTGCGAGAGCGCAGCCGCACCGGCGAGGTCGGTGAGCTCCTCGTACTCCCCCACCAGCGCCCGCACCTCATGGGGCATCTGTGCGAGTGACGCGGTCTCGACGTCCATCATGTGCCGGTAGAAGTCGGGCGGGCGGCGCACCGTCTGGCACGCGTTGTTGACGATGAAGTCGAGCCGGCCCCGCGTGGTGTTCACGTGGTGACAGAACGCCTCGACACTCGGCGTGAAGCGCAGGTCGAGGCCGAAGATCTCGAGCCGATCACCCCAGTCGTCGAAGTCGGCTTCGCGCGCGTAGCGCAGCGCGGCGTCACGCGGGAACCGCGTGGTGACGATCACGTGCGCGCCGGCGCGCAGCAGCTTGATGCCCGCCTGGTAGCCGATCTTCACCCGGCCGCCCGTGAGCAGCGCGACGCGGCCGCTGAGATCCGCCGACTCGCTGCGCTTCTCGTAGTTGAACGCCGCGCATGCGGGACAGAGCTGGTCGTAGAAGTGGTGCAGCTCGGTGTAGTGCGCCTTGCACACGTAGCAGTGCACCGGCTCGCCGAGCCTGGGCGTCGGCTCGTCGGCGACCCCGTCGCGGATGTCGTCCTCCGGCATTTCGTCGGGCGGGAACACGTTGGGCGTGGTGAACACCGGCTTGGCGCGCAGCGTGCGGATGCCGGTCTCGGCCAGGAGCTCCTCGTCGCGTCGCTGGCGCTCGTCGCGCTGACGGCGCTGGCGCGCCTTGAGTTGACGGCGACGGGTGAAGACGTCGGGTTCGAACACGTTGCCCGCCGCGTTGACGAAGCGGACGCGCTCCTCCTCCGTCATCACCTCGAGCACCGACGGGTCGGCGACCACCTGCTCCAGGAACTCGGTCGCGGCGAGCACCCGCGCGCGGAACTAGTCGGTTTCCGCGTCGCTGTCCGGTTCGGTGCCCGCCGGTTCCATCCCGCCAGGATGCCAGCAGCGGGGAGCGTTACTCGGAGTGGAGCGCCGCTCGCAGCTCCCGGGTGAGGTCGGCGTGGGCGCCCGCCGACTCGATCACCGCCTCGCGGAGCTCCCCCGTCCACGCGAACGGGACTGCGTAGTCGTCGACCACCGGCAGGCCCGCGTCGCGCCCGAGGAACATCGGGCAGCCACCGTGCTGGAACACGAACGGCAGCGGGAACGGCAGCTGCTCACCGCCGATCACGACGTCATCGCACAGCAACGTGAGCTCCGGGCCCCCGGGACCGTTCGGGTCGTAGTGCACGCCGAGGCGGTGGTCGCCCGCCGGCACCGGCTGCTCGCTCGACACGACGTGTTGGTCGCCCGCACGCGAGTAGCCGCACACGAGCCGACCGTCACGCACGTAGAGCGCGAAGCCGCCGTTCCAGTCGCCCACCGCGCAGAGGATGCCGGCACCACCGTCGCCCGGCACGGTCACGTCGACCGTGACGCGCGCACCGAGCCCGAGCCGCGCGACCTGCGCGTCGGTGACCGGGCCGGCCTCGGGCCGGTACACCGCCCGCGCACCCGGCCCGTTCGCGACCGGCATCATCGCCACGACGCGTGCGATGAGGTCGTCGGACATCGGGAACACGTTGTTGCGTCCGGCCTCGACAGCCCAGCGTTCCTGCAGCTGCGCCACCAGCTCGGGGTGCTCGGCTGCGAGGTCGTTCGCCTCGGAGAAGTCGTCCTCGAGGTTGAACAGCGCCCAGGAGTCGGTGGCGAACTCGCGGCTGCCCGTCATGAGCCGCTCCTCGTCCATCACGCCCTTCGACACGTGGTCGGTCGTCGCCTTCCAGCCGTCGGCGTAGATCGACCGCGAACCGAGCATCTCGAAGTACTGCGCGTCGCGCGGGTTCTTCGCGCCGGCGTCGTCGAACGTGGCCGCGATCGACGCGCCGTCGTACGGCTTCTGCGTGACGCCGTCGATCGTGTCGGGCGGCGTGAGACCTGCGAGCGCGAGCACCGTGGGCGCGAGGTCGATCGCGTGCACGAACTGGTCACGCACCTGCCCCTTCGCCGCGAAGCCGTTCGGGTAGTGCACGATCAGCGGCGTGCGGCACCCGCCCAGCCACGTGTAGCGCTTCCACAGCCGCAGCGGCGTGTTGCCCGCCCACGCCCAGCCCCACGAATAGTGCGGGTAGGTGCGCACGCTGCCGAGCTCGTCGTGCCACGCGCCGTTCGACTCGACGGTGTCGGGGATGTGCTCCGTGAAGCGCATCTCGTTGAAGGTTCCCATCTCGCCGCCCTCGCCGCTGGTGCCGTTGTCGGACACGAGCATCACGATGGTGTCGTCGAGGATGCCGAGCTTCTCGAGCTGGTCGATGACACGGCCGATCTGCGCATCGGTGTGCGAGAGGAACCCCGCGTACACCTCCATCTGGTGGGCGAGCACCCGCCGGGCGTCGTCGGACAACGAGTCCCACTCGGCGATCCAGCTCGGGCGCGGCGTGAGCACGGTGCCGTCCGGCACGATGCCGGCCTCCACCTGCCGGGCGAAGACCTCCTCGCGCCAGCGGTCCCACCCCTGGTCGAACGCGCCCGCGTAGGGCTCGATCCACTCGGGGGCGACGTGGTGCGGCGCGTGCATCGCGCCGAACGCCAGGTACATGAAGAACGGGCGCTCCCCGCCACACGCCTGCTGCTGACGGGTGATGTTGCGGATCGCCTCGTCGGCGAGGTCCTCGCTGAGGTGGTAGCCCTCCTCCGGCGTGCGGGGCGGCTCCACGTAGTTGTTGTCGCGCACGAGGCTCGGCGCCCACTGGTTGGCGTCGCCGTTGAGGAACCCGTAGTAGCGCTCGAACCCGTACCCGAGCGGCCAGCAGTCGAACGGCCCCGCCTCCGTGCGGTCACCACCCGGCACGAGGTGCCACTTGCCCACCGCCATCGTGTTGTAGCCGTGGTCGCGCAGCACCCGCGGCAGCGGCACCGCCGACTTCGGGACGCGCCCCGTGTAGCCGGGGTACCGCATCGGCATGTCGGTCAGGAACCCCACGCCCACGTTGTGGTGGTTGCGGCCGGTGAGCAGACACGCCCGGGTGGGCGAGCAGATCGCGGTGACGTGGAAGCGGTTGTAGCGCAGGCCGTTGTCGGCGAGGCGGTCGATGTTGGGGGTGTCGATCCCCGAGCCGAAGCAACCGAGCTGGGCGAAGCCCATGTCGTCGAGGACGATCAGCACCACGTTGGGGGCGCCGGCCTCGGGCCGCGGCAGCGGGTAGTCGCCCGGCTTCGAGGAGGCGAGGTCGGGGCCGATCACGGGAGGACGGGGCGTGGTGGCGTTGCTCATCGGAGCCGCTTTCTGTGCGAGGACGATTCGGGGACGGAGACGGACGGGACGGGCGCCGTGAGCATCGCCGCGGCGCACGCGAGGACGTCGGCGACCATGAGGTCGCTCGCCGCGGCACCGGCGCGGACCGCGGCGCGCCGCCGGTCGGCGGGCTCCCAGTCGCGGGCGAGCGACGTGAGCAGCGTGTCGAGGGCGCGCTCGATGCGCCGTCGCCGCAGTGCGGTGGGGACCCAGCGCAGCGCGCCGTCGAGGTAGCGGGCGATGCGCTGCGCGTTCTCGCCGTACTCGGTGCCCGGTTCGGCGAAGATGGGGGCGATGCGCTTCCGGGCGAGCAGTTCGGCGACGAACCCGAGGTAGTGCGAATCGGCGGGCAGGGTCTCGAGCAACGGGAAGGCCACCGCTTCGAGCAACGCCGGCACGTCGCCGGCGCGGCCCGCGAGCACCAGGTCGTCGAGCATCACCGTACGGCGTTCGTTGGCCGCGGCGGTGCGGAAGGCGACGATCGCCCGCACGAGACCGTGCGCGTCGCCGAAGTGGTACTGCACCGCCGACGGCTGCCGGCGCCCGGCGGCCTCGCCGATCTGGCGCAGCGACACGCGGTCGATCCCCTGCTCCGCGAACAGGCGCTCGGCGGTGACGATCAGGAGTTCCCGGGTACCCGGTTCCAGTGGGGTCGCGGTGGCCGTCGGCATGGAACAGGTGTTCTATCCGTACCCCACACGTGTTCGCAACACTCGACGGACCTGCGTTCCGGGCATCACGGGGGGCGTCGGTACACTTTTCCGACTACTCGGTGGCCCCCCAGAGCCCGGTGGGCCTCGTTCCTCAACGTGGAGGATCCTGAAGTGACGCTCGTCTCGCCCCCGACCAAGAACCAGCGCCTGATCGACTGGGTGAACGAGATGGTCGCCCTCTGCGAACCGGCCGACGTGCACTGGTTCGACGGGTCCGACGCCGAGCACGAGCTCCTCTGCAAGCAGCTGGTCGAGGCGGGCACCTTCACCGAGCTCGACCCCGAGAAGCGCCCCGGTTCCTACTGGGCCCGCTCCGACGCCAGCGACGTCGCCCGCGTCGAGGACCGCACCTTCATCTGTTCCGAGCACGAGGCCGACGCCGGCCCCACCAACAACTGGAAGGCCCCAGCCGAGATGCGCGGCAAGCTGAACGAGCTGTTCAGCGGCTGCATGAAGGGCCGCACCATGTACGTGGTGCCGTTCTCGATGGGCCCGCTCGGCTCGCCCCTCTCCTACATCGGCGTCGAGGTCACCGATTCCCCCTACGTCGCGGTGAGCATGCGCACGATGACGCGCGCCGGCCAGGCTGCGCTCGACGTGCTCGGGGCGGACGGCGACTTCGTGCCGTGCGTGCACTCCCTCGGTGCGCCCCTCGCCGACGGCGAGGCCGACGTGCCCTGGCCCTGCAACGCCGACGAGAAGTGGATCGTGCACTTCCCCGAGACGCGTGAGATCTGGTCGTTCGGCTCGGGCTACGGCGGCAACGCCCTCCTCGGCAAGAAGTGCTTCGCGCTGCGCATCGCCTCGGTGATCGCCCGCGACGAGGGCTGGCTCGCCGAGCACATGCTCATCCTCAAGCTCACCAGCCCGCAGGGCCGCGTGCGCTACATCGCGGCGGCGTTCCCGTCCGCGTGCGGCAAGACCAACCTGGCCATGCTCATCCCGTCGATCCCCGGCTGGACGGTCGAGACCATCGGCGACGACATCGCCTGGATGAAGTTCGGCGACGAGGGCCGTCTCCACGCCATCAACCCGGAGTTCGGCATCTTCGGTGTCGCGCCGGGCACGAGCGAGAAGTCGAACCTCAACGCGCTGCGGGCGTGCGACGCGAACACCGTGTTCACCAACACCGCGCTCACCGACGACGGCGACGTGTGGTGGGAGGACCTCACCAAGGAGCCGCCCGCCCACCTCACCGACTGGAAGGGCAACAGCTGGACACCCGAGTCCGACACGCCCGCCGCGCACCCCAACTCGCGGTTCTGTGCGCCGGCGTCGCAGGTGCCCTGCATCGCCCCCGAGTGGCAGGACCCGAAGGGTGTGCCGATCTCGGCGTTCCTCGTCGGCGGCCGCCGCGCCACCACGGTGCCGCTGGTGTTCGAGTCGCGCGACTGGAACCACGGTGTGCTCGTGGCCGCCTCGATGGGCTCCGAGAAGACGGCCGCGGCCGTCGGCGGACTCGGCGAGCTGCGCCACGACCCCTTCGCGATGCTGCCGTTCTGCGGCTACAACATGGGCGACTACTTCGCCCACTGGCTGTCGATGACCGACCGCACCGACGAGGCGTCGCTCCCCACCATCTACGGCGTCAACTGGTTCCGCAAGGGTGACGACGGCCGCTTCCTGTGGCCCGGCTTCGGTGAGAACTCCCGGGTGCTCGAATGGATCTGCCGCCGCCTCGACGGCGACGCCGGTGGTGTGGAGACCGCGATCGGCGTGATCCCCACCGCGGCCGACCTCGACCTCGAGGGTCTCGACATCTCCACCGACGACGTCGAGGCCGCGCTGGCGTTCGACGCCGGTGAGTGGCGCCAGACGATCCCGGGCATGCGCGAGTACTTCTCCGAGTTCGGCGACCGCCTGCCCGCGAAGCTGACGGCCGAGGTCGACGCGCTCGAGGAGCGCCTGTCGTAATTCGCACCGGTCGCGGTTACGCTCCGGGTCCAGTCACCGATTCTGGGGGTGGGACCATGACGGTCACCGCGTACGTGTTGATCCAGACCGAAGTCGGCCGGGCCGAGAAGGTCGCGAAGTCGGCGCGGGCGATCGCGGGCGTCGTCGACGCCGACAACGTCGCCGGGCCCTACGACGTGATCGTCAAGGCCGAGTCGGGTTCGCTCGACGACCTCGGCAAGCTCGTCGTCTCGGAGATCCAGAAGGTCGACGGGATCACCCGCACCTTCACCTGCCCCGTCGTCAACCTGTAGGGCGCCCTCCCGCGAGCGACTAGCGCTGACGCCCGGCGCGATCGGCGCGGCGGGCGTGGCGGGCGAACGCGAGGTCCACGAGGCGGTCGAGCAGCTCCGGGTACGCGATGCCCGACGCCTCCCACAGGCGCGGGTACATCGAGATCGGGGTGAAGCCCGGGATCGTGTTCACCTCGTTCATGAGGAACCGGCCGTCGGGCGTGAGGAACATGTCGCAGCGCGCCATCGCCTCGCACCGGCACGCCTCGAAGGCCGCGATCGCGGTGCGCTGCGCCTCCGCGACCTGCTCGTCGGTGAGCGGTGCGGGCACGAGCAGCTCGGCGTCGTCGGCCTCGTACTTGTCGCTGTAGGAGTAGAACTCCGCGCCCGGCACGATCTCGCCGGGCACCGACGCGGCGGGCGGGTCGTCGCCCAGCACCGCCACCTCGATCACACGCCCGACGATCGACTCCTCCACCAGGATCCACTCGTCGTAGCCGAGCGCCACCTCGCACGCCGCGAGCAGTTCGGCGCGGTCGTGCGCCTTCGACACCCCGACCGACGAACCCATGTTCACCGGCTTCACGAAGCACGGATAGGCGAGCTCCGCCTCCACGCGGTCGGCGGTGGCGGCGAGGTCGTGGCCGTCGCGGTGCTCCACCGCCTTCGCGTTGGGGATGCCGCACGCGGTGAACGCGCGCTTCATCATGATCTTGTCCATGCCCACGGCGGAGCCGACCACGCCGGAACCCACGTAGGGCAGGTCGGCGAGCTCGAGCAGGCCCTGCACGGTGCCGTCCTCGCCGTAGGGACCGTGGAGCAGGGGCAGCACGACGTCGACCTCGAGGCCGCTGCGCACGCCTGGGCCTCCGGGGCCGGCGGGCCCGCCGGGCGTGGCCACCAGCTCGCCGAGGCCGGCGGCGGTGTCACCGTCGACCGTGAACGCCCGGGGCAACGCGTCGGCGTCGCCGCCGGCGGCGGCCTCGATGGCGCGGCGGGCGGAGTCGGCGAACAGCCACTGCCCGTCGGTGGTGATGGCGACGGGCACCACCTCGTAGCGGGCGGGGTCGAGCGCACGCGCCACCGCCACCGCGGTCACGCGCGACACGTCGTGCTCGGCGGAACGGCCGCCGAACAGCAGCATCACGCGCAGTCGGCCGTCGGGCGCGGGCATGTCAGCCGACCTGCATGACGGCGCGGATGCCGAGGCCCATGAGGAACAGCCCCGCGAGCCCGTAGAGCAGCTCGCGGCGACCGCGCATCGCACCGCGGTAGCTGTAGGCGAGCCCCACGGTGATGAACGCGACGAACCCGTAGAACATGTGGAAGCGCGGCGCGGTGTAGTCCTTGGATGCGACGAGGATCGCGCCCACGGCCACCTGCAGCATCAGCGCGGCTTCGGCGACGATCGTCACCCACCACACGTACTTCGAGCGGAAGCGCCGCCACTGGTACGCGACGAGCGCGTAGATGCCGGCGAGCGCGTTGAGGACGATCGCGACGTAGCCCCACTTGCTGTGGAACTGGAAGAGCGCGTTCACGCGATGCGAGTGGTCGATCTAGGACGCGGGAGCGTCCTCGTGCTGCACGACGTCGAACTGCCACAGCGCGCTCTGGTTGCTCACCGGGCCCTGCGTGTTGTGCGCCTTGTGCCCGTGCTGGAACGCCGCGCTGTTCATCCAGTTCTGGAAGTCCTCCTCGGAGCGCCAGCGCGTGTACACGAGGAAGGTGTCGTTGTCGTCGGTGGGGCGCAGGAGCTCGAACATCTCGAAGCCGGGCATGTTCGAGACCTCACCGGCGCGGGCGGCGAACCGGGCCACCAGCTCGTCGGCCCGCTCCTTGGGCACCGTGATCGCGTTGATCTTGACGACGCTCATGGGCACGCTCCTGGCGGTCGGGAGGAAGACGGGCGCAGGCTACTGCCCGCGCAGGAAGCGCTCGATCTCGGAGGCCAGCTCGTCGCCGCTCGGCAGCTCACCCTCGGCGAGCTCCGGGGCGAGGCCGCCGTCGGCGACGTCGTCGTCGGCGTCCTCGATGGCACGGATCACGTCGACGATGTCGGGGCGCTCGGTGAGGCCCTGCTCGACGCGCTGGATGTAGACGATCGCCTGCTCCTCGATCTCGGTGAGGTCGACGGTGACGCCGGCGAGCTCCTCGAGGCGCACGAGCAGCGACCGGATGGCCGGCGGCGAGGCACTCGCCGAGAGGTAGTGCGGCACCTGCGCCCACAGGCCGACGGTGTCGATGCCGGCCTCGCCGAGCAGCACCTGCAACACGCTCTGCGCACCGGTGGGGCCCTCGTAGTCCTGGCGCCACGCGCCGGTGGCCTCCGCGAGATCCTCGCTGGTGGCGGTGGTGAGCACCTCGACCGGGCGGCGGTGCGACGCCATGGCCGGGATGCCACCCACGGTGAAGGCCTTGCGCACGCCGAGCCGTTCGGCGAGGTCGACGATCTCGCCGAGCACGGCGCGCCAGCGCAGCGACGGCTCGGGCCCCGAGCAGAGCACGACATCGGGGCCGACGTTGCCGGCCTCGAACTCGAGCTGCGGCCACTCGATGCGACGCTGGACGCCCATGTCGAGGTGGACCGTGGGGCGCGTCTGCTGGAGGTCCATCACCGTCGACAGGTCCATCCGGCCGAAGCTGCGCGCGGCGCCGAGGTGATCCCGGAGCACGGCGACCGTGCCGATGCCGGCGAGGCCGGCGTCGACCCAACCCGACAGCGCGACGATCAGCACCGGGTCGCGCAGCTGCGGGAGGGCGTCGATCTCGAGCTCAGGAGCCATCGCCGCCCCAGCCTAGGAGCCGCGCGCAGCAGGGTCCCGGCCGGGTCGGGCCCGTGCCTCCCCGGGGTGCCGGGCGGGTCAGAACCCGGGGATGCCGGTGCGACCGCCGTTGCGGCGCGGCCGGAACTGCGCCTGGAAGTCGATGCCCGCGAAGTCACCGGGCACCTGGCCCGTGGACGCGTAGCGGTACAGCGCCGTGCGGTAGATGCCGCTGAGCGCCGACATGATCACCGCGGTGGCGATCAGCCACACGGCGCCGACGAGGCCCAGGGCGATGAGGCCGGCCGTGCCCGCGGCCGCGCCCAACGCGATGAGCGCGATGCCGGGGATCATGAGCAGGAAGCCGACGATGCTCAGTCCGCCGAAGGCGATGACGTTCTCGCCCCAGGTCTTCTTGAAGAGGTCCTTCGAGCGCTTGAGTCCCGCGCCCACGCCGACGTCCTCGAGCACGAGGATCGGCACGGTCATGAAGGTGATGAGGTTCCACGCCAGGCCGATGAGGTTGGCGATGATCCGGCCGATCAGCCCCTGCTGCTCGATCGCGCTGATCACGATGCTCACCGTCGCCGACACGACGGCCCACGGGAGCAGCCGGTGCAGGCGCGAGTTCGCGACGGCCAGCGCCTTGCCCACCGTGCTGTCCTGACCGTGCAGGCGCATGTCGGCACCGGCGACGAGGCCGGCGAGGAAGTACGTCTGCACGAACGCCAGGCCGAGGTAGCCCACGACGATCACGACCCAGCCGATCGGCGCCAACGAGTTGGACGCGTCGTCGATGCCGGCGACCGCGATCACGCCGACGGCGGCCGCCATCACCGCGATGGAGGCGAGGGCGGACAGCACCGGGAACCAGGCCAGCGACTTGTCGGACCGGAGCACGGCCCACGAGCGCTTGGCGATCTCCCACGAGGTCTGGAATCGACTCATGGCGACCAGTATCGACGCTCCGGCGGCCCGGATGAAGTCACAAAATCGGGGTCCCTCAGAAAGTGTTCGGACCTGCGATCATCCCGCCGTCGACCACGAACTCGGCGCCGTTGCAGTAGCTCGAGGCGTCGGAGGCCAGGAACAGCACCATCTCGGTGAGCTCCTCGGGGCGGGCGAGCCGGCCCTGGGGGATCATCGGCGACACCTTCGCGGCGATGGCGTCACGCACCTCGTTCGCCGCCCCGTGGCGCGGGTCGCCGCCGTGGAGGATCGGCGTGTCGACGAAGCCGGGGTGCACGGAGTTGGTGCGGATGCCGAGGGGTGCGAGCTCGATGGCCGCCGTCTTCGTCATGCCCCGCACCGCGAACTTGGCCGACACGTAGCCGCCCGCGTTGGCCATGCCGATGATGCCGTCGATCGACGAGATGTTGACGATCGACCCGCCGCCGCTCGCGCCCATCACCGGGGCCGAGTGCTGCATGCCGAGCCACACCCCCACCTGGTTGATCATGATCACGCGCATGTAGTCGTCGAGCGCACCACCGACGATCGGCGTGCCCGCGCCGATGCCTGCGTTGTTCACGAGCACGTCGAGGCCGCCGAGCTCGTCGCGCGCGTACGCGGCGGCGCCGGCCCAGTGGTCCTCGAGGGTGACGTCGAGGGGCACGACGTGCGCGGCGTCGCCCAGCTCCTTGGCGAGCAGGGCGCACTCCTCCTCGAGCACGTCGCCGAACACGACCTGCGCGCCCTCGGCGACGAACCGCCGCACGTGCGCCGCGCCCATACCGCGCGCGCCACCGGACACGATCGCCACCTTGCCGTCGAGCACACCCATCGCGGTTCTCCCCCGTCGTCGTGCGGCGCGCAATGTACCGTGCCCGGCATGTTCGTCGCTCCCGGTCGCGTCAACCTCATGGGCGACCACACCGACTACAACCAGGGCTTCGTGTTGCCCATGGCCATCGACCGGGCGTGCACCGTGTCGGTCGCCCGGGGCACCACACCCGGGGTGCGGGCGGTGTCGGCACAGCTCGACGGCGAGGTCCGCCTCCCGATCGAGGGCAGTCGCACGCCGCGCCTCGTCGAGCCCTCGTGGGGCCGCTTCGTCGCCGGGCTGCTGCACGTGTTGGCCGCCGCGGGCGCGGTGGTGCCGCCGGTCGACCTGGAGGTGTCGTCGACGGTGCCCGCGGGCTCCGGCCTGTCCTCGAGCTCGGCGTTGTCGGTCGCGCTCACGCTCGCGCTCACCGACGCCGCCGGGCTCGAGCTCGGGCGGGTTGAGGCGGCCAAGCTCGCGCTCGCGGCGGAGGTCGCGGCCACCGGCGTGCCCGGCGGTCTGATGGACCAGCTCGCGTCGCTGTACGGCGAGGAGGGGCACGCGCTGCTGATCGACTGTCGCTCCAACGACGTCACCCCGGTCGTGATCTCGGATCGCATCGCGGTGGTGGTCGTGCACTCGGGGCTGCCGCGCACGCTCGCCGGGAGCGCGTACGCCGAACGCCGCGCCGAGTGCGAGGCCGTCGCCGCGCGGCTCGGGCGCGACTCGCTGCGTGACGTCACCGCGAAGCAGGTGGCCGACGAGCCGCGCGCGCGTCACGTCGTCGCCGAGAACGCGCGAGTGCTCGAGACCGCGGCCGCGCTCCCCCAGGGTGACCTGTCGGTGCTCGGCCCGTTGCTGCTCGCGAGCCACGCGAGCCTGCGCGACGACTACGAGGTGTCGACGCCCGAGCTCGACCTCCTCGTCGACCTGCTCGTCGAGGCCGGCGCCGCGGGCGCGCGCCTCACGGGCGCGGGATTCGGTGGCTGTGTGGTCGCGCTCGTGCAGCGCAACCACGCCGACGACGTCGCCGCGAAGGTCACGCGGCGCTACGCCGACGCGACCGGGCTCTCACCCCACGCGTTCGTCGCCCACGCAGTGGACGGCGCCCGCAAGCTCCCCTGACGATCCGGGGGGCTACATGCGGCCGAGGAGCTCGTTCTTCTTGGCCTCGAACTCGTCGGGCGTGATGTGGCCCTGGTCGCGCAGACGGGCGAGCTGCTCGATCTGCTCCGGCACACCCGGGGCCGGCGCCGCCGGTGCGGGGGCGGCCGCGGGCGCCGTACCGAAGGCCGGCATGTTCCGCGCTTCCATCTGCCGGTAGATCTCGTGCTGCACGCCGTCGGGGTGACGGATGAAGTCGAAGTGGCTCTGACCGTCGCGGCCCGCCGACTCGATGTCGAGGTCACCGGCGCCGATGATGCGGTCGATCATGCGCTGGTGGAAGTTGATGTTGTTGATGCGCTCCAGCGGGATCTCGACGCCGCGCTTCGAGAGCACGCCGGTGCGGTAGATGACCCGCCGGCTCGTGACCACGAAGTAGGTCATGCGCCACTGGAAGTACTTGAGCACCAGCCACACCACCCAGGCGACGGTGACGACGCCGATGATGAGGCCGATGTACTTGCGCGCCGAACCGTCGAGGTTGGCGAGCACCAGCACCAGCACGATGAACAGCGGGATGCCGGTGAGGATGTTGCGCGAGAAGTACCACCAGTGCGGACGCAGGTCGAGGGCCAGCGTCTCGTTCTCTTGGAGCATGTCGGTCGGGTAACCCATGAGGGCGAGCCTACGACACCCGCGCGGGCCCTTCGTTCATGCCCAGCCCATCTCCCGCAGCCGTTCGTCGGTCATGCCGAAGTAGTGCCCGACCTCGTGCAGGACGGTCACCCGGACCTGCGCCGCGAGCTCGGCCTCGTCCCGTGCACGCGCGCAGAGGTTCCCGCGGAAGATGGTGATGCGGTCGGGTGCGACGCCCGAGTAGCTGATGGGTCCCCGACGCGTCAGGGGGACGCCCTCGTAGAGGCCGAGGAGCACACCGCCGCCACGGCCCGACTGCGCCGCGGTGGGCCACTCCTCCACCGTCACGACCACGTTGTCCATCGCCTCGGCGAGCGCCTCGGGGATCTCGTCGAGCGCGGCGGCGACCATCTCGTCGAAGCGTTCGGGCGTCACCGTGACCACGTCGCGACGCTAGGGGAACGCCGCGGAATTTCCCCTTGCGCGCGGGCGCGTTCGTCCGTACGATGCGGAGGCCGGTGGAGAGCGGTCCGGCCCCGGAAGCCCGGGAGGGGAACCCGCAAGGGAGCCCCGCCAGGGTGCCGGAAGACGGGCCGCAGGAAGCCGGTGCGGTGCAGGAGCCGAACGGGACCACCCCCGGGAGGCGAGCGCACCGTCGGCGACGACCGTTCGGTCGACCGGGTCAACCGGGAGGCGAGCGGTGCGGGCGCCGGCAGAACGGGCCCCGAGGAGATCGAGGTCGCAGCCCGCGAGGGAGGCGGCGGAGACTACTCGGGGCCTGCTGCCGTTCCGGGCCCGGCGCGCTCACCCGTTGTCGTCACACCCGGGTCGTACAGTGCCCGCATGACGGACGGGAGCGAGCTGCTGCGCGGCCTCGACGCCACGCAGCGCGAGGCGGTCACCAGCACCGCCGCGCCGCTCGCGATCCTGGCGGGGGCAGGCTCGGGCAAGACGCGCGTGCTCACCCGGCGCATCGCCTGGATGGCGGCCGAGGGCCGCCTCGAGCCCGAGCACACGCTCGCGGTCACGTTCACCCGCAAGGCCGCGGGCGAGCTGCGCAGCCGGCTGGCCAAGCTCGGCGTCCCGGCGGGGATCACGGCGGGCACGTTCCACTCCATCGCGCTCGCCCAACTGCGCCGCCGCGCCGCCGACCAGGGCCGCACCATGCCCACCCTGCTCGAGCGCAAGGTGCGGGTGATCGTGCCGCTCATCGGCGGGCGCGGCCGCGAGGCCGGCCTCGCCGCCCAGGAGTTCGCCTCCGAGATCGAGTGGGCCAAGGCCCGGCTCGTGGGGCCGGGCGACTACGAGCAGGCCGTCACCGTCGCGGGGCGCACTCCCCCCAAGCCCGCCGCCGAGGTGGCCCGCGTCTACGAGGCCTACGAGCGGGAGAAGCGCCGCCGCGGCCTCGCCGACTTCGACGACCTCATCTCGGGCTGCGCCGGCGCGATGGCCAAGGACGCCGAGTTCGCCGCCGCGCAACGCTGGCGGTTCCGGCATCTCTTCGTCGACGAGTTCCAGGACGCCAGCCCGTCGCAGCTGCGCCTGTTGCGCGCGTGGCTCGGCGACCGCGCCGAGTTCACCGCCGTGGGCGACCCCGACCAGGCCATCTACGGCTTCGCCGGTGCCGACGCCGGCTACCTGCAGCGGTTCACCGCGCACTTCCCCACCGACCGCTACCCGAACGTCGGCGTCGTGCGCCTCGGCAGCAACTACCGCTCCACGCCGCAGGTCGTCACGGCGTCGGCCGCGGTGCTGCCGGGCCGCCGGATCCCGGTGCACGCGCCGCGCGCCGACGGCCCGCCCCCCACGTTCAGCGAGTACGAGTCCGACGACGCCGAGGCGCACTCGATCGCGCGGGCGATCAAGCGCGCGCACGGGCCGTCCATGCCGTGGTCGCGCATGGCGGTGCTGTACCGCGTCAACGCGCAGTCGGCCCTGTTCGAGGAGGCGTTCGCGCGCGCGGGCGTCCCGTTCCGGGTGCGCGGCGGTGGGCGGTTCCTCGACCGGCCCGAGGTGAAGGTGGCGCTCGACGAGCTACGACGCGCGGCGAAGGAGTTCCCCGGTCGCACCTTCGCCGACCACCTCGCCGATCTCGTCACCGATGCCGACTCGTTGTCGGAGGAGCGGCGCGAGCACCTCGACGCACTGGCGCGACTCGGCGAGGAGTACCTGGAGACGGAGTCGGGCCCCGGCACCGTCGACGCCTACCTCACCTTCCTCCAGGAGGCGCTCCGCGGCGACGACGGCGGCGAGTCGAGCGGCGACGCGGTGGAGCTGCTCACCTTCCACCGGGCGAAGGGGCTCGAGTTCGACACCGTGTACGTCACCGGCCTCGAGCGCGGCCTGGTGCCGATCTCGCACGCCAAGACGGATGAAGGCCTCGCCGAGGAGCAACGCCTTCTGTACGTCGCGCTCAGTCGCGCCGAGCGGGAGCTGCACCTGAGTTGGGCCAAGCGGCGCGCCGTCGGTGGTCGGCAGGCCAACCGCACGCCGAGCCCGTGGCTCGCGCGCGTCGAGCGCGCGGTCGCGGGCGTCCCCGAACCCGAGCCGGGTCCCGACGCGCGCACCAGCATGGCGAACGCGCGCGACAAGCTCGGTCGGGCCAAGGGCGCGTCGAAGAAGTCGCGCAGCGCGCCCGACATCGCACCGGCCGACGCGCCGCTCTACGAGTCGCTGGTCGAGTGGCGGCTCCGCCAGTCCCGCGCCGCGAACGCGCCTGCCTACGTGATCTTCGACAACGCGACGCTCGCGGCGATCGCGAGCGCGAAGCCGCGCACCCCCGCGCAACTGCTGAACGTGCCGGGCATCGGGCCGGTGAAGGCGGAGCGCTACGGCGAGGCGGTGCTCGCGCTCGTCGGTGAGCACGCCTGACGGCAATCTGACCGCGCCTGTTGCGGGCGCGTGAAGTGTGGGCGCGGACCGTCGTCGATCGACCGTCCGCGCGCGAGACTGCGCCGCATGGCAGGCCTGCTCGAGATCGCCGCCGGGTTCCCCAACCGCACGTTCGCCGCGGGTGACGTGCTGCTCACCGACGGCACCACCGTCGACGAGCTCTACGTGCTGGTGCGGGGCACGTTGCGTGTCGAGAAGGCGGGCGTCACCGTCACCACGCTCGGCACGCCGGGCGCGTGCGTCGGTGAGATGTCGCTGCTCCTCGGCGTGCCCGTCACCGCCGACGTCGTCGCGGTGACCGAGTCCGAGGTCGCGGTGATCGACGACGCGCCCGCGATGCTCGAGGCGGGCGGCCTCACGCTCGAGCTCGCCCGCATGCTCGCCGGCCGGCTCCAGGTGATGACGACCTACCTCGTCGACCTCAAGCAGCAGTACGCCGACCACGAGGGCGGACTCGGCATGGTCGACGTGGTGCTCGGCACCCTCATGCAGGGCGGCGGGCCGAAGAAGGAGCTCAGGTCGGCTCGCGACCCGGATCCGGAGTACTGAGCCCCGGCGCGCCGGTGAGCGCGAACTCCTCGACGCCGTCGTAGGAGAACCACTGAGCGATTCCGGCGCCGTCGTCGGCGTCGGTGTCGAACGCGATGTGCGTGGGCACCGGTCCGATCTGCGTCCCGGCGTTGAACACGAGGGTGGAACCGATGCGGTCACGCCAGCCGCCCGGCTGCGCGAACGGCGAACGGTGCACGTGCCCGCACAACACGATGTCGGGCGAGTACTGGTCGATCCAGGCGTTGAGCGCGTCGTCGCCGTAGTGGCGGGAGCCGGTCCAGCTCGTGGGCGAGTCGTCGGGCGGCGCGTGGTAGGCCCAGATCCACGGACGGGTCGCGCGGCCGTGGCGCGCGAGCTCCGCGTCGGCCGCGAGCTGCTCCCCCACCTGCTCACGCGAACGGGGCCCGTCCCAGTACGCGCACACCGTCACCAGCACGTCGGGATCGTCGAGGTGGGCGCCGTCGACCGTGATGCCGCGCTCGGCAGCCTGGGTGAGCCACATCGCGGCGCGCTCGTCGAGCTCGTTGACGTCGTCGAGATCGTGGTTGCCCGAGCACACGACGACACGCGTGCGCTCCGCCATCCGGGCGAGGTACTCGAGCACCACTGCGATCTGCGCGTCGGCCGCGACGATCGACGCCATGTCGAGGAGGTCGCCGGCGAGCACCACGAGGTCGTAGTCGGGCGCGGACGCGGCGACCCAGTCGAGCTGCTTCAACGTGTAGTGAAGGTCGGACACGACGAGAATCCGCATCGGGTCCCGATCGTACCGACGCGCGGCCTTCGCAGTGTTTCGGCACTGTCACGTGCGCGTCATGCTGCTTCGAGTGGTTAGCGTGCCCGGCGTGAAGCGAACGCTCCTCCCGGTCGTCGTTGCCGCAGTCGTCGCCGTCGCGACGCTCGCCGTCGCGCCGAACGCCGACGCGCGCGGCAGCGGTGCGACCACCTCGCCGCCGACGACCACCGCGGCGGCGAGCACCACCGGCCGCCCCTACGAGGTGCACGTCCCGCCGAACTACTCGGCGAACGTGCCCGCGCCGCTGCTGCTGATCCTGCACGGATACCGCGCCTCCGGGGCGCTCGAGTCGCTCTACCTGCAACTCACCTCCGCCACCGACGCCGCCGGCATGCTCACCGTCGCGCCCGACGGCACGCTCAACGGGAGGGGCAAGCGGTTCTGGAACGCGACCGACGCTTGCTGCGCGACGAAGGGCGAGACCGTCGACGACGCCGCCTACCTCATGGCCATCGTGCGCGAGGTGGAAGCCACCTACAACGTCGACCGCAAGCGCACCTTCATCGTGGGTCACAGCAACGGCGGGTTCATGGCCTACCGGATGGCATGTGACCACGCCGACACCTTCGCGGCCGTGGCGAGCCTGGCCGGCGCGACGTTCGCCGACCCGCGCCGGTGCGCGCCGTCGGTGCCGGTGGCCACGCTCGAGATCCACGGCACGGCCGACGACACCATCCCCTACGACGGCGGGAAGATCCTGCGCCACGCATACCCGGGTGCGATCGCGACCACCAGGATGTGGGCGCGCTACGACGGCTGCAAGCTCGTGCCCGACGATCCCGAGCCCGCGCCACACGACCTCGTGCAGGACCTGCCGCCCGCAACCGTCACCGCGTACTCCACCGGCTGCAAGGCGAACGGCCACGCCGAGTTGTGGACCCAGCAGGACGGCACGCACATCCCCAAGCTGAGCCCCACGTTCGGCGAGCAGGTCGTCACCTACCTCATGGCGCATCCGAAGCCGTAGCGGGGCCTCCGCAGCCTCCGCGGCAGCCGTTGCGCAAACCTGCCAACATGGGACGATGCGTACCCGATCGCTCCGAGCCGTGCTCCCGGTCCTCCTCGTGATCGTCGGCGTGATCAGCCTTGCCGGGATCGCCGGCGCCGCCACCGCGACGCCCGGCAAGAAGGACATCGCGGCCGCGACCGCGGTGCTCCTCAAGTCGACGAAGCTCCAGTACAGCGGGCAGTACGGCCCCGCGTACGACCTCCTGGTTCCCGCGCAGCAGGATCTCATGTCGCGCGACGACTTCATCGCGAACTGCGCGGTGCCGTTCACCAAGAAGATCACGATCACGAAGTTCGAGCCGACGAAGGCGCGCTACGAGACCGTCACCGTGCCGGGCACCGACACCGAGGAGCAGGCGCTCGCCGTGACCATCTCGTTGAGCGCGACGAACGGCAAGAAGTCGCAGTCGGGGTCGGCGGAGCTCCTGGCGTTCCGCACCCCGACCGGTTGGACCTGGGCCATGACGCAGGACCAGCTCGACGGCTGCGGACCCACCGCGCCGGTGGGCTGACGCTCAGCGGGACTCCTCGCAGGCGCCCCAGAGGCCGACACGCGCAGCCTGGGCGTCGAGCTCCTCGTCGAGCATCGTGCGCGCGTGCGCATGGTTCGGTTCGATGACGAGCAGCCGCGCGTAGCCGCGGCGCAACAGGTCGTCCTCGAACCGATCGCCGTGCAGGTACACGTAGGCGAGACGACGGCCGTAGATGTCGTGGCGCTCGACGTCGTCCTCGAGCCTCACCCACCGGTGTTCGAGCTGCGCCTGGGTGTACGCCGCCGCCTCGGGGCCGTAGCACTGCACCGGCTTGCGGGGATGGTGCGTCTCCGGCGTGTCGACGCCCAACAAGCGGATCGTCTCGGTGGGCCCGGCACCCGACGGGTCGTCGGCCACGACGATCGTGTCGCCGTCGAGCGCCTGCACCACGAACACCTCGCGCGTCGCCGCGCGCCGCGAGGTGCCCAGCCACCACCCCGCGGCCGAGGCCACCACGACGACCACGGCGACCGTGCGGAATCGGACACGGAATCGGACGAAGGGGACCACGCCCAGCTGACGAGAGGGACCGGGCGATGTCACGGTTGCCACGGGTGTGCCAGGACCCGCCGGTACCCTGGCCCCCGCCATGCGGTTGAAGTGGGTCCTCCTCGCCCTGGTCGTCGTCGTGATCGGCGGGGCCGTGGCTCTCGTCGTCGTCGAACGACCCAAGCTCGACGACGCGCAGACCGCCGCCGACCAGGCGTGGAAGCCGCTCACCGCCGACGACCAGCTCGTTGCCCGGTACCAGAAGCTCGAGGGGGCGCTGTCGGCTTTCGACGCCGCCGGTGGCGCCGAGCGCAGCGTGTCCAAGGACCTCCACGCCGCACTGAAGGCGTGGAACGCGGCGCTGAAGGACGGCGACACCGCCCAGCAGGTGGAAGCCGCCAACACCGTCGAGGCGCAGGGGGCCCGGCTGTGGGCCAACGTCACCGGGAGTGCCCGGTTCGCCGAGCAGGCGGCGGTCAAGGACGCGCTCGCGGCCTGGGCCGGCACGAAGCCGCCGGCGGCGATGATCCAGCGGTTCAACCGGGCGAGCAAGTCCTACGAGGACGCCCGCACCGACCTCCTGGCCCGCCCGGTGGCCCTCGCGATGTCGTACGGCACGATCCCCACCTTCCAGCTCGGCGATCTCGGTCTCTGAGACCCGTCGGGGGTCGGGCCCGGTTCGGTAACCTTCCCGGGTGCCGCAACTGGTCTACGTCTCCCGCCTGCTGCGGCTGCCCCTCCTCGAGGCGAAGGGCACGCCGATCGGCCGTGTCGCCGATGTCGTGCTCGGCCCCGCGTCGTTCACCACGCCGCCGCGGGTGCTCGGTTTCGTCGTGGGAGTGGAGCGGCGCCGGATCTTCGTGAACGCCGCGCGGGTCGACCGCCTCGACGCCACCGGCGTCACCATGCGCAGCGGCGCCATCGACATCCGTCAGTTCCACAAGCGCGAGGGCGAGCTCCTCTGCGACCGCGACCTCCTCGACCGGCGCTTCGGCAACGAGATCGTCAACGACCTCGGGCTCCGGACCGCCGACAACGGCAACGGCTGGGTCGTCGCCAACGTGTCGCTGCGGCCGCCCGGCCCCATCCGCCGCCGCTCCCGCGCCCGGCTCGTGCCCTGGCAGCAGTGCGTCGGCCTGTTCGACATGGGCGAGATCGGCCGGGAGATGGCCGCGCTGCGCGAGCTCCACCCGTCCGACGTCGCGGCCCGCCTCCGGGAGCTCCCCCTCGTGCGCCGGCGTCGCATCGCGGCCGCCCTCGAGGACGAGCAGTTCGCCGACGTGCTCGAGGAGCTCGACGAGGACGAGCAGCTCGAGCTGGTCGCCGGTCTCGACCGCGAGCGCGTCGCCGACCTCCTCGAGGAGATGGCGCCCGACGACGCCGCCGACCTCCTCGGCGAGATGGACCCGCAGCAACGGGTCGAGCTGCTCGACGCGATGGAGCCCGACGAAGCCGAGCCGGTGCGACGCCTCCTCCTCTACGACTCGGAGAGCGCCGGTGGTCTGATGACCCCCGAGCCGGTGATCGTCACCCCCGACACGACGGTCGCCGAGTGCCTCGGGCGCCTCCGCAGCCCCGACCTGCCCGCGGCGATCGCGGCGCACGTGTTCGTGGTGGAACCGCCCGTCCAGACGCCCACCGGCCGCTACCTGGGCACCGTGGGCTTCCAGCGCCTCCTGCGCGAACCGCCCGGCATGCGCGTCGAGGGGTGCGTGGAGGAGCACGTCGAGCCGATCCACCCCGACCTGCCCGCGACCCGGGTCGCCGAGCGGCTCGCCGCCTACAACCTCGTGGCCCTGCCGGTCACCGACGACGCCGGGCGCCTCGTCGGCGCGGTCACCGTCGACGACGTCCTCGACCGTGCGCTGCCCGACGGCTGGCGCGACGACCACCAGGCCGGGCGCACGTCGGCCGCGGCCACCCTGCGTCGACGGTTGCGGCCGTGAGCCGCTTCACCCGCCGCATGCGCCGCCGCGCGGAGGACCTCTCCGCGCCGCGGAGCGGGATGGCGTTCGGCATCTTCTACGACACCGAGGCGTTCGGTCGCTTCTCGGAGGCCATCGCCCGCTTCCTCGGCACCGCGCGCTTCCTCGTCGCGCAGACCGTCATCGTCATCATCTGGGTGGGGATCAACGCGCTGGCCGTGGGCCTGCAGTGGGACCCCTACCCGTTCATCCTCCTCAACCTGATGTTCTCGGTACAGGCCGCGTACGCGGCGCCGCTGATCCTGCTCGCGCAGAACCGCCAGGCGGAGCGCGACCGCGTCGAGACCGAACGCGACCGGCAGATCAACGCGCGCACCCAGGCCGACGCCGAGTACCTCGCCCGCGAGGTCGCGTCGATCCGCGTCGGGTTGCAGAGCGTGGTGACCGTCGAGGACCTCGCGCAGGCGATGGCCGGCATCACCGACGTGCTCGACGACCTCGCCGCCCGCCTCCCGGCCGCACCCGAGGAACCGACCGAACCAGCCCAGTAACCCGAGGTTGCGTCAGCAGACCAGGCATGAGCTGGTTTGGTGCCGCAACCTCGTCCAGGGAGGCGGACGGCTCGGGCGACGCCGTTGTCGCTCGAGCCGTACGCGAGCTTACCGACCGCCGGTCAGACCAGCGGGCGGTCGGTCGGCGCGATGGGCGCCGGCAGCAGCGTGTCACCCATGAGGTAGGTGTCGACCGCGGCAGCCGCCGAACGGCCCTCCGCGATCGCCCACACGATGAGGCTCTGCCCGCGGCCCATGTCGCCGCACGCGAACACGCCCGACTCGCTCGTCATGAACGACGCGTCACGCGACACGTTGCCGCGCGGGTCGAGCTCCACGCCGAGGTCGGCGATCAGGCCCTCCTGCTGCGGACCGAGGAAGCCCATCGCCAGCAGCACGAGCTCGCAGGGCAGCTCGAAGTCGCTGCCCTCGATCTTCTCGAACTTGCCGTCGACCATCTCGACCTCGTGCGCACGCAGCGCGCGCACGTTGCCGTCGTCGTCGCCGAGGAAGCACTCGGTGTTCACGCTGTAGACGCGCTCACCGCCCTCCTCGTGCGCGGAGGTGATCTTGAAGACGTTGGCGAACTGCGGCCACGGGTTGCCCGGCGCACGGGTGTCGGCCGGCTTCGGCAGGATCTCGAACTGGTGGATCGACGCCGCGCCCTGACGGTGCGACGTGCCGAGGCAGTCGGCGCCGGTGTCGCCACCGCCGATGATCACGACGTGCTTGCCCTCGGCGGTGATCGTCGGTGCATCGAGGTCGCCGAGCTGCACACGGTTCCCGATCGGCAGGAACTCCATCGCCTGGTGGATGCCGTCGAGCTCCCGGCCGGGGATCGGCAGGTCGCGCCAGATGGTGGCACCGCCGGCGAGCACGATCGCGTCGAACTCGGCGCGCAGCTCGTCGACGCTGACGTCGACACCCACGTTCACGCCCGTGCGGAACACCGTGCCCTCCGCCTCCATCTGCGCGAGGCGACGGTCGACGAAGCGCTTCTCCATCTTGAACTCGGGGATGCCGTACCGCAGCAGACCACCGATGCGATCGGCGCGCTCGAAGACCACCACGAGGTGACCGGCGCGCGTGAGCTGCTGCGCGGCGGCAAGGCCCGCGGGGCCCGAACCGACGACGGCGACGCGCCGCCCCGTCTGCACCGACGGCTTGACCGGCTCGATCCAGCCCTCGTTCCACGCGCGCTCGACGATCTCGACCTCGACCTGCTTGATCGTGACCGGGTCCTGGTTGATGCCGAGCACGCACGCCGACTCACACGGCGCGGGGCAGAGCCGGCCGGTGAACTCGGGGAAGTTGTTCGTCGCGTGCAGGCGGTCGATCGCCTCGCGCCAGTGGTCGCGGTACACGAGGTCGTTCCAGTCGGGGATGATGTTCCCGAGCGGGCACCCGTTGTTGCAGAACGGGATGCCGCAGTCCATGCAGCGACCGGCCTGGGTGCGGAGCTTGTCCTCCTCGAACGGCTCGTACACCTCCTTCCAGTCGCGCAGGCGCACGGGGACGGGACGCCGCGTGGGTGTCTCGCGCTCCCACTTCAGGAACCCGGTGGTCTCACCCATGAGAGGCCTCCATCACCTTCACGTTCGTCTCTTCCTCGGAGAGCCCGGCGGCCTCGGCCTCGGCCATCACCGTGAGCACCCGGCGGTAGTCCTTCGGCATCACCTTGCGGAACGACTCGACCTCGCTCTCCCAGCCGTCGAGCAGGCGCTCGGCGACCTTCGAACCGGTGAGCTCCTTGTGCCGCTCCACCGTGGCGCGCAGGAACTCGCGGTCGTCGTCGGTGAGCGACTCGAGCTCGACCATCTCGTAGTTCACGAGTGCGGGGAACACGTCGTTCGGGTCGTAGACGTACGCCACTCCACCCGACATGCCGGCCGCGAAGTTGCGACCCGTCGGGCCGAGCACGACCACGCGCCCACCAGTCATGTACTCGCAGCCGTGGTCGCCCACGCCCTCGACCACCGCGGTGGCGCCGGAGTTGCGCACACAGAAGCGCTCGCCCACCACGCCACGGAAGTACGCCTCGCCGCTCGTCGCGCCGTAGAGCGCGACGTTGCCGGCGATGATGTTCTCCTCGGCGACGAACTGCGCAGCGGCGTCGGGGTGCACGATCAGGCGACCGCCCGAGAGCCCCTTGCCGGTGAAGTCGTTGGCGTCGCCCTCGAGCCGCAGCGTGATGCCCTTCGGCACGAACGCACCGAAGCTCTGGCCCGCCGAACCGCGCAGGTGCACGTCGATGGTGCCGTCGGGCAGGCCCGCGCCCCCGTGTGCACGCGTGACCTCGGCGCCGAGCAGCGTGCCGACGGTGCGGTTCACGTTGCGCACGTCGATCTCGATCCTCACGGGCTCGCCGCGCTCGATGGCGGGCTGCGCCTGGCGGATCAGCTCCTGGTCGAGCGCCTTGTCGAGGCCGTGGTCCTGCGCCTTCGTGTTGTAGAGGTCCTGCCCCTCGTAGGGGTTCTCGGCCGCGGTGAGGATCGGCGCGAGGTCGAGACCGTGCGCCTTCCAGTGGTCGATCGCCGCTCGGGTGTCGAGCACGTCGACCTGGCCGATGGCCTCTTCGAGCGTGCGGAAACCGAGCTGTGCGAGCAGCTCGCGCACCTCCTCGGCGAGGAACTCGAAGAAATTCACGACGAACTCGGGCTTGCCCGAGTAGCGCTCGCGCAGCACCGGGTTCTGGGTGGCGACACCCACGGGGCAGGTGTCGAGGTGGCAGACCCGCATCATCACGCAGCCGCTCACCACCAGCGGTGCCGTGGCGAAGCCGAACTCCTCCGCGCCGAGCAGCGCCGCGATCACGACGTCGCGACCGGTCTTCAGCTGACCGTCGCACTGCACGACGATGCGGTCGCGCAGGCCGTTGCGCACGAGCGTCTGCTGGGTCTCGGCGAGGCCGAGCTCCCACGGACCACCCGCGTGCTTGAGCGACGTGAGCGGCGCTGCGCCGGTGCCGCCGTCGTGGCCGGAGATGAGCACGACGTCGGAGTGCGCCTTGGCGACGCCCGCGGCCACGGTACCGACACCCATCTGGGCGACGAGCTTCACGTGGACGCGCGCCTGATCGTTCGCGTTCTTGAGGTCGTGGATGAGCTGCTTGATGTCCTCGATGGAGTAGATGTCGTGGTGCGGCGGCGGGCTGATGAGGCCCACACCCGGCGTGGAGTGCCGGGTCTTCGCGATCCACGGGTACACCTTGGCGCCGGGCAGCTGGCCACCCTCGCCGGGCTTCGCACCCTGCGCCATCTTGATCTGGATGTCGTCGGAGTTCACGAGGTACTCCGACGTCACACCGAAGCGCCCCGACGCGACCTGCTTGATCGACGAGCGACGCAGGTCGCCGTTCGCGTCGGGCGTGAAGCGGTCGGGGTCCTCACCGCCCTCACCGGTGTTCGACTTGCCGCCGAGGCGGTTCATCGCGATGGCGAGGGTCTCGTGCGCCTCCTGCGAGATCGAGCCGTACGACATCGCCCCGGTGGCGAAGCGCTTCACGATCTCGCTCGCGGGCTCCACCTCGTCGATCGAGATCGGCTCGCGTACGCCGGCCTTGAACTCGAAGAGGCCGCGCAGCGTGGCGAGGCGACGCGACTGGTCGTCGACGCGCTGCGTGTACTCCTTGTAGATGTCGTAGCGCTTCGCGCGCGTGGCGTGCTGGAGCTTGAACACCGTCTCCGGGTTGAAGAGGTGGTACTCGCCCTCACGGCGCCACTGGTACTCGCCGCCGTACTCGAGCTCACGGTGCGCGCGCTCCTCCGGACGGTCGGGGTACGCGATGCGGTGGCGGCGCGCCACCTCTTCGGCGATCTCGTCGAGCCCGATGCCGCCGAGACGCGACACGGTGTCGGTGAAGTACTCGTCGACGAGCTCCTGGTCGAGACCGATCGCCTCGAACACCTGCGCGCCGGTGTACGACGCGACGGTGGAGATGCCCATCTTCGACATGACCTTGAGCACACCCTTGCCCGCGGCCTTGATGTAGTTCTTGACGGCCTTCTTGGGCTCCATCTCGCCGAGGCCGTGCAGCCCCGAGGAGATGAGGTCCTCGATCGTCTCGAACGCGAGGTACGGGTTGATCGCACCGGCGCCGTACCCGATGAGCAGCGCCATGTGGTGCACTTCACGCGCGTCGCCCGCCTCGACCACGAGGCCCACCTTGGTGCGGCTCTTCTCGCGGATGAGGTGGTGATGCACCGCGGCGGTGAGCAGCAGCGACGGGATCGGCGCCCACTCGGCGTTGGAGTCGCGGTCGGTGAGCACGAGGATGCGCTTGCCCTCGGCGATCGCGGCCGACGCCTCGTGGCGCACGCGGTCGAGGGCGTCGCGCAGCGCGGCGCCGCCACCCGCGACCTGGTAGAGGCCGGAGATCACGTGCGCCGAGAACTCGGGCCGGTCGCCGTCGCGGTCGATGTGGATGATCTTGGCGAGCTCGTCGTTGTCGATGATCGGGAACGGCAGCTCCACCTGCACGCACGACTGCGCGGTGGGCTCGAGCACGTTCGCCTCGGGACCGAGCGTGGACGACAGCGAGGTGACGAGCTCCTCGCGGATCGCGTCGAGCGGCGGGTTGGTGACCTGCGCGAACAGCTGCGCGAAGTAGTCGAACAGCAGCCGTGACCGGTCGGACAGCACGGCGATGGGCGTGTCGGTGCCCATGGAGCCGATCGCCTCGGCGCCGGTGCGCGCCATCGGCGCGATGAGGATCTTGAGCTCCTCGGTGGTGTACCCGAAGGTCTCCTGGCGCCGCAGCACCGACCCGTGCGAGTACTGCACGTGCACGCGGTCGGGCAGGTCGTGCAGGTGCACGAGTCCCTTGTCGAGCCACTCGCCGTAGGGGTGCTCGGCGGCGAGCTCGCGCTTGATCTCCTCGTCGTCGACGATGCGACCCTTCGAGGTGTCGATGAGGAACATGCGACCGGGCTGCAGGCGGCCCTTGCGCACGACCTTCGCCGGGTCGACCGCGACCACGCCGGCCTCGCTCGCCATGATCACGCGGTCGTCGTCGGTGACCCAGTAGCGGCTCGGGCGCAGACCGTTGCGGTCGAGCACTGCGCCGACGACGGTGCCGTCGGTGAACGTGATCGACGCGGGGCCGTCCCACGGCTCCATCAGCGACGAGTGGTAGCGGAAGAACGCGCGCTTGTCGGCCGACATGGTGGCGTGGTTCTCCCACGCCTCCGGGATCATCATCAGCACCGCGTGCCAGATCGGGCGACCCGCGAGGTGCAGGAGCTCGAGGCACTCGTCGAAGCTCGCGGTGTCGGACGCGCCGGGCGTGCAGATCGGGAAGGCCCGCTCGAGGCCCGGGATCGCCGGCGTGGACATGAGCGCCTCGCGGGCGCGCATCCAGTTGCGGTTGCCCTGCACCGTGTTGATCTCGCCGTTGTGGGCGATCATCCGGTACGGGTGCGCCAGCGGCCACGACGGGAAGGTGTTGGTGGAGAAGCGGCTGTGCACCAGCGCCAGCGCCGACTCGACCCGCTCGTCGCGGAGGTCGGGGAAGAACTCCTGCAACTGCGGCGTGGTGAGCATGCCCTTGTACACGAGCGTGCGCGCCGACAGCGACGGGAAGTACACGCCGTCGCCCTCGTTGACCTCGTGCTCGATGCGCTTGCGCACCACGAACAGCTTGCGGTCGAGGTCGAGGCCGGTGGCGCCCGCGGGGTCGTCGACGATCAGGTGCTTGAAGCTCGGCATCACGCTGAGCGCGGTGGGACCGATGGGCGACGAGTCGATCGGGCACTCGCGCCAGCCGACGACCCGGAGCCCCTCCTCCGCGGTGATCGTCTCGATGTGCGCCATCGCCTTCTCGGCGTCGGTCGGGTCGGACGGCAGGAACGCCAGGCCGATGCCGTAGGCGCCGGCGGGCGGGAGGTCGAAGTCGACGGTGGCGCGGAGGAACTTGTCGGGGACCTGGATGAGGATGCCGGCGCCGTCGCCGGTGTTGACCTCGGCGCCGGACGCGCCGCGGTGGTCGAGGTTGCAGAGCGCGTTCAGGGCGTCCTCGACGATCCCGCGGCTCTTCTCACCCTTGATGTGGGCGACGAACGACACACCGCAGGCGTCGTGCTCGAACCTCGGGTCGTAGAGGCCGAAGGCTTCGGGGGCCGCGCTGAAGGGCACGCGGCGTCGGGTCGTCTCGGGAGTCGTCATCTCACATCCACGGCAGGGCCCGCAGGGGCCCGATGATGGTCAGGAGTGCTTGTGGACGCAGTGGTGGGACGACGTTGGCCCGGATCTGCGGCTTGACAAGGTTAGCGGAGCCCTGGCCCTTTCCCCACAACGAAAAGCGGTCCCCCGCCACTGCTAGACAAGGGCCATGACCAGCTCCTCGGACCAGCCCCTCGTCGCCGTGCTCGGCGGCGGGCAACTGGGCCGGATGCTCGGGCTCGCCGGCATCCCCCTGGGGCTCCGGTTCCGGTTCCTCGACCCGGTGGCGGGCGCCCCGGCGGCGGCCGTGGGCGAGCTGGTGGTCGGGGCCCTCGGCGACGAAACCGCCCTCGCGGCGACCGCCGCGGGCGCCGTGGCCGTCACCTACGAGTGGGAGGGCGTCCCCGCCGAGGCGGCCCGCTTCCTGGCCACCGAGGCAACCGACCGCCCGGTGCGCCCCGGCGACCGCCCGCTCGAGGTGGCCCAGGACCGGCTCGCCGAGAAGGACACCTGCCGGGCCCTCGGCATCGCGACGGCGCCCTACGCCGCGGTCGACTCCCGTGCGGGGCTCGACGCCGCCGTCGACGCCGTGGGCGGACTGCCGGCGGTGCTCAAGACCCGCCGGGGCGGGTACGACGGCAAGGGTCAGGCCGTGCTGCGAGAACCGGCCGACCTCGACGCCGCTTGGGAGTCGCTCCAGGGTCAGGCCCTGATCCTCGAGGGGTTCGTCCCGTTCGAGCGCGAGCTCTCCGTGATCGCGGTGCGCGACGCCGCGGGTGAGGTCGCCTGCTGGCCGCTCGTGGAGAACCACCACCGCGACGGCATCCTGCGACTCAGCCGGGCGCCCGCACCCGGGCTGTCCCCCGCGTTGCAGGCGCGCGGCGAGGAGATCGCGGCCCGCATCGCCACCGAGCTCGGCCACGTGGGCGTGCTCACCGTCGAGCTGTTCGAGCACGAGGGCGAGCTTCTCGTGAACGAGCTCGCACCCCGCGTGCACAACTCGGGGCACTGGACGATCGAGGGCGCCGACACCAGCCAGTTCGAGAACCACCTGCGCGCGGTCCTCGGGTGGCCGCTCGGGTCCACTGCGGTGCGCGGCAGTGCCGCGATGGTCAACTGCATCGGAGCGATGCCGAACCGCGACGAAATCCTCGCGATCCCGGGCGCGCACCTGCACGACTACGGCAAGTCGGCGAGGCGTGGCCGCAAGGTGGGCCACGTCACCGTCACCGCGCCCGACGACGCCATCCGCGACGAACGGGTCGCCCGCGTCCAGGCCGCCGTCCGCGACGACGGCTGACCCTCTCTCGAACTTGCGTCGCGGATCCCGGTAGAGGGGTCAGTTGCGACGCAAGTTCGGATCTAGCGGGACTTCTGCTTGACCGCGCCGGAGTCGCGGAGGGACGCGATCTCCTCCGCGGAGAAGCCGAAGCTCGCGAGCACGGCGTCGGTGTTCTCGCCGGGCGGCACCGCGGGGCCCTGGATCTCGGCCGCGGTGCGCGAGAACCGCGGCGCGGGCGCGGGCTGGAGGATGTCGTGGTAGTTCACGACGGTCCCCCGCGCCTTGATGTGCGGGTGCTCCGCAGCCTCCGTCATCGTGAGGATGGGGCCGAAGCACACGTCGGTGCCCTCGAGCACCGCGCACCACTCGTCGCGCGTCTTCGTCTCGAAGATCGCGGTGAGCCGCTCCTTCATCGCCGGCCAACCCGCGCGGTCGTTCTGGTGCGGCAGCCCCTCGGGGTCGATGCCGAGACGCTCGAGCAGTTCGGCGTAGAACTGCGGCTCGATCGAACCGATCGACACCCACTTGCCGTCGCTCGTCTCGTAGGCGTCGTAGAACGGCGCGCCGGTGTCGAGCAGGTTGGTGCCGCGCTCGTCGGAGATGCCGCCCATGTTGCGCAGACCCCAGATCGGGCCCATCAGGTAGGCGGCGCCGTCGACCATGGCCGCGTCGACCACCTGGCCCTCGCCCGAGGCCTTCGCCTCGAACAGCGCGCACACGATGCCGAACGCGAGGAACATCCCGCCGCCGCCGTAGTCGCCCACCATGTTGAGCGGCGGCGTGGGCGGCTGGCCGGCGCGGCCGAAGTGCGCGAGCGCGCCGGCCACCGAGATGTAGTTGATGTCGTGGCCGGCGGCGTTGGCGAGCGGGCCGGCCTGACCCCACCCGGTCATGCGGCCGTAGACGAGGCGCGGGTTGCGGGCCATGCAGTCGTCGGGACCGAGGCCGAGACGCTCGGTCACACCAGGGCGATAGCCCTCGATCAGCACGTCGGCCTGCTCGACCAGGCGCAGCACCGTCTCGACCCCGTCGGGGTGCTTCAGGTCGACGCCGACCGACCGGCGGCCGCGACCGTCGACCCAGAAGCCGTACGGGCCCTGCATCTTGTCGACCCAGTCGGCGCGCTCGACGCGCACGACGTCGGCGCCCATGTCGGAGAGCAACGTGCCCGCGAACGGCCCCGGGCCGATGCCGGCCAGCTCGATCACCTTGACGCCCTGCAGCGGTCCCATGTCGTTCCCTCCGGTCGAGTCCCGGAAGGATGCCAGATCGCGGCTACAGGGTTGCGAGTCGGCCGAGCAGGTCGGTCTGCAGGTAGGTCTTGCGGTCTCGCGTCCACGACTGGCCCGACTGGGTGTCGTACGTCGACGGCAACGTGACCCCTGCAGGGAGCCCGACTCCCTTCGGACCGAACACCTTCTGCGTCGTGAGGAGGCACCGGCCGAGGTGGTCGGCGAAGCACAACACGCCGAGGGTGCCCGCGGCGCCCTTCGCCTTCGCCTGTTCCGCGACCCCCACGGTGCTCAGGTACACGATCTTGCCGTCGGGCCCGACGACCGGGTCGATCGACGTCACGTTCTTCACGCCCTGCGCCTGGAGGAACTGCGCGACCTCCTGTTGCGCGAACACCGGTACCGGGTGCTTCGCCACGTACTGCTTGGTGACCTTGGCGAGTTGCTCGTTGGTGGGACCCGCGGTGGTGGCGCCATTCGCGTCGACCCGGTTGCCGAACGCGTAGACGATCACGCTGTCGACCGTCTTCGCGGGGATCGGCTTGGGCCGGTAGGTGAGGAAGAGCGACGTCGCGACCTCCGCGAGCGGCACCTTGGCCTCGAACGCGGCGAGTTGGTCGGCACCGAGGCCGGTGACGATCTCGTGCGCGAGTGCGGGGTCCTTCCACTCCTTGGCGAGGCGCGCCTCGAGCGCGGCCGCGTAGGAGGGCGGCCCGGTCGTCGTGGTGGTGGCGGCGAACGCGGTCGCCGAGCCGACGACGAGGGTCAGCACGATCACGGTGAGCGTGGCGGAGGTCCGGCGCATGGCCGGACGGTACTGCGCCCGGGCTACGAGCGCGTCGCGCGCAGGCCGTCGAGGATCTGCGCCCACTGCACCGCGCTGGTGCGATGCGTGGCGGTGTCCTCGTGCTCGAGGGCGCGGCCGACGGCGGCCACGAACTCCCGCTCGGCGGCGCGGATCATCTCCTCGCGCATCACGTGGCGCTGTTCGATGCTGCTGACGCGGTTGACGGTGTCGAGTGTTGCGGTCACGGGACCCTCCCGTTCGATGATGGATTCGTTGTCGTGTCCATCATCGCCGCCTCGGTCGCGCCGCAGAAGGCCGTCGCGGTGAACTCTCGGCGTCGTCAGGTGAACAGTCGGCTACCAGGAGCCGCCGCCACCACCTCCGCCGCCACCGCCGGAGAAGCCCCCGCCGGAGAAGCCGCTGCTGCCGCTCGACGCGGGCGCGGAGGTGAGGGTGCCCACGCTCGTGACCGCGAACCCGCTGATCGCCGAACTGAACATCGCGTAGTCGAGCGGTGTGCGCGCGACGTACCAGTTCGACGTGTCGGGCGGCGGGTCGTCGAGACCGCCGAACGCCTTCGCCCACTTGTCGGTGGCACCGAACACCACCGCGTACGGGAGGTACTCGGAGAAGATGTTGGCCCGCTCGGCGAACTCCGCGCGGCGCTTCTCCGATTCGTCGATGAAGCGCTTGAAGCCGAGGGTGTGCCGCAGCACCGCATAGCCCTTCGCACTGCGGGCAGGCATGAAGCGCGACGCCCACATCAGCACGAGGCCGCCGATGATCACCGGCACACCGATCAACGCGGCGTGCGTCTCCGACGCCAGCGCGACGGTGAGCAGGATGCCGCCGACGAGCACGAGGAGACCGAGCACCATCCACAGTGCCTTCGTGGTGCCCGGCTTGCGCCGGAACCAGCCCTTGCTCATGGCGTCGTCCATGAGCGCCTTCTCGACCTTCTGCATGTCGGCCGCGAACTTGTTGTGCAGGTCGGAGAGCTTGACGGTGTCGCCGGTCTCGAACAGCGCGTCGTAGAGCGTGCGTTCGTACTGGTGCAGCGGCTCCTCCTTCGGGAGCTTCACCAACTGCCAGTCGTGCTTGCGGAAGAACACGCCCTCGGGCTCGAGCTCCTCGATGCGCAGGTAGCCGCGCACCGCGAGGTCGACGATGGTGGCGGTCACGTCGAGCGCGTTGGCCTGGAAGTCGATGAGCACGCCGAGTTGCCCGGGGCGGAGCTTGTCGGGCGGTTCGAACTCCACCGGCGTCTCGGCCTCGCGCAGCGGCGCGCTGACCTCCTTGCCGCCCGACCCCTCGGAACCGTCGGTGGCAGCCGAGGGCCCGTAGGCCGCGTCGACCGCGGACCCGGCGTAGCGACGGTCGCGCCCGAAGCGCCAGACGAAGAACACCACCGCGCCGATGATGAGCAGGAGCAACCCGCCGGAGATGCCGCCGGTGGCCGGGGTGACCCGGAACGCGGAGGTGAAGTTGAAGCGCTCCTCCAGCACCGGCTTCGGCGCGGGCACCGCACCCTTCGGGAAGGCGACGCTCACGGTCATGCCCTCGTACGGGTTCAGCGACGAAACGCCGAACTCGGCGGTGTCACCGGCGAAGGTCTGCACCGGGCACGAGGCGAACGACCCGTAGGGGCCGTAGGAGCAGAGCACCCGTTGAATCGCGGCGGGCGCTTTCACGGTGGCGGTCACGTTCGAGATCGGGATGGTCCACTCGGTGCCGATCGCGTTCCACACCAGTTCGTCGTGGTCGGGGAAGCCGTTGAGCGCACCCTCGACGCGGTAGGTGATGTCGTAGGTGTGCTCGCCGGTGATCGTGCGGTCGGGATCGCCGATCTTGATCCGGAACTTGTCGCCCTCTTCCGACGTGTCGTACTGCGCCGGCGTGTCACCCGATCCCTTCACCGAGATCACGTCGATCGGGTAGACGCGGTCGTACCCCTGCTTCTTCTCGTCGTAGGGCACACGGTCGGTGATGTCGCGGAAGATGCCGTGGCGCTCGAGGCTGCCGAAGTTGTACGCGATCGTCTCGTGCACGAGGAGGTCGCCGCTCGACTCGATCGTCATGTCCACGTCGTAGGCGGTGATCTGCTCGACGAACGACGGGATCTCCGGCGCGGGCGCGGCCGTGGTCTGGGTCTGCGTGCCGGCGTTGGGGTCGGAGTTCGCGTTCGACGGGACGAGCACGAACCCCGGCGGGAGCGTCACCCCGGGCGGGAGCGTCACACCCGGCGGCAGGGTGATGGTGGTCTCGGTACGGGTGCCGGCCTCCGCCGGCGCGTCGGCGACGTACGCCGCGAGCCCCAACAGGCCGACCACCACACTCAGTCCGGCCAGCGCCACCAGGATCGCCCTCACCCGTCGCACGGGCGGAGGCTAGCGTGCCGTCACCATGCGGATCGCGACCTGGAACGTGAACTCGCTCAAGGCCCGACAGGACCGGGTCGACGAGTGGCTCGCCTATGCGAAGCCCGACGTCGTCTGCCTGCAGGAGACGAAGCTCGCCGACAAGAACTTCCCGTATCTCCAATTCCAGGCACTCGGCTACGACGCCGTGCACCACGGCCTCAACCAGTGGAACGGCGTCGCGATCCTGTCGCGTGTCGGCATCGAGGACGTCACCCACGGATTCGGCGCCGACGTCACCGACCCCTACGAGGGCGACGCCCGGCTCATCGCCGCGACGTGCGGCGGCGTGCGCGTGGTGAGCGTCTACTGCCCGAACGGTCGTGAGGTGCCGAGCGAGTACTACGACCGCAAGCTCGAGTGGTTCGGGCACCTGCACGACTGGCTCGACGCCACGGCGAAGCCCACCGACGACGTCGCGATCCTCGGCGACTTCAACGTGGCGCCCGACGACCGCGACGTGTGGTCGCCGAAGGCGTTCATGGGGTCCACGCATGTCACCGCGCCCGAGCGCGACGCGGTCACCCGCCTCTGCGACTGGGGCCTGGTCGACGTGTTCCGCGAGCGCTACGCCGACGACGGCCTCTACTCCTACTGGGACTACCGGGGCGGCGACTTCCACCAGCACCGCGGGATGCGCATCGACCTCGTGCTCGCCAGCCGGTCGCTCGCCGCCCGCGCCACGTGGGCCGCGGTCGACCGCAACGCCCGCAAGGGCAAGCAGCCCTCCGACCACGCCCCCGTCATCGTCGACTTCTCGTGATCCGCTGAGCCGAGGCAGGTACCCGTGCCCGATTCCCCGAACGACTCGAAGCTCAAGATCTGGCTGTGGGTGCTCGGCGGTCTCGTCGTCGTCCTCGTGATCGCGCTCGTGGTCGTGCTCGTGGTGCGCGACGACGACTCCAACGAGGCCGACAGCACGACCACCACGACGTCGTCGACCACCACGTCGACCACCACCACGACGGCGCCGGCGACCACCACCACCGCGCCGCCGACGAGCACCACGCTCCCCTACCCGGCCATCACCGACGACCCGGGCACGTACGCGCAGTACCTGTTCGTCGCGTGGCAGAACAACAGCCAGGTCAACGCGGCCAACGTCGCCAGCGCCGAGGCGATCCAGCAGATGTTCTCCCAGCCGTACAGCGCCTCGGCCGGCTGGACCGCGGGCACGTGCGACCCGGCGGCCGGTTCGCTGTACTGCCCGTGGACCGCGTCGAACGGCGCCAAGCTCACGATGCAGGTGCGCACGCTCACCGGTGGCCTGCCGATCCAGGTCACCGGCGTCACCCGCAGCTGACCCTCGCAGAGAAGGGCGGGCGCCATGGCGCGCATGCCGGCCGTGTTCCTCGGGCACGGCAACCCCATGAACACGCTCGAGCACAACGTGTACACCGACGCGTGGCACGAGCTCGGGCAGTCGCTCCCGCGTCCGCGTGCCGTGCTCGCAGTCTCCGCACACTGGTACACGCGCGGCGTCGGCGTCACCGCGATGTCCGAGCCGCGCACGATCCGCGACTTCTCCGGTTTCCCGCCCGAGCTGTTCGCGGTGGAGTACCCGGCGCCGGGTGATCCCGCGCTCGCGCACCAGGTCGCCGACCTCCTCGGCACCGACCTCGTCGGTCTCGACGAGGCGTGGGGCCTCGACCACGGCACCTGGTCGCTGCTCGCGCACGTGTACCCCGAGGCCGACGTGCCCGTCGTGCAGCTGTCCATCGACGGCACGCGCGACCCCGACTGGCACTGGGACCTCGCGTCGCTGCTCGCGCCGTTGCGCGACGACGGCGTGCTGATCCTCGGCAGCGGCAACATCGTGCACAACCTCGGTCGCATCACCTGGGGTTCGAACACACCCGCCGATTGGAACGTGCGCTTCGACGAGCACGTCCGCGACGCCCTCGCCGCCGGCGACCGCCACGCGCTCACCCATTACCTCGACCACCCCGACGGCGCGCTCGCGTGCCCGTCGCCCGACCACTACCTGCCGGTGCTCTACATCGCGGCGCTGCGCCAGGCCGGCGAGTCGATCAGCACCGTGGTGAGCGGGTACGACGTCGGGTCGTTGTCGATGCGCTCGTTCCAGGTCGGCTGACGTGTATCCCGGCGAGTGGGCGGAACGGCGGACGAACGAGCCGCTGTTCGTGTTCGAACCGAGCGGCACCGTCGTCACCTTCGCCGAGTACGAACGTGACGCCAACCGCATGGCGCACCTGCGCGACAGCGGCCTGGCCCTGCGCGACCACGTCGCGCTCATGGTGGAGAACCGCCCGAGCTGCTCATCGCCGAGGGGGCGCCGACCGCACCGGCCTCTACTTCACGTTGGTGAACTCGTCTTCCCGGCCGACGAGCTCGCGCATATCGTGAACGACTGCGGCGCGCGCCGTGGTCGCGCCGAGCGGCACGGGCGGCCGCCCGGGAACCGCCTGCTCTTCGTCTGAACGTGGAGCGGTGGCTGCTCGTCGGCGCTCGCGAGCTGCCCATCGGCACCGATGTCGGCGAGTACGAGGACTTCGCCACTGCGCTCGCCGCCTATCCCGACACCCACGTGCCCGACGAGCGCGTCGGCATGCCGATGGGGTACTCGTCGGGCACCACCGGGCAGCCCAAGGGCATCCGCCGCCCGCTCACGGAACGCGCCCCCACCGAGGAGGACCCGCTCTTCCTCCAGGGCGCGAGCACGTTCCGCTACCGCGAGGGCATGACCTACCTCTCCCCCGCGCCGCTCTACCACTCCGCGCCGCAGGCGGCCGTGAGCACCGCGGTGCACTACGGCGCGACCAGCATCATCATGGAGAAGTTCGACGCCTCACTGTTCCTCGAATTGGTCGAGCGTCACCGCGTCACGCACTCGCAGGTCGTGCCCACGATGCTGTCGCGCGTGCTGACGCTCCCCGACGACGTGCGCGCCGCGGCCGACGTGTCGTCGCTCGAAGCCGTCGTGCACGCGGCGGCGCCGTGCCCGGTGCCGGTGAAGCAGGCGATCATCGACTGGTGGGGGCCGATCCTCTACGAGTACTACGCCGCCACCGAGGCGCACGGCGCCACCTTCATCGACTCGCACGACTGGCTCACGCACCGCGGCAGTGTCGGCCGGGCCATGCTCGGCGAGATCGTGATCCTCGACGACGAGGGCAACGAGCTGCCGCCCGGCGAGCAGGGCACCGTGTGGTTCCGCGGCGCGGCCACGTTCGAGTACCACAACGACCCCGGCAAGACCGCGGGCGCGAAGGACGCAACCGGCAACATGGCCACGGTCGGCGACGTCGGCTACGTCGACGACGAGGGCTTCCTCTACCTCACCGACCGCAAGAGCTTCATGATCATCTCGGGCGGGGCGAACATCTACCCGCAGGAGGCCGAGAACCTCCTCGTCACGCACCCGAAGGTGCTCGACGTCGCGGTGATCGGCGTACCCAACGAGGACCTCGGCGAAGAGGTGAAGGCGGTCGTGCAGCTGCCGCCGGGCGTCGAGGCATCGCCCGAACTCGAAGCCGAACTGATCGCGTTCACGCGCGACCACCTCGCGCACTACAAGTGCCCGCGCAGCGTCGACTTCGTCGACGAGCTGCCGCGCCTCCCCACCGGCAAGCTCTACAAGCGGCTCCTGCGCGACCAGTACTGGGAAGGCCATCAGTCGCGAGTCCTGTGATCCAAGGGCACCGACCACGGTCACTCCCGCCGCTCGACCCGGAACCGTTCGCCCGGCACCGACCGATCCGGGACCAGCCGGCGGCGCCCCTCGTGGACGGCGACGTGATGCCTCCGACAGAGCAGCACCAGGTTGTCGAGATCGGTGGCCCCGCCCCACTCCCACTCGACGAGGTGGTGCACGTCGCACCAATCGGCCGCCGCCCGACACCCGGGGTGCTGACAGTGCTCGTCGCGGACGACCACTGCACGCCGTTGCGCGGGCGTGACGGTGCGCGACCGCCGGCCCATGTCGAGCACCTCGCGGTGCCGGTCGATCACGATCCACCCCACGCACGCCTCACACACCAGCCGCTCGATGGTCGACACGGGCACGGGGCCGAACCCTTCGATTGCACTGCGCCGCCACTCGATCGGCACGTCATCGCCCTGCGGTGTGAACACCGCTTGCACGTTGGCCACGCTGCGACCCGCGGCGCTCGCGCCGCGCTGGTGGAGGTAGTACTGCGCGAGCTTCACCAATCCCTCGCCCCGGCGCTGCGACAGCGTGCGGGGGAGATCAGGCCCGCCGTTGACGTCGGGTGGCTCGATCAGATCGAGCGCCTTCGTGACGAGGGCAGTTCCTTGCGGGTCGAGAGACCCTGCGAGCGCGCTGCCGAGCGCGCTGTTGGCGATGTCGAGATGGACCCGGTCGAAGGCCTTGTCGGCATCGCCGTTGGCCTGTTCGTCGTCGGCGAGTTGGCACCAGGTACGCAGGACCAGCTCGAGGTCCCGTGCGGAGAGCCGACGAGCGACGTCGAGCAGCACCTGCTCGTCGCGTTCGTAGAACTTCTCGCGATGACGCGCCGACCGCGCCAGCAACTCGACCTTTTCGGCGGTGACCGTGCCGTCGGCCAGAGCCTCACCCGTCGCTGCGAAGCGCCGGACATGCCGCGCGGACCGGAGCAGGCGCCCCGCCGCGGGCTTCGCCATGTGGGCGTTCGCGGTGAGCCAGGAACCCGGGGACACGAATCCGTCGGCGCCCCACGCCCCGGCCGCGTTCCACTCCGCGGTGAGACGCACGAACTCCGCCTGCAGGCGCTCGACCTCCGCGCCGAGCGCCAACATCCGATCCGACAACGCGGCCGATGACCAGAGCGCGCGCTCCTCCGCCTCCAGCTTCTCGCGGCCTTCCGTGACGAGTTCCAGTGGGTCGCCGTACACCATGATCGAACAGACGTTCGATTGCCGACCTTGTCACGCGAAAGGTTCCGGTCTGCCTTCGACCGCCGCGATTCACGCGCGTCGCGACGTGGAAGACTCGGAGACATGGCAGACCCGACTCCCTCCGAACTGATCGACGGCCGCATCGCCGAGCTCGGCGACTGGCGCGGTGACGTGCTCGCCAAGGTGCGCAAGGCCATCCACGCCGCCGACAAGGACGTGCACGAGGACTGGAAGTGGCGCGGCGTGCCCACGTGGGAGCACGACGGCATCATCTGCACCGGTGAGACGTACAAGGAGTACGTGAAGCTCACGTTCGCCAAGGGTGCATCGCTCCCCGACCCCGACGGCCTCTTCAATGCCAGCCTCGAGGGCAACGCCCGTCGCGCCATCGACATCCGCGAGGGCGACAAGCTGAACGAGAAGTCCTTCAAGGCGCTGATCAAGGCGGCGGTCGCGCTCAATCAGTCGAAGCCGGCGAAGAAGCGCTGATCGCGTTTCCCGCCCGCGCCCGGGCGGGTACCACCCCACCCATGCAGGGTGTGGTCACCGTCAGCGTGGTGCCGATCGCCATCGCCTTCGTCGTCGGCATCGGCGGGTTCGTGGCACTGTTGCCGTTGCTGCTCGCCGATCAGTCGAGGATGCGAGCACCGCGCGTCACGCCCGTGACGCGCGTCGACGAGGCCCCGGCACCGCACCCCCGATCTCCCGAGGCCACACGGCCGGTTCCGGTTGCCCTGCCAGCACGGGCTTCGCGCTTCCGGTTGGTCGTGTCGCTCGGCGCGTTGGTGGCGTGGTCGGTATGGTCAGTGCGGCGCCCGCACGACCGCGGCCGCCAGTACTGACGGGAGCCACCATGGGCAGCGAGCTGAGCACCCGGGCCATGCAGACCCTCGACAACACGCGCCAGGCCATCCTCGGTCACCGCGTCTTCGGTGAGGCCTACGTGGTGGGCGACACCACCGTCATCCCCGTGTCGATCGTGCGCGGCGGCGGTGGCGCCGGCAGCGGCGAGGGCCAGGGCGAGGGCTCGAGCCAGGGCTCCGGGGCCGGGAGCGGCGGCGGCTTCGGGATCAACGCCAAACCCGTCGGCGTCTACGTCGTGAAGGACGGCGCAGTCGACTGGAAGCCCGCCTTCGACCGCTCCAAGGTGATCATCGGCGGCCAGGTCGTCGCCGTGGTCGCGCTCCTCACCGTCCGTAAGATCTTCGGCCGGCACTGACCTCGACCTTCTCCGCGACGTTGCGTCGCTCGAATCCGCCATGGGGATTCCATCGACGCAACATTGCGGAGGAGAATTGCGGAGGCCCCGGGCGAACCCGGGGCCTCCGTCATGAACCGTGTGAACGGTGGAGCTACTTCTTGGCCTTGATGGCCTCGATGAGCTTCGGGACGACCTTGTGCACGTCGCCCACGATGCCGAGGTCGGCGATGCCGAAGATCGGCGCCTCGCCGTCCTTGTTCACGCAGATGATGTTGTCGGAGCCCTTCATGCCCACCATGTGCTGCGTGGCACCCGAGATGCCCAGCGCGATGTAGAGCTTCGGCTTCACGACCTTGCCGGTCTGGCCGACCTGCTTCGAGTAGGGCACCCAGCCGGCGTCGACGATCGCACGCGACGCACCCGACGCACCGCCGAGCAGCGTGGCGAGCTCGTCGACCAGCGGGCCGAACGCCTCCGCCGAACCGATGCCACGACCGCCGGACACGACGATCTCGGCCTCTTCCAGCTTCGGGCCCTCGCGCTCCTCGACGTGACGGTCGAGCACCTTGGCCTCACCGGCGCGGCCGGCGTCGGCCGCGGCCACCGCCACGACCTCGGCGGCACCGCCACCGCTCGGCTCCGCCGCGAACGACTTCGGCCGGATGGCGGCGAGGTACGGGCCGTCGCCCTCGAACGCGGTGTCGACGAGCGTGTTGCCGCCGAAGATCGCGGTGCCGACGACGAGCGTGTCGCCGTCGACCTTGAGGTCGGTGCCGTTGGTGAGCACCGGACGGTCGATCGTGGCCGAGAGCAGGGCGATCGCGTCACGACCGTCGTAGCTCTGGGCGAAGAGGATCGCGTCGGGGGCGTGCTCGCCGATCAGCGCGGCGAGCGCAGCCGCACCGGCGACGCCGGGGAGCTGGTCGCCGGGGTCGACCGCGAACACCTTGGTGGCGCCGTGGGCGCCGAGCTCGCCGGCGAGTGCGTCGGCGTTGGTGCCGACGAACACGGCCTCGACCGTGCTGCCCAGCTCGCGGGCCTTGGTGAGGATCTCGAGGGTGGCGCCGGCGGGCTTGTCGCCGTCGGCCTCTGCGAACACCCAGATCTTGGAGACTGCCATGGTTCTTCTCTCCTACGCCTTCTCAGTAGTGACGTGTCGTGCGTGTCGGGGTTCGGAGGCTCAGATGACCTTGAGGTTCTCGAGGAAGGCGACGATGTTGTTGAACGCCTCGCCGTCGTCCTCGATCTTCTCGCCGGCCTGGCGCTCGGGCGCCGCACCCACGTTCACGATCTTCTGCCGGGCACCGGCCCAGCCCACCTGGTCGGCGCCGAGGCCGAGGTCGCCGATGCCGACCTGGTCGACGGGCTTGTTCTTCGCCGCCATGATCCCCTTGAACGAGGGGTAACGGGGCTCGACCACACCGGCGGTCACCGACACGACGGCGGGCAGCGGGGCCTCGACCGTGTCGTAGCCGTTCTCGGTCTGGCGCTGGATGGTGACCTTGCCACCACCGAGCTCCACGTGCTTGGCGAACGTGAGCGACGGCCAGCCCAGCAGCGCCGCGACCTGCGCGGGGATGGTGCCGGTGTAACCGTCGGTGGACTCCGTGGCGGTGAGCACGAGGTCGATGCCGCCCGCACGCTCGATCGCCTTGGCCAGCACCTTCGCGGTGCCGAGCGAGTCGGAGCCGGCGAGCGCGTCGTCGCTCACGAGCACCGCACGAGCGGCACCCATGGCCAGCGCGGTGCGGAGACCCGACACCTCGCCGTTGGGGGCCATCGAGATCAGCACGACCTCGCCGCCGCCCGCCGCCTCGGCGAGCTGCAGGGCCATCTCCACGCCGTAGGCGTCGGAGTCGTCGAGGATGAGCTTGCCCGCACGCTCGAGGGTGTGGTCGCCCTCGAGCTTGCCCGGCACCGCCGGGTCGGGGATCTGCTTGACCGTGACTGCGATGTTCATGAGGTCTCCGCAACTGCCGTCGGGGCGCGGACGGAACAGGCCCGCGCGCAGTGGAACGCCAGATTCTTGCCTGTCGGGGGCCTGTCGTGCGAAACGGAGACGGGGCACGGCGGTACCTTCGCCCCATGGCGACGAGCGGGCCCGACCTCCTGATCGTGGGCGCGGGCCCCGCCGGGATCGCCGCCGCCCTCGAGGCGCAGCGCCTGGGGAAACAGCCGCTCGTCGTCGACAAGGCCTCCTTCCCACGCGACAAGATCTGCGGCGACGGTCTCACCACCGGGGCCTTGCGGCTGCTGGAATCCGTGGGCCTCGACGTGCGGTCGCTCCCGAGCTACGAACCGGTCGACGAGACGGTGCTGGTCACCCCCCGGGGCGACGACATCGTGCTCCCCCTCCCCACCGGTCCCGATGCCGGCCTGCACTCGGCGGTGGTGCGCCGGGTCGAGCTCGACGCCGCACTGGTCGATCTCGCCCGTGACCGTGGAATCGAGTTCCGGGAGGGCGTGGAGGTCACCGGCGCGCGCTCGGAGGGCGCCCGGGCCGAGGTGACCTTCGCCGACGGCAGCATGGTGGAGACCTCGTGGGTGATCGCGGCCGACGGCCACTGGTCACCGGTGCGGCGCATGCTGCGCGAGCAGGCGGGCGAGGCGACCACGCCCGAGCTCGGCACCTGGCACGCGTTCCGCCAGTACTTCTCCGGCGTCGACGACCGCCGCCTCTGGGTGATCTTCGACGCCGACCTGCTTCCCGGCTACGCGTGGGTGTTCCCGGTCGCGGGCGGTGGCGCCAACGTGGGCTTCGGCCTGCTGCGCGGCGGCCCCGCCCCCACCGACGGCAAGTCGCTCGCCCGCATCTGGGAAGGACTCGCCGACCGGCCCGGCGTGCGGCGCGCGCTCGGGCCCCACGCGCAGCCCGAGGGTCGTCGCCAGGCCTGGCCGATCCCCGCCGACTACTCGCGTGAGCGGCTCGTGCACGGCCGTGTCCTCTTCGCGGGCGACAGCGCGAACGTCGTCGACCCGATGACCGGCGAAGGCATCGCGCAGGCCCTCGAGACCGGTGTGCTCGCCGCCCGCGCGATCGCGACGCAGAGCGCGGGCAACGTGAGCGTCACCTACCGCGACAGCGTCGACCGCACCCTCGGGTCCGACCTGCGCTTCGCTGCGTTGCTGCAGCGCGTGCTCGCCAACCCTCTGGGGGCCCGCGCCGCGCTGGCGGCTGCGGGCGCCACACCGTGGACCCGGCGCAACTTCGCGCGCTGGATGTTCGAGGACTATCCCCGCGCGCTGCTCTTCACCCCGACGCGATGGCGCCGGGGGATGTTCACACCCCCCGGCGCCTATCTGCCTGCCTCGCGTCCGCTCGGCTGACCCGGTCGGGGCCAGTCGGCGGGACCACTCAACTGGCGGTCGCGTTGACCTTCGTGGTGCCCTTCGGGTTGTTGTAGACGCTGCTGTCGAAGCACTGCAGCCCCGACATGCCGGCGTACCCGAGCTTGTCGAGACCGAACAGGTTCTCGAACGAGCAGAGCAGCGCGTAGTGGTTGAAGGGCGTGCTGACGGTGGTGCCCGCCTTCACGTACGGCGACAGCAGGAGCGCACCGATGTGGCCACCACCAGGTCCGGTGAGGCCGGCGTTGGTCACGTTGGGCGACTGCGGCTCGTTGCAGCAGGCCGACGAGTCGGCGGCGTCACCGACCACCTCGGCCTCGTCGAACGTGATGACCAGCAGGCCGTCCTTCTTGAACGCCGGCGACGACGTGATCTTCGGGACCCACGTCTTCAGCCACTCGTTGGCGGCCTCGAGCCCGCCGAGCTTGCCGTTGGGGCAGGTCTCGTCGTGGGCGTCGTTGCAGACGTTCGGCGTGATCATGTTGTAGTTCGCCGTGGTCTTGATCGACGCGAGGTCGGTCTCGAGCTGCGTGAGTGGCACGTCGTTCTTCGCGCACTCGCCGGAGTCGAGGAGCGAGTGGAAGTACACGAACGGGTTGTGACGCGTCGCGTACGCACCGTTGTCGGTCGGCCCCGTGTACGGGTCGCGCTGACCGATCTCCGGGTGCGTGCACGGAGCGGGCATGTCCTCCATGTACCCCTTCCACTGCAGCTTCTTCGCAGTGAGCTGGTCGGCGAGGGTCTTCACGCTCGCCGGGTACACGCAGCCGTCACCGAGCACCTGACCGTCGGAACCGGTGCCGGTCTGGACGAACTCGGAGTACGAGCCGATGCAGTCGGCCTGGGTGGCCTTGCTCGGGCCCTGGCCGCTGATCTGCGCGATGTAGTTGGGCAGGCTGACGTGCGCGACGGCGAAGTACTGGTCGAGGAAGAGCCCCTGCGCCTTCAGGTCGTTCGCCAGGTACGGCACCTTCGTCTGGGCGCCCCACACCTCGTCGAAGCTCTTGTTCTCGAGGTTGATCACGAACACGTGCTTGATCGGCGGCTGCTTCGAGCTGCTCTTGGCACCGCTCGACTTCGCCCCGGCCGGTACGGCGAACGCCGCCACCGCCAGCGCGACCGTGAGCACGGCCAGGATCCCCATCCGACGTCGACGCATCGATTCCCCCCTCGAACGCTTGCTGAACGGGGGGCAAGTTAGCCGGAGATCCCCCGGGCGCGAGCGCGACGGGGGCCGATTCACCCGGACGGGGTGAGGGCATCCTTCGGGACCTTCGTCCCTTTCTCCGGAGGTTGCCCGCCCCCGGAAGGCCGGTTCCTTACACTCGACGCCATGGCAGTCACGCAGCTGAAGTCCCCGCACTGGTCCCAGGAGATCCCCCTCGAGACCGACCACTACCGGATGGCCGCGCTGGCCGAGACCGGCTTCGTCGCCCTGCGCGACCTCGACCCGCCCATCCCCGAGGCGGAGTTCACCAGCCTCGAGTACATGGACTGGAAGAGCGGCGGCGACACCAACTTCGCCCCCATCGCCACCGCCGACGGCGAGCTCGACTGCCGGGGCTTCTGGAAGCCGGGCGACGAGCGCGCCGACAAGGACGGCGTGTTCACGTCGAACGCGGAGCTGTGCCCCACCATCGCCGAGTACGTGCGCTCCACCGGCGCCAACTTCGGCCGGGTGCGCGTGATCAAGCTCGAGCCGCAGGACTACGACGAGGCCCTGCGCCACATGCACCGCGACGACAACAACCGGTTCAACCCCGACGGCGAGGGCTGGGTCGTGCGATCGTGGATCGAGCTCACCGACAACCCCGACAGCTTCATGTGCCTCATGGAGGTCGGCGACGACGGCATGCCCGACCCGTCCACCGAGGTGCGCCTCCCGCTGCACCGCGGTGCGCGCTTCGTGGTCGACACGCAGCGCCTCTGGCACGTGGTCGTGCACAACGGCAACGCGTCGCGCTACGCGCTCATCTCCAGCTTCGAGAGCAGCCCCGCCCTCGAGCAGTGGATCGAGCGCGAGCGCGCCTGAACTCCTCTTCTCCTGCACGTTGCGTCACCTGAATCCCTCTGACGGATTCGAACGAAGCAACGTCGCGGAGAACTAGCCCACGGGTGCG
>JAXLRL010000004.1:0-244642 GCA_046331125.1 Acidimicrobiia bacterium
GCATCTCCCGGGCGTCGGCGAGATCGCCCTCGGTCGCGCGGTACTCCTGGTACGTCTCGACCAGCGGCTTCAACTCCGCGTGCCGACGCCCGGCTTCGCGCGCGGCGGCCTGGTCACCGGAGGCGTAGATCTCCGGCAACTTCGACTCGAGCTTCTCCAGCTCGACCTCGAGCTCCGCCAGACGTTCGAACACGCCCGTCAGGCTACGTGTCGCAGAGCGAAGGGCGTCAGGCGAGGACCGGCAGGGGGCTGTGGCCCTTGCCGAGGACGGCCGCGGGCTCCACCCCGAGCCAGTCGGCGAGCACCGTCGCGTACAACGCCCGGAAGTCGGTGCCGGCCACCAGGTTGCCGTGCGGGTCGAGCGCGGTGAGCGACGGCGGCGTCCCGTAACGCCCGCCCTTCACCCCGGCGCCGATCAGGAAGTGCGGCGCCGCGGTGCCGTGGTCGGTGCCGCTCCCGTTCTCCGCGGGACGCCGCCCGAACTCCGACACGGTCATCACCAGCACCTTGTCCGCGCGGCCCGCGGCCTCGATCGTGGTCAGGAACGTGTCGAGGCCGGCGTCGAGGTCACGCATGAGCGCGGGATGACGTTGCGCCTCACCCTGGTGGGTGTCGAAGTCGCCGAGGCCGTTGAGGTAGACGATCCGCGGCGCGCGATCCGACACCACCAACTGCGCGGCGAGCGCGAACGCATCGGCCCCGGCCGCCACGCCGCTGAGCTCGCGGTCGAGGCCGCGCCGGGCCGCGACCGTGTGGGTGATCGCCTGTTGCACCTCCCCCAGCAGGGAACCCGCATCCGGCGACGCCGGCGCGAACCCGCTCCATGCCCGCACCAGGTCGTCGGCGCCGTCGGCCCACGCGGGCAGCGCGGGCTGCAACCCGCTCGCGTCGGTGATCGACGTCGCGAACGACTTGGTGCCGAGGAGCGCGGGCGACGGCATCGGGCCGATCGACACCGCGGCGAGCGGGTCGTCGAACCCGACGGTGCCGTCGAGGTAGCGACCGAGCCAACCGACGTTGCCGCTCTCCCCCGGCACGCCCGACCACCAGTACGCCAGCGACGCGAAGTGCGACAGGTTGGGATCGGGGTAGCCGACACCCTCGATGATCGCGACGTGGCCGTCGTGGTAGCGGGCCGCGAGCTTCGCCAGCTCGGGATGGAGCCCGACCTGGTCGTCGAGCGCGATCGCGTCGGTCACGCCGAGCGACGGGCGCAGCGAGTGGTACGCGGGATCCGCAGTCGGCACGACCGTGTTGAGCCCGTCGTTCCCACCGCCCAGTTCGACGACGACCAGGGTGCGGTCATCGTGCCCGCCGAGCTTCGTCGCGACCTGCAGCGAGGGCCCGGGCGACGGAGTCCGGTCCCACACCGTGAGCCCATAGCCCGCGACGACGGCCGCGCTCGCGCTCACTCCCAAGCCGGTCAGGAACCGGCGGCGGGACACGTCGTGCGTGCTCATACGACCGCGTACTCCGGTGAGGCGACGGCGAGCGCGAACCGGCGGCGCGCGTCCACCTCGCGGTCGAGCACCTTCTTCGTGGACGAACTCACGTCGTGCACCCCCAGCGTCGCGAGCACGGAGGCTGCGTCACGCGACGCCGGCACCGTGCCCGCCGCGGCCACCAGATCGAACGTGTGCACCAGGTTCGCGGGGCCCAGCAGGCGCGTGCCCTTCGGGAAGCCGCCGACGTTCGGCGGGACGAACGGCACGTAGGCCATCGCCCGCATCGCCTGCGCCACCACCGCGCCACCGACCGCCTGCCCACCCGCACGGCCCGTGCCGGCCTGGCGGATCCCCACCAGCTTCTCGACCGGCGTGCGCACCTTGGCCCGCACCGCGGCCTCCGCCGTGAACTCGGGCCGCTGCACGATCGCGGTGACCAGCGGGAGGATCTCGTAGTCACGCCGGAACCCCTTCGCCAACGAGGCGAGCACCCCGTCGTCGGGATCGAGGCCGACGAGCTCCCGGAACAACTTGCGAGTGACGAACACCGCGGTCGCGGGCTGGTCCAGGATCACGTCGAGCGCGCCGTCCATGTCGAACGCGCCGGTCACGCCGAGGAGGGTCTTCTCCCCGGCATCGTGACGCGGGCCGACGAACACCGAGTCCCACGGCTGCACCCCGGTGAGGCGCTCGAGCCGCGCCGAGAACGGCCGGCCCGGCAGGTCGACGACCCAGCCGGTGAACGCACGCGACGCGGCCACCACGTCGTCCTGGGTGTAGCCGCTGTCACGACCCATCGTGAACAGCTCGAGGCACTCGCGTCCGAAGTTCTCGTTGCGCTCGTCGGCCGCGTTCGTCAGTCCGTCGAGGTAGATCAACATCGCGGGATCGCGCGCCACCGCCTTCAGCAGCTCCGCGAAGTTGCCGGTCGCGTGCTGACGGATCGTGAGGTGCTGGCGGTACATCAGGTACGGCTCGCGCACCTTCGCCACACTCGTCGCGAAGTGGTCGTGCCAGAACCACGTGAGCCGTTCCTCGATCATGCGGTCGGCCTGACCCATGCGGTCGAGCCACCACACGATGGGCTCGACGATCTCCCGCACCTGTGGCTTGGCGGAGCCGTCGGGCGGCGTCATCGCCAGCGGAGTCGCGCCCGGGGCCGAGAGGTCGAGCGTCCGGGCGACCGCGGCGTCGACGTCGGCGAGGTCGGCGGCCACTGCCGCGTGGGGGGCCATCGACAGCCGCCGCACCACGTGGGCGATCCGCTCGCGCTCCGACACCGTCATGCTGTCAGCGTGGCGGCTCGATGTCAGGGCAGTGTGAAGCCCCGGTCAGAGGTTCAGGTACTGGGGACGATCTTGGGTTGCACCTGGGGCAACCGCCGCGTGGCGCGGGCCTCGACCTCGGCCAACTGCTCGGCGGTCAGCACCGCCCGCAGCGACGCCACCGCGACCTCGACCTGGTCGAGCGAGGGCTCACGCGTCGTGAGCTTCTGCAGCAGCAGGCCGGGCTTCATCAGCACCCGCACCCAGGCCTTGTCCATGTGCTTCGCCGCGAAGCGGATGACCTCGTAGCTCAGGCCGGCGATGAGCGGGATGAGCACGATGCGCGACGCGATCAGGATGAGCCAGCCGGGGCGGCCGATGAACGAGTACACGATGATGGTCACGACCATCACGGTGAGCAGGAAGTTGGTGCCGCAACGGACGTGCTGCGTGCTGAACTTCTGCGCCTCCTCGGCGGTGAGCTCGACGTTGTTCTCGTAGGCCGCGATCGCCTTGTGCTCGGCACCGTGGTACTGGAACACCTTCTTGATGTCGGCGAGCTGTGCGATGAGCGCGAGGTAGCCGATGAAGATGCCGAGCCGCAGCGCCCCCTCGGCGACGTGGAACCAGGTGCCGTCGACGCCGAGCGCGTCGCCGAGACCGTTCGCGGCGACGGCGGGCAGCACGATGAAGATCGCGGTGAAGAACGCGAGCGCGGCGCCGATCGTCCAGCCCATCGCCTTGGAGGAGATCTGCTCCTCCTCGGGGATCTGCTGGTTCGCCGACCACGACAGCGCCTTGAACCCGAGCGACATCGACTCGCCGAGCGCGATCACGCCGCGCACGATCGGGACCTTCGCCCACTTCTCGCCCCAGGTGGGGACGTCGTGGGTCTCGATCTGGATGTCGCCCTCGGTGGTACGGATGGCGACGGCCCACGTGCGCTCGCCGCGCATCATCACGCCCTCGACGACCGCCTGGCCGCCGACGTACTTGGTGCCGGCCTTCGTGGGCTGATCGCTCATCCCGCCGCCTTCGGTCAGGCCTTCGAGCCCTGCTTGGCCTTGGTCTTCTCGAGCCGGCGCTGGAAGCGCTCGACCCGGCCACCGGTGTCCACCAGCTTCTGCTTGCCGGTGTAGAAGGGGTGGCACTCGGAGCAGAGCTCGACGCGCAGCGAGGGCACCGTGGAGCGGGTGGTGAACTCGTTGCCGCAGGAGCAGTGCACCTGGCACTCGACGTAGTCGGGGTGGATTCCGGTCTTCATAGTGCGTCCAGTCTAGGGGGCCCGGGCGGGCCCCCGTTCAGCGGGGTCGCGGTCGGCGCTCAGCCACCCGCGGAGGGGGTCTTGGCGATCTCGGACAGGAACTCGTCGTTGGAACGGGTGTGGCGGATCTTGTCGATCAACAGCTCGAGACCCTTTCCTTCTTCCAGGGCGTTGAGCACCCGGCGCAATTTCCAGACCTGCTGGAGCTGGGTGCGGTCGAACAGCAGCTCCTCGTGGCGGGTGCTGGAGCCCTGCGGGTCGATCGAGGGGTAGATCCGGCGCTCGGCGAGGCGGCGGTCGAGGCGCAGCTCCATGTTGCCGGTGCCCTTGAACTCCTCGAAGATGACCTCGTCCATCCGGCTGCCGGTCTCGACGAGGGCGGTCGCCACGATGGTGAGGGAGCCGCCCTCCTCGATGTTGCGGGCCGCACCGAAGAACTTCTTCGGCGGGTACAGCGCGCTGGAGTCGACACCACCCGACATGATGCGGCCGCTGGTGGGCGCCGCCAGGTTGTAGGCGCGGGCCAGACGGGTGATGCCGTCGAGGACGATGACGACGTCCTTGCCCATCTCGACGAGGCGCTTGGCCCGCTCGATGGTGAGCTCGGCCACGTGGGTGTGCTCGTCGGACGGCCGGTCGAACGTGCTGGCGACCACCTCGCCGCGCTGCACGTGGCGGCGCATGTCGGTGACCTCCTCGGGACGTTCGTCCACGAGCAGCACCATGAGGTGCACCTCGGGGTTGTTGCGCTCGATCGCGTAGACGAGCTGCTTGAGGATCGTGGTCTTGCCCGCCTTCGGCGGCGACACGATCAGGCCGCGCTGGCCCTTCCCGATCGGCGAGATGAGGTCGACGATGCGTCCGGTGATCTCGCTCGGCTGGTCGACGAGCTCGAGCTTGAGCTTCGAGTCCGGGAACAGCGGGGTGAGGTCCTCGAACTTCACGCGGTCGCGCGCCTCGTCGGGCGTCATGCCGTTGATCTCGTCGACGCGCAGCAGCGCCGGGTACTTCTCGTTGCTGGCCTGCGGGCGCGACGCACCGGTGACGTAGTCGCCCTTGCGCAGCGCGAAGCGACGCACCTGCGAGGCCGACACGTAGACGTCCTTCGGGCCGGGCAGGTAGCCGCTCGCCCGCAGGAAGCCGTAGCCCTCGTCGCGCAGGTCGAGCAGGCCCTCCACCGGGATCGGCTCGCCCTGGAAGTCCTGACCACGCGACTCGACGCGGTCGCCGCGATCCTGGCGCTCGCCGCCCTCCTGGCCGCCGCGCCCACGACGCCGGCGCCGGCCGCGTCGGTTGCCGTCGTTGTACCCGCGGTCGTCGTCGTCACCGGCGTGCTGGCCGCCGCCGTCGTGGGCGTGCTGTGCGGGCGCCTCGTTCGACGTCTCGTTCGAGGTCTCCGTCGACGGCTCGTTCGACGGCGCGGTCGGCGTGGTGACGGCGGCCTCGGCCGGAGCCTCGGCGGCAGCCTCGACCGGGGCCGACGTCGGCGCGCTCGCCTCGGGCCGGCGGCGCGGCCGCGGCATGAACTCCTCGTCGCCGCCGGCGTCGCCGCCGAGCGAGTTCTCCTCCGCGGCCAGCGCCGCGAGCAGTTCGTCCTGGCCCGCGAGCCGAGGCGCGCCGAACGGACCCGGCGCGGCTTCTCGGCGACCTCGGCCCCGCTGTCACCGGCGCCGTCGCCGTTGGTGTCGGCGCCGGTGTCGCCTTCGCGGTGGCCTTCTTCGCCGGCTTCGCGGGCGTCGCCCGCGGCGGCGGGGCCACCTTCGACCGCGCCCATGATCGCCTCGACCAGGTCGGCCTTGCGCATTCGGGTCGCGGCCTTCACACCGATCGCGCTGGCGATGGTGTGGAGCTCGTCGCGGTCCTTCCCGGCGAGGACGGACCGGTCGATCTGCTCGGGACTCATGCAGTACTCCCTCGGCCGTCCGGCGGCGCGCGTGAGCACGGGCGGACGGGCACGGTGTTGTCAGTCCCCGAAGGTCGTCAGGGGAGAATTCCCCCGGGGAACGAGAGACGGAACTGTCGCGGTCGAGAGCGAACAGGCTCGACATCGACCGGCGACGGACGTCACTGTACCCCTCGTGCCACCCCGCGCCAAACACCCCGCGCCGAGGGGTCAGGCGCTGACGACACGCTCCATGAGCTCGTGCGCCTTCACCGGCCGGGCGCCGGCGACCGCCACCTCGGTGTACACGCCTCCGGGGCCGGGACGCTCCGAGTCGAAGAAGAGGTAGGGCACCGGCTCGGAGGTGTGGGTGCGGATCCCGCAGGGGGTCGCGTGGTCCGGCAGCAGGAGGATGCGGTGCGGTGTGCCCTGCAGCGCCTCGCTGATCGGGCCGATGACCTCGGAGTCCCACAGCTCGAGGGAGCGCACCTTCTCGGCGATCGCACCCTGGTGGCCCGCCTCGTCGGTGGCCTCCACGTGGAGGAGGAAGAAGTCGCGGTCCTCGAGGGACGCGAGCGCGGCGTCGCGCTGCCCGGCGTAGTCGTTGTCGAAGCCGGCGGTTGCGCCGGGCACGTCGACGACCTCGATGCCCGCGAGCACGCCCAGGCCGCGCACGAGATCGACGGCCGATGAGAGCCGGCCCTCCACGCCGTAGCGCGACGCGAACTCCGGGAGCTGCGGACGGGTGCCCTGGCCCCACAGCCAGATCTGCGTGGCGGTCGATCCCACCTCGGCGGCGGCCGCGGCGACGACGGGGCGCGACGCCTGCATCAGTGCGTCGAGCTTCGCGGCGGCGGCACCGGTCGGCAGCACCGCGGGCTTGCCGGTGAGGTCGTGCGGCGGCACGCAGTCGGCGTCGCCCCACGAGGCGGGGACCACGCAGAGGTGGCGGTACTCCACACCGGGGTGGAAGCGCACCCCGTCGCGACCGCCGCCCAGCTGCGCGTCGAGCGCGGCGATGATCGGGCGCGCCTGCTCGGTGCTGATGTGCCCCGCGGCGAAGTCGACCATGGTGCCCGCGGCGTCGACGGTGACGAGATTGCAGCGGTACGCGACCTCGCCGGGCGCGAGGTCGACACCCATCGCGGCAGCCTCGATGGGCGCGCGGCCGGTGTGGTACTCGGCGGGGTCGTACCCGAGGATGGCGAGGTTGCCGACATCGCTGCCGGGCGGCAGTCCCGGCGGGATCACCTCGGCGAGGCCCACCTCACCCTGCGCCGCGAGCGCGGCGAGGTTGGGCATGCGGGCGGCTTCGAGAGGTGTGCGACCGTCGAGCTCGGCGAGCGGTTCGTCGGCGCACCCGTCGGGGACGAGCACCACGTACTTCACGTGCCCGATGTTATGGGCTAGTCGAACACCACGGTCCGGCGGCCGTGGACGAGGACGCGGTGCTCGACGTGGGCGCGCACGGCGCGGGCGAGCACCGCGACCTCGAGGTCGCGGCCGCGGCGGCGCAGGTCGTCGACCGCGTCGCGGTGGCTCACCCGCACGACGTCCTGGTCGATGATCGGCCCGTCGTCGAGCTCCGCGGTCGCGTAGTGCGCGGTGACGCCGATGATCTTCACGCCCCGCTCGTGCGCCTGGTGGTAGGGCTTCGCCCCCATGAACGCGGGCAGGAAGCTGTGGTGGATGTTGATGATCCGCGACGGCCACCGGTCGACGAAGTCGGCGCTCAGGATCTGCATGTAGCGGGCGAGCACCACGAGGTTCACCCCGTGACGCTCGAGCACCGCCTGGATCTCGGCCTCCTGCTGCGGCTTCGTCTCCTTCGTCACCGGCAGGTGCACGAACTCGACGCCGTGCCACGCGGCCACCTCGGCGTGGTCGGTGTGGTTCCCGATCACGACGGGGATCTCGATCGGCAGTTCGCCGCTGCGCGACCGCGCGAGCAGGTCGACGAGGCAGTGACCCTCCTTCGACACCAGCACGCCGACCCGGGGCACGTCGTCGGAGAAGCGCAGCGCGCACTCCATGTCGAACTCGGCGACGAGCGGTGCGAGCTCGGCCGCGAGGGCTTCGCGGTCGAGGTCGAACCCGTCGAGCGCGAACTCCACCCTTTGGAAGAACACGCCGTCGGTGCGGTCGGTGTACTGCTGGGCGTCGAGCACGTTGCCGCCGTGGCGGAACACGAAGTCGGCGACCGCCGCGACGATGCCCGGGCGGTCGGGACACGAGAGGAGCAGTACGGCGGTGGGGCCCACGGACGTCACGGTCGACTGCTCAGCCCGAGCGCTTGATGACCATCCGCGCCACCTTGCGACTCACGCCGGCGGGCGCCGTGCTCGAGAACGCGGCGGCGGTCTTGTTCATCGCGCCGGGGATCGACACCGAGCGCCGGCGGTCGAGGTCGTGCAGCGCGGCGCGCACCACCTCGTCGGACGACTGCCACAGCATCTCGGGGATCTGCGTGGTGCCGAGGCCCGCACGGTCGTGGAACTCGGTGTGTGTGTAGCCCGGGCACACGGCCATCACGTGCACGCCCTTGTCGGCGGCCTCCTCGTGCACCGCGTGCGTGAAGCTGTTCACGAACGCCTTGGTCGCGCTGTAGACCGCGCTGTCGGGTGACGGCTGGTAGGCGGCGAGCGACGAGATGTTGACGACCGCACCGCTCCCCCGCGCCTCCATCGCCGCGAGCCCGGCGTGGGTGAGGCGCACCAGCGCCAGCACGTTGAGTTGGATCTCGCGCAGCTCCTGCTGGACGTCGAGGTCGGCGAAGTGACCGAAGGTGCCCATCCCCGCGTTGTTCACGAGCAGGTCGACGGGCTTCTCCGAGTCGCCGAGACGCGCGGCGACGGTCTCGATCTCGGTGGCGTCGAGCAGGTCGGCAGGCAGCACCTCGGCCTCGACACCGAAGCGCGTCCGCAGGTCGGCCGCGAGCGACTCGAGGCGCGCACCGTCGCGGGCGACGAGCACGAGGTCGGTGCCGCGCGCGGCGAGCTGCTCGGCGAACGTGCGGCCGATCCCCGCGGACGCGCCGGTGACCAGCGCGCGCCGTTCGCCGGCCATCAGTGCATGTCCAGTGCGGCGGCGACCGCTTCGGCGTTGGCGTCGACCGCGTCGCCCACGTTGACCTCGGCGATCGCGCGGTTCGGGTCCTTGAGCCCGTGGCCGGTGACGGTGCACACGACCACGTCGTCGCCCGCCAGCAGCCCCTGCTCGGATGCCCGGAACAGTCCGGCCACCGACGCCGCGGAGGCGGGCTCCACGAAGCAGCCCTCCTCGCCGGCGAGGAAGCGGTAGGCCTCGATGATCTGGCCGTCGGTGACCTCGCCGATGTGACCACCCGACTCGTCGCGGGCGTCGACCGCGCCCTGCCACGACGCCGGGTTGCCGATCTGGATCGCGGTGGCGAGCGTCTCGGGGTGCAGCACGGGCTCGCCGCGCACGATGGGGGCGGCACCCGCGGCCTGCCACCCGAGCATGCGGGGGCGGCGCGTGGACCGGCCGAGCTCGGCGTACTCGCGGTAGCCCTTCCAGTACGCGGTGATGTTGCCGGCGTTGCCGACGGGGATCGAGTGCACCGTGGGCGCGTCGCCGAGCACGTCGACGATCTCGAACGAGGCCGTCTTCTGGCCCTCGATGCGCGACGGGTTCACGGAGTTGACGACCTCGACACCGGGTCGGGTGCCGAGCTCGCGCACGATGTCGAGCGCCTGGTCGAAGTTGCCGCGCACCGGCACGACGCGCGCACCGTGGATCAGGGCCTGCGCGAGCTTGCCCAGCGCGATCTGTCCCTCGGGGATCACGACCGCGCTCACGAGACCGGCGCGGGTCGCGTAGGCCGCCGCCGACGCCGACGTGTTCCCGGTGGACGCGCAGATCACGACCTTGGCGCCGCGCTCGACCGCGTGCGACATGGCCATCGTCATGCCGCGGTCCTTGAACGAACCGGTGGGGTTGAGCCCCTCGACCTTGAGCAGCACGCGGGCCACCCCGACGCGCTGGGCGACACGCGGCGCGCCGAGCAGCGGCGTGTTGCCCTCGAGCAACGTGATCACTGGCGTTGAGTCGGTGACCGGGAGGTGCTCCCGGTACTCCTCGATCAACCCCCGCCAGCCGTTGGCACCCCGTGCCGCCATGTTCCCGGTCCCCTACTGCTCTTCGCCGACGACGCGCAGCACCGAACCCACCCGGTTGACGACGTCGACGTTCTCCAGCGCGGCGACGGTCGCGCGCAGGTCGGACTCCTTGGCGGTGTGGGTGACGAAGATGAGGCGCGCCTCGCCGCCCACGTCGCGCTGCTGCATCGAACGGATCGACACCCGGTGATCGCCGAACTTCGTGGCGATGGCGGCGAGCACACCCGGCTGGTCGGCCACCTCGAGCTCCAGGTAGTACTGCGACTCGATGTCGTCGACCGCGCGGATCGGGCGGGCGACGAGCGTGCCGACAGTGGCGCCCTTGCGCCCCTCCACCACGTTCTTGGCCGCGTCGACGACGTCGCCGAGCACCGCCGACGCCGTGGGGTTGCCACCGGCGCCGCGGCCGTAGAGCATCAGCTCGCCGACCGCCTCGCCCTCGATGAACACGGCGTTGAACGAGTCGCGGACCGCGGCGAGCGGGTGGCGCACCGGCACCATCGCCGGGTGGACACGCACGGCGACCTCACCGTCGACCTCCTCGGCCACCGCGAGCAGCTTCACCACGTAGCCGAGCTCCGCGGCCGACGCGATGTCGGCGGCGCTGATGCCGGTGATGCCCTCGCGGTACACGTCGGACGCGACCACCTCCGCCCCGAACGCGATCGAGGCGATGATCGCCACCTTGGCCGCGGCGTCGAAGCCCTCGACGTCGGCGGTGGGATCGGCCTCCGCGAAGCCGAGCCGCTGCGCCTCCGCGAGCGCGTCGGCGAACGACGCGCCCTCGTCGGTCATCTTCGTGAGGATGTAGTTGGTGGTGCCGTTCACGATGCCGGTGACGCGCCGGATGCGGTCGCCGGCGAGCGATTCGCGCAGCGGCCGGATCAGCGGGATGCCACCGGCGACCGACGCCTCGAAGAGGATGTCGACGCCAGCGCGCTGCGCGGCCTCGAAGACCTCGCGCCCGTGGGTCGCGACCAGTTCCTTGTTGGCGGTGACGACGGGCTTGCCCGCGGCGAGCGCGTCGGCGATCAGCGTGCGCGCCGGGTCGATGCCGCCCATGACCTCGACCACGACGTCGACCTCCGGGTCGTCGACGACGGCCGCGGCGTCGGTGGTGAGCACGCCGGCCGGCAGCGACAGCCCGCGGTCGCGGCCGAGATCACGCACGACGACCTTCGCGACCTCGATGCGGGCGCCCGCGCGCGCCTGCAGCACGTCGGCGTTGTCGTGGATCAGCTGCACGAGCGCGGCGCCGACGTTGCCGCACCCGAGGATCCCGACCCGCACCCGCTCGTCCGTCGGACTCATGGCGTCAGTCTCCCTCATTCCCGGGCGGCATCTCCGCACGAGCAGGTTCGTCGCGGGCCACCAGGTCCTCGTACGTCTCCCGCCGCACGACGACCCGGGCGGTCCCGTCGTGGACGAACACCACGGCCGGGCGGGGCATGTGGTTGTAGGTGGAGCCCATCGAGTGCCCGTAGGCGCCCGTGACCGGCGTGGCCAGGACGTCGCCGATGCGCACCCCGGCCGGCAGCTGGGCGTCGTTGACGAGCAGGTCGCCCTGCTCACAGTGGCGCCCCGCCACGGTGGCCACGAACGGCCGCTCGTCAGCGGCGCGCGCCGGGAGGAAGGCCTCGTACTCGGCGCCGTACAGCGCGACCCGCGGATTGTCGCCGAGGCCGCCGTCGACGGCGACGTAGGAGTGCACGCGCCCGTCGGCCAGCCGGAGGTCCTTCAGCGTGCCCACCGTGTAGAGCGTCATCCCCGACGGCGCGGCGATCGAACGGCCCGCCTCCACGCACAGCTGCGGGACCGGATCGAGACCGGCCGCCGCGCACGCCCGCGCGAACCCCTCGCGCAGCGCGACGCCGAACGCGGCGATCGACGGTGCGTCGAGGTCGTCGCTCGTGTAGGGCACGGCGAGGCCACCGCCGAGGTTCAGCTCCTCGACCACGTGACCGGTCGCGTCGCGCAGCTCGGCCGCGAGCCGCGCCACGATCTCCACCGCGAGCACATACGACTCCAACGCGAAGATCTGCGAACCGATGTGGCAGTGGAAGCCGGCGAGGTGCATCGCGTCGCTCTGCACCGCGCGCACCGCGGCTTCGAGCGCCGCACCGCTCGACACCGTGATGCCGAACTTGGAGTCGTCGGCGCCGGTGGCGATGTACTCGTGCGTGTGCGCCTCGACACCGGGCGTGACGCGCAGGAGCACCGAGGGCGCGGGCAGCCCCTCGCCCACGAGGCGCTCGATGCGGTCGAGCTCGTCGGTGGAGTCGACGACGATGCGCGCGAAGCCCTCCGCGAGCGCGAAGCGCAACTCGTCGTCGGACTTGTTGTTGCCGTGCATCGCCATCCGCGCGGCGGGGAACCCCCCGCGCCTCGCGACGAAGGCCTCGCCACCGCTCGCGACCTCGAGCTGCAGTCCCTCCTCCGCGACCAGTGCGGCCATCGCGGTGCAGAGGAAGGCCTTGCTGGCGTACGAGACGTGGTCGCCACCGAACGCGTCGGCATATTCGCGGCAGCGCGCCCGCAACTCGCCCTCGTCGTACACGTAGAGCGGCGTGCCGAACTCGGCCGCGAGCCCGGCGACGTCGCAGCCGCCGACCACCAGACGACCGTCGTCGTCGATGCGCGCCGAGCGCGGCAGGATCGCGAGGTCGATCGGCGCGCTCGTGCCCATCAGTCGTCTTCTTCGAGACCGGCGTCGTCCGCCTCCTCGAGGCGGTGCATCTCGTCGGGCGCGTGCACGCCGAGGATCGCGAGCGCGCTGGCGAGCCCGAGGCGGCACGCCTCGGCCAGCCACAGGCGCGCCTGCGTGAGCGCGGCGTCGTCGGAGATCACCTTGCAGTCGCGGTAGAAGCCGTGGAACGCCTTGGCGAAGTCGCGCACCCAGGTGGTGACGCGGTGCGGCGCGCGCAACGCGGCCGCTTCCTCCACCACACCGGGGAACGCCTCCAGCGCGCGCAGCAGCTCGAACTCGCGCTCGTGCACCAGCGGCGCGAGCGACACGTCGAGGATCGGCAGACGCGTGACGCCGAGCTCGGCGGCCTTGCGGCCGATCGAGGCGATGCGGGCGTGCGCGTACTGCACGTAGTAGACGGGGTTCTCCATCGACTGCGCGGTGACGACATCGAGGTCGAAGGTCTGCGCGGTGTCGATGCCCTGGAGCAGGAAGGTGAGGCGCACGACGTCGGGGTCGACCTCGTCGAGGATGTCCTCGAGCGTGACGACGTTGCCGGTGCGCTTCGAGATCCGCACCTCCTCGCCGTTGCGCAGCAGCTTCACGAGCTGCCCGAGCAGCACCTCGGGCTCCCCCGGCTCGTACCCGAGCGCCTCGAGGCCCGACTGCAGCGACTTCACCTGACCGTGGTGGTCGGCGCCCCAGATGTCGACGAGGTGCACCCACCCGCGCTCGAACTTCGAGCGGTGGTAGGCGAGGTCGTTGCAGAGATAGGTGGTGGCGCCGTCGCTCTTGACGAGCACACGGTCGCGCTGGTCGCCGAAGTCGGTGGTGCGCAGCCACACCGCGCCGTCGCGCTCCTCGACCACCCCACGGGCGCGCAGGTCGTCGAGCACGCGGGTCACCGCGCCGGACTCGTGCAGGGTGCGCTCGGAGAACCACGTGTCGAAGTGCACCCCGATGCGACCGAGGTCGTGCTGCAGCGTGCGGACGACCTCCTGGTACCCCCATTCGCGGGCGTCATCGACCGAGACGTCGTCACCCAGCGCGGCGCGCAGCTGCTGCGCCATGTCGACGAGGTACTCGCCCTGGTAGCCGTCCTCGGGGGGCAGCTCGTCGCGGTAGCGGGCGATCAGCGACGCCGCGAACGTGTCGAGCTGGTTGCCGGCGTCGTTCAGGTAGTACTCGCGGTGCACCTCGGCGCCCTGCGCGGCGAGCAGGTTCGCGAGCGCGTCGCCCACCGCCACCCAGCGGGCACCGCCGGCGTGGAGCGGGCCGGTGGGGTTGGCCGACACGAACTCGAGGTTGATGCGCTGCCCGGCCATCGCGTCGCCGTGGCCGTAGCGCTCGCCCTGCGCGACCACCGACCGGAGCACGTCGTGGAGCCAGGTGGGCGACAGGAAGAGGTTCAGGAAGCCGGGGCCGGCGATCTCCACCCGTTCGAGACCCGCGGGGCGCTCGCGCTCCAGCTCCTCGACCAGCTTGGCGGCGATGTCGCGAGGGGGCATGCCCACCGTCTTGGTGAGCTGCATGGCCACGTTGGTGGTGAAGTCGCCGTTCGCGGCGTCCTTGGGCGGTTCGAGGACCACGCCGGCGGGTGGCGTGGGGAAGCCGCAGGCGTCGAGCGCGTGGTGCACGGCGGCGAGGAGAAGGTCACGGATCACGGCTGGTCTCGCCCACCTGGTGCGGTTTCGACGAATGGAGGAACCCGTCATGGTAGTGGGGTCACCCCACACCCCTCCTCTCCGTTCGGCCCACCTATCGGCCCACCGATCGGCGCGCGGATCGGCCCGCCGTTCAGAGGGGGTTCCGGGGCGGGCTATCGTCCTCCGATCCCCTGGGAGGCAGTCTCCGGTGCCCGAACCGACCGCCACACTCCTCGAACGCGCCCGCCTCGGCTCCGGCCTCGGCGCGGTCTACCGCGCGCTCGACACGGTCGTCGAGGAACTGGGGCTCACCGATGCCGCCCTGGTGGTGGAGGTCCCCGGCCTCGGCCGCCAGGTGCTCCACGCCGGCCGCCGGCCGCTCGGCGACGACGACGCCCACCTCCACGCCGCCCCCGAGGGCCTGCACTCGGTGCCGCCGGTGCACGAGCCCCTCGTGGAGCAGCTGCTGCTGGCCCTCGCGGCGATGGCGCTGCGCTACGACGCCCGCCCCGACCCCGGACCGGTGCTGTCGTGAGCCTCGACGAGCTCGAGCTCGAACTGCGACGCCTCCGGGGCGTGCTCGCCGTCGGCTTCCAGGAGTCCGACGGTCTGCTCCTCGTCGAGCTGCAGGCCGGGCCCGAGGCCTACCCGGAGCTCGCGCGCGATGCCACGCTGATCGCCAACCAGGGTTCGGTCGGGCCGGTCGCGGTCGAGGTCGTGCGCTGGGGCGACCGGGCGAAGGCCCCGATGGAGACCCGCCTCCGCCTGGTCGAGATCACCAACGACGCCGCGGCCGGTGAACTGCAGGTGCGGTTGTCGCTGGGTGGGACCGAGGGTGTGGGCCGGGCGTCCACGGAACACGGTCTCCTCGCGCCGGTCGAGGCCACCGTCGCCGCCATCCGGGTGTTCCTACCCGAGTTGCGGTTCCTGCCGGGCTGGGCCCGGGTCGTCGAGACCACCCCGGAGCGCCGGTTCCTGGTCGTGGCGTCCGTGACCGACCCCGACACCCAGGAGCACCGCCGGGGTGCCGCCGAGGGCGCGTCGCCGGTGGCCGCCGCCACCCGGGCCACGCTCGCCGCGCTCAACCGGACCATCGCCCCGGATCTCGCGCCCCTCCTGTAAAAACAGGAACGTCGTTCTTGACTTGGCCGACGGGGCCCGGCAGACTGCCGCGCCGTGGCCACCGGCACCGCTGGGGCAGTCGTCCCGCTCAACCCCACGACCCCGGCCCAGCGCCGCCGGCGTGAGCTGATCCTCGACACCGCGATCTCCCTCGTGGAGGAGCGCGGGCCCGACGGCTTCCAGGTGCGCGACGTCGTCGGGCGCTCCGGCGTCGCCCTCGGCACCATCTACCGATACTTCCCGTCGAAGGACTTCCTGCTCGCGGCGGCCCTCGACCGCGCCACGTCCGACCTCCGCGAGCGCCTCGCCGCGGCCACCGACGCCAGCAGCGGCGACGACCCCGCCGAGCGCATCGCCGTGCTGCTGCGGATCGTCGCCGACTCGATCGACCGTCGTCCGGGCAACGCGCGGGCGTCGCTGCAGCTCATGCTGTCGGCGGACCCCATCGCCGAGGTCGCGCAGCACGACTTCCGCGACGCGTTCGGCGCCGCCCTCGAGATCGTGCTCGCCGACGTCGAGCCGTCACTCGCGACCGACGTCGCCGTCGTCGCGTCGTCGGTGCTCAACGAGCACGTCGTCGCGGTCGCGACCGGGCGCCCGAGCTTCGGCGGCACCGACCTCCAGATCGAGCGCAGCATCCGCGTCATCCAGCTCGCGCTGCGCAACACCTCCACCAGTCCACGCACACCAGCAAAGGAACACGCATGACCGACAACCAGCCCCGTTACGCCGACCGGATGTTCCCGGCACCGGTCGACCACGGCATCGCCCGTGAGGACCGTGCACAAGCGACCGTCCTCTCCGGCACCGACGCCGAGGCCCTCGGCGGCGGCGAGAACGAGCTCTGGTACCACGGCGGCGGTCGCGTCGGCGAGCGCCCGGTCGAGAGCATCACCATCTACCCGCCGACGCGCGGCCTGCAGACGCAGGGCGACCCGTTCGAGCCGGTGAAGATCGGCATCCTCATCGACATGGACTCCGGCCAGCTCATCTTCGACTGGGTCAACGCAACCATCCTCGCCATCGAGGACGCGCTCAACGAGGGTGTGTACGACCGCCCGGTCGAGATCCTCGTGAACGACGCGCGCGGTCTGCCGCGGGAGAACTACCTGAAGGTGCGCAAGGGCTACCTCGACCTCGTCGACCGCGGCTGCGTGGTGATCATCGGGCCGGAGATCTCCGACAACGCGGTCAACCTGATGGACCTGATCAACGAGACCGGTGTGGCGTGTCTGTCGTGGACCGGCGCGGTGCGCTTCTTCGGCGAGTACTGCTTCACCGTGGCGAACGGTGACATCGGCGTCGAGGGCGGCATGGGCGCCAACTGGTGCGCGCAGCAGGGCCACAAGAAGGTGGGCTTCTTCTGGGAGAAGGGCTCGTCGGGCACCGACTACGCCGACTTCTTCCGGCTCGCCGCCGCGCAGTACGGCCTCGAGATCGTGAAGGAGGTCGCGCTCGGCCCGAACCCGCGCGACATGGAGCAGCACCTGGCCACGATGCGGGCGCAGGGCGCCGAGGCGATCGTGTACATGGGCTACGGCTACGCCACGTTCCACTTCGCGCGCGCCTTCAAGGCGCTCGACTGGGACCCGCCGCGCTTCATGGGCACCGCGTTCATGTTCTACAGCAACACGAACGAATGGGCCGAGGGCCTCGAGGGCTGGCACGGCGTCGACCAACTCGGCGTCGACGGCGACAACCCGAACTACGAGGCGATGCTGCTGCGCTTCGAGAAGCGCTTCGGCCGGGTGTCGCGCAACGTCGTGGTCGCGCTCTCGTACGACTCGGCGCGTGCCGCCATCCACGGCATCGCCAACGCGACCATCGCCATCCCCAAGGAGGTCAAGAACGGCCTCGAGAAGATCAAGTGGATGCCGACCACCAACGGTGGCCCCGGCTGCTACCTCACCTTCTCGCAGTACGACCACCGCGGGTACAAGGGCGACTTCCTCACCATCCGCGAGCTGCGCGGTGGCGAGCTCCACTTCCGCGGCTACCACCGGCCGCAGTGGCCCTCGAACCGGAGCTCGCCCATCCTGGACGACTGACCGGACAACTCGGACACACCGCCGGCGGCGGTCCGTGCCACTGGGCGCGGACCGCCGTCTCGCGTTAGTTTCCTCGGTCAACCAGTACCGCGGGATCCACCTGTGAGGAGCACCGTGAGCGAAGTCCGCGAGATGACCATCCAGTTCCCCTACAAGCGGTCCACCGGGCCCGTGGTGGGAGCCTTCCTGACCGCCCTGACGGAGCAGAAGATCCTCGGCATCCGTGCCGGCGACCGGGTGCTCTGCCCGCCCGTCGAGTGGGACCCGGCAACGGGGAACGAGCTCGACGCCGACCTCGTGGAGGTCGGCCCCGCCGGCACCGTCGAGTCGTGGAGCTGGGTCGCCGTTCCGAGCGAGCAGCACCCGCTCGACCGCCCGTTCGGCTTCGCGCTGATCAAGCTCGACGGCGCCGACACCGGGTTCCTGCACGCGGTCGACGCCGGCTCGATCGACGCGATGTCCACCGGCATGCGCGTGGCGCCCCGCTGGAAGGGCACCCGCATCGGGCACATCACCGACATCGACGCGTTCGTGCCCGGCGAGACGCCCGAGGTCGCGGGTGACGACACCGGCCCGGCCGCGGAGCCGATCACGATGATGGACTACAACGCGTCCATCTCGTACACGCTGCCGGTCACCAAGAACGAGCTGCGCGCCGAGGCCGCCAACGAGGAGGGTCGCTTCCTCGGGCTCAAGTGCCCGAAGTGCGGGCGCCTCTACACCGGTGGCCGCGGCTACTGCCCGATCGACTCGATCGAGCTGGGCGAAGCCGACGAGGTCGACCTGCCCCAGAAGGGCGTGATCACCAACTACACGATCATCGAGCCCATCCCGTACCCCGGCCAGACGATGACCGAGCCGTTCGCCCGCGTGATGGTGCTGCTCGACGGCGCCGACATCGTGCTCGGCTACCAGCCGACCATCGAGTTGCCGGTCGCCGACCTCCACGCCGGCATCCGGGTGGAGGCGGTGTGGGCGTCCGACGCCGAGCTCGACGACCTCGCCTCCACGGCGGAGGGCCGCCTCCTCGGCTGGATCCCCACCGGTGAGCCCGACGTGACCGACCCCGACCTCGTGAACAGGATCTACTGATGCCGAACGCAGACGACATCGCGATCATCGGGTGGAACGTCTCCCCGATGGTGCGTCACACCGACAAGACCGAGGCACAGCTGCTGCTCGAGGTGTGCAGCGGCGCGGTCGAGGACGCGGGCATCACCCGCGCCGAGATCGACTTCACCTGCGCGGGCAGCTGCGACTACGTCGCCGGCCAGGCCTTCTCGTTCGTGCAGAACATCGACGCCCTCGGCGCCTGGCCGCCGAAGCGTGACTCGCACGTCGAGATGGACGGCGCGTGGGCGATGTACGAGGCGTGGCTGCGCCTGCAGATCGGCGACATCGACACCGCGCTCGTGATGGGCTCGGGTCGTTCGTCGACCGCCGACCCCACGCTCATCTACCCGATGGAGATGGACCCCTACTACCTCGCACCGCTCGGCACCGACGCCACGTCGTTCGCCGCGCTGCAGGCCCGGGCGCTCATCGACGCCGGGAAGATCACCGAGCGCCAGATGGCCGAGGTCGCGGCCCGCACGCGGCGCGACGGCAAGGCCAGCGCGTACGCGCAGGTCACCGGCGACTTCGACGTCGACGCGCTCCTCGCCGAGGACTACGTGAACGCGCCGCTGCGCCGCCACGACCTGCCGCCGATCACCGACGGCGCCTGCGCCGTCGTGATCGCCCGGGCCGACCGGGCCCGGGAGCTGTGCGAGAACCCCGTGTTCATCACCGGCTTCGCCCACTACACGGAGCTCCACTACCCCGGCTTCCGCGACCTCACCACGTCGCCCTCCACCACGCTCGCGGCGAAGGCCGCCGGCGTCGACGAGGGCCCGATCGACGTCGCCGAGATCCAGTCGGTGTACACCCACGAGGAGGCCATCCTCGTGGAGGCGCTCGGCCTCGGCGCCGACGTGCCCGTCAACCCGTCGGGCGGCCCGCAGGCCGCCAACCCCATCATGGCGACCGGCCTGGTGCGCGTCACCGAGGCCGCCAAGCAGATCCGCGACAACGGGAAGCAGCGCACCCTCGCCCACAGCACCTCGGGCCCGTGCCTGCAGCAGAACCTCGTCTGCGTGCTCGAAGGAGACGCCAAGTGAGCCACCAGCCCTGCGCCATCGTCGGGATCGGCCAGACCCACCACAAGAAGGCGCGTCTCGACGTGTCGTTCGCGGGCCTCGTGCGGGAAGCCGCGCAGCGCGCCCTCGACGACGCCCACATGACGTGGACCGACATCGACGCCGTCGTGGTCGGCAAGGCCCCCGACCTGTTCGAGGGTGTGATGAAGCCCGAGCTGTACCTCAGCGACGCGCTGGGCGCGACGGGCAAGCCGATGTTCCGCGTGCACACGGCCGGTTCGGTGGGTGGCACCACGGGCATCGTGGCGTCGCACCACGTCGAGACCGGCCGCTTCGAGCGGGTGATGGCGGTCGCGTTCGAGAAGCAGTCCGAGGGCAACGCGCAGTTCGCCCTCGGCTCCGGCAAGAGTGGTTCGCTCGGCGCCGGCGGCGCGTTCGCGCCGTACATGCGGTCGTACATCGAGCGCACCGGCGCCCCCCTCGACATCGGCCCGATGGTCGCGGTCAAGGACCGGCTCAACGCGGTCAAGAACCCGTACGCCCACCTCAAGCTCAAGGACATCAACCTCGAGACGGTGAAGGCCTCGCCGATGCTCTGGGACCCGGTGCGCTTCCTGGAGTCGTGCCCCTCGTCCGACGGCGCGTGCGCGGCCATCTTCACCAACGAGGCGGGTGGCCGCGAGGCCGAGGCCGACGGCCGTCAGCCGGCATGGATCCTCGGTTCCGCCGTCCGGTCCGAGCCGTCGACCTTCCCCGGTCGCGACCCGGTCCGCCCGCAGGGTGCCATCGACTGTGCCCGTGACGTCTACGCGCAGGCCGGCATCACCAACCCGCGTCAGCAGATCGACTGCGCGGAGCTGTACGTGCCGTTCTCGTGGTACGAGCCGATGTGGCTCGAGGGCCACGAGATCGCCGAGCCGGGCGAGGGCTGGAAGATGACCGAGCGCGGCGACACCGCGCTCGGTGGCTCGTTCCCCGTGAACATGTCGGGTGGCGTGCTCTCGTCGAACCCGATCGGCGCGTCGGGCCTGCTCCGCTTCACCGAGGCGGCGCTGCAGGTGCGCGGCATGGCCGGCGAGCACCAGGTGGAGGGCGCCAAGGTCGCCCTCGCCCAGGCCTACGGTGCGGCAGCGCAGTACTTCTCGATGTGGGTCGTGTCGAACTCCCTCGACCCCTTCGCCAACTAGTCCCTTCGACCGAACCGGCGTCAATCAGGCTGCAATCTGCCTCTCGATTGACGCCGGTTCGTCGCGTCCGGGCGGATCAGGCGACCCAGGTGCCGGAGTTGACGTCGAGGGTCTGGCCGGTGATGGAGCGGGCGCGCTCGGACGCGAGGAACACGACCGCGTCGGCGAGATCGTCGGGCGTGGGGAGGCGCCGGAGCGCCGTGCCCTTGGCGTAGCCCGCCATCACCTCGTCGACGGTGACACCACGCTGCTCGGCCTGCCGGGCGAACATGTCGTCGGTGTCGGGGCCGGGCACGAAGCCGGGCAGCACGATGTTGACGCGCACGTTGTCGGGGCCGACCTCCTTCGCGAGGGTCTGCATCGCGATCTGGGCGCGGCCTTCGTCGCCGCGTAGGCGCCCTGACCCGGGTTCACCGCGCGCACCGCGAGCGTGGACACCGCGACGATGGCGCCACCACCCACCGCGCGGAAGTGCGGGACCGCGGCGCGGCAGAGCTCGAGCGGGCCGAGCACGTTGACCTCCACGCCTGCTGCCAGTCGTCGAGATCCGCGTTCATGATCTGGTGGTTGGCCGTGCCGCCGGCCGCGCTGCTCACCAGCACGTCGAGCCGGCCGAGCTCCTCCACGGTGCGGTCCACCAACGCGCGGCACTGCGCGACGTCGCCGGTGTCGGTGGGCACGACCAGCGCGCGGCGACCGAGCGCCTCCACCTCCGCGGCGACCTCCTCCAGCTTCGACTGCGTGCGGGCCGCCAGCGCCACGTCGCAGCCGTCACGCGCGAGCCCCAACGCGACGGACCGCCCGATGCCCGGGCCCACCCCGGTGACGATCGCAACCCGGTCACTCATCGTTCCGCACCTCCATTGCCACCGGTGAAGTCGTCGGCCATGCGGTCGAGCAGCCGGGCCAGCGTGGCGAGCTCGTCGGCCCGCCAGCCGGCGAGCGCGGTGTCGGCGGCGGTGACCGACGCCTGCTTGAGCCTCCGGTAGGCCGCCCGCCCCGCCGGGGTCACCGACACCAGCACGGCTCGGGCGTCCCGGCCGTCGGTCTCCCGGACGACCAGGCCCTCCGCCTCCAGCCCCCGCAGCTCCCGGCTCACGTGGCTGCCCAGCAGGCCCGTGGTCGCGGCGATGGTCGACACCCGCTGCGGGCCGCCGCGCACCAGCGCGCCGAGCACACCCATGCCCGGGCTCGACACGTCGACCCCCGCGGTGGCCGCCCGGCGGCGGGCCGCGGCGACACTCGACCCGACTCGGCCGATGCGGGCCATGGAACGTTCGATGAGCTCCAGCGACTCGTCCCTGCGCACGGGCCGAGAGTACCGCGTATGCTGCACCGAGTTTGCTGACTCAGTCAGCTATTTCTCTCGAGGGGGAACCATGGCAGAGGGACGACTCGCAGGCCGGGTGGCCGTCATCACCGGTTCGGGTGAGGGCATCGGGCGCGCCATCGCGCAGCGCTTCGCCGAGGAGGGCGCGAACCTCGTCATCGCCGAGATCAACCCCGAGCTCGGTGAGGCCGCGGCGGCCGAGCTCGGTGCGATCACCGAGACGCGCTTCGTGCGCACCGACGTGGGCAGCAAGGCGGACAACCAGGCGATGGTCGCCGCCGCGGTCGACGCGTTCGGCCGGCTCGACATCCTCGTGAACAACGCGTGGGGTGGCGGTGAGATCGGCCGCGTCGAGACGAAGAGCGACGAGCTCATCGACCACGGTCTCGCCATCGGGTTCCGCGGCCCGCTGTGGGCGATGCAGGCCGCGTTCCCGATCATGAAGGCGCAGGGCTACGGCCGCGTGATCAACCTCTGCTCGCTCAACGGGGTGAACGCGCACATGGGCTCGCTCGAGTACAACACCGCCAAGGAGGCGCTGCGCTCGGCGACGCGCACCGCGGCGCGCGAGTGGGCGACCACGGGCATCGTCTGCAACGTGATCTGCCCCGGCGCGAAGTCGGCGTCCTTCCTGCGGGTGATGGGCGAGCACCCCGAGCTGATGGCCGCGGCCGACGCCGGGAACCCGATGGGCCGCATCGGCGACCCCTACGACGACATCTCCCCCGTCGCCCTCTTCCTCGCCAGCGACGACTGCCGATACATGACGGGCAACACCCTGTTCGTCGACGGCGGCGGCCACATCAACGGCGTCGCCTGGGCTCCCGACCTCGGGCCGCAATAGCGAACTGGCGTCAATCAGATCCTCATGTGGGGCTCGATCGACGCCGGTTCGTCAGGGAACCTGGCCGTCGGGGGGCCAGGCCTCGGGGCGATCGCCGTCGAGCGGCACCTGCAGCGCGTCGAGCACCGCGGCGAGCCCGAAGTAGAGGCCCGGGATCGCGAGCAGTTCCACGTAGGCCTCGTCGCTGCCGGCGACGGCGCGCGCCTGCGTGAGGAGCGCGTCGTCGCACCGCTCACCCGCCACGATCGCGTCGACGACGCGCAGGACCACCCGCAGGTCGTCGGGCAACCCGGGAGCATCGGGTCCGCCGCGTACCGCGACGACCTCGTCGTCGGTGATGCCGAGCCGAGCGCAGATCGCGTAGTGCGAGGTCCACTCGTACACCGAGCCGCGGAGCCACCCGGTGCGCACGATCGCGAGCTCGCGCAGACGCGCGTCGAGCACGCTCTCGAGGACGAGGCCCGTCACCATGTCGGCGATGATCTTCGCGATCGGCGGGTGACGCAGCAGCACGCGGAACACGTTCGGTCCCGCGAGCATCTCCGCGATGCCCGAGTCGCGCGCCGCGGCAACCGCGTCGTCGGCCGACAGTGGCGGGAGTGACGGCCTGCTCATGGAGGGTCAGCCGTTCCCGAAGACGACGTGCTTCGCCTGCTGGAACGCGCGCATGCCGAGCACGCCGCGTTCACGGCCGACGCCGCTGTTCTTGTAGCCACCCATCGGCGTGTAGCTGTTCGCCAGGCCGGTGTTCACCTGCACCGTGCCGGTGCGGATGCGCGCCGCGAGCGAGTTCGCGGTGTCGAGGTCGGCGGTGTAGAGCCCGGCGGAGAGGTCGTACTGCGAGTCGTTGGTGACGGCCACCGCCTCGTCGAGGTCGCCGTAGCCCTGCACGGTGATCACGGGCCCGAAGATCTCGTGCTGCGCGAGCGGGTTCGCGTTGTCGTCGACGTCGACGACGGTGGGCTCGTAGTAGAAGCCGCGCTCCATGTGCTCGGGCCGCTTGCCGCCGGTGACGACACGGCCGCCGGCCGCGACCCCTTCGGCGACCAGTCGCTCGATGCGGTCACGCGATCCCGCCGACACCACCGGGCCGAGCACCGTCGCCGCGTCCTGCGGGTCGCCGCTCGTGATCGTGGGGCCCACCGCGGCGAGCGCGTCGAGCACGTCGGCCTTGCGCGCGTGCGGCACGAGCATGCGGGTCTGCAGCGAGCAGCCCTGCCCGGCGTGGGCCATGAACACCGCCATCGCGCCGGCGACCGCCTTCTGCGGACCGGCCTCGAGCGCGTCGTCGAGGTAGAGCTGCACGCTCTTGCCCCCGAGCTCCAGGATGAGGCGCTTCATCGACGGCGCCGCCTGCGCACCGATGGCCGCGCCCACGCCGCTCGAACCGGTGAAGCTCACGAGGTCGACGCCGGGGTGCGTCGACAGCCGCGCCGCGCCCTCGGGGCCGCCCTCGACCAGCACGTTGACCACGCCCGGCGGGATGCCCGCCTCCTCCGCGGCCTCCGCGTAGGCGAGCGCCTCGAGTGGCGTCTGCGGGCTCGGCCGCAGCACGACGGTGCAGCCGGCCATGAGCGCGGGCGTGAGCTTCCACACGTTGGTGGTGAACGGGAAGTTCGACGGCGTGATCGCCGCCACCACGCCGACCGGCTCCCACCGCCGCGTCGACACCTTCACGGCGCGGGCGCCGATCAGGTGCTCGAACGGCACCTCGTTGTGCTCCCACTCGGGCAGCGGGAGCGCCAGGTCGACCATCTCCCGCGACGCGTTGAGCCCGAACCCGACCTGCATCATCTGCGCCATCGTGCGCGTCGCGCCGGCCTCGGTGATCACCGACTCGACGAGGACGTCGTTGCGCGCGTGGAGTGCGTCGGAGAGCCGGTACATCGCCGCGGCGCGCTCCGCCATCGACATCCGCGGCCACGGTCCCTCGTCGAACGCGCGGCGGGCGGCGGCGATGGCGGCGTCGAACTGGTCGACCGACGACGCCTCGACCTCGAACGCGACCTCCTCGGTGGAGGGCGACACGACGCCGAGCGCACCGGCGTCACCGGTGACGAAACGACCGTCGACGAACGGGCTGCGGGCGGCGACGAGATCGGTCATGTGGGCCTCCGGACGTCGGCAGGATGCGGCAGGTGCAGTGGCGCGCACACTACCGACGGGCCCGAGAAGCCCACAACGTCAGAGGAACTCTGCGGTGGAGCCGCCCACCGGCATCTCGGCCTGGCCGAGCTTGCGGTGGTCCCACGAGCGCACGCGCTCGGCGTCGATCCGCACGATCACGCGCTTGTTCATCATGATCTCGACGAACGGGCGCATCTCCTCGGTGTACGGGCCCTGGTAGCGCTCGAACACGCTGATGCCGGCCGCCCAGTACTCGTCGTCGGTGGTGTCGTCGATGATGTGCGCGGTGCCCTCGATCGACACGCCGCGGAGCTGGTCGTAGCTCAGGCCCGCCTCGACCATCCCGACGATGCGCGGGTCGCGGCGCAGGTTGGCCGCCTTCTGCGACTTCGCCTTCGTCTCGAAGTACACCTTGCCGTCGATCAGGCCGTACCACATGGCCACGAGGTGGGGCATGCCGTCGGGCCCGATGGTCGCCATCGTCATGGTGCGCGTCTGCTCGAGCATCTGCTGCACCTCGGCGTCGGTCATCGTGATCTGGCTGCGCTGGTTCGTGCCCACTCGGCCCGGCTCCCTCGTCGTTGTACGTTGCACCGGCAACCTACCTGGGAGACGACGACGATGGCACTGGCCGCCGTGTGCACCGCCCTCACGGGCGAGGACGGGATCGAGATCCGCGACTGGCCCGTCGGCGCACCCGGCGCCGGCGAGATCAAGGTCGCGGTCCGGGCCGCGTCGGTGAACTTCCCCGACGTGCTCATGGTGCGCGGCCTCTACCAGCACCGGCCGGAGCCGCCGTTCGTGCCCGGGTCCGAGGCCGCGGGTGTGGTCACCGACGTGGGGGAAGGCGTTTCCACGTTCACGCCCGGCGACCGCGTGCTGCTCGTCGGTGGCTCGACGTTCGCGACCGAGCTCAACGCCCGGGTCGGCGGGCTCACGCACCGCATCCCCGACGAGATGCCCTTCGACGAGGCCGCCGCGTTCACGCTCACCTACGGCACGTCGTACAACGCGCTGGTGACGCGCGGCGCAGTGCAGGAGGGCGAGTGGGTGCTCGTCACCGGCGCCGCGGGTGGGTGCGGCTCGGCCGCGGTCGAGATCGCCAAGGCACGCGGCGCACGCGTGATCGCGGTCGTGGGCGGCGAGGAGAAGGCCGCACTCGCAACACGGCTCGGCGCCGACGCCGTGATCGACCACACCACCGTCGACGCGCTCGCGCCCGTGGTGAAGGAGCTCACCGGCGGCCACGGCGTCGACGTGTTCTGCGACAACGTGGGTGCGGCCGACGCGCGTGACTTCCTGCGCTGCATGGCGTGGAACGGCCGCTTCCTCGTGGTCGGTTTCGCGAGCGGTGACATCCCGGCGTTCAAGGCCAACCAGACGATCCTGAAGTGCATCTCGATCGTCGGGGTCGCCTACGGGATGTCGGCGATGCTCGACCCCGCGAACGCGGCGCGGGAGCTCGAGGCGCTGTTCGACTGGTACCGGGCGGGGAAGGTGCGACCCGCGGTGACCGCACACTTCCCCCTCGCGCAGACGGCCGACGCCATGCGCGTACTGCAGGAGCGGCGCGCGCTCGGCAAGGTCGTCGTCGAGATGCCGGCCTAGCTCTCCGCAGCGGCCCCCGCCTCGGCGCGCATCGGCGAGGCGTCGGGATCGAACGCGGGCCCCGGCACGTCGGACGGCGTACCGGCTTCCGGGCCGAGGTGGGTCACCGCCGGACGCCGGTCGCCCCCGCGCACCACCCGGGCCACGCACCAAACCAGCACGCCGAGGAGCACGAGGCCCACCACACCCGCGACCCACCGCCGGGGCGCGCGGCTCGCCTGCCGGCGCCGCCGGTCGCGTGCGCGGCCGGGCAGACGGGCCTCCACGTCGTCGCGAACCTTGTGCACGACGTCGTCGGCCCGGGCTCGCAGGTCGTCGGGCAGGATCTCGGTGATCGGTGTCATCGCAGCGTCTCCTGTCGGTTGTCGGCGGTCACTCAATCGGGGAGGGCCTCCCACCACTGGCACCACCAGTCCTCGCCCACGAGGATGCGCAGCTTGGGGTGCCAGCAGTAGGAGATCGCCGCGGTGTCCTCGAGGTAGTAGCGGCAGTTCTGACAGCGTTCCTCGCCCTGCGGCTCACCCCGCAGCACCGCGTTCTCCGCCAGGTGCCGCAGCTCGATGGCGAGCTTCTCGTCGATCTCCTTGGGCTCCGGTTCCGGGATCTGGTAGTCGACCATCGCAAGGGCGTACCCTCCTGCGGCATGGCACATGCACTGCTCGACGGGAAGATCGTGATCATCACCGGCGCGGGCCGCTCGCTCGGTGAGATCACGGCCAAGATCTGCGCCGACGAGGGCGCCACCGTGATCCGCACCGATGTCACCGGCGAGGCCGGCACCGAGGTGGTGCCGCACGACGTCACCAGCGAGGCCGACTGGAAGCGCGTCGTCGACGACGTCGTCGCCGCGCACGGACGGCTCGACGGTCTCGTCAACAATGCCGCGATCATCTGGCCGAGCCGGCCCTTCATCGACGAGCCCGCCGACGAGTACCGCAAGTTGCTCGACGTCAACGTGATGGGCACGGTGCTCGGCATGCAGGCCGCGGCGCGGGCGATGATCGCCGCCGGCACGGGCGGGTCGATCGTCAACATCTCGTCGACCGCGGGCATCACGGCCCACCAGGGGATCACGAGCTACGGCACCAGCAAGTGGGCGGTGCGCGGTCTCACGAAGTACGGCGCCAACGAGCTCGGGCCGTCGGGCATCCGGGTGAACTCGGTGCACCCGGGCGGGATGATGGGCACCACCATGTTCCCGGGGACTTTCAACGAGAAGGCCTACGACGCCGCAGCGAGGAACAACCCGCTGCGGAAGGTCGTCGACGCGTCCGACGTCGCCAACGCCGCGGTGTGGCTGCTCTCCGACCTGTCGCACACGGTGACGGGCCGTGAGATGGTGGTCGACTCCGGCGCCACCGCCCGCCACTGACGGTTCAGTCGCGCACCCGCGAGTAGTACAGGTTCAGCATCCCGCTCGGGAAGGCCTTCACGTCGTCGAGGCGCAGCTGCGCGCGTGCGGCGACCGGTGGGAAGAGCGGCCGGCCCTCGCCGAGGAGCACCGGCGCCTTCGTGAGCGTGAGGTCGTCGATCAGGCCCGCGGCGAGGAACTGCCCGATCACCTGGCCGCCGTCCACGTACACCCGCTCGTGTCCCGCGGCCTCCCAGTGGGCGAGCGCCTCGCCCGGTGAGCACGACCAGAACGTGAAGTGCTCCCGGGGCGCGGGTGGCCGGTTGGTGAAGACGTACACCGCACGCTCACCCCAGGGTGACGGACCGTCGTCGCCGAGTTGGCGCACCACGTAGTCGTAGGTGCCGCGTCCCATCGCGACCGCGTCGACCGTGGCGATGAACTCGTCGTAGCCGTAGTCCTCACCCTCCCCGACCGCGGCGTCGAGCCACGCGAGGTCGTCGTCGAGGGTGGCGATGTAGCCGTCGGTGCTCGACGCGCAGAACACGGAGAGGCGGGTCATCCGCCCACCACTCCTTGCGCGGCGCCGCCGTCGATCGTGAGCCCGCCGCCGGTGATCCACTCGGTGGGCGCAGCGCACAGCAGCGCGATGGTGGCCGCGACCTCCTCCGGCGTGCCGACCCGACCCAGGGGGAGACCCTTGCCCACGACGTCGCGCGCGAACGTGTCGACGTCGGTGCCCGCGCGTGCGGCACCGCCGGCGAGCATCGACTGCAACCGCTCGGTGAGCGTGGGCCCCGGGTGCACCATCGTCACGGTGATGCCGTCGGGCCCGACCAGCTCCGCGGTCGCCCGGGTGAAGTGCACGAGTCCGGCAGCGAGCGACGCGAGCGCGTAGCCCGACTGGGCGCGCAACAAGCCAGTGCCGCCCACGTTGACGATACGTCCGTAGTGCTGGGCGCGCATCGCCGGCAGCACGGCGCGGGTGCAGCGCACGTAGCCCATGAACTTGAGGTCGAAGGTCTCCTGCCACTGCTCGTCGGTGACCACGTCGAGCGAGCCGCCGGGCGACGCGCCCGCGTTGTTCACGAGGATGTCGACGCCTCCGAGTGCGGCGATGCAGGCGTCGACCGCGCCGGTCACGCCGTCGGCCGACGCGAGGTCGCCGACGACCGCGTGCACCCCGTGTTCGGCCACGACCGCGTCGAGCGCCGCGCGGTCGCGCCCGATCACCGCGACCTCCGCGCCCTCGGCGCGCAGCACCGCCGCGGTGGCGGCCCCGATCCCGCGCGACCCGCCGGTGACGATCGCGCGCTTGCCCTGCAGTCCGAGATCCATTGCCTCAGGTTGTCACGTCACCGCGTCGCTCGCACCGCCGTCGAAGCGCAGGTGCGCGCCGTCGAGGTGCCAGGCCGCCTCGCTCACGACGAACGCGACGAATCGGCCGACGTCCTCGGGTGTGCACACCCGCCCGCTCCAGTTCGTCATGCCCTCGTCGAGCATGAGGCGGTGCAGGCTCGCGGTGTCGGTGGGCAGGCCGCGCTTCGTCGCCCGCGCGGTGTACATGTCGATGATCTCGTCGGTGGCGATCATCCCCGGGCTCACGCAGTTCACGGTGATGCCGGTGCCCGCGAGGTGCTTGGCGAGCCCGACCGCGACCGACGGCAGCGCACCCTTGGCCGCGTAGTACTCGGGGATGCGGTCGCCCGGTCGCGTCGCGCCGACGGTCGACACGAAGAGCACCCGCCCCCACCCGGCCTCCCGCATCGCGGGCAGGAACGCCTGCGTCAGCCGCACCGCGCTCACCACGTTGACGTCGTAGCTCCCGTGCCAGCTCGCGGTGTCGGACGACTCCCAGTCGCTCCCCTCGGGCCGGCCCCAGTTGTTCACCACGATGTCGACGGGCAGCCCGAGCGCACCCACCTCGGCGACGAGTTGCGCGGTGCCGGCCTCCGTGCGGAGGTCACCGGTGACCCCATGGGCCCGGCCGCCGGCCGCCGCGATCTCGCCGAGCGTGCCGTCGGCCTGCCCCGGCTCCAGCCCGTGCACCAGCACGGTCGCCCCCTCCGCGGCGAGCACCCGGGCGATGCCGGCCCCGGTGCCGCGGTACGAGCCGGTCACGAGCGCAGTGCGCCCCTCGAGTCCCAGATCCATGGGCGACACCTTGCACCGGGCGCCGTGGTCTGGCAACATAGCGACCACTATCACTCCAACGGGGGTCCCCAGTGAGCGACACGACCGGCACGCAGGAACGCCTCATCTCCGCCGACGACCACGCCGACCTGAGCCACGACGCGGTCAAGCGGTTCCTCGACCCGAGGTTCCACGACGCGTACGAGGCGGGCCTCGCCGAGTTCCGCGCCGGCATGGGCGCGACCGCGTCGGTCGCGTCGAACAACCGCTGGCGCGAGCAGCACCCCGAGCTCGACGACGGCGGCCCCGTGGGCATGGGCGCCAACCGCAACCACCCGGCGTTCGGGCGCCCCGGCCACACCGACCCCGTGGCGCGCCTCGAGGACATGGACACCGACGGCGTCGACGCGTCGGTCACGTTCTGCGAGGTCAGCGCGTTCCGCTACCTGTACCTCATCAAGGACGGCTGGCAGGAGGCGACGCGCGCGTTCAACCTCGCGCTGCAGGAGTTCGCGTCGCCCGCACCGCACCGCCTCATCGTGAACCCGCAGATCCCGATCCACGACATCGACGCGGCGGTCGCCGAGGTCGAGTGGGCCGCGACCACCGGGTTCAAGTCGATCCAGATGCCGGTGTTCCCCGCCGAGCTCGGCCTCCCCGACTACTGGGACAGCCGCTACGACCCGCTGTGGAGCGCCATCACCGCGGTCGACCTGCCCGTCACCTTCCACATCGGCATGAACACCGCGCTCGAGGCCATCGCACTGCGCGACCCCACCCCGCAGAAGGGCATCTTCGTGCCCCAGGTCGCGATGTCCACCGGTGAGGCCTACGGCCACCTGGTGCTCACCGGCCTGCTCGCGCGCTTCCCCGAATTGCGCATCGTGTTCGTGGAGCCGGGCATCGGCTGGTCGGCGTGGTGGCTCTTCATCGCCGACGACTTCGTGCTGCGCCAGGGCTACAGCTTCCCCGGCCTCACCGAACTCCCGAGCCACTACTTCCGCCAGAACATCAACCTCACGTTCATCGACGAACCCAACGTTGTGCGCTACGCGCACGAGCGTCTCGGCATCGAGAACGTGCTGTGGTCCTCCGACTACCCGCACCCGGTGTCGAGCTGGCCGAAGTCGCGCCACGTCGTCGACGAGATGTTCGCGAACGACAGCGCCGCCGACCGCAAGCTCGTGGTCAGCGGCAACGCCGAACGGATCTGGAAGATCTGATCAGACAGGATCGACGCGCAGGCCGCGCGCGGCGGCCTCTTCGCGGATCGACGCGGCCACTCCCCGAACCAGCAGATCGCGCGGCACCGTGTCGGCGCGGATGTCGGTGATGCTCCCCGCGATCACGCGTGACGCAAGGTAGCCGCGCAAGGCGGTGAACGCGTAGGTGGAGAGGTCGCGATCCGCGCCCGCCTCGCCGAGGGCCTGCGCGAACAGCGGCAGCCACGCCTGGGAGAGCTCCTGCCCGTGACGTTCCATCGCGGCGCGGGTCTCGGCCGAGGTGGCCGGGTTCTTGGAGAGGTCGAGCAGGATCTGCACCTGCACGATGTAGCCGGGCTGCTCGTAGTAGTCGGCCAGCACCGCGAGCACCTCACGCAGCCGCTCCTCGAGCGTCGCGCCGGTGATCTGCGCGGTGGCGACACGTTGTTGGAGGAACGCCCAGCGGTCGTCGAGCACCTCGAGCATCAGTGCCTCGCGCGACCCGAACAGGTGCTGGATCGCACCCCACGTGACGCCGGCCCGGCGCGCGATCTCGTTGGAGCTCGCCTTGTAGTAGCCGACGTCGAGCACGCTCTCGACCACCGCGTCGAGCACGCGGCGCCGGGTCGCCTCGCCGTCGCGGCGACGGCGGACGGTGGGGCTCTCGGCGGCGGTCATCGGCTGCTCACGCTACCCGTGGAACTGACGGGCCCAGCGCCGCAGCAGCAGGATCGGCCCGTCGTCGGCGACCAGTGGCGCCTTCTCCACGTACTTCTTGTGCTCCCAGATCGGCACGTCACGCGCCGTGTTCTCGGCGATCGACTCGATCGTCGCCCGGTTCGCCGCGGTGAGCTCGGCCTCACCGTTGTCCTGGTGCACGAGGAAGTAGAGGCGCAGCTCGCACGTCTCGTCGTCGACCGGTGTGGTCGCGGTGACGAAGCACACGCGCCCCTCCATCGAGTGGAGCCACACGATCCCGAGCCCCTCGGCTTCCTGCCGGGTGAAGGTCACGTAGTCGTCGCCCACCTTGACCTGCGACTGCTGGCGGTACACGTGCCCGTCGACCTCGGCCAGGGCACGCAGGTCGGCGCCCACCTCGTGCACGTAATTGAAGTGCGCCATGTCGGGCACGTTCTCCGCGAGCTCCTGCACGTGCATGCGGATGTGCCAGCCGATCGTCTCGTACCCGACCCAACCAGGCGCGCCGAACTCCGGCCGCGCCATCGGCCGCCACGTGGGCGCGCGCCCGGCGCCACTCGCCCACACGTGCACGAGCCCGTTGACCTCTTCGACCGGGTGGGTGGTGAGGCACACGCGCGGCACCTGGCCGCTCGTGCTGTAGGGAACCTCCACACAGTCGCCTGCGGTGTCGAAGCGCCACGCGTGGAAGGGACAGCGGACGGTGTCACCCACCACCACCCCGCCGTACCCCAGGTGGGCACCCATGTGCGGGCAGTGTGCGTCGGCCACCACGGCCTCGCCCGACTCCCCGCGGAACGCCACCAGCTCGCGCCCGAAGTACTCGAGCGGCACCACCGCGCCCGGCGCGAGCGCCGCCGACGCCAGCACCACGTACCAGCCGTCGGGGTAGGGGCCGAACGGGTAGCGGTAGGCCGGGCTCACACGCGAGAGTGTGCCACGACGCCGATCACCAGGAGCAGGCCGCCGTGGATTTCCTCCCGAGCAGTGAGGTCCGTGAGGTGCGCGAGCACCTCGACCACCCTGTCATCGACAGCGACGGCCACCTCATCGAGTACGTGCCGCTCGTGCGCGACTTCATCGTGGAGGAGGCGGGTGAGAGCGTCGCGCAGCGCTTCGACCGTCTCTCCTTCGCCGGCGCGGCGCGCAAGGCGATCCCCGACCCGTTCGAGCGCCGCAAGGTGGGCCTCCACGCGATGGCGATCTGGGGCATCCCCACCGAGAACACGCTCGACCGGGCGACCGTGATGATCCCCGAGCTCATGTACCGCCGGCTCGACGAGCTCGGCCTCGACTTCGCGGTGCTCTACCCCACCTACGGGCTCACGGTCACCGCGCTCGGCGACGAGGAGCTGCGGTGCGCGCTCGCCCGCGCGCTCAACCGCTACTACGCCGAGGCCTACGGCCCGTACTCCGACCGCCTCGCGCCGGTCGCGGCCATCCCCACGTACACGCCCGAGGAGGCGATCCGCGAGCTCGACTACGCGGTCGGCGAGCTCGGGCTCAAGGCCGTGATGATGGGCGGCGCCATCCCGCGTCGACTCGAGGGGGTCGACCCCGAGCGCGGCTCGAACGTGTGGATCGACACGCTCGGCCACGCGTCGCTGCACGACTACGACCCGGTGTGGAAGCGCTGCGAGGAGCTGGGCGTCGCGCCGACGTTCCACGCGGGCGGCCAGGGCTGGGGCACGCGCATGTCGCCCACCAACAACTCGTACAACCAGGTCGGCAACTTCGCCGCCGCGGCCGAGGGCACCTGCCGCTCACTCGTGTTCGGCGGCGTGCCCATGCGCTTCCCCAACCTGCGCTTCGCGTTCCAGGAGGGCGGCGTCGCGTGGGCGTCGGCGCTGCTCGGCGGGATCATGGGCCACTACGAGAAGCGCCGGCGCGAGGAGATCGTGCACTACGACCCCGCGCGGCTCGACTTCCCGCTGCTCGACTCGCTGTTCCGCGAGTACGCCACCGGCGCGATCGCCGAGCGCGTCGACCGGCTCGACACCGGACTGCGCATGTTGTCCGACCCCGACGAGCTCGAGCGCGACGTCGACATGTTCGGCGAGTCGCTCCTGCAGTCCGGCGACGACCTGCTGCGCATGTTCTCGCAGCAGTTCTTCTACGGCTGCGAGGCCGACGACCCGATGAACGCGCTCGCGTTCGCGTCCGACCTCAACCCCGGCGGCGTCACGCTGCCCGCGGTCTTCGCGTCCGACGTGGGCCACTGGGACGTGCCCGACATGCGCGAGGTCGTGCCCGAGGCCTACGAGCTCATCGAGCACGGCCACGTCGACGAGGCGCAGTTCCGCGACTTCGTGTTCGCCAACCCGGTCCGGCTGTGGGCCGGCAACAACCCCGACTTCTTCACCGGCACCGTGCTGGAGAAGGAGGCGAAGGCCGTCACGGTGTCGTGAGATCCGCCTGGAACGTGTAGCGGTTCTTCGGGTTGCAGTCGAAGGTGCCGGCCTTCGACGGCGTGACCCGGTGGAACGCGCCGCTCTTCCACTGCATGAGCACGAGGCAGGCCGACGGCACCTTGTTGCCGATGTCGACGGTGCCGGCCATCCCTCCCGCGTCGAACGAGTGCAGGTTGCGCAGCGCGTCGAGCAGGCTCGTGCGGGTGAGGCCGCTCGCGCCCTTCGCCGCGGTGTCGGCCGTCTCACGGAACGCGAGCACGGCCTCCCAGCCGTACACCGCGAACGCGCTGAGGTTGTCCTTGCCCACGTACTTCACGAACGCGGCGAGCGTCTTGTTGGTCTTGGCCTCCTCGAACGGGAGGAACCCGAGCGGCGTGTACTCGCCGTCCATCGCCGAGCCCGCGGCGGCCATCGCCTTCTGGTCGTAGCAGGCACTGGTGCAGCTCCACACGATCTTCGGGTCGGTGAGCCCCTGCAGCGCGGCCTCCTGCCGGATGAGGATCGCGCCCGGCGCGGCCATGCCGTTGTCGGAGAAGTTCGAGCCGTCCTGCTTCATCTGGTTGATGATCGCCGTGTACGCGCTCTGCGGGTCGCGGTTCGACTGCGAAGGCGTGTCGGTCACGTCGATGCCCACGTGCTTCGCCGCCGCGATGTTGGCGTCCATGGCGCGCATCGCATCGGGCGAGTCGCTGGGCCGGATGACCGGTCCGCTGAGCTTGGGCGTCTTCGACACGAAATAGCTGTACTGGCCCTGCTGCACGCGGTACGTCTGCGGCACCTTGCCGACGGTCGAGCAGTCGATCGCCGACTGGGTGACGGGGAACGACACCGCGGCGCAGGCCTGGGGCGTTCCCAGCACGATGGCGCCGATGTCGGGCAGCCCGGTGGCGGCACCCGCCTGATCCTTGCAGCCCGTCATGTCCTCGAGTCCGCTGAACAGCGCGATGGCGGTCCCCACCATCGCGACGTCCTGGCCGCAGGCCGTGATGATGGCGTTGCGGGCCTGCGCCGGGTTGAGGTGTGAGTCGATGAAGTCGACGACGAGCTTGCGACCGCCGGCGACCCCGCCGCTCGCGTTCACGTACTTCGCCGCCGCCTGCGCGCCGTCGACAACGCCCTTGAACACGCCGGGCGCGAGTGCGTTGTCGACGTCGGCGACCACCGCGATGCGCACCTCCTTCGCGGTGACACCGATCTCGGTGGCCTTGCCGGTCGCGGCGCGGGTGGACGCGCCGGCGGCAACCGACAAGGTCGCGAGCGCGACGGTCACGACGACGGCGACGATCAGGGACAGGACGGTTCGGTGATGGCGCACGGTTCCCCCTCGGACACGTGGACGGCGTGGACGGCGTGGATTCGACTGTGAATCCAGATGCAGGATCACTCGTCGGGCACTGCGTAGCGGTCGCGGTAGCCGGCGAAGCGCTCCCGCAGTTCGCCGGCGTCGAGGCCCCACTCGGCGAGATCAGGGCGGTGCTCGCCGAACTGGCCCCGCGGGTTGCGCTCGACGTAGGCGTTGATCGCGGCGCGCGCGTCGTCGTCGAGCTCGTCACCGCAGGCCGCGTAGATCTCGGCAACGGTCGCGCCGGGATCGGCGACCAGGTCGGAGTACTGCACATCGACGATCGTGCGCTCGGGGTGCGCGTCGCGGAACGCGTCGATGCGCCGCACCATCTCCTCGAGCATGCCGGTCCAGTGCGTGGCGACGTACGCGCGGTGGTCGGCGTCGCTGAACGTGCTCGTGAGCGTGGTGATCAGGCTGCAGACCGACGCGCAGAGCACGACCGGGTCGCGGTGCAGCAGCACGAGGCGTGCGTCCGGGTACACGGCGGTGAGCTCCTCGAGCGCGAGCGCGTGGTGCGGGCTCTTCAACGTCCAACGACCCCGTACGCCGTTGCTCTGCAGGATCTGCAGCACGCGGCGGTGGTACTCGTACGCCGAGGTCTCGTCGACGCCGAGCAGCCACTCGTCGTACGTCGGGATGTTGGCGACGGCCGCCCACGTGAGGCTCTTGAAGTCCTGGGCCATCACGCTGATGCACTCGGTCGCCTCGTCGGCCGCCTCGCGGTGCACCACGTTCACTCGCGGGTTGATCTGCGAGAGCATCGCGTTGGCGGCGTGCGCGGCGTCGACCCGCGGGCCGGCGCGGTGCTCGGCGGGCGTCGGCGGCGGCACCCCGTTGCCGGCCTCCCAGCCGAGCAGCGCGCGGTTCTTCGGGTCCTGGGCGAAGAGCCGGCTCAGCAACGTGGTGCCGGCGCGGAACATCCCGATGACGACGATCGGCGCGTCGATGCGCTCTTCGGCGACCTCGGGGTGGCGGGCGTACCAGTCCTGTACGCGGAGCCGTTGCGCGAGCGACGACACGACCATCCCCGGGAACGCGGCCTCGCCGACCGCGTTGAACTGCGCCTCCCGGGGCGCCGACCCGGTCAGCACCGCGAGCCCCTCGCGGAAGTCGTCGGGCCCGAAGCCGGCGGTCGAGCAGTCGGGCCCCGCTTCGACGCACGCGGCGTCGAGCAACTCGTCGATGTCCACGTCAGTCCCCCCGGCTGAAGTGGACCGAGGGTATTAAGCCTGACTGCTTACGTCAAGGACCGTCGGCTCACGGATGGGGCACCGGGCGGGCGGCCAGCGCCGCCGCGACCATGGCCACCAGGTTCTCGACGAACGCCTCGTCGTCGATCTGCGGACGGGCGGCACGGGCGCCGGGCCCCGGGGCGACGCCCTCGAGCGCCCGGGCCCGGTCGGCGACCGACCGCAGGATGAAGGTGGTGACGAGCCCGAACCGCTCGTTGAGCAGCGCGGGCGCCATCGGTGGCATGCGCTCGGCGAGCGCCGCGTACACCTCGTTGCCCCCGGTGCGGTCGAGGGCCGCCGTGACCTCCGGGCTGAGGCGGGCGGGGTCCTCGCCCGCGAGCTCGGCGACGATCAGGAGGCAGTCACGCCCCTGGCGCCCACTGGCCGCGAGCTCCACCGCCGGCCGGACGACGGCCTCCACCACCGCGGCCAGGTCGTCGGCGGGCGGGCGCAGCGCCTTGGCCAGCAGCTCGCCCTCGCGCCGGGCGAGGAAGTCGGTGTGACGGTCGAGCACGGCGCAGAGCACCGCCTCGCGGTCGCCGAAGTGGTAGCGGAGGGCGGCCCGGTTGCGCTGGCCCGCGCGGCGGGTGATCTCGACCAGGGAGGCGTTCCACACCCCTCGCTCGGCGAATTCGCCGGCGGCGGCGTCGAGCAGCCGGGCACGGGTCTGCGACGCGTCGGGCGGCACCCGACGATCGTAGGGCCCCGCGTTGACACGGCCGCTCTATCCAGTGAGAATGCCCCTCTACCCAGGAGAAAACGTGTGTCTCCGCGCGGCCAGGACCGGGCGGAGCGAGGGGGGAACGAATGAAGTCCAGGTTCGCGGCGCTCGTCGCGCTCTTCGCCGTGTTCGCAGTGGCCGTGTCGGCACTCGCGGCCGGCGCGCAGACCACCACGACCGCCGGCGGCTCGTCGTCGTCGGCCAAGGAGATCGGCATCACCGACAAGGAGATCAAGCTCGCCGTCATCGCCGACGTCGAGAACTCCCTGTCACCCGGCCTCTTCAAGAAGTCGGTCGACGCCATGAAGGCGTGGGCGAAGGTGGTCAACAAGGAAGGCGGCATCGCCGGCAAGCAGGTGGTGATCGACTTCTACGACTCGAAGCTCAACCCCACCGAGACGCGCAACGGGATCATCAAGGCGTGCGAGAACGACTTCGCGATGGTCGGCGGCGAGGCGCTGTTCATGAGCAACGTCGACGACATGGTCGGCTGCAAGGACGCCGCCGGCGCGACCACCGGCCTCCCCGACGTGCCCGGCCTCGCGCTCGACGTGGCGGAGAAGTGCTCGCCGACGACCTGGCTGAACAGCGGCGACGCGACGTTCTGCTCCACGCGTGACCAGAACCCGCAGACCTACCGTGCGCAGCAGGGCGAGTTCCTCTACTACACGAAGGTCAACAAGGACCTCCACGGCATCTGGACGCTCCCGTCCGACCTGAAGGCCACGCGCGACGCCGAGATCCCGATCTTCCAGGCCGGAGTGAACCTCGGCATCAAGGAAGACGGGCAGGGCTTCTACGACGCGTCGGCCCGGGCGCAGCAGAGCGAGCTCACGCCGTTCATCCAGGTGGTGAAGCAGAACAACTCGAACTGGGTGTACAACGGCTCGAGCGCGGGGATCGCGGCGCTGCTCCGCAAGGAGGCCATCCTCCAGGGCGTCACGTCGGTGAAGGTCTGGGCCTGCAACATCGGTTGCTACTCCACCGACTTCCTCGACGCCGCCGCCGGTGACGGCGAGGGCGAGTCGTCGGGCATCACGATGCTGCCCTTCTACACCGAGTGGAAGAACAACCCGACGCTCAAGACGCTGGTCACCGCCGCCGGCGGCATCGACAACGTGAACAGCAGCTCGGTGTCGTCGTGGATCGCGGCGATCCTCTTCAAGGACGCGGCCGAGAAGGCGGCGGCGAAGGGCGCACTCACCCGCAGCTCGCTCATGACCGCGCTCGGCGAGGAGCACAGCTTCGACGCCGACGGCATCACCGGGCCGTACGACGTCGGCGCCCACCAGCCGCCGCTCTGCTACGTGATGACCGAGGTGAAGAACGGCAAGTGGGTCCGCACGTACCCGAAGCAGGTCGGCAAGTTCGACTGCAACCCGAAGAACCTCGTCACCATCAAGCTCGACGTCAACGACTACTAGGTCGACGACGAGCACCACGCGTCACGCAGCGGGCGGCGTCACCGGTCTCAGGCCGGGACGTCGCCCGCCAGCGTGATGCGGTTCATCACCCGCCGGTACCCGTGGTAGTCGTTCACCGGGTTGTGCATCGCGCAGCGGTTGTCCCACATCGCGAGCGTGCCCACCTGCCAGCGCAGGCGACAGGTGAACTCCGGCTTCACCGAGTGCTCGAAGAGGTACTGCAGCAGCGGGAGGCTCTCCTCCCGAGTCATGTCCTCGAAGCGCTCGGTGTGCGCGACGTTCACGTAGAGCGCCTTGCGCCCCGTCTCCGGGTGCGTGCGCACCACGGGGTGCAGCGACTCGTAGGTCTGGGCGTCCTCGTAGCCGCTGTCGGCGATGCGGTCCTCGCGGGTCTTCGACACGTCGGCCAGCGCGCTGCTGTTGACGGCCTTCATGCCGTCGAGCATGCGTTGCATGCCGGGTGACAGCGCCTCGAACGCGGCGTACATGTTGGCCCAGAGCGTGTCGCCGCCGTAGGGCGGGATCTCGCGGGCGATGAGCAGCGTGCCCATCGGCGGCTGCTGGAGGTACACGGTGTCGCTGTGCCAGATCCCGCCGAAGTTGACGGTCTCGTGCGGCAGCTTCGCGATGGCGATGATCTCCGGGTAGCCGTCGAGCCCCTTCACGAACGGGTACTCCACCGGCTCGCCGATGCGCTTCGCGAACCCCATGAACGTGTCGGGGGCCAGGTGCTCCTGGCCGCGGAAGAACAACACGAGGTGTTCGAGCCACGCGGCGCGGATCTCGGCGACCGTCTCGTCGGAGAGGTCGGCGGCGAGGTCGACGCCGCCCACTTCGGCGCCGAGCGATCCGGCGACGGGTTCGACGGTGATGGTCCGGTAGGTCACTGGTCCCTCGATTCCTGGATGCCGGCCGGCACCAGCGGCGGCAGGTCGTTGCTCGTGAGGATGCCGGGCCGCGCCGCGCACACGAACGGCACGGCGTTCACGGGGCGGTTCGCGGTGATCGACGGCGTCATCGCGCCGAGCTCGGCCGGCGGGACGGGGAAGGTGATCTGCACGTCGAGCGGTGTGTCGCCGCGCAGCTGCAGACGCCACCCGGTGTCGCGCAGGTCCCACGCCGGTTCGATGTCGGTGGTGCAGTACCAGTTGGCGCGGAAGCGCACGACCGGTGCGCCGCTCGCGAGCCCGGTGACGACGGTGCGCTGCGCGGCGATCGTGCCGGCGGTGAGCGGCCCGGCGGCCAGCTGCACGTCGGTGCGTGCCACCGCGACCTCGCCGACCACGTCCCAGTCGTCGACCGGGTGCCCGGCCGCGTCGGCGAGCGCGGCGAGGGTGGTGGAGAACTCCTTCGCGAAGTGCGCGGCGCGGCCGTCGCCGTTGAAGGCGCCGGGGTCGCGCCCGAAGCCCATCTGCTCGAACAGCAGATGCGGCGAATCGCGCTGTGACATGTCGGCGAACTCGTCGATCTCGAGCAGCTCGAAGTCGCGTTGCAGCGACAGGAGGGCAAGGGGAAGCGGGTCGCTGACGAAGCCCGGGCTGCTGCCCGTCGCGTAGAGCGACGAGTTGCCGCGGGCGCACGCGTCCTCGAGCAGCGCCCGTTCGTCGGCGGCGAGACGGGCGCCCCCCACCTCGGGCTCGCCACGCGTGGTCACGACGTCGATGCCGGCCGCGAGAAGGGTGGCGATCTCGGCCGCGTCCCACACCCGGCCCATGTGCACCACGCAGTCGGGCGCGAGGGCGAGCACGTCGGCGGGGTCGGTGGTGGCGGGCACGCCCACCGGGCCCTCCCCGCACAGCTCGCCCGCGTCGACGCCCGCCTTGGCGGGGTCGTAGACCAGCACCCCGACCAGCTCGGGCCGGGATGGCGGAGGATCGAACGCAGCGACCGGGTGCCGATGTTGCCGGTCGCCCACTGCACCACCCTGAGGCGGCTCGGCCCGGATTCCATGGCCCGTGACCCTAGATGAGAATTGCGTTCGCGTTCAAGGTGAGATACGTTCTCGCCCGCGGTTCCCGCCCCGGCCCCGGCTGATTGCGCGCCTGCCCCGCTCACGGAGCAAGCTACGGATATGGACATCGCCCAATTTCGCGAGGAGCTCCACGCGTGGCTCGACGAGCACGCCGACGAGGCTCCGCGCTGCGGTACACCGAACCCGGCACGATGAAGGACCGCCTCGACCAGATCCGGCGCGTCCGGGGCCTCCTCTACGACGCCGGCTTCATGCGCTACGGCTGGCCCGAGCGGGTCGGCGGACTCGGCGGCGTGGCGATGATGCGCACCGAGCCAGCGCCGCCATCTCCGGGCGGGGCCTCTCCGACCCCGGTCTCGCCCTCGCTCATCGAGGTCCTCGGCCCCACCATGGTCGACTACGCCCCGCCGGAGCTGGCGGCCGAGATGATGCCCCGGCTGCTCTCCGGCGAGGAGCTGTGGTGCCAGGGCTTCTCGGAGCCGGGCAGCGGCAGCGACCTCGCGTCGCTCAGCTGCCGCGCGACCCCGAATCTCGGCCCGAACGGCGGTGACCCCGAGACCGCCACCACCTGGACGATCAACGGCCAGAAGGTGTGGACGAGCATCGCCGACCACTCCGAGCGCTGCGTGCTGCTCACGCGCACCGGCACCCCCGAGTCGCGCCACCGCGGCATCACCGCCTTCTTCGTCGACATGGACACGCCGGGGATCACCGCCCGCCCGATCGAGATGATCAACGGCGAGGCCGAGTTCTGCGAGGTGTTCTTCGACGACGTGCAGGTGCCCGCCGACCGCATCTGCGGCGGCGTGAACGGCGGCTGGGCCGTCGCCATGTCGATCCTGCCGTTCGAGCGCTCCTCGTGCTTCTGGTCGTGGGTGTCGTACGAGCAGCACAAGCTGCAGAAGGCGGTGGAGCTCGCACCCGACGACGACCGCGCCGCCGAGGCCCTCGGCGCCGCGTACCTGCAGTGGTACGCGTTCCGCGCGCAGTCGCGCCGCACGCAGTTGCGCATGGCTGCGGGCGAGCCGCTCGGCGCCGAGACGTCGATCGACAAGGTGCTGGTCGCGATGAGCGAGCACGCCACCTACGACGCGGTGCGCAAGGTGCTCGGCGGGGCGATGGAGCTCGACGACGACAACGAGACCGAGATGTGGCGCAAGCACTGGATCTACTCGCGGGCGTCGACGATCTACGGCGGCACCGGTGAGGTGCAGCGCAACATCATCGCCCGCCGCCTGCTCGAGCTCGGAGACGAGGCCTGATGGACGCCGCCGACCGCGAACTGCTGCAGGCCACCGTCGTCGACGCACTGACGGCGCACGCCGAGGCGAACCCCGTCGCCGAGCCGATGACGGGAGTGCCGGCCCGCGCCGACGGCGTGCTCGCCGACCTCGGCTGGTTCGAGATGCTCGAGGCCGAGCCGCGCGACGCCGTGGGCATCGTCGCCCACGCGCTGGGCTCCACCGACACCTACGCGTCGATCCTCGACGACGTGTTCGCCGCGGCGCTCGGCGTCGAACCGCGCGCCGATCTCGCGGTGGTGCTCCCCGCCTATCCGGGCGTCGCACCTCCTGTCGCCGGCGATGCCGGTTCGGCGAACGGCACGGGCATCGGCACCGCGCGGGCCGCCACTGCGAGCGAGCTGCTCGTCGTGCGCGGTGACGACACTGCGGTGCTCGTCCCCGCCGACGCGGCCACCGTCACACCGGTCGCCGGCATCGCGCCGCGGTGGAGCGCCACGAAGATCGAGATCCCAACCGTTGTGGGCGCCGACGTCGCGCTCGCCGACGGTGCGTGGGACCGCGCGATCGCCGCGGGTCGCCGCGCCGTCGGGCACGAGCTCGCCGGCGCCAACCGCACGATGATCGCGTTGGCACGCGAGCACGCGCTCGAGCGCATGCAGTTCGGCAAGCCGATCGCGCAGTTCCAGGCCCTGCGGCACAAGCTCGCCGAGGCCCTCGTCGCGCTCGAGGCCACCGACGCCGCGCTCGTCGCCGCCTGGGACACCGCCGACGCGGCCGCCGACTCGCCCGAGGCCGCCATGACCGCGGCGCTGGCCAAGGCGCTCGCGGCCCGCGGCGCCCGCACCGTCGCCGGCCACACCCAGCAGGTGCTCGCGGGCATCGGCTTCACGACCGACCACACGTTCCACTCCTTCCTCAAGCGCTGCCTGCTGCTGGAGGGGATGCTCGGGACGGCGGACAGCATCACGCTGGAGGTGGGCCGCCACCTCCTCGCGACCAGGACGGTGCCCACCCTCATCGAGCTCGGATAGCTCGCAGACCGGGGGGCACCTGCGCAACGGAGGTTGCCAGGTGAGTGACATGACCGAGTACGACCAGGTCGACTTCTTCCGGGACGACACGTTCGTCGCGGACCCGTTCCCGTACTTCGCCGCGCTGCGCGGCGAGTGCCCGGTGCGCCGCGAGCCCCACCACGGGATCGTGATGGTCACCGGGTACGAGGAGGCGGTGTCGATCTACAACGACACCGAGAACTGGTCGTCGTGCGTGTCGGTGACCGGGCCCTTCCCCGGGTTCCCCGTGCCGATCGACGAGGGTGCGACCGACATCACCGACCTCATCATCGCCCACCGCGACGAGCTGCCGATGAGCGACCAGCTCCCCACGCTCGACCCGCCGACGCACACCGACCACCGCGCCATTCTCATGCGCATGATCACGCCCAAGCGCCTCAGCGAGAACGAGGAGTTCATGTGGCGCCTGGCCGACCGCCAGCTCGACGAGTTCGTCGCCAACGGGAAGTGCGAGTTCATCGCCGACTTCGCCGGGCCGTTCGCCCTGCTCGTCATCGCCGACCTGCTCGGCGTCCCCGAGGAGGACCACCCGCGTTTCCGCGCGATGCTGCACGACCGCAAGCACGACAGCGCGATCGGCGGCCTCGAGGGTTCCCTCCAGCTGAACCCGCTCGAGTTCCTCTACCAGGAGTTCACCAACTTCATCGAGGACCGGCGCGCCAACCCGCGCGACGACGTGCTCACCGGCCTCGCACAGGCGAAGTTCCCCGACGGCTCGGAGCCGCCGGTGCGTGACGTCGTCACCGTCGCCGCGAACCTCTTCGCGGCCGGCCAGGAGACCACCGTCCGGCTGCTCGGCGCCGCGATGCAGTTCATCGCCGAGCGCGCCGACCTCCAGCAGTGGCTGCGCGACGACCCGTCGCGCCTGCGCAACTTCGTGGAGGAGACCCTGCGCATGGAGAGCCCGGTGAAGGGCGACTTCCGCATCTCGCGGCGACCGACGACGGTCGGTGGCGTCGACCTCCCCGCCGGCACCACCGTGATGCTGGTCAACGCGGCGGCCAACCGCGACCCCTCGCTGTTCCCCGACCCCGACACCTTCGACGCGGAGCGCGCCAACGCGCGCCAGCACGTCGCCTTCGGGCGCGGCATCCACACCTGCCCGGGGGCGCCGCTCGCGCGCGCCGAGGGCGTGATCAGCCTCACCCGCATCCTCGAGCGCATGGCCGACATCCGCATCGACGAGGCGGTGCACGGTCCGGCGGACAACCGGCGGTACAGCTACGTGCCCACCTACATCCTGCGCGGGCTCACGCGGTTGCACATCGAGTTCACGCCCGTGGACGCACCCGCCCGCGCCACGGGGGAGGCCTGAGATGCGGGTCACCGTCGACGCCGACATCTGCGGCGGGCACGGCGCCTGCCTCTCCGCCGCGCCGGAGGTGTTCCGGCTGACCGACGACGGCTGGGCCGAGGTGCTGGTCGACGAGGTGCCCGCCGGGATGGAGGCCGCGGTCGAGCAGGCGGCACTCCACTGCCCCACGAAGGCGATCATCGTCTCGTAGGCGCCGGCTCTCAGGCGCGATCCCGTAGGTTTGGCTCCATGCCGCACGTGAACGCCAACGGGATCGACCTCTACCACGAGTTCCACGGCGAGGGACCCCGCCTGTTGTTCGTCAACGGCAGCGGCGCCACCCTGGCGACGACCGGGATGATGCTGGAGCCGTATTCCAGCCGCTTCGAGGTGCTCGCGTACGACCAGCGTGGTCTCGGGCGCACGTCGATCCCCGACGGCCCGTACGAGATGGCCGACTACGCGGCCGACGCCGCCGCCCTCCTCGACGCGGTCGGCTGGGACACGTGCGCGGTCACCGGCACCAGCTTCGGTGGCATGGTCGCGCAGGAGTTCGCGGTCACGTTCCCGGAGCGGGTCGAGCGCCTCGCCCTGGTGTGCACCTCGCCCGGCGGCGACTTCGCGTCGTACCCGTTGCACACGCTGGCCGACCTGCCGCCCGAGGAGGCGATCGCCCTCGGACCGAAGCTGCTCGACACCCGCTTCACGCCCGAGTGGCTCGCCGAGCACGACGACGACCGCGCCGTCGCCGACATGATGAGCGCGATGCGCACCGCCGAGAAGCCCGACGACGTGCGCCGCGGCGAGACCGCGCAGTTGGATGCCCGCAGCCGCCTCGACGTGCTCGACCGGCTCGCGAACATCACCTGCCCCACGCTCGTCGCGTCGGGTCGCTACGACGGCATCGCGCCACCCCGCAACGGCGCCGAGATCGCGGCACGCGTGCCCGGCGCGCAGCTGCGCCTCTACGAGGGCGGCCACCTGTTCATGATGCAGGACGCCCGTGCCATGCCCGACATCCTCGACTTCCTGGCGGGGGCCGACCCGACCGAGCTCCGGGGTGACACCGAATGACCGATCCGCAGACCGGCGCCCAGACCGTCGTCGTCACCGGGGGCGCGGGCTACATCGGCAGCCACACCTGCCTCGTGCTGCTCGACGCCGGCTGGCGCGTCGTGGTGATCGACAACCTCGACAACAGCAGCGAGGTCGCGATCGACCGCGTGCGCGAGCTCGCGGGCGACGGCGCAGCGCGCCTCGAGTTCGTCCTCGGAGACATCCGCGAGCCCGCCGACCTCGACCGCACCTTCGCCGCCGCCGGCTCGGCCGCGGCCGTCATCCACTTCGCGGGACGCAAGGCGGTCGGCGAGTCCGTCGACCACCCCCTCTGGTACTACGACCACAACGTCACCGGCACCGTGCGCCTGCTGCAGGCGATGCAGCGCCACGGCGTGTACGACCTCGTGTTCTCGTCGTCGTGCACGGTGTACGGCGAGCCCGAGCGGGTGCCGATCACGGAGGACTGCGGCCTGAGCGCCGCCAGTCCGTACGGTCGCAGCAAGCTGCAGATCGAGGACATGCTGCGCGACGTCGCGGCCACACCGTCGTCGTCCCCCGACGCGGCACCCGATCCCGGCTGGCGCATCGCACTGTTGCGCTACTTCAACCCGGTGGGTGCCCACCCGAGCGGGCGCATCGGCGAGGACCCCGTCGGCATCCCCAACAACCTGATGCCGTACATCATGCAGGTGGCCGTGGGCCAACGTGACCACCTCACGGTGCACGGCGACGACTACGCCACCCCCGACGGCACCGCGATCCGTGACTACCTCCACGTGATGGACCTGGCCGAGGGGCACCTCGCCGCGCTGGACCGCATCGACCGGCTCGAGGGCGCGGTCGCGGTGAACCTCGGCACGGGCGTGGGCTCGTCGGTGCTCGACGTCGTGCGCGCGGCGCGTGAGGCCACGGGGCGCGAGATCCCCTACGAGATCGGCCCGCGCCGCGCCGGCGACGTCGTGGCCGCGTGGGCCGACCCCGCGCTCGCGGCCGACCTGCTCGGCTGGCGTTCCACCCGCACGCTCGCGGAGATGTGCGCCGACCACTGGCGCTGGCAGGAGGCGAACCCCCAGGGGTTCCGCTCCTGATCGACCGGCCTACGCGCCGGTGAACTGCCCCATGTCGAAGTAGTCGCGCCAGGCCTTGATCTTCCCGTCCTCGATCTCGAAGGTGCCCATCACCGGGAGCGCGACGGTCTTGTCGCCCATCGTCATGGTGTCGGTGCGCTCGTTCATCACCAGGTTGCCGTCGACCACCTGGCGGTGGATGGCGAAGTCGATGCCCGGGCTCATGCCCGCCATCATCTCGAGGACGCCGCGGATCGCGTCACGGCCCTCGGCCGGCTCGAGCGGGATGTTGTGGTACACCGCGTCGTCGGCGAAGTAGCTCATCACCTCGTCGACGTCGAGCGTCTTCCACGCGGCGCAGAACTCGCGCACCAGCGCGTCGGGATCGGTCGGGTGGTCGGCCATGTGAGGTCCTCCGTGAGCGATGAGCCTGTAACTTCCCGCAATGCGCGCACGTCGTCAACTCGTCTCCGTCGCCACCGCCGTCGCGGTCTCCGTCGCGGTCGCCCTGTCGGCGGTCGGGGCCGGCGCCGTCACGCAGGCGCCGGCACCGGACGACTGGGCGATGCCCGGTCACGACCTCGACAACACGCGCGCGGCCACCGGGTCGTCGATCGACGCGTCGAACGTCGCGCAGTTGCAGGTCGCGTGGAAGGCACCGCTGGGCGGCACCTTGAGCACCGCTCCGCTCGTGGTCGGCGACACCGTGTACGTGCAGGACAGCTCGGGCCAGGTGACGGCCGTCGACCGCACCACCGGTGCGCAGAAGTGGCACTCGGAGAGCACCGGCTTCAACATCGGCCCGTTCGGCGTGGCCGTGGCCGACGGGAAGGTGTTCGCGGTGAAGGGCAGCAACGGCGCCATCGCGCTCGATGCCGCCACCGGCGCAGTGTTGTGGACCCGCGAGCTCACACAGACCCCCACCGAGGGGATCGACATCCAACCCCAGGTCGCCGGCGGCACCGTGTACATCGCCACCGTGCCGATCAGCCTCAAGGGCATCTACAAGGGCGGCGACCGCGGCGTGCTGTACGCGCTCGACGCGAAGACCGGCGCCACCAAGTGGTCGTTCGACACGGTGCAGTCACCCGACTTGTGGGGCAACCCCGAGATCAACTCGGGCGGCGGCGCGTGGTACCCGCCCGCCGTCGACCCCGCGAAGCACCTCGTGTACTGGGGCGTCGCCAATCCCGCGCCGTTCCCCGGCACCCCCGAGTTCCCCAACGGGTCGAGTCGCCCGGGGAAGAACCTCTACACCGACTCGATCGTGGCGCTCGACACGCGCAGCGGGAAGCTGAAGTGGTTCCACCAGGTGCAGCCCCATGATCTCTTCGACCGCGACCAGGTGCACGCGCTGGTGGCCACCGTCGACGGCGGTACCCGCGTCGCCATCTCGGCGGGGAAGGGGGGTGTGATCGTCGGCCTCGACCCCGTCACCGGCAAGAAGAAGTGGCAGGCGAAGGTCGGCAAGCACGAGCACGACGACCTCACCGCGTTGAGCGGTCCCACCACCGTGCTGCCCGGCACCTTCGGCGGGATCGAGACCCCGCCCGCCACGGCCGACGGCGTCGTCTACGCGGCGGTGGTGAACGCACCGGTCACCCTGCAGCCCGACCAGATCGCCTACTTCGGGGCGAAGATGGGCCAGCAGCCCGGCGAGATCGCCGCCGTCGACGCGAAGACCGGCAAGGTGCTGTGGTCCACCGAGGTGCCGGGTGATCCCCTCGGCGGCGCGACCGTCGTCAACGACCTCGTGCTCGCCACCACGCTGCAGGGCAAGCTCGTCGCCCTCGACCGGAAGTCGGGTGCGATCGTCACCACCATCGACCTCGGCGGCAGCACCAACGGCTGGCCGTCCGTCGCCGGCGACCTCGTCATCGTCCCCGTCGGCAACGGCAACCCACCCCAACTCGTCGCCTACCAACTCCCCTGACCGATCACCCGTGGGTTCGACACGCCCAGGCGTGCACAACCCACGGGTGTTCGGAGGAGCAGGAGACGGAGCGAGCGGACGCGAGCGAGGGTGGCGCGTCGGGTCAGGTGCCGGCGATGCGGGCGGTGGTGCCGCCGTCGATGGGCACGACGGCGCCGGTGACGTAGCCCGCGCGGTCGGAGCAGAGGAACGACGCGACCTCGGCGATCTCCTCGGGCTGCGCGGCGCGCTTGAGCGCGGTGGCCGCGATCATGCCGGGGAAGCGCTCGCCCGCACCCTTGCCACCCGACATCTCGGTCTCCACGAAGCCGGGACAGATCGCGTTGGCGCGGATGCCCTCGTGACCGTGCTCGAGCGCGGCGGCCTTGGTGATCGCGATCACGCCCGCCTTCGCCGCGGAGTACACGCTCGTGTAGGCGGAGCCGTTCATGCCGCCGATCGACGCCCAGTTGAGGATCACGCCGCCACCGGTGGGCACCATCGCCTTGATCCCGTGCTTGGTGCCGAGCATCACGCCGAGCAGGTCGACGCCCATGATGCGGTCGTACTCGGCGGTGGTGAAGCCCACGAACGGACCGCCGCTGCCGATGCCGGCCACGTTGAGCACCGCGTCGACCCGGCCGAACGCGTCGAGCGCGGCGGCGAACATCGCCTCCACCTGCTCCTCGCTGGTGACGTCGACGTGGCACGGGCGCACCGCGTCACCGAGCGCCGCGGCCGTCTCCTCCTCGCGGCCACTCACGTCGGCGGCGAGCACCTTCGCCCCCTCGCGCACGAACACCTCGGTGCAGGCGCGGGCCATGCCCGACCCCGCACCGGTGATCACCGCGACCTTGCCGTCGAGCTCCCCCATGACCGTCTCCCCCGTTGGTGGTTCGTGCTTCAGTCGGACTGTGCCTCGCGCACCATGCGCACGATCGTGTCGGGCCGCACGGGCAGGCGCAGGATCTCCACGCCGAACGGCGCCAGCGCGTCGTTCACCGCGTTGACCACCGCGGGCGGCGCGCCGATCGCGCCACCTTCGCCCACGCCCTTGTAGCCACCCGGCGCCGAACCCATCGTCTCGACGTGTCCGAACTCGATGGTCGGCACGTCGGACGCGGTGGGCAGCAGGTAGTCGAGGAAGGTGGTGGCGAGCGGGTTGCCGTGCTCGTCGTACACCAATTCCTCGAGCAGCGCGCCACCGATGCCCTGCACCGTGCCACCCGCGATCTGTCCCTCGACGATGTCGGGGTTGATCATCGGGCCGCAGTCCTCGGCGACGACGAAGCGGAGCAGTTTCACCGTGCCGGTCGCGATGTCGACCTCGCAGGTGCACACGTGCGTGGCGTTCGCCCAGTTCGGCATCATCGACGCGGTGTACCGCTCGGTGGCCTCGAGCCCCGCATTCAGACCGGGCGGCAGCATCGCTGGGTTGTAGTAGGCCATCGCCGCGATCTCGGCCACGGTGACTGCCTTGTCGGCACTGCCGCGCACGTGGGCGTTCCCGTCGACGATGTCGATGTCCTCCGGCGCGGCCTCGAGCTGGTGCGCGGCGATGCCCACGAGGCGCTCGCGCAGCACCGTCGCGGTGGCGGTGACCGCGCCGGCGAGCATCGCGCCGCTGCGGCTGCCGCCGGTGCCCGCGCCGTACGGCGTGAGCGCGGTGTCGCCCTGGATGGTGGTGACGTCGTCGATCGGCACGCCGAGCGCGTCGGCGGTCAGCTGGACGACGGTGGTCTCGAGGCTGTTGCCGGTGGAGCCGCCCGCGACGTACACGCACACCTTGCCGGTGGGGTCGATGCGGATCGTCGCGCCCTCGCTGCCGTAGTAGCCGACGCCAGGCGTGGTGGGCTCGACGTAGCTACACGTGCCGACGCCGAGGTAGCGACCCTCGGCGCGCGCCGCGGCCTGCTCGGCCCGGAACGTGTCGTAGTCGAGGATCTCCAGCGCGTGCTCGAACGTCTCGCGTGGCGACATGTTGGCGTAGGGCATCCCGCAGCCGTTGCTGTAGGGCAGCTCGTCGGCCGACAGCATGTTGCGCCGCCGCAACTCCACGGGGTCGAGCCCGAGCCTGCGCGCGGCGACGTCGAGCACCACTTCACGTGCCATCGACTCGAACGCCCACGGCCCACGGTACGCGGTGCGGCCCGCGGTGTTGGTGAAGATCGACCGGTGGGTGAAGCTCGCCGCGGGGATGCGGTACGGGCCGGGGAAGATCATGCCGACCGCGGATCCGGTGCCCACCGGCCACGGGAACGGGTACGCGCCGCAATCCTGCACGTGGTCGATCGACGCCGCGAGCAGCGTCCCGTCCTCTGCGAACCCAAAGGTGCTGTGGGCGAGCTCGTGACGGGCTTGCCCCGCCGCGAGCAGGTTCTCGCGTCGGTCCTCGATCCACTTCACCGGGCCGGGCACCAGGCGCGCCGCGAGCATCACCGCGACCTCTTCGCGCCCGGGCACGACCTTCTGCCCGAAGCCGCCGCCGGTGTCGCGCATGATCACGCGGATGCGGTGCTCGGGCAGGCCGGTGACGCGCGCGCAGACCGAACGCACCTCGTTGGGGCCCTGGGTCGCGGCCCAGATCGTCATGTCACCCGTGGACGCGGTCCACTCGCACACGAGGCCGCGCGTCTCCATCGGCACGGCCGCGTACATCTGCTCGAAGACGTCTTCCTCGACGACGAGGTGCGCGCCGGCGAGCGCCTCCTGCACCGCGTCGCGGTTGCCGCCCTTCATGCGGCCGACGAGGTTGTCGGGGTACTCCCCGAACACGAGCTCGCCGGTGTCGGCCGCGTGCTCGTAGTCGACGACCGCGGGCAGCTCGGTGTAGTCGACCTCCACCAGCTCGGCCGCATCCTCGGCGAGGTAGCGGTTCTCCGCGATCACGAGCGCCACCGGGTCGCCCGCGAAGCGGACCTCTTCCAGGGCGAGCGGCGGCAGCGGCGTGGTGGGCGCCTGCGGGCCCATGCCCGTGTACCAGAGCTCCTGCACGAGGTGGTTGAGGTCGGCGCCGGTGAAGACCGCGCGCACGCCGGGCGCCGCGAGCGCGGCACTCACGTCGGCGCGGTCGATGCGGAAAGCGGGAACGGGCTCCGCACGAAGCTTGCGCGTGCAGCATCCCAGCCGCACGATGTCGTCGACGTACACGCCCTGCCCGGTGGGGGAGGCGCGTCCTCGACGTTGATGAGCCCGCGTAGCGGGTGGTACCGGCGAGATCGCTCGACTGGTTCTCCCGAAAGCAGGCGAGCAGCCCGCGCGCGATCACGATGCGCTGGATCTCGTTGGTGCCCTCGCCGATGATCGCAAGGTGGCAATCGCGCGAGGTGGCGCTCGACCCGGCAGCTCGGCCGTGCGCGGCGACGCCGCCGGCCTGCACCCGCATCGGCTCCGTGGCCACCTCGAGCGCGGTCTCGGCTGCGACGGCAGCGCCTGCCGCCTGTTCGACGTCGCACCCGGAGCCCGGCCTGCTTGCGCTCCGCCGCCGACACCGTGAGCAGGCGCGACGCCTCGATCTTCGTGGCCATGTCGGCGAGCTTGAGCTGGATGGCCTGGTGCTCGGCGATGGGCTTGCCCATCGTGGCGCGCTGCTGCAGTACTCGGCTGCCCGGCATCGAGCACCCGGCCCTCGCCACGCCCACCGCGCGCTGCGATGTTGATGCGCCCGACTTCGAGCACACCGAGGATCTGCGGCAGGCCGCGACCGAGATCGCCGAGGAGCGCGTCGCCCGGCAGGCGGTGGTCGGCGTAGGCCATCTCCACCGTCTCGATGCCGCCATACCCCGAGCTTCAGGATGTTCTTCGACACCGACAGGCCGCCGAACGTGGGCCCGGGCTCCTTCTCCACGATGAGCTTTCGGAGATCCCCTCCTCGGTGCGTGCTGCGAGGGCGACGATGCCGGCCCGCTCGCCGTTGGTGACCACGTCTTGGTGCCGTTCCTTACCCACTCGTCGCCGTCACGCGCGGCGCGGCACTGGATGTTGCAGGTGTCGGTACCGGCGTCGGGCTCTCCGGCAAACAGTGCGCCACCTCGCCGGTGACCATCGTGGGGCAGCCACTTGGCCTTCTGCTCGGGCGTGCCGTAGGTGTTGATCAGCGTGGCGACCATCATGTGCGTGTTGAGGATGCCCGAGAGCGACATGTCCAGCCGTAGGCGGCTCCTCGATCACCGATGTAGGTGAGGAGGTCAGGGCGGGAACCGCCGTACTCCTCGGGCACGGTGATGCCGAAGGGGGCCAGGCTCGCCCATCGTCTCGACGATCATGATGCCGAACTCGTCGGCATGCTCCAGGCTCGCTCGCCACCGGGATCACGTCGCGCGACGAAGCGCCGCACGGTACTGACCATCTCATCCGCGGATCTCGGGATCGGTGGGGGTGTACGCGGCTGCACTCTGGCCTCGCTCCGCTCGTTGCCGTCAGACAGTGAGGATGGACACGCCGGCTGTGCCCGGCCTGCCGTACAACTAGGTGTAGCGGCGAGCACTTCGGGTTGTTCGGCACCTGCCGCTCCCCCGCCTCGCCGCGCAGCGCAGCGCGACCTCGTGCACCTGGCGCAGCCCGACGCGCCGATCGGCTCGCCGTTGGCGATGAAGACCGCCGTCGGTGTTCACGGGAAGGCGGCCGCCGATCTCGGTCTCGCCGTCGGCGGCGGGCGCTCCTGCTCGCCGTCCGCGCAGAACCCGTTCTCGGCGAGGTGGATGATCTCCACGCCGGCGTCGGTGTCCTGGAGGAGCTGGATGACGTCGACGTCCTCGGCCCGATGCCCGCCATCTCGTGGCGCGCAACGCATCGATAGTCGGCGCGACGGTCTGCTCCTCGGGCGGCCACGTGCTGTGCACCTCGAGCGCGCCGAGGCGACGGGTGCCGCCGTCGTGGCGCAGGTACACGGGCTTGTCGGTGTACTTGTGCGCGTCCTCAACCGGGCAGAACACCACCGCGGCCGCGCCCTCGTCGGGGCTGCAGAACATGTACTGCGTGAGCGGGTAGTTGAGCATCGGCGCTCGAGGATCTGCTCCTCGCTCATCTCCTTGCGCCGGAGCACGCGTTGGGGTTGAGGGGCGCCGTTGCGCAGGTTCTTGTTGACCACCCGCGCCAGCGTCTGGTGCGAGATGTCGTAGTCGAGCATCAGCGCTGATCTTCATGCCGAAGAACTTGGTGGTGAGGAACTCGCCCACCTGCCCGTACCAGAGCGGGCACGCGTAGTCGCGCGGGTCGGCACTGAACGCGCCCGGCGGGTGCTTGTCCATGCCCACGGCGATGCCGAGCCGGTATTCGCCGAGGCGGATGGTGTTCGCCGCCATCGTAGGCGCTCGCGGCGGTGGCGCAGCCGTTGTACACGTCGGTGAACGGGATGCCGGTGAGGCCCATCAGCGCCACGACCGCGTCGGGGTTGTCGACCTCGTAGCTCCCGCCGAACGCGAACTCGATGTCCTTCCACTCCACACCCGCGTCGGCGAGCGCCTTGCGGATCGCGACCGCACCCATCTGGATGCCCGACACGCCGGGGTGCCGGCCGAACGGGTGGATGCCCACCCCGACGATGGCGACGTCCATGGCCGCTGATCAGGCTCCCTTGCCGGTGACTGCGAATGCGTACGACACGATCTGTTGCCGTCGTCGTCCAGGCGGTTGGCGCGGCGGCGAGCACCAGCGGCGGTGCGCCACCGCCTGCGGCGGGGACGTCGGGGTCGGTGGTGGTGAGACAGGCCTCGACCTTCACCTCGCCGGGTCGACGAAGCCCACGCCGAACGGCACGAAGTCCTTGCCGACCGGGCCGACGTACGGCGGCACGGGCGGGAAACAGCTTGCGTGGTCACGCCCACAGCATTCCCTGCGGGCGAGGGGTGCTCCCCATCGCGGTGGACGCACCGCAGGCGGGAGTCCTGCGCTTCCCGGGAACGTCACGATCACGCAGTCGGCGCGCGCTGCCGATCAGCGCGGCGAGTCGCCCAGGTGAACAACCCCTCGGCCACGGGCACCTGCGCCTGTACTCATGCCGTTGCTCCTTGACCTTGTTGCGTCTCGACCAGTTCCGTGCTCGCGCGCCAGTCGCGCAGCTCGTCGCGCTGACCTTGCCCATGCGTTGAGGAATGGCGCGTCGACAGGCGCGGCGCGCGGAGCACCTTGAAGTTCGCCATCTCGTCGCGCCCAGGCGATGACCTCGTCGGCGGTGGGCTGAGTTCCAGGCGCGCACCACGAAGGCCATGCCCACCTCGCCAAGGAAAGCATCGGGATGCCGATCACCGACACCTGCTGATCGCCGGGTGGCGCAGCAGCAGGTTCTCGATCTCGGCCGGGTGCGCGTTGAACCCGCCAGAGCCAGGAACTATGCTCGCCAGTGCGCCCGACGATGCGGAGGCCAGCCGTCGGCGTCGAACACGCCGAGGTCGCCGGTGTGCAGGAAGCCCTCGTCGTCGAGCGCGGCGGCGGTGGCGTCGTCGTCCTCGAAGTAGGCGTGCATCACGGTCTCCTGCGCGCGCACCTCGCCAACTTCGCGCCCGCGGCGGCCGTGGTGTTCTTCGGACATCAGCAACCACGCCGCTCGCCAAAGAGGCCGACCGCGCGACCTGTGTGCGGCCATTTCGGCATCATCAGCAGGTTGACCTGGTGACGTCCCCGCTTTCGGTGAGGCCTTGTGCAGGCGTGCAGGGTCTTCGCTCGAACGGCATCTCGGCTGCATACGGCGGATGGGCTCATTGGGGATGTCGGCACCGCCGTGACGTAGGCACACCGACGAGATGCTCGCGTCGCGCGGTCGGGGTGGTCGAGCAGCATCTGGTACACGGTCGGCGGCCCGGGGAACATGGTGATGCGTTCGCGCTCCACCAGTTCGAGCGCAGCCGCGGCGTCGAACACCGCAACGGGGTAGAGCGTGGCGCCGCGCATCATCGGCACGCAGATGCCAGCCTTGTACCCGAAGATGTGGAAGAAGGGGTTGGCCGCGAGGGTAGCGGTCGCCGGGGCGGAGGTCGGCCCAGTCGCACCAGTCGAGGTAGGCGCGCAACACCTGACCGTGCGCCATCACCACGCCCTTGAGTGCACCAGTGGTGCCGGTATTGGCGTCGCCGGCGGATCGTCAGCGGTCACCGCCGTGGTGATCAGCCGATCTCCTGGCGTCGACCAGCGCCCGCTCGCCGCGCGCATGGCGCGCATCTCCAGCAGGCCTGTGGCCTTCCAGCTGTAGTCGTAGCGACCTGCACCAGCAGCAGTTCACGATGGCCAGCAGCGCCGAGGTGATCGATGTCGAGAACTGCCGTGGACGAAGAAGGCGCAGGCGCTGCGGCGAGATCGCGCCGCCTCCGGTGCCCTTGAATCAGGTGCTCACCGGCACCATCACCCCGCCGGCGGTGGTGATCGCCAGCGCAGCAGCCACGTCGAGCAGTTCGGCGCCCACATGGCGGCGCAGTCACCCAGTTCAATCCCGGCGGCCACCAGGCCCCGGGCACCATCTTTGAATCATGGCGACGAGTTGGGCGTAGGTGGCGCAGCGATCGCCGTCATGCAGCGAGACGGCCGGGGTCCCGCGCCGGCCTCGCGGACCATCGCGGGGATGCTCGGCCAGGTCACCTCACTGCGCACGGTCGTGTGTCCCCCCGGAGCCGCCCGCTCCTGAGCGCGGCGGCGAGAACGAACCTATCCTGGAGTGAGAGTCGCTTTCTACCAGGACCGGTCAAAAATTGGACCACGACCAAAACTACTACCCACTGGCCGTCGCTGCCGTGGTCGAGGAGACCGCCGACACCCGGTCCTTCGTACTCGGGCTCCCCGCCGAGCCGGCCGGCGCGTTCGCCTACGAGGCGGGCCAGTTCTGCACCTTCCGGGCCACGATCGGCGGCCAGGAGGTCGTCCGCTGCTACTCGATGTCGAGCACCCCGCAGGGCGGTGACACCAGCCTCACCGTCACGGTGAAGCGGGTGCCCGAGGGCGTGATGTCGAACTGGATGATCGACACGCTCGAAGCCGGCGCCACCATCGAGGCCATGCGCCCGGCCGGCTTGTTCGTGCTCCAGGAGCGCGAGCCCACCGCTCCGATCGTCGCCTTCGGCGGGGGCAGCGGGATCACGCCGATCTTCTCGATCATCGAGGCCGCGCTGGCCACGACGGCCCGCCCGATCACCCTCGTGTACGCCAACCGCGACGCCGACTCCGTGATCTTCGGCGCGCGCCTGCGCGAGCTCGTCGACGCGCATCCCGACCGCCTCACCGTGCACTGGCACCTCGACAGCGAGTCGGGCTTCCTCACCGCCGACGACTGCGTCGCGCTGGTGGGCGACCAACCGGGGGCCGACTACTACGTGTGCGGCCCCGGCCCCTACATGGACGTCGTCGAGTCCGCGCTGGCGAAGATCGGCGTGTCGCCGGCGCACCTGCACATCGAGCGCTTCGTCGTGCCGGGTGAGCACGTGCTCGAGGAACGGTCGGGCACCGAGTCGGTCACCATCCGGCTCAACGGCCGCAAGACCACCGTCGACTACCGCGTGGGCGACACCATCCTCGACACCGCGCGTCGCGGCGGGCTGAAGCCGCCGTTCTCGTGCGAGTCGGGCAGTTGCGCGACGTGCATGGCGCACCTCGACGAGGGCAGCGCCACCATGCGCGTCAACAACGCGCTGCGCCCCGACGAGGTCGACGACAACTGGGTCCTCACCTGCCAGGCCGTCCCCCAGTCCCGCACCCTGACGGTCGACTACGACGCGTAGTCCCTTCATGCGTCAATCAGCGCGGATATGTCGCCGCGATCGACGCATGAACGGAGGTCAGAGGGAAGCGACCAAGGCTTCGGTGCGGTCGCGGCTGGCGATGCGCTCGTCGCGCGTCTTGCCCCATGGCACCACGCGCACCGCGATGTCGGTGGCGCCCGCGTCGGCGTAGCGCGCGAGACGCGCCGCGATGGCGGACTCGTCGCCCACCGCGGCCATGTCGCCGACGTCGTTCGCCTCACCGCGTTCGAGCAGTGTCTGGTAGTTCGGCGAGTACTCCGCGTGCGCAAGCGCGCGGTTGGTCCACGCCCGCACGTCGTCCTCTTCACCGGGCGAGCAGAGCGTGACCGGCACACCGGCGACGACGCGCGGCGCGGGCCGCCCCGCGCCCGATGCCGCCTCGGTGATGCGCGGCACGATGTGGTCGCCGATCGCCTTCTCGTCGGCCATCCAGAGGATGGTGCCGTCGGCGAGCTCACCCGCGGTGCGCAACATCGCGGGGCCGAGCGCGGCGAGCAGCACCGGCGTGCGCAGGTCGGTGACGTCGAGCGCGTTGTGCACCGTGTAGAAGTCGTTCTCCACGTCGACCTGACTGGGGCCCTCGAGCCCTGCGTGCAGCACCTCGAGGTAGGCGCGCGCCTGCGATGCGGGCTTGTCGTAGGGCAGGCCGAGCATGTCGCTCACGATCCAGTGGTGCGACGGCCCGAGGCCGAGCACGAAGCGCCCGCTGCACGCAGCCTGCACGGAGCCGGCCTGCTGGAGCATGGCGACGGGGTGGCGCGACTGGATGGGCATCACCGCGGTACCGAGCTCGATGCGCTCGGTGACCTGGCCCATCAGCGCGACGGCGGTGAGGGCGTCGAAGTCGTCGGGGAGCTGGGGCACCCACAGCGAGTGGAAGCCGAGACCCTCGGCCCGCCGCACCCCCTCGAGGAGCTTGCCGACCTTCTCCGGGTACCGGCCGCGTTCCGGGCCGAGCTGCAGTCCCATGCGCATGGAGCGACAGTAGCCAGGCGCCGAGTGGGCGGCAATTCCATTCTCGTTTCCGAGAGTGGAGCTTGCGCCCGGCCCCGCCTGCGAACATACTTCGGCGACTCAGGAACGACGAGGGGGAAGCAATGGCCCGCGTGGCAGTGATCACCGGCGGCGGCGCCGGCATGGGGTTCGCGACGGCACAGCACCTGGCCCGCCGGGGCGACAAGGTCGCGATCGTCGACCTGCGACCCGACGTGAGCGAGCAGGCGGCCGCGAGCATCCGCGAGGAGGGCGGCACCGCGATCGGCGTCGCGGCCGACGTCTCCGACCGCGCCGCGGTCGACGCCGCCTACCAGCGGGTGCGGGCCGAATTCGGCCCGATCGAGATCCTGGTGACGAGCGCGGGCATCGACCGCTTCCAGCCGTTCACCGAGATCAGCGTCGACGACTGGCAGACGGTGATCGACGTGAACCTCACCGGCACCTTCCACTGCGTCCAGCTCGCCGTGCCCGACATGCTCGAGGCCGGCTTCGGCCGCATCCTCATGATCTCGTCGTCGAGTGCGCAGACGGGCACCCGGAACATGGCCCACTACGTGGCGTCGAAGGGTGGCGTGATCGGGCTCACCAAGGCCCTCGCCATCGAGTACGCCCGCAAGGGCATCACCGTGAACCACATCCCGCCCGCGTTCATCGACACGCCGATGTCGCGCCGCGCCGAGGAGCGCGGCGACCTCGGCGACATGGACGTGATCGCCAAGCACACGCCCATGGGCCGCGCCGGCACCCCCGACGACATCGCGGCCGCGGCCGCCTTCATCACCAGCGACGAGGCCGGCTACATCAGCGGCCAGGCGATCAACGTGAACGGGGCGATGTACCTGTGAGCGCCGGCGAGCCGCGCGTCCAGCCCCTGCCGGCGGCGGAGCTCGACGACGACGCGCGCGCCGCACTCGTGGCCGGGTTCGGCGAGGAGTACACGGCCGGCGTCGAGACAGGCGCGAGCCCGTACCCGAACGTCGTCGCCACGATGGTGCGCAACCCCACGATCGCGGCCGGCTGGTGGCGCTGGAACAACGTGCTGTTCCGCAAGCTCGCGCTCGACAAGCAGCTCATGGAGCTCGCCGTGCTGCGCGTGTCGGTGGGCACCGGTGCGGCGTACGAGTGGGCGCAGCACGTCCGCATGGGCCGGCGCGTGGAGCTCACCGACGACACGATCGTCGCCGTGGGCGACGGCACGGCCGGCCCGTACGAGTGGACCCCGGTGCAGGCCGCGGTGCTCGACGCCACCGACGAGCTCGTGCGCGACCACGTGATCTCCGACGCCACCTGGGCGCGCCTCGCCGAGCACCTCGACGATCGGGTGATCATGGAGCTGGTCTACGTGGTCGGCAGCTACACCTGCCTGGCCATGGCCTTCAACAGCTTCGGCCTGCAGCTCGACGACGATCTCGCCGAGTTCCCGCCGCTGCCGCGCCCCTCAGCGCGCCCGTAGCCCGCGCCCGTAGCCCGTGGGCCCGCCGTCAGACGGCGGGCAGCACCAGCGGCGTCCAGTCGGCCGCACCGCTGTCGGGCACGCGCTGCTGGCGCCACACCTCGACCGGGAACGACACGTTGCACAGTGAGGCGTAGAGCCACAGCAGGTTCACGCCCTCGTCGCTCAGGTCGTCGACCTGGTACTGCTCGAGGTACGCGAGCACGTCGTCGATGCGGGCCATGGCGACGTCGTAGAACTCCTGCATGTCGTCCATCGACGCGTCGAGCCGCGCGAGGTAGCGGACGCGCTGGTCGGGCAGCACCCACCGCTCGGCGTACGGCTGGAGGTCGGCGAAGCCGTCGGGGAGGTTCTTGTGGTCGGGCATCACTGACCTGCCTTGGTGCTCTCGTAGTCGGCGACGTACTCGCGGGCGGTGCGGTGCAGGTGGCGCAGGAGCACCTCCTGGTCACACAGCGGGAACTCGGTGACGGCCTGCGTCTCGATCATCGTCTGCGTGGCCTCGAGCGTGTTGGCGTCCTGCAGCGCGTACTCGACGAAGGTGACCATCGCGAGCTCCTGCGTGAGGCGCTCCTTCGCGTTCTTCGGCGGCACGAAGTACGCGGTGCCCTCGAAGATGTGCGTGTTGTGGCTGGTCGGCCAGTAGTGGTACGTGAGGATCCACTGCCGTTCCCAGATCAGCATCATGAAGTTCGGGAAGAACAGGAACGAGTCCTCACCCCAGGCGCGGTGGCCCGACGGGTTGAGCCCCGACGGCAGCTCCGGCACGACGTCGGGCGAGTCCCACGGGCCGAAGAGACCGGAGCGCAGCTTGCGCTCGATCGGCTTCACCATGCTCTCGTCCTTCGGGGGCGACATGCCACCCCACGACGACACGAGGTTGTGCGGACCGTCGACCTCGTACGCAAGTGCCTCGTAGCCGTAGCCCTGCAGCTTGCGCGACTCCTCCTCCACCGCCTGGCGCGCGTGCAGCACAGGTGCGTGGTAGAACTCGGTGAAGGCGTCGATGAAGAGCTTCCAGTTCGCGCCGATCTCCGCGCGGTACTTGTAGACCTGCGTGAACTCCTCGAACGGGTAGCCCTCGATGCCGCGCAGCATCGTGCCGAGGTACTCGGTGAGCGGGGCGGCGTCGTCGTCGAAGTTGATGAAGATCCAGCCCTCCCACACCTCGAGGCGGATCGGACGCAGCGGCCAGTCGGCCTTGTCGAAGTCGAAGAACTCCTCTTCCTGCTGCACGAACTGCAGCTGACCCTCGAGGTCGAACTGCCAGCCGTGGTACTTGCAGGTGAAGGTGCGGCAGATGCCGCTGACCTCCTCGTTCGGGTAGTCCTGCCACACCAGCTTGTTCCCGCGGTGGCGGCAGATGTTGTAGAAGGCGCGGTACTCGTCGGGACCCGAGCGCACGATCACCGCGGACGCGCCGGCGGCGGCGATCTCCTTGGTGAAGTAGCTCCCGACCCGCTTGAGCTGCTCGACCCGGCCGAGGTTCAGCCAGGTGCGACGGAAGATCGCGTCGCGCTCCTGCTCGTAGAACTCGGGGCTGATCGAGTCCGAGTAGTTGACCGGCTTCGTGTCGATCCCGAAGTGCTCGGTCCAGCTGCCCTCGGCAGGCTTGGTGAAGTGCGGCACGACCGTCTCCTCTTGGTACGGGGCTCCCCCCGGCGTGCTCCTGGCCGGAGGAGGGTAACACACATTCTCACCGATGAGAAGGGCCTTCTCAATTCGGCTCGGAACCGGTGCTCCAGGGGTAGACGCGGGTGAAGTCGACCCCCGGCTCGTCGGCCGCGAACCGTTGCCACAGGCCGGCGACCAGCTCGCTGACGACGGTGGGACCGCCCGCCGCCTCGGCCTCCCCCAGGTACAGCCGGACGTCCTTGGCCATCAGGGAGTTGCTGAAGCCGGAGGCGTAGCGGCCGGTCAGCACGTGGTTGGGGAACTTGTCGTCGGTAGCGGTGTTGTGGCCGCTCGACACGTTCAGCACGTCGAGCATGGTGGCGAGGTCGAGCCCGGCCGCGAGGCCGAACGCCACCGCCTCGCTGGTGGCCGCGAGCGCGGTGGCCGAGAGGAAGTTGTTGGCGAGCTTGAGCGCCTGCGCAGGACCGGGCCGGTCACCCACGCGGTGACGGTTGTCGCTGAGACCGGCGAGCACGGGTTCGACGACCGCGCACGCGTCGTCGGACCCGGCGTACATCACCGCGAGGGTGCGCTTGCGCGCGCCACCCACTCCCCCCGACACCGGCGCGTCGACGTACGCGACCCCCGCCTCCGCGAGGAACGACGCGATCGTGACCGCCGCGCCGGGTCCGACCGTCGACGTGTCGACGACGTGCGTGGTGACACGACCGTCGGCGGCGGCGATCTCGCGCGCCACCGACTCGGAGATGGTGCCGTCGGGGAGGCTGCACACGATCACCGCGGCCGAACGGGCGACGTCGCCCACGCTCTCGGCAAATCGCACACCCGCAGGCGCGGTCGGCGCCGGCGGCATCGAAGCCCACGACCTCGAAGCCCGCTCACGAGGTCTTCCGCCAGCGCGCCACCCATGTTGCCGAGGCCGACGAACCCGACCGCCGTCATGCGCCGCGCGCCTTCTCTGATCTCGCGGCCCGCACCTTGGCGACCACGCGCTTGGCCGACACGCCCGCGGGCGCGCCCGCGTAGGCGGCGAGCTGGAACAGCAACTCGTCGATCTCGTCGTCGGTGACGCCCGCGTTCGGCGCCGCGCCCGCGTGCAGTTCGAACTCCTCCATGCGGCCGAGCGCACCGGTGATCGCGAGCACGAGCAGGCTGCGGTCGCGCGTGCTCAACGGCCCCTCGCGCGTCCACACGCCCCACGCCGCGAGCGTGAGGTGGTCCTGGAACTCCCGCAAGGTGGGATTGGGATCGGCGGTCTGCGCGTCGACGTACTCGTCGCCGAGGATGCGCCGTCGCATCGCCTGCGCCGCCGCCAGGCGCTGGTCCGACTTGTCCTGCTCGCTCACGGAACTGCTCCCCTGTCGCGTGTCAGCCCAGCGAGAGGCTGACGGTCTTGGTCTGCGTGTAGTCGTGCAGGGCCTCGATGCCCTTCTCGCGCCCGTAGCCGCTCTGCTTGAACCCGCCGAACGGCGTCTCGATGTTCAGCGGGCCGCCGTTCACCGCGACTTGTCCTGCGTCGATGCGCTCCGCGACGCGCAGGCCGCGCGCGACGTCGCCCGACCACACCGCGCCCACGAGTCCGTACTCGCTGTCGTTCGCACGCGCGACCGCGTCGGCCTCGTCGGTGAACGTCATCGTCACCAGCACTGGCCCGAACACCTCTTCACGCGCGATCGGCAGCTGCGCGTCGACGCGCGCGTACACCGTCGGTTGCACGAAGAAGCCTTCGGCGCCGGGACCGTCGTGGTACGCGTCGCCACCCACCGCGGGCTCGAGGCCGGCAGCACGCGCGGCGGTGAAGTGGGCGAGCACCTTGTCGAACTGCGCCTCGGTGATCATCGGCCCGAAGTCGACCCCCGGTCGCAGCCGCGCCACCCCCTCGACCACGCGGGCCACGACTTCGTCGTGCACGGAGTCCTCGACGAGCAGACGCGTGAGCGCCGAGCACACCTGGCCGGTGTTGAACGCCACCGCGTTCACGGCCGCGGCGACCGCGCGGTCGAGATCGGCGTCGGCGAACACCACGAGCGGCGACTTGCCGCCGAGCTCGAGCGTGAGCGGCAACAGGCGGTCGGCGGCCAGCGCGGCCAACCGCTTGCCGGTCGCAACCGAACCGGTGAAGGCCACGCGATGCACACCCGGGTGCTCGACGAGCGGCGTCCCCGCGTCCGGTCCGGTGCCGGTGACCACGTTCAGGATGCCGTCGGGCAGTCCGGCATCGGTGGCGAGCTGCGCGAGCCGGACCGTGGACACCGACGTGAACTCCGACGGCTTCACCACCACGGCGTTGCCCACCGCGAGCGCGGGTGCCACCGCACGCGCCGTCTGGTTCAGCGGCAGGTTCCACGGCGTGATGACGCCGACCACGCCGAAGGGCTCGTGGCGCGTGTAGGTGTGCGCGCCCGCGCCCAGGTCGATGGTGCGGCCTCCCAGGGTGCGCACGATGCCCGCGTAGTAGCGGAAGTAGGCCACCGACATCGCGACCTCGTTCCCCGCCTGGCCCGCGAGCTTGCCGGTGCACGCACGTTCGAGCGAGACCAACTCGTCGGTGGCGCGTTCGGCCGCGTCGGCGACGGCGTACAGCGCGTCGGCCCGCTCACCGGCTGCGGCGCGCGCCCATGCGGGCTGGCCGGCGGCGGCCGCGGCCACCGCGGCGTCCACGTCGGCGGACGATCCCGCGGCGATCTCGTCGCCCGCGGCGCGGGTGGCCGGGTTCACCGTGGGCAGGTACCCACCGCCCGCCGGCGGGACGGCCCGGCCGCCGATCCAGTGCTCGTGTCGCAAGGGGGCACCCCTGGGGGCCGTGAGAAGGGCGTTCTTCGCAGACTACACGGGCACTTGCAGACGGCGCGGTGGACGGCGATGCTGTCGCGTCCGACAAGGGGGATCAGTGGGGAGCACACGCTTCGAGGCCGGCCGCAGCCTGCGGACGGTTGCGCCGGCACTCGCCGAGCGGTACCGGGCCGAGGGCTGGTGGGCCGGCACCACGATGGGCGCGGTCGCCGAGGCGGGCCTCGCCGCGCTGCACGACGAGGCGTTCGTCGTGCACTCGCAGTTCCGGCCGTGGCGGGGCACCTTCGCCGAGGTCGACGCCCACGCCCGGGCGTTCGCCGGCTGGTTGGGGGCGCGCGGCATCGGCGCGGGCGACGTGGTGGTGCTGCAACTCCCCAACTGGATGGAGGCCGGCGTCGCCTACTTCGCCGCCACCTACCTCGGCGCGGTCGTCGTGCCGGTCGTGCACTTCTACGGCCCGAAAGAAGTGGGCTACATCCTCGGCGCCACCGACCCTGCCGTCGTGGTCACGCCCGCGGCCTTCGGCCACACCGACCACCTCGCGATGTACGACGACCTCCTCGCCGCGCACCCCGACACGCACTGGCTCGTCGTGGGCGAACCGGGCGTCGAGCTCCCGGCCCGCGCGGTCGCGCTCGAGTCGACGTACCACCACGCGCCGGTCGCCCACGCGACCTCGGTGGACCCCGGCGCACCGGCGCTGATCGGCTTCACCTCGGGCACCACGCGCGACCCGAAGGGTGTCGTCCACTCCCACGACACGATCCTGTGCGAGACCCGGCAACTCGCCGACATGAACTCGATGCCCGGTCCGCCCGGGCTCACCGGCGCGCCGGTCGGTCACTTCATCGGGATGCTCAGTGCGTTCCTCATGCCGCTGCTGAAGCGCGAACCGGTGCACCTGCTCGACGTGTGGAACCCGGCCGAGGTGCTGCGCATCATGCGCGAGGAGCAGGTGGGCGTGCTCGGCGGCGCGACGTTCTTCCTCACCAGCCTGCTCGACCACCCCGACTTCTCCGACGAGCACCTCGCGCTGACGCCCTACGCGGGCCTCGGTGGCGCGCCCATCCCCGCGCCGGTCGCGGAGCGCCTCGACGCGCTCGGCATCGTGATGTTCCGCTCCTACGGCAGCACCGAGCACCCGTCGATCACGGGCAGCGGACCGGAGGCACCGCGCGCCAAGCGCCTCTACACCGACGGCTGCGCGATGCCGGGCGTCGAGTTGCGGCTCGACGAGGACGGGCAGATCCTCAGTCGTGGCCCCGACCTCTTCCTCGGCTACACCGATCCCGAACTCACCGCGACCGTGTTCGACGACGACGGCTGGTACCACACCGGCGACGTCGGCGTGCTCGACGACGACGGCTACCTCGCGATCACCGACCGCATCTCCGACGTCATCATCCGCGGCGGCGAGAACCTCAGCGCGCAGGAGATCGAGGAGCAGTTGCTCACACTGCCCGGCCTCGCCGAGGTCGCGGTGGTCGCCGCACCCGACGAGCGCCTCGGCGAGCACGCCGCCGCGGTCGTGCGGGTGCTCGACGGCCGGCCGGCCCCCACCCTCGACGACGTGCGCGCGCACTGCGAAGCGGCCGGTCTGGCCCGGCAGAAGTGGCCCGAGGAGCTGCACGTCGTCGCCGACCTGCCCCGTACCGCGTCGGGGAAGGTGCAGAAGTTCCGCCTCCGTCAGGCCCTCCGCGAAGGGACGCTCACATGACCTCGCTCGCATCACTCACCGTCGAACCGCTCGGCGCGCACGTCGGCGCCGCGGTGCACGGCGCCACGCGCGAGATGCTCGCCGACGATCCGGGCTTCGCCGACTGGTGCCTCGACACGCTCGAGGCGCACGGGGCGCTGGTGTTCCGCGGCCTGCACCTCGACGACGCCGCGCAGGTCGCGTTCAGCCGTCGCCTCGGCGAGGTGGAGCTGAAGGGCCGGGGCGAGTTCCCCGAGATCATGGTGGTGAGCCTCAACCCCGAGGTCACGCGCATGGCGGAGTACCTCAAGGGCACCGTCCACTGGCACATCGACGGCGCGCAGGACGACATCCCCAGCAAGGCCACGACCCTCAGCGCGGTCGCGGTGGCGGCCACCGGCGGCGAGACGGAGTTCGCCAGCACCTACGCCGCGTTCGACATGCTCGACGCCGGGGAGCAGGAGCAGGCGCTCGCGACGCGTGTGGTGCACAGCTTCTCGGCGACCCAGCGCCTCACGTACCCCGACCCCACGCCCGAGCAGGAGGCCGCGTGGGCGCAGGTCCCCGACAAGGTCCACCCGCTCGTGTGGACGCACCGCACCGGGCGCCGGTCGCTGGTCATCGGGGCCACCGCCTCGCACGTGGAGGGCATGGACCGCGACGAGGGACGCGCCCTCCTCGACGACATCCTCGACCGCGCCACCACGCCCGACCGCGTGTACCACCACGAGTGGGAGGTGGGCGACTACGTGATCTGGGACAACCGCGGCGTCATCCACCGCGTCTGCCCCTACGACGCGACGTCGCCCCGGGAGATGCACCGCACCACCATCGTGGGCGACGAGCCGATCCGATGAGCGGTGCCCGCACCCCGGTAGCCTGCCGATGATGGCCAAGAGCAAGGGCGCCGCAGCCGACGCACCCAAGGGCGACGACGCCCCGAGCCGGCGCGAGCTCGCGGTCGCCCGCTCGCTCGACTCCGCCCGCGTGCGGGCCGAGAACCGCGTGCAGATGTTCCTCGACGCCGCGGTCGAGCTCATGGACGAGGACCCCAACCGCGACTTCACCGTGCAGGAGGTCGTCGACCGCTCGGGGCAGTCGCTGCGCAGCTTCTACCAGTACTTCGACGGCAAGTACGAGCTCCTGCTCGCACTGTTCGAGGAGTCGGTGCGCAACACCGTCGCCGCGCTCACCGATGCACTGCCCGAGGGCGACGCCGTGGCGCGTCTGCGTACGTTCGTGCTCGAGTACCACGCGATGTGCCGCCCGGCTCGCACGGGTCGCGCCCGTCCCACGCCTGGCATCGGCCGGTTCGCGCAGCAGCTGCTCACCGAGCACCCCAAGGAGGCGGCCGCCGCGTTCGGCCCGCTCGTCGACCTCGCGCGCGGCCTCCTCGACGACGCGGTCGCGGCCGGCGCGCTGCGCGACGACCTCGCGACGGACGCGATGGCCGGCGTGCTGCTGCAGTCGATCATGTTCAACTCGTTCGCCACCATCATCAGCGGGAAGGCCACCGCCATCGCCGCGGCCGACGCCGATCCCGAGGTGATGTGGGGCCTGTACTTCCGGGGATTGGAGCGCTGACATGCGTGCAGTGGTGATCGGGGCGTCGAGCGGACTCGGCCGGTGCATCGGCGTGGGTCTCGCGCAGAAGGGCGAGCAGGTCGCGTTCATGGCGCGCCGGCTCGACCGGCTCGAGGGCGCGGTCGAGGAGGCGGGCAACGGTGCCATCGCGATCGCGTGCGACGTCACCGACGCCGCGTCAGCGCACGCCGCGATCGACGAGGCGGCCGAACGGCTCGGCGGCATCGACGCGGTGGTCTACTCCACCGGCATCGGCCCGCTGCACCGGGTCGAGGACATCGACGTCGACACCTGGCGCCGCACCTTCGACACCAACGTGATCGGCGCGTCGATCGTCACCTCCGCCGCGCTGCCGCACCTGCAGGCGTCGCACGGTCGCGCCGCGTTCCTGTCGTCGGTGAGCGGCTCCACCACCGCGCCGTGGCCGGGCCTCGGTGCCTACGTGGTGAGCAAGGCCGCGCTCGAGCGCCTCATCGAACAGTGGCGCACCGAGCACCCCGAGGTCGGCTTCACCCGCGTGATCGTGGGCGACTGCGTCGGCGGCGAGGGTGATGCCGCGACCGGGTTCAACACCGACTGGGACATGGAGCTCGCGGCCGAACTCTTCCCCACCTGGTTCGAGCGCGGGCTGATCTCGCCGACGCAACTGCACGTCGACGAACTGGTCGAGACCGTCGACCACGTGCTGCGCCTCGGCTCCAGCGCGAACATCCCCTCGGTGGCCGTGACCCCGAGGAACCCCCCGAGTTAGAGCTTGCCGGGGCCGCCGGCGCGGCCGCGGATCATCGCGTCCTGCACGAAGCTGGCGACGATGTTGCCCTGCTGGTCGAACACGTCGGCGGTGCCGTAGCTGCGACCGCGGCCCGCGTACGGGCTGTGGTGCGCGAGCAGGAGCCACTGGTCGGCGTGGATCGGCTCGTGGAACGTGAGCGTGTGCCCGATCACGCCGGTGGACAGCGTGACGTGCGCGAGCGCGTAGCCCACGCCCGGGTGCGGGATCATCGCGGTGCCGATGAGCCAGCCGTCGGTGGCGAACGACAGCAGTGCCTGGTTCACGACCGGGTCGGCGGGCGCACCCACGAACCGGCTCCAGATGTTGAGCTCGGGCGGGCCGGTGGGCGCGTCGGGGTCGACGACGTCGATGCCGCCCACTACTGCGCACTCCCAGCCGGGCAGCTCGGTGGGCGACTGCTTCGACGCCTCGGGCGGGTCGACCTGCGGCGCGTCGGCGCCGTGGCGGATGGTGTCCTCGTCGTCGCCGCTGAGCAGCACGATGGCGCGGCAGCACAACGTGTCGCCCTGGCTCACGGTGACCGTGCTGCTCGCGAACGCGCGGCCCGCGTGCATCGGGTCGACGGTGATGTCGAGGGGCGCGTCGTACGACGCACCCCTCGCGAACACCGTGTGGATCGTCTTGACCGTCTTGCCCTCGTGACCGCGCGCACCGGCAACGATCATCTGGCCGAGCAGCTGCCCGCCGAACACGACCGAGTGGCCGGTGCCCGCGTGCTGCGCGCGGTAGGTGTTCTCACCCGTGGGCTCGAGCTCGAGCCAGTCGAGGTTCAGTTCGCCGGTCATGTGGGGACCTACTTCGGGGGGAAGCGCAGTGCGCCGTCGAGGCGGATGTTCTCGCCGTTGAGGTAGCTGTTGCGGGCGATCATCTCCACCAGCTCACCGAACTCCTCGGGCTTCCCGAGACGGTGGGGGTGGATGATGTTCTCGACGAGCTTCTCGCGCATCGACTCGGGCGCCATCATCATGAGCGGCGTGCCCATCGTGCCGGGGGCGATCGCGCAGACGCGGATGCCGATGGGGGCGAGGTCGCGCGCCATCGGCAGCGTCATGCCGAGCACGCCGGCCTTCGCGGTGCCGTAGGCGATCTGACCGGTCTGGCCCTCGATGCCGGCGATCGAACCGACGTTGACGAACACGCCGCGCTCGTTGCTGTCGTCGGCCTCGTTGTCGGCCATCGCCGCGGCGGCGAGGCGGCACACGTTGAAGGTGCCCATCACGTTCATCTGGATGGTCTGCACGAAGGCGTCCCAGTCGTGGGGGACGTTGCCCTTGCCGACCGTGCGGCCGCCGCCCACGCCGCCACCGGCGACGTTGACGACCACCGTGAGACGGCCGAGGTCCTGGGCGGCGGTGATGGCCGCGCCGACCGCCTCGTCGTCGGTGGTGTCACCGACCACGGCGATGGTGTCGGGGCCGAGCTCCTTGGCCAGGGCCTCGGCGGGGTCGGCCACGCGGTCGAAGATCACGACCTTCATGCCGGCGTCGAGCAGGCGGCGCACCGATGCCGAGCCGAGCCCACCGGCGCCCCCGGTGACGATTGCCGAACGACCTGCGATCTCCATGCGCGTGCTGCTTCCTTCTCGAGAGTCCGTGAGCGGAGGGCCGAAGCGTGGCCCGGAAAAGTGGACCGAGTCCAATTGCGACCCTACATTGTCGCCCGCACCGGCCACCGTGGCCGCACCGGGGAGAAACGCATGACCGACGTGATGCAGGGAATCCGGATCCTGGAGGTGGCGGAGCAGACCTTCGTGCCCGCAGCCTCCGCGATCCTCGCCGAGTGGGGCGCCGACGTGATCAAGATCGAGCACGTCGAGCGGGGCGATGCCATGCGCGGCCTGCTCTCCAGCGGGATCATGAACCTGCAGTCGAACGTGCACGTGATCCTCGAGCACTCCAACCGGGGCAAGCGCAGCCTCGGGCTCGACCTCACCAGCGACGACGGCCGTGCGGTGCTCTACCAGCTCGCGGCCACGAGCGACGTGTTCCTCACCAACAAGCTGCCGTCGGTGCGCACGAAGCTGAAGCTCGACGTCGACGACATCCGGGCCGCCAACCCCGACATCGTCTACGTGCGCGGCACGGGCCAGGGCGAGCGCGGCCCCGACGCCGACAAGGGCGCGTACGACCACCTCGCGTACTGGTGCCGCGCCGGCGTGTCGATGGGCGCGACACCCGAGGGCGACAGCCCGGCGGGCACCCCGGCCCCGGCGTTCGGCGACTCGATCGGTGCGATGACGATCGCCGGCGGAATCATGGGCGCGCTGCTCCACCGCGAGCGCACGGGCGAGGCCACCACCGTCGACGTGTCGCTGATGGGCGCGGGCCTCTGGTCGATGGGTGCGGCGATCGCCCTGTCGTTGCAGACCGGCATGCCGTGGCGACTGCCGCCGCTCACCAACGGGTCGGGCAACCCGCTCGTCGGCAACTACGTGACCGGCGACGGTCGCTGGCTCGCGTTCTCGTGTCTGCAACTCGACAAGTACTGGCGCAACTTCGTCACCCTCATCGGCCAGCCCGAGATGGCCGACGACGAGCGCTACACCGATCACGCGACGATCGTGGCCAACGCCGACACCGCGCACGCGACCATCGCGGGTGTGCTCGCGTCGCAGCCGTTGTCGCACTGGCGCGAGGTGCTCGAGCAGTTCAACGGTCAGTGGGCGGTGGTGCAGGACACCATCGAGGCCGCCCACGACGAGCAGACCGTCGCCAACCAGTACGTGCAGGACTACACCACCGCGGAGGGCGTGCCGTTCCAACTCGTCACGCCGCCGGTGCAGTACGGCGGCGTGCCCGGCACGCCGAAGCGCGCACCGGAGTTCAACGAGCACGGTGACGACATCCTGCAGTCGATCGGCCTCGACTGGGACACCATCATCGACCTCAAGGTGCGCGGCATCGTCGCGTAGATGACCATGCAGACCCTCGACGCAGTGCTGCGGGCCCGCGCGGCGCGCGACGGCGGTCGTGTCGCGCTCGCGTTCGGGGACCGCGAGATCACCTTCGCCGAGGTCGCGACGCGAGCCGACGAGTGGTCGCGAGCGCTGCACGCCGCGGGAGTGGGTGCGGGATCGCGTGTCGCGTTGATGTCGGGCAACCGGCCCGAGTTCGTGTTCGCGGTGTACGGCGCGCTGCAACTCGGCGCCGCGGTGGTGATGTGCAGCCCGGCGTGGAAGTCACGCGAGCTCGAGCATGCCCTGTCGCTCACCGAACCGGGCTTCGCGGTCACCGACGAACCGGGCGCGGCCGCGTTCGCCGAGGCGCGACCCGGGATCGTCGTCGTGCGCATCGACGAACCGCTCCCCGTCACGGACGCGCCGGCGCCGGGCCCGACGCACGGACCCGACGCGGAGGCGGTGCTCGTGTTCTCGTCGGGCACCACGGGCTTCCCCAAGGGCGTGCGCCACACCCACACCACGATGGGCCACGGCGTCGCGCACTGGATCACCGCGCTCGGCCTCACCGCCGACGACCGCTTCCAGGTCGCGACTCCCCCGGTGCACATCCTCGGCCTGCTCAACATCGTCACCGCGGTCGCCGCGGGTACCCGCCTGCGCCTGCACCCGAAGTTCGACCTCGGCGCGCTGCTCCAGGCCATCGAGGACGACCGCATCACGTTGGAGATGGCCGTCGCCCCGATCGCGCTGGGCATGGCCAACCACCCCGACATCGAGCGCTACGACCTGTCGTCGCTCCGCTACGTCATGTGGGGCGCCACGCCGGTCACCCCCGAGGTCGCGGAGACGGTGACCCGCCGGACCGGCGTGCGCTGGCTCCCGTGTTACGGCACGAGCGAGGTGCCGGTGCTCACCGGCAACCCGGTGGACCGCCCCGCCGAGTGGCGCCTCGACTCCCCCGGCCTGCCGATCCCCGGCTCCCCCGACTTCCCCGAGACGCCCGGCACGCAGATCCGCATCTGCGACCCCGCCACCGGCGAGGTGCTCGGGCCCGAGGTGACCGGCGAGATCGAGGTGCTGTCGGCGTCAGCGATGGTGGGGTACCTGCCCGACGACGCCACCGCCGACGCGTTCCACGACGGCTGGTACCGCACCGGCGACCTCGGCCACCTCGAACCGAGCGGGTGGTTGCACATCACCGACCGGCTCAAGGAGATGATCAAGGTGCGCGGCTACCAGGTCGCGCCCGCGGAGGTGGAGGCCGTGCTGCACGGCGACCGCGCCGTAGCGACTGCGCGGTGTTCGGCGTGCCCGACGCCGAGCGGGGTGAGGCCGTCGTCGCCGCGGTCGCGCTCGTCGACGGCGCGTCGCTCACCGACGACGACGTGAAGGCGATCGTCTCGTCGCAGCTCGCGCACTACAAGCAGGTTCGCCACGTCGTGTTCGTCGACGAGGTCCGCGGCTCCCCAGCGGCAAGGCCCTCCGCCGCGTCCTCCGCGACCAGCACTCCGCGGGCTGACCCACACGTTGCGTCGCTGATGGGTGCTATTTCGCCCTGTGCGACGCAACCTCGGTGGGGCGGCCGGCCGAGCCGGTGACGAGGCGGGCGCGGACGATCTTGCCCGACTCCGTGCGGGGCAGCGGCTCGTCCCACAGCACCAGTTGTTCGGGGAGCTTGCGGGTCGCCAGGCCCGCGGCCTGCAGGTGCGCGACGACGTCGGCCAGCGTGACCGTTGCTCCATCGCGCACGCGCACCGCGACGCACAGTCGCTCGCCGGTCGCGTCGTCCGGCACGCCGAAGCACGCGACCTCCGTGGCGCCCGGGAGCCCGTGCAGCGCGTCGTCGACCTCGTGCAACGAGATCTTCAGTCCGTTGCGGTTGACGATCTCCTTGATGCGACCGGTCACGGTGACGCGCCCGTCGCGCACCTCGAGCTTGTCACCGGTGCGGAACCAGCCGTCCTCGAACGCGACCGCGTTGTCGTCGGCGTCGAGGTAGCCGACGAACACGCACGGGCCGCGCAGCATCCCCTCCTCGGGGTGCTCGCGCGACCCGATGCGCACCTCGTTGCCGGGCATGAGTGCGCCGTCGTCGCCGAGGCGCGTCTCGCGGCCGTCGCCCGGCAGGCTGCCCGAGAAGTTGGGTGCCTCCGACGAGCCGTAGACGCGCGCGATGCGCACGCCGAAGCGGTCGGTGGCGAGCTCGAGCACCGGACGCGGCAGCAACGCGCCGCCGAGCGCCATCGTCATCGGCGGGAGCCCACGACCGGTCGCGACCGCGGCATCGAGCAGACGCTCCGCGATCACCGGCGCGCCGCCGAGGAAGTTGGCGCCGACCTCGTGCGCGAACGCGAGCGTGGCCTCGGGCTCGAAGCGGTCCTCCAGCACGAGCGTGCCGCCGACGCGCGCCGCGAGGTGCACCTGGCAGATGCCCGCGCTGCTCGTGAGCGGGCTCACGAGGAAGGCGACGAGCGACGCAGCCGCGTCGACGATGCGCACGAAGTTGTCGGTGGTCGCCGCGAGCGTGGCCCGCGAGTGCACCACGCCCTTCGGCCGGCTCGTGGTGCCCGACGTGAACAGCACGGTCGCGGGCGCGCCGTCGACCACGTCGACCGTCGCGGGAATCGCGTCGTCCCACGGCGGTGCGGCGAGGGCGGTGAGGTCGTCGCCGGCGACGACCAGGCGCACGGCGACCGCCTGGCGGGCGTGGTCGACGTCCGCGGCGCCCGCCTTGCGGTCGAGCACCACCGCCACCGCGCCCGCCCGCAGGATCGCCAGGTAGGCGACGACTCCGGCGACCTCGTTGCCCGAGATCAGGAGGACGGCATCGCCGGCGCCGACCCCGGCCGCGACCAGTCGGGCGGCGGCCGCGCCGACCGCGGCGTCGAACTGCTCCGCCGTCAGCCTCTGGTGGCGGTCGACGACGTCCATTGGCACCCCGTCCTCCCAGCGGCCAAAATAGGGCTCGGTACAAATTTGCCGCCGCTACTCCACCCCGCAGACGGGAGCCCCCTGGATGGAGCTGGAATTCACCGACGAGCAGCTCGAGCTCCGCGACAACGTACGCGACGTGCTCGAGGGCCAGTGCCCGAGGAGCCTGGTGCGCGCGGTCTACGAGCAGGCCGACGACGCCGAGGCCCAGAAGGCCGCGCTGTGGTCGCAGATCACCGAGCTCTACTGGCAGGGCGTGGCCGTGCCCGAGGACCTCGGCGGCCTGGGCCTCACCTACGTGGAGCTGGCGATCGTCGCCGAGGAGCTGGGCCGGGCCACCGCGCCGGTGCCCTTCCTCGCCACCGTCACCCAGTTCGCGCCCCTCGTGCTCGCGGTGGCCGACGCCGACGCGCAGCAGCGCTACCTCGCGCCGATCGCCGCCGGCGAGCGCACCGCCACCGTCGCCTTCGCCGAGGGCGACCGCTGGGAGGTCGGTGCCGTGCGGGCCACCGCCACCCGCAGCGCCGACGGTTGGGTGCTCAGCGGCACCAAGACCACCGTGCTCGACGGCACCACCGCCGACGACGTCGCCGTGATCGCGCGCGCCGAGGAGGGCATCGGCGTGTTCGTGGTGCCCGGCACCGCGGTGAAGGCCACCGCCCGCACCGTGATCGACCCCACCGTCACCGTCACCGACGTGAGCCTCGACGGCGTGGTCGTGCCCGACAGCGCGGTGCTCGCGGCGCCCGGCACACCCGGCGTGGAGGAGGCCATCGAGCGGGCGTGGCAGGAGGCCACCGTCGCCGTGGCGCTCTCCACCATCGGTGCGTGCCGCAAGATCTTCGAGGACACGCTGCAGTACGCGAAGGACCGCGTGCAGTACGACAAGCCGATCGGTTCGTTCCAGGCGATCAAGCACCGCCTCGCGAACATGTACCTGTCGCTCGAGCGCGCCACCGCACTCTGCTACTACGCCGCCCTCACCATCGCCGAGGACGACCCGCGCCGCGCCGAGGCCGCCGCGCTGGCCAAGGCCGCGGCCGGCGACTGCCAGCAGCTGCTCGCCCTCGACGGCCTGCAGCTGCACGGCGGCATCGGCTACACGTGGGAGCACGACCTCCACTTCTGGTTGAAGCGGGCGAAGATCGGCGAGTACCTGCTCGGCACCGCCACCACCCAGCGGGCGCGGCTCGCCCAACTGCTCGGGCTCACTCCGGGCACCGAAGAGAAGGGAGCGGCGGCGTGAAGCTCTCTTTCTCCCCCGAGGTCGAGGCCTTCCGCGCCGAGTTCCTCACGTGGCTCGCCGACAACCGTCCCTCCCCGGAGGAGATGGAGGCCGACCCCGCGCTGTCGAGCGCGCACGCGCCCGAGTGGGCGCGCACATGGACACGGCGCATGTTCGACGCGGGCTGGCTCGTGCCCGGCTGGCCGCCGGAGCGCGGCGGCCGCAACGCGGGCCCGGTCGAGACCCTCGTCTACATGGAGGAGCTCACCCACAACGACGTGCCCCGCACCACCAACCCGCAGGGCCTCGGCATCATCGCCCCGTCGATCCTCGACTACGGCACGCCCGAGCAGATCGAGCGCTACGCGATGCCCGTCCTGCGCGGCGAGCGCACCGCGTGCCTGGGCATGAGCGAACCCGGTGCGGGCAGCGACCTGGCGTCGCTCAGCACCCGTGCCGTGCTCGACGGCGACCACTTCGTGGTGAACGGCCAGAAGGTGTGGACCTCGGGCGCCAACTACGCCGAGTTCTGCTTCCTCTTCTGCCGCACCGATCCCGACGCGCCGAAGCACAAGGGCATCAGCATCCTGCTCGTCGACATGGACACACCCGGCATCACCGTGCGACCGCTGCCCGAGATCGTCGACCCCGAGCACCCCGACCTCAACGAGGTGTTCTTCGACGACGTGCTCGTGCCCGCGGCAAACCTCGTCGGCGAGTTGAACAACGGTTGGCGCATGGCGAACGGTTCGCTCGCTCACGAACGTTCGATGGTGTGGCTCCACAGCGTGATGCAGCTCGAGTCCCAGCTCGAGCGGCTCCTCGAGGACGTGCCCGCGCTCATCGGTGATCTGCCGCCGATGGAGCAGGGTGTCGCCCTCGACCAGGTGATGCGCGTCTACACCGATGTCGTCGCGGCGCGGTGCCTCGGCTATCGCGGATTCGCCAAGTACGTGAAGGGCGGCGACGCCCCCGAGCAGGCGTTGATGAAGGCGTTCGCGAGCGAGACGCAACAGCGCATGGGCCTGTACGCGTCGGAGATCCAGGGCGGCCGCGGCATCGACATGCTCGGCGGCATCGGCATCGAGTCCGACACCAGTTGGCTCGAGGTGTACTTCCACTCGTTCGCCAGCACGATCTCGGCGGGTTCGTCGGAGATCCAGCGCAACATCATCTCGGAGAAGGTCCTCGGCCTTCCGCGCAGTTAGGGACCACTGATGACCAAGCCGATGCAGGGCGTTCGCGTCCTGGAAGTGGCCGAGCACACCTTCGTGCCCGCGGCGTCCGCGCTGCTCGCCGACTGGGGTGCCGAGGTGATCAAGATCGAGCACGTGGAGCGCGGCGACGCGATGCGCGGCATCGTGTCGAGCGGCACGATGGCCATGCTCGGAAGCGTCAACGTGTTGCTCGAGCACTCCAACCGGGGGAAGCAGTCGCTCGGGCTCGACCTCACGTCGCCCGACGGCCTCGACATCCTGCGCAAGCTCGCGGTCACGTGCGACGTGTTCCTCACCAACAAGTTGCCGGGCGTGCTCGCGAAGCTGCACATCACGGTCGACGAGATCCGTGAGGCGAACCCGAACATCATCTACGTGCGGGGCACCGGCCAGGGTTCGCGCGGTCCCGACGCCGACAAGGGCGCCTACGACTCGCTCGCCTACTGGGCGCGCTCGGGCGCGCAGTGGGGCGCGTTCCGCCCCGAGTACGACGACCTCATCCCGTCGCAGTCGGGCCCCGGTTTCGGCGACTCCATCGGCGCGATGACCATCGCCGGCGGGATCATGGGGGCGCTGTACCACCGCGAGCGCACGGGCGAGGCCACGGTGGTCGACGTGTCGCTGTTCGGCACCGGCGTGTGGGCGATGGGCCAGGCGATGTCGTTGTCGCTGCTCGTGGGCGAGCCGTGGCGCGCGCCGTCGGCCGACCAGATGAACACGAACCCGCTCGTCGGCTTCTACCGCACTTCTGATGACCGCTGGGTCGCGATCTGTTGCCTGCAGGGCGCGCACTACTGGCCGCTCTTCTGCGAGACCGTCGGCCGCTCCGACCTCGCGACCGACGAGCGCTTCGTGGGTCACGAGGCCTACACCGCGAACTCGCAGGCGGGTCGCCAGATCCTGATCGACCTGTTCGCCGAGCGACCCCTGGCCGAGTGGCGGGCGGTGCTCGCCGACTTCGTCGGCCAGTGGACCGTGGTGCAGCACACGCACGAGGTCGCCGAGGACCCGCAGACCTTGGCGAACGGCTACGTGCAGGACATCGTCACCGCCGACGGCGTGCCCGTGCGCCTCGCGGCCGCACCGGTGCAGTTCGACGAGGAGGCGCCCCAGCCCGGGCGCGCCCCCGCGTTCAACGAGCACGGCGACGACATCCTGCAGTCGATCGGCCTCGACTGGGACACCATCGTCGACCTCAAGGTGCGCGGCGTCGTCGCCTGACCGACGGCCCGACACGGGTCGTCACACGTGGCGGGTGAAGCCGCCGTCGACGCGGACTTGCGAGCCGGTCACGAACGACGACGCGTCGCTCGCCAGGTAGAGCGCGGCGCCCACGATCTCGTCGGGTGACCCGATGCGGCCGAGCCGCGTGGGGAACACCGCTTCGGAGTCGGCCGACCACCCCGCCGTCGCGTCGGTCGCGAACGGGCCCGGCACCAACGTGTTCACCCGGACCGTCGGCGCGTACGCCTCCGCGAGCCCCACGGTGAGCGCGTTCACTCCGGCCTTGGCGCAGCAGTACGGCAGCTCGGCCGCGCCGGGCACCTCCGCGCCCGCGGTGCTCACGTTGACGATCGCGCCGCCGTCGCCCGCGGCCATGCGCGCACCGACGAGTGCGCCCAGCCGGAACGGGCCCTTGAGGTTCACCGCCAGCGTCTTGTCGTAGAGGTCCTCGGTGACCGACACGAGGTCGGGGTACCGCGGCGACATGCCCGCGTTGTTCACGAACACGTCGCAGCGACCCCACTCGCGGTAGATCGTGTCGACCAGCCGGTAGCAGTCGTCCCACCGGCCGACGTGGCACGCGACCGCGAGCGCCCGCCGCCCCGTGGTGGCGCGCACCTCGGCCGCGAGCGCCTCACACGCGTCGAGCTTGCGGCTCGTGATCACGACGTCGGCCCCGGCCGCCGCGAACCCGAGCACCATCGCGCGCCCGAGCCCGCGGCTGCCGCCGGTGACGGCGGCGATCCGGCCGGTGAGATCGAAGCTCAGGTCCAGGACGACTGCGCCTGCTTGGCGATCTGCTCGTAGTCGAAGCGGTGCCCGCGCCGCTCGAGCTCGGGGATCACCTTCTCACCGAGCAGGCGGTAGCTCTCCATCACCGCGTCGTGCGGCAGGTACCCGAACTGCGAGTAGCAGAGCAGCTGGTCGACGCCGGCGGCGTCGTACTTCAGGATCTTCTCGAGGCACTCCTCGGGCGTCCCGATGATGATCATGTCCTGCTCGAGGTAGCTGCCGATGTCGATGTTGCCCTGACGGGTGGGCTCGAGCAGCGGGAAGATCATCTCCTTCTCGTGCTCCGGCAGCTCCGCCATCTCCCAGCGCAGCGTGAACTCGGCGAGGTTCTGGTACCACCACTTGATCGAGTCCCAGAGGCGGTACTTCTCCGCCTCCTTCTCGTCCTCGTAGCAGTGCACGAGCGTGTAGGCGCCCACGCGGTCGTTCTTGAACCGCGGGATGGGCGTCTCGCACTCGGCCTGGCCCTGCCGGTAGAGCTGGATGTGGTTGGCCATCGACTCGACGGGCTGCATGAGCGCGAACGACAGCAGGCCGAACCCGTTCTTGCCGGCGTTGTAGGCCGACTGCTCCCCTGCCGCGGCGAGCCACATCGGCGGGTGCGGGTTCTGGTAGGGACGCGGGCTGATGAAGCGGCGGGGGAAGTCGATGTTCTCCGACTTCCACTCGAGCTCCTCGCTCTCCATGGCCGCGAGCGCGAACTCGACACCTTCGCGCCACATCTCGCGCGAGCGGTCGTCGGCCGGCACGCCGAACGCGAGCTGCTCGTTGGGCGTGGAACGCCCGGTGCCCCACTCGACGCGACCGCCGCTGAGGATGTCGACGGTGGCGACCTTCTCGGCCACGCGCACCGGGTGCTGGAAGCCGGGCGGCATCAGCACCACACCGAAGCCGAGACGGATGTTCTCGGTGATCTGCGACAGCGCGCCGAGGACGACCTCGTTGCACGGCACCGCCGATCGGCCTTCCCGGAAGTGGTGCTCGACGACCCACACCGTCTGGAAGCCGAGCGTGTCGCAGTATGCGATCTCGGCCAGCGCCTCGCGGTAGGTCGCCTGCTCGGCTTCCTTCTGCCAGTACGGGAACGGCTTGTCGTACGGGCCGATCTTCGGCTGGAACTCGTAGAGCAGGTCGAGCTTCATGGTTCCCCCAGGAGAGTGCGGATCGTTGCGGAGTGGGTGGGTCGATCAGGTCATGAAGAAGCCGCCGTTGGGGCGGAGGGTCTGGCCGGTCATGAACCGCGAGGCGTCGCTCGCGAGGTAGAGGATCGCGTAGCTGATGTCGGTGGGCTCGCCGGTGAGATTCAGGGGCGTCACCGACGCACGGCTCGCGATCACCTCGGCGCGCTTCTCCGGGTCGACGTTGCCGTCGGCGTCGGTGAAGTAGGGCGCGACCATGGGTGTCTCCACCCAGCCCGGCGCGACTGCGTTCACCCGCACCCCACTCGGGCCGAACTCCAGTGCGGCGGTCTTGGTGAGGTGGTTCACGCCGGCCTTGGTCATGCCGTACGACGCGATGGTGGGCGAGCCGACGTCGGCGCCACCCGACGCGACGTTGACGATCGCACCGCTCCCCTGGGCCGTCATCACGCGCCCGGCCGCCGCGACGCCCCAGTAGACGCCGAGCAGGTTCACGTCGACGACCGAACGGATCTCGGCTTCCGGCGCGTCGACCAGCGGCGCGTAGCGGATGATCCCGGCGACGTTCGCCCACACGTCGAGACGACCGAACGCGGCGACCGCGGCCTCGGCAAGCGCATCCACTGCCTCGCGGTCGGCGACGTTCGTGGGCCGCACCTCGGCGCGGCCACCGACGCCTTCGACGAGTGCCCGCGTCTCCTGCAGTCCCGCCTCGACGACGTCGGCGAGCACCAGGTCGGCGCCCGCCTGCGCGAACGTGACCGCGACCTGGCGGCCGATGCCGCTGGCCGCGCCCGTGACGACCGCGACCCGGCCGTCGAGCGAGAATGCCCGCTCGAGCTCCTCGTGCACGTCAGCCCGCCACCACGGCGGTGTCGCGCATGCGGTCGGTGCGGTGCACCGGGTCGGTGTCGATCTTCGGGATCACGTGCTCGCCGAGGAGGCGGATGGTCTCGAGCGAGTCCTCCTTCTTGGCGCACGTGACGCCGAACACGATCTGGTCGGCACCGGCGTCGGCCCAGCGTTGACACTGCGCGAGCGCGTCGTCGGGCGAGCCGCAGATGATGGCGCCGATCGAGGTCATGCCGTCGATCGTGGCGAGGTCGTAGTCGGGGATGAGCGCCGGCCACGCGGGCACACCTTAGGGGCGGGGGAACGTGTCGTGGTAGCGGAAGACGTGGCTCTGGAAGTAGCCGAGACGGGCGTCGACCGCCGACTGCCGCGCGACGTCGCGGTCCTCGGCCACGAACGCCGACGTGGTCACGCAGATGTTGTCGTTCACGAACGCGCCGATGGGCTCCGCATTGGCGATCTCGCCCTTGTAGGAGCCGATGATGTTCTCGAGGTCGTTGAGGTCGCCGACCGAGAAGCCGAGCACGCCGAGGCCCTTGCGCGCCGCCATCGTGTAGCTCGCCGGGTTGCCCGCGGCGTACCACATGGCCGGGTGCGGCTTCTTGAACGGCTTGGGCAGGATCATGCGCGGCGGGAGCTGCCAGTACTTGCCCTCGTAGCCCTCGTAGACGTCCTGCATCCACATCTTCGGGAACTCGGCGATGACGTCCTCCCAGATGTCCTTCGTCTGGGAGATGTCCTCGATCCCGGGCAGGAAGCCGAGGATCTCGTGCGACCCCGCGCCGCGCCCCGTGCCGAACTCGAACCGGCCCTGCGTGATGTGGTCGAGCATCGCGACGCGCTCCGCCACCTTCGCCGGGTGGTTCACCTGCGGCAGCGGGTTGAAGATCGCGGAGACGATGTGGATGCGCTCCGTCGCGTGTGCGAGGTAGCCGGCGACGACGTCGTTGGCCGACAGGTGCGAGTACTCGTCGAGGAAGTGGTGCTCCGGGAGCAGCGCGTACTTGAAGCCCGCCCGATCGGCGGCGACGACGAGATCGAGCTCGTCCATGATCACGGTGTGTTCGGCCAGCGGGTCGTTCTCCCGCCGGAACTTCGGCACGTACTGCTGGATGAAGACGCCGAACTCCACTGATTCCCCCCGGAACTCGTGCTGCAACACCGGTCGACACCGGAATGAACGTCATTCTAGTATTTCGCGAGCGGGCGATCCAGTGGGCGCTCCGCCCCGTCGCACCGCCGCGCACGCCAGGAGGATCCGTGGTCCGACCTCACGAGCAGCAGGCCCTCGAGCATGCCGCCGAGCATCGTGGCGAGCGGTACCTCGTCGTGTCCACCGACGCCCACGCCGGCCCCTCCGTCGCGAAGCAGATGCGGCCGCACTGCCCGCCCGCGTACGCGGACGCGTACGACGACTTCGTGGCCGCGCTCGACGCCGACAATGCGACGGATGCGCTCGGGCGCGACGACACGCTCGTCGGCGGCAACGCCCACGTGAAGCTCACCCAGGCCTACCGCCGCGATCCACGCGCACCCGAGTACCTGCGCGAGGCGTTCCGCGTGTGCGAGTCGGCCGCCGGCCTCCAGGACATCGACGCGCGGCGCGCCGACATGGACGCCGACGGTGTGGCGGCCGACATCATCTTCGCCGGCGGCGACAACGGCGAGACGTTGCCGTTCGCCGGCCTGGGCATCGACGCCGGCTCGCCGCAGGTGCCGGGCGAGTTGCGCGCGGTCGGCGGCCACATCTGGAACTCCTGGCTCGCAGAGTGGATCTCCGACGAACCCCACCGGCACGTGGGCGTCGCGCAGATCCCGATCTGGGACGTCGACGCCGCCGTTGCCGAGGTCACGTGGGCGCGCGAGGCCGGGCTCAAGGCGGTGAACCTCCCGGCGCCGCGCGCCGACTACCCACCCTTCACCCGGCCCGAGTACGAACCGCTCTGGGACGCGTGCGAAGACCTCGGCATGCCCATGCTCACCCACAGCGGCGGCGGCGAGCCCGCCCTCGGCATGGACGGCCCACTCGGGCGCGTGGTCAGCGCGGCCGAGGTGCACTGGCTCAGCCGCCGCGGGCTGTGGCAGCTGATCTTCGGTGGCGTGTTCGAACGCCACCCGCGCCTCAATCTCGTGCTCACCGAGCAACGCGTCACCTGGGTGCCCGAGACCCTCGACAACCTCGACTCCGTCTACAACAGCCAGGTGCACCGCGAGCTCGCCGAGCACCTGCCCCGCCGGCCGAGCGAGTACTGGTTCGAGCACTGCTACCTCAGCGGCAGCTTCCTCGCGCCGTTCGAGGTCGCGGCACGCGACGACGTCGGCCTCACCAACCTGATGTGGGCCACCGACTACCCGCACAACGAGGGCACGTGGCCCCGCACGCGGCTGTCGATGCGCAACACCTTCGCCGACGTGCCCGAGGACCAGACGCGCCTGATCCTCGGCGAGAACGCGTTGGCGGTCTACGACCTCGACGAGGCGAAGCTGCGGGAGATCGCGGCGCGCATCGGGCCAACGCCCGAGGAGCTCGCGAGCCGGCCGGCGCCGGAGGAGCTCCCCGAGTTCGTGGGCGCGGCGTTCCGCGAGATCGGCACCTATTCCTGAGCAGGTTCGCCCGCGGTCTCGGCGGCGTCGTCGTCGGTCGCGTCGGCGTCACCGTCGACCGCCTCGCCCACAGCCTTGGCCTTCGCCTTGGCCTCCTGCTCCTTGCGCAGCTTCTCGGCCTGGTACCGCAGCCCCGAGATCATGTCCATCGTGTGTCGTTCCTCCACTCAGTTCCGCAGCATCTGTGACCAGGGCACGCCCTTGTCGGCCCGTGCCTCGGCGGGGAGCCCCAGCACCCGCTCCCCGGCGATGTTCCGCATCACCTCCGAGGTCCCGCCCTCGATGGTGTTGGCGCGGCTGCGCAGGAACGCCCACGTGATCGCGCCGTCGGAGTCGTTGTAGGTCTGGCGGCCGCCACCGGGCCGTTCGACCATGCCCGCGGCGCCGAGGATGCGGATGCACACCTCGTAGATCCGCTGGTTGAGCTCGGCGTTGTGCAGCTTGCGCAGCGCACCGTCGGGTTCGGGCCGCCCCAGCTCGACCGCCGCCGCGGCGCGCGCGTTGGTGAGGCGCAGGCACTCGGACTCGACCCACACCCGCACCAGCGCGTCGCGCGTCACGGGATCGCGCACAGTGGACTCCGCCCAGAGGCGGAGCGCGTCGTCGATCGGGCCGGCCGCGCGCTCGGGCGCAGTGCCGGTGAGCAGCGCCCGTTCGTTCGCGAGCGTGCCCGCCACGACCCGCCAGCCCCCGTCGACGTCGCCGATGCGATCCGAGTCGGGGATGCGAACGCCGTCGAGGAACACCTCGTTGAAGTGGGCGCCGCCCGTCATCTCGACCAGCGGCCGGATGTCGACACCCGGTGCGCGCGTGTCGAGGACGAACGCGGTGAGTCCCGCGTGCTTCACCACGTCGGGATCGGTCCGCGCGATCAGCAGCCCGCGCGCCGACTGCTTCGCGAAGCTCGACCACACCTTCTGGCCGTTCACGACCCACCCGTCGCCGTCGCGCTCGGCGCGCGTGGCGAGCGACGCGACGTCGGACCCCGCGCCCGGCTCGCTGAAGAGCTGGCACCAGATCTCCTCGGCGGTGAACAGCTTCCGGAGGTAGCGCGCCCACTGTTCCGGCGTGCCGAACATGGCCAGCGTGTCGGCACACAGCCCGTGACCAACCGGGTTCAGCCGGATGTTCTCGAACGACGCGCCGGCGTCGGCCAGCGTCTGCGCCACGACGTCGCGCCAGTGGGGCGACACCCCGAGTCCGCCGCACGCCGCCGGCAGGTCGACGAACGCAAGGCCGGCGTCGAACTGCGCCTCCCAGAACTCGCGCTCGGGGGTCGACCCGGGCGGGTGGTCGCGGAGCAGGCGGTCGAGCGCGTCGTGCACCCGCGCGCCCTCGTCGGCGAGCACCTCCATCAGATCGGCGCCTGCACCCGGAACTCGAGCACGCCCGCCTCCATGTCGGCCGCCCGCTGACGCACCATCGCGAGGTTCTGCGGGTGGGTGAAGCAGTAGAACCGGCCGGCATCGGCCGCCTCGAGCACCTGGGTGGCCATCACGTCGGGCGCCACACCGTGGGTCGCGAGGTACTCGCGCACCGCGGCTGCGTCGGCCTCGTCGTTGCGGGGTGCCCCGAACTCGGCCGGGCGGCGTGACTCGGCATCGGCCATGCGCGACGCGATCGGACCCGGCAGCACCGCGGTGACGCCCACCGCGGACCCGATCTCGCTGAGATCCTGCTGCAGCGACTCGGCGATCGAGAGCACCGCGTGCTTGCTGGAGCCGTACGCGGCGTAGCGCGCCCGCGCGGTCACCGCGGTGTTCGACACCGTGACGAACAGGTGGCCCCGGTCGGCCTCGACCATCGCCGGCACGAAGGTGTTGATCATGTGCACCGCACCCCGCACGTTCACCGCGTAGACCCAGTCCCAGTCGGCCGTCGACAGCTCCCACGCGCGGCCGAGCACCGACACGCCCGCGTTGCTGCACACCACGGCCGGCATCTCCCACGTCGCGGCGACCTCGTCGGCGAGCGCGGCCACCGACTCCTCACGCGTGACGTCGGTGACCACACCGATGGCTTCGACGCCTTCGTCGGCCAGTTGCGCAGCCGCGCGGGCGAGCTCGTCGCCGTCGATGTCGGCGAGCACCACCCGTGCGCCGCGCCGCCCCAGCTGGCGCGCCAGCCCGAGCCCGAGGCCCCCGGCGGCGCCGGTGACCACCGCGACCTGGCCCTGCACCTCGATCATCGTCGCCTCCCTGGTCGACCGCGTGGCCGCGAGTCGGTACCCTCACCCCGCTGCACGGGGCCGGCGCCAGGAGGCGCGGCCGTGCGTACAGGAAGGGACATCACGTGAGCATCGACGTCGCGACCGTCGAGGACGGCATCGTCAGCATCACCTTCAACCGGCCCGACCGGCTCAACGCGCTCGACCAGGACCACGTGACCGCGCTCCTGCAGGCGCTCGAGGAGCACAGCGCGTACGGCAGCACGCGGGTGGTGATCCTCCGGGGCGCGGGCCGCGCCTTCTGCGCGGGGCTCGACCTGAAGGACGGCGGCACGGTCGACGGCGCCGACGACCTCGGCGCGGTGCAGTGGTCGATGCTGTTCCAGCGCCGCTTCTCCGACGTGATCCTGCGCCTGCGCCGCATGGCGCCGGTGGTGATCAGCGCCATGCACGGCGCGACGGTGGGCGCGGGCTTCGCGATGGCCCTCGCCTCCGACCTGCGCGTCGCCGCGCCCGACGCGAAGTTCGCGGTGGCCAACGTGCGCATCGGCCTGTCGGGCTGCGACGTGGGGACGAGCTACCACCTGCCCCGGCTCGTGGGCACCAACGCCGCCGCCGAGTTGATGCTCACCGGGCGCACCATCGACGCCACCGAGGCCGAAGGCCTCGGCATCTGCCGGGTGGCCGACGACGCGTTCGCCGCCGCCGTCGACCTCGCCCGGGAGATCACCGCCAACAGCCCGTTCGGCGTGTGGATGACCAAAGAGGTGATGTGGGCCAACGTGGACGCGACCAGCCTCGAGTCGGCGATCGACCGGGAGGACCGCACCCAGGTGCTGGCATCGCTCACCGACGACATGAAGGAGGCGGTGGCCGCGTTCAACGAGAAGCGCCCACCCCGCTACACGAACCACTGACCCCCCTTCCCTCGTCCGGTCGGAATACTAGAATGACGTTCATTCCGAGTGCACGGGGGGTGCCGGGGAAGTGAACGACCAAGCGACGCAGCCGCTCCTGATCGTCTCGGCCGACGGGCACGTGACGCCGCCGCCGGCCGCAGTCGGCGAGTACCTCGAGGCGCAGTACCACGAGCCGTGGCTGGCGCGGTACCACGAGGAGAACGCCGAGTGGGTCGAGGGCCTCGACTACCTCGTGTTCAGCGACGAGGTGCTCGAGCTCATCGACAAGGAGCACCGCATCCGCACCCAGGGCGACCTCGGGTGGGAGCTCGACCGCCGCCTGCAGGAGATGGACGACGAGGGCATCGCCGCCGAGCTGCTCCTCGCGGGGGTGTTCGCCGCCGCCTCCCCGTTCTTCACCTGCGCGAACCGCGAGTACCCGGCCGACGTGCGGCGCGCCGGCATCCGCGCCTACCACCGCTGGGTCGCCGACTTCATGGCCGCGTCCGACGGCCGGATGTTCGGCGTGGCGCTGCCCGGTCCGTGTCTCGACCTCGACGACGCCGTCGCGGAGTTGCACTGGGTCGCCGCGCACGGGTTCCGCTCGGTGGCGGTCCCCGGGATCATCAAGGACCCGGTGCTCCCACCGCTGTGGGACGACTACTACGAGCCGTTCTGGCGCGCGTGCGCCGAGCTGGACCTCGTGCTCTCGGTGCACGCGTCGCACGGGCGGGTGCAGGGCGAGTTCATCCCCTACGTGCAGAAGGTCTACGCCCTCCTCGCCGAGCGCGGCGAGGAGGCCACCCCCGCGCGTGTGCAGAGCGCGATGAGCAACGGCGAGGTGCCGGGCTCCCCCTTCGCGCCCGACTTCGTGCCGCAGGAGGTGCTGTTCCAGCTCATCGTCGGTGGCGTGTTCGACCGCCACCCCGATCTGCGCATCGCGTTCACCGAGGTGCGCTCCGACTGGGTGCCGGCCGTGCTCGCGAACTTCGACGCCCGCTTCGACGCCGGTGACCTGCCCGCGGCGCGCCGGCCCAGCGAGTACTGGGCGGAGCGCTGCTACGCCGGCGCGTCGTCGATCAAGGCGTCGGAGATCCGCCTGCGCCACGAGATCGGCGTCGACCGCCTGATGTTCGGGCGTGACTACCCGCACGCCGAGGGCACGTGGCCGAACACGTTCGACTGGCTGCGCACCGCGTTCGACGGTGTGCCCGAGGACGAGGCCCGGGCCATCCTCGGCGAGAACGCGGTCCGCTGCTACGACCTGGATGCCGCGAAGCTGCGTGCGGTCGCAGCGCGCATCGGGCCCCGACCGGCCGACCTGCTCGGTCGCGCCGCCGACGTCGACCCCGCACTCGTGGAGAACTTCTCGACGCGCGGCGGCTACGGCAAGTCGATGGAGCACCCCGACGTCGGCGCGCTGAACGCGCGTCGCCCCGGCAGCGCTCTGATCGACGGCGCTGATCAACTGCTGAACTGGCCCGGCTGCAACTCGACCGGCGCCTCGAACAGCACCCGCGCGCCACCAACGCGTCGACGGCATCGTCGGCGAGGCCGAGCTCGTCGCGAGCGATGGCCCGCGTGTGCTCGCCCAGGAAGGGTGCGGGGTTCGTGAGCGGATGACGCAGACCCGCCGACCGGAAGGCCGGGCCTTCGAGCTCGACCTCGCCGAGCCCCGGTTGGTCGAGGTGCAGCACGTACCCGTGGTCGGCCAGGTGCGGGTCGGTCATCTGGTCGCTGATGTACATCATGTAGCCGGCCGGAACTCGCTCTGCCTGGCACCGCGCCATCACCTCGCGGTCGTCGAGCCCCGCCGTCCACCCCGCGATGCCGGCGTCGATCGCGTCGGCGGCGGCCCGCCGGCCGTCGACCGTGACGAACGCAGGATCGCGCGCCCAGTCGGGATCGCCCATCGCCCGCCGGAGCCCCTCCCACTCGCGGTCGTCGCGGCACGTGATCACGCACCAGCGTTCGTCACCCGCGCACGGATACACACCCCACGGCGCGCCCCGCTCGCTGCGATTGCCCTGCGGCTGCACGGAGCCGGGCGCGATGCCCTCCTGCAGGAAGAGCTCGGCCATCACGTTGAGCAACGCCTCGACCTGCGCGATCTCCACCGTGACACCGGGATCGCCACCCCGCTCCGCGCCCAGGAGCAGCGCGGCCACCGTGAGGGCGCCGATGCGGCCCACGAGGTGGTCGGGCATCGCGAGGTTGGTGCCGACGGGTTCGTCGCGGTCGGGCACCGTCCACAGCGACGTGAGCGCGGCCGTCGTCTGCGTGTTCGCGCCGTAGCCCCGCCAGTGCGACCACTCGCCGCCCGACCCCATCGACTGCGACCGGACGAAGATCGCCCGCGGGTTGAGCGAGTGGATGACGTCCCAGCCGAGACCGAGCTTCTCCATCGTGCCCGGCGGCAGGTTCTCGAGCACGACGTCGGCGGTGCGCACGAGTCCGCGGATCAGCTCGACACCCTCCGGGTCGGTCCAGTCGACACCGAAGCTGCGCTTCGTGCGTGACGACGACACGAACGTCGTCGACAGCTCGTTGGGGCCCATCATGCGGAAGATGTCGGGGCGGGCGCGGTTCTCGACGCGCACGACGTCGGCCCCGAGCTCGGCGAAGAGACGGGCGATCTCGGGCACCGCGCCCGCGATGCCGAAGTCGAGGACGCGCACGCCGGTCCACGGCAGCCCCTCCGTGCCGACGGGGACCGGTGCGGCGGTGGCCAGCGCACGCGCGTCCCACGGCGCGACCTCGGCCTCGGGACGCGCGGGTGCGGGCGTGCGGTACCCGACGCGCTCGCCGTCGACGGTGACGAACCCCGCGGCGAGCGGGCCCTGCACCCCGTCGGTCACCTCGGCATCGACGAACGTGCCCCGCGCAGTGAAGTGCGGCGCGGCGATCACGTCGGCGGGCTGCAGCAACGGGCTCACCGCCAGCCCGCGCGCCTGGCCCTCCACCGACGCCTCCACCATGGTCATCTCGGCGAAGTGCTCCACGTAGAGGGGGCGCAACAGGTCGTCGTAGATCTCGATGCGCGCCGGGCCGTCGTCCCAGTGGTCGTCCTGCAGGAAGTCGGGCTCACCCAACCACTCGCGGATCTTGCGCCACTCCGGCGCCGACACCACCGACGGGCGCACGAACCCGTCCTTGCACGGCACGATCGGATAGATCTTCCCGCCGCCGATGCGCATCTCGCCGTACATGCCGATGCGGCGGATCACGCTGTAGCTCGGCAGCGCCCAGTCGGTGGTCTGCAACACCGCGTCCATCACGGGCAGGTCGACGTGCAGCCCGCGGCCGGTGCGGTTGCGCTCGCGCAGCGCACTGCACGCGGCCCAGGCCGCGACCACTCCGGCGATGTCGGTGGGCAGCGATCCGGGCGCGAGCACCGGCGGAATGCCGATCACCCCGGCGCGGAACAACAGGCCGGCGAGGCCCACCATCACCGCGTCGCTCGCGACGAAGTCGCGGTAGGGGCCGGTCTGACCGAAGTCGGTGACCGACACGACCACGAGCCCCGGGTGACGGTCGGGCGCGGTGAGCGGGTCGCAACCGAGCGCGGCCATCGCGCCGGGCGGCGTCGCGTCGACCCACACGTCGGCGCCCGCGAGCCACTCCTCGAACCGGATCAGTCCCTCCGGCGTCGCCGGGTCGCATTCGACACTGCGCTTGTTGGTGTTGCGCACCGCGAACGCGAGGCTGCGGCCCTCGACGACCGGCGGCGCGGCGCGGGTGGGCGAACCACCCGGCGGTTCGAGCTTCACCACGTCGGCCCCGAGGTCGGCGAGCAGCCGGGCGCACAACTCCCCGCGCTCGTTGCCGTACTCGACGACGCGCAGGCCGGTGAGAGGGCGCGCCGCCGCAGGCACCGTCACCCGCGGCTACCCGGAGGGGCCGAGAAGATCAGGTCGACGGCGCGGTCGATGGCCGCGTGCGCCGAGGCCATGTCGGTGCGGCCGAGCGACCAGCGGCTGAGCGACTCCACGAGCACTGCGTTCATCACCGAGTTCACCGCGTCGATGTCGGCGGTCGACAACCCCTCGAGTGCGTCGACGAAGCGCTGACGCGTGCGGGACTGGAACACCTTGAACACGGCTTCCACCTCGGGATCACGCGACGCGAGCAGTGCGAACTGCGCGCGGTACATGCCCGGGCGGCGCTCGAACGCGCGCAGCGCCAGGTGGTACGCGGCCTTCAGGCGCTCGGCGGGCGTGTCGCCGGGGATCGGGGTGTCGCCGGCCCGTTCCTGGCGTTGCTGCGACCACTGCACGAGTGCCTCGGCGAACAGCCGCTCCTTCGACGGGAAGTAGCGGTAGACGGTGCCGATGGCGACGTCGGCGCCGGCCGCGACGTCCTTCATCAGGATCTGGTCGTAGTCCTGCCTCTGGAGGAGCCGCAGCGCCGACTGCAGGATGCGGTCGCGTCGCTGTCGTTGCGACGGGATCAGCTGCTCCGGGTCGGGCGTCGCAGTGCGATCGGGCGCCTTCACGCTCGGTTGCGCCACCTGTCCTCCTTGCTCCTCCGGCCGGCTCGTCACACCCGCATGCCGATGCCGATGCCGCGCAGCAGCGCCTCGTTCGGCTCGTCGGGGAGCTGGTCGAGGGGCACCGCCAACTCGTCGACCGTCGGACCGTACTGCGCGGCGAGCGGCGCGAGCGCGTCGAGGTCGAAGTCGTACATGCGGGCCGCGTTGGTGGTGAGCACCTGGGTGAGCTCCGCCGGCGTGAACGCCGGGAAGATCTGCCGCAGGTGCTCGCGCGTGAACGGGTAGGTGCCCTCGTCGTGCGGGTAGTCGCTCCCCCACATGAACTTGTCGATGCCGATCGTCTCGATCGCGGCGACGTCGGAGTGCACCGGCATGCTCACCGCCATGGAGCAGTTCTGCTGGAAGTACTCCGATGCGAGCTTCGGCAGCCGGCAGGCGTCGGGGTAGCGCATCTCCCCCGACGCGCCGTGCGTGCGGATCTGCTCGATGATGCGGTCCATCTGGTCGAGGACGCCCGGGACCCAGTGGCAGCCAATCTCCGCGAGGACGAAGCGCAGACGGGGGAATCGCTCGAACACCCCGCCGAGGATCATGTGCACGAGCGGACGCTGCGAGTAGAAGAACACCTCGTTGATGTAGAAGAGCATGTCGGTGTCGTAGCCGCCGTAGTTCGGCAGACCGGTGCCGCCGTGCACGTTCACCACCACGTCGAGGTCCTGGATCACCTCCCAGAGCGGGTCGTACACCGGGTCGTTGATCGGCTTCACCCACTTGACGTCGGGCGCGACGTTGGGGAGCAGGATGCCGCCGCGCAGGCCGTGCTCCTTGATCCACTTCACGTCTTCGATCGCGTCGTCCACGTCGTTGAGGAAGATCTGGCCCACCCCGGCGCGGCGTTCCGGCGCTCGTGAGCAGAAATCGGCGAGCCACCGGTTGTGCGCCCGCACGCCGGCGTGACGCAGCTCGTACTCCTCCGGCTTCGGCGGTCCGGCGAAGAGCACGAAGCTCGGGAAGAACGGCGGCACGGTGTTCGGGTACACCACCTCGCCGATCACGCCGTCGGCCTCCTGCTGCTCGTTGCGCATGTCGTCGTCCCAGTTGCGGAACCGCCGCCGGTCGCCGAGGTCGTCGAACGGGTTGCGGTAACCGCCGCGCCACGCGTCGAACTCGTCGCGGTACTGCGGGTCGAGGTACTCGCGGTACTGGGCGTGGCTGCCACCCGCGTGGCAGTCGGCCGAGATGACGGGGTAGCGGCCACCGGCCTGCTCGATCACGTCCGCCACGTTGCGCTCCTCACGTCGTTCTGCCTCACTGCGGGCCCGCTTGCGGCTCCGGGACCGAATACTAGAATGACGTTCATTCGCCCGCCATCGTCGGCGGGGCGAGGGACGAAGGACGGGGGGAGTCCTGATGGAAGGCCGTGACCACACCGGCGTGCTCGTCGTGTGCAACGCCAGTGCCGACCCGAAGCGCAGCGACGAGTGGCAGAGCTGGTACCGGCAGCACCTGCAGGAGGTGCTCGACACCGGCATCTACACCCACGCCTCGCGGTTCCGCATCAGCGAGGGCTTCCGCTTCCCCGCCGAGGCCACGCACCTCTCGGTGTTCGAGACGTCGCGTGACGACACGGCCGGCGCGCTCGCGGAGATGACCGAGACGCTGGCGCACACCAACACCGAGGACCGGCCGCCCTCGATCCGGGCACTGGTGTCCACCTACCGGAAGATCTCCGAACACGGCGACGGTTCGGGGCGCCGCCAACGGCGTGGTGATGGTATTCACCGACTGCACCGATCCGGCGCAGGAGGACGCCTTCAACGACTGGTACGAGTTCCACGGCCCGCACGTGCTCGAGATGATGGACTACTTCTGCGTCACCCGGTACGTCGCCGACAACCCCGAGTACTGGCAGGCCAAGTACCTCGCCATCTACGAGACGTGGCGCGACGACCCCGGCACCGTGCAGCGGGGGCTGGGAGCAGTACTTCTCGATGACGCCCGAGGAAGGCGCGGGCCCGGCACGCCGGCGATGAAGCTCTGGGGCGAGATCGCGTACGAGCGCGAGTACTAGCCGCGGTGCTCCCCGACGACCGCCGCGCGGTCGACGGCTGGATCGGCTTCCCCACCACCGAGCCGATCCGGATGCTCGACCCGTTGCGTGCGCAGTTCAAGGGCGCGGAGAGCCGCGCGGAAGACGAGTCGTTGGTCGGCTTCCTGTTCGGCGCCGGTGTACACCACGACGACATCGACCCTGATCGCGACCACGCTCGCACAGATGGGCACGCACGGCATCGAGGTTGGCCTCGTGCAGCTCATCACCGCCGCAGCCGGCGCGGTGCGTGAGCAACCCGACCGTTTCCGCGGCCTCCTGCACGTCGACCCGCACGACACCACGGCCGCGGTGCGCGCCATCGCGAGGCCGTCGTCGACCCCGGCATCTGCGGCGTGTACCTCTTCCCGGCCGGCGCCAACCCGCAGGTCGCGGTCGACGGCAGCTCCACTTCCCCATCTACCAGGCCTGTGTCGACCTCGACCTCGCGGTGGTGGTGAGCGCGGGCGTCGTGGGCCCGCGTCCGTCGTGGAGCCAGGACGGCGTCATGCGCTTCGACCGTGTGCTACGAGTTCCCCGACCTGCGCGTCGTCATGTGCCACGGCGCGGAACCCGACGAGGCCCTCGCGGTGAAGCTCATGCTCAAGTGGCCGGGGCTCCACTTCGCCGACGAGCGGCTTCGCGCCGCGCCACTACCCGCAGGCGATCGTCGACTACGCGAACTCGCGGAACGGAGAAGGTGATACTCGCGGGCTACCTGCCCGTACGGGCTCCTCGACCGGATCTTCGGCGAGCTCGACCAGTTGCCGCTGGGTGCGTGTGGGCGCCGTTCCCTGCAGGACAACGCCCGGCAGGTGTTCAAGCTGTGGTACGTCCCCTCGAAGTCGCCGAACCGCTCCGTTCCCTGCTGCCGTCGTTGACGGCGCGCTTCCATGCCGAAGGCTGGTGGACCGACACCACGTTCGCATCGCATGCGGAGGACCTCGCGCGTGAACTACCCCACGACCGCCCGTCCTCGGCGACGACACGGAGTCGATCCAGCGCGCAACTACTTGGCGCCCGGCCTCGTCGCTCGCCACGGCGCTCGTCGATGCCGGCGTGCCGCGGTTCCGTCGTCGGGCTGCAGATGCCGAACTCCCGCCGCGTGCGCAGTCGCCAATCTCGCGTGCGAACTGGCCGGCGTCGCGTGGGTCAACCTCCGCGCGCGTACGGGCGGCACGAGATGACCGACATCCTCGGGCACCTCGAAGACCACCGCGCGCTGCTCACGTCGGAGGTCGGCGCGGTCGAGGCCCTGCGCAGCGAGTTGCCGGAGTTGCGGGTGCTCGTCGCGGTGGGCGCACCCGCGCTCGCAGGCTGGCTCGACTACGACGAGCTGCTGCAGACGCCCGCGTCACCCGCCACGATCGCCGAGCGGCGGCTCGGCGCCGACGGGTGTACTCGGTCGCGCTGTCGTCGGGCACGTCTGCGCGCCCGAAGGAGGCGATGCGGTCGGTGAACAGCATGTTCTCCGCCCTGTCGATCATGAACGACGACCTCGGCGTGGGCGACGACGACCGCATCCTCGTGCTCGCCCCGCAGACCGGCGGCACCGGTTACTCGTACAGCGTCGCCTTCCCCATGATCACCGGCGCGCGGGCCGACGTGACCGAGCTCCCCGTCGGCGACGAGCTTGTCGCCCGCATCCGCGAACTGCGCCCGAGCGTGCTGGTCGCGGTGCCCACCCGATGGCGCGCCTGCTCGAGCGCGGCCGGCGGCGACGCAGCCATGTGTTCCGACCGCCTCATCGTCAGCACCACCTCGACGCCGCTGCTCGGCGACGTCGCCGCGCGCCGAGGGGAGGAGTGTGGCTGCCCGATCGTCAGCGTGTACGGCGCGACCGACGGGCTCGTGCCGGTGATGTCGGCGCCCGGCGAACCGCCCGCGGTGCGGCACGGGTCCGTCGGGCGGCTGATCGCCGGCCGCGATGCGGATCGTCGACGACGAGGGCAACGACCTCCCCGCGGGTGAGACCGGCGAGATCCTCGGATTCGGCCCCGGCATGGCCTTCGGGTACGTCGACAACCCGGCGGAGATGGCGCGCGCCTGGGACACCGACGGCTGGTGGCACAGCGGCGACCTCGGGGTGCTCGACGACACCGGTCACCTGCGCGTGGTCGGCCGCAAGGAGATGATCCTGCGCGGCGGCGTGAACATCAGCCCGCTGGAGATCGAGGATTGCTCGGCCGCCACCCCGACGTCGTCGAGGTGGCCGTCGTGCCCATGGCGCACCCCGACCTGCTCGAACGAGCTGCGCGGTGGTGGTGCCCAGACCCGGCGCGGCGCCCACCCTGCCCGAGCTCTGCGAGGTTCCTGCGCGACCAGGGGATGGCGAGTTCAAGCTCCCCGAACACCTCGTGCTGCGCGACGAACTGCCGCGCACCCAGGCTCAGAAGATCGACAAGCTCACCCTCGTCGCGAGGTGAACAGCCCGATTGACGGCCAGGTGGACGGCGTGGCGACACCACGTGGTTCGGTACTTCCCGACCACTACCTCTGGTCGGTGATGATGCTCGCGCCGCTGTCCGGACGACACCGTGGGGCTGGGCCGAGATCGGCGAGGTCGACCGGTCGGGCGGGCGCGATGCAGGGCGAGCGACAGCGCCGCTGGTTCGCCGAGGTGGAATTTTGATGGCCGAACCACGTGGAGGCGATCGCCACCCTACCGCGGCCGAGGGTTCCACCTTCTCGGCCGCCCGCCACTGGCGGCGTGTGTCCTGCTACCGGCTCGTCCCTTGACCTGTTGCGCCACCCGAAGGACGACGTCGCCAGCGAATGCTTCGCCGCGGCGCGCGGCGCGTTCGACCACGCCGTCGTGCACGCGCCCGACGCCATCGTCGGCGCGTCGACGTGCCGTTCGAGGGCGATGCGCTGCCCTCGTTGTTGCGCGAGCGTAGGCGCGTCGGCACGCACGCCCGCGCTGATCGCCCTCAACGGGTTCGAGGGCTGCAAGGAGTATACCTACATGCACGGCTACGAGTCGCTCGCGACCGCGGCGTGCACGTGCTCGCAATGGACTCTCCCGGTATGGGCGAAGCGCTGCGGCTCCGCGGCATCCACCTCCGCCCCGACACCGAGACCGTCGCGGCCGCGGCCATCGACCACCTCGCGTCGCGGCCGGAGGTCGACACTTCTCGCATCGCCATCTCGGGATCGAGCTTCGGCGGCTACCACGCATCGCGCGCCGCCAGCCGCGAACCTCGCCTCGCGGCCGCGGTGGCGTGGGGCGCGATCTGGGACTACCACGCCGACTGGTCCCGTCGCATCGCGCTCGCCGAGCAGTCGAACGTCGCGGGCGTGGCCCGCAACCTGCTCACGGTGTTCGGCGTGGACTCCACCGAAGCGGCCCTCGAGCGGCTCCGGCCCTTCCGTCTCACCGAGGTGGTGGGCGACATGCGCTGCCCGTTCTTGGTGGTCCACGGTGAGCACGACCAGCAGATCCCGCTCGCCGACGCACAACGGCTCGTCGACGGCAGCGGCAGCGCCGACAAGACCCTGAAGGTGTTCACCGGCGAGGAGGGCGGTGCCCAGCACTGCCAGGTCGACAACCTGTCGTTGGGCGCGGCCTACGTGCACGACTGGCTGTGCAGCCGCCTCGGCGCGTGACGCGGTTCGGATTCGCCGAGCTCAGACGTCCTGGACGATCACGTCACCCGGCTCGGGGTCGCCGTCGAGCCCGATGAGCACGACCTGCAGCACCACACCGTCGGGGCCCGCCCGCCATCCGTGCGCGGTGCCCGGGATCATCACCATGTCGCCGGCGAACAACTCGACACTGCCCGTCTCCAGGAGGAGTTCGCAGGAGCCCTCCAGCACCGTGTCGTAGTCGAGGGTGTTGGTGCGCACCCAGGTGCGTTCCACGTTCGGCTCCCAGCCGAGCACCAGCCACTTCGTGCCGCCCGGCGGTGAACTCGGCTGCAGGAGGGTGAAGTCGCGCGGCCGCTCGATCGCGGGCGGCACGTCGGTGGTCTCCCACACGAAGCTGAGCGTGCCGTTGTCGAGCCCCGCCTTGGCGCGGCCGTTCTTGGTGTCGACGATCTCGTCGCTGATCACGCACGAGCGGCCCTGCTCGTCGAGGCCGGTGATGACCCGCCGCACGGTGGCCTCCTACACCCGCTCGATGACGGTGGCGGTGCCCATGCCCGCACCGGTGCACATCGTGACCAGACCCGTGGTGAGGTCACGTCGTTCGAGCTCGTCGAGCACCGTGCCGATCAGCATCGCGCCGGTCGCGCCGATGGGGTGGCCGAGCGCAATCGCGCCACCGTTCACGTTCACGCGCTCGGGGTCGAGGCCGAGGTCCTTGATCGCCTTCAGCGGCACCGCGGCGAACGCCTCGTTGATCTCCCAGAGATCGATGTCGGCGACGGCCATGCCCGCCTTGTCGAGGCACCGCTCCGACGTCGGCGCCGGCGCGGTGAGCATGATGAGCGGTTCGGAGCCGAGTGCCGCGGTTGCCCGCACGCGTGCGCGCGGCGTCACACCGTGCGCGTCGCACCACTGCTTCGACGCGACCACGATCGCGGCGGCGCCGTCGACCACACCCGACGAGTTGCCGGCGTGGTGCACGTGGTCGACCGCGGCGATCGACGGGTACTTCTGCACGCACAGTTCGTCGTAGGTGGGGCCCTCCGGCGATGCGGTGGCGCCCATCGCCGCAAACGCGGGCGACAGCCCGGCGAGCTGCTCGAGCGTGGTGCCGGGCCGCAGGTGCTCGTCGCGGTCGCACACCACCGATCCGTCCGGGCCGGTGACCGCGATCACCGACCGGTCGAAGCTGCCCTCGGCGACAGCACGCGCCGCACGCTCCTGGCTCGTGACCGCGAACTCGTCGACGTCGTCGCGGGTGAAGCCCTCGAGCGTGGCGATGAGGTCGGCGGACACACCCTGCGGGACGGTGTGGTGGATCGCTCGAAGGTCGGGGTTCTGGCCGTCGATGGTGACCGATCCCGCGGCGATGTCCCAGCGCGACATCATCTCGACGCCACCCGCGATCACGAGGTCCTGCGCGCCGGCGGCCACGCCCGTGGCCGCGACGGTGACCGCCTGCTGGGCCGAGCCGCAGAAGCGGTTGAGCACCATGCCCGGCACCGTCTCCGGCCAGCCCGCGAGGAGCACCGCCATCCGGCCGACGTCGTCGCCGTGGTCACCGGCGAGGATGCCGTTGCCCGCGACGACGTCCTCCACTGTGGCGGGGTCGAAGCCGACACGCCCTTCGAGCGCGGTCAGGCACTGCGCGAGCAGCGCCTGCGGGTGCACGCCGTGGAGGGCGCCGGTGGGGCGACCCTTGCCGCGAGGCGTGCGCACTGCATCGACGATGTAGGCCTCCATGTCACTGCGTCTCCTCGAAGAAGGTGCGCACGCGGGCGTCGGCGAGCAGTGCCCGCACGGCCGGCCCGACGTCGGCCGCATCGGCGACCGGCGGTTGCGTGGGCCCGCGGTGCCAACCCTCGGCGATCCCGACGAGCAGGCCCGACGACTCGATCACCTGGCCGGTGACGTCGGCCGAGTCCTTCGACGCCATCCACGTGACGACCGGCGCCACCGCCTGCGGCGAGAAGTTGTTGCGCAACTCGTCGGTCAACGGGAGGTCCTCGGTGAGACGGGTGAGCGCGCCGGGCGCGATGCAGTTCGCGGTCACGCCGTAGCGCGTGAGCTCCTGCGCGACGGTCTGGGTGAACGCGGCGATACCCGCCTTGGCCGCTGCGTAGTTGGACTGACCCGGGTTCGCGTAAATCCCCGACACCGACGTGGTGTTGATCAGACGCGCGTCGTTGGTCTCACCCGCCTTGGCGCGGTTGCGCCAGTACACGGCGGCGTGGTGGCTCGGCGCGAAGGTGCCCTTGAGGTGCACGCGGATCACCGCATCCCATTCGTCCTCGGTCATCGAGAACACCATGCGGTCGCGCAGGATGCCCGCGTTGTTCACGAGCACGTCGAGGCCGCCGAACGTGTCGATCGCCTGCTGGACCAGCGCGCCGGCGCCGTCGAAGCTGCTGACGTCGTTCGTGTTGGCGACCGCCTCTCCGCCGATCGCCTCGATCTCGGCGACCACGGCGGCCGCGGGTCCGTCGTCGTGACCGGAGCCGTCGCGGGCGGCACCGATGTCGTTGACCACGACCTTCGCGCCGTGCCGCGCGAGCGACAGCGCGTACTCGCGCCCGAGGCCGCCACCGGCACCGGTGACGATGCAGATGCGGCCCTCACAGAGTCGGTCGACCATTGATTCCCCTCGCGGCGACGTCGAGATGACGCAGTGAACGCGGCGACGCTAGCGTCCCTTCGACATCGACGTCAGATTTCGGGAGCGCCACGATGGCCTGGGACTTCTCCACCGATCCGGAGTACGCGGAGCTGCTCGCGTGGGCCGACACGTTCGTGCGCGAGGAGTGCGAGCCCCTCGACTACGTGGTCCCCGAATCGCACGACCTCGAGGAGCCGATCCGCAAGGCGCTGATCCCGCCGCTCCAGAAGATCGTGCAGGAGAAGGGCCTCTGGGCCACCCACCTCGGCCCCGAGCTCGGTGGCCCCGGCTACGGCCAGGTGAAGCTCGGCCTCCTCAACGAGATCCTCGGCCGGTCGGTGTGCGCGCCGATCGTGTTCGGCTCGCAGGCCCCCGACTCCGGCAACAGCGAGATCCTCGCCCGCTTCGGCTCACCCGAGCTCAAGGAGCGCTACCTCCAGCCGCTGCTGCGCAACGAGATCGTGAGTGCGTTCTCGATGACCGAGCCCCAGGGCGGTGCCGACCCGAAGGTGTTCACCTGCAGCGCCGTGAAGGACGGCGACGAGTGGGTGATCAACGGCGAGAAGTGGTTCACGTCGCACGCCCGCTCCGCCGCGTTCCTCATCGTGATGGCGGTCACCGACCCCGATGCCGGCCCCTACGACCAGCAGTCGATGTTCGTGGTGCCGATCGAGACGCCCGGCATCGAGACCATCCGCAACGTCGGCATGGGCTACGAGCCGGTCGGCGACGGCATCGAGGGCTACCTCCGCTACCACGACGTGCGCGTCCCCGACGACCACATGCTCGGTCCGCGCGGCGGCGCGTTCATGGTCGCGCAGACGCGTCTCGGTGGCGGCCGCATCCACCACGCGATGCGCACCGTCGGCCTCGCCCGCCGAATCTTCGACATGCTCTGCGAGCGCGCGGTGTCGCGCTACACGCAGGGCGAGTCGCTCGCGAACAAGCAGATGGTGCAGGAGATGGTGGCCGACTCCTGGATGGAGATCGAGGCCTACCGGCTGATGGTGCTGCACACCGCGTGGAAGATCGACCAGTTGCAGGACTACAAGGCCGTGCGCGGCGACATCTCCGCGATCAAGGCGATGATGCAGAAGGTGCTGCACGACGTGACCGCGCGTGCGCTGCAGGTGCACGGATCGCTCGGCGTCACCCACGAGATGCCGTTCATCCACTACCTCACCGAGTCGTTCGTGATGGGGCTGGCCGACGGACCCACCGAGGTGCACAAGGTCACGCTCGCCCGCCAGGTGCTGAAGGGCTACAAGCCGTCCGACGACAACTTCCCCACCACGCACCTCCCCAAGCTGCGCGCCGCGGCCGAGGCGAAGTACGCCGAGCGGCTCGCCGGCATCCCGCGCGCCTGAGCCGCGTCTGGCGCGTTCCCGGTCGGCGCAGTAGACCGTGCTCGACGTCGGGTTCGGAACTCGGGGTGCAACCGGCTCCTCGGAGCTCGACGCCAGGGGGGGGACACGTGAAGAAGCGCACCATTTCGGTGCTCCTCGTCGTGCTCGCACTGATGGCAGCGGCTGTCAGTGCGCTGCCGGCCGGAGCCCAGTCGAGCGGTGACAAGCCGCAGGACATCGAGGTCGGCGTCACCGCCACCGAGCTCCACATCGCAGTCGTCGCGGACGTCGAGAACCCGCTCGCACCCGGCCTGTTCAAGGGCGCGGTCACGGGCGTGAAGGCCGCGGCGAACTACCTGAACAGCAAGGCGGGCGGCGGTGGTCTCGCCGGGCGCAAGGTCGTGGTCGACTTCTACGACTCGAAGCTCGCCGCGAGCGAGACCCGCAACTCCGTGATCAAGGCCTGTCAGAACGACGTCGCCATGGTCGGCACGGAGGTGCTCTTCCTCACCAACGTCGACGACATCGTCAACTGCCCGGACAAGGCCGGCCAGGCCGTCGGCATCCCCGACCTCGCCGGCTTCAGCACGGGCGTCCCCGAGACGTGCAACCCGATGGCGTTCCCCGCCCAGGGTGCGTCGATCGACTGCTCGCAGATCACGAACAACCCGCAGACGTACTACGGCAACGCGGGCATCGCGAAGTACCTGCTGAAGCAGAACAAGAACGACCTCCACGGGCCGATGATCATGCCCAACGACACCAAGGACGCCAACCGCGGCGGCACCGTCATCGCGTTGGGCTACATCCAGGCCGGCGTGAAGCCGGAGCAGGGGCAGACGGTCGCCCGCTCCGGGCGCGACCCACAGAGCGCCTACACCAACATCGTCCAGCAGATGAAGAGCGACGGCTCGAACTGGGCGTTCAGCTCGCTCGCCGCCAACGGTGTCCTCGCGCTGCGCGACGAAGCCCAGATCCAGGGCATCGACGCCAAGTCCGTGTCGTGGCTCTGCTCCGCGTGTTACGGCAACACGACGGTGAGCGACAACGCGAGCTCGTTCGAAGGCGAATGGCAGCCGCTCGGCTACCTGCCGTTCAACGAGACGAGCAAGAACGCGACGCTGAAGGCATTCGTCACGAACGTCGAGAAGCTCGGCGAGCAGCCCGACTCCTTCTCGCTGTACGGGTTCCAGGCCGCCATCGCCTTCCGCGACGCGGTGAACGCCACGGTGAAGGCCCACGGTGTGAACGGGCTCACCCGCACGAACCTGATCGCCGGCATCAAGACGCTCACCGACTTCGACGCCGACGGCATGGTGGGCACGCACAGCTTCAAGACCGGCATCACCTCGTCGTGCTTCGTCGCCTCACAGTTCGTGAACGGCAAGTGGGTGCGCAAGTACCCGTCGAAGCCGGGCACCTTCGATTGCAAGGCGTCGAACACCGAGACGATCAAGGCCAACCTCAACGGCTGATCCATGCCGCGACGCGGCGGGGAAGACCCCTGGCTCTCGGGTCAGGGGTCTTCCCGTCAGTCGATGTGAGGGCGCAGTCGTGACGCAGCCTGCTGCACGAGGGCCGGGAGCAGCGGCGCGATCTCCTCGGCCACCGGGTCGGGCTCCTCGCGACGGCGGTTGTGCTTCACGATGAGCGACCACGTCGCGGTCGACTTGAAGCACGCGAGGGATTCGAACCACGCGCGGTCGGTGAAGGCACGGCCGAGCGCGTCGGCGTAGATCTCGGCGAGTTCGTCGGGCGACGGGAGCAGCCCCGCGTACGTTGTGGCGCGACGGTAGGTGTTCGGGTCGGCATTGATCAGGAACCACCCCGCGTCGACGCGCGGGTCGGTGCACGACCAGATCTCCCAGTCGATGATCGCGGTGATGCGCGGCCCCTCGGCGAGGAGGTTGCCGAGGCGGAAGTCGCCGTGCACCACCGCGGCGGGCCACGGCGCGGGCAACGTCGCGACCAGGCGGTCCGCGACCTCACGCCATCCGGGGGCCAGCTCGGGATCGACGGTGTCGAGCAGCCGTACCCACCGCCCGACCTCGTCGGCGAGCGACGTGACCGGCTCGTCGCCCAGACCGAGCGCCGCGGGATCGTGCGAGTGCAGCGCGGCCATGACGCGCGCGGCGTCACGCATGCGTTCGGCCACCACCGCGGGCACGTCGTCGCCCTCGGGATCGAACAGCGGCTCGACCGAGGTGCCGGGCACCAGGTCCATCACGAACAGCGGCGGCTCGGCGGGCGGCGCGCCGGCGTCCTCCAGCAACACCTGCGGCACGGGCACACCCGCAGCACGCAAGGCTCTCATCGCCCGGGCCTGACGCAGGACGTCGCGGTTGCGCACGGGCTCGAGCCCCGCAGGCGCGACCTTCACCACGACAGGACCGTCGGGAGTCTCGCCCCGGTAGGTGAGGCTCGACGCGCCACCCTCGAGCCGGCGCAGTCGCTCGACTCGCCGCGGCGCGAGCCGGGACTGGAGTACGTTCGCCGGCAGTTCGACGTCGACCATCGCTCGGCAGTCTGCCAGGAGGAACGCTCACTTGGGCACGTGTGACGGCAAGGTGGTGCTGGTGACCGGCGCGAGCCGGGGCCTGGGCAAGGGCATCGCCAAGATGTTCGCCGCCGAGGGTGCGACGGTGGCCATGGCCGCGCGCACGGTGGAACCGGTCGAGGGCTACATCGGGTCGTTGCGCGAGACGCGCGAGGAGATCGAGACCGCAGGCGGCCGGGCCGTCGCCATCGCCGCCGACCTGTCGTCGGCCGAGACCCGCGCCACGATGTTCGACGAGGTCGTGGCTGCCGTGGGCGCGCCCGACATCCTGATCAACAACGCCGCGGTCACCTTCCTCCGCCCGCTCGACGAGTTCCCCGAGAAGCGCGCGCAGCTCATGCTGCAGATGCACGTGCTCGGCCCGTTGCAGCTCACGCAACTCGCGATCCCCGCGATGCGTGAGCGGGGCGCAGGGTGGGTGTGCAACCTCACGTCGATGGCCGGCGAGCGCATCCCCGGTCCCCCGTTCGACGCGTTCGACGTGAACGCCGGGTTCGGCATGTACGGCACGGTGAAGGCCGCGCTGTCGCGCCTGACCCAGTCGTTCGCGGCCGAACTGCACGCCGACAACATCGCGGTGAACGCGGTCGCGCCGTTCAAGCCGGTGGCCACCGAGGGCGCGGCCTCGCTCGACCTCGCCAAGGAGGACACCGAGGACATCTCGCTCACGCTCGAGTGCGTGAAGTACCTCTGCACGAGCGACCCCCAACAGGTCACCGGCATCATCGCCCAGACCCAGCCGTTCCTGCAGTCCCTCGGCAGACTGTGACGATGCGGCTCTGGCCCGAGGAGTTCGAACCGCTGCGCGACGAGGCGCGCGACGTCGTCGCGCAGAGTATGGCCGCCATCGCGGCGATGTACGAGGCGGGCCCCGACGGGGCCGGGGCCATGGGTGATCTCGCCAGCCAGCGCGCCGCCGTCGCCCGCACCTACGTGGACGTGCCCGAGGCCCGGGTGCGGGGGCTCGCAGGGATCCGGTGCCTCGAGTTCCACGACGAGTCTGGACCCCCGCCCTCGGGGGTGTACCTCCAGTTCCACGGTGGCGGCATGACGATGGGCGCGCCGGAGATGAACTCCCGGCGCAATCTCGACCTGCACCGCCGCTTCGGACTGACCGTCGTCTCCGTCGACTACCGCCTCGCGCCCGAGCACCCTCACCCGGCAGGTCCCGACGACGGTCTCGCCGTCGCCCGCTGGCTGATCGAGGAGGGGCTCGCGGAGTACGGCACCGACCGCATCGTGATCGGCGGCGAGTCGGCCGGCGGGTACATGGCCGCCGCCGTACTGCTGCGCATCCGCGACGACCTCGGCGACGCCGCACTCGCGAAGGTCGTCGGCGCGAACCTCGTGTGCGGCGTCTACGACTGGGGCATGACACCGAGCCAGCGCGGCATCCGGGCGCACCCGGGGCCCGACCTGCTGACCCCCGAGGGCATCGCCGCCTGTGCCGACGCCTACCTGCCCGACACCACCGAGGAGTAACGCCGCGCACCCGGGGTCTCCCCCGCCTTCGCCGATCTGCGAGGCATGCCCCCGGCGTTCTTCTCGGTCGGGAGCTACGACCACCTCCTCGACGACTCGCTCGTGCTGGCGGCGCGATGGGCCGCGGTGAACGACACCGAGCTCCTCGTGGCCCCCGACCTTCCCCACGGGTTCTCCAACTTCCCCTGCGCGATCGTCGACCGCGTGCAGGAACGGTTCGACGCGTGGCTCGCGCGACGCCTCGGGCGATGACGACGATCGGCGGCGTCGAGCTCGGCCGGCGCGTCGGCCCGTTCCCCGCACGGCTCGACCGCGACTACGTGGCGCGCTACGCCGCCGCGACGCGCGACCCGTTCGGCCCCGCGCAGCGCGGCGAGGTGGTGCCCACGGTCGCGCTGGTCACCCAGATCTGGGATGCACAGGAAGGCGGACGCGTGGCGCTCGTCGACGGCGCGATCCTCAGCGGCATGGTGGGCGGCGTGCACGGCGAGCACGAGGTGCGCCTGCACCGGCCGGTCGTTCCCGGCGAGGAGCTGCGGGTGTTCGTGGCGGGTCAGGGCGCGCGGGGATCACGCGGCAAGTCGTTCGTCACGCTGAAGTACTCGATGCTCGCCGCCGATGACTCCCTGGTGGCGGAGCAGTGGTGGACGACGGTGTTCCTCGGTGTGGAGTGCGCCGGGGTGGGCGAGGGCCCGCCCGACCACACGATGGCGGATTCGGCGCGTGATCACCTCCTCGGGACGTACACGCAATCCGTCGACGGCGCGATGACGAAGGCGTACGCCGAGGTGACCAACGACTGGTCGGCCCACCACTTCGACCTCGACGCCGCCCGCACGGCCGGCGTCGAGCGCGTCTTCCTCCACGGCCTGTGCACGCTCGCCATCGCCGCGCAGGGCGTCGCGCGGTTCGCGTGCAACGGCGACACGTCGCGCCTGTCGCGGGTGGCGGCGCGGTTCGCGTCCCCGACGTTCCTCGACGAGGACGTGCACGTCCACGTTTTCGGCGCAGGTGACGGCGACTTCGCGTTCGAGGCCGACTGCGCGGGCAACGCCGTCCTCGCGCACGGGCGAGCCGAGCTCTTCACATGACCACCACCGACGAGACCGACGCCGAGCGCGCCCCCGCGCTCTCCCCCGGCCTCGACCGCGCCTTCCGCATCAGCCTGTGGCTGAAGGCGATCGACGGCGTACTGGAGGTGATCGGGGGCCTGCTCCTCTTCTTCGTCGCCCCGAGCACCCTCGACGACTGGGTGCGCTGGGCGGTCGCCCACGACCTCGCCGGCAGCCCGCACGACTGGGTCGCGCAGCACCTGCTCAACTCGGCGAGCACGTTGAGCACGTCGTCGACGACGTTCGGCGCGGTGTACCTGCTCCTGCACGGCGGCGCGAAGCTCCTACTCGTGGTGCTGTTGCTGCGCCGCAAGCTGTGGGCCTACCCGTGGATGATCGGGTTGCTCCTGCTGTTCGTGGCGTATCAGATGTACCGGTTCGTCGAGAAGCCCGGCATCGGGATGATCCTGCTCAGCGCGTTCGACCTGTTCGTCGCCTGGCTCACCTGGCGCGAGTACCGCGCCCGCACCGCCTCGGGGGTACCCGCGTGAACGACGTGAACCTGCTCGTCGACGACCTGGTGTTCGGGGAGGGGCCGCGCTGGCACGACGGCAAGCTCTGGTTCTCCGACATGCACGGCGAGAAGGTGCACACCGTCGACATGGACGGCAACCTCGCGACCGTGCTCGAACTGCCGGGCCAGCGGCCGTCCGGACTCGGCTTCCTCGCCGACGGGTCGCTGCTGCTCACGTCGATGCTCGAGGCCAAGGTGTACCGCCTGCACGACGGCGACCTCACCGTCCACGCCGACCTTTCGGCCTTCGCCGAGGGGATCAACGACATGGTCGTCGACCCGCAGGGGCGCGCCTACGTGGGCTCGTTCCCCAAGCCGCCGGCGACCGGGCCGATCATGCTCGTGGAGCCCGACGGCTCGGCGCGTGTCGTCGCCGACGAGATGCACTTCCCCAACGGCATGGTGATCACCGCCGAGGGCACGCTCGTGGCCGCCGAGTCGCTCGGCAAGCGCCTCACCGAGTTCGACATCGAGGCCGACGGCTCGCTCACCAACCGTCGAGTGTGGGGTGAGATCGCGCCCTACACGCCCGACGGCATCGCGCTCGACGCCGAGGGCGCGATCTGGGCCGCGACCACGATGAGCCACGCGTTCGTGCGCTTCGGGCGCGGTGGCGAGGTGCTGCAGGTCGTCGAGCTCGGCGAGCGTTTCACCATCGCATGCGCGCTCGGCGGCCCCGACGGCCGCACCCTGTTCATGCTGAGCGCCGACACCTACGCGCCCGACCGCCACGGCGTCCGCGAGGGCACCCTCCACACCGTGACGGTCGACGTCCCGTCGGCCTGACTCCCGTCAGACCTGCATGATGACGCTGGAGTAGCCGCGGACGCTGGCGGTGTGCACGTGCTCCACCCGCGCCTCGTCGACCGACCACTCGGGGAACCGCTTCAGCGTCTCGCGCAGCGCGACGCGGGTCTCCAACCGCGCGACCGCGGCACCGATGCAGAAGTGGGTGCCGTAGCCGAGCGTGAGGTGACGGTCGATGTCGCGCTGCACGTCGAAGCGGTCGGGGTCGGGGAAGTGCCGCTCGTCGCGGTTGGCCGACGCGTTGAGCAGCCCCATCTTCGAGTTCGCCGGGATGGTCACGCCGTGGATCTCGACGTCGCGCGTGACCCACCGCGCCTGCACCGGTGACGGCGCCTCGTAGCGCAGCAACTCCTCCACCCCGTTCACGAGCAGCGACGGGTCGTCGACGAGCAGCTTGCGCTGGTCAGGGTTGCGGGCGAGCGTGACCGCCGCGAAACCGAGCAGCCGGGCGACCGTCTCGGTGCCGGCGAGACCGAGCAGCTGCACGAAGCCGACGATCTCGGCCATCGTGAGCTTGCGGGTGGTGCCGTCCTCCTCGGTGATCTCCGAGCGCACGAGGTCGGAGATGAGGTCGTCCTGCGGGTCGTCGATCTTCTCCTGCACGAGGTCGGGGATGATCGCGAACGCCGCCGCGCTCATTGCGCCATCGCCGGCGATGTTGGCCTGGCTCACCTGCGCGCCCGCCGCGTCCTCGGCTTCCTCCACGTGCAGCGTGCTGTCGGCCAGGGCGCGGAACTCGGCGGCGTGCCCTTCGGGGTAGCCGATGAGCGACAGGATCACCGTGGGCGGCAGCAGACCGGCGAACCCGGCGATGTAGTCGAACTCGCTCTGCCCCTCGAAGCCGTCGAGGAACTCGTTGGACAGCTGCGCGACCTTCGCCTCGAGCTCACCGATGCGCTTCGGCGTGAACGCCCGCGACACGAGCTTGCGCAGGCGCGTGTGCTCCGGCGGGTCCTTCATGATCATCATCGGGATGTCGTACGGCTCGGGCTGCAGCATGTTGATCTGCGAGCCGTGCGCCGACGAGAACGTCTCGGTGTCGAGGAGACCGTCGAGCACGTCGTCATACCGGGAGAGCGCCCAGAAGTCGAACTTCTCGTTGTAGTAGACGGGCGCCTCGTCGCGCAGCCGCTTCCACACCGGGTACGGGTTGCAGTCGATCTCGTAGTTGTAGGGGTCGTAGTAGACCTCTTCGCTCGTCACCTGACTGCTACTCCTCGATCTGGGTGTTCGCCGCACCGGCGAGCACGTGCTTCATGATCTTGCCCGACGCGGTGCGGGGCAGCGGCTCGGTGCGCAGCTCGATCTGCGCGGGCACCTTGTACGACGCGAGCTCGGTCGCGCAGAACGCGCGCAGCTCGTCGGCATCGACCTCGGCCCCCTCGCGCACGACGACGACCGCCTTGACCTCCTGGCCGTACATCGCGCTGTCGACGCCGAACACCGCGGCCTCGATCACCTCGGCGTGCTCGTCGAGGCGGTTCTCGATCTCGAACGGGTAGATGTTCTCGCCGCCGCGGATGATGAGGTCGCGCATGCGGGTGGAGATGAACAGGAGCCCACCCTCGAGCCGGCCGAAGTCGCCCGTGCGCAGCCAGCGACCGGGCATCACCGCCTCCGCGGTGGCCTCCGGGTTGTTCCAGTACGACGGCATGTTCTGCGCACTGCGCACCTCGACGTAGCCCGACTCGCCGTCGGGCAGCACGTCGCCGAGCTCGTCGGTGATGCGGAGCTGCACCGTCGGGTACACCGAGCCCGCGCAGTCGGGCGCGGCGCGCAGCATCCAGTGCGTCGCGTGCGTGATGAGACCGGCCTCGGTGGCCCCGTACCCGCTGCCGGTGCTGCCGGTGAGGTGCGGAAACATCTCCTCGATCTTGTCGATGACCGCGGGCGGCGTGGCCGAGCCTCCCACGTTCACACTCCAGATCTGCTGCGGGTCGACCGTGGCGGCATCGGGGTGCTCGAGCAGGCGCATCACGTGCGTGGTGCCGCCGCCCCACATGTTGATGCCCTCGCGCTTGGTCATCTCGATGACCTGCGCGGGGTCGAAGCGCCCGAGCATCCACACGCTCTTCGCACCCTGCTCCACCCCGCCGACGACCGTGGAGAGCCCCGACACGTGGAACAGCGGGTACACCGCGAGCCGCACCGGGTTGCGCGGCGTGACGCCGTCCTCCGGCTTCACCCCCGCCATCCACATCGCGCGGGTGACGCCATAGGGCTGGAACTGGATGTACGCGATCACCGCGCGGTGCGACAGGATCGCCGCCTTCGGCCGGCCCGTGGTGCCACTCGTGAAGAGCAGCTCGAACGGATCGTCCTCGTGCAACGGCGTGTCGGGCAGCTCGGTGACGCCGGCGACCGCAACGTCCTTCCAGTCGCGCTCGATGACGATCGTCGGCACACCGGGATCACCATCGAGGCGGGCGGCGCGCTTCTCGTCGACGATCAGCACGGTGGGCTCGGTGAGCTCGATGGCGTTGCGCATCTCCGCGCCCGTCCACCAGCCGTTCATCGCGACGAGCACCGCGCCGAGCGACGCGCACGCCCAGAACGTGAGGATCCACTCGGGGTTGTTGGCCGAGCAGATCGCGACGCGGTCGCCCTTGGTGACGCCGTACTGGTCGCGCAGGCCCGCTGCGACCTCGGCCACCTCGGGGATCAGCCCGCTGAAGGTCTGGCGCCGGCCGTCGGACCAGATGTAGAGGTCGCCGTCGCCGTACTTCTCCGCGCCGGCGAGCAGCTGGTCGCGCAGGTTGGCGTGCCGGTGCCTGAACACCCGCATGGTCTCGCCCAGCACGTCGTCGTCGACGACCTCGTAGGGCATGCCCGGTGCGGTGAGGGCGGCGTCGGCCTCGAAGATCTTCGCGAGGCGCGGGTCGTCGAGCAGCGGATCGGTCACGCGGTCGCGAGCTCCTTGGCTGCGCGCGTGAGCGCCTGGTTGGCGTCGGCGGGCAGCTCCGTGAGCGGCGTCGCCACCTCGGCGACGGTCGGCCCGAACTCCTCGGCCGCCGGGCGCAGCGCCTCGATGTCGAAGCCGTAGAGCTCCGCGGCGTTGCCGGCCAGGAACTGCTGGATCTGCTCGGGCGTCATGCCGGGCGTGACCTGGCGCAAGTGCTCCGTGGTGTAGGGGTGCGTGCCCTCCTCGTGCGGGTAGTCGCTCCCCCACATCACCCGGTCGAGACCGATCTGCGTGAGCGCGGTGTTCATGTCGACGGGCCGCGGCTGGCTCATGCCCACGTGGCACGACTGCTCGAAGTACTCACGGGCCGAGCGCGGCGGCACCATCTCGGTGGGGAGGCGCATCTCGCCGGTCTCGTTGCCGCGGATGTTGCCCAGCATCATGTCGAGCTGGTCGAGCACACCGGGCACCCAGTGGCAGCCGGCCTCGGTGATGACGAACTGCAGGTTCGGGAAGCGCTCGAACACGCCGCCGAGGATGAGGTGCACGAGCGGACGCTGCGAGTAGAAGATCATCTCGGCCATGTGCACGAGCGGCGTGGCCGGCGACTTCGGGTAGCGCGGCCCACCGGTGCCGCTGTGCGAGTTCACCGGGATCTCCAGCTCCTCGCACACCTTCCACAGCGGGTCGTACACCGGGTCGTGCAGCGGCGCGATCCAGTCGCAGGTGGGCGGCACCGCGCTCACGAGGATGCCGCCGCGCAGGCCGTGCTCCTTGCACCAGATCGCGTCGGCCACCGCGTCGTCGACGTCGTTGGTGAAGATCTGGCCGATGCCGGCGCGCGCCGCGGGCTTCTCGGACACGAAGTCGGCCATCCAGCGGTTGTGGGCCTGCACGCCCGCGTGGCGCAGCTCGTACTCGTCGGCGGTGGGCGGCTGCGCGAACAGCACGAAGTTGGGGAAGAACGGCGGCACGGTGTTGGGGAAGATCACCTCGCCGACGATGCCGTCGGCGTTCTGCTGGCCGTCACGCACCTCGCTGTCCCAGTTGCGGATCCGGAGGTCGGTGTCCTTCAGGTCCTTGAACGGGTTCTTGTAGGCGCCGCGCCAGTCGTCGAACGCCTGGCGGTACTGCGGGTCGAGGTACTCGCGGTACTGCTCGTGGCTGCCACCTGCGTGCGTGTCGGCCGAGATGATGACGTAGTGGTCAGACGGTTGCACGGTGGATTCCCCCTGGTCGAGCCGGTCCGGCGAGCCTACCGACGTCGGCGTCGAATCGGCCAGGACGCGCCGGGGTGGGATAGCTTCACTCGCGTGCCCCCAAGCATGAGAAGCTCGGAGGTGCAGTGTGAGTGACCAGCCGTACGTGAACCTGCTCGACCCGCAGTTCTACGTCGACCCGTGGGACGCGTACCGCTGGCTCCGCGACGAGGCCCCGGTGTTCAAGGACCCGGTGCAGGGGCTCTGGGCGGTCTCCCGTTACGAGGACATCCTCGCGGTCGAGAAGAACGGTCACCTCTACTCGTCGTTCGCCGGGTCGCGGCCGCTGCAGGACCAGCGGGCCGACCGGTCGATGATCAACCAGGACGACCCCGACCACCAGACGCAGCGCAACATCGTGTCGCGCGAGTTCACGCCCCGGGCCGTGCGCGACCACGAGGACCACGTGCGCCAGGTCGTCACCGAGATCCTCGACGACGTCATCGAGCGCGGCGAGTGCGACGCGGTCGAGGAGATCGCGGCGCGCCTCCCCGCGACGATGATCACCGAGCTGCTCGGCTACCCGCCCGAGTTCTGGCCGCGTGTGCGCGACTGGGCCGCGCAGATCATGTACCTGTCGGGCCAGACGCACGCCGAGGGCCCGCTCCTCGACCTCCCGCCCACGCTCATGGAGACCTACCAGGACTGGGCGATGGCAACCATCCCGCTGATCGAGGCCCGGCGAGCCGAGCCGAAGGGCGACCTCATCTCGAAGTGGGTGCAGCAGGAGGGGTGGGACAACACCCGCGTGCTCGAGGAGACGATCCTCGTGCTCAACGGCGGCGCGGAGACGACCCGCGCGGTGATCGGTTCGATGATCCGCGAGCTCGCGCTGCAGCCCGACCAGCGCCGGGTGCTGCACGACCACCCCGAACTCCTGCAGACGATCGCGATCGAGGAGTTCATCCGCTGGGTGTCGCCGGTGCTCAACATGCGCCGCACCGTCACCGAGGATCACGAGTTCCACGGTCAGGAGCTGCGGGAGGGCGACGAGCTCCTGCTGCTCTACCCGTCGGCCAACCGCGACCCGCGGGCGTTCGACCACCCCGACGTGCTCGACGTGACCCGCCCCGACAACCGCCACCTCGGCTTCGGGTTCGGCACGCACTTCTGCCTGGGCGCGCACCTGGCGCGCCTCGAGATCCGGGTGATGTTCGAGGAGCTGCTGCGCCGCATCCCCGAGTGGGACCTCGTCGACCCGGGCGAGCCGCAGATCGCCGCCGCGACCTTCGCCCGCGCCTACGACCGGATCCGCATCTCCTTCACCCCCGGCCCCCGGGAGGCCGCCGCCTGACCCCAACCTTCATGCGTCAATCGGGTGCACATATCCGCACCGATTGACGCATGAACGGGGAGTCAGTGGTTGGAGACCTCGTGGTCGAGGTACTGGGCGAAGCGCTCGCGGGCTGCGGCCTTGCGGGTGGGCACGTGCATCGACGGCCACCCCTCGACCGGCTTGTAGCCCTTCGCCTTCTTGTTGGCGACGAACGACTTGTGCACCTCGTCGGCCCCGTCGGCGATGCGGAACTGCCGCGCCGAGACGTACATCTTCGCCAGGGGCAGGTCGGTGGTCCATCCGAGCGCCCCGTGCACCTGGATGGCGCGGTCGACGACGTCGTGGAGCACCTTCGCACCCCAGAACTTCAGCTCCGCGATCTCGACGCGCGCCTTCGACGCGCCCAGGTTGTCCCACACCCACGCGGAGTGCAGCGCGACGAGGCGCAGCGCGCGGATGTCGATCGACGACTCGGCGATGAGCTCCTGGATCATCTGCTTCTCGATGAGCAGTTCACCCTTGGTGCTGCGTGAGATGGCGCGCTCGCACATCATGTCGAACGCCGCCTCGCACTGACCGACCCACCGCATCGCGTGGTGGATGCGGCCGCCGTTGAGGCGCTTCTGTGCGAGCACGAAACCGTCGCCCTCCTCGCCGACGCGGTTCGCCGCGGGCACGCGGCAGTCGGTGAGGCGGATCTCGGCGTGGCCGCCCGAGCGGTAGTGGCCCGGGTAGGGGTGGCTCATGTTGTAGACGTCGCGCACGATCTCGAGGCCGGGCGTGCCCTTCGGGATGATGAAGAACGACGCGGCCTTGTGCGGCGGGTTCTCCGGGTTGGTGACCGCCATCATGAGGATGAAGTCGGCGGTGGACGCGTTGGACGCGAACCACTTGTGCCCGTTGATCACGTACTCGTCGCCGTCGCGCTCCGCACGCGTGTTGATCATCGTGGGGTCGCTGCCCGAGAAGTGCGGCTCGGTGAGCGAGAAGCTCGACGTGATGTCACCCGCGAGCAGCGGCTCGAGCCACTGCTTCTTCTGCTCCTCGGTCCCGCCGATCGCGATGAGCTCCGAGTTGCCGGAGTCGGGGGCCTGGTTGCCGAAGATCGCGGGCGCCTGGTCGACACGACCGAGGATCTCGTGCATCAACGCGAGCTTCACCTGGCCGTAGCCCTGGCCGCCGAGCTCGGGGTCGAGGTGACACGCCCACAGCCCGCGGTCCTTCACCTGCTGCTTCGGGGGCTTGTTGGCCGGCTTCCAGTTCGCCGGCGACATGTCGTCGTAGAACAGCGCCAGGGGCGCGATCTCCTCGTCGACGAACGTCCGCATCCAGTCGAGTTGCTCCTGGAACTCGGGTTCGGTCGAGAAGTCCCACGCCATGGCTGTGCCCTTTCGAGAGAGGTCGGGCGGAGTCTGCCCGACCCCGCCGTCCGGGGAAAAATCGAGCGGACAGCGAGGCGAAGAAACGCAGGGCGCGTAGCCCAGGGCGGGCTGGTCGTCCAGCGAGCCGCACGCCGAGCTCGCAGGTGAGCTGCGCGCTGGTGCCGGAGAGCAGCGAGTCGAAGCGCGAGGGCCGGCTGTAGCTGAGGTGGTGGTCGTGCTCCTGGGTGAAGCCGATGCCGAGGCACTGCAACAACGCTGGCAGGCCCGGCGCGCGTTGCGGCCGGCGAGGCCTTCGTGACCTCGCCGAGCCGCTCCAGGCGGAGTCGGCGAGATCACCGACCCAACTCCGCCGCCGCGGCCGCCGGCGCGCAGTCGGTGAAGCCCACGAGAGGATGTGGCGCACGGCCTGGAACGTGCCGATCGGCGTGCCGAACTGCTCGCGCACCTTCGCGTACTCCACCGCGAGGTCGACCGCGGCCTCCGCGGTGCCCACGAGGTCGAACGCGAGCGCGATGCGACCGGCGTAGGTGCTGCGGGCGCGCGGCTCACGTGCGTCAGCCTCGGAGCGCAGCGCGGTCGCGCTCGACGCGTCGAAGGTGACCTCGCGCAGCGTGAGGCATCCCGGGATGTCGACGTCGGCGAAGGTGACCTCACTCATCGGTACGCGCGCCGCCCCCTGGCCGGGCACGTCGACGAGCAGCAGCTTCGCGTTCGTGGGACCGACGAGCGTGTGCACCAGCCCGCGGCGCAGCGACTTGCGGGTGATGGCCGCCGCGACCTCGCCGGTCGCGTTGCCGTCGTCGAGGTAGGGCGCGGCCAGCAGCGCGGGCAGTGCACCCACGTTGCCGTTCTCGCGGCCGGCGGCACGGAACAGCGCGAACATCGCGCCGCGCGCGTCGGGGTCGTCGAACGCCGACGGCAGCTCCCACCAGCCGAGCTGGGTGAGCACGTCGTTGGCGTCGTTGCCGGCGCCCGCGTCGGCGAGCGCGGCGCGGCAGATGCCGAAGAATTCCTCGATGGTCTCGGTGGTGCTCATGGCAGCTTCAACACCTGCTTGGCGATGGTCTCGAGCTGCATCTGCTGCGAGCCGCCGTAGACGGTCACGATCCGGGAGAACAGGTATTCCTGGCGGAGCAGGTCGGTGAGCTCGTCCTGCACACCGACCGCGAGGTCGACGTCGCCGGCGAGGATGGCGTCCTGCACCGACTGCTCCGCGGTGCAGAGCATCAGCTTGTTGGTGCACGCACGCGGGCCGAGGATCTCGCCGGCCGCGTGCTCCTTGACGCCGTTCGCCGCGCACGCCGTGGTCGCGACGAGGTCGAGCAGTGCGTCGCCGAGGAGGAACTCGGGCGCGTCGGGCGACGTGGCCCCGAACTCCAGCAGCTGCTGGTAGAGGAAGCCGTGGCGGAACCACGCGAACGTGCCGCGCTCGTGGCTGAGGATGTGCATGGCGACCTTCCAGCCGCCGTCGAGCTCACCGACGATGCGGTCGGCGGGCACGAACACCTCGTCGAAGAACACCTCGGCGAGCTCCTCGTTCCCGTTCGCCTGCCAGATGCCGCGCACCTCGACGCCCGGGTCCTTCAGGTTCACGAGGAACGCGGTGATCCCGCGGTGGCGCGACTCCGTGGTGCCGGTGCGGGCGAGCACGCAGCACCAGTCGGCCCACACCGACCAGCTCGTCCAGATCTTCTGGCCGCTGATGCGGAAGCCGTCGCCGTCCTGTTCGGCCTTGGTGCGCAGCGCGGCGAGGTCGGAGCCGGCGCCGGGCTCGGAGAAGCCCTGCGACCAGATCTCCTTGCCGGAGAGGTAGAGGGGCAGGTGCTCGGCCATGAAGTCGCGCGGCGCGAGCTCGGCCAGCGTGGGCAGCAGCACCTCGACGTGCTCGAACAGGTTCATCCCGAGCACGCCGTGACGGGCGAGGCCCTCCCACAGCGCGGCGCGGTGGAGGAACGAGCCGCCGAGGCCGCCGACCTCGACCGGCCAGCCGTAGCGGACGAATCCCTCGTCCCACAGCACCCCCATGAGGTCCTGCATGATCCGGACCCGGGTGGGATAGTCGGCGACGTGCTCGGCGGCCCGGAGCACCTCGGGCGGGCGGGTCTGCAGCCAGGCCTCGAGCTCGGCCGCGAAGGCCTCCGGGGTCACGGCCGCCGCGGCGTCGGGCGTCGTAGGTAACATCGACGTCAAATTACTGATTCGAGGGGTCGCCCGCAATGCGGGGCCCGGAACACGGGGGAACCGATGGCGGGCGAGCAGGTCGAGCAGCGGGGTCCGAACGGCGAGATCCTGGTGGAGCGCCTGGAGGAGGGGATCGTCGTCGTCACCCTCAACCGGCCCGAGGCCTTCAACGCCTCCAACGAGCCCCTGCACACCGAGGTCTCCAAGATCTGGGCCGACCTCGACGCCGACGAGACCATCCGGGCCATCGTGCTCACGGGTGCGGGCGAGGCGTTCTGCGGCGGCGGCGACCTCAACCTGCTCAAGCGGATGATCGACGACACCGACCTCCGCCAGGCCACCATGGACGAGGGCGCCGTGATCGTGCGCACCATGACCGCGGTGCGGGTGCCGATCATCGCCGCGGTGAACGGGCCGGCCGTCGGCCTCGGCTGCAGCCTCACCGGCATGAGCGATGTGGTGCTCGTGGAGGAGCAGGCCTACTTCTCCGACCCGCACGTGGCGCTCGGTCTCGTCGCCGCCGACGGTGGCGCGCTGATGTGGCCGCTGCTCACCGGTCTGCTGCGCGCCAAGGAGCACATCCTCCTCGGCGACCGCGTCGACGCGGAGGAGGCGGTGCGCATCGGTGTGGCGAACCGCGTGGTGGCGAAGGGCACCTCGCGCGACGAGGCCATCGCGCTCGCCACGAAGATGGCCAAGCTGCCGCCGCAGGCCGTGCGCGAGTCGAAGCGACTCCTCAACCACGCGACCCTCGCCGCGGTCGACGCGATCCTCGACCACGCGCTCGACCGCGAGACCGAGTCGTTCGACGAGCCCGCCTTCCAGGCCAACCTCGACCGGATGCTCAACCGCAAGAAGTAGGTCAAGCGGGCGGCGCGACGCCGTCGGGGGGCCAGACGGGCAGGCCTTTGGCCTCCGCCGTGAGGCCGGTCGAGTTCGTCACCGCCGCGAACATCAGGTAGCCGGGCACGAGGTAGAGCAACTCGTAGCGGCTCGCGATGTCGGGAAAGCGGGCCTCCACTGCCGCGAGCGTCGCGGGCGCGAGCGCGCGCTGGTCGACGAACTCGTCGACGACCTGCGCGATCAGCAGGAGATCACCCTCGAGGTCGGTCTCGGGTGACGCGGTGCGGATCGCGACGATCTCGTCGCGGGTCACGCCGATGCTGCGCGCCAGGCGGTAGTGGTTGGCCCACTCGAGCGACTGCGCGGTGCGCCACATCGTGCGCAGAATCGCGAGCTCGCGCAGCCGGCCATCGAGTCGCGCGTCGAACACGAACGTGTCGAGCCACTGCTCGAAGAAGGCGCGCAGTGAGTCGTCCTCGAGCTCGGGTCCGCCCTCACCGCGAGCGCGTGTGATCGCGGTGACGTCGGCGCCCGAACGCGGGATCTGCTGCTCGCCACTCATGCGACGATGCCGCGCACCTTGAGGTCGATGAGCGCGTCCCAGTCGAGACCGAGCTCGAGCAGCACCTCGTCGCCCTGCTCGTGGAACGTGGGCGCGCGCAACGCGGGTGCGTCCTCGCCGCCGAAGCGGACGGGCGGCGACGTGAGCCGGAACGGCTTGCCGCTCGCCGCCTCGTAGTCGCGCACGTAGCCGTTGGCGAGCACCTGCGGGTCGTTCGCCGTCTCCAGCACGTTCTGCACGACGGTCCACTGCCCACTGAAGCCGGCGAGCAACGCCCGCCACTCGTCGAGTGTGCGCTTCGAGAACTCGTCCTGCATCGCGGCGGCGGCCGCGGCGACGTTGTCGCACAGACCGGCGAAGTCGGCGAAGCGGGGGTCGGCGGCGAGGTCGTCGCGGCCCATGAGCGCACAGATCTCCGGCCAGTACTTCGCGACCTGCAGGCAGCAGAGGTTGACGGCGCGCGCGTCCTTGGTCCAGTACGTGGCGACCAGCGGGTTGTAGGGCACGCCCGGCTTCGGCGGCACCCACGCCTCACCGTGCTGGAGCGACATCGCGATCGCGAAGCTCATCGCGAACGTGCCGACGCCGAGGAGTGACACGTCGACGGTCGTCGCCTCGCCGGTGCGCTCACGGTGGAACAGCGCACCCATGATCCCGCCGGCGATGGTGAGCGCGCCGATGGTGTCGCCGTACGCGCCCGACGGCGGGTTCGGCACCTCGTCGGGGTGGGCGACCGCCGCGTTCATCGCCATGCCGGTGCGGCACCAGAACGACAGGATGTCGTAGCCGCCCATGTTGGCGTCGGGTCCCGCGTTCCCCTGCCCGGTGCCCATCGTGTAGATGATGTCGGGGTTCTGCGCCTTGATGTCGTCGACGTCGATGCGCAGCTTCTTGCGCACCTCCGCCACCTTGTTCACGAGGAACACGTCGCTCGTGGCCGCGAGCTTGTAGAGGATGTCGAGGCCCTCGGGCGTCGCGAGGTCGAGACCGACGGACTTCTTCCCGCGGTTGGCGTGCTCGAACACGACGTGCACGTCGGGGTCGATGCCCTGGAAGCCGGCCGACTCGATGCCGCGCATGGAGTCACCACGCACCGCGTGCTCGATCTTGATCACCTCGGCGCCCCACTCCGCGAGTACCGCCGACGCGGCCGGGACGAACGTCTGCTCCGCGACCTCGAGGATGCGGACGCCTTGCATGATCTGGGTCATCTACTGCTTCCTCGTCTTCACCGTGGGTGCATCGTGCAGGCCCAGCGCGTTGCTCCACAACAGCGACAACTGCTCGACCACGTGGTCGAAGTCATAGTCGGCGTACTCCTGCACGAGCCACAGCTCGGCGAAGCGGGCCACCATCGCGCCGAGTGCGTCGGCGGCGAGCACGGGGTCGACCGCGGGATCGACCTTCCCCTCCTCCTGCCAGCGGCGGATCGCCGCCTCCGAGCGGCCCGCGAAGAAGCGGAACCGCTCGGCCCGCACCTCGCGCACCGGCGCGTCGTAGCGCGACACCTGCTCGATGACGCCCATGAGCGCGGCCTCGTCGCGGTAGCGCTCGAGGTAGCGCCGGTTCGCCTCCTCGATGCGCACGCTCAGCGGCGCGTCGTGACCCACCGCCGTCGAGGGATCGTCGGGCGGCGCGGTGAGGCGCTCCTCCTGGAGCAGCGCGACCTCGCGGAACAGCTGCTCCTTCGATTCGAAGTAGTGGTAGTAGGAGCCGTGCGACACGCCGGCTTCCTTGGCGATGTCGGTGATGCGCGCCTCGAGGAAACCGTCGCGCTCGAACACGACCTTGGCCGCCTCCACCAGGCGGGCGCGCGTCTCCGCACCCTTGCGCGACTTGCCGCCCGCGGGCTTCCCGCTCTCCCCCTGCTTCGGGTCGGCCACCTCAGGACTCCGGTTGCTCCTGGCCGTCGACGAAGCGCGCCGGGTCGTGGGCGTTGCCGTGGTCGAAGCCGCCGCTCTTGCGCATGAAGGTGGTGGTGCGACGACGGATGCGCCAGCCCTTGTCGGTGCGCACGTACTCGTCGTCGTACCAGGCGATGCGCATCGTGTGGTCGGCCTGGATGATGAACACGTAGTGCTGCACGCCGGTCGCGTGGTCGGGACCGTCGAAGGTGACGAGCGGCGGGTTGCCGATGTACTGGCCGGCCGGCGCGCTCTTGAGCAGCATCGGGAAGGCGTCGAGGCCGTAGGGCGTGCCGAAGGCGTTGTACTCGCCGTCCTCGGTGAAGACGTCGTACCAGGTGTCGATGTCCATGACCTTGCGGGCCGAGTACATCATGTAGCGGGAGCAGAGCTGCGTGAGCTCGATGATGTCCGACATCTCCTGCTGGTCCACGGTTCCTCCTGGGACGTCTGGCGGGCTCGGCGGTCGAGTGGCGCAGCCTCGCGCAGAACCTTGGTCGACGTCGACTCAGACTTCGGGTCCTCGACCGGTCAGGTCTGGGGGTCGACGAGGACCTTGACCGCGCCGGAGGTGCCGTCGGCGAGCTCGGCGAAGGCCTGCGGCAGGCCGTCGAGGGTGACCGTCCGCTGGGCCAGCGGCGCGAGGTCGAGCCGGCCGTCGGCCACCATGCGGATCGAGGCGTCGAAGTCCCAGGCGGTGTGCGCGAGCGCGGTGCGCACGGTGAGCTCCCGGATGAGCCACTGCTCGCTCTCGATGGTGAGCGCACCCGACGCGACACCGATCAGGGTGAGCTGCCCGCCGTTGCGCAGCGCGCGGGCCGCCGCATTCACCGCCGCGTTCGCACCGGCACACTCGAACGCGACGTCGACCCTGCCGTCGAGCTCGTCGGTGGAGGCAAACGTGGCCGACGCGTACCTCGCAGCCATCGCCCGCCGTTCGTCGTCGGGCTCGACCACCACCACCTCGGCGCCCGCGAGCGCAGCGATCTGCGTGGCGAGCAGACCGATGGCACCCGCCCCGGTCACCAGCACGCGGTCGCCCGCGTGCAGATCGGTGCGCCGTACACCATGCAACGCGACGGTGGCGGGCTCGACGAGCGCCGCGGCATCCGCCGACACGTGGTCCGGGATCGCGTGCAGTCGGGTGCCGTCGACGTTGATGCGCGGTGCGTAGCCACCGTGGGGCGGCACCGGCGGCGCCATCATCAGCACGAGTTCGCAGTGCTGCGGCCGGCCACCGCGGCAGGACGAGCAGCGCCCGCACGGCGGCGGCGCGCCCAGCACCACACGGTCGCCCTCCGACTGGGTGATCCCCCGGCCGCCGAGCACGGTGCCCGTCCACTCGTGGCCGTGCAGGATCGGCGGATAGGGCTTGCCCGAGCGGTAGGCCGACACGTCGCTGCCGCAGATGCCGCAGCGGTCGACCTGCACGAGCGCCTGTCCGTCCCCCGGCTCGGGCTCGGGCACCTCCACCAACTCGAAGGTGCGCTCGCCCGTGATCAGTCCCGCACGCATCGCGGGGACGCTAGATGCGAGATCCGGTCAGTGCCAGACGTGCGCGGTGGCCAGCACCGCGAGCTTTTCGCCGTCGCCCTCGTCGCTCACGGTGATGTTGGCGACCTCACCCACGATCTCGGCCTTCGCCACCGCGGGACCGACCCGCACCGGGCGCAGGTACCGCAGCATCAGGTGCGACAGCCCGTGGCTCCCCGTCGCGTGGAGCGCGGCCTCCTCGGCCACCAGCGCGATGAGACCCCCGTTGAGCGTGTCGGACGCGTTGCCGCCATCGGCGCGTCGCGGGAGTCGCGCCACGCCCGGTTCCTCCCGGGTGCAGTCGGCCCGCTCGGCGAAGGGCACCTGCATCAGCGTCTCGCTGCGGTACTCCAGCCGTTTCGTGGTGATCTCCAGCGCCTCGTTGGGCGACTTCATGAACGACGCGTGGGCGATGGCGACCGGGCCGCCGTCGACGTCGGTGAACTCCACCGTTGCGACCAGCACGGTGTTGCCGGCCTTGGCGAGCCGACCGACGACGTGGAGCTCGTGCAGCCCGACCGGCTCGCGGTACACATCGACGCCGAGCTCGAGGGTCACCGGCACGCGCGGCGCGAGCCGGGGCACCACGAGGTGGCCGGCCACCATGTCGGCCCACACCGCGAGCACCGACGTGCGCATCGTGTCGGTGCCGGGGAGGAACATCGCGTCGAACACCGGACCGACCGCGTGCATCTCGTCGCCCTGGGCCGACAGTTCGAGGCCGAGCTCCAACAGCATGTGCTGGGCGCCGTGGTCGTTCATGTTGCGCACTTCCATCGGCGGCGACGGTACCAACCGGTCTGGGCCGGTCCCCATCCGGTGTGACAGGCTGCGCGCCGGATCGAGCCGAACGAGGAGCCGGGTGATGCCGTACGGGCCGTGGGACGAGTACTTTGTGCACCAGTTGCCGTCGCCGATGGACGTGGTGCACGACAGCGACCCCAGCTGGTCGGACCGCTGCTACTTCAACCTGCACGCGCCCGACGACTCGATCCTCGTCGTCACCGGGTACGGCAACAACCCCAACCAGCAGCGCGCGCACGGCTACGCGAAGGTCACGCTCGCCGACGGCCGTCACTGGGACCTCGACGCGCACCGCCACTGCAGCACCGACCGCGGCGACCTCTATGCGGGCCCGATGCGCTGGACGTGCGTGGAACCGCTGCAGCGCTGGCTGCTCGAGGTCGGCCCCAACCCGTCGGGGATCGAGTGGGAGCTGCACTACGAGTCGAAGGCCCCCATGTGGGAGCTGCTGCCGCTGCGCATCCGCAAGCGCGGTCGCACGCTCGCCGACATGCACCACATCAAGCAACCCGCCCACTACATGGGGTGGGTGTCGGTCGACGGTGAGCGGTTCGAGGTCGACGGCTGGACCGGCGGGCGCGACCGCACCTTCGGGGTGCGGGTCTCCGAGCAGGTCGACTTCTGGCTCTGGTTCGAGGCGGTGTTCGAGGACCGCGCCATCGAGGCGTGGGTGTTCGAGAGCAGCGACGGCCAGGTGCAGTATGTCGACGGCGGCTTCACCCACGACGACGGCACGCTCTCGAAGCGGTTCACGAAGTTCGAGCACGAGATCCGCTTCGACGGCGACATGCGCCGACCCGCGGGCGCCGACATCGTGTTCACCGACGAGGACGGCAAGCAGTACCGCGTCGCCGCGAACGCCGACCAGCAACTCGTCAACGTCTACTACGGCGTCAACCAGCCCAACCGCGTGATCGCCGACGGCGGCGTGATCCACGCGCGGTGGGACGCGGCGAACGCCGACGAGGTCGCGTTCGCGGAGAACGGCGCGCTGTCGATGGACCAGCTCATGCACTTCGAGTGCGACGGCATGCACGGCCACGGCATCTTCGAGCTCTTCGTGATGGGCGACGGCTACCCCCGCTACCCCAACTGGTCCCCCGTGGAGATGCCGAAGCGGTGAGGACCGCGGGCCTCAGCTCGCGGCGAGCAGTGGGCGCAGCGCCTCGACCCAGGCCGCGTAGCCCGCGCCGTTGAGGTGCAGCGAGTCGCCGGTGAACTGCGCGCGCAGGCTGCCCGCGCCGTCGGAGAGCACGGGCCACACATCGAGCCAGGTGGCCTCCGCGTCGCGCGTGATCGCGGCGTACTCGTGGTTCAGCGCCCGCACCTGATCGGCGAACGTGGCCTTGCGCGGCATCACGCTGTTGACGATCAGGTGCGCGTCGGGCGCGCGGCGACGCAGGTCCTGCACGAGGCCGCGGAACTCTCCGGCGATCACCGGGATGTCGCGCGAACGGCCGAGACCGCTGAGGTCGTTGGTGCCGACGAGCAGCGAGATGGTGACCGGCGCGTTGACCGCGCTGTCGAGGCGGGCGGCCACCTCGTGCACGGTGTCACCGCTGATCCCCCGGTTCAGCGTCGGGAGCTCCGGGAACCACTCGTGCCACAGGCCCTGCTCGGTGATGCTGTCGCCGAGGAAGAGCACGCGTCCGGCCGGCAGTGGCAGCGCCTCGAACTGCGCGCGGCGCATGGCCTTCGCCGGCCACAGCATGCGCCGCACCAGCGGCGCCGCCGCGAGCAGCGCCTTGTCGGTCGCCTGGTTGATCATGCTCATCGCCGTGGAGTCTGCCAGACGGGATGTGCCCCCGACCGCCCCGCTCATATGCTCCGCGCATGAAGATCGACGGTGGGATCGCGATGCAACTCGACCAGGCGGCCGACGCGGCCCGGCGCCTCGAACGGCGCGGGTACGACGGCGGCTGGACCGGCGAGATCAGCCACGACGTGTTCCTGCCGCTGCTGCTCGCGGCGGAGCACACGGAACGCCTCGAGATCGGCACCTGCATCGCCGTCGCGTTCGCGCGCAACCCGATGACGATCGCCAACGTCGCCTGGGACCTCAACGCGTACTCCGAGGGGCGGTTCGTGCTGGGCCTCGGCTCACAGATCCGGCCGCACATCGAGAAGCGCTTCGGCATGCCGTGGGGCAAGCCGGTGGCGCGCATGCGCGAGTTCATCGAGGCCGTGCGCGCGATCTGGGCCTGCTGGGACGAGGGCGCGGAGCTGCGCTACGAGGGCGAGTACTACCGCCACACGCTGATGACGCCGATGTTCGTGCCCGAGGCGCAGCCCTACGGCACGCCGCGCATCTTCCTCGCCGCGGTGGGCGAGGCGATGACCGAGCTGTGCGGCGAGCTCGCCGACGGCATGCACACGCACGCGTTCACGTCGCCGAAGTACATCAAGGAGGTGTCGCTGCCCGCGCTGCGGCGCGGCATCGAGAAGGCGGGCCGCACGCGCGCCGACGTCGAGATCTGCTGCCCCGCGTTCGTCGTCACCGGCAGCACCGACGAGGAGATGGCGAAGGCCGCCGCCACCATGCGCAGCCAGATCTCCTTCTACGGGTCGACGCCCGCGTACAAGGGCGTGCTCGACGTGCACGGGCTCGGCGACCTGCAGCCCGAGCTGCGCACGCTCTCGATGCGCGGAGAGTGGGGCGCGATGGCCGACCTGGTCACCGACGACGTCCTCGAGACGTTCGCGGTGGTGGCGCCCATCGACCGCGTCGCGGGTGCGGTGAAGGCCCGCTACGAGGGGCTCGTCGACCGTCTCATGATGGGTCTCCCCAACGCCACCGACGAGCAGGTCGCGCAGATCCTCGCCGACCTGCGCGCCTGATCGGCTGCGCGCCCGATCAGTCGAACGTGACGAGCTGGCGGGCCACCTCGCCGCCCGACAGGGTGGCGAAGCCCGCGTTGATCTCGTCGAGGGGCATGGTCGCGCTCACCAACGAGTCGAGGTCGAGGCGGCCGTCGAGGTACCAGTCGACGTAGCGGGGGATGTCGAGCCGGAAGCGGTTCGAGCCCATGTTCGATCCCTGGATGTGCCGGCCGCCGAGCAGTTGCGTGGCGTCGAGCTCGATCTTCTGCCCGAACGGCACCATGCCGATCACCGTCGCAGTGCCGTCCTTGCCGAGCATCTGGAAGGCCTGCTCGGCCGTCGCCTTGAGGCCGATCGCCTCGATCGCGTGGTCGACGCCACCGCCGGTGAGCTCCATCACCGCGGTGACCGCGTCGTCGTTCGCCGCGTTCACCACGTCGGTGGCGCCGAACGCCTTCGCCATCTCCAGCTTCGAGTCGAGCCGGTCGACGGCGATGATGCGCGACGCGCCCACGAGGCGCGCGGCCTGGATCGCGTTGAGCCCGATGCCACCGCAGCCGAGCACCGCGACGGTGTCACCCGCGCGCACGGCCGCGGTGTTGATCACCGCACCCACCCCGGTGGTGACACCGCACCCGATGAGCGCGGCCTTCTCGATGGGGATGTCGTCGGTGACCTTCACGAGGAAGTGCTCGTGCAGCAGCATGAGCTCCGCGAAGCAGCCCAGGTTCGAGAACGGCGTGAGCGGGGTGCCGTTGCGCGACAGGCTCGGCGTCTCGCCCTCGCCGCGCGTGAGGCCCACCCGGTCGCACAGGTACGAACGGCCGGTGAGGCACCAGCGGCACGCACCGCAGAACCCGCTGACGCACGACACCACGTGATCCCCCACGCGGAACCCGGTGACCTCGCTGCCGATCGCCTCGACCACACCGGCCGCCTCGTGCCCGGCGACCATCGGGAGCATGTAGGGGTAGAGGCCCTGCATGAAGTGGAGGTCGCTGTGGCACAGGCCGGCCGCCGAGGTGCGCACGAGCACCTCACGCGGGCCGACGTCGGCCACCTCGATGTCGTCGATCACGAGGTCGCCGGGCGAGGTCTCGAGGATGGCGGCGCGGGCACTGGTCATGGCGGGTTCCCTCGGTCGGGCGCGTCCGGGAACGCGCCGGGGTGGCGGCGCGGGCGAGCGTACCGACCGGCAGCAGCCCCCCGCACCTCTCCGGTACCGTGCCCGGCCGTGGCACTCGCGGACCCCGAACGGCTCGAACCCTGGCTCGACGCGCAGGGGCTCGCGCCCGGCGCGCCGCTCGTGGTCGAGGAGCTCGGCGGGGGCGGGTCGAACGCGATGTTCCGCATCACGCGTGGCGACGAGTCGTGGGTGCTGCGCCGGCCGCGTCGCGTCGCGATCGAGAAGGCCGACGAGGGCATGCGCCGGGAGTACCGCATCCTGCGCGCGCTCGAGGGCACCCCGGTGCCGCACGCCACGCCCGTCGTGCTGTGCGACGACCACGACGTCCTCGGCTGCACCTTCTACCTGATGACGGTGGTCGACGGCGTCGACGCGTTCCCCGCCCCGCCCGCGCTCGACGACGACACCGGGCGCGCCGCGCTGGCGTACGCGCTGGTCGACGCGCTCGCGAGCCTGCACAACGTCGACTGGCAGGCCGCGGGCCTCGCCGATCTCGGGCGGCCCGACGGGTTCCACGAACGCCAGGTGAGCCGCTGGTCGGGCCAGCTCGCGACGTACCGCAACCGCGACCTGCCGGGGATCGACGACGTGATGACGTGGCTCGACGCGCACCGCCCGTCGCACTTCACCCCAACGACTATGCACGCCGACTACCACATGCGGAACGTGATGATCGCGACGGATCCGCCGGCGCGTGTCCTCGCGATCGTCGACTGGGAGACCGCCACCATCGGCGACCCGCTGCTCGACCTCGCCGGTTTCTGCGAGGCGTGGTGCGGCGCCGCGAGTGTGGAGGCCGGGTGGCCTTCACGCGACGCCCTGATCTCGCGCTACCGCGAGGCGCGGGGGCTCGCCGAGCTTCCCGACCTGCGCTACTACGAGGTGCTCTACAACTTCCGGCTCTGCGTGCTGCTCGAGGGCGTGTACCAGCGTTCGTTGCAGGACCCCGACGCACCCGTCCAGCAGATGCTCGGCGACCGCGCGCTCGTGAACCTGGCCCGCGCCGTGGAGCTCACGAGCTGAGGCTTGTACCGATCGGTACACTGCGGCGATGCAGCTCGGGATCTACTTCCCCTCCACCGAGGTACCGCTCACCGGTGCGACGCTGCGCGAGTTCACGCGCGCCGTCGACGCCATGGGGTACGACTACGTCGTCACCGCCGACCACGTGCTCGGCACGCCCCACGAGGGGCGCGAGCCGAAGCTCTGGGGCCCGTACACCGAGCACGACACGTTCCTCGACCCGTTCGTGCTGTTCTCGCACATGGCCGCGTACTCCGACCGGCTCGAGTTCGCCACCAGCATCATGGTGCTGCCGCAACGGCAGACCGCGCTCGTCGCGAAGCAGGCCGCCGACCTCGCGGTGCTGACCGACAACCGCTTCCGGCTCGCGGTCGGCGTCGGCTGGAACCACGTGGAGTTCGCCGCGCTCGGGCAGCACTTCTCCCGGCGCGGCGCGCGCACCGACGAGCAGATCGCGATGCTGCGCCGCCTGTGGACCGAGGAGTTGGTGAGCGGCACCGTCGGCGACGAGGTCTTCGACCGCGCGGGCATCAACCCCCGCCCGACCGTGCCCGTCCCGATCTGGCTCGGCGGCTACGCCGAGGTCGCGCTGCGCCGGGGCGCGCAGGTGGGCGACGGCTTCAGCTTCGGCGGTCTCGTCGAGGAGGCGGCGCCGATGCAGCGCCGGGTGCAGGAGCTGCTCCACGAGTACGGCCGTGACCGCAGCATCGCTCGGCTCGGAGCTGGTGATGGTGTCGCCGCCGCCGACGGTCGCCCTGGCGCGAGAAGGCGCTGGCCCTGCAACCGCCCGTCGTTCCTCGACGGCATGGCCGACGGGTATGCCCAGTGGGGCGAGCTGGGGCGGGCCTACCTGGCCGTCACCACCTACTGGATGGAGCTCGGCGACCTGGCCAACCACCTCGCCTACGCCGAGCAGGCCATCGCGCCTGCATCTGCGCCTGATCGCCGGTTGAACACTTTCTTGTACCGCTCGGTCCAATAGGATCGGGCATGGACTTCTCGCTGAGCGAAGCCGAACGCACCTCGTCGACCTCTGCCGCACCTTCGCCCAGGAGCAGATCGCCGTGCGCGGACCGATCGCCTGGGACATGCGCGCTCGCGACACCTCCCTCCTGCGGGAGATGGGCGAGCTGGGCCTGCTCGGCATGCTCATCCCCGAGGAGTGGGGCGGTATCGGCATGTCCACCGTCGGCTTCGTCGCCGCGATGGAACAGCTCGGACTCGCCGACCAGTCGGTGGCCACCGCGTTCCAGGCCCACGTCACGATCGGGTCGATGCCGCTCTACCTGTTCGGCAACGACGAGCAGCGCGAGCGCTGGCTGCGCCCGCTCGCCGAGGGAACGGCGCTCGGCGCGTTCGGCCTCACCGAGCCCAACGCCGGCTCCGACGCGCGCGGCATCGCGACGCGCGCCACCAAGGTCGACGGCGGATGGACGATCAACGGCACCAAGACGTTCATCTCCAACGCGGGCACCGACATGTCGTTCGGCGTCACATTGCTCGCGCGCACCGACGCCGGCAGCGACGGCGACCGCCCGGGCTACGGCAACTTCGTCGTCGAGAAGGACACGCCCGGATTCACCATGGGCCCGAAGATGCGCGGCATCGGCTGGCGCGGCCTCGACACGCGCGAGCTCTACTTCGACGACGTGTTCGTGCCCGACGAGCACCTCGTCGGCGACCCGTCGCTCGGCCTCGGCCAGTTCATCGGCGCGCTCGAAGTGGGCCGCATCTCCATCGCCGCGCTGTCGCTCAGCCTCACGCAGGCGGTGCTCGACCTCGCGCTCGCGTACGCGAAGGAGCGCGAGCAGTTCGGCCAGCCGATCTCGAAGTTCCAGGCCGTGCAGTTCAAGCTCGCCGACATCGCCACCGAGCTCGAGGCGGCGCGTTGGCTCACGTACCGCGCCGCGTCACTCCGCGACGCGGGCCAGCCGTTCATGAAGGAAGCGGCGATGGCCAAGCTCAAGGCCAGCCGGCTCGCGGTGCAGGCGGCGTCAGAGGCGGTGCAGATCCACGGTGGCGTGGGCTACATGCTCGACAGCCCGGTCGCCCGCTTCTACTGCGACGCCAAGGTGCTCGAGATCGGCGAGGGCACCAACGAGATCCAGCACGTCGTCATCGCCCGCCACCTCGGCTGTTAGGTCGGGAGAGCGTCTCCCCACCCCGAGGTTGCGTCACCAGACCAGGTACTGGCGGGTTTGCTGACGCAACCTGCGGTGACCGGGTCAGGCGGCGGCGAGTCGGCGGATGCGGCGGCGGCGATGGTGTCGCGGCCTGGGGAGCCAGGCGGCCCGAGCGAGGGTGCGTAGGGCGCGGATGCCGCGGCGGCGTCGACGCGCTCGACCGGTGCGTCGAGGTTCCAGGTCGTCGCGCGATCACCGCGGCGATCTCCGCGCCGATCCCGAACGGTTCGACCGCTTCGTGAGCGATGAGCACCCGACTGGTCTTCGCCACCGACGCGAGCACCGTCTCCATGTCGAGCGGGGCGACGGTGCGCAGGTCGATCACCTCGACCGAGATGCCCTCCGCCGCGACCTCCTCGGCCGCGGCGAGCGACTCGTGCACCATGCGCGACACGGTCACGAGCGTGATGTCGTCACCCGGACGCACCACTGCCGCCCTGCCGAGCGGCACGAGGTGGTCCTCCGGTGGCTGCGGTCCCTTGAACCCGTAGAGCAGCCGGTGCTCGATGAACACCACCGGGTTGGGATCCTGGATCGCGGCGCGCAGCAGGCCGTACGTGTCGGCCGGGGTCGACGGCATCACCACGGTGAGGCCCGGGATGTGCGCGAGCAGCGCCTCGAGGCTCTGCGAGTGCTGGCTCCCCGACGATCGGCCGGCGCCGAACTGCGTGCGCACGGTGAGCGCCATCTCGGCGGAGCCGCCCGTCATGTACGGCATCTTCGCCGCCTGGTTCATGATCTGGTCGAGGCACACGCCGACGAAGTCGAGATACATGAGCTCGACGACGGGCCGCATGCCCGCCATCGCCGCGCCGACACCGAGTCCCATCACCGCGGTCTCGGAGATCGGCGTGTCGCGCACGCGGTCACCGAAACGGTCGTGCAGGCCACGGGTGAGGCCGAACACGTTGCCGCCCGCGCCGACGTCGATCCCCGCGACGAACACGCGCCCGTCCTGCGCGAGCTCCACATCGAGCGCGCCGCGGATCGCGTCCATCGTGCGGAACACCGGCGCGTCGGGCGCGATCGGTGCCGGCTCGGGCACGATCGGCCGGTCGCGCACCACGAATTGGTGCAGCGTCGACGGGTCGGGCGCCGGCAGCGCCCGCGCCAGCTCCAGCGCGCGGTCGAGCTCGACGCGCACGGCTTCGACCACCGCAGTGATCTGGTCGTCGGTGATCCCGGCGGCGCGCATGCGCGCGGCGTGCAGCAGCAGCGGGTCGCGCGCAGTCCACTCCGCCAGCTCCTCGGCGGTGCGGTAGCGCTGCGGGTCACCCTCGTAGTGGCCGTGCCACCGGTAGGTGGTGGCCTCGACGATCACCGGGCCGCCACCGGCGCGCACCGACGCGAGCACGTCGTCCATTGCGGCGATCACCGCGAGCACGTCGTTGCCGTCGACGCCGACGTGCCGGACGCCGTAGCCGATCGCGCGCTGCTCGAGCGTGGCCGCGTGTTGGGTGTCGGCTGGTGAGAACTCCGCGTACCCGTTGTTCTCGCAGAAGAACACGACGGGCGCCCGCCACACCGCGGCCAGGTTCACCGCCTCGTGGAACGCACCCTGCGCGACCGCGCCGTCGCCGAAGAACGCGACGGACACACTCCCGTCGGACCGCAGCTGCGAGGCCGTGGCCGCACCGACCGCGATCGGCAGCCCGGCGGCGACGATGCCGTTGGCGCCGAACACGCCGAGGCGCGGATCCGCGACGTGCATCGACCCGCCGCGACCGCGGTTCGAGCCGGCGTCGCGGGCGAGCAGCTCGGCGAACATCCCGAGCGGCGACATGCCCTTGGCCAGGCAGTGCCCGTGCCCGCGGTGGGTGGACGTCACCACGTCGGTCGGTCCCAGCCCCCAACAGGCGCCGACCGCAGGCTTCCTGGCCGACCGAGAGGTGCACCTGGGACCTCGCCGTCCCGGTAGCAGGCGGCGATGCCCTCCTCGAACCCCGATGACCAGCATCCGCCGGTGCAGCTCGAGCAGTGCGGTGGTGTCCATCGGCGCTACCGTACCGGTCGGTACAAGACCTCGCGGCTGGAGCCCCATGGCGGAGCAGATCGACATCCCGCACGTTTCCTCGACGGGGTGACGTCGCGGGCCGCCGCGCGGTGCTCACCGGCGCCGGCCGCGGCCTGGGCCGGCTGCTCGCCCACGCGCCTTCCGCCGGGGGCGCCTCGGTGGCGCTGGTCTCCCGTACGCTCGAGGAGCTCGACAGCCTCGCGGCCGAGCTGCCGGGCCCCGCGCTCGTGCTCGCCGGCGACGTCACCGACCCCGAGTGGAACGAGACGGTGGCCGACGCCACCGTCGACGCCTGGGGCGGCCTCGACGTGTGGATCGCCAACGCCGGCATCTCCCCCGTCGTCGCCGGCCCGCGCGACACCAAGCCCGACGTGTGGCGCGACGTCATCGACGTGAACCTCACCGGCGCGTTCCTCGGCGCCCGCGCCGCGGCGCGCGTGATGGGCGAGACCGGGAGCGGCGGCCGCATGATCTTCACCGGCTCGGTGCTCGGCGAACGCCCCCGCGCCGGGCTCGCGGCGTACAGCGCGTCGAAGGCCGGTCTCGTTGCCCTGGCCAAGGCGCTCGCGCTCGACCTCGCACCCGACGGCATCACCGTGAACGTGGTCGCCCCCGGCTGGTTCGACTCGCCACTCGCCGAGGGGTTCAAGCGCAACCCGGCGCTCACCGAGGAGATCCTCGGTCACACCGCGCAGCACCGTTGGGGCGCACCCACCGATCTCGCCGGCGCGTACCTGTTCCTCGCGTCGGCCGCGTCGGCCTTCGTCACCGGCACCGTGATCACGGTCGACGGGGGGTACCTGCTCGTATGACCGACGCATCGGCACCGGGCCGCAGGGTCGTCGTCATCACCGGCGCGGGTGGCGCGCTCGGCAGTGCGCTCGCCACCCAGTTCGCGGGTGAGCCCGACACCGATCTCGTGCTGAGCGACGTGAGCGACGCGGGCCTCGCGGCCACCGTCGCGGCGTTGCCGTCCGCCCGCGGCGCGGTGGAGACCGTGCTCGCCGACGTGAGCGACTTCGACGCCGTCGCCGCGGTCGCGCAGCGCGCGCTCGACGCGTTCGGCCGCATCGACGTGCTCGTGAGCAACGCGGGCGTGCTCTCCCCCAACGGTCGCATCCACAACCTCACCACCGACGACTGGGACCGCGCCTACCGCGTGAACGTGCTCGGCGCAGTGAACGGCATCAAGGCGGTCGTCCCCACGATGCGCGCGCAGCAGTCGGGCGCGATTGTGCTGACCGCGTCGGTCGCCGGCCTCACCGCGTGGTCGCACGCGGCGCCGTACTGCGCGACGAAGGCGGCCGTGATCCAGCTCGCGAAGGTCGCGGCGGTCGAGTACGCCCGCGACGGCATCCGGGTGAACTGCGTGTGCCCCGGCACGTTCCGCTCCGCCATCCACGAGGGCCTCCCCGAGGAGGCGATGGAGGCGATGGGCGCCAAGCACCCGCTCGGTCTCGGCCAGGCCGCCGACCTCGTGGGCGCGTACTCGTACCTCGCGAGCGACGCGGCGCGTTGGACCACCGGCACCGCCCTCGTGGTCGACGGCGGCTACGCCGCGCCCTGATCTCCGAGGGGGACCATGCAGCCCGACCTCAACTTCGTGAGCGTGCTCGAGCACCACGCCGGTCGCACCCCCGACCAGCCGATCGCGGTGTTCGGCGACCGCACCGTCACCTATGCGGAGATGGTCGAGTGGGCCGCCGACCTCGCGGCCGGGCTCGCGGCGCGCGGCGTGGGCGCCGGCGACGTGGTGGGGCTGCTCTCGTACAACTCGATCGAGTTCCTCGCCACCATCGTCGCCGCCAACCACCTCGGTGCGATCGCGATGCCGGTGAACTGGCGCCTGGCCGCGCCCGAGCTTCGCTTCATCCTCGAGCACTCCGAGGCGCGCGCGCTCGTGTGCGATGCCGACCTCGTCGGCCTCGCCGACGCCGCCACCGACCCCGCGATCCCCGGTCTGGTGAAGCTGCGGGTGGGCGACGACGAGCGCGCCGGGTGGGAGCGTTTCGCCGATCTCGTGGGCGACCACCCGCCGGTGCCGCGCGCGCCGCTCACCGGCGACACGGTGCACCGGCTCATGTACACGTCGGGCACCACCGGGCGCCCCAAGGGCGTGATGCTCACCCACGAGAACCTGGCATGGAAGAACTACGCCCACGTCACCGAGCTCGGCTTCACCGCCGACGACATCGGCCTCGCGTGCGGCCCGCTGTACCACGTCGGTGCGCTCGACCTGGTGACGACGTCGATGCTCGCGGTCGGGGCGACCACCGTGATCCACCGCGTGTTCGACGCGCAGCAGGCGGTCGACGAGATCGAGCGGTCGCGCATCTCGGTGATCTGGGCCGCGCCCGCGATGGTGCGGGCCATGCTCGACGTGGACGGAATCGACACGCGCGACCTGTCGTCGGTGCGCCTCATCATCGCGGGCGGCGAGAAGATGCCGGTGCCGGTGATCGAGCGCGTCCAGCGCACCTTCCCCTCGGCCTGGTTCGCGGATGCGTACGGCCTCACCGAGACCGTCTCCGGTGACACCTTCCTCGACCGCGCCAACGTCGTGCCCAAGCTCGGCAGCGTGGGGCGCCCGTGCCCCTACCTCGAGCTGCAGCTGTGGGGCGACGACGGCGCCCCGGTGCCCACGGGTGAGCGCGGCGAGGTGGTGCTGCGCGGCCCGAAGGTGTTCAAGGGCTACTGGCGCGACCCCGACGCCACCGCCACCGCGTTCGCAGGCGGGTGGTTCCACACCGGCGACGTCGGCGTGCTCGACGACGACGGCTACCTCTACATCGTCGACCGGCTCAAGGACATGATCGTGTCGGGCGGCGAGAACATCGCGAGCTCCGAGGTGGAGCGCGTGCTCTACGAGCACCCCGCGGTGGTGGAGGCCGCGGTCGTCGGCACCCCGCACGAACGCTGGGGCGAAGTCCCGATGGCCTACGTGGTGAAGGCCGAAGGCAGCGAGGTCACCGGCGACGAACTGGTGGAGCACTGCCGGGCGCGGATCGCGAAGTTCAAGGTGCCGCAGGAAGTGGTGTTCATCGCCGAACTGCCGCGCAACCCGTCGGGCAAGGTGCTCAAGCGAGACCTGCGCGCCGGCTGATTCACCCCAGGTGTGACGTGAACCCCGCCGACCAGTCCATGAGGCTGGTCGGCACCGTGTAGCCCGACTCGTCGTTGATCGCGTCCCAGTGGGCGGCGACGTCCTCCACCGACGGACGGTCGTCGGCCAGCCATCCCGGCGTGCTGGCGAGGAAGATCCGGGAGAACCGGCCCGCGCCCGCGGCGTAGACCTCGCCGCTCACCGGGCAGCTCTCGTGCGCGAGGTACGCCACCATCGGCGCGACCAGCGCCGGCGCCATGGGGTCGTCGTCACCGGGTTCCTCGGCGCCCGGGCTCGCGAGCCGGGTCATCGCCGCGGGGGCGATCACGTTCACCTTGATGCCGCGCTTCGCGCCCGACAGGTGGATGCTGCGGGTGAGTCCGACGACGCCGGCCTTCGCCGTCGCGTACGACGTGTTGTGCGGATGACCGAACATCCCCGCCGACGCGGTCATCACGATGCGGCCGTACTGCTGCTCGACCATGTGCGGCCACGCAGCACGCGTCGTGTTGAACGAACCGCCGACGTGCACCGCGAGGTGCGCGTCGAGCGCGTCGGCGTCGACGTCGGGCATCCCGGCCCAGCGCATGATCCCCGCGTTGTTCACGACCACGTCGATGCGCCCGAAGCGCTCGACCGCGGTGTCGACGAGGTGCTGCGCACCGTCGACGGACGCGACGTCGCTGCCGTCGGCCACCGCGGTGCCACCGGCCGCGGTGATCTCCTCGACGACGCTGGCGGCGGGCGCCAGATCGGAGCCCTCGCCCTCGGTGGAGCCGCCGAGGTCGTTCACCACCACCGAGGCGCCGCGCGCGGCCAGGAGTCGCGCGTAGGCGCGTCCGATCCCACGTCCCGCGCCGGTGACGATGGCGACCCGCCCGTCGAATCGGAGTTCTTCCATGCGCTCCCCGGCCTCGATCTCGGCGACCACCGCTTTGTACCGACCGTTCCACTGTACCGTTGGGCCCGTGAGCACCGTCCTGTACTCGGCGTCCGACCACGTGGCCGTCGTCACGCTCAACCGCCCCGAGGCGCGCAACGCGGTGAACCCCGAGATGGCCGCGGCCATCGAGGCGGCCGTCGACCGGATCGAGGCCGACCCCGACGTGTGGGTGGGCGTGCTGTGCGCCAACGTCGAGGGCCAGGCCCGCCCCGTGTTCTGCGCGGGCGCCGACCTCAAGGTGGTGCGGAAGGCCGGCGGCGCGCACACCCTCGACACCGAGCGCGGCGGGTTCGGTGGCTTCGCCTACCGGGAGCGCACGAAGCCCATCGTGGTCGCGGTCGACGGACTCGCCACCGCGGGCGGGTGCGAGATCGTGCTGGCCGCCGACATCGTGGTCGCCAGCACCCGGGCGTCGTTCGGGCTCGCCGAGGTCACCCGCAACCTCATCGCCGCCGCGGGCGGGCTGTTCCGCCTCCCCCGCGCCATCGGTCAGGCCGCCGCGATGGACGCGATCCTCACCGGCGAACCGATCCCCGCCACGCGCGCATACGAGCTCGGGCTCGTCAGCCGCCTCGTGGAGCCGGGTGAGACGGAAACCGAGGCACTGCGGGTCGCGCAGCTGATCGCGGCGGCCGCGCCGCTCGCGGTGCGGTCCAGCCGCGAGATCGTGTTGCGGGCCGGTACCGACGACGACGCGACGTTGCGGGCAGACTCACGGGCACTGCTCGACGAACTGATGACCACCGACGACGCCGAGGAAGGCCTGGCCGCCTTCGCCGAGAAGCGCCCACCGCAGTGGAGAGCCCGTTGACCACCACCGAACCGAAGCGCAGCGAGAAGTGGAAGGCGCGCCGCGCCGAGATCATCGACACGTCCGCACACGTGTTCGCGCGCAGCGGCTACCACGCGACCGGCATCAACGAGCTGTGCGAGGTCAACGGGTTCGGGAAGGGCGCGTTCTACTACTACATCGGCTCCAAGGAGGAGCTGCTCGCCGCCATCCACGACCGCGTGATGGACGAGGTGCTCGCCGGTGCGGCCCGCGTCGTCGAGGCCGGCGGCACACCGTCGGCCCAGCTCGCCGCGCTCGGTGACGAGCTGCTCGACGTGATCGGTCGCTACCCCGACCACGTCTGGGTGTTCCTGCACGAGTTCCCCGCGCTCACCGGCGACCACGCGGAGCAGTTCCGCCGCCGGCGCAAGGAGTACGAGAAGGTCGTCGAACAGGTGCTGCGCGCCGGCATCAAGGCGGGCGAGTTCCGCAAGGTCGACCCGTGGCTCACCGCGCGCGCCTGGCTCGGCATGCACAACTACACGTACCTGTGGCTGCGCCCCGGCGGCAAGCTCTCTCCGAGCGACGCGGCGAAGCCCTTCGCCGAGATCTTCCTCCACGGCATCAGCCGCGACTGAACGCTCCCGCTAGACGGGGATCTGCATCCCCAGCACGGAGGCGAGGGTGCCGCCGAGGATGGCGGCGCGCTCGTCGTCGGGCACCCCGGCGAACTGCTTGGCGATGAGCTCCTGGCTGCCGCGGAACGTGCCCTCGGCGTGCGGGTAGTCGTTGCCCCACATCAGGCTCGACGGCCCGGTGATGTGGCGGCACGCCAGCGCGACCGGGTCGTCCTGGAACTGCACGTGGAACTGGCGCTGCACGTACTCGCTCGGCATGAGCGGGTAGGGCCACTTGTCGTTGAGCTTGAAGAGGCGCGCCATGCCCGGCTGGTCGGTCGGCGGCTTGTCGTCCTGCCAGATGCCGAGCCACCAGTCGGGATCCTGGCCGATGCCGGTGATCCAGCACTTGTCCATGGCGCCGACGAGTGAGGCGAGCCAGTTCGCGTTGAACTCGATGAGCGAGAAGTGCAGCTCGGGGTAGCGCTCGGGCACGCCGCCGCCGATGAGCTGACAGATCAGCTGCGACGGCACGAGCGGCGCGTACACCGCCTGCGTGATCATGCGCTTGGCCGCCGACCGCTCGGTCATCGGCTGGTTCACCTGCGCCGCGTTCTCCATCACGACCTTGAGCGTGGTGGACGACGGGTCGTTCACCTTCACGCCACCGGTCTGCGTGTGGAAGAACGGCTGCAGGCCGGTGTCGCGCAGCGCGTCCCACACCGGGTCGAGGTCGCGCGAGTAGTAGGGCAACGGCGGCGTGGCCGGCAGCAGCGCCGCGCGGAACCCACCGGCCGCGGCGCGCTGGATCTCGGCGACCGCGTCGGGGATGTCGGTGATCGGCACCGGCGCGGTGGGCGCGAGGCGGTCGAAGTAGGGCGTGAACCGCTCGACGATGTAGTCGTTGTAGACGCGCGCGTGCGCCATCGACAGCTCGTGGTCGTCGGAGTAGAGGCCGAACAGCGAGAGGTTGGGGAACAGCACCGCGCCGTCGACGCCGTCGGACTGCAGGTCCTCGACGATCAGCGCGGGGTCGCCCTCGGGGGTGCGGCCGCTCGTCTGGCGGTAGCGCGAGATGGTCCAGCCCTCGAAGCCCGAGGTGTGCAGCCGCCGGAACACGCGGGCACCACCCTCGACGAACGGCTCGATCTCGAAGTCCTCCTCCCACACCGCCCGGTCGCGCAGGTGCTTGGGCATGCGGGTCTTGAAGAGGTCGATGGGCTCGAGGATGTGGCCGTCGGCGGTGACGACCGGTGTGCGTGATGCGCTCATGTCCGCTCCTGGTGCGTGCCTGGTGCGTGGAGGACGAGGTTCTGGCTAGTGTACCGATCGGTACAGAATCGGGCAACGAGGGGGACAGCCGTGGCCGAACCGACTTCGAAGCGCTGGGTGAACCGGCCGGAGGGCTCCACCTGGGGCGACTGGGGCGACGACGACGAGCTCGGTCGCATCAACCTGATCACCCCCGAGAAGGTGCTGCAGGGCGTGCGCGAGGTGGAGCACGGCATCACGTTCTGCCTGAGCCTCCCCCTCGACTTCCCCGGCGGCACCGCGCTCAACCAGCGCCGCTACCCGCCGCGCCTCGCGCCCACCGAGGACATGGACGGCACCCCCGAGGTCTTCTACAACAAGCTCATGCGCGACATGCGCGAGGGCGACGACTCCTTCGTCGACGTGTGGGCCGACGACCAGGTCACCCTCTGGCTGCAGTACTCCACGCAGTGGGACGCGCTCGCGCACGTGGGCGCCGAGTTCGACGCCGACGGCGACGGCGTCGCCGAGGCCGTCTACTACAACGGCTACCGCGCCGGCACCGACCTCGTCGGGCCCTCTGCCGACGCACGCGGCGACGGCCACGGCCACGCGTGCTTCGCCCACCACCTCGGCCTCGAGCACATGGCGTTCCACGGCGTGCAGGGGCGCGGCGTGCTGGTCGACCTCGCGCACCACTTCGGCCACGAGGTCAAGGCGGTCAAGCTGCACCAGCTGCTCGAGGTGATGGAGGCCGACAACGTCGTCGTCGAACCGGGCGACATGCTGCTCCTGCACACGGGCTTCGCCACCAAGGTCCTGGAGTGGAACAAGAACCCCGACCCGGTGAAGATCCACCGCATGTGCTCCGCGCTCGACCCGCGCGACGAGGCTCTGCTCGAGTGGATCCGCGACTCGCAGATCTCCGCGCTCGTCGCCGACAACTACGCGGTCGAGGCGATGCTCGGCGGCGGCCCGGAGGTCGACGGCAAGCGCACGCTGCTGCCGATCCACCACCTCTGCCTGTTCGAGCTGGGCATCCCGCTCGGTGAGATGTGGTACCTGCACGAGCTGGCGCAGTGGCTGCGCGAGCACGAACGCAGCCGCTTCCTGCTCACCGCGCCGCCGCTGCGTCTCCCCGGCATCGTCGGCTCACCCCTCACCCCGATCGCGACGGTCTGACCTCGAACGTCGCTAGATGCCGAACTCGGCGTAGCCGTGCTCGCGGCAGTCGGCGAACACCTTGAACAACATGGCGCGCCCACCGGCATTGAGCAGGTAGCGGTTCGCCTTGCCCGGGATGTTCGAGCCGACGTACTGGCCGAGCGCGCCGAACCCGGTTGCCTCGGCACCCTTGTCGACCATGCGGGTCCAGCGCTCCTCGGCCTGCTCGGTGGTCTCGACCACGTCGGCGCCGCGCTCGCGCGCCGCGCACAACACCTCCATCACGAAGTCGACCTGGTCGCCGTTGTAGCGGGGGTTGTTCCCCGCCGCCGCGTGCGGGCCGCCGGGGAAGAAGAAGTTGGGGAAGCCGTGCGTCTGCAGGCCGGCGAAGGTGGACGGGCCGTCGGCCCAGTGCTCATTGAGCGTGAGCCCGTCGCGTCCCACCACGCCCATGCGTGACAGCGCGCCGGTCCCGAAGTCGAAGCCGGTGGCCCACACGATGATGTCGAACTCGCGCACACCGTCGGTCGTCTCGATGCCGGCTTCGGTGACACGCACCATCGGCGTGTCGCGCAGGTCGACGAGTGAGACCTTCGGGTCGTTGAACGCCTCGAAGTAGCCGATCACGAACGGCGGGCGCTTGCCACCGAAGCCGTGGTCGGTGGGGATGAGCTTCTCCGCGGTTGCGGGATCCTGCACGATCGAGCGGATCTTGCCGGCGATGAAGTCGCACCACTCCTGGTTGGCGGCGTCGTTGAACAGCATGTCCTGGTAGTTGTACGTGAGCTTCATGAAGCCCGGGCTGTTCCACAGCTGCTCGTAGAAGGCCTGCCGTGCCTCGGGCGTGTCGTCGTCGGCCATCTTCTCGTTCACCGGATGGGCGAAGCCGCTGCGCGAAGTGGCGAGCGTCTCGCGCAACTGCTCGAAGCCGGCGCGCAGCTCGGCCTGCTCCTCCGCGGTGATCGGCCGGTTGTTGAGCGGCGTGCACCAGTTCGCGGTGCGCTGGTACACGGTGACGCTGGCGACGTCGGCCAGGATCGTGGGCAGTACCTGCACACCGCTCGACGACGTGCCCACGATGGCGACGCGCTTGCCGCGGAAGTCGACCGGCTCCGCGGGCCACAGGCCGGTGTGGTGCTGGATGCCGGCGAAGGTCTCGCGGCCGTCGATGTCGGGGACGTACGGCACCGACAGCACACCGGTCGCGGCGACGAGGTGGTGACAACGCAGCGTGTCACCACGGTCGGTCGTGACCGTCCACGTCGACGTCGCGTCGTCGAACACCGCGGCCGTCACGCGCGTGTCGAACTGCATGTCGCGGCGCAGGTCGAACTTGTCGATCGTGTGGTTCAGGTAGCGCTCGATCTCGGGCTGGGAGGCGAAGTGCTCCGACCACTCCCACTCGTCGAAGAGCTCCTCGGAGAAGAGGTAGCCGTAGGTGTAGCTCTCGGAGTCGAAGCGGCACCCCGGGTACTTGTTCCAGTACCAGCAGCCGCCGACGCCCGGAGCGGCGTCGAGCAGGCGGACCGAGAAGCCCTCCTCGCGCGCCCGGTACAGCTGGTAGATGCCGGTGATCCCGGCGCCCACGATCAGCACCTCGACGTCGATGCCCGCTGCCTCGCCCACTCCTGGTCCCCCGTCCACCGGCATTTTTGTACCGATCGGTCTAGTGTAACGAGCATGCCGGAGCAGGTGACATTCGCCGACGTCGACGCCGGGGTCCGCCGGGCCGTCGCCGCCTACACCCAGGCCATGGACGACGGCCGCACCGACGCCGTGGTGGCCACCTTCACCGCCGACGGCGTGGTCGACATCGCCGGCCTCGGCACCCACGAAGGGCACGACGCGCTGCGCATCGCATATTCGAAGACCGCGCCCCGCGTGCCGCAACGCCACCTGGTCCTCAACACGCTGATCACCGAGTGGGACCAGGAGCACGCCGCGGCGACCAGCGACGTCGTGTTCCTGTTGCTGCTCGACGACAAGTGGCGGGTGCAGCTCGTCGGTCGCTATGACGACGAGCTGCGACGCGAGGCCGACGGCGAGTGGCGCTTCACCCGCCGCGCCGCGTCGTTCCTCCCCTGAGCCGCCTCAGTCCGCGGTGCGGAACAGGAACGACGCCGCGGTGATCATGCGGTCGCCGTTGCCCTCGTCGTGGATCGCCACCTGCACGCCCACGCGGCCCGCGTCGCGGCCGCGCACCGGCTGACCGTCGACGCGGAAGGGGCCCACCTTGCCGCGCGCCATGAACATGAAGTCGGCCGACACCGGCTGCAGCCGCTCGGTGCCCATGACCTCGGACGCGAGGTCGAGCGCCGCGGTCTCCGCGATCACGAACTGTGGGCCCACGTGCAGCGCGGCATCGGGCGACGCGAGCTCCTCGCGCAGCTCCCCCACCTGCCAGTGCCCGTCGGCCCGCTTCGAGCCGTCGAACACCTGCCACAGCGGCGGGAGGTCGGGCGAGTCGTCGATGTGCTCGATCGCGTCGTCGTCGAACAGCTCCTGCGACATGCCCTCGGGCACGTCGCCGATCGACGCGCCCTGCCCGTCGACGATCGCGAGCACGCGACTGTGGTCGTCGGCGTCGACGATGGTGGCGCGCCCGAAGTACATGCGCGCCCCGAGCTTCAGGCACCGGGAGTCGATCACCTCGACGCGCGAGACGTCGTTGCCGTTGTCGAGGATCTGCACCGAGTGGATCACCGGGTTGGGCACGACCTCGAGGTCGGACGGGCTGCCGCCGCCCGGGGCGCAGATCGACAGCACCTGGGCGAGGATGCCGCCCGCGGCGTTGCGCATGTCGTGACGCAGCGCGACCGTGTCGTCGGCGACCGTGTTCATCGAGGAGAACTGGCGCCCGATGTAGCGGTAGCTGAGCAGCGCACCCCAGCGTCGCCGCAGCGTCTCCCAGTGCTCCTCGGGGTCGGTGTCGCGGATGTCCTCGAGCACGCGCGGGGCCTCCTGGGCGGTGGACTGGTCGGCGGGACCGCATCGTAGGACCCGTTGCGCACACGCACGAGTGGCCACGAACGGGGGGTGACGGGCGCGCGGCGGAGAATCGTGTCAGAGTGACGCCGACGTCACGGGGGGTGACGTCGAAACAGGGGGGTTCCATGAAGAGGTTCCGGTCTCTCGCCATCGCGGGCCTGGTGCTCGTCGCCCTGGCCGTGCCGGTCGCCGGGACGGCGACGGCACAGTCCGGCAGCGACAAGCCCGCGGCGACCGAGGTGGGCGTCAGCGCCACCGAGATCCGCATCGCCGTCATCGCCGACGTCGACAACCCGTTCGCACCAGGCTTGTTCAAGGGCGCGGTCGACGGAGTGAAGGCCGGCGCGGCCTATCTCAACAGCAAGGCAGGCGGCGGAGGTCTCGCGGGACGCAAGGTCGTCGTCGACTTCTACGACTCGAAGCTCAATGGCGCCGAGTCGCGCAACGCGACCATCCAGGGTTGCCAGAACGACTACGCGCTCGTCGGCACGTCGGCGTTGTTCCTCACGCAGGTCGACGACATCGTCAACTGCCAGGACAAGGCCGGCCAGGCGGTCGGCATCCCCGACCTCTCGGCGGTCACCACCGGTGTGCCGGAGTCGTGCTCGCCGATGGCGTTCCCCGCGTACGGCACCGCGATCGTCTGCGACACCGTGACCCAGAACCCGCAGTCGTTCCTCGGCAACGAGGGTCCGGCGAAGTGGGAGATCTCGCAGAGCAAGCAACCGCTGCACGGCGTGACGATCGTCGGTAACGACACCAAGGACGCCGCACGCGGCGGCACGATCCTCGGGCTCGCGGCGCAGGGCGCGGGCATCAAGGCCGACCAGGGCGACCCGGTCGTCGCGGTGTCGGGTCGTGACCCGCAGAGCGTGTTCACGCCGATCGTGCAGAAGATGAAGCAGGACGGCTCCAACTGGACGCTGAACGTCGCGTCGGCCAACCAGGCGCTCCTGCTGCGCAACGAGGCCCAGCTCCAGGGCATCGACTCGAAGTCGGTGGTCTGGGAATGCGCGTCCTGCTACGGCAACTCGCTCGTGAAGGACAACGCGGCCTCGTTCGAGGGCGAGAGCCAGTTCCTCGGCTTCCTGCCGTTCGAGGAGGCGTCAGCCAACAAGACGGTCGCCAACTTCCTGAAGTTCATGAAGCAGGTCGGCGGCACGCCGGACCAGTTCGCCGCCTACGCCTTCGCGGGAACGATCGCCTTCGCCGACGCGGTGAACGCGATCGTCGAGAAGGACGGCGTGAACGGGCTCACCCGCTCGAACCTGATCACCGCGGTCAAGGGCCTCACCGACTTCGACGCCGGCGGCATGCTCGGCACCCGTTCGTTCAAGACGGGTGCGACCACCTCGTGCTTCCTGATGGTGAAGTTCACCAACGGCAAGTGGGTGCGCCAGTACCCGGCGAAGAAGGGCACGTTCGACTGCAAGTCGTCGAACATGCAGACGATCAAGGCGAACCTCATCCAGTGACGCTCGTCGTCTGAACCATCCCGGCGATCGGAGCCGGCGGCCGCGTGCCGCCGGCTCCGATTCGTCTCAGCCCGACTTCGCGGCGATGTAGTCGCGGAACACCTGCGGCACGTCGTCGGGCGCGACCTTCTCCAGCTGTGACGTGGTCGGCTGACTCCAGCTCTCCTCACCGAGGAGCTTGCCGTCGTCGTCGAACGGCCACACGATCAGCAACCGCACGGTGAGCAGGTAGGTGGCGTCGGGATCGTCGACCTGCGCGCCGCGCGCGACGAGGTCGCGGCCCCACTGCAGGATGCGCATCGTGCCCTCGGTGATCACCGTGTGGTCGTCGACGACGATGCGGTCCTTGTTGCCCTCGAGGATGTGGCGGCCACCGCCGAAGATGTCGTCGACGTAGTACTGCCGCACCGCCTCGGTACCCACCACCGGTTCGTTCGACCCCTGGCGCACCCACCGGTACACCGGGTTCGGCGCGAGCGTGCCCATCACCATCTCCAGGTCGCCGCGCACCTCACCCTGGCCGTGCGCGAGCACCTCTTCCAGGAGTTGGCGGTGCCGCGGGTTGGTGGTCCGGTCCAGCTTCTCCTGGACCGGCTGCCACGTGCGGTCGGGATCGAAGTCGAGCATCGGGTCCCCCTCGGTCGCGATCGCCGGGACCCTACCGAAGCCGCCGACTCAGCGCCCGATGAGATCGGCCTTCAACTCGACGAAGTTCGACGGCTTGCAGTCGAACGTGCCCGCCTTCTTCGGCCAGAGCCGCTTCCACTTCCCGCTGGAGACCTGCGTCATGATGAAGCACGACGTCGGCTTCGCGGTCTTGAAGCTGTGCGTGCCGATCATGCCGCCGGCGTCGAAGTCGGTGAGGCCCTTGATGCCGGCGATGAGCGAGCTCCGGGTGAGGCCGTTGACCCCGTCCTTGTCGACCACGCCGCGCGCGGCCTGCGCGAACGTGATGGTCGCCGACCATGCGTACACCGCGAACTGGTCGGCGTTCTCGAGGCCGACGTACTTCAGGAAGTTGCGCAGCATCGCGTTGTACTTCGCCTCTTCGAACGGCAGGTACGCAACACCCACGTAGAAGCCGTCGGCCGCCGTGAGGTTCTTCTGGAAGGTGGCGTCGTGGTAGAAGGTGCCGTACCAGACGACGTCGTTCGACAGCCCCTGCAGCTGCGCCTCGTCGCGGAACTCGATCGCGCTGTTGCCCGACAGCGTGATCTGCGCGTAGTTCGAGTTGTCGGTCTTCATCTGCTGCACGAGGCCGGTGTACGCGCTCTGCGGGTCGCGCCCCGACTTCGTCACTTCCTGGTCAGCCTTGATCCCGGCGGCCTGTGACGCCTTCGCCAGCACCGCGCCGCCGCGGTTGGCGTCCTTCGTGTCGCTCGCGATCACGAAGGCGCCGTGCAGCCCACCCTTGTGCGTCCGCAGCAGGTACTTCCCCTGCCCCTGGTTGCCGTAGTACGTCTGCGGGTTCTGTGTGATGGTGGCGCAGTCGATCTGGCTACCGATCACCGGGAACGACATCGGCGAGCATGCTTCGGGGATACCGGTGACGACGCCGCCGATGTCGGGGATTCCCACCGGCTTTCCCGCCTTGTCGGCGCAGCCGACCATGTCGTCGACCGTGGTGAGGAACAGCGCCGACGTGCCGACCAGCGCGAGATCGTTCTGGCAAGCCTTGATGACACCGTTGCGCGCGTCGTTGGGGGTCAGCTTGGAGTCGTAGAAGTCGATGACGAGCTTCCGTCCCCCGACACCACCGCCGCCGGCCTTGCTGTTCAGGTATCTCGCCGCGGCCTGCGCGCCCACCTCGGCGCCCTTGAAGAGCCCGGGTGCGAGCGCGTTGTCGACGTCGGCGATCACCGCGAGGTGGATCTCCGACGCGCTCACGCCCACCTCGGTGTCGGTCGGCTTGGTGCCCGACTGCGCGGCCGCGGGCGCGACCAGCGCGCCCGTGACCGCGGCGACGGCGACGACCCCGGCCCAGATCCGCAGACGACTTCGCATGATCCCCCCACAGGTCGAACCACTGCGCGGCGACCGCCCTGGGCAACCAGATGCGGCGCACTGCTCTAATGGTGTTAGAGCGACGCTACGGTAGCCTCGTCCCACATGTCAAGCACGCAGAACGTGGGCCTCACGCGGGAGCAGATCGTCGACACCGCGCTCACGATCATGGACGCGCACGGCGTCGATGCGTTCTCCATGCGGCGCCTCGCTGACGCACTCGGCGTGCGCGCGCCCACGCTCTACTGGCACTTCGCCGACAAGCAGACGTTGCAGGACGCGTGCGTGCAACAGGTGCTCGACACCCTCACTCCGCCCGCGGCGACGGCGACGAAATGGGAGCCGGGCGTCCGCTCGCTCATGCACTCGGTGCGCGAACAACTCGCGCAACACCCCAGCGTGATCGCACTCATGGGACGAGCCGCGCCGCCGGCGTTCGGTCACGTCGCGGCCGAAGGGGTGCGCCTGATGCGTGCGGCCGGCCTCGACTGGCCCGATGCGTTCCTCTTCTGCCGACTGATGTTCTGGCGCATCGTGGGGTTCACGTCGATGGAGCTCGGCATGCAGGTGAGCAACGTCGTCACCCGGTCGACGAAGCGCCAGCCCCACACGAATCGGCCCACTCGCTTCGAGTCACTGGAGACCTTCCCGGTCGACGCGCCCCCTCGTGAGCTCGCTCGGGCCACCAAGGTCGACATCGACGAGATGTACGAGGCCGACATCGACGTGTTCGTCGCCGGCCTGCGGAGCCGGGCACGCAGCACACGGGCGGCGCGACGGGGCTAGCGTTCGCGCGCATGAAGTACAGGGCAGGATTTCTTGGTGTCGTCGTGTGCGTCATGGCGTTCGCGGGCACGACCGGCGTCGCAGGCGCGGCAGACACCACCACGACGACCACAACCGCCTCGGCCGACGCGAGCGCGCCGAGCACGGTCGAGCAGCTCTTCGTGCAGACTGCAGGTGGCGGCACGCTCAAGTCGGTGAAGGGCGAGGCGGGCACCTACACCCTCACGCTGCAGAACGTGCCCGCCACGGTGACGACCTTCACCGACCGGCCGATGCGCGTCCGGTCCGACGAGGCCACCGCCGACTTCGTCGGGCTCTGGGACGGCGGCTCGTTCGCCGACAGCCCGCCCAACGCGGCGCTGGTGATCGACGACGCGCCCGATTCGAGCGACACGTTCGTGTTCACGCTCACCGCCCCGAAGTACGACGCCAAGGCGAAGCAGCTGCGCTACACCGCGACGATCGTCACCGACTCGCCCACCGGCCGGCTCGCCGAGTTCGCCGACGCCGTCGACCAGAACCCGCCCACGAAGTTCGGGCGGGCCAGCCTCTTCGTCGACGCCCTGCCGCTCACCCAGATGACCGTGACCATCTCGGGGGTTCCGGCGAACAGCGTCGGCGGCTACATCGTCGCAGGCTTCACCGACACCTTCGAGACCACCGTGGTGCAGGGCGACGTGCCCACCATCGTCAGCGCGGCGAACGGCGAGATGATCGCCACCGCCCAGACACAGGACGGCACCGCCACGGTGAAGCTGGTCGTGAACTTCTGTGTGAACCCGGGGCAGGCCACCGCCGGCGTGTCGCTCTCCGGATCCCCTGCCGGGACCACGGTGGCGTTCGACTTCGGCACGGGGACGGTGCAGACCCTCACCGCCGACGGCACGCTGAATGTCCCGTCGAGCTTCCAGCTCCAGGGCTGCGGCCAGTAGGCATCCTCGGGAGCCGGACGGGCCGGTCACCACGCCCGCCGGGTATCCTGCTCCGTCTCGCCCCCGTAGCTCAGCGGATAGAGCATCGGCCTCCGGAGCCGTGTGCGCAGGTTCGAGTCCTGCCGGGGGCGCCCTTCCATCTGGCCTCCTGCAAGCAATCTACCTGCGCAAACGCGGGAGGACGCTCGACCGGCGGACACCGCCAGCGTCCACCAGTGACCGCAGGTTCGAGTCCTGCCGGGGGCGCCCTTCCTCATCTCCGCACGTCGCGGCCGATGCGAGCATCGGCACCCACCTCCCCGGCCGAGCCGTGTGCGCAGGTTCGAGTCCTGCCGAGGGCGCCCTTCCTCAGCACCTCACCGTCGGCCGATGCGAGCATCGGCACCACCTCCCTGGCCGAGCCGTGTGCGCAGGTTCGAGTCCTGCCGAGGGCGCCCTTCCTCAGCACCTCACCGTCGGCCGACGACATCGGCACCACCTCCCGGCCGAGCCGTGTGCGCAGGTTGAGTCCCGCCGGGGGCGCCCTTCACTCGGTGGACGACGCCCAGACGGCGAGCAACTGCTCCGAGGTGACGATCGTCGCGATCATCGACAGCGACTGGTCGATCACCGCCTGGGCGTAGTCCACCGGCACCCCGCAGACGGCGTCGCGACGACGACCACCCGGGTGCAGGTCGAGCGCCGACAGGCAGAGCCCCATGATGCCGAGGTTCACCGACACCCCGGTCGTACCACGGTGCGGACGCCCAGGTTGCGGAGGATCTGGTCGAGCGACGTCGACGTGAACGGGGTCATCCCGTGAATGCGGGGCAGCACGATGTCGCACTCGTCCTCGAGCCCCCTCGACCAGCTCGGCACCCGGCGTACCGATCTGGGTCGGATAGGCACCCTGCAGGCCGCGCGGACCTTCTCGCCGAGGGCGAAGATCTTGCAGTTCACCGCGGAACTGGCGCCGTCGGCGCGGTTCACCGCGGTGCAGTGCACCACGTGGGCACCGGCATCCCGCGCCGAGTTGCAGACCCGGCGCACCACGTCGAGCATGCCGGTTCGTTCCACCGTTCGTGAGGTCGGGCAGGAGCGCCGACTTGCCGACGACGCCCTGCAACTCCATCGTGAGCACTGCGGTGGACGACGGCCTTCGAGGATTCGGTGAGGAAGTCGCTCATGGCCGACAGTACCCGCTTCAGGGGGCATGAGCAGCATCGGTGCCGCCGTCGATGACGATCACGTCACCGGTGTGGTAGGAGGCGGCATCGCTGGCGAGGTAGGCGGCGATGCCCGAGGTCGCTCTCGGTCTGCCCAGCGGCTGGCAGGCGCTCCTCGATGACCTGGTTGAAGGGGAACATCTCCTTGGGCACCGGGCCGTACATCTCGGTGTGGAACCAACCGGCGCACACCATGTTGGCCCGGATCCCGAGGTGGCCGGACTCCAACGCGACGCTGCGCATCATCGACTGCATCGCCGACTTCGCCGCGCCGTAGTGGGCGATCATCGGCTCGCCACGGAACTGCGTGAGGCTCCCGCACAGGAGCAGCGACCCACCCGGGTCGCCGGCCTCCGCCCGGGCCACCATGTGGCGCACGCCTTCGCGCAGCGTCCAGAAGCCGCCGTCCTGCGCGACCGAGATCAGCGAGCGGTACTCGTCGGTGCTCATCTCGTGGAACGGCGCGAGCGAGGCAAAGCCCGCGTTCTGCACGACGACGTCGACCCGGCCCATCTGCTCGACCGCGGCGGCCATGCCCCCGACGACCTGCTCCTCGACCGACACGTCGACCGTCTGCGAGAAGGTGCGGGGTGCGCCCGCGGCGCGCAGGAGCTCTTCGGCCTCGGCGTTGCGGTCGGCGCGGCGACCCCACACCACGATGTCGGCGCCGCACTTGGCCATGCCGGTGGCGAAGCCGAGCCCGAGGCCGCTGTTGCCGCCGGTCACCAGCGCGACCTTGCCGGTGAGATCGAACAGTTCGTTGGTGGACATCGTGCTCCCTCGAAGTGATGAGTTGGTCAGGCGCCGAGCTGCTCGAGTTGGAGGTCGAGCCAGGCGATCTCCCAGAAGTTCGTCGACGCGTCGCGCAATGCCCGGTGGGCGGCGATGGCGACGGCGCGCGCCTCCGTGTTGTCGGGCTCGGCCGCGAGCACGACGTCGGTGAGGTGCAGCGCGGCGGGCGCGTTGCCGGCGTCGAGGCGGGCCCGAGCCGCGGCGACGAGCGCGGGCGCGCCGGCCGCGGCGACGAGGTCGCCAGCGACGTCCCGCGCGGGCACGTCGTACAGCTCAGTGGTCGACTGGTGGTGGAACCAGCCGGCGTAGGTCTCCCAGATCGCGCGCACGTTCCACGACACCATGCCGTAGTGCTGGCCGACGTCGAACTCGTCGGGCAGGCGGATCTCGCGCATGAGCGTGTGGACGTCCTTGCCCGCGTTCATGCCGTCGACGACCGCGTCGTTCAGCCAGCGCATCGACCCCTGCAACGTCGCGAGCAGACGGTCGATGACGTCGGCGCCCTCGATGGGCATGAAGTGGCCGCTGATGTAACGCTCGGGCGCGAGATCGCGTACCTGCTGCAGCGATCCCACGTAGTCCTCGACGTCGCGGTAGCGGTCGCCGCGCAGGGTGACGAGATTGGGCACGTGACCCACGAGCGGGCCGAGGAGGTTGCCGGCGAACACCGTGCGCTGCTCCGGCAGCCACACCACTGACGCGTCGGTGGTCTCACCGCCGGGCGTGGAGATCAGGTGCAGGCGCCGACCACCGATCTCGAGCTCGAGTTCGTCGTCGAACATCACGTCGGGGTTCGGCGACGACTGCGGGCGCACCTCCTCGCCGCGCTCCATCATCGCCGCGATCACATCCCACGACTGCTTGGCCCACGCGAACGACGAGTTGCGCTGACGGAAGTCGGCGAGCTTCTCGAAGTCGGTGCGGAACGTGAAGAAGTTCGCCTGCGTGATGAGCTCCGCGCCCGGGTCGAGGAAGGTGTCGACGCCACCGAAGTGGTCGGGGTGGCCCTGCGTGAGGATGATCGTGCGCACCGGCGAGTCGTCGATCGCGTCGAACGCGGCACGGTGGTACACGGACTCGAAGCCCATGCCGCAGTTGATGATCACGCGACCGTCGGAGGTCGGCAGCATGTGCGAGTTCGACAGGCCCTGCGACATCCAGATGTCGCCGCCGAGGTCGATGGCGGGCACGGGCTGCGCGGGCAGCACGCTGTAGGTGTCGGGGCGGTGCCGCCAGACGGGTTCGGGGCTGGGCATCTCGTGAGTTCCTCTCAGAAGACTTCGCGCCGCACCTGCGGGAAGGCGTCGAAGTAGAAGGCGAAGCGTTCGTGCATCGCGTCGGGGTCGATGCCGAAGTCGGCGCGGAGGTCGTAGGCGACCTTGCCGTCCTTGCCACGCGGGTTGCCGGCCATGTAGTCGGACAACTCCTGGCGCACGGTGTCGGTGATCTCGAGACCCGACTGCTCGATGATGCGGACGGCCATCGCGACGTCGTCGCTCATGAACTCGCCGAACTCCACGTCGACGCGCTGTGCCTCCGGGATCAGGTGTGCATCCCGCACCGCGGCGCGCAGGAGAGTCTCGTAGCGGTCGGCCCAGTACTCGGCGAGCGCGTCGATCGCGACGTCGTCCTGCCGGGTGCGGTCGGCGTAGGCCAGCATCGTGACCGCCGACTGGAACGTCGCCACCGGGTCGCGCAACGTGAACGCGATCGTGGCGTCGGGGAACGTCGCCATCAACGGCCCGATCTGCTCCAGGTGCTGGGGCGTCTTGAGCACCCAGCGGTTGGGGCCGCGCAGGAAGCTCAACACCTGCAGTTCCTGGCGCAGGAACGCGTAGTGCGCGTACTGATCGAGGCCGAAGTAGTGGTCGCGCCACTGCGGCACCCGTGCGTGCCACTCCAAGGTGTAGCTGCAGAAGTCGAGGTCGTTGAGCTCGCAGTCCTCCTCGATCGACCACGGCGGCCGGTCGTGGAAGAGCGTGGTGATCGGCGCCATCACCTTGGTGATCTCCCACTCGGCGTACGCGCGCTTGAAGCGCGGATCGACGCCGTCACGCCCCGGGTGGTCACCCATGATCGGGAGCGGCTCCTGCACCTCCCACCACGGCATCGACCGGAAGCGCGAGTCGGCCGCCAGCAGGTTCACGAGATGGGTGGTGCCGGAGCGGGGCAGGCCCACCACGATCACCGGCGGTTCCAACTCCACCTCGAGCGCCTCGGGGTAACGCGTGACGAAGTCGTCGTAGCGCAGGCGCGACGACAGCAGCGTCACGAGACGGGCGCGCACCACCATGCGACCGATGGCGCTGAGCCCCGCGTCGGCTTCGGTCCCCGCCGCCTGCGCGGCCATGCGGTCGAGCACGGTCGGATCGAGCAGCTTGGTGAGCCCGGTGGCCGCCTGCGCGTCGCGCACGATGCCCTCGGGATCGAAGCTGATGTCGAGCGTGCGTGCGTAGTCCAACGCCGCCTGCTGCTCCGGCGAGAGCACGGGCTCCCGCAGGTCTTCGATGCGGATCTCGTCCACGTGGTTCCCCCCTCCGGAACGGCCACGCCTATCACAACCCGACGGCACCGCGCCCGGAAGTGGGCGCCGGCAATGCGCCGCGGCTCAGGGCGCGAAGCGGATGTCGACGCGCACGGAGTCCTTCGGATCGGTGGAGCTCGCGTTGTTCACGATGACGAAGCAGCCGGGATGGGCGGCGTCACAGAACCCCGAGCCGATCGGCCCTTCGATGATCTCGAGCTGGAGCGATCCCTCGCCGGTGGGGTCGGGATGGAGGATCGCCGCCTTCGAGTAGTCGCACTCGGCGCTCTGCGCCGGGTCACGGTTGGTGCCGTTGCACTGCAGCACGTTGACGACCTTGCCCGGCGTGTACCCGCTCCACGCCACCGTGACCATCTGCCCGCCCTGCACGTTCTTGTTCGGCGTGACCGTCGCCTTCAGGTGGGTCACCGGAGGCTTCGTGGTGGGCACGGTCGTCGTCGCGCCGCGGCGGGTGACGAACTTCATCGTGGTCACGCCGGGGGTCTCGTCGGTCGCCAGCCGGTCGCGCGCCGCGGTGTCGCCCTTCAGGTACGCGTCGAGGAAGTCGGTGGTGGCCACGTCGGTGACGTCGGCCGCCGGTGAGATGTGCTCACCGCCGGTCACCGTGAGCAGCCCCTTCGGGCCGCGCGCCGCGTTGAACCCTGCTTGCGATGCGCTGTAGGGAACGAGGGAGTCCTCGGTGCCGTGCACGAACAGGACCGGCGGCATGTGGGCGAGGTCGTACTTCCTCGGGGAACTTCTGCGCCGTGCCCGCCATGATGATGGCGGCGTCGATCCGCGGATCACGCAGCTTCGTGTTGCCCACCAGCCCGTAGGTGGTGATGCCGCCGTTCGAGTGTCCCGCCGCGCCGACATGCTGCCCGTCGACCAGGCCGTGCAGCGGCGAGTCCGCGGACTTCGCGTCCCCGAGCACCGACGTGATGACGAAACTCATGTCTTCGGGCTGGTTGACCACGTCGCCGGCCACCGGCCCGCACGGAGACGTGCCGCCGCTGAGAGGGAAGGTGGGCGCGGCGACGACGTAGCCCGCCGAGGCCCAGTGCCGGAGCAGCCGGTCGTAGCCGGCGGGCGTCGCACTGAAGCCGTGGGCGAACACGACGAGCGGGTACGGCCCGCCGGTCGTCGGGTGGTACACGGTCGTGGGCAGCGCCCGCGACGGGAGCTCGGCGCAGGTGCCGTTCGCGGCGGTGGGGCGACTCGGGTCGACGAGATCGAGCGTCGTGACCTCCACCGGCAGCGGCGTGACCTCGGCCCGGTCGGCTGCGCCGGCGGACGCCGGGAACGCGACCACCCCACCCAGGAAGCAGGAGGCCAACATCGCGGCCCGCGCCACGACCGTGCTCGAACGCCTCGAACCCATGCGGCTCCCCCCGCTCGCGTGCCCGTCGGCGCACAGTTCACCACGTGCGGGTCGGGGCGACGAGGGCATGCCAAGATTCGTCGGTCCGCAAGCTGAGCGAGGAACCATGGCCGAGTACGAGACCTTGATCTACGACGAACGCGACGGGGTGGCCTACATCACCCTCAACCGGCCCGGTGCGCTCAACGCGTTCGACTCGGTGATGATGCGCGAGCTCCAGCAGGTGTGGCTCTCGCTGCGCGTGAACGACGATGTCCGCTGCGCGGTGCTCACCGGCGCGGGCGAGCGGGCGTTCTGCGTCGGCATCGACCGCAACGCCGAGGACACCTACGTCGTGTTCGAGAAGGACACGCTCTACGGCACGTCGAACAACTACATGTACGACGACCCGGGCCGCTTCCTCGGACCGAAGGCCAACGACCTCTGGAAGCCCGTGGTGTGCGCGGTCAACGGCATGGCCTGCGGCGGCGCGTTCTACATGATCGCCGAGTCCGACATCGTCATCGCCGCCGACCACGCGACGTTCTTCGACCCGCACGTCACCTACGGCCAGGCCGCGGTGTACGAGCCAATCATGCTGCGGCAGTACCTGTCGCTCGGCAACGTGCTGCGCATGTCGCTCCTCGGCGCGCGCGAACGGATCACTGCGCAGACCGCGCTGCAGATCGGTCTCGTCACCGAGATCGTGCCGTCGGAGGAGCTGGCAGAGGCGGCCCAGTGGCTCGGCGAGGCGGTCGCGAGCGTCGATCCCGGCGTGATGGCCGGCACGCTGCGCGCGGTGTGGGCCGCCAACGACCTCGGCCGCACCGGCGCGCTCTCGATGGCGACGTCGATCCTGTCGACCTCGATGGACAAGGACGTCATGCGCGCCGGCAACGAGTCCTTCGAGGGCCAGGTGCGCTTCACGCCCAAGCTCCGCTAGGAACCGGCTCCGTCAGATTTCGGTTTCCGTCAGAAGTCGGCGTCGGGCGTCGGCGGGAAGAGCCGGTCACGTTCGGCCCGGAGTCGTTCGCAGTCCCAGTTCTTCCCCACGCGGCGCAGGATCACCGGGCTCCTGCTCAGGTCGGGATGCTGCACCCAGTGCTGACCCGACGTGGTGAAGATCGGGTTGCTGGCGCCGATCACGAGCTGCTCCGACGAGTCGGTCACCTCACCGCGGAGCAGGTTCGGCTTCTCCAGGACCGCCTGCCAGGCGAAGATCTCCCGCCGTGCGATGTAGAGCTCGCCCTCGAGCGCGTCGCTCACCTTGATCTTCACGGTGATGCCCGGCTTGCCGTCACCGTCGTCGTCGAACACCCGAGGATCGTTCGGATCGGTCGGCAGCGGCTGGTTCGCCGGGTCGGCGAGCCGTATCCCGACCGGCGTCGGGGTGGCCGGGCGGCTGATGCGAACCTTGCCGTCGACCTTGTCGACCGTCACCGGCGTCGGCGGCGGCTTGATCGCCTGCGTCGCGGCGTCGGACAGCGACGTCTGGATCGGCTGGTTGGAGCGCTGCTCCGCGAAGCAGAAGCTCGCGGCGTCGACGAGCTTCCCGCGCTTCTCGCTGAAGTCGTTGAACCCGTAGCTCACGATCAGCGTCTTCATGTCGCCTTCCTGGTACGCGACAACGTCGTAGTGCGCCCACCGGCCGACCAGCGCCCGCGTCGCGGCCGTCGTGGCCGTCTCGGCCCACCGGCCCCGCCCGCACCGCTCGGCAACCGCCGCGCCGACGAATCCCGCGACGAGCACGACCATCGCCACCACGACGATCGACTGGCCCGGGCCCGGACCTCCTCGCTTCCAGGGTCATCCGCATCCGGGCGATGTAGGCAGCCGGTCGCCGGCCGATACGCGGCGATCATGGGGACGTCGCCCTTGGCGTGGGCGCGGAAGTCGCCCTTGAGGTCGAGCAACGAGTAGTCGCGGAACCGGTAGCGCCACTTGCCGTCGACCTTCTCGAACTCGTCGTGGTAGCGGCCCGCGCACACCGGCTGCAGCGGGTAGTCGTCGGTCTGCTGGATGACCGTGTAGTACGAGCGGCACGTCGCGGTCGCGCCGTCGGCGGCGATCTCGACGATCGGGTTGGTGATCACGTGCTTGTGCGCGGCGTGCCGTCCGGGTAGAGACGGATGAAGTCCTCCGAATCGCGCGCACCCCGGCCGCGTCGACGGTGATCGGGCCGTCGGGCCCCGCGGCGACCTTCACGCGCGTGGTCGAACAGCGCGGCGGCACCGTCGAGGTCACCGCTGTCGATGCGCTCGGCATATGTAGAGCAGGTTCAGGATCAACTGGACGTCGGGCACGGTCTCCTCCTCAGAGATGGAGATAGGCGCCGGCGAGGATGCCGCCGTCGGTGACCGGCATGCAGACGCCGGTGGTGTACGCCGACTCGTCGGACGCGAAGAACAGGGCCGCCATCGCGTTGTCGCGCAGCGACGGTGGGCGCGCCAACTTGAGCGGCTGGTGCGCGGTCTCGGGATCCCATGTCCCGCGCGCCTCCTCCATCGACGAACCGACCACGTCGGCGCCCGCGTCCATCAGGAAGTTGGGCGACATGCCGCTGAGCGGGCAGATCGCGTTCACCCGGATGCCGTGGCGGCCGAGGTCCACAGCCGCCGCGCGCACCAGCGCGTTCACGCCTCCCTTCGACGCGGCATAGGGCGCGAGGTTCCGCGTGGCCGCGAGGGCGACCGCCGACGACGTCGCCACGATCGACCCGCCGCCCCTCGCGCTCATGGGCGCGACAGAGTGCTTGGCACAGAGGAAGGTGCCGATCAGGTTGACGTCGAGGACGCGGTGGAACTGCTCGACCGTCATGTCCTCGAACGCGACGGTGGGATAGCCCGTGACCTGCACACCGGCGTTGGCGAACATCACGTCGAGCCCGCCGAAGTGCGCGACCGTCGCTTTCACGCCGGCCTGCACCTCGGCCTCGTCGGCCACGTCGACGCGCAGCGCGATCGCCTCGCCGCCCTGCTCGCGCACCTCGGCCGCCGTCGCCTCCACCCGCTCCCGGTCGACATCGGCCAACGCGAGCCGCGCCCCCTCGCCGGCGAACAGGAGCGCACTCTCGCGTCCCAGCCCGGCCCCGGCCCCGGTGATGACGACCACCTTCCCCTCGAGTCTCATGGGCGGCGAACCTACCCACCCCGTCGCGGCCCGTCTACCGTGACGCCCGATGCCCGACCAACCGCTGATCGTCGGCTTCGACGGCGACGACACCCTCTGGGAGAACGAGCAGGCGTTCCACGCCGCGCACGCCGAGATCCACGACCTCCTCGCGCCGCACTGCGACGCCGACACGCTCGAGCGTCACCTCCTCGACGTGCAGCGCGTCAACCTGCGCACCTACGGGTACGGCGCCAAGGCCTTCACCCTGTCGGTGATCGAGACCGCCACGGAGCTCGCGGGCGAACGGCTCGACGCCGACGACGTGCGGGCCATCCTCGCCATCGGCAAGCGCCTGCTCGCCCATCCGGTGGAGCTGCTCGACGGGGTGCGCGACGCCGTCGAGGCGATCGCGGCGCGCCACCCACTCGTCCTGGTCACCAAGGGCGACCTCTTCCACCAGGAGGCGAAGGTCGCGGGCTCGGGTCTCGGTGACCTGTTCCACGGCGTCGAGATCGTGAGCGAGAAGGACCCCGCCACCTACCGCCAGGTGTGCGCCCGCTACGGCGTCGCGCCCGAGCAGTTCGTGATGGTCGGCAACTCGCTGCGCTCCGACGTCGCGCCCGTGCTCGAGCTCGGCGGCTGGGGAGTCTTCGTCCCCCACGAGCTCACCTGGGAGCTCGAGCACCCCGACGACGAGGACGCCATCCGCGCCCATCCCCGCTTCCACGAGGTCGCGAGCATCGGCGCGGTCGACGCGCTCGTCGCGGGGATCGCCGCGTCGGTCGGCGCCTGATCAGCGCATCTTGGCGCCCGCCGCCTCGGCGGCCTGCAGCCACTCGTCCATCGAGGCGTCCTCCCAGTCGTCGGGGCCGTACACCGTGCGTGGCAGCGGCGTCATGATGTGGCTCGCCCCGCCGAGCGTGTACTGCGCCGACTTCGCCTCCCACGCGGTGATGCGGTCGTCGACGGTGCCCTCGTCGCACAGGCCGCGCGTGGTGTCGCGGTTCGCGAGCCACTCCATCCGCGACGGAATGCTGGTGGCCCACACCATCACCACCTCGTGCGGGTTGTCGACCACTTCGTAGAGACCGGTGGGCGTGTGGCCGTAGTCGGCCATCATCGGCACCCGTTCCTTCACGACCTCGCGGAGGAACTCGATCCCGCTCCCGGCGCGCACCTGCAGGATCTCGTTCACGAACAACGTGCCCTTGATCCCCCGCTCGCGGATCTCCGCGGTGTTCGGGCTCCCCGGCACGCCACCGCAGATGCGGTCGAATCCGCCGGTGCGCCACTGGTACGCCTGGTCCCACCACTCGCCGTAGAACGCGTGCCGGCGCTTCAGGTTGAGCCGGTCGACGTTCTTCGCCCAGCCCTGCCAGCCCTCGGCGCCCACGTCCCAGATGTTGACCACCTGTGGCCAGCGACCCCCACCGAACGCGCACACGTAGAAGGAGCCCTGGAGCTTGTCCATCTCCGGCATGTCCTGCACCGGGTCCTTCCACAGGTGCTCCATGTACTCGTACTGCCCCTGTCCGACGATGTCGATCACCTCGTACAGGTACAGGTCGCGCTTCGCCACGGGAGCCTCCGTCGGGTCGTGATCGCGGATACCGTGCCGCACGCTACGACCGTGCCGGAGGGGACCCCACATGACCGACGCCGACAGCCTGCTCTTCGAACGCCGGGACCACACGGTGGTGCTCACGATGAACCGGCCCGCGCGCCGCAACGTGCGCTGTCGCTCGACATGCTCGTGCGGCTCGCCGACGCGGGGAGGCCATCGACGCCGACGACACCATCCGTTCGGTGATCCTCACCGGCGCGGAGGGTGCGTATCGCGTCGGCGGCGACCTCGACGCCGGGTGGATGGGCGGCAACACCCCACGCGACCCCACCGAGCACGAGCGACGCGCACTGGAGGACATGTCGATCATCGGGCGCGGCCTGCTGCTCAGCGACTGGCTGCGCACCCCGATCATCGCCGTGGTCAACGGCGACTGCATGGGCGGCGGCTGCGAGATGCTGCAGCAGACCGACATCCGCATCGCCGAGGAGCACGCGTGCGCCGTGCAGCCGGAGGCGAAGCGTGGCCTCATCGTTCCGGGCGCGGGTCGACGATGCGGCTGGAAGCGCCAGTCCCCTGGCTGGTGGCGATGGAGATGCTGCTCACCGGTCGCATCCTCGACGCCGAGGAGGCGCTGCGCTGGGGCTCGTCACTACACGTCGTCCCCACCGGCGAGGGGCTCGCCAAGGGCCTGAACTGGCCGACGCGGTCGCGGCGTGCTGTTGTCGGTCGCCGTGCCGAAGGCGTCGATGGTCGAGACCGCATTCTCGAGGACGTCGCGGGCCTGATCGAGCAGGGCCATGTGCGCGGCGTCAACCGCACCAACGACGCGAAGGAAGGCATGTGCGCGTTCGTGGAGAAGCGCCCGCCCGAGTGGACTGGCACCTGAGGGCGGCGCGCCTCCGGCTACCTGCCGAGCGCGCCGGCCGCGCAGCTCCGCGCGGAACTTCTGGTCGTCGTGCGTGCGGAAGTGCGGCGACACGTAGCGGGCGAACAATCTGAGCGAGCGGTACCACCGGTCGACCGTCACCCACCAAGCGAGTTGAACAGCAACGTGCCGAACTCGCCGACCGCCTCGTGCAGCTCGTGCAGTTGCGCGACGCACTCGGTGGGCGAGCCGATGATCCACGGCACGTGCTCGACCATCCAGTCGAAGGTGACGTCGGCGTCGGCCATCGCCGCGTCGGTCTTCATGAACGGCGCCAGACCGAGCTTGAACAGGTAGTCGTACGACTGCTGCAGGCTCTCGCGGATCTCGGCCATCGCCGCGTTCTTGGAGTCGGAGACGTACACCTCGCGACAGATGCGCCAGTCGGCGCGCGCCCGCGCGGGATCGAGCCCCTTCGCCACCGCGGCGTCCGCGAGCGCGGCGCCCTGCGCGATCAGATCGGGCATGCCCGGGTTGTCGTCGACCTTCACCGGCGTGAAGTAGATGCTCAGCGCCGCGTAGCCGCGCTCACCGCAGAGCGCGAAGTTGTGCGTGCCCGACATGCCCGCGATCGCGAACTGCGGACGGTCCTGGAACGGACGCACCTGCACCCGCCGGTGTTCGAGCTGCCAGAACTGACCGTTGAAATCGATCGGCTCGGTGGTGGCGTAGAGCGCCTCGATCGCGTCGAGCGCCTCGCGCATGCGCGGGCCCGTCTCGCTGGGGTCGACCCCGAAGAACGTGCGGTCGCTCGCCAACCCGCCACCGCCGAACCCGTAGATGAGGCGCCCGTGGCAGAGGTGGTCGAGGAAGGCCATGCGCTCCGCGACGAGGAACGGGTCGTGGTACGGGAGGTTGATGGTGCCCGTGCCGAGGCCGATGCGGTGCGTGAGCGCGGAGGCCTTGGCGACGAACAGGTCGGGCGCGGGGATGTTCTCGTAGGCCCCGGTGTGGTGCTCACCGATCCACACCTCGTCGTAGCCGAAGCGCTCGGCGCGGACGATCTCCTCGAGCTTGAGGTCGTAGGACAGCGTCCAGTTCGACCACGGGAACGGCTCCGGCATGAGGAACAGACCGAATCTCACGACACCCCCCAGCGTCGACGCCCGGCGGCGGTGCGCCCGGCAGGTGGCGTGAGCCTACGCAGATTCCCCCGTCAGCGCGTGCGCGGCTGCGGGCGCTTGCCCTTGAACGCCGCCTGGCCCTCCTCGAAGGCCTTCGCGTCGGTGCCGATGCTGATGAAGTAGGTGGCCTGCTCGATCCCCTGCGCGCGCGACACGTCGCGGCCGTTCCAGAGGCAGCGCAGCGTGCCCTGGATCGCCAGCGCCGGCGCGGCGGCGATCCGACGCGCGCACCAACCCGCACGCTCACGCAGCTCGTCGCGCGGCACCACCTCGGACACCAGACCGATCTCGTGGGCCCGCTGGGCCGACATGCGCTCGTGCACACCGAGCAGCGCCATGCGCATGATCTCGGGGAACGGCATCTTCGAGAGCAGGTGGATCGGCTCGTACGCGGCGGTCATGCCGTAGCTCACGTGCGGGTCGAAGAAGGTGGCCTCCTCCGAGGCGATGATGAACTCGGTGTCGCCGAGCATGTAGAACGCGCCGGCGCACGCCTGGCCCTGCACCGCGGAGATCACCGGCTTCCAGAGGTCGCAGTTCTTCGGGCTGATGTCGCGACCCGGGTCGTCGTACACCCACGGCGTGCTGAAGCCGGGGTTCTTGCCCGCCGCGACCGCCGCGATGTTGCTCTCCGAGATCGCCTCGGCGCGGTCGATGCCGGTGCAGAAGTGGTCGCCCTCGGCGGTGAGCACGATGCACTTCACGTCGTCGTCCCACCTCGCCCCGGTCCACACCGCGCGCAGGTCGGCCTGCATCTGTGCGCTGATCGCGTTGCGCACCTCGGGACGGTTGAGGGACACCCACAGGATGCCGTCGTCCTCGGTGACGATGAGGGTCTCGTAGTCGGCCATGGGCGGCATCGTACCGAGGCGTCCTTGTAGGTTCCGAGGCGTGAAATTCTCTCTGTCGCTCCCCCTGCTCGTCGATCTCTCCGCGCCCGATCCCTTCCGGGAGACCTTCGAATTGGCGGTCATCGCCGAGGAGGCAGGCTTCGACACCGCCACCATCGGCCACCACCACTTCATGCCCGGCAACCTCGCCGACCCGCTCACCTTCCTCGCCGCGGTCGCGGCCCGCACGTCCACGCTGCGCGTCGGTACGGGCATCTTCCAGCTCCCGATCCACAACCCGGTGCGCGTCGCGGAACAGGTCGCGACCATCGACCAGATCAGCGGCGGGCGCGTGAGCCTCGGTGTGGGCACCGGTTGGTGGCCACTCGAGTACGAGGTGCAGGGGTCGGTGTACCGCGAGCGCGGCGCGCGCATGGAGGAGGCGCTGGAGATCCTGCGCCTCGTGTGGAGCGAGGAGCGCACCTCCTACGAGGGGCGCTTCTGGTCATTCCCCGAGCTCACCGTGCATCCACGCCCGGTGCAGCAGCCCCACCCGCCGCTGTGGGTCGCGGGCGTGGCCGATGTCGCGGTGGAGCGCGCCGCGCGGTTGGGCGACGCGTGGCTGTGGGGTCCGGTGCAGTCGCTGTCGGCCGGCCAGGCGTGCCTCGACGTGTACCGCGCCGCGTGCACCCGGTTCGAGCGTCCCGACGACTTCGTGCTGCGCCGCTACGCGTGGCTCGGCGCGAGCGACGAGCAGGTGCGCACCGAGGTGCTGCCCGAGTACGTCGACGGCCTCATGGTGCACTGGCGCGAGTCGGTCGAGGCCGACGAGGAGCGCGCGCTGTTCGCGCGGCTCGACGCTGGTGACGACGTCTCCCCCGAGGAGATCGCGGCCGACCGCCTGCTGTGGGGCGGGCCGGAGCGGGTGATCGCGCAGATCGAGCGCTACCGCGCCGAGACGGGCTGCGACCACGTGCACGCGGCGTTCGGCGCGGGGCTGCCCGCCGACGTGGGCCAGGCGTCGCTCGGCGACTTCGCCGACATCGCGGCGATGATCCGCCTCTTCGGCGCCGAGGTCATCCCCGCCTTCGCCTGACCTGGCCCGGACAATGACGTGTCACTTGTGCGGCAGACCGTTCGAACAAGTGACGCGCGACTACCGCTAGCGGGCTTCGGATGACACATGCTCTACAGACGGGTACGCGCCGAGCCCGGCCACCCGAGCGTGCGGCAATGTCACCCGAGCGGCCGGCCCGAGGTCCGCGACGCGCACGATGCGGACCGAGAGCTCTCGGTTCACAGTCCGTCAGCGTCGGCTGAAACGAGTGCCTCAAGCGAGTGTGAGAGCACGCGCCGCTGGGGTTCGGCGCCGAGGCCCGCAAAGCCGAAGCACACCTGACGAAGTTCGTGCGTTCGACGCGAACCCATGCGTCCGTGGGCGCACGCAAGATTGTCGAAGATGAGGATCTCCCCGGGCGAGAGCGCAACGAGCTGCTCGCTCGAATGAAGATCGAGATGGTGACGCGCAAAGAACCGACGCTCGGCCGAAAGGGAGTCGAACTCGAGCCCGCACAGGAACTCGGGGTGTTCTTTGTCGGGTAACTCCGTCGTACGATCCGCGGCCTCCACGATTCTCGCCAGGATGCCTTCCGAGGGTTCCTGCTCGCTGCGCCGCTCGACGAGCCGAGCGATCACCTGGTCTGACGGCGGCCACCGCCGTCGCCGTCCGAGCCCGGCGAGCCGAACGAGGCGCGTCGCGGCACTGGCCACAGGACAATCGGAGGAAACCCACAGCGCCGTATAGCGAGCAACGTCAGTTGCGGGAACTGTGCCGAGAGGAAGTCCGAAATCGAAGTGTAGGACCTGAAACGCGCGATCCTTGGCCCCAGGCGGAGGGAGCGCATAGTCGGCGATCAGTCCGAGGGAGCCAAGCCCACTGAGTGGATCGTCGACGACCTCGATCACCGCTCGCGCACGTTCCACCGTTGCGTCATGCGATGATGCCTGGCCGCCCAGTACGACCCACCCATCTCGTTCGAGTGCACCAGCGGCCGTTGACGGTTCGTCGGCACCGACAACCTCGTCGGCCTTCCTCTGCGGCTGGGCACTTGCTGCCTTCGGCGCGAGAGCCACATCGACCACCCGAGCCTGGGCCATTTTCCCTCCAACAGTGTCACCAGACGCGCAGCGTCAACGAGAGGCGAACATCGCCAGCAGAGCGACAACCACCCCAGGTGCGGCGAATGTCAGCACGAAGGTACGTGTGCGACCGCGTGGCGACCCGGTAGGACGCCCTCCACGGTCGGTGCCAGCCGACCAGAAGCTGAACGGAAAGCCCACACCGGCGACTCTACTGCTGCACGTCATGTCACCCGAGCGTGTGTCACCGCACCGCTCGGACCTGGTGCGGTCCGCAGGAAGCGGGCACGCGGACGACCCCCGGCCGGAGCCGGGGGTCGCCGTGGATCGTGGTCGCGGGACGCTCAGCTCGCGTACTTGCCCACGCCGAGCGCCTTGGCGATGGTGCCGCCCATGATGAGGCTCCTGCTCCTCCTCCGTGAGGCCCTCGACCACCTCGCTGTACTGCAGCGGGTCGCCGAGCCCCTCGGGGTGCGGGAAGTCGGAGCCGAACATCAGGCGGTCGGCCGGCAGGCCCAGGTCGAGCAGGCCCTGCGGGTCGGGCTCGTGGAAGATGTGGATGTACACGTTGCGCTTGAGCACCTCGAACGGGTCCTCGTCGAAGAGCACCGGCGACTGCTCGTAGGCCGCCTGGATGCGGTTGACGAACGGCCGGATCCAGCCCGCCCAGTACTCCACCGGCATGAACTTCAGCGTGGGGAAGCGGGTGGCGAGGCCGTGACCGATGATCGACGCCATCGCGTCCTGCACACCGCTCTTCTCCGACATCATCGCCTTGAACGCCGGCGAGCCCGTGGACTGGAACGGGAGCATCTCGGTGCCGATGCCCTCCCACTCGTTCGCGTAGCGCGTGTAGCCGTCGTCACCGGGTGCATGCCGACGACGATGTCGCGACGGGCGACCTCCTCCCAGAAGGGGTCGTACTCCTCGAGTGCGAACGACTTGCGGCCCTGCCACGTGGGCACCGGCGCGACGCGCATGAGGAAGATCTTGGCGCCGCGATCCGCGATGTACTCGAGCTCCTTCAGCGCGGTGTCCACACCGTCGGCGAGCGAGATGATCGGCGTGGAGAAGATGGCGTCGCTGTAGACGTAGGTCCAGTGCTCGTGCATCCACTCGTTGAGCGAGTGGATGAGCACCCGCGAGCGTGGGGTCGTCGGTGAGGCGCTCCTCGAGCACCGGCGCGAGCGTGGGCCACAGCAGCGTGCGGTCGATGCCCATGTCCTTCATGAGCGCGAGACGCGGCTCAGGATCGAAGAACGCGTCCATGCCCGGCATCGCCTTCGGCTTCACACCGGTGCGCGCCCGACGACGCCTTGCCCTCGTTCTCGTGCGACATGCCCCAGCTGCCGGGCTGCGCCACACGCGAGAACGTGGGGTTCGGGATGTAGTGCGAGATCTTGTCGCGCAGCGCGAGCTTGGTGCGGCCGTCGACGTCGACGTAGCGGATCACGCCCTGGTACTTCTTCGGCAGGAACTTCGTGAACGCGTCGGTGGTCTCGTAGAGGTGGTTGTCGGCGTCGAACGTCTCGTAGGGGAGACGGCGCTCGCGGACGTAGATGAGGTCCTGGTTGGTGTCGGACATCGGGCCGACCTCCTCTTCTGGCTCTTCTGGTGCACGGCTCTTCTGCGTGGTGGGACCACCTTAGTGTTGGGCTCGGTACAAATCCAGGCCTCCCCCGGCCTACGATCGGGTCATGACCGATGACTCCTTCGTCGACGCCCTGCCCAGCGACTACCTGGAACCGGGCGAGACCATGACCGTCGAGGTCGACGGCACCCCGGTGACCGTGGCCAACGCCGACGGCGAGTGGTGCGCCTTCGAGCACAACTGCCCGCACCAGGCCACCCCGCTCGGCGGCCTCCAGCTGCAGCGCAAGAAGCTGATCCGCTGCCCGGAGCACGGCTCGATGTTCGACGTGACCACCGGCGAGTGCGTGCTCCCGTCGAATGACGGCTGGAGCGGCCCCATGCGGACGTACCGCTGCAGGGTTGTCGACGACGTCGTGCAGGTGTCACTCTCCTGACATGACCCAGATCGACCCGAACGAGGGCATCCTCGACCCGTACGTCGCGGCGTGGTTCGAGGCCAACCCGATGTACACGCAGCCGATGGAGGAGATCGTCCCCGAGATCCTCGAGCTGGCCCGCTCCCCCATCGGGCCGCCGCCCACGCGCGAGATCGCACACGTGCACGACGAGACGATCGAGCACGACGGCCTGCGCGTGCCGGTGCGCGTCTACCGAAACGACGAGGACCCGACGGCGGTCCTCATGTACTTCCACGGTGGCGGGTTCATCCTCGGCAGCATCGGCATCATGGACAACGTGGCGCGCGAGCTGTGCCACCACACCGGCGCGGTCGTCGTGTCGGTCGAGTACCGCCTCGCCCCCGAGCACCCCTACCCCGCGGGGCTCGACGACTGCGTCGCAGCCACTCGCTGGGCGGCGGCGCACGCGGCGGAGCTCGGCGCGGCCGGCAAGCCGCGGTTCGTGAGTGGCGAGAGCGCAGGCGGCACCCTCACCTGCGCGGTCGCGCTGCGGTTGCGGGGCACCGACGTGGAGCTCGCCGGCCAGATCCCGATCTACCCGGCCGCCAACGGCTCGTCGCACGAGGCACCTTCCTTCTACGAGTTCGACGGGCTCGTGATCAGCCGCCAGGCCGGCCAGATGTACTGGGCCGCCTACAGCGCGGGCCGCGACCTCGACGACGACCCGTGCGCCCGCCTCCTCAGCGCCGACACCGCGGGCCTGCCGCCCGCGCTGGTGATCCTCGGCGGCGCCGACCTCCTCCGCGACGACGGCCGCGCCTACGCGCAGCTCATGCGCGACGGCGGCGTCGAGGTCGACGAGGTCTGCTACCCCGGGCAACCCCACGGGTTCGTGAACTTCGACCTGCCGGCCGCGGCCGACGCACACGCGAAGATCGGGTCGTGGCTGCGCGACCACCTCGACTGACGGTTCACAGGTTCGTCACGCGGATGCGACGCGAGACGGACGAGGTAGCGCGAAGCTTCCACCCATGAGCGAGAGCCCGGTCCGCACCATCGACCTCGAACAGTGGCGAACGGGCGACGACGTGGCGAGAGCCGCGGTCGCCGCCGAGTTCGGCGCGTCGATGCAGGAAGCCGGCTTCGTCGTGGTCACCAACCACGGCATTCCCAGCGCGGCCGCCGCCGCGTTGCGCGCCGCCGTCCTCGAGTTCTTCGCGCTCGACCCCGCGCTGAAGGACCGCTACCGCGTCACCCAGCTGGGCGACGCCGGCTGGGTGCCCTACGGCAAGGAGGCGAACGCCTACGCGGCGGGCGAGGAGTCGCCGCCCGACCTCAAGGAGTCGTTCGTCGCGACCACCGCGGATCTCGCCGGTCACGACGGCGCGCTCCCGGCCGTGTGGCCGTCGGAGGTCCCGGCGCTGCGCGAGGCCGCGCGCGCGTGGCTCGAAGGCGCGGAGGCCGCGCACCTGGAACTGCTGCGCGTCGCCGCCGCGTCGCTCGGCGTCGACGACCTCGAGCACCTCGCCGCGCGCGCCGGGCACTCCCACATCCTCAACCTCAACTGGTACCCGCCCCGCGCGCACCTCGGCCCGGTCGCCGACGGCCAGTGGCGCATCGGGCCGCACACCGACTTCGGCACGCTCACCCTCCTCGACCGCCAGCACGGCCTCGGCGGCCTGCAGGTGCAACTCGAGGACGGCAGCTGGGTCGACGCGCCGTGGGTGCCCGACGCGCTGGTGGTGAACGGCGGCGACGTGCTCGAGGCGTGGAGTGGCGGGCGCTGGCGCTCGTCGCCCCACCGGGTGCTGCCGCCGCCGGCGGAGGCGCCCGACGAGTCGTTGGTGTCGCTGATCTACTTCTGCGACCCGTCGCCCGAGGTGATGATCGCGCCGCTCCCGGGCGTCGACGAGCCCGACGCGTTCGAGCCCTTCAACGCCGGGGACTACCTGCGTTCGAAGCTCGACCAGATCAGCGTCTGACGCGACGCCGCTGCACTACGCGTTCGCGCGCGCCTGCAGCTCGGTCATGTCCGGCATGTGCTTCTCGAAGCGACCGGTGTCGTAGGACCGCTCCGACACGTCGTGCCCCTCGGCCTCGGCCCGCAACGCACCCACGGTGCACTGCTCCTTCGGCCGGATCGCGTACGGGTCGAAGTGGTACCACTCCATCGCGTTCTCGTGGGAGATCTTGTTCATCTCGGCGTCGGTGACGCCGAACTTCTCGCACATCGCGTGGAACTCCTCGGGCGCGTTCGGCCACGACGAGTCGGAGTGCGGGTAGTCCATCTCCCAGCAGATGTTCTCGATGCCGATGTCCTCGCGCAGCTTCAGGCCGATGGGATCGGCGATGAAGCACGTCAGGAAGTGCTTCTTGAACACCTCCGACGGCGGCACGTCGAACTGCTGGCCCGTCCAGTAGTGGTGCATGTCGTAGGTGCGGTCGAGGCGGTCCATGAAGTAGGGGATCCAGCCGGTGCCACCCTCCGACAGCGCGATGCGCAGGTCGGGGTGCTCCTTGATGACCCGCGACCACAGGAGGTCGGCCGCGGCCTGGCAGATGTTCATCGGCTGCAGCGTGATCATCACGTCGATCGGCGCGTCGGGCGCGGTGATGGCGAGCTGGCCCGACGAACCGAGGTGGATGTTGAGGATCGACTCCGTCTCGACGAGCGCACGGAACATCGGGTCCCAGTGCTCGTTGTGGAAGCTGGGCAGGCCGAGCATCGCGGGGTTCTCGGTGAAGGTGAGCGAGTGGCACCCCTTCTCCGCGACGCGGTGGATCTCCTTGGCGGTGAGCTCCGGGTCCCAGAGCATAGGGATCGCCATCGGGATGAAGCGCTCGGGGTAGGCGCCGCACCAGCCGTCGATGTGCCAGTCGTTGTACGCGCGCACCACCGCCTCGGCGAGGTCCTTGTCGGGGGTGTCGAGGAACAGGCGGCCGGAGAACGAGGGGAACGACGGGAAGTTCATCGAGGCGAGCACGCCGCCGGCGCTCATGTCCTTCACCCGCTCGTGCACGTCGAAGCAGCCCGGGCGCATCTCCTCGAACGACGTGGGGTCGACGCCGTACTCCTCGCGGGGCCGGCCGGCGACCGCGTTGAGGCCGATGTTGGGGATCTGCTTGCCGTCGAAGACCCAGACGTCGTCGCCCCGGTCGGTGCGCTCGACCCGGGGCGCCAGGTCGGCGTACTTCGAGGGCATCCGCCCCTCGAACATGTCGGGGGGCTCGACCACGTGGTCGTCGACGCTGATGAAGATCATGTCCTCGATGCGCATGGTCTTCTCCTCCTGAGTGAGGCGTCTGCGGGGGCGTGAGCTTGGGGGCAACGCCGCTGAGGGTCACCTTAGTTCCGGCCCCGGTGGGCGACCCATCGTTCGCTGTAGGGTGCGGCCTCCAACGACCTTTCACACTCACAGGAGCACCCCCATGGGCGAGGCACGCGCGGAGATCACGATCAACCGTCCGGTGGACGACGTCTGGGCCGTGGTCGGCAACTTCGGCGACCTGAGCTGGATGCCCGGCGTGGAGAAGAGCGAGCTCGAGGGCGAGGACCGTGTCATCAGCATGTTCGGGATGCGCATCGTCGAGCGCCAGCTCAACCGCGACGAAGAGGCCTGCGTCCTCGCCTACGGCATCATCGAGGGCGACATGAAGCCCGAGCACCACGAGGCGACCATCACGGTCACCGAGGAGGGCGCCGGGTCGCACGTCACCTGGGACGTCGTCACCGACGACGCCATGACCGAGGTGATGCAGGGCGCCTACCAGGGCGCGCTCGAGGCCCTGAAGGCCCAGCTCGAGGGCTAGGAGCACCGATGCGCACGCCCATCTGCGAGCAGCTCGGCATCGAGTTCCCGATCTTCGCGTTCAGCCACTGCCGTGACGTCGTCGCGGCAGTGACGAACGCGGGCGGGTTCGGCGTGCTCGGTGCGCTGGCGTTCGAGCCCGAGCGGCTCGAGGTCGAGCTCAACTGGATCGACGAGCACGTCAACGGCAAGCCGTACGGCGTCGACTTCGCGATGCCCGCGAAGTACGTCGGCCAGGGCGGCGGCGCCGAGGCCGACCCCGAGTACCTCGCGTCGCTCATCCCCGACGAGTACCGCGAGTTCGTCACCAAGGTGCTCGACGACGCCGGCATCCCGCAGCTCCCCGCCGACTACGAGCAGGGCGTGCGCAAGGCCGCGGGCCTGGGTGTCGACGAGGAGGGCCCCGGCCAGCTCGAGGTCACCCTCTCGCACCCGGGCGTGAAGATGGTGGTGAACGCGCTCGGGCCGCCGCCGAAGTACATCGTCGACCAGTGCCACGAGCAGGGCATCCTCGTCGGTGCGCTGGTGGGTTCGCGTGTGCACGCGGAGCGCCAGGTCGCCATCGGCGTCGACGTGCTCGTCGCGCAGGGCACCGAGGCCGGCGGCCACTGCGGCGAGATCTCCACGATGGTGCTCGTGCCGCAGGTGGTCGACGCGGTCGGTCCCGACGTGCCGGTGCTCGCCGCCGGTGGCATCGGCGACGGTCGGCAGATGGCCGCCGCGCTCGCGCTGGGCGCCCAGGGCGCGTGGACCGGTTCGGTGTGGCTGCTCGCGGCCGAGGCCGACGTCACGCCCGAGGTCACCGAGAACATGCTCGCCGCCGAGTCGCGCGACGCGATCCGGGCGCGGGTGATGACGGGCAAGCCGGCGCGTCAGCTGCGCACGAAGTGGACCGAGGCCTGGGACCAGCCCGACGCCCCGCCGCCGCTCCCGATGCCGCTCCAGGGCCTGCTCTACGGCGAGGCCGCGGCGCGCTTCACCCGCGCGCACACGAAGGAGTTCGCCGGCACGCCCGTCGGCCAGATCGTGGGCAGCATCGACCGCGTCCGTCCCGCGAAGGACATCGTCCGCGAGATGGTCGAGGGCTGGATCGAGGCCACGGAGCGGCTCAACTCCCTCATGGAGGGGTAGCCACCCGTTCATGCGTCAATCAGCGCGGATATCTGCGCTCCATTGACGCATGAACGGATCTAGCGGCGGCGGACGAGCTTGTTGGCGACCATCGGCGGGGTCCAGCCGGCGTCGGCCCAGGTGAAGTTCTGGCCGGGCGGCACGATCTCGTCGATGCGGTCGAGCACGTCGTCGGTGAGCGTGACGTCGGACGCGCCGAGCTGCGTGGTGAGCTGCTCCATGGTGCGCGGCCCGATGATCGCCGACGTGATCGCCGGGTTGTGCAGCGTCCACGCGACCGCCAGGTGCACGAGCGGGATGCCGGCGTCGTCGGCGAGCTGCCCGAGCGCGTCGGCGGCGTCGAGCTTGGCCTGGTTGCCGGGGTCGGAGAGGTCGTAGCGCGCGGGCACGCGGTTGGCCCGGTGACTGGTGAGGTCGGTCGCGCCCTTGCGCCACTTGCCCGACAGCCAGCCGCCGGCGAGCGGGCTCCACGGGATGACGCCCATGCCGTGCTTCAGGCACGTCGGGAGCACATCGCCCTCGACGCCGCGCACGAGGATCGAGTACGGCGGCTGCTCGCACACGAAACGCTCGAGGTTGCGCTTGTCGGCTGCCCACTGCGCCTCGACGATCGCCGACGCGGGATAGGTGGAGCTCCCGAGGTAGCGCACCTTGCCCTGGCGCACCAGGTCGGTGAGCGCGCCGAGCGTCTCCTCGTGGTCGACCGAGGGGTCGTAGCGGTGCACCTGGTAGAGGTCGATGTGGTCGGTCTGCAACCGGCGCAGCGAGTTCTCGCACTCGCGGATGATCCAGCGCCGCGAGCTGCCCCAGTTGTTGCGGTCCTGGCCCATCGGGCTGAACACCTTGGTCGCGAGCACGACGTCGTCACGCCGGCCGCCCGCGAGCGCCTTGGCGACGATCTCCTCCGACTCCCCCGCCGAGTACACGTCAGCGGTGTCGATGAAGTTGATGCCGGCGTCGAGCGCGGCATGGATCACCGCGACGCTCTCGTCGTGGTCAGGGTTGCCCCACGCGCCGAACATCATGGCGCCGAGGCACAACGTGCTGACCTCGACCCCCGTGCGACCGAGCCTGCGGTACTGCATGCGATCCTCCTCGCGCGACCGACCACGTCCCCCGGCACGCTACCGCCCGTTCGTCGTCGGGCCGGGGGGACGTGGAGGGCCGGGGGGATCAGCCGATCTTGTCGCTCGTGGTGCGCGCCCCGGTGGTCTTCGCGAACGCGTCGGGCACCGGGTACTCACCGAGGAGGAAGTGCAGGATCGCGGCGTGCTGGAGCTCCACCGGATGGATGCTCGCGGCCGTCGCCAGCCCGGCCTTGCTCTTCACCGCACCGATCGCAGCGAGGTAGGTGGCGGCGGCGCTCTCCTCGAGGTCGAGCGCCAGCTTGGCAAGACCGGGCACGTCGGTGACCTTGGCGAAGGCCGCGTCGACGGACTGCTTCACCGTCAGGTCCACCCCGGTCACCGCCTGCTTGCCCGCGCCGGTGAGCACGCCGTTCCACGCCGCAGCGTGGTCCTTGTGCTGCTCGCGGTCTGCGCAGGTCACGACGGCGGGCGGCACACCGCGCCGAGCTTGCCGCGATGCCAACGTCGATCCCCGCCTGGTACGTCCCCACCGCGAGGTTCTCGAGCGGCGCGGCGAGAGCGCCACGATCCGCGAGGTCGCCGGTGAGCGACTGCTGCTTGGCCGCCGGCGCGCGTGCGAGCAGGTCAGGCGGCGCGAGCCCTTGAGCGCACGCCGGCGACACTGCCGCCGAGTCCACTGCCGGCAGGCGCGACGCCGCCGAACAGCGCACCCGCGCCGATCAGGAACGAACGCCGACTCGCACCCAGTTCGGCCGCGTGCTCGCGCATCGCGGGGAGCGACTCGTGGTGGGCGTCGGCGAGGTCGGCGGTCGCGGCGGCGAGCTCGGCCTCGGTGACGGGCATGACGGACGTCGAGCGGTTGCGGAACCTCACTTCACGGCTCCTTCCGTGGCGGGGCGGGCATCGGTCGTGCTGAAGAAGCCGTCGGGGAAGCCGACGCTGCCGGCGGCCGCCAGGAGTGCGCGGCATCCGGCGGGAGGGCGATGAGGTTCGCCGCACCAGCCGCGAGCAGGGCCTTCACCCTTGAGGACGGCGACGTGCTGCGCCTCCACCCCCATGATGCTGGCGGTGACCGCACGGGCGTTCTTGTTGCCGAACGCCGGGATGTCGGCCACGTAGGTCGCGGCGGCTCCGTCTCGAGCTCGATGGCGAGATCGACGACGGCGGCCGCATCGGTGAGGCCCGGCTTGGCCTGGTTCACCACGCCGAGCAGCACCGGGTCGGGCTGCGTCTGCGGCTTGCCCCCGAGTCGGGTGACGGCGGCGTTGAACGCCTTGGCGTGGTCCTCGTGCTGCTGCTTCGTCGTGGTGACGAACGCCTTCACCACCGGGTTCGCGCTGCCCCCACCGATGAAGTCGAGACCCAGTGCGGTGTCGTAGGTCGCCACCGCGAGGTTCTCGATCGCCGCGGCGGTCTGCAGCCGCTGCACGTCGGCCGACGAGCCGGCGAACTTGAGGCGGCGCAGGCAGCGCCACCATCGCGGTGCCGAGGCCGGCCGCCGCGAGCATGCCGCCCGTCGGCAACCCGGCGAGCAACGAGTGCGTCGACGCCGGTGACGCCGGTTCCACGTCCGGTTCGTGGCCGAGCTCGACCATCTCGTCGAGCGATGTGCGCGTGGCGCGCATCGTGTCGTGAATTGCAGGTCCTGGGACTGCTCGAGCAGGTCGCGCAGTCTCGTGTCGTCGATGTGCATGCGCACTCCTCTCGATCGGGAGAGGATCGAGGTGTTCGCCACCGGTGCTGTCGCGGATGGCCGCGCCGGCGAAGAAATCGCGCGACGACGGTCAGGCGCGCGTCACCGACGGCGAGCGGCGCCTGGGTCGGCGCACTCGCGCCGCCCGCCGCCTCGTCGGTGACGGCGAGGCTCGCGGTGCCCGGCGCGCGCGGCCCCGGTACCACGACGGAGGGATCGCGTCGAGCACGCCGAGCGACACGATGTCGCGCCCGCCGACACTCCACAGCTGGTACGTGCGTCCGTTCGGGAGCGCAGGCAGCGACGACGTGAGGTACCCGCGCCGTCCTTTGGCAACACGACCGCCGTGGCGAGCTTCGGCATGCCGTCGTCGCTCACGAGAGGCGTGGCCGTGCGCGCCGGGCTCGTTGCGCGCGTCCTCCTTGGCGCGGCGGTGGTGGTCGGCGAGTCGGAGTCGCGGGTGGCAACGGCCACGATCCCGCCCGCCACGGCGCGACCACCACGACCGCGGCGGCCACGAGCAGCCACCGTGTGCGCCCGTCGGGCCGCGCGCTGCTCTTTGCGCGTCCACGCGTCGTCGATGCCGACGACCGGTGCGGGTGCGGGTGCGGCGTGATCGGGCAGCTGGAGCTTCGCCTCCAGCTGCTCCCACACGCCCTCGGGCGGAGGACCGCCGGTGACGGCGAGCATCGCCGCGGTGTCGCGCAGCTCGCGACCTCCTCGGCCGCCGCGGGCGACCGGGCGAGGTACGCCTCGATGAAGCGACGCTCATCGTCGTCGACCGCGTCGAGCGCTGTGCGCCGAGCAGTTCGTCGAGCACTTCGGGACTCAGCTCGTGATCCATGACCCGTCGATTCCCCGGTCCGCCAACTGGTGCCGCAGTCGCGACAGCCCGCCACGGATCCGGCTCTTCACCGTGCCCTCCGGTTGCCCCAGGATGCGCGCGACCTCGCGGTAGGTGTGCCCACCGAAGTAGGCGAGTCGATGGCGGCGCGCTCGCCGTCGGGCAAGTGTCGAGCGCCTCGCCTCTTCGGCGACCGAGGTCCCACGCCCCGAGGTCGAGGTCGTAGTCGGCGGCGACCTCGGCTCGACCGACCTTCTCCTCGCGGTTGCGCCGGCGCGTGTCGGCACGAATGCGGTCGACACAGCGAGCGTGGGCGTCGACCAGCACGAACGTGCGGAGCGCGCCACGGGACCGGTCGAACCGGTCGGGGTGCTCCCACAGTCGCAGGAAGACCTCCTGCACCAGCTCCTCGGCTGCGGCCCGCTCCCAAAGCATGCGCGAACCCAACGAAGACTGCGCCGGCGTGACGGCGGTAGGCCTCCCGCGAGGGCATCCCGTGCGGCCGCGATCGCACCGACGAGGCCGGCGTCATCGGTGTGCCCGCGTGGGGGCCAGGGCTCGTCGCAGCAGGAGTTCGTCACCGACGCCGGTCCGGATGACACGCCGGGAGAGTTTTCGGGGGCGCCATCCGGGGCGCGGCCGGTGGCGAACATCATGCACCGGGCGGGCGCCCGGGGAAGGAAGCGGACGTGCTCGCCAACATCATCGGTCCGGAACTGCTCGTGGTGCTCGCCCTGGTGGCACTGCTGTTCGGCGGGAGTCGCCTCCGCACCTCGCCCGGTCCCTCGCGGCCCGCGGCGAGTTCGAGCGCGGCTTGCACAGCGGCGCCGCCGGGGCGCGGAGGAGAGGACGGTCGTGAAAGCGACCCGCACCCTCCTCCTCGCCGTCGCGGTCCCGATCGTCGCTGCGATCGTGGCCGTCGTCACGCTGTCGGTGACGGATTCGCCCAGTGCGCCGGCCGCGGCGGGAGCCACCGCTGCCGGTGGCGGCGATCGTGATCCGCAACTTCGACTACGAGCCGGAAGCTCGTCATCGCGGCGGGCACGACCGTGAGCGGTCACCAAGCGCCGCCGACGGCTCCCGCCACAGCGTCACCGCCGACCACGGCTCGTTCGACACCCATGACCTCGACGGCGGGGCGAGGGCACGGTGACGCTCGACAAGCCGGGCCGCTACGCGTACTGCACTGCGACATCGACTTCATGAAGGGCACGATCGAGTGCAGGGATGAGGAACCACGGACACGCACGGCCCTCGTCCTCGTGGGGCGACGGCGATCATGGTCAGCGGGTGCGTTGCACTTCCACCTCTACTTCCGGGGCGGCTACCGCGGCATCACTGGCAACAGCTTCGCGGGCCTCACGATCAGCCGGTCGTTCGTGCTGCAGGCCGTGAAGCGGTGGTGATCGCCGAGCTGCTCGTGCTCTCGCTGCGCTTCACCCGGCTGAGCCTGGTGGCCGCGGGGGCCGGCGTCGCGTTGCGGCGGGCAGCTCGTGGCGTACTGGCTCTCGCGCACCAGTGGGCTGCTCGGCTTCGTCGAACAGGAGACCACGACGGATGCGGTCGTCGCGATCGTCGCCGAGGTCGTGGCCCTCGTCGCGCTGCTCCCGGTGGCGGTCACGGCGCTCCGACGCGCCACCGGCCGGTCGGGTCAGGCCGCGGCCGACTCGGCGGCACCCGCGAGCTCCGCGAGCGCGTAGGCGACGGCGTCGTCGACGTCGAGGCCGCGTCCGCGCTTGCGCACGGCCACGGCGTCGTCACCCGCGGCCTCGGCGGCGCGCCGCACCCGCTCGACCATGCCGAGGTCGCTGGCCATCCCGAAGTCGAGCGAACGACCGGCCCAGTTGTTCCGGACGTTCTCGAGCGATCCCGCGAGCACCAGCGTGGCCTCCGGTCGCCCGGCCGACTCGAGCACCGCCATCGCGCACTCCAGCACGATGGTGAGCATCGGGCGATCGCCACGATCACTCGCTCGGCGCAACGCATCGGTGATGTCGCGCACGGCGCCGGCGCAGTCGGCGCGGTCGGCCCGCAGCACGGCGCGGCGCGCGAGCGCGTAGCCGAGCAGTCCGCCGCCCACGCCGGTCTGCGCCATGCGGATCGCCTCGTCGAGCGCGCGGCCGGACGCGGTGCGGTCGTCACTCCACAACGCGACTGCGACCGCGAACTGCGCGCTGGCCAACGCGGTGGGGTTCCGCGATCGCTTCGCCGCCTCGAGCGATAGGTCGGCCTCGATGCGGGCGCCCGCGGAGTCGCCCGCCATGTTGTGGAAGTTCGCGGCCGCGGAGTGCAACATCGAGAGGCTGGTGGGCTCGTTGCCCGCGGCGCGCAGCGCGGCGTCGGCCTCGTGGATCACCGCGACGCCACCCTCGACGTCGCCGGTCATCACCTTGCCCGCGGCGAGGGTGATGTAGGCCCACAGGGCCGCGGCACAGCCCTGCGGCACGCCGTCGGCCAGCGCGCGCTCCGCGTACTCGGTGCGCGTGTCGATGCCTTCCTCCTGCGCGTGGAACGCGGCGGCCGACAACACGGCGGTGCGCTGAGCCGGCGTGGCATCGCCCAGCCGGTCGACGAGGTGCGCGGCCCAGATGCCGATGCGGAGGCCGGGATCGTTCACCGCTTCGAACGCGAGCGCGGCCACGATGCGGATCGCGAGCGAGATCGTCTCCGGGAGACCGAGGATCATGCAGCGCGCGTAGGCCGCGCGCAGGTTGTCGTACTCGAGCCGCACGCGCTTGCGCCACGCGAGCTCGTCGGCACCGAGCAGCGCGAGCCCGGCCTCCTCGGCGAAGCGCGTGTAGTGCTCCGCGTGGCGCACCATCATCGTCTCGAGCTCGCCCGCCTCCTCGAGCCGTTCCCGAGCGAACGTCCGGATGGTCTCGAGCATGTGGTAGCGGACGGTGCCCGTGGAGTCGTCGGCGACCACCATCGACTTCGCCACGAGCGCGGCGCCGGCGTCGAGCACGTCCCACGGGTCGAGGTCGGCCGCGGCGGCGACGGTGGCGACGGCGTCGGAGTCGAACGAACCGGGGAAGATCCCGAGGCGCTCGAACAGCTTGCGCTCGACCGGGTCGAGCATCTCGTACGACCACTCGATGGCACCGCGCAGCGTCTGGTGCCGCTCCGACGCGCCGCTGCGGCGGCCCGCGGTGAGCAGGTTGAAGCGCTGGTCGAGACGCGACGCGATGTCGGCCGGCGTCATGATCGTGACGCGCGCCGCGGCGAGCTCGAGCGCGAGCGGGATGCCGTCGAGCCGGCGACAGATCTCCGCGACCGCCGCCGCGTTGCCGGCGTCGATGGCGAACCCGGGCTGCACCCCGCGGGCACGCTCCTCGAAGAGCTGCGCCGCGGTGCTCACCTTCACCTCGTCGACCGTGGGGGTGAACCCGGCGATCGGCACATCGAGCGCGTGCAGCGGCCACACCTGCTCGCCCGGCAGCCCCAGCGCCTCACGCGTGGTGGCGATCACGTGCACATGTGGGCACTCCCGCACCAGCCCGTCGACGAGATCGCGCACGTCGTCGAGCAGCTGGTCGCAGTTGTCGAGCACGAGGAGGAGCTGGCGGGTGTGCAGCGCGTCGTACACCCCGGCCAGCACGCTCACCCCGGGGCGCGGCGCGACATCCAGCGTGTCGGCGACGAGCTGCGCCAGCTCCTCGGCGTCGTCGACGGTGGTGAGATCACACAACCAGGCGCCATCGGGGTAGCGGCTGGCGCGGTCGGCCGCCACCTGCAGCGCGAGCCGGCTCTTGCCGACGCCGGCCACGCCGGTGACGGTCACGAGTCGCGCCTGCACGAGCGCCTCCGAGATGGCTTCGCGCTCGCGCTCACGCCCGACGAACGACGCGAGCTGGCGCGGCAGGTTGCCCGGCATCGCGTCCATCGTGCGCAGCGGCGGGAAGTCGGCGCGCAGGTCGGAGGCCGTGAGCTGGAACATGCGCTCCGGACGGGCGATGTCGGGGAGGCGGTGTTCGCCGAGATCGAGGAGCCCGACGCCGTCGGGCAGGAAGTCGCGCACCAGCTCGGCACTCGCGAGCGACAGCACCACCTGGCCGCCGTGCCCCGCCGACATCACCCGGGCCGCGCGGTTCACCGCGGGGCCGTAGTAGTCGCCGTCGCGTGCAATGGCGTCACCCGAGTGGATGCCCATGCGGACCCGCAACGGGCCGGGTTCGTCGGGCCAGCGTTGGCCCGCCAGCAGCCGCTGGGCGTGGAGCGCGGCCTCGACGGCGGCCAGGACGGTGGTGAACACCGCGTGCAGGCCGTCGCCCGTGGTCTTGACGATCACGCCACCCTGGAATTCCACGGCGTCGCGCAGGATGTCGTCGTGCTTCTCGAGGGCGGGGCGCATCGCCTCGGGATGCTGCTCCCACAGCCGGGTGGAGCCCTCGAGGTCGGTGAACAGGAACGTGACGGTCCCGGCCGGCAGTTCGCTCATCTGCTGCCCGCGCTCCTCCGTCGACCGCTGTCCTTGCTGGCGCGCCGATCCTTGCACGTGGAGCGACCCTTTGTCCGGTCTCGCACCGGTGCCCGGGGCCCCAGTGTGACCACTATCCGGTGGGCAGGCCTCTCACCGCAGCCCCTATCCTCGCGCCCATGCAGGACGACCAATCCCCGTCGACCGAGCGCGAGCGCGTGCAGGCCGAGCTCGTGCACGCCGACGAGCCCGGCGGTGCCACGCCGGCGGTGGCCGGCACCGGCGACGACGGCGCCGAAGAAGAGGCCCACGAGCAGATCACGAGCCCCACGAAGCTCATCCGCATCGCGTCGATGGTGCGGGGGATGCTCGAGGAGGTGCGCCGCGCGCCGCTCGACGACGCCGGGCGGCGACGCCTGCGCGAGATCCACGAGAAGTCGCTCGAGGAGCTCGAGGGTGTCCTCTCCCCCGACCTGTGCCAGGAGCTGAGCGAGGTCGTGCTGCCGTTCACCGACGACGCGCCGTCCGAGTCGGAGCTGCGCCTCGCGCAGGCCCAGCTCGTGGGCTGGCTCGAAGGTCTGTTCCACGGCATCCAGGCCACGCTGTTCACCCAGCAGGCAATGGCGCAGGGCCAGCTCGACGAGATGCGCCGGCGCCGCGCCCTCGACCCCGGGATGATGGGCGGCCCGCCGTCCGGCCCGAGCGGCTACCTCTAGAGAGTCAGTGAGTGAGATCGTGAGCAACGCAACCTGGAGTCCCGACTCGTGGCGCGACCACGACGCGGCGCAGCAGCCCGACTGGGAGGACGAGAAGGAGCTCGAGGCCGTCCTCGACGAGCTGCGCGCGGTGCCGCCGCTCGTGTTCGCGGGTGAGGCCCGCAACCTCACCGACTCGCTCGCGCTGGTCCACGAGCGCAAGGGCTTCGTGCTGCAGGCCGGCGACTGCGCCGAGTCGTTCGAGGCGTTCTCCGCGAACGCGATCCGCGACAAGCTCAAGGTCATCCTGCAGATGGCCGTGGTGCTCACCTACGGCAGCGGCGTCCCCACGGTGAAGATCGGCCGAATCGCCGGCCAGTTCGCCAAGCCGCGCTCGGCGCCCACCGAGAAGCGCGACGGCCTGGAGCTGCCGTCCTTCCGGGGCGACATGGTGAACGACTTCGCCTTCGAGGCCGCGGCGCGCGCGCCCGACCCGCAGCGCCTGATGCGCGCGTACCACCAGGCCGCGTCCACGTTGAACCTCGTGCGGGCGTTCGCCAAGGGCGGCTTCGCCGACCTGTCGCGCGATGCCGCGTGGAACCTCGAGTACGTCGACGCCAGCCCCGAGGGCATGGCCTACGACCGCCTCGCCGCCGAGATCGACCGCGCCCTCCGGTTCATGGCGGCGTGCGGCATCGACCTCAAGGCCGAGCACAAGCTCCACGAGGTCGACTTCTACACCTCGCACGAGGCGCTCATCCTCGGGTACGAGGAGGCGCTCACCCGCGCGACAGCCTCACCGACGAGTGGTACGACTGCTCGGCCCACCTCGTGTGGATCGGTGAGCGCACCCGTCAGCTCGACGGCGCGCACGTGGAGTTCCTCGCCGGCGTGCAGAACCCGATCGGCGTGAAGATCGGCCCGACCGCCTCACCCGAAGAGGTCGTCGCACTCTGCGACAAGCTCGACCGTCGAAGCGCCCCGGCCGGCTCACGCTGGTGAGCCGCATGGGTGCCGACAAGATCGGCGACGCCCTGCCGCCGCTGTTGCGTGCCGTCGAGGCATCCGGGCACCCGGTGATCTGGATGTGCGACCCGATGCACGGCAACACGTACCAGCCGCGAGCGGCTACAAGACGCGACTTCGACGAGGTGATGCGCGAGATCCACGGGTTCTTCGCCGCCTGCGACGTCGCCGACGTGTGGCCCGGCGGCGTGCACGTGGAGCACCACCGGCGAGAACGTCACCGAGTGCCTCGGCGGCAGCGTCGCCGTGCTCGGCGACGACCTCGAGACCCGCTACGAGACCAGCTGCGACCCGCGCCTCAACGCTCGGCAGTCGCTGGATCTGGCGTTCCAAGTGGCGGAGTTGCTCCGCTCCCGTTGAGCGACGGGTCGGCCGCACCCGCGTCGACCGCATGCTCCTCCGCCCCGTAGCTCGCACGCGCGGGGAGGAACGCGAAGGCGATCACCGCGCCGAGCAGCGCGACGGCGGCGGCCACGAGCACACCCGCGTGCATGCCGTCGACGAATGCGTTCTTCGCCGTCTCGGCGAGACCGGGGATCTTCGCCCCCGCGGCGATGGCGAAGCCGAGTGACTCCTCCATCTGCGTCTTCACGCCGGTGGGCACGGGCTTGCCGAGGAGGAAGTCGGCGATCTTGGTGGAGTACACCGACGACAGCACGGAGCCGATCACCGCGACACCCATTGCGCCGCCGACCTGGCGGGTGGTGTCGTTGACCGCTGAGCCGACGCCCGCCTTGCCGAGCGGCAGCGAGCTCATGATCGACTCGGTGGCGGGCGCCATGGTGAGCGCCATACCGGTGGCCATCAGACACATGCGGATCACGACGTCGGGCCAGTAGGCGGACGTCGCGGTGAGGCTCACCATGGAGCCGAGGCCGACGGTGACGAGCAGCAGGCCGGTACCGACCACCAGCTTGGTGCCGAGCTTCGACACGAACCGCGCGCTGAGCGGCGCGAACGTCATCATGCACAGCGCGATGGGCAGGAAGCGCAGGCCCGTCTCCCACGCCGAGTACCCGAGCACGAACTGGAAGTACTGCGTGATGAGGAACGTGGAACCGAACATCGCGAAGAACACCATCATGATGCCGGTGCTCGCCGCGCTGAACCGCGGGTTCTTGAAGAACCGCACGTCGAGCATCGGGTGGCTGCTCTTCGCCTCCCAGAGCAGAAAGCCCACGAGGATCGCGAGCCCCGCGCCGATCGTCACGATGGTGGTGGGGCTCCCCCAGCCTTCCTGCGGCGCCTCGATGATGCCGTAGAGCAGCGCGGTGAGACCGACGATCGACAGCACGGCGCCGACGGGATCGAGCCGCGGCGCGCTCGGGTCCTTCGAGGTGGGGATCAGGAACACGCCCGCGAGCAGGCCGATGATCACGATCGGGATGTTCACGAGGAAGATCGAGCCCCAGTAGAAGTGCTCGACGAGGAACCCACCGGTGAGCGGGCCGAGCACACCGGCGAGACCCGCGGTGCCGGCCCACACACCGATCGCCTTGCCCCGTTCCTGCACGGGGAAGAGGTTGGTGATGATCGACAACGTCGCCGGCATGATGAACGCGCCGCCGATGCCCATGAACGCACGCGTGGCGATGAGCTGGTCGGCCGTGCTCGCGAACGCCGACGCGAGCGAGCCGAGGCCGAAGACGACCAGGCCGAACTGGAGTGCGCCGCGCCGGCCGAAGCGGTCACCGAGCGAACCCGCGGTGAGCAGCAGACCCGCGAACACGAGCGTGTAGCCGTCGACCATCCACTGCAGCTGGCTGTTCGTGGCGTCGAGGTCGCGCACGATCGTGGGGATGGCGACGTTGAGGATCGTGTTGTCGAGCACGATCACCAGCAGGCTGAAGCAGAGGACGCCGAGGATCAGCCACCGGCGTTGGTAGGCGTGCTCCTGCGCGCGCTCCGACAGCGAGGTCATCGAGCTTGTGTACCCACTACGACGCCCGGGCGACCGCGGCGAGCGCGGCCTGCACCGACGCGTCGGAGGCGTTCACGAGCGGCAGCCGCACATCCGGCGTGGGGATGCGACCCTGGGCGTGGAGCACACCCTTGAACACCGACGGGTTGGGCTCCGCGAAGCCATTCTGCGCGACGTCGAGCAGCGCCTCGGCGTGGGCGCGGCCGTCGTCGACCTTGCCCGCGAGGCCGCACTCGATCATCGCGACGAAGCGGTCGGTGCAGAGGTGCGCGGCCGCGGAGATGCAGCCGGCGCCACCCATGAGCACCGTGGGGAAGAAGAAGGGGTCGTCGCCGCCGAGCACCGAGAAGTCGGCGGGGGCGGCGGCGAGGATCTCGAGCGTCTCGGCATCGAGCGCACCGGTGGCCTGCTTCATCCCCGTGATGTTGGGGTGCTGCGCGAGCTCGAGCAGACCGGCCGGGCCGAGGTTGCGACCGGCGCGGATCGGGATGTTGTAGATGACGAGCGGCACGGGGCTGGCGTCGGCCACCGCGCGCATGTGGGCGACGATGCCGGCTTCCGAGGGCCGCACGTAATACGGCACCACCACGAGCGCGGCGGTGAGCGCCGGCGTGCCGGCGAGCGACTCGACGGTGGCGATCGTCTTCTGCGTGTTGTTGGTGCCGGCGCCCACGATGAGCTGGCCGTCGCGCTCGGCGCAGACCTTGGCGCAGGCGTCGATGACGGCGCGCTGCTCCTCGGCGTCGAGGGCGGCGGCCTCACCGGTGCTGCCGAGGGCGACGATGCCCGAGACCCCGGCGTCGAACGACTCGTGGGCGAGGCGCTCCACCGCGTCGAGGGCGACGCTGCCGTCGGCGGCGAACGGGGTGACGAGGGCGACGTAGACACCCTCCAACAAGCGGCTCATCGGCCCGAGGGTAGTTCGTCGGCCAGGGCGCGGGCCCGCTGGAATACGTCGTCGAGCATGGGCTCGGTGAGTCGGCCCGTGAACGTGTTCTGCTGGCTCGGGTGGAAGCAGCCCACCACCGTGAACCGCTCCGTGGGCACCTCCACGCCGTGCCCGAACCGGGGCTTCGGCCGGGGGAGCGGCGAGCCGAGGTCGGCCAGCACTCGCCCGATCGCGTCGTAGGCGAAGTTGCCGAGCACCACGATGACCCGCACCTGGGTGAGGAGGTCGAGCTCCCGCGCCAGGTACGGCAGGCACCGGTCGCGCTCGTCGACGGTGGGCTTGTTGGCGGGCGGCGCGCAGCGGACCGCGGCAACCACGTAGGCATCCGAGAGCTCGAGGCCGTCGTCGATCGCGACGGAGGTGGGTTGGTTGGCGAGGCCGGCCCGGTGCATGGCGGCGAAGAGCCAGTCGCCCGAGCGGTCGCCGGTGAACACGCGGCCGGTGCGGTTCGCCCCGTGGGCGGCCGGGGCGAGGCCGGCCACGAGGATGCGGGCCTGCGGATCGCCGAAGCCGGGGGCGGGCCGACCCCAGTACTCCTCGTCGCGGAAGGCGGCCCGCTTCTCCACCGCCACCTGCTCCCGCCACTCGACGAGGCGCGGGCAGGCCCGGCAGGCCGTGATCTCGGCGGTCAGCTCGTCGAGGGGTGTCACCCAGCGGATGCTACGGCGGCCCGGAAAGGGGTGTCCGGCTAGGGTCCTGCGCCGTGCGCATCGCCCTGCTCGTGAACCCGGCGGCGTCGTCGGTCACCACGCGGTCGCGTGTCGCTCGAGCGTCTGCTGTCGACCGATCACGACCTCACGGTGCTCGGACGATGCACCGCGACCCGCGACCGAGTTGGCGCGGGCGGCGGTGACGGGGGCGCCGAGGCCGTCTTCGTCCTCGGTGGCGACGGCACCCTCAACGAGACCGCCGACGGCCTCGCCGGCACCCAGACCGCGCTCGCCGTGCTGCCCGGCGGCTCGACCAACGTGTTCGCCGCGATCGGCGTCGAGTACGACCCGGTCGAGGCCGGCTGGCAGTTGCTCGCCGCCCTCGGAAGGGCCAGGTGCGGCAGTGGGCCTCGGCCTCGCCCGGGCCCCCGGCAAGGTGGCGGCGGTTCGTGTTCCATCTCGGCGTCGGCTTCGGCGCGGCGGTGATCCGCCGGATGGAGCAGCAGTCGTATCTCAAGCGCCACTTCGCCCACCCCGCGTTCGCGCTGGCCGGCTGCCGAACCTGGCTGCGCGACTTCGACCGCAAGAGCACGATCCGCCTGCGGATGACGAGCACCGGCAACGCCGCCGAGGCTCATGGCCGAGGGCCCCTACGCGGTGGTGTCGAACGCCGACCCGTACACCTACGTCGGGCATCGGCGCCTCACCATCTCACCCCACGCCGACCTCGACGGCGCGCTGGCGGTCACCGTGATGCGCTCCATCAACCTCTCGGTGATCACCCGCGCCCTCAGCTCGGCGATGGCGAGCGGCCACCACCTCGCGAACTCACCCGATGTCACCCAGGTGGGCGACGTCACCGAGGTCACGATCTCGGCGGCCAAGCCCTTCCCGTGGCAGGTCGACGGCGACTACCTCGGCGAGGTCGAGCACCTCGACATCCGCCACGAGCCCGACTGCCTCTCCCTCGTCATCCCCTGACCCCGAACTTGCGTCGCCGGCAGGGGTCAGGACGGGATCTGGACGCAAGTTCCGTCAGTGGAGAGGCCGCGATGGCGACGAGGGGGTCGTCGGAGATGACGGCGTCGTAGCCGAGGGCGCCGAGGCGGGCGATCTCGGCGGGGTCGTTCACCGTCCAGGGGCGCAGCGCCATGTTGCGGTCACGGGCTCGCATGGCGAGGGCGCCGGCGATCCCGCCCGCGAGGCCACCCACCCAGGGATGCAGCCCGGCGTGGCCGTGCTGCTCGGCGACCACCAGGGCCTCCAGCGGGTCGAAGTTGCCGTCCGACAGGAAGGCCGTCTCGATGGAGTCGTCGAGGACCCGGACCCGGTCGATGGTCGCCAGGTTGAACGACGAGACCACTACTTGGCTCGCTGCCGCTCGCCTTCCTGGAGACCAACAATTCGACGACCAGTTCGGCGGCCCGGTCGGTGACATCGAAATGCGTCGCCCGGGAGGTTCTTGATCTCGACGTTGACCAGCCCGCCGGCGCAGGCGTCGAGCGCAGCGGCGAGCGTCGGCACCAGCGGGAAGGCCCGCTGGACCTCGGCGAGCGTCATGTCGGAGACCACGCCGGCCGGGGAGGCGGCGTCGTGGCACACCACCAACTCGCCGTCGGCGGTGCGGTGGACGTCGAGCTCCACTCCGTCGGCGCCCTCGGACATGGCCCGGGCAAACGCGGAAACGGTGTTCTCGGGTTCGCGGAGGCGGCTTCCCCTGTGGGCGAGAACGAGCGTCACGCCCCTGGATGCTAGGTGGTTCCCACAGGCAGGCGATGGCAGAGAAATTCCAGGTCAGGCCCTTGCTCCCACGATGACCCGGCCATAGTCTCGTTCTCCGCGCTCCGAGGGCTCCCACCCCGGGGACGCGCATCCGGGGGGAATGGAAAGGGTCTTCGAGTGGCACTGACCTGGGTTCGCACGCACGACTGGGACGTCACCGCCTGGCGCGGACGCTCTGCATGCCGGGACTCCGACCCGGACATCTTCTTCCCGATCGGTTCGAGCGGCCCCGCCGTCGAGCAGATCGAGACCGCCCGCCGCATCTGCGCGGCCTGCCCCGTCGGCGACCAGTGCCTCGAGTTCGCGCTGGCCACCAATCAGGAGGCGGGCATCTGGGGTGGCACGACGGAGGACGAGCGTCGCCGTCTGCGCAAGAGCTGGCTCTCCGGCCAGCACATGTCGCTCTAGCCCCGAACGCGGGAAGGTCAGAGGGTCGTCGTACCGAGGCGACGCACCGGCACCGTGAGGTGCACGCGCGTGCCGCGGTCGGAACGCAGTTCGATCGTGCCACCGAGCTCGCTCGTCACGAGGGTGTGCACTATCGACAGGCCGAGCCCACCCGACTGCTCCACAGAGAAGCCCGGCGCCAGGCCCACACCGTCGTCGACGACGTCGACCACCAACGTGGAGTCGCTGCGAGCGAGCTGCACCGTGATGTGACCGGTCCCGCCGGCCTCCAGGCCGGAGAAGGCGTGGTCGACCGCGTTCTGCATGAGCTCGTTGAGCACCACGGCGAGCGGTGTCCCGAGATCGCCGGGGAGCATGCCCGCGTTGCCCTCGACCGACAGCCGCAGGTCGCGGTCGGGCCCGGTGACGGTCTCGGCCACCACCCGCACGAGCGGCTGCACGATGTCGTCGAAGCGCACCTCGTCGCCCGGCTCGCGCGACAGCGTCTCGTGCACGATCGCGATCGAGCGGATCCGGCGCTCCGACTCCTCGATCGCCTCCTGCGCCTCGGGCGACTTCAACCGCCGCCCCTGGAGCCGCAGCAGCGCGGCGATCGTCTGCAGGTTGTTCTTCACCCGGTGGTGGATCTCCCGGATGGTGGCGTCCTTGGAGAGCAGCAGACGGTCCCGACGCCGCAGGTCGGTGACATCGCGCAGCAGCACCAGCACGCCCACCACCCGGTCGGCCTCCAGCTGCGGGATCGCCTGCACCAGCAGCGACGTGTCGCCCCGCTCCACCTCTTCGGTGACCGGGAGCCGCGCACGGATCGCGACGTCGACGGCCTCCTGGTCGAAGCCCATCTCCGCGAGCCTTAGCCCCGACGTGTAGGAGTGGATGCCGAAACGGTGCATCGCGCTCACCGTGTTGGGGCTGGCGAAGAGCACGCGCAGGTCGGCGTCGAGGATGATCACGCCGTCGCCGACGCGGGGCGCGTCCTCGAAGTCCTCGTCGTCGTGTCGGAACGGGAAGCTGCCTTCGGCGATCATCCGTGCGAAGCGGTCGAAGGCTTCCAGGTAGTTCTGTTCGAGGTCGCCAATCTGGCGGCCCATCGTGGCCACGGTCTCGCGCGACACCACCGCCGCGACCCCGCCGGCGTGGCGCACCGGGATGCACTGCACGTGCGCGATCTCGCCGGTGCCGATGAGCGCCTCGTCGGCCTCGACGATCTGGCCCGTCGCGAACGCCTGCGCGACGAGCGGGCGCGCGTGGTTGTCGACGACGGTACCCACGAGGTCGGAGGGGTAGACGGTCTGGCCGGTGGTGGGCCGCACCTGCCCGAGCACCACGCTGCGGTGCTCGTCCTCCCCCGCGACCGGCGCGAGGAGCAGCAGGTCGGAGAAGGAGAGGTCGGCCAGCATCTGCCACGTGGACACGAGACGCTGGACGTGGCGCAGGGGCTCACCCCAGAGCGCCGTCTTCGTGCGGGCCTGCTCGAAGAACGTGGTCACGCCCGGATCGTACCGGTGAAGAGCACCTCACCGATGCGCATCAGGCCCTCGAGATCCGCGATGTCGGTGTCGAGGCTCGGCACCCGCACCACCACCTCGGGCCCGGCGCGCCCCGGACCCGACAGCCGGCCGAGCTCGGCGCGCAGCTCGGCCTCGCGACGCGCGACCACCGAGTAGTTGCGGAACGAGTCGGCGAGGGTGCGCAGCACGATGGCGTCGGCGCCGGCATCGGCGAGGGTCTCGATCCCGGTGCCCGCGAGCGCCGCGCCGAGCGTGTCGGCCGCGCGCTGCAACACGCCGGCGGCCGCTTCGGCCTCGGGGGCGAGCAGGTAGTCGGGCAGCGTCTTGTTGAGCACGAGCGCACCGAGGTGGAACTGGCGCTTCACCAACTCGTCGCAGAACTGCTCCGCCTCGCGCAACGGCGCGCCCTCGAGCGTGGTGACGACCGCGAACGACGTGCGCCGGTCGTGCAGCAGTGCCTCGACCGCGCGCGCCCGTTCGACGAAGCCGTCGTACATCGACTGGAAGTTCAGGAAGAACTCGGAGATGTCCTGCAAGAACTGGCTGCCCAGGATGCGATCGGCCATCTGGTAGAAGGGCTTGCTCGCCGCGTTGAACATGCGCCCGCCGCGCCCGTTGCCCGCGCGGTAGGGCATCGTGAGCCAGCGCAGCAGCCGGCCGCCGAAGAAGTCGGCCATGCGCGCCGGCGCCTCGAGGAAGTCGATCGCGTTCCGGGTGGGCGGCGTGTCGATGATGATGAGGTCGTACTCGCCGCTCGCGTGCACGTCGAAGAGCCGTTCCATCGCGATGTAGTCGTGGCTCTGCACGAAGCGCCCGGTGACGTTCGTGTACATGCGGTTGTCGAGGATGCGGTAGGCGGTGGCCTCGTCGGGCGCGTGCCGCAGCACGAGCTCGTCCCACGACCGCTTGGTGTCGAGCATCGCGGCCCACAGCTCGCCGCGGGGCTCGATGCCGGCATCGCGGAACACGTCGAGCGGCACCTGGCGGGCGACGTTGCCGAACGACTCGAGGCCCATCGCGTCGGCGAGGCGGCGGGCGGGGTCGATGGTGAGCACCAGCACCTTGCCGCCGAGGTGCACTGCGGCGGCGAGTGCGGCCGCGGCCGCGGTGGAGGTCTTGCCCACGCCGCCCGAGCCGCAGAACACCACCACTTCACGCGTGGCGAGCAGGGTCTCGAGCCCGTTGCCGGCGGTCGGCGCCATCAGAGCAGCTCCTGGCCGAGCGCGTCGGCGACCATGCGGGTGACACGCGGCCGTGATCTCGCGCACGAAGAGGTACGGGAGGAGCAGCAACGGCAGGTCGACCTGCTCGCGGAGGTGCGCGAGATGCAGGGCCCGGCTGCGGCGCATCGCCACGGCAAGCGCCGCGTCGAGCACCTCGTCGACGCCGCGCCGCGACGTCGGACATCCCCGCGTGCAGCGCGGCAGGCGCAACCGGCTCGTGCAAGGCCTCGAACACCTCTTCGTCGCCACACACGAGTGAACGCTCAGGCAACACCCGGTTGACGACGACCACACCGAGAGCACGTCGAGCTGGGCGCGCGCCGCGGCGACGAGCTCGATCGTCTCGTTGACCGGCATCTCCTCGGGCGAGGTCACGACATTGAGCGCGGTGAGCGCCGGGTCGCGCAGGAGCTCGACCATCCAGTCGGTCTGGTTGCGGATCGGCCCGACCTGCACGAGGTCCTGGATCGCGCGGGGCGAGTCGAGCTGGCTGATCACGTGCCCGGTGGCGGCCGCGTCGACGACGATCAGGTCCCAGTCGGCGCGGCCCTGCAACGACTCGCGCAGGTCCCAGCAGATCTTGCCGACGGTGAGGATCTCGCGCACACCCGGCGCGGCGGTGGCGACGAAGTCGAACGCGCGGGCGAGCGGCCCGAGCCGGCCGAACACCGGCACCCGGGCCTGGACCTTCAGGTACTCGCGCAGCGACGCCTCGGTGTCCATCTGCATGACGAACACGCCGGGGTACACCTGCTTCGGCTCGAACCCGACGGGCTCGTGCTCGAACAGCGCGGTGAGGTTGTTCTTGGCGTCGACCTCGACGAAAGCCCGCTTGCCCCTGCTCCGCCGCGAGCACGGCGGTCGCGGTGACGGATACTCTTGCCGACCCCGCCCTTCCCCGTGAAGAAGAGCAGGCGGCGGTCGAGCAGGGAGGGCGCGGGGCCCATGGGATCGGGCGGCCGGTGCCTAGCGGCCGAAGCCGACCGTGCGGCTCAGGGCGCCGTCGTCGACCTCGACGTAGGCGATCTTCTCGATGTTCACGCCGACCTTGCGGCCCTTGGAGTCGGTGACCCACACGAGCGCCTTGCCGCTCGCGAACCCGTCGTCGATCAGCTTGACCACTTCGTCGACGGAGGAGTCGAGCTCGAGCTCGATCTCACGGGGCGATTGCACGACACCGATGCGGAGTTCCATGGGCGTGAGACTAGTTGGCAGAAGTTGGCCGTCTGCCGCTCAGGACTCGGGGTGGGCTGGGTGCGGGGGCGACCTCCCGGCCCCCAGTAGGCGAGGCCGTAGCCGGGCGTCTGCGCGAATTAGAACGGCCGGCAGCGAGGCCCGGGCGGCGGCCAGGCGTCGACGAGGCGGTCCTCGGCCTCGTAGTCGAACGGGTCGGTGAGGACCTTCTCCTCCATGCCGACCCCGGACCGGGTTCGCCGCGAGCCAGCGAGCGGTGTGGGCCAGCGCCTCGCGGGCGGGCACGAGGTCGCGGTAGCCGAGGTCGTGCTTGAGCTGCGTGAGATCGAGCACCCGGTGGGTGGGCAGCGGCTGGCAGCGGCGGACGGGCGGGGATCGCGAGGTCGTACGGCATCGAGACGATCTCGAAGGTGTGGTCGAGGGCAGCGGCGCAGATCTCCACCACCTGGCGCACGGTGAGGACCTCCTCGTCGGCCACGTTGAAGATCTTCCCGGCCGCGGCGTCGGGTGAGGACCGAGCTTGAGCAGGAAGGCGCGTGGGCGATGTTCTCGGTGTAGCCGTGGTGGTGGAGGGTGAGGCCGTCGTCGGCGACGACGATCCGGCTGCTGAGCCGTCGAGCACCCGCCGCACCACGATCCACTCGCGGCACCACCTGGTGTGGCCGTACATGCGGGTAGCGGAAGTGGGTGGCGTCGGGGTGGGTCTCGAAGACCGCCTCCTCGGTGCGCGCGACCCGGAAACCCTTCTCGTCGTGCTCGGCGAGGTCGACGGTGGAAATGCGTCCTCGGCGACGGGCACGGGCAGGCCCGGCGGCTCGAACAGCCACGGGTTCATCCACCCGCGGTAGGCGGGCACGCCGCCCACGGAGATCACCCGGCCGACCCGCCCCTGCAGGACACGGGCGACGGCGCGAAGGCGCCCGTACATCACGTAGGCGACGTCCCACGTGCGGGACCCGATGCCCTCACGGAGCGAGGCCTCGTCGTAGGGGTCGCAATGAACGTGCTCGACGGCCTCGGGGTCTCGGGCCGCTCGTGCGTGCCTCGGTGGAGGATGGCGACGTCGTGGCCGCGAGCGACGAGACCGTTGACAGGGGATGCCGGTGGGACCGGTACCGCCGATGACGAGGATGCGCATCCGCGGAGGGTAGTTCAGGTGCGGATAGTCTCCCCGTCGATGGCAGACCAAGTGATGAATGGCCGCCCGAGCTCGCCGGCTACGTGAACTTCCGCGACCTGGGCGGGCGCGCCGTTCCAGCGGCTGATCGTCGAGGGCGCATCTTCCGCAGCGACTCGGCGCCCCGCGGGCGACGAGCACGTCGCCCACCTCGTGGAGGAGCGGGGTGTGCGCACCGTCGTCGACCTGCGCGGCGAGACCGAGGTGGAGGCGTTCCCGAACCAGCCGATGGCCGACGCCGGGGTCACCGTGCACCATCCCGCTGATCGACCCGGCGGCGCGAGGAAAACGCGCAGGCGCAGCGAGATCGACTGGGAGACCCTCACCCTCATCGGCCTCTACCAGCACCTCCTCGCCAACTCGGGGCCGCAGTTCGCGCAGGCGCTGCGCATCATCTGCGACCCCGCCAACCACCCGCTCGTCTTCCACTGCGCCGCGGGCAAGGACCACGCCGGGCTCACCGCCGCGGTCACGCACTCGGGCTGCTCGGCGTGGGCGACGACGAGATCGTCGACGACTACGCGCACCGCGGCCGTGGTCGACGAGCTCATGGCGCGCGCCGTGGCAGGCGCGACGCAGGGCGCCCGCCACACGACCGCTTCATGACGGCCGAGGCCGAGACCATGCGCGAGACGCTCGCGTGGTGGCGCGGAGTACGGCACGATCGAGGTATGCTCGCCAACGGTCTCGAACTGGAGGCGATCGCCGCGCTGCGCGGCATGGCGATCGCCTGAGCCGACTCGGTCGACCGAGCCTCGTCAGGTGATCTTCGGCGCAGGGTTGTAGATCCGCGTCGGCTTGAGGTCGGTGTCGAGCTGCTCCGCGATGGACGCGATTACCACCCACGGCGACCTCTCCGTCGGGCTCCGTGGCCGTGATCGGCCGGCCGATGTCGCCGCCCTCCCGCAACTCGGGGACGAGCGGGATCTGGCCGAGCAGCGGCACCTGGAGTTCGTCGGCGAGCTGCACTGCCGTGTGCGCCGAAGAGCTCGTAGCGCTTGCCGTCGTCGCCGGTGAACCACGACATGTTCTCGATCCGCCGATCGTTGAGGTCTGAAGCCTCGGCCATGGCAGCGGCGCTGCGCGACCGCTGCGCGAGCTGCGGCGTGGTGACCACCACCACCTCGGCGCGGGGCAGGAACTGCGCGATGGAGAGCGACACGTCACCGGTGCCGGGCGGCATGTCGACCACGAGGTAGTCGGTGTCGCCCCAGTAGACGTCGGTGAGGAACTGCTCGAGGGCCTTGTGCAACATCGGGCACGCCAGATGACGGCCTGGTCCTCGCGGGCGAAGAACCCCATCGAGATGAGCCGCACGCCGTGCGCCTCCGGCGGGACGATCACGTCGTCGATGAGGCCGGGAGGCGCGCTGATGCCGAGCATGCTCGGCATCGAAAGCCCCACACGTCGGCGTCGACCGCGAGCCGCCTTCGACGACCCGGTTCGCGAAGCGCGACCACCCGAGGTTGGTGGTGACGACGACTTGCCCACGCCGCCCTTGCCCGACGACGCGATGGCGCAGGCGTTCGAGTCGGTGAAGGGGTGCAGCGCGGCCGGACCGTGGTCGTACCCGCCGTGCCCACCGTGGTGGCCGGCGTGGGCGCTGGCGTCGACGACGGCCAAGGGTTCGGCGGTGCCTCGCCCGCGCTGAGGGCACGGGCCGCGACCTACGACCTCGTCCTCGTCCATGTCCCGGATCTCGACGTCGACCCGGTCGATCGCCTCGACCGCGCCGGCCGCCTCGACGACCCGGCGGCTGATCTCGGCCCGGGAGGAGTCGCCCGGGAGCGGGGCGGCGAGGACCACCACGGCGGTGCGGCCGTCGACGGCGACCCCCTGCACCATGCCCAGCTCGCCCAGCGGGCGGCGCAATTCGGGCTCTTCCACGGCGCTCACGGCCTGGTGGACGGCGTGGTCGAGGGGGCCTGGACTGGGCATGAGGGGGTCTCCCGGGATTTCCACTATCGGCGTAGGTAGAATATGCCCGTGGCCGAACCGCAGCTGACCCCGGACGAATTCAACTCCGTCGTCAGTGCGGTCACCAACGCGTTCGGCGACCCCACCCGGCGGGAGATCTACCTCTTCGCCCGCGACGCCGGCGACGGCGGGGTCACCGCCTCGGCCGTGGCCGAGCGCTTCGACCTGCACCCCAACGTCGCCCGCCACCACCTCGAGAGCTCACGAGCGGCGGGTACCTCGTCGTCGAGATCGCCCGGCCGGCGGCCGACGGCGGCGCGCACCCGCAGCGCCCGTCGAAGCACTACCGGGCGGGGCCGCTCGACGCCACGCTCGCGTTGCCGCTGAAGCACGACGACCTGCTCGCCGGGCTGCTGGCGCGTGCGCTCGATGCCCTGGGACCGTCCGAGGCGGAACGCCTCGCCGACGACGTCGGCTTCGAGTACGGCGAGCAGCTCGCTGCACGCATCGACCCCACCGAGAGCCACCGTTCGGTGAAGGCCGCGCTGGCGCGGTCGCCGGCGCGCTCACCGCGCACGGCTTCGCGGCGCGCGGAGTCGAGCGGCGACCGCCCTCGCGATCGTGTCGGAGTGCTGCCCGTTCAGAAGAACACCGCCACCCAGTACCCGCACGTCGTGTGCGCGCTCGACCGCGGCATGATCCGCGGCATGCTCGCCGGGCTGCACGGCGAGACGCCGGTGCAGTTCGAGACGAGCCGGCCCGACGGCGGCGACCACTGCGTCGCCCGCGTCTGAATCCCCCGTCTGCGGGAACCTTCGTGCGCCTATCTCGACCACGCGTCGTCGTCATCGCCCTCCGACCGGTCGCGCTCGACGCGATGCTCCCCTTCCTGCGCGACCACCACGCCGACCCGGGCCGCGTCCACCAGGAGGGGCACATCACCCGGGCGGCCATCGAGGAGGCACGCGAGCACGTCGCCGCGTTGTTCGGCGCCCGCCCGCGCGAGGTCGTGTTCACCTCGTCGGGCACGGAGTCGGTGAACACTGCGGTGTTCGGCGCGCTCGGTCGCCGCGCCAGCGATGGTGCCGGACACGTCGTCACCACCGCGGTCGAGCACTCCGCGGTGCTGGAGTCGGCAACAGCGAGCGAGGTCACCGAGGTGGGCGTCGACAGCCTCGGTCACTACGGCGCGGCCAGGTGCTCGGCGCGTGCGCGACAGCACCGCGCTCGTCACCGTGCAGCTCGCCAACCACGAGGTCGGCACCGTGCAGCCGGTCGCCGACGTGGTCGCCGGCGCGAGCGTGGCATCACCGTGCACGTCGGCGCATTAACGGCGGCCGGCTTTCCTGCCCGTCGACTTCGGCGCGCTGGGCGCTCGATCTCGTGTCGGTCTTCTGCGGCCTGGTTCGAGCGGCCCAGGCGCGGCGGCACTGCTCGTGCGTCGCCGAGCTGCGGTTCCCGCCGTTCGTCGTGGGCGGCGCACAGGAGCGGAAGCGCGACGAGGAGGCATCGAGAACGTCCCCGCGATCGTCGGCTTCGGCGCGGCGGCCGCCAGGTCGACGTCAGCGCCGAGGCAGCGCGAGCGAGGCACTCCGCGGAGCGCCTCGCCGCGGGTGCGTGTGCGGTCGACGGCGTCGCGCGCCTCGGCGATCCCGTCGACGCACTCCCCCACCTCGTGTGCCTCGGGGTGGAGGGCGTGGAGGCGGAGCCGATCCTGCTCGGCCTCGACCGGCGCGGCGTGGCCGTGCACAGCGGTTCGTCGTGCTCGAGCGAGTCGGCCTCGAACCGTCGCCCGTGCTCGCGGCGATGGGCGTGGAGGCCGACCGGTCGCTGCGCGAGCGTGGGCTGGAGCTCGACCGACGACGACGTGGACGTATTCCTCGCCGCGTTCCCCGAAGTGGTCGCCGCGTTGCGAGGCCTGCGGGCCGGGTAGGGTCGTGGTAGGGGTTGGTGCCGCGAGGTGGTCGGTCACGTCGACGACCTCGGTGATCTCCGGCACGAGGTCGAGGATGATCACCTCGATGCCCTGCTTCAGGGTGGCCTTGGCCGAACCGCAGCCCTGGCAACCGCCCGACAGCTCGACGTGGGCGATCGAACCCTCGATCACCGGCGAGCGCCGCGGCCCCGCCGTGCGCGGCGATCTGCGGGTTGACCTGCTCGTCGATGACGGCGATGACGCGCTGCGCGAGCTCGCCGGAGAGGTCGGCGTCGGCGAAGGGCGACGGCGGCGGCTCGGGCTTGTTCGGGTTCTGCATCACCATGCCGCCGTTGAAGCCGAGCACGGCACCGCGCAGGTTGTCGGCGCACTCGGCGGGGATGGCGACGGTGAGGCCGGCGCTGTCGTCGAGGACGACGTCGCCGGGGAGCTCGGCCTTGGGCCGGAACTCCATGAGGTACGTGTAGGCGCCGGCCTGCTGCCCGTTGATCTCCACCCAGAGCGCGAGGGCTTCGCCGTCGGGCTCCGAGGAGCGGACCTCCAGCACCTTCTCGAGGGCTTCGTCGGTGATCGTCAGCAGATCGCTCATGCCCACCATGCTACGACGCCGCCGCCGATTTTCCCAGTGCCGCCGTGACAAATCACCCACCCCCGAACTTGCGTCGCCGAAGCCCCTCCAGGGGTCCGGAACGACGCAAGTTCGGGAGCCAGGTGGCTTACTTGACCTTGGCGACGATCGAGTGGCTGGTGCCGTCGGCGAGGTTCACGGTGACCTGGGCGCACTGGCCCACCAGCGACGACGGCGCCTTCCACGAGTACAGGTGCAGCCCGAGGCCGAGCGACTGGTAGCCGCTGGCCGTGGTCGTCACCAACGGCGTGGACGTGGCACCCGCCGGGCAGGCGACCGGAGTGGTCGTCGCACCCGAGAACGACGCAGTCGTGCTCACCGGCTTGTAGGCGTAGTCGGCGAGCCACCAGCCGAGTTCGAGCGAACGGCCGGCCTTCACCACGTTCGTCTTCGATTCCGACACCGTGGCAGCCAGACCGACGAAGCGGTACTGCACCTTATGCGCGCAGCTTACCGTCGTGGTGTTCCCCGCGACGTCGGACGCCGTGACGTCGACCGCGCCGGCACCGACCGCAGTCGTCGGTGCGGCGACAGTGACCGTGGGACTGGCGACGCCCGAACCGCTGTCGCTCACCGACGCCGTCCTGATTGCCGGGCTGGCGCAGCGTGGGCGCGTTGAGACGCGCCGCACACGACGGTCAGGTAGTGTGGTCGACCACCGGCGCACCGGGGTCGCCGATGACACCGACAGCCGGGTTCGTGTCGAACCCGTCGTTATCGGTCAGGTGCAGCGTGACGAGGTCGTGCGGCGACACCGTGTGTGACGTGTCGATGGTGATGGCGGTGAACGGCGTCCACACGTTGCCGACCAGCTTCATGTAGCCGGTCGGGTTGGTGCCGGCCGGCAGGTGGATCGTGACATCGGCGGTGGTCTGCCCGCTCGGGAGCGTGACCTCGAAGCCGAGCACGCCGACCGGGAAGTCGACGGTCGGCGCGCCGCCGCTCGGCACGCCCGTCGCGAGTGACGTTCTTGAGCAGTGCGCGGGATCCCCGGTGTCGATCGTCACCGGGCCCGTGCCGACCGCCGGCGTGAGGGTGGTGACATCGGGCTGCTGCGCGTCGGGCGTGCCGTCGCCGTTGCCGTCGAGCCCTGCCGGCTCGTCGACGCCATCGCCATCGGACGGGGCACCCGTCGAGCAGGTCGTGGCGCCGGGAACCGCACCCTGGCAGGTGATCGTGTCACCGGGCACGGCAGTCACGGTCGATGGCGCGGCGTAGGTGACGCTGAAGCCCGCGCCAATCTTGTAAGCGCGCACCTCGAAGGTGCCGCCGGGTAGACCGGCGACTGTGACGTTGCCGAGGTTGTCGGAGTTCTGGAATCGGAGGACCGAGCCGCCATCGCACGGGGTGAACCCGATGCCGGTGAACGTTCCGTCACACACGAGGAAGCCACCGGATGAGGCAAGCGGGTTCGAACCATCGGTGACGTTGCCGGAAAGCGTGACCGGCGCGCCGACGGTGCACGAGTTGGAGCCGGCGATCACGAGGGAGCACTTCGCCACCTCGCCGGGGCCGAGCGTGACGGCCTCGACGGCGCTGGTCGCGACCGGCAGGTAGTTCGGAGGGCCACCGTCGTAGGCACCGACCACGTTGTACGTCCCCGCGGCGAGTGGGCCGTAGAAGGTCCGAGCGCCGCTGCCCACCGATCCACCGGGGCACGTCGGGAACGGGTTGAGCACCAGCGGATCGCCCGGTGCCGGACAGAGCACCGAAGCGGGTGTCGCCAACGGGTTCTGCGGTGTCGCGCTCGAGACGTTCACGTAGAGGGACGCTGCCGGGTCGAGCGTGATGTCGCGGAGTTGGTAGATGCCGGGCGCGATCACGACGGTCAGCGTCGCCGGGGCAACCGCCGCGTTCCCCGGCTGGATCTTCATCGTGTATGTGCCGGGTGCGATGTTCGAAAAGTTGTAGGAGCCTCCGGGCAACACGAATGCGGAGTACGACGGGGCGAACGGAAGCCCCGTCGAGAGCGAGAGATTGCCCGACGACAGCGGCAGCCCGTCGGGACCCCTGATGATGCCCTGCACGCCGCCGGCCTCGAGCAGCTGGACCGACAGCTCGGTCGGTGCGCCGGACGTGACCAGCACGCTCTGCGGGAGGACCTGTCCCTCGCCTACCGTCCCGGCCCCGATCGACACCGTGTAGGTGCCGGGATTCATGTCGGCGATGGTGTACTCACCGACACCCGTCGGTGTCGCGAAGTACGAGCCCTCCGGGCCGTTGGCCGTGACCGCGGCGTCGGCCACTGGGGTGCTGTCCACCGACGTCACCGTGACGTGCAGCGACCCCAACTGGGTGAGCACGAAGTCGCGCGTGAGTGGCGTGTCCGCGGGCAGTTGCAGATGATCGACGTACTGCGTCACGTATCCCGCACGGGTCACCGACAGGAAGTAGTCCCCTGCGGGCAGCGTGTCGATGAGGTAGTGGCCCGAACCGTCGGTCACCGCTCCATCGGCTTCCGAGGTAATGGGCGAGTACAGGTAGACGGTCGCGCCCGAGAGTGGCGCGCCACCCGCGCCGGTGACCGTTCCCGAGATCGACGTCGCCCCGCCGGCTGCTCCCGCGCCGACCGCGACCGCGAACAGCGTCGCCGTCGACAGGCACAGAGCCAGCAACGCGCGCGCCAACCGTGAAGAGTGCTTCCGCCCCATCGTGTTCCCTCCCACGCGTGCGCCCGCACCGCGCACGTCGAGTGGGCACGGTCCCACAAATTGATGAACTCGGTCAATGACACAAACGAAGGTGACCCGGAGCATTCAGCCCCGGGTCACCCTCGAAACGCGTGTCAGGTTCGGAAGATGCGCGTCAGTTGCCGCGCAGCACGTTGAGCGCGGAGCCCGCCTTGAACCAGGTGATGTGCTCTTCCGACATCGTGTGCGTGGTCTGGATCTCCGTCGACTTGCCGTTCGCGTGGTGCAGCACCACGGTGACCGGACGACCGGGCGCGAGATCGGCGAGGCCGACGATGTCGATCGTGTCGTCGACGCAGATGCGCTCGTAGTCGTCGGGGTTCGCGAACGTGAGCGCGAGCACACCCTGCTTCTTGAGGTTGGCCTCGTGGATGCGGGCGAACGAGCGCACGATGATGGCGCGGCCGTTCATGTACCGCGGCTCCATCGCCGCGTGCTCACGCGACGAGCCCTCGCCGTAGTTCTCGTCGCCGATCGCGACCCAGAAGATGCCGGCTTCCTTGTAGGCCTTCGCCAGGTCGGGCAGCGGCTTCTCGGAACCGTCGCGCACGTCGATGCCCGTGCCCGGCTCGTCGAGGTTGAACGCGTTGTTCACCCCGTTGAACAGGTTGCCCGAGATGTTGGTGAGGTGACCGCGGTACCGCAGCCAGGGACCCGCGGGCGAGATGTGGTCGGTGGTGCACTTGCCCACCGCCTTCATCAGCACCTGCAGGCCGGTGAAGTCGTTGCCGTCCCACGCGGCGAACGGCTCGAGCAGCTCGAGCCGCTCCGAACCCGGCTTCACGACGACCTCGACGGCCGAGCCGTCGGCGGCCGGGGCGACGAAGCCGGACTCGCCGGGATCGAAGCCCTTCCCCGGCAGCTCGTCGGCGGACGGCGGGTCGAGCACGATCTCGGTACCGTCGGGACCGGGCACACCGTGACGCACGAAGTCGACGTCGAGCCGCCCGGTGAGCGCCATCGCGGTGACGGTCTCCGGCGAGCCGATGAACGACAGCGTCTGCGGGTTGCCGTCGTTGCGGGCCGGGAAGTTGCGGTTGAACGACGACACGATTGTGTTGGGCGTGCCCTTCGAGATGTCGTCGCGCTGCCACTGACCGATGCACGGGCCGCACGCGTTCGCGAGCACCGTGGCGCCGATCGCCTCGAGGTCGGCGAGGAGACCGTCGCGCTCGATGGTCGCGCGCACCTGCTCGGAACCGGGGGTGATGAGCAGCGGCGCCTTCACCGTGAGGCCGGCGGCCTTCGCCTGGCGCGCGATGTGCGCGGCACGGCCGATGTCCTCGTACGACGAGTTGGTGCACGAACCCACCAGCGCGGCGCTGATCTCGAGCGGGTAGCCCTCGTCGTGCGCGGCCTTGCCGACGTCGGAGATCGGGCGGTCGAGGTCGGGGGTGTGCGGCCCGACGAGGTGAGGCTCGAGCTCGCTGAGGTTGATGTCGATCACGCGGTCGAAGTAGAGCTCGGGGTTCTCGATCACCTCGGGGTCGATCCGCAGGTGCTCGGCGTGCGCGTCGGCCAGCTTGGCGAGCTCACCGCGACCGGTGGCGCGCAGGTAGCCCGCGGTGCGCTGGTCGTAGGGGAACAGCGAACAGGTCGCGCCGATCTCGGCGCCCATGTTGCAGATCGTGGCCTTGCCGGTGGCGGAGATCGACTCGCACCCGGGGCCGAAGTACTCGACGATCGCGCCGGTGCCGCCCTTCACGGTGAGGATGCCGGCAACCTTGAGGATGACGTCCTTCGCCGATGCCCAGCCCGACAGCTTGCCGGTGAGGCGCACGCCGATGACCTTGGGCACGCGCGTGTTGAACGGCCAGCCCGCCATCACGTCGACGGCGTCGGCACCACCGACACCGATCGCGACCATGCCCATGCCACCCGCGTTGGGTGTGTGGCTGTCGGTGCCGATCATCATCCCGCCGGGGAACGCGTACTGCTCGAGCACGACCTGGTGGATGATGCCGGAGCCCGGCTTCCAGAAGCCGATGCCGTACTTCGCCGACACCGTGCGCAGGAAGTCGTACACCTCGGAGTTCACGTCGAGCGCGTTGACCATGTCGGCCGCCGCGCCGACGCGCGCCTGGATGAGGTGGTCGCAGTGCACGGTGCTGGGCACCTGCACCTGCGGGAGGCCGGCGGTCATGAACTGCAGCAGCGCCATCTGCGCGGTCGCGTCCTGCATGGCGACGCGGTCGGGCCGGTAGTCGGCGTAGTCGACCCCGCGGTCGAGACCGACGGTGGCCGGGTCGTCGGCGTGGGCGAACATCACCTTCTCGGCGAAGGTGATGGGCCGACCGAGGCGGGAGCGGGCCTCCGTGACCGCCTTCGGGTACTTCGCGTACGCGGCCTCGACGAGCTCGATGGGCGTGGTGGGCCCGACGGGTTCTGCCATCTCTTCTTCGCTCCTGCTGGGGGTTCTGCGTTCGAATCTACGCCCGCCGACCCTGCGGGATCGCCTCCGGACACCCGGGCGGGGCGCTGCGCCTCAGTGGACCTTCCACGCGTCGGGGTCGGCGGTGAGCTTCTCGACCGACTTCGGCAGCTTGCCGGCGGCGAGGTCGGCGAGGGTGACGTGCTCGAGCACGTTCCGCAAGGAGGCCCGGACCGCGACCCAGACCTCGGGCAGCCGCTCGGCCGGCCCCTCGTAGGCGAGCATCTCCGGCCGGACGTCGCGCACGGCGGCGAGCGGGCCGCCGATCGCCCGCATGACGTCGGCGACCGTGATGTCCTTCGCCGGGCGGGCGAGCCGGGAGCCACCCTCGGCCCCGCGCTGGGTCGCCACGATGCCGGCGCGGCGGAGGTCGTTGAGGATGTTGTCGAGGAAGTGCCGGGGGATGTCCTGGGCTTCCGCGACCACATCGGCCTTCACGAGCTCACCGTCGGCCGACGCCAGCACGAGGGCGGCGCGGACGGCGTAGTCGGCTTTGGCAGTGACGTGCACGGTCCTGTACTCTACTATCCCCACTACTTCTATTGACTTTGTTGTCCTACTGGACAACTCGCCGTCAATCTCTCGTACCGGGACCGCTCGTGCATCTCGACCTCGCAATCGCCCTGGCCGGCCTGATCGTCGGCATCGTCGTGGGCCTCACCGGCATGGGCGGGGGCGCGCTCATGACCCCCATCCTCGTGATCGGCTTCGGCATCGAGCCCCTCGCCGCCGTATCGAGCGACCTCGTGGCCGCAGTCGTGATGAAGCCGATCGGAGGCGGCATCCACTTCCGCCGGGGCACCGTGCACATGGGCCTGGTGAGGTGGCTCGCGCTCGGCTCCGTACCCGGCGCCCTCATCGGCTCGTACTGGATCGGCCACCTGTCCGGCGACGTCGGCGACACCATCAAGATCGTGCTCGGCGTCGCCCTGCTCGTCGCCGCGGGCGCGATGGTCGCCCGGGGCTACCTGAGCTCGCACCGCGCCGCGGGCGTCACCGGCGAAGAGGCGCGGCGGGTCCCAGTGAAGCGGGTGGCCACGCTGCTGGTCGGCCTCGTCGGTGGCATCGTCGTCGGCATGACCTCGGTTGGCTCCGGCTCGCTGATGATCGTCGCGCTGATGCTGCTCTACCCCACCCTCTCGTCGAAGGAGCTCGTCGGCACCGACCTCGTGCAGGCGGTGCCGCTCGTCCTCGCCGCCGCAATCGGCCACCTGCTCTGGGGCGAGTTCGAGATGGGCCTCACCGGTTCGCTGCTGCTCGGTGCGGTGCCCGGCGTGATCATCGGTGCGCACGTGTCGTCGAAGGCGCCCGACGCGATCATCCGCCCGATCCTCGTGCTGGTCCTCGTGCTGTCGGCACTCAAGCTGCTCGACGTACCCAACGAGGCACTCGGCGCAGTGCTGGTGGCCGCACTCGTCGCCGGCGCGGCCACGTGGTTCGCGACACGGCGGCGCTCCGCCGCTACGAAGGCAGCTGCACCCGAGCCCTCGCCGCCCGCAACGCCGGCGGTGGCGGCGTCACCAGGTTCAGCGCCCGACTGAGGGCGAACACGCCGGCGCGCACGCCGATCCCCGCGGGCGGCACCCACGGGATGCGGTACAGGCGGCGGGCGTACCCGGGCAGGATCGCCACCGCGGCGGTGGTGGGGATCGCCCACAACGGCCGGTACGGCAGGCGCATGGGCGGGAACAGCACGATGCGCAGCCCGTCACGCGCTGCCGGCGTGACCCGCAGGCCACGCACCGACTGCAGGTAGTCGCGCAGGTCCAGCTCCGAACGCGGCGCCATCGACGCGGGCAGGCCGAGCAGTTCGGCGGCACGCGCCATCTCGCCGACGTAGCGGTCGGCATCAGCGCGGTCGACGCGTCCCGCATAGGTGCGGTACGCGAGGAGGAACGACTCGACCTCGACCGCGTGGATCCACAACAACAGTTCGGGATCGTCGGCCGAGTACGGCAACTCGGTGACCGGGTCGACACCCCGGATCCCGGCGTGCACGCGTCGTACGCGCGCCGCCGATTCCTCCGCGTCGGCGGTGGTGCCGTACGTGGTGGACACCACGTAGTTCGTGGTGCGCTCGAGCCGACCCCACGGGTCTTCGCGGAAACGGCTGTGCTGGTCGACCGCGGCCATCGACCGTGGCTCCAGCGCCTGCACGAGGATCGCGCGCAGTCCACCGATCAACATCGCCGGATCGGCATGGATCCGCCACGCGACCGACCCGGGGCCGAACAGCCCCGGGTCGTGGTCACCGAACTCGTGCGAGCGGTCGGTCATCGCGTGCGGTGCACTCTCGCTAGGCGTCGCGCTCCTCAACGGCCACGGTCGACATGGTGTCGCCCACCTGCGTGGCGAGCGCGACGTCCATGCCTTCGACCACGTAGCCGAAGAGGTTGTAGTCCTTGGTGAGCTTGCGCGTGCAGTCGTCGATGCAGATGAAGAACTGCGAGCCGTTCGTGTTGGGGCCGGCGTTCGCCATCGCCACCGCACCGAGCGTGTACTCGGCCTGCACGGGCTCGTCGTCGAAGCGGTAGCCGGGGCCGCCACGGCCGCTGCCCTCGGGGCAGCCGCCCTGGATCACGAAGTCGGGGACCACGCGGTGGAACGTGAGGCCGTCGTAGTAGCCCTGGCGCGCCAGGCCGACGAAGTTGTTCACCGTGTAGGGAGCGAGCTTGGGGTCGAGGTCCATCACGATGGTGCCGCGTTTGGTGGTGATGGTCACCCGGTAGGTCTTGGACTTGTCGATCTCGAACGCGGGAGGCGTCGCCATGGGGGCTCCTACTTCTTCTTCTTCGTCGTGGTGGTCGGAGGAACGGTAGTCGTGGACGGCGACTCCAACTCCGTCGTGGCCGAGGCGAGCAGGCTGCGGGCCTTCTCGGCCCAACGCCCAGCCGGGTCCTTCACCAGGTAGTTCTGCAGGTCGACCTGGGCGCGGGCGAAGTCCTGCAGCGCCCCGTAGTAGAGGACGGCCCGGAAGAAGAAGCTGTCGGCGTAGTCGGGATCGACCTCGATGGCCTTGCTGAAGCCGGCCAGGGCCTGGGCGATGTACTGGTCGCGGGCCGCCTTCGCCGGGAGCTGGCCCGAGATCAGGTAGAGCAGGCGCGCCGAGTTGGCGTGCGCCTCGGGCCGGTTGGCATCGATGGCGATCGCGGCGTCGGACTGCTTCAGCGCGTTGAGCTGGTCGCCGTTCTGCTCGTACGCGAGCGAGAGCCGGAGGCGCAGCTCGTAGTCGTCGGGCGACGCGTTCACCTGCTTCTGCAGGTCGACGATCGTCTTCTTCAGCTTGGCGAGCGTTGCCTTGTCGGCCTCGCTCAACGTGCTCTGCGTCTGTGAGTTGCCCGAGCTGGTGCCCGACCCGCGGTCACCGAGCGCGTACACCAACGACACACCGGCGACGATCGCGAACACGACCACGACGGAGATCAGGGCGATGCGCTTGCGCTTGCGGTCGTTGCGCGTCGACGAGGACGCGGCCTTCGCCTTCCCGGTCGCGGCGGGGGCCACGTCGACGTCGTCGCGCAGGCTTCGAAGCGCGGCGGCGAGACGAGCGGTGTAGTCGTCGTGGAGCGCGGTGTACGACTCGTCGTCGATGCCGCCGCTGTCCTTCTCGAGCTCGAGGTCGTCGAGCGACTTCATCAGAAGTCGCGCTCCTCCTCGAGCTGACGACGCCGCGCGGCGTCGATCCCTGCCTCGTCCCTGCCTACTCCTGTCGCTGCTCCCGAGCCCGTTCGACGAGCTCCTCGTCGGCCTCCGTGGCGCAATTGCGGCGTGCAGTGGCCGCGCGAGCACGAACCAGATGCTGCCCGCCTACGACGAGCACCAGCACCGGCAGCACCCACACGAGCAGACCGAGGCCGGGCTCCTTCGGCTGCAGGAGGATCTCCTCGCCGTAGCGGGCGACGTACGCGTCACGGATCTCGTCGTCGCTCTGCCCGGCCGCGATGCGCTTCTTCACGTCGGTGCGGATCGCGCGCGATGCGGAGCGTTGCTGTCGGCCACCGACAACGCCTCGCACTCGGGGCACTTCAGCTGCGTCTCGAGTGCCTGCGCCCGCTCGGCGGTCGACTGCTCACCGCTCGGCCACACCACGATCGCCAGGGCGACGACCAGCGACGACCGCGAGCGCGATCCACGGCACCCAGCGGCGGGCCCAACCCGGCGAGGCCGGCGCGGAGACCGTGGAGCCCGGGGCGACGCCGGTCACGAGACCGGCCGCCGGCGGCCGCGAAGCGCGCGGTCGAGCTCCGCGGCCGTGACCGGTCCGTAGAAGTACACGAGCACCCGACCGTTCGGCGCGATGAGGAACGACTCGGGCTGACCGCGTCGCGGTCGAGGGCGGCCTTGCTCCCCGGATCGAGCGCCAGCTTCCAGTCCATCCCGGTCGCTTCGGCGTACTTCTCGATGATCGCCTTCGGCTCCTGCGGGTCGCGCACGATGCCGAGCATCTGCACGCTGTCGTCACCGGCGTGCGCCTTGACGAACTTCTTCAGCTCGGGCAGTTCCTCCTGGCACGGCACGCACCACGTGTTCCAGAAGTTGACGACCGTCCACTTGCCCTGCAGATCGGTGTCGGTGATGCGCGTGCCGTCGAGCATCGGCAGGTCGAACGCGGGAACCGCCTTGTCGAGCAACGGCGAGCTCGACACCGGATCGGCGTCGCTGCCGACGTTGAGGGCGAGCACCACGCCGAACACCACCACGACGAGCGCGGCGATCCCGGCGATCCAGCGGACCGGATGCTTCATGCGGGCACTCCGGCCTCGCGTCCGTCCTCGCTGGCCTCGCGTCCGTTCGGCTCCCCGGTTGCGGCCGCGTGGTCGTCCACACCATCGGGACCGGCGGGGTCGACCTGTTCGCGGGGCCTGCGCCGCAGGCGGGGTGCGATGGCGAGGACCGTGCCGATCGCCATCACGGCGCCACCGATCCAGAGCCACACGATCATCGTGTTGATGCGCACACCCACGGTGACGCGCCCCTGGTCGTCGGCGCCCGAGACGAGCGTGAGGTACACGTCGTCGACGAAGCCGGTGCGCACCGAGGGCGTGCCGATGCCGTCGGTGCTGTTCGGGAACGTCGAGATCGCGGGGGTGTACACGCCGAGATCGCGGTCGCCCTTGGTGATGCGGATCCGGGCGTGCGTCGAGTTCTTCTGGTCGGACTGTGTCTGGAACGAGCCGAGGTAGGTGAGCGAGTAGCCGTCGACAGTTGCGGTCTGCCCCTTCTCGAGCCGCACCTCACGGTTCGCGCCGTAGGCCGACGACGCCGCGAGGACCACGGCGATCATCACGACGCCGAGGTGCACGACCAGCCCGCCGTACAGACGCGGGTTCGAGCGCGTCGCGCGCCCGAGCGCCACCGCCGACGACTCCCCCAGCGCGCGCTTGCGTCCGCGCGCCCCCAGGTAGAACTGACGCACGATCCCCGCAGCCGCGAACGCGCCCAGGCCGTACGCGAGCACCTCGGCGAGGCCACGCGCGCCCAGCAGCACGGTGACGAGCATCGTGATGCCGCCGACCCACGCGGGGACCAGCATGCGGTTGCGCAGCACGTCGCCGTTGGTGGCGCGCCACGGGAGCGCCGGCGCGACCGCCATCAGGAACAGGAGCGCCAACCCGATCGGTGTGGCCATGCGGTCGAAGTACGGCTCGCCGACCGAGAGCTTGTCGCCGCGCACCGCTTCCGCGACGAGCGGGAACACGGTCCCGAGCAACACGACGAACGCGAGCGCGGAGAACAGCAGGTTGTTGGCGAGGAACGCCGACTCGCGCGAGACGGTGGAGTCGATCTTCCCCGGCGACCGCAGCTCGTCGCCCCGCCAGAAGACCAGACCGATGCCGGTGGCCGCGATCACGGCCAGGAACGTGAGGAGCCACGGTCCGATGTCGGACTTCGAGAACGCGTGGACGGAGTCGATCACGCCCGACCGGGTGAGGAAGGTGCCGAGGATCGTGAGACAGAACGTCGCGATCACCAACGAGAGGTTCCACACGCGCAGCATCCCGCGGCGTTCCTGCACGATCACCGAGTGGATGAACGCGGTGCCCGTGAGCCACGGCAGCAACGACGCGTTCTCCACCGGGTCCCAGGCCCAGAAGCCGCCCCAGCCGAGCACCTCGTAGCTCCACCACGCGCCGAGGATGATGCCGATCGTGAGGAAGCCCCAGGCGAAGAGCGTGGCGCGCCGCGTGTCCTCGAGCCAGCCCTCGCCGAAGCGGCCGGTGACGAGCGCACCCATGCCGAACATGAACGGCACGGTGAAGCCGACGTACCCGAGGTAGAGGATCGGCGGGTGGAACGCCATCAGGATGTGGTTCTGCAGCAGCGGGTTCGGGCCGCGACCGTCGAGCGGCACGGTCGACAGCTCCCTGAACGGGTTGGCCGGCCCGAGCATCAACGCGAAGAAGAACAGCGCAACGACGAGACCCGTGATGCACGCGACGGCCACCAGCTTGTCGTTGCCGCGGCGGCGGAACTTCCAGGCCACGAACGAGAGGTAGCCGCCGAGGATCACCGCCCAGAGCAGGATCGATCCCTCGAGTGCGGCCCAGAGCCCGGTGACGAGGAACAACCGCGGCGTGGCGATCGCGCTGTTCTGCGCGACGTAGCGGATCGAGAAGTCGTGCGACAGCAACGCCGACTCCATCACGCCCGCGGCGAGGATCGCGGCGACGAACACCACGTACATGCAACGGCGGCCGAGACGGAGCATCAGCGCGTCGCGCACCTGCAGCCCGAGCAGGAGTGCGGTGATGCCGACGACCGACGCCGCGGCGCCGAATGCGAGGGCGCCGTACCCGAGCGCCGCCCTCACGACGCCCTCATGAGGTGGAGGCCTTCTTGGTGTCGACCTTGGGCGGCGTGTAGCTCGCGCCGTGCTTGATCAGGATCCGATCGGACACGAAGACCGGCGCTCCCGAAGTGGACGCCCAGTGGCCCTCGCACACGACCGGCGCGCCGTTCTTGAACAGCGCCGGGGTGTCACCTTCGTGCCGCACCGTCACGGTCTTGGTGCCGTCGGTGACCTCGAAGGTCACGGTGCCCTTCTGCTGGTTCTCCTCGATGGAGTCGTCGACCACGCCGCCGGCGAGACGGAACCGATCGGTGCCCTGCGACTTGCGGTCGGCCACCGCCTCGCTGACCGTGCGGAAGTACACGACGTTCTCGCTCAGTGCGACGGCGAGCACGATGATCGCCACCACTGCGACGACGCAGCCGCCGACCGCGACGATGTAGCGCCCCTTGCGCTTGGGGCGCGGTGGACGCGCCGGCCGCGGCTCGTCGGCCGCCGCGGGAGGTGACTGGACGTCGGTCACTCGCTCTCCTGGGATCTCTCCGCACGCTTGGTGCGTTGGACGATCCAGAGCCAGTAGCCGCCGAGCACGGCACCGGTGAGCACCCAACCGGTGATGACATACTCCGCGAATTCCATGCCGAGCACCGGCGTCATGTCGCGCTCCCCCCGACGGGAGCGGACGACGCGGTGCCGGGCGCCGTGGTCGGTGCCGCCGGGGCCGGGCGCTCAGCGGCGACCCGCTCGGCGATGGCGAGCTCGACCTCGCGGTCCTCGCGGTTCTCGTCGAGCGCGAGCAGGCGGTAGCGCTTGTCGAGCAGGTACACGAAGAGCAGCGTGAACGCGAGCACACCGAACCACAGCGTGAACGCCATGATGCCGTGGATCTTCGCGTCGAGCTCCTCGTTGAACACCGTGCCCTGCTGGTGGAGGGTGCGCCACCAGTTCACCGAGAAGTGAACGATCGGCACGTCGACGAACGCGATGAGCGCCGCGATCGCGCAGCGCTTCGCGCGCGACTCGGGCGACGCGGGGATGCGCCGCAGCGCGAGGTACCCCAGGTACAGGAAGAACAGCACCGCGGTGGTGACGAGGCGGGCGTCCCACGCCCACCAGATGCCCCACACCGGGCGACCCCACAGCGAGCCGAGGATCAGCGTGAGCGCGGTGAAGATCACGCCGATCTCCGCCGACGCGCCGGCGACGCGGTCCCACACGGTGGCGCGCGTCTTCGGCCAGAGCCACAGCGCGGAACCCAGCGCGGTGACACCGAACGCGAGGTACGCGACCCACGCGGCGGGTACGTGGATGTACATGAGGCGCTGCGCGTCGCTCTGCACCGAGTCCTTCGGCGCGCCCCACAGGCCGAAGAGCGTGAGCACGACGACCGCGACGAGCGAGGCCCACCCGAGCACGGTGCTGACCACCGGCTTCAGGAGCCTCGTGTCGTCCCGCTTCTCTGCGGTCGGATCCGTCATCTCACGCTTCCTCCAGGAGCGGGCCGAAGGCCAGCATCCCGATCGCGGTGAACAGGAGGGCGAAGACCCCGAGGAGTCCCACCCACGGCCACGCATCCGAAGGTATGCCGTCGATGGCCGCTTCCCAGGCTCGGGTGGCCCCGAGCAGGACCGGCGCCACCACGGGCAGCAGCAACACCGGGACGAGCGTCTCGCGCACCCGCAGGCCGGCTGCGAGCACGCCGTAGAGGGTACCGGTGGCCGCCACGCCGACGGTCGCGGCGACCGTGGCCAGGACGAGGGGCACCAGGGTGTTGAGGTGGATGCCGTACACGAGCACCACCACGAGGGTCAGCACCACCTCGAGGGCCAGCAGCTCGATGGCCAGGGCCGCGGCCTTCCCGAGGAACAGGGCGGGCCCGTCGAGCCCCGACAGGCGCAGGCCGTCGCGGGCGCCGTTGTCGGCCTCGATGGCGTACGAGCGGGAGACGGCGAGCAGCGCCGCGAGCAGCACCGTGACCCAGAAGAGACCCGGGGCGACGCGCCGCAGGATGCCGCGGTCGGGATCGAGCGCGAAGGCGAAGAGGAGGAGCACGATCATCCCGAACGGGACGATCTGTTGCAGTGTGACCTTCGAGCGGGCCTCGATCCGGAGGTCCTTGCCCGCGACGAGCTTGACCTCGCGCCAGAGGTTCACGAGGCCACCTCCGAGGCCGGCTCCGTCGCTTCCGCCGTCGCGGCGGTCAGCACCTGGCCGCTGGTGATGGTGACCTCGCGGGTGACCATGGCCCGGGCGTGCTCGAGCTCGTGCGACGCCATCAGGACGGTGCGGCCCTCACCAGGCGCGGCGCGGACCACGGCATCGAGCACCTCGCGCCCCTCGGCGTCGAGGCCGGCGTGCGGTTCGTCGAGCAGCAGCAGACGCGGGTCGCGCGACATCGCCACCGCGATGGCGAGGCGGCGGCGCTGGCCCGACGAGAGGCGCCGGTGCGCGACGTCGGCCTGACGCGTGACACCCAGGCGCTCGAGCGCCGCATCGGCCTCGGCGTCGCCGCGGCCGGCGGCCTTGGCCGAGAACCGCAGGTTCTCGCGCACCGTCAGATCGTCGTAACAGAAGGTCTCGTGGCCCACGAGCGCGAGGTCGCGCCGGGCGGTCTTCCGGTCGACGGCGAGGTCGACGCCGAGCACGCTGGCCTCACCGGAGTAGAGGGGAACCAGCCCGGCCAGGAGCCGCAGCAGCGTGGTCTTCCCGGCGCCGTTCGGACCAGACAGGAGCACGATCTCCCCGCTGGTGGCGTCGAGGTCGACACCGGCCAGTGCGGGGAAACGGCCCAAGAGGCAGACGGCAGCTCGGAGACGGACGACGTGGGGCACACTCGCCTCCGGACGGTCGATGCGGGCAAGTCTACGGAGGCCCCGGCAGGCCCGGCGAACCCGGCCACCTTCCCCGTGCCACTAGCGTCTCGGGCCGTGCGCAAGTTCCTGGCGACGGTCGGCCGCGTCCTCGTGACGGCCGGGTTGCTGATCCTCCTGTTCGTCGCCTACCAGCTGTGGGGCACGGGGATCTACCAGTCGCGCCAGCAGTCCGACCTGCGGAACCAGTTCGACCGGACCCTGGCCACCTCGGCCGACGGGTCGACGACCACCACCGGCCCGGCCACGACCACCACGAGGCTGGGCGACAACCCGGTCGTCTCGACCGCACCCACCACCACGACGATCCCCCGCCAGGGCCCGACGAACGCCGCGGTGACGATCCCGCCCAACGGTGACCCGGTCGCGCTGATCAACATCCCGAAGATCGGGGTGAACCAGGTGGTGGTCGAGGGCGTCGACGTCGACGACCTGCGCAAGGGACCTGGTCACTATCCCGCCACCCAGCTCCCCGGCCACGAGGGGACCACCGCCATCGCGGGCCACCGCACCACCTACGGCGCACCGTTCGGCGACCTCGACCAACTCAACCCGGGTGACGAGATCGTCCTCACCACGGTGCAGGGGCGGTTCGTCTACAAGGTCACCGAGCTGAAGGTCGTCGACCCCAACGACGGGTCCGTGCTGCAGAACGTGCCCGACCCGGCGAACCCGGGCCGCTATCAGGCGACGATCACGCTCACCACCTGCAACCCCAAGTACTCGGCGGCCGAGCGCCTCGTGGTGCTCGGCGCGCTGGAGCTCCCGCCCGGTCAGGACGCGCCGCTCCCGAAGGCCGACGTGTCGAAGGAGCCCGGCTCCACGAAGATCGCCGGCCTCGGCGGGCAGACGAAGTCGCGCACGCCGGCGATCGAGTGGGGCATCCTCGCCGCGATCATCGGGCTGTTGTGGTGGTTCTGGTTCCACCGCTACCCGCGCTGGACCACCTGGATCGTGGGCGCGGTGCCGTTCCTCGCCACGTTGTTCGTGTTCTACGTGTACCTCGAGCGGCTGCTGCCCTCGAACTACTGATCGGCCGTCAGGACTCGTCGATCAGCGCGAGCAACGCGCCCTGCTGGATCACGTTGCCGCGCTCCACGTAGAGCTCGCGCACGACGCCGGGCACCTGCGTGGCGAGCAGGACGCGTCCCTGGTCGCTGTCGAGTGCGCAGATGTCGTCGAGCTCGGCGACGGTCTGCCCTTCGATCACTTCGACCGAGAGCACGATCCCACCGACCGCGGCGCGCAGTTCGAACATGCGCGGCAGGCTACCGCCGGCCTCGGTACGGTGGAGCCCGTGACCTTCTTCCTCCTGGTGTTCGTCGGCGCCATGCTCGTGGTGCCGCTCACCAAGGGAAGTTTCCGCCGACTCTCGCAGCTGCAGTTCCGCCACCTGTGGCTGCTCCTCGTCGCCCTCATCGTGCAGATCGTGCTCGAGCTCGTGGAGTTCCCGAAGGACCGCATGGAGGACCTCGGCGTCGCGATCCTGCTCGCCAGCTACGTGATGATCTTCGTGTTCTGCTGGATCAACCGGAAGGTCAAGGGGATGACCGTCATCGCGATCGGCATCGCGTTGAACGTGCTCGTCATCTCGTTGAACCTCGGCATGCCGACGACAAAGGAAAGGCGCGAGGTCGACGGGCGAACGGTCTACGTGCCGATCGAACAGACGGTGAAGCACCGGCCGCAGGACAACGACACGAAGCTGTCGTTCCTCGGTGACGTGATGACGCTCCCAGGTGCTCCGAACACACCATTCTCCATCGGCGACATCATCATCGGGCTCGGGATCGTCGACCTGTGCTTCGAGGCGAGCCGGGTGCCACGTCGGCGCGGGCAGCCGGTCAGCGGCTGAGACGCGTCAGCGAACGAAGGTGGCGCCGGCGTCGGTGAGCAGCCCGCGCCGGTCGAGGACGACCTCGAGCGCGGCGAGCACGCGTGTGTCGTAGAGGTAGCCGGGGCACGAGTACAGCGCCTCGAGTGCACCGGACGCGCGCTGCGACTTGCCGTCGCTCAGCTCGTCGAACGCACTGGCGACCTTCAGGATCTGACCGGACATCACCGACGGCCGCGAACTGATCTTCTCGCGGAACGACATCGTCTCGGCGGCGATGATGTCGCCCGACGGAGCGAGCAGGCGCGTGCCGCGCAGCACGGCCGCACCGGCTTGCGCCACGGCGACCGACTCCGGAGCGCGCCCGTCGTCGGGCTCGTCGAGACAGACCTGACCGAGGTGGTGCAGGGCGCGGCGGTCTCGAGCTGCTCGAGGCTGTGGCGAAGCCCAGCTCGGTGGCCATCGCCGTACGTACAGAGATCAGCGACACGCTCGGCGTGGCCGTCGCGCACCATGCCGCCGAGCCGGCTCGGCACCGGGCGCGTGGATCGTCTGGTCGTAGGTGCGACGAATCATTTCGAGGTGCTCGTAGGAGTACCAGGTAGCGAGGCAGGATCATGAACACTGCCGGCCCCCAGAGGCCCATACCGCCGCGACCCTCCACGCCCAGATCGCTGATTGCCATCAGTGTTGCGCTCGTGACGAGAGCGACGTCAGCAAGCGGCCGCTCATGGGAAAAAGACAGGCGGCGGTCACTTTGCCATCCGCGACTTCGCGACGGCAGAGGTGCGATCGCGGCAAGCGCAAGAGCGGTGAGCACCTCGGCGACATCGAGGGACCGAAGATCTCGTACATCCCGCGGTACACCAGGGCAACCGACATTCCCTCGATGAATCGCTCGATGAAGAGCGCCAGCCGGCCCTCAACAGTCGTTGGCTCATTGCGGACACGTCGCCAGGGCGCGACGAGCAATACGACCTGCCGCCTCACCAAGAAAGGGTCGCTCGACGGGCGAGCACAACCATGAGCACGAAAGAGATGGGGATGGCTTCGCGATGCAAGGGGGACGCAGGACCACCAACTCACCGGCGGCGATCGCGCCACCGATCAGCGCAAGCGCCGCCCAGCGGGTGCCTGGCTGGGCGAGCTCCGCACCGAGTGCCACGACAACGCCCCCGCCGAAGAGCACGAGGGCCGCGCCCACACTGGTTCACGCCGGCCACCTGCTCCTCGGCGACGAAGTCACCGAGACCGGCCGACCCGGTGCCCGCCTCGGGCGGGGCGACCGCCCACTCGTGCTCCTCGACCTCGTGACCGGCGCCGTACTCCTCGCCGCGGCGCTCGATGGCGTGGATCAGAGCATCCACGGCCTGCGTGTTGAACTGCGTGCCGGAGCCGTTGCGCAGCTCGCGCTGAACGCCGTCTCCTGGCTCAGAGCACGCCGATAAGAACGCGTAGAGGTCATGGCGTCGAAGGCGTCGGCGACGTGGATGATGGCGGGTTCGATCAGCGCGGTCTCACCCTTGACCGCCGCTTCTGCAGCCTCGGTGGTCGTGTCACCGGCGACAGGTGCGAGGAAGTCGATCCGCCGCAACAGCTCCACCGACACCGGCTCGTGGCGCTTCACCCGCTCGAACTCGGCTTCGGTGAGACGGCCCGGCTTGTTGAGCAGCTGGTTCGGGACGATGAGCTTGCCGATGTCGTGCATCAGCGCTGCGTAACGGAGCCGCTCCATGCGGCGGCCCCAGCTCCTCGCCGACGTAAGCCGGCGAACATCACCCTTCGAGCGTGACCCGAGGTGTAGGGGTCCTTGGCTTCGAGGGCGAGGATCAAGGTCTCGATCGTCTGCTCCTGGCTCGCCTTACCTGCGGCTCAGGTACGGCGGCGAACGAACGCCGGGCGATCCAGATCGGCACTACGAGGAGCGGGACGACCGCGGCACCGAACTCCAGGTACACCCATCCAAGACCAAGGCCGAGCAGGGCGAACGGAAAGGATCCAACCGCAGAAAGCGAGCGCTTCCCGAAGCGAATCGAAGTAGCGCTCTCCCGAAGCAACGAGACAGGCACAGCAATCAGGACTGTGTTTGCAATCGGTAGGCGAGCGCGCTCGCTGCCGCTCCAGCAATCACCCAGGCCGTCGCCGCAAACGACGGGATCGGAAGCAACGAGAAGACAGCCGCACCGAGCAGCAACGCAGCGGCATCGATCGACCCGTTGATCAGGATCTTGTACCACTCACGCCGACGAATGTGAGTGAGGTCCATAGCGCCGAGCACGCCAATGATTGCCGGGCCGACCGCAAAGGTCATGCTCACCACCGGAAAACCACGAGTGACCGCGACGAAGATCATCCCGCAACACCACTGACCGCCACTGCGCGACAGCATCTCTACATCGAGATTCGTGGCGAGAACAGCCAACAGGCCGAGAATCAGAATCGCCGCCGCGGCTTGCGCCGTCATGTTGCCCCACGACAATGCGGCAGCAGCAATGACGAGCAATGCGGTTGGTACCGCAAGGCAAGCCGCCACAATCCGCAGGCGCCGACGCATTTTCGAGTTCGGGATTCATAGGTAGAGAGTCTTCGGAGGGAAGGCAGGGACCCGGCCGGGCAGTCATCGGTCTACTTCCAGTGACCTGCGCCACCGGCGAGCAGCACTGCGACCAGTGCCGACGCGCTGGCCGCGACGCGGAACATCGTCTTCTTCACGAGGACTCCCTGAAACTTCGTCATCCCCCAGGCGTCGCTGGTTGCCCACGGGTTGTTCGCTTCGCTTCAGGTTTCGCTGAGTTACTCGTGCCGAGCCGAGGCCCTGCCGTCTCCACCCCGAGACGTCTTTCCTCCTCCCAAAGGTCCCCAGAGTTGCGGGGACCAACAGTTTTCTACGGATTGGCCAGTCACGCAAGCCCTCAGTAGACCTCATTCACAACATTCGGTCACAACTGACAACAGAAACAACACGGAACCCCACGGAGCGTGGTCGTATCGCCGTATGCTGTGCCGATCCCGGGGCTGTGCGGACCCGGGGACGGCTGGGGAGTGGTGATGGGGAACGAGTGGCCGGGAGACGCATCCCCTGGCGGGGTGCAGCCCGACGACGTCCTCGACCTCCGGGAACTCGAGGACGAGCTCTGCCGCCTCACGGGCATCCTCGGGGTCCGGATCGTGGGGGACCGCCTGGGGAACCCGGTCGAGGTCCACGTCCTGGCCGACCACAGCAAGCCGGCCAAGCAGACCGTCCGTGACGTGCGGGCCGTGGCCCAGACCGTCTTCGGGATCGAGCTCGACCACCGCATCGTGAGCGTCGCCCAGCTCGAGACCGACGAGCGCAACGAGCCGCTGGGCATCGAACTGCCCCGCTCCGAGCACCGGGCCCGGGTCGGCCCCATCAACGTGGAGGCCTCCGGCGTGCGCGCCGACGTGCGCGTCGTGCTCCTCGAGGGCGACCGCGAGGTCACCGGGTACGCCGAGGGTTCCGTGGCGAGCCTGGTGCGCGCCCAGCTCGTCGCCACCGCCGCGCTCGACGCGGTGCGCCAGATCGAGCCCGCGGCCGAGGCCGTCCACGTCGCGACCGCCGAGGTCACGCGAGTCGGACCCAGCCGCGTCGCCGTCGTCACCGTCGTGTACGTCGACCCACCGGTCGAGCTCGTCGTCTCCGGTTCCGCCGTGGTGCGCCGCGATCGCGACGAAGCCGTCGTGCGGGCGCTCCTCGACGCGACGAACCGGCGCCTCTCGCGGCTCGAGCGCCGCGGCGCCACTCGCTGACCGCTCCCACCGTCGCGCTCCGTATCCTCTTCACCGATGACGCGCGACCCCTCCACGCCCTCGCTCGACGCGGTGCAGATCTCCTACCGCCTCGGCGGCGCCGATGGCGTGGCCGTGGAGACGCGCAAGTGGGAGTGGGCGCTCCACGAGCTCGGCTTCAGCGTTCGCCGCGCCGCCGGTGAGCTCGACGACGGACTGCGCCCCGACGACGCCTGGCTGCCCTTCCTCGCGATCGATCCCGCCGAAGGCGCCGTCGCCGATCCCGCCGCGCTCTCCGCCGCCATCGCAGGCGCCGACCTCGTGATCGTCGAGAACCTCTGCTCGCTGCCGATCAACCCCGACGCCGCGAGCCTCGCCGCCGACGTGCTCGCCGCGCACGAGGGCCGCGTGATCTTCCACCACCACGACCTGCCGTGGCAGCGTGCCGGGCTGGCATGCCCGCCGAACATCCCACCGGTGCGCGACAACTCGTTGCACGTCACCATCAACGACCACTCGCGCGTGCAGTTGGAGAACCGCGGGTTCTCGGCGGTCACGCTGCGCAACGCGTTCGACCTCGAACCTCAGCGCGGCGACCGCGACGCGACGCGCACGCACTTCGGCTTCACACCCGAAGACCTCGTGCTGCTGCAGCCCACGCGCGCGATCCCGCGCAAGAACATCCCCGCAGCCATCGAGTTCGCAGCAGAGCTCGCACGGCGGGAACCCGACCGCAACGTGAAGCTCTGGATCACCGGCCCCGCCGAGGACGGCTACGGCGACGTCTTCGCGCGACTCGTCAACGAGTCGGCCGTCCCGGTCACGATCGGCCGGGCCCACTCCGCGCCCGACGCGTACGCAGCCGCCGACCTGGTGCTCTTCCCTTCAACGTGGGAGGGCTTCGGCAACCCCGTGATCGAGTCGATCGCGCACCGCCGCCCGATCGCGGTGGGCAACTACCCCGTGCTCGACGAGCTGCGCGGCTTCGGCGTGCAGCTCCTGAGCGTCGACGACGTGGCCGGCGTGCAGGAGTGGCTCCGCGAGCCTGATGCGCACGCCGACGTCCTCGAGCGCAACGTGGAGCTCGTGCGGCCCCACTGCTCGATCGAGGACCTCCCCGAGCGGATCGACCGGGTGTTCCACGCGACAGGATGGGGCACATGGTGAGCGAGCCTGCGGACACCGTCGACCCCGTCATCCTGAAGCGACGCCGCATCCGCCACTGGGTCGGCCTGGCCAAGCGCGTCGGTTACACGCTGCTGCTGGTCGCCATCGTCGGGTTCTTCGTCGCCCTGTTCACCGGGTTCCCGGGTTGGATCGTCACCGTGATCGTGGTGGCGCTCGTCGGTGCGTGCATCATCCTGCCCGTCCCGATCGTCCTCGGGTACGGCCTCCGGGCCGCCGACCGCGAGGACCGGGAGGCGATGGCGCGCCGGGCCGCGACCGGGAGCGAGGGCGGCACCGCGGGTGGAACGCCACCGGCTACCGGGCAGTAGATTCGGCGGGCTCACCCTTCGCGAACCCGCCCGCCCGTCGGGCGAAAGGAGCCCGCCGTGCGTTACCGCCGCTTCGGCAAGAGCGACCTCGAGGTCTCCGAGGTCGGGTTCGGCGTCTGGACGCTCGCCAGCAACTGGTGGGGCGAGGTCGAGGACAAGCAGGGCCTCCTCCACGCCGCGCTCGACTCCGGCATCAACTTCATCGACACCGCGCCCGTGTACGGCGAGGGCGGACTCGGCGAGGAGCTGCTCGCCGACGTGCTGAAGACGCACCGCGACGAGATCGTGCTCACCACGAAGTGCGGCTACGACATCGAGGCCGACCGCAAGTGGCCCGGCCAGAGCGAGCGCCCGCACGACTGGCGGCCGGAGAACCTGCGCGCGCAGCTCGAGGGCTCGCTGCGCCGGCTCGGCATCGAGTGCATCGACCTGTACCAGCTCCACAACACCCGCATCGACCCCATCCTCGACGACGTGCTGTGGGAGGAGCTCGAGAAGTTCCGAGCCGAGGGCAAGATCAAGGAGCTGGGTGTCGCGCTCGGCCCGGCGATCGGCTGGGTCGACGAAGGGCTCGAGGCCATCCGCAACCGCCCGATCGTGTCGTTGCAGACGGTGTTCAACATCATCGAGCAGGAGCCCGGTCGCACCTTCGGCAACGAGCCGAACGTGCCCGACCAGGTGGGGCTCATCTCGCGTGTGCCGCACGCGTCCGACGCGCTCTCCGGCAAGGTCACGCGCGACACGGTGTTCCCGAAGGGCGACCACCGCGCGCACCGCAACCGCGACAACATGCTCGACAACTTCGACAAGGCCGACGCGCTCACGTTCCTCTGGGACGGCACCGGCCGCACGATCGCGCAGGCCGCGATCGCCGGGATCCTCGCCGACCCGAACTTCACCACGGTGCTGCCCACGTGCCTGTCGGTGGAGGACGTCCGCGAGTTCGCGGGTGCGTCCGACGTGCCGCTCACGGCCGACGAGAAGGCACGACTCGACGCCGCGTGGGCCGACAACTTCGGCGTCGTGAACCGCTACGAGATGCCGCTGAAGTCGAGCACCGGCGGGTGACCGACATCCGGCGCCCCTCGGCGCCGCGCCTTGCGCCGGAGGACCGCCGACGCCAACTCCTCGACGTCGCGAAGGTCGAGTTCGCCGAGCGCGGGTTCCACGCGACCGCGATGGACGACCTCGCGCTCGCGGCGGGCGTCACCAAGCCGGTCTTCTACCAGCACTTCCCGTCGAAGCGGGCGTTGTTCGTCGCGGTGCTCGAGGACGTCGGCGGCCGCCTGCTCGCCGTGCTCCACGCGGCGACGGCCGGCGCGGCCACTGGCCGCGCGCGCGTCGAAGAGGGCTTCTCCGCCTACTTCTCGTTCGTGGAGAGTGACCGCGCCGCGTTCCGACTGCTGTTCGGCGCCTCTGCGCGCAACGACGCCGAGTTCGCCGACGTCGTCGACAAGGTGCTCGACGACGTCGCCGCCGCGATCAGCACGCTCATCGAGATCCACGGTTCTCCCGAGCACCGCATGGTGCTCGCGCACGCGCTCGTCGGCGTCGCCGAGGGCGTGAGCCGCCACGCACTGACCGATCCCGACGGGACGCTCGATCCGCAGCAGCTCGCGTCGTGGATCGCCGAGTTCGCGTGGTTCGGTCTGCGCGGCGTGCGCAGCGACGACTGAGCGATCAGCCCGCCGGCTGCACGGCGCCGTCACGCACGAGCACGGTGACCGTCTCCCCGTACACGTCGGCGCGCGCCGCGACCCGCAGACCGACGCGCGACGTGTAGAGGCGCTCGCGAGCAGCGTTCCGCCGCGGGTCGGCGCGCCCGGGGAGCAGCACCGCGTAGGGCGTGACGCGACCGACGGCGTCGAGCGCCTCGACCAGCCACGCGCTGCCCGCGCCGGGCTGCAACGCGACGAAATCGCTCACGACCAACGAATCCGGCGCGTGCTCGCGCAGGAGTCGTCGCACGCCCACGAACCGCCGGGCGTTGTCGTCGCGCACCGCCCACACGACGAGCGCGACGAGCAGCGAGCGGCGCACCCAGCGCGGCAGGGACGGGCCGACGACGCCGGCGAACAGACAGATCGCGATCGTCGCCGGTACCGACATCTCGCCGAGCGTGAGGATCGCCGAGCGGTCGTCGTTGGTGAGGGGACGGTCGAGCACCAGGAGTCGGAACCAGTGGCCGACCTGGCGCAGCGGCCGGGGGTACGGCGATTCCCGGTCGAGCGGGAAATGGTCCGCGACGATGCCTGCCACCCGCCAGCGCTCGCCGACGGGCACACTCTTCACGGTCCCGCCGGCACGGCGTACTATTTCGTCGACTTGACCCATTTGGGAAGGTTCCTGCACCTGCGGCGGAGTGACACCCGGCAGTTTGGCGCATCCAGTGGTCAAGGTTGGGGTTCCGGGTGCCGAAACACCCCGCACGACAGGGGCGGTCGACGCGAACCAGTGGCAACTGGACAGCGAGTTGGAGGATCGGGTCGTGGGGCGACAACGACACCGAATGGGGCGCAGGAGCAACGGCACGGCCACGCGCACCCGCGCGCGCACGATCACGGGCGGCGCCGCCGCACTCGCACTCGTCGCCGGCAGCTTCGGCACGATCGCGCTCGAGGCACCAGCGGCCGGTGCGAAGGGGCAGTCGCACGACAGCACCGCGTCGGGCCCGGTCAACCAGCAGCTCCCGAAGGGCGTGCGCAAGGCGCCCTCCGGTCTCGGCTTCTACAAGGCGCCGACCCCACTGCCCCCCGGTGAGCCTGGCGACATCATCTGGGCCGCGCCGTACCAAGCCGTGCCCGGCGCGAAGGCCTGGAAGGTCCTCTACCACTCGCGCAGCCTCGCGGGTGACGACATCGCGGTGTCGGGCGTCATCGTCGTCCCCGACGGCAAGGCGCCCGCGGGCGGTCGCCCGGTGATCAGTTGGGCGCACGGCACGCACGGCATCGCCGACAACTGCGCGCCGTCGCGCGTCAACGACTGGGTCCCGCGGATGCCGGCGATCAAGTCGCTGGTCGAGCAGGGCTACGTCGTGGCCGCGACCGACTACGAGGGTCTCGGTACGCCGGGCACCCACCCGTATCTCGTCGGCGAGAGCGAGGCTCGGGGCACGCTCGACGTCGTGCGCGCGGCGCGCAACCTGCCGGGCTCCGACGCCAGCGCCCAGACCGTCGTGTGGGGACACTCACAGGGCGGGCAGGCCAGCTTGTTCGCCGGCGAGATCGCGCCGACCTACGCGCCCGAGCTCGACCTGCGCGGCATCGTCGCCGGCGCGCCGGTCACCGACGTCGCCGCGATGTTCCCGGCCGCGTCCACGATCCCCGCGACACTCGGGTTCGTCGTGATGGGCCTGCAGGGGATCCAGGCCGCGTTCCCCGACGCCGACGCGCAGGACGTGCTCACGCCGCAGGCGATCGCGAAGGCCGACAAGATCGTGAACTCGAAGTGCTACGAGGACGTCCTCGCGGCCTTCAACCAACCGGTCAGCGAGGTGATCGGCGCGAACCCGGCCGACGTGGCCCCGTTCCCCGAGCTCTTCGCGCGTGACACCACGGGCAACGTGGCCACGGCCGCACCGCAGTTCGTGTACCAGGGCAAGTCCGACGACGTCGTCTACAAGGTCTTCACCGATGCCTACGTGAAGAAGGTCTGCGGCATGGGCAACACCGTCGAGTACACGACCTTCGGCGGCAAGGACCACTACGAGGAGAACGACGCGGCGGAGGCACAGATCCTCGACTGGATCCGTGGTCGCCTCGCCGGCGACGCGGCGCCGAGCTCCTGCGCGACGCTCCCCTCCTGAGCACCTGACTCGAGCGTCCGAACGCTCGACTCCGAACGCGACTCGGCGGCCGCAGATGCGGCCGCCGAGTGCGTTGCGGAACAACCGGGTCGGTTACGACTTCGGCTTGCTCGGGTCGTTCACGATGAACGCCGTGACCATGCCGAACATGCCGGTCGGGCTCTCGGCGTGGGTGAGGATGTGGCAGTGGTACGCCCACACGCCCGGCTGGTCGGCGTGGACCAGCACGCTGTATCGCTCACCGGGACCGACCCAGATGGTGTCGGCCATGTATGGCTGGGGCAGTGAGAACCCGTCCTTGGCGATGACCATCTGCGGCAGACCGTGGAGGTGCAGCGGGTGACCGAGCAGACCCTCGTTCTGGTAGTCGATCTGCACCCAGTCGCCCAGGTTGGCGACGATGGGGGCGGTCGCCGGGAACGACTTGCCGTTGAGCGTGAGGCCGATGGTCCCCGCGTCGTTCAGCACCATCGGGATGCGCTGGGTGGGCGTGATCCCCTGCGTGTTCACGTTGTCGATCAGGAAGGCACCGAACAGACCATTCGGCACCTGCTGCTCGGCGTGGTCGTGCGAGTGGTAGATGCCCACCGCCGGGCCCTGCGCCGTGAACTCGTAGACGAACTTCTCGCCCGGCTTGACCGGGGGTTGGTTGATGTCGGGCACACCGTCCATCGAGTTGGGAACGATGATGCCGTGCCAGTGGATGGTGGTCGACTCGGGCAACTGGTTGTCGAGGACCATCCGCACCTTGTCACCGCTGTTCACCTGGATCGTGGGACCGGGAACGACGCCGTTGTAGGTCCACGCCTCGACGAACTCGCCGGGTGCCTTCTCCCACTTGACGATCTCGGCGGTGAGGTCGAACTCCTTGGTGCCATCGGCGAGGATCTTGGGCTCCAGCGGCTGGGCGCCGAGGCCTTCGGTCTTCGCCGGGAACGCCTTGGTGTTGACCGCCATCTGCGCGTCCATCAGGTCGTTCGCCTTGGTGTTCACACCGGCGTTGGCGACCGTGCCGGTGGCCATGTCCATCGAGCCCATCGACACGCCACCCGCGCCGGAGCCGCCGATGGTCAGCGTGCCCTTCATGCCCGATCCCTCGTGACCGGGGATCTGGCAGTAGACGACGTACGAACCCTCCTTGAGACCGGAGAGCGACAGCGTGGTCTTCGCGCCGGGCGAGAGGTCGCTGATCTTCTTGTCGGTGTCCTTGATCGCGAAGTTGTGGACGACCGTCCCGTCGTTCTTGATCAGCAGCGTGCCGTCCTTCGACGCCGTGATGTTCATCGGCGTGATCGCGAACTCGGTCAGGCTGATCTGTGTGGCCGTGGCCTGGTCCGCGGTGTCCTGTGCGTCGTTGCTCTTGCCGAAGGCCTGACCGGCGACGATGAGTGCGCCGAACGACAACAACACGGCGAGGAGCGCGAAGACCCACGATCCCATGCCGAGTGCGGCGTCCTCGTTGCGCCTCTCCTTCTTCTTCATTCCTGAGCTCCCATCTGGGTTGAAGCGTGGTGCCTTCGCAGCAGCCTGTTGGAACGCTGAGAGACGAGACAGGGCCGGTGGTCACGGCACTCCGGGACCAAGGACCCGAATCGGCCACAGTGATCGATCGCTCACACCGATCGCTCACACCGATCGGCGGAAGGCTCAGCCCTCGCTCACCTCGACGCGCAGCGCAAGGCGGAGGCCGTGGAGCCAGGAGGGCAGGCGGGCATCGGACAGCACGGCAGCCGCTGCTTCGGTGAGCGAGAGGACCCCCGAGGCGCTGCCGTCGTCGCGCACGACCACCAGGTTGCGCACCGAGTGCTCGAGCATCACCCGCAGCGCCTCGAGGACCGGGCAGCTGTCGAGGACCACGAACGGCCCGTAGGTGGCGATCATCCGGGCGGGCCCGTCGGGATCGAGGCGACGTGCCATCGCGTCGACGACATCGTGCTCGGAGACGATCGCGTCCTCGCCGCCGACGAGCACGGCGGAGAGCCCGTTGGCCACCATGACGCGGGCGACCTCCTGGATGGTCGCGTCGCGCCCGACGAGCACGGGCGGGGCCAGGGGAAGCTGGCCGACGAGGACCCCGGACGTGGCGGACATCTCACCGCTCATCCCGACCCCTCTCCGTCACGCCCGTGAGGCAGCCACCCCGGTCTCGAGCGACCGCACCACGAGCGACAGGAACTCACGGACCCGTGCCTCGGCGGCGCGCTGCAACCGGCGACGGTCCTCCTCCACGCCCGAACCGCACGTGGCGCTCAGGCTGAGGTGGGACCGCTCCGGGTTGAGCGGCGCGAGCTGGAGGTCGCCGTCGAGGCGACCCACCCGCGAGCTCCCGGGGGCGCCGCTCCAGACGAGGGGCACCACGAGGGCGTCGTGACGCTCCCGGGCCTCGCCGCGGTGCAGTTCGCCGGTGCCGCCGTCGGCGAACGCCAACCGGGCCGCCTCCGCGAGCCACTCCTCGGCGACCTGACGCAACCGCGGCTCGACCAGCTCGAAGGGCTGCTCGACCGGGAAGAAGTCGTAGAGGAACACGCTCACCGTTGCAGGGTGCCGCACCGGAGGCGGCCGTCGACAGGGCAAAAAGTCCTTGACCACTGTCAGCATTCGGTCAACTGGCCGCGTTGCACCCGTTGTGGCGACAGGGATTCCGGCCGTCGCGGCCGGGAGTCGCGTGAACGGTCCGCTACCCTTCGCGTCCATGACGGCCCCCAGCCCGGAAGACCCGAAGACCATCCGCGTCTTCCTCCTCGACGACCACGAGATCGTGCGCGTCGGCGTGCGCGACCTGCTCGAGGCCGAGGACGACATCGAGGTGGTCGGCGAGGCCGGCACCGTCGAGCAGGCGCTGTCGCGCATCCCGCCCACGCGCCCCGACGTCGCCATCCTCGACGTCCGCCTCCCCGACGGCGACGGCGTCGAGGTCTGCCGCGAGATCCGCTCCGCCCACCCCGAGATCCAGTGCATCATGCTCACGTCGTTCTCCGACGACGAGGCGATGTTCCAGGCGATCGTCGCCGGGGCCGCGGGCTACCTGCTCAAGCAGCTCAAGGGCACCGACATCGTCGACGCGGTGCGCCGCGTCGCGGAGGGCCAGTCGCTGCTCGACCCCGCGCTCACGAAGCGGGTGCTCGAGCGGCTGCGGGAACCACCGGTCGAGGACGAGCGCCTCGCGCGCCTCACGCCGCAGGAGCGCCGCATCCTGGCCCTCATCGCCGACGGGCTCACCAACCGCCAGATCGCCGACGAGGTGCACCTCGCCGAGAAGACGGTGAAGAACTACGTGTCGAACCTGCTCGCGAAGCTCGGCATGGAGCGCCGCACGCAGGCCGCCGTGTTCGTCGCCAAGCTCGGCGACAACTCCCACCTCTGACTCCTACTTCCGGCTCGCCCGGCAGCGAAGCCGCTGAGAGCCGAGCGTGAGCGTCGCAGGTACCCTGCGCCGCAGCCTTGAGCGAGCGGCCGCGGATCGGGTATCCCGATTCGCAGCGAGGGAAGGCCCGCCGGCCCGGTGCCGAAGACACCAAGAGGCGAGAGAAGCCGAGCGCAAGCGGCGCAGGTACCCTGCGCCGCAGCGAGGGAAGGCCCATCGGCCCGGCGGCGAATGCCGCCGAGAGATTAAAGAGGCACCTGCCAGTCGAGTTGCGTGCCCTCGTCGGGGATCGACCGCACCTCGAACGTGCCACCGAGCGCCTCGGCGCGGCGGGCCATGTTGCGCAGGCCGCTGCGGCGGGTGTCGTCGGGATCCATCCCGCAACCGTCGTCCTCGACGGTGAGGTGCAGGAAGCCGCGCTCGACGGCGACGTGCACGTCGACGTTGGTGGCGCCCGAGTGGCGCACCGCGTTCGACAGCGCCTCGCGGGTGCACGACAGGACCTCGCGTGAGAGTTGCTCGGAGACCGCGGTGTCGATGGGGCCGTCGAACGCCATGCGCGGCCGCCACCGGCCCTGCGCCGCGGCGCTCTCCACCAGCGCGAGGAGCTCGGCGCGCAGACCCTGGTCGTCGGGGCGCTGACCGAGGGCGAAGATCGTGGTGCGGATCTCGCGGATCGTCTCGTCGATCTCGTCGACGGCGCGCTGCAGGCGACGCGCGACGTCGTCGTCGCTGATGCGCGCCGCCGCACCCTGCAGGTTCATGCCGGTGGCGAAGAGGCGCTGGATGACGGAGTCGTGGAGGTCGCGGCCGATGCGCTCCCGCTCCTGCACGAGCTCCATGCGCTCGCGGTCCTGGGAGAGGCGGGCGTTCTCGATCGCGACGCCGGCGGCGGTGGACAGCGCGACGACCAGCTCCTCGTCCTCGGCGGTGAACTCCTCCGCGCCCTGCTTCTCGCAGAGGTAGAGGTTGCCGAAGACCTCGCCGCGCACGCGGATCGGCACGCCGAGGAACGAGTCCATCTTCGGGTGGTTGGGCGGGAAGCCGTAGGACGCGGCGTGCTGCGCCAGGTGGCGGAGCCGGATGGGCTGCGGGTCCTCGATGAGGACGCCGAGCACACCTCGGCCCTTCGGCTCCTCGCCGATCTCCTCGCGCTCGTCGTCGGGGATGCCGGTGGTGATGAACTCCGACAGGTACCCGTCGCCGAGCACCCCGAGCGCCCCGTACCGGGCGCCCGTGAGGCGGCACGCGCCCTGCACGACCTGGTCGAGGATGGCGGGCAGCGACAAGTCGCTGCCCATCGCCACGACCGTCTCGAGGAGGACGCGCAGGGAAGTGGTGTCGTCGACCATGGGCGCTCAGAGTGTAACGCCACTCAGCCGCGCGAACCCCAGATCTGACTAGCCGCTAGCTGTGCCCCAGGTGCACCGCGTGGGCGTCGCTCCCGGGGAAGTAGATCGTCTCGTGGCCGTCGTCCCAGCGGACGAGGTAGTGCACCTCGCCACCGGGATCGCGCACCTCGAGCACCTCACCCTTGCGGGGCGGCGCTCCCACTCGGCTGCGGTCGACCACGATCTCGTCGCCAACCTCGGCGTGCATGGCCCACCTCCTCTCCTGTGGCCCCCGCTCCCGCCTCGTCCTCGATCGGCACGGTGAGGACCGTCGGCCGCACGACCAGCACGGGGCAGGCGGCCCGGCGCACGATCCGTTGCACGACGCTCCCCAACGTGACCCGCGCCAGCCCGGTGCGCCCGTGCGTCGCGGCCACCACGAAGGTCGCCCGGTGGCGGGCCGCGGTCTCCGCAACCGCGGCGGCGGGGTCGAACCCGTCGACCCGTTCGAAGGTGGCGACGATCCCTTCCGCCGCGAAGCTCGCGAGCACGAGGTCCCAGTCGTCGACCGGTGCGTCGTCGGGCCGGGGCACGTGCACGATCCGCACCGACGCGCCGATCGCGCGGGCGAGCGACAGGGCCGCGGGCACGGCCTCGCGCGCCGTCGGCGATCCGTCGAGCGCGAGCACGATCGACGACGCGTCCGCGTCGGGGAGTGCCAGGCCGGGTCGAGCGCGGGGCCGACGAGGACGACAGGCGCGGTACCGGCGCGCACCACCGACTCGGCGACGCTGCCGAGCACGCCAACGGATCACGCCACCGTGCCCGTGCGTCGCCATGCACACGAGGTGCCGGGCGCCTGCGCCGCCGTGACGATCGCGGTGGCGGCGTCGTGCTCGACGACGGCCTCGATGGTGCACACGCCGTCGAAGCCCTCGTCGAACAGCCCGGCAGCGTCCTCGAGGTAGGTGCGGGTGGTGCCGATCTCCGACGCCGACCACTGGGTGGACAGGAGCGTGAACTGCGCGTCCGTCGCGCGGGCGAGAGGAGTACGGCGGCGCCGGCGCGGCCTCCGATCGCCACGATCCGTCGAGTGGGACCAGGACCGTCGTCGGTGTCGCGCCGTACCTCATGCGGTGTCCCCCTGTTCACCTCGACCGTACGGACGAACGCCGAGGGTCGGAAGTGCCGAAGGTCCCGCGCGAGGATGGGCGCGCGCCGATGCGCCCGACCGCCCGACGTGCCTCAGCCCTGCCCTACCCCGCCAGTGGGAGTCCGACGTCGTCCTCGCCGACGGCAGCACCGCACCTCCGGCCGTTGCGGCGCGACGACTCGGAGAAGCTGCTCGAGTTCTTCACACGCCTGTCGGATCGCTCGCGCATGCTGCGCTTCTTCGCCGCCGGTGTCGCCGCAGACCATGGCGCTTGGCGCGCGCCTCGACGAGGTCGACTACGACCAGACGTTCGGGATCGTCGCGGAGCTGGGCGACGACCTGATGCGGTCGGCACCTACGGGCACCGAGGCCCGGCGCCGATGACGGCCGAGGTCGCGTTCGCGGTGTCCGACGAGCACCAGGCGCGGCATCGGATCGATGCTGCTCGAACACCTCGCCGCCGTGGGTCACCGCGATGGGGCTCACCCGCTTCACCCGCGTCGACGCTGCCCGAGAACCGCCGCATGCTGCGCGTGTTCCACGAAGCGGGCTGGGAGGTCGACAACGAGCACGTCGGCGTCGTCGAGTTGTCGTTCCCCATCGACGACGACGAGCGCACGCGAGGTGCTGTACCAGCGCGAGCATCTGGCCGAGCCCGCTCGATGGAACGACTCCTCCATCCGCAGTCAGTCGCGGTCATCAGCGCGAGCCGGGCCGAGCACACCCGGTCCACGACGTGCTCGTCAACATCGTCGCGGGCGGGTTCACCGGCACGGTCCACGCCGTGAACGGCGCCACCGGCGGCGAGTCGCGAGTGCCGTGCGTCGCGCATCGTCGACGTGCCCGGGCCCGTCGACCTGCCGGTCGTCGCCGTGCCGGCGTCCGCGGTCGAGGCGGTGGTCGCCGACTGCGGCGCCAAGGGTGTGCACGGACTCGTGGTGCTCAGCGCGGCACCCACGGAGGCCGCGGCACGCGACGCGTTCGAACGGCATCTCGTGGAGCAGGCGCGCCGGCTGGGCATGCGCATCCTCGGACCGGAGTGCCTCGGCATCGTCGACACCGACCCCGAGACGTCGCTGCAGGCGACCGTGGTGCCCGTGCAGCCGCGCCGCGGGCGCATCGGCTGGTCGTCGCAGTCGGGGGCGATCGGACTCGACCTCCTCGTGCGCGCCACCGACGCCGGCCTCGGCGTGTCGACGTTCGTGTCGCTCGGCGACAAGGCCGACGTGAGCGGCAACGACCTGCTGCAGTACTGGGACGCCGACCCCGAGACCGACGTCATCCTCCTGTACATGGAGTCGTTCGGGAACCCGCGCAAGTTCGCGCGCATCGCTCGCAGGGTGGCGCGCCGCAAGCCGATCGTCGCGGTGAAGAGCGCGCGCAGCGCCGCCGGGTCACGCGGCGCGGCGGTGCGCACGACGCGGCGCGACGACCCCGATGCCGCAGTCGACGCGCTCTTCGCGCAGGCCGGCGTCGTGCGCGTGGACACGCTCGAGGAGCTCCTGGTGACCGCGGCCGCACTCGAGGCCTGCCCCCTGCCCGCCGGCGACCGCGTCGCGGTGATCGGCAACGCGGTCGGGCCCACCGTGCTCGCCACCGACGCGTGCGTCGCCGCCGGCCTCACGGTCCCGGAGCCGGCGGAGGCCGGGCTCTCCGCCAACCCCGCACACCTCCCGAGCACCGTCACCCCCGACGAGTACGAGGCAGCGCTGCGCGCCGCACTGGCATCGCCCGCGGTCGACGCCGTGCTCGCCATCGCGGTGCCGATGCCCGGGCGCGACCCCGACGGCACCGCGCTGCGCCGGGTGATCGGCACGGTGGCCGGCGACTCCGACAAGCCGCTCGTGGCGTCGGTGCTCGGGCAGCGGGCGCTGATCGGTCACGCCGGACCGGCGCCCACCTTCGCCTTCGCCGAACACGCGGCGGCGGCACTGGGCCACGTGGCGAGCTGCGCGCGCTGGCGGCGGCGCCCCGCGGGGGCGGCCCCCGACCTCGACGGGATCGACCAGGCGGCGGCGCACGACCTCGTCGCCGGCTTCCTCGACCGGCAGCCGGAGGGCGGCCCGCTCACCGCCGACGACACCGCGGCGCTCCTCGCCGCCTACGGCATCCGGTCGGGCGTCGTCGACATCAGCGCGGGCGACGTCGTCGTCACCGCGCTGCGCGTCGACGCCGACCCCGCGTTCGGTCCGCTCCTCACCTTCGAGATCCTCGGCGGCCACCCCGAGCTCATGCCCGACGCGTCGGTCTGCGTCGCGCCGCTCACCGACATCGACGCCCACGACCTCGTGCGCGCCCCCCGCACCAGCCCCCTGTTGTTCGGGCACGACGGCTCGGCGCCGTTGGCCACCGACGCGCTCGAGGACCTCGTGGTGCGCGTCGCGCGGCTTGCCGACGAGGTGCCGGAGCTGCAGCGGCTACGACTCGACCCCGTGTTCGTGGGGCGCGCCACGATCGAGATCCCGCGGATGACCGCGGAGCTCGCACCGGCCGTGCACGTCCCCACCGACGTGCGCCGCATGCGTTCGCGCTGAGACGCCCTCGAGACGCGGCCTGTCAGTCGGGCACCGCCACCGCGCGCCCGTGCAGCGTGCCGTGGTGCATCGAGTCGTAGGTGGCGGCGACCTCGTCGAGCGAGACCCGTTGCACCTTCGCCTCGATCAGCCCACGCTGCGCGAGCGCGAGCACCTCGTGCAGCTCCGGGATCGAACCCCAGTAGGTGCTCTGCACCGAGCACTCGTAGGGCACGGTGAAGAACGAGAAGGGCAGCGACCCGCCGCCGATGCCGACGCACGTGAGGTGGCCGAGTGGCCGGGCCACCGACGCGCCGAACGCGAGCGTCTCGTCGACGCCGACGAAGTCGAGCACGACGTCGGCGCCCTGCCCGCGCGTGAGCGCCTTGATCTCGGCCGTCGCCTCGGCGCCGGGGAGCAACGCGTGGTGCGCACCGACCTCCAGCGCGAGCCGCAACGAGTCCTCGCTCTTGTCGACGGCGATCACCGTCGACGGTGCGAGTGCGCGCACGATCTGCACCGCCATGTGGCCGAGGCCCCCGACCCCGATGATCACGACGGTGCTCCCCGCGCCCATGAGCGCGCGTGAACGATTGATCGCGTGGTACGGCGTGAGCCCGGCATCGGTGAGCGGCGCGGCCTGGACCGGGTCGAGATCGCCGATGGGCACGAGATGACGCGGGCTCGGCACCAGCATGAACCCGGCCATCCCCCCGTCGGCACCGAGCCCGCCACCGGCACCCACGTACTCCGCGGCACGCTCGCAGTAGTTCTCGAGCCCGCGGGCACAGCGCGTACAACGCCCGCAGCCCCACGGCCCGTAGACCGCGACCGGCTCACCCACCTCGATCCCGGTGACGCCGGGACCGAGCGCGTGCACCCAGCCCGCGTTCTCGTGCCCCAGGGTGAAGGGCAGCGGCCAGGGCATCGTGCCCGGCGCGAAGTCGTGCAGCAGGTGGAGGTCGGAGTGGCACAGGCCGGCCGCGCCGATGCGCACCAGCACCTCGCCGGGGCCCGGCTCGGGGTCGGGCACCTCCCGCACCTGCGGCGGCTGTTGCCACTCGACCAGTTGCAGTGCGCGCACGGTGTCCTCCGGGTGCTCGGGACTAGACGGGGGCGGTCCTCCGGGGGGACGATGAGCACCGGTCGCGGTGAGTGCTGTGCGAGTTGGGTGCTCGTGCTCCCGAGGAGGAGGCCGGGGAAGCCTCCACACCGCGACTGCCGACGACCACCAGGTCGGCGTCGACGTCGTCGGCGACCGCGAGGAGCACCGCCACCGGGCTGCCGTCGACGAGCTCGGTGCGGTGCGCGACGCCGGCGTCGCGCAGTGGTGCGATCCACTCGCCGTCGAGCCGCGCGCGGATCTCGTCGCGGTGCGGCTGCGACGGTTCGACGTCGCTCGCCGTCGGGTGGAACAGGAGCCCGAGGCAGTGCACGGCCACCACCTCGGCGCCACAGGCGAACGCGAGCGACGCGGCCAGCGCGAGCGCCCGTTGCGCGTTCGGCGACCCGTCGGTGCCCACCACGATGCGACTGACGTTCACAGTCCCTCCTCGGCCGCGCGGCGCAGCGCGCTCGCGGTCATCGCCACGTGCTCACGCCCGGGCCCGCCACTCGATCGGGGCTCGAGCGTGACCACCTCACCGGCCAGCGCGCACACCGTCGCGGTGACGGACGTCCGCAGCGCGTCGAGGTCGTAACCCCCCTCGAGGAAGGTGACCACGCGCCCGGTGCCGGGGGCGTAGGTCGCGACCCGACGGGTGAGCTCGGCGTAGTCGCCCGCGGTCCACATCAGGTCGGCGAGCGGATCGGCGCGGTGCGCGTCGAAGCCGGCCGAGATCAACACCCAGGTGGGCGCGAAGCGCGCGACCACGGGGTCGACGACGTCGTCGAGCGCGGCGAAGCGCGACGTCGCCGGTGGCGCCCGCGGGGAGCGGGAAGTTCACCGTGAGGCCCGGCGCGCCGAAGCCGCCGGTCTCCGACGCCTTGCCCGTGCCCGGGTAGGCGGGGTACTCGTGCGTCGAGACGTAGAGGACGTTGGGGTCGTCCCAGAAGATGTCCTGCGTGCCGTTGCCGTGGTGCACGTCCCAGTCGAGCACGAGCACACGCTCCCCCGCCGCGGCGAGGCGCGCGGCGGCGATCGCGACGTTGTTGAGCAGGCAGAAGCCCTGCCCGCGCCGCGCGGTCGCGTGGTGACCGGGCGGGCGGGCGATCACGAACGCGGCATCGGCGTGACCGGCGCGCAGCGCGTCGACCGCGGTGAGGCCGCAGCCCGCCGCCTGCAGCGCGGCGTCGTACGAACCGGGCGCGACCACGGTGTCGGGGTCGAGCGAACCGCCCCCCGCCTTCGCGAACTCCTCGAGCGCGCGCACGTAGGCGTCGTCGTGGGCGAGGCGCACCTCGTCGGGGTCGGCGGCGCGCCCGTGGTGCAACTCGACGTCGTCGTCGAGGTGGGCGTCCTCGATGCCGCGCATGGCGGCCCCGAACCGCGCCGGCCGCTCGGGATGGCCGCGGCCCGTGTCGTGCAGGTCGGGACCGGGCGGCGTGACCACGAGCACGCGTGCGGGCATGGCTCCTTGTTACCCGATGGCCGCTTCCCCGAGGGCATCCACCACCGGATCGTCGGCGCCGAGGTCGCGAAGGTCGATGACGCGCGGCACCCGACGACGCAGCCCGAGTCGGCGGCCCGCGAGGAGCGCACCGAGCACCAGGCCCACGAGCGCGCCGGCGTCGATCACGACGCGCATGGTGCCGGGCAGCTCGCCGGCGAAGAACTCGAGGGCGACGAGGTCGATCGCGAGGTGCACGAGGAACGACGGCAGCAGCGAACCGGTGCGCACCGACGCGTACCCGAGCAACAGGGCGACGCTCAGGAATGACGCCACGTTGGCCGCGCCGGTGAGCTGGTCGACGTGACCGGGGAGCACACCGAAGAGCACTGCCGAGGCGACGATCGCGCCGAGCGCGGGTCCCTCACCCCAACGGGCGAGGTTGCGCCAGTCGTTCCCGGCGAGCCGGGCGAAGCACGCACCGAACAGCAGCACCGCGGCGAAGCGGTACACGAGCTCCTCCGTGGCGAGGGCCAGCACGATGCCCTCCATGTCGGGGAAGGCGACGATCGTCCGCGGGAAGGCGAGGGCCCAGATCGCGACCACTGGCGCGCCGAGGATCAGGAACTCCCGCCACGCGCGCAGCGACGCCCGGGAGAACCCCACGTTGCCGGCGCCGACGACGAACACGAGCAGACCACCGAGCAGCAGCCCCGGCGACACCAGGACCTGGCCGACGTGCCACGCGGGCAGCGAGAACCACGACGACACCATGTCGCTGACCACGGCGGCGGCCGCGACCACGAGCGCGAACGGCGTCACGGGCCACGAAGGCCATGCCGTCCAGCGCCAGGCCCAGCCCCGGGCGAGCTCCCGCTCCTGCTGCACGGTCGGCAGTCTGGCAGGCGCCACGGAACGGCGCACCCCGCGGAGCACCAAGATTCGGGAAAGCCCGTGGATCGGGGGCGAGTCGTCGGGTCGGCGGGTCAGCCGATGTGGCCGGCGAACCAGTCGAGGGTGCGGGCCCAGGCGTCGCGGGCCGAGGCCTCGTGGTACGACGGGCGGGCGTCGCAGTGGAAGCCGTGCTCGGCGTCGGCATAGCGCACGATCTCGGTGTCGACGGGGGCGCTCCCGAGCGCGGTGCGCAGCTCCTCGACGCCCTCGACCGGGATCGACTGGTCGAGGTCGCCGAACAGGCCCAGCCACGGGGTCTGCAACGTGGCCGACTCGTCGATCAGCGCCGGGAACGGCAGGAAGCCGCTCGACGCGATGCCGCCGCCGTAGAAGCCGACCGCAGCACCGAGGGCGCGGCGGGCGGCGACGAGGAACGTGACCCGGCCACCCATGCAGAAGCCGACGATGCCGGTGCGCTCGGGCGTGAAGCCGAGTGCGGCGAGGTGTTCGACGGTGGCGTCGACGTCGACGAGGAGGCCGTCGTCGCTCAGGCCCTCGAAGAGCGGCATCACCTGCGAGAAGTCGTCGTACGGAGCGTTGCCCCACCGGCGCGAGTGGAAGATCGCCGGGGCGACCGCCAGGTAGCCGGCATCCGCGACGCGTCGCGTGACGTCCTGGATGTGGTCGCTGACGCCGAACGCCTCCTGGATCACGATCACCGCGCCGCGGGCGTCTCCCGAGGGTGATGCCTCGTAGACGTCCATCGGCCCGTCGGCCGTGTCGAGGGTGACCCAGCGTTCGGCCACGGGCTAGCCCTTGGCCAGGTCGGCGGCCGCCATCTGCACGGCCTTCACGATGTTCTGGTAGCCGGTGCAGCGGCACAGGTTGCCCGACAGACCCTCGCGGATCTCCTCCTCGGAGGGGTTCGGGTTGCTCTCGAGGAACGACGTGACGCTCACCACGAAGCCCGGCGTGCAGAAGCCGCACTGCAGGCCGTGGCACTGGCGGAACGCCTCCTGCACCGGGCTGAGCGTGCCGTCGCTGCCACCGATGCCCTCGATGGTGACGACGTCGGCGCCGTCGGCCTGCACCGCGAACACGAGGCAGGAACGCACGGCGTCGCCGTCGATGGTGACGGTGCAGGCGCCGCACACGCCGTGCTCGCAGCCGAGGTGCGTGCCCGTGAGGCCGCAGTCTTCGCGGAGCCAGTCGGCGAGGGTCTTGCGGGCCTCGACGTGGCCGGTGCGCTTCTCACCGTTGACGGTGACGGAGATGGAGTGCTCGGTCACGAACGTGCTGCTCCCAGGGCTCGGGTCAGTGCGCGCTCGACGAGGTGCGCACCCACGTGCAGGCGGTACTCCGCCGACGCGTGGACGTCGGCGGTGGGGTCGGTGTCGCCGACCGCGAGGCGGGCGATCTCCTTCAGGTCGTCGGCCGACGGGTTCGAGCCCGTGAGCGCGGCCTCGGCCGCGGCGGCCCGCACCGGGGTGGGCGCCATGCCGAGGAACGAGATGGCCGACTTGGTGACCGCGCCGGAGCCGTCGACCTGCACGCCGGCCACGACACCGGCGAGGGCGAAGTCGCCGCTGCGACGGGCGAGCTCCTCGACCGCGAAGCCGGTGCTGCCGTCCCAGACCGGGAAGTGCACAGCGGCGAGGATCTCGTCCTCACCGACCGCGGTGGTCCAGGTGCCGAGGAAGAAGTCGGACGCCGACACGCGACGGCTGCCGCTCTGCCCGGCGATCTCGAGCTCGGCGTCCAGCGCCAGGGCGACGGCGGGGAGCTCGGAGGCGGGGTCGGCGTGGGCGATCGAACCACCGACCGTGCCGCGGTTGCGGATCTGGAAGTGGCCGATCAGCGGGATCGCCTCGGCGAGCAGCGGCACCGCGGCACCCGCGGCGGCGTCGTGCTCGACCGTGGCCTGGCGGGTGCCCGCCTTCACGGTGAGCGTGCCGTTGTTGCGCTCCACACCCTGCAGCTCGGCGACGCGATTGACGTCGACGATGTGCTCGAAGCGGGTGAGGCGGAGGGCGAGCATCGGCACGAGGCTCTGGCCCCCGGCGAGCACCTTCGCCTCGTCACCGTGCTCGGCGAGCAGCGAGGTGACGTCGGCAAGGGTCTCGGGCGCGTGGTACTCGAACGGTGCGGGCTTCATCGGCAACTCCAGGCGTGGGCCGGCAGGGCCGGAACTTAGTCCAGGAACAAATCCCCCCGCACCCTCTGCCCATGTAGGGTCCCGGCACATGGCCGACCCGCTCCCGCTCGCCGACGAGACCGATCCGGCGATCCCCGCGGCCACCGTCGTGCTCGTGCGTGACGGCGAGACCGGCCTCGAGACCCTCATGCTCAAGCGCGACTCGCGGCTGGCCTTCGCCGGTGGGGCCTGGGTGTTCCCCGGCGGTCGCATCGACGCCGAGGACTTCCCCGGCGGTGAGCGTTCGGAGGACCCCGACGCCCTGCTCGAGGCCGCCCGCACCGCGGCGGTGCGCGAGGCGCTCGAGGAGGCCGGGCTCGCCGTCGACCGCGACTCCCTGGTGTGGTTCGCCCACTGGACGCCCGCCCACGCGTCACCCCGGCGCTTCGCCACCTGGTTCTTCCTCGCGCCCGCGCCGGACGGCACGGTCGTGATCGACGACGGCGAGATCCGCGAGCACGAGTGGGTGCGGCCGGCCGAGGCCGTCGCCCGCCGCGACGCCGGCGAGGTCGAGCTGGTGCCGCCCACCTACGTGACGCTCCACGACCTCGCCGGGTTCGACTCCGTCGACGCCGTGGTTGCCGGGTTCGCCACGGGCGAGCCGCCGTTCTTCGTCACGCGCATCGCCCGGGTCGAGGGCGGCCTCGTCTCCCTGTGGCAGGGCGATGCCGGGTACGACACCCTCGACCCCGAGCTGCCGGGGCCCCGCAACCGCCTGCTGATGTTCGACACCGGCTGGCGGCTCGAACGCTCCTGACCGCGCCCGCCGCGATCCCACGCGACCTGACGCCGTGATCTGACGCGAAGGGGTCCCTGACCCGGTTCGCGCGGGGTCGACGCCTAACCTGCTGCGAGTCACCGGCCAGCGCGTGCGCCTGCCCCCGCGCGCACCACACGCGAGGTCCCACGTTGTCACGATCCCGTCGCCCGTCCCCGCGCCGCACCACACCGCTCGCGGCGCTCTTCGCGACCGCCGTCGTGATCGCACTGATCGCCGTGGCCTGCGGCGGAGGCGGCGGCTCCGACGGCGCGCGCATCGACCAGGCGAACAGCACGACCACGACCGCCGGCGGCACCACGGCCACCACCGCGCCGGCCACCACCGCGGGCAAGTCGAAGGTGAACACGATCCCGGGCATGCCGCCGGTGGTCGACCCGTCGAACCTCTACAGCGAGGCCGGCGTCAACATGTTGAGCGACGCGGTGAAGGGCGACCTCGCGCGCGTGTACGTGCCGAACCTGCAGTCGAACAGCGTGTCGGTGATCGACCCGTCGACGATGAAGGTCGTGAACACGATCCCCGTCGGCATCAATCCGCAGCACGTCGTGCCCTCGTACGACATGCGCACGTTGTGGGTCACGAACAACGCGGAGGGCCGCACCGACGGCACGCTCACGCCGATCGACGCGAAGACCGGCACCGCGGGCCAGCCGATCGAGGTCGACGACCCGTACAACATGTACTTCACCGCCGACGGCAAGTCCGCCATCGTGGTGGCGGAGGCCCGCAAGCGCCTCGACTTCCGCGACCCGCACACGATGCAGCTCCAGGAGTCGCTCGACGTCCCCGAGTGCGACGGCATCAACCACGCCGACTTCTCGATCGACGGCAGCTACGCGATCTTCACCTGCGAGTTCGGTGCGAAGCTCGCCAAGATCGACATGGTGAACAAGAAGGTCGTCGGCTACATCACGCTGAGCGGCGGGCAGGGCATGCCCCAGGACATCCGCACCGTCGGCAACGGGTCCACCTTCTACGTGGCCGAGATGATGCGCGGCGGCCTCTACACGATCGACGGTGACAGCTTCAAGGAGACCGGCTTCATCCCGACCGGGACCGGGGCGCACGGCATCTACCCGAGCCGCGACGGCACGAAGCTCTACGTCGCCAACCGCGGCCAGGACCACGTCGGCAACAACACGCCCAAGGGGCCGGGCAGCATCTCGGTCGTCGACCCGAAGACCAACTCGGTCGTCGTGACGTGGCCGATCCAGGGCGGCGGCAGCCCCGACATGGGCAACGTGAGCGCCGACGGCAAGTTCCTGTGGCTCAGCGGCCGGTACGACGACGTCGTCTACGTGATCGACACCAGCACCGGCAACCAGATCCAGATCCCGGTCGGCAACGAGCCGCACGGCCTCGTGGTGTGGCCGGAGCCCGGTCGCTACTCGCTCGGCCACACCGGCAACACCCGGTAGCCGCTGCGAGCGAGGCGCTCAGCCGCGGAGGCGGGTGAGCGGACGGCCCGCGGTCCACGCCGCGGGATCGCCCGGTCGCCAGCGACGGGGCGCGCCGTCGGCGTCGACACCTTCGGTCGCGACGCGCTGCCGAGCCATCGCCAGCGCGGCGACGGTCGGCGTGACGCCGTCGTGGCGGGCCCACTCGATCACGCGCGCAGTGGTGTCCTCGATGCGCGCGGTCTCCGCGTACGCACGGTCGCGGTCGTAGCCGGTGAACTCCCGCGCGATGTTCACGATGCCGCCCGCACTCGCGACGAAGTCGGGGACGACGAGGATGCCGCGTTTCGCGATCGCCTCGTCGGCCGCGCGGTCGAGCAACTGGTTGTTCGCCGCGCCGACCACCACGCGGCAACGGAGCAAGGGGGCGAGCTCCTCGGTGAGGATGCCGCCCAGCGCGCACGGCGCGAGCACGTCGCACCACGTGGTGAGCGCGTGGTCGGCGTCGACCGCCGTGGCACCCGTGGCCGCGGCGACGCTCGCCGCGCGTGCCGGGTCGCGATCGGCGACGAGCACCTCCGCGCCTTCGTCGGCCAGCAGACGCGCGAGGTGCGAGCCCACGTGCCCGGCGCCCTGCACCATCACCCGCCTGTCGCGCAGCGTCGACTTCCCCACCTGTGCGTGCAACGCGGCCCGCATCGAGCACAAGACGCCGAAGGCGGTCACCGGTGAGGGATCACCGGAGCCGCCCAGCGACTCGCTCACCCCGGTGACCCACGGGGTCACCTCGGCGAGACCGTCCATGTCGGCCGTGGTCGCGCCGACATCCTCCGCCGCCAGGTAGCGACCGCCGAGACCGTCGATGGCGCGCCCCAATGCGTGCAGCAGCTCGGGCGGGCGGGCGCGGTCGGGGTCGTCCCAGAGCACCACGGCCTTGCCACCGCCCTGGTGCAGACCTGCCATCGCGGCCTTGTGGGTCATCGCCTCCGAGAGCCGCAACGCGTCGCGCAGCGCGGCCTCGTCGTCGTCGTACCTCCAGAAGCGCACACCGCCGAGCGAGGGACCGAGCGCGGTGGAGTGGATCGCGATGATGGCGCGCAGGCCGACATCGCCGTCGCCCACGAACAGCACCTGCTCGTGACCGCCCGCCGCGATGAGCCGCGTCGCCGTGTTCCCGCGCACCGTGGGCACGGCGCAACGCTACCGGCCGGGTCGGCTCAGGCGTTCCAGACCCGGATGACGCGATTGCCGTGCTCGTGGCCGAGCACGCAGATGGTCGCGGTGTCGAGCCGCAGCAGGGCGCCGTCGGTGGGCGGCAGCCCCACCCAGCGCGCACCGAGCACACGCAGGAAGTGGCCGTGCGAGAACAGCGCGACGTCGCCGCCCACGGCCGCGTCGACCGCTCGTTCGATGATGTGGTCGGCTCGCGCACCGACCTGGGCGGCGGTCTCGCCCCCGGGCGGGTCGCCGGTGAAGATCGTCCACCCGGGATTGGTCTCGCGGATCTGCGGCGTGGTGAGCCCCTCGTAGTCGCCGTAGTTCCACTCGCACAGGTCGTCGGTGACGACCGCGTGCTCGGCGAGCCCGGCGATGCGGCACGTCTCGCGCGCCCGTCGCATCGGGCTCGTGAACACCGCGGCGAAGTGCCGGGCCGCGAGCCGCTCGGCCGCCGCCCGCGCCTCGTCCTCCCCTCGCTGCGTCAGCTCGATGTCGGAGTACGACGTGTGCTGTCCCGACCTGCTCCACTCGGTCTGACCGTGCCGCACCAGCACGAGCTCACCGACCTGTCCTGCCGGGGTGTCCGCCATGACCGGCGTTGTAGCATGCGCCGCACAAGTGAATCCCGGGGAGCTCGGGTCAGCCGGGCTGAGAGGGCGACCGTCGTGCGTCGCCGACCCCTCGAACCTGAACCGGATAATGCCGGCGGAGGGAACCATGGGAGCAACGGCTTCCGACGGCTCGTGGGCCGTCGTGTTCGCGGGTGGCGATCCGCCGCCGCCCCACGCACTCGACCATCTCCCGCTCGACGCACGCGTCGTCGCGGCCGACTCGGGCCTCGTCCACGCGCTCGCCGCGGGCCTGCGCGTCGACCTGCTCGTGGGCGACCTCGACTCCACCCCGCCCCGGATGGTGCTCGACGCACTCGACGCCGGCACCGAGGTGCAACGGCACCCCGCGGGGAAGGACGCGACCGACCTCGAGCTCGCGCTCGAAGCGGTGCGCGCCCGCGGCATCACCGACGTGCTGGTCGTCGGGATCCATGGCGGGCGGGCCGACCACCTCCTCGCCAACGCACTCCTGCTCGCGTCGCCGCGCTACGCACCCATGCGGGTGCACGCACACCTCGGCAATGCCGACGTGCTCGTGATCCGCGGCGGCGACGCGCCCACCGAGCTGCCCGGCCCCGCGGGCCGCCTGTGCACGTTGTTGCCGATCGGCGGCCCGGCCGAGGGTGTGGTCACGAGCGGCCTCCGCTGGAGGCTGGCCGACGAGACCCTCCCGCCCGGCACGAGCCGCGGGGTCAGCAACGAGATCGAGGAGCTGCCGGCCACCGTCGCGCTCCGCGAGGGCGTGCTGCTCGCCGTGCTGCCCGATCCGGAGTTCGACCTCTCGACCTCCCTCGATGCGTCCTCCCCCGACGCCACCTCCCCGGAGTCATGATGCGCCGCTTCCTCCTCGTCCTCTGCGCCACGCTGCTCGCCGTCCCCGCCCTGTTCCTCACGTCGCCCGCCGGCGCGGCGAACGACCCGGTCACCGTCACCCTCGTGACCCACGACTCGTTCGCGGTCTCGAAGCCGGTGCTGCGCGCGTTCGAGAAGGCCAACAACGTGAAGGTGAAGGTGCTCGCCCAGGGCGACGCCGGCGCGGCGTTGAACCAGGCGATCCTCACCAAGTCGAACCCGCTGGGCGACGTGTTCTTCGGCGTGGACAACACCTTCCTCACGCGCGCGCTGGAAGCCGGCATCTTCACGAAGTACGCGCCGGCCGCGCTGGCCGACGTTCCCGCGGAGTACCAGCTCGACAAGACCAACCACCTCACACCCGTCGACCACGGCGACGTGTGCGTGAACTACGACAAGGAGTGGTTCGCGAAGCACGACCTCGCCGTGCCGAAGACGCTCGACGACCTCGTGAAGCCCGCGTACAAGGGTCTCCTCGTCGTGGAGGACCCGGCCACGTCGTCGCCCGGGCTCGCCTTCACACTGGCCACCATCAGCCGCTACGGCGCCGACGGTTGGAAGACCTACTGGGAGAAGCTGCGCGACAACGACGTGAAGGTCGACGACGGTTGGGAGAGCGCATACGACGGCGACTTCTCCCAGGGCGCGAACCAGGGGCAGTACCCGCTCGTCGTGTCGTACGCGTCGAGCCCGCCCGCCGCCGTCTACTTCGCCGACCCGCAGCCGGCGACGTCGCCGATCGGCACGATGCTCGACACGTGCTTTCGCCAGGTGGAGTTCGCCGGGGTGCTGAAGGGGACCGACCACCCGAAGCAGGCGCAGGCGCTGGTCGACTTCATGCTGTCGCAGAAGTTCCAGGAGGACGTGCCGCTCCAGATGTTCGTGTTCCCGGTGGTGACCGGCACGAAGCTCCCGCCGGTGTTCGAGAAGTTCGCCGACGTGCCCGCGCGGCCGCTGACGCTGTCGGCGCGCACCATCGGTGCGAACCGTGACGACTGGATCGAGCAGTGGCGCAGCACCGTGCTGGGCTGAGCCTGGGCCGGCGCGGTCGGTTCGCCCTCGCGTGCGTGCCGCTCGCCTTCCTCACCGTCTTCTTCGTCTACCCCGTCCTCGCGATCGTGGGGCGCGGACTCGCGCCCGGGTGGCATGTCGACCTCGGGCCGTTCGGCGACGTCGTCACCGACGCCTACCTCCGTCACGTCGTGTGGTTCACGATCTGGCAGGCGACCCTCTCCACGGCGCTCACGCTCGCGGTCGGCCTCCCGGGCGCGTACGTGCTGGCGCGCTACCGGTTCCCCGGGCGCGCCGTGGTGCGGGCACTGGTGACCGTGCCGTTCGTGTTGCCGACGATCGTCGTCGGGGCCGCGTTCGCCAGTGTCCTCGGGCCCGGCGGACCGCTCGCCGCACTCGGGCTCGACCAGTCGCTCGGCGCGATCCTGATCGCCCACGTCTTCTTCAACTACGCGGTCGTGGTGCGCACCGTCGGCGGCCTCTGGGCCCACCTCGACCCGCGCCAGGAGGAGGCGGCGCGCCTGCTCGGCGCGAGCCGGTGGCGCGCGTTCCGTGAGGTGACGTTGCCCGCGCTGCGCCCGGCCATCGCGGCTGCGGGTGCGATCGTGTTCCTCTTCACCTTCACCTCGTTCGGCGTGATCCTGGTGCTCGGCGGCCCGCGGTTCAACACGCTCGAGACCGAGATCTACCGCCAGACGGCCCAACTGCTGCACCTCCCGCTGGCGGCCACCCTCACGGTCGTGCAGTTGCTGGCCGTCGTGGCGCTGCTGCTGGTGACCGCGCGCATCGAGGGGCGGCGCCACGCGACCCTCCGCCTGCGGGCGTCGGCGACGACCGCGGTGCGGCCCCGGACGACGGGTGCGCGCGTCATGCTCGCCGCCAACCTCCTCGTGATGGCGGTGCTGCTGGGCGGTCCCGTGCTCGTGCTCGTCGAGCGGTCGTTCCACCCGCCGGGCGGCTACGGCCTCGGCTTCTACCGCGCCCTCGACTCGCTGCACGCGAGCAGCGCGCTGTACGTGTCGCCCGTGGAGGCCATCGGCAACTCGCTGCGCTTCGCCGCCATCGCGACGGTGATCGCGGTCGTCGTCGGCGGTTGTGGCGCGTTCGTGCTCGCCGACCGGCGCAACCGCGGCCTCGACACCGCGCTCTCGCTGCCGCTCGGGGTGTCGGCGGTGACCGTCGGCTTCGGATTCCTCATCACGCTCGACCACCCGCCGGTGGACCTGCGCTCGTCGCCGTTGCTCGTGCCCATCGCGCAGGCGCTCGTCGCGATCCCGTTCGTGGTGCGCACCGTCACGCCCGTGTTGCGCGCCATCGACCCGAAGCTGCGCGAGGCCGCCGCCGTGCTCGGCGCGTCGCCTGGACGCGTGTGGCGCGAGATCGACCTCCCGATCGTGGCGCGCGCGCTGCTCGTGGCCGCCGCGTTCGCGTTCGCGATCTCACTCGGCGAGTTCGGGGCCACCATCTTCATCGTGCGCCCCGACCACCCCACGCTGCCCGTCGAGATCTACCGCCTCCTCGGCCAGCCCGGCCCGCTCAACTTCGGCGCGGCGATGGCCGCGAGCGTGATCCTGATGGGGCTGACCGCCGTGGCCGTGCTCGTGATCGAACGCCTGCGCGTCGGCGAGGTCGGGACCTTCTGATGCTCTCGGTGCGCGACCTCACCCGGGCGTACGGCGACTTCCGCGCCCTCGACCACGTCGACCTCGACGTGGGCGACGGCGAGATCGTCTGCGTGCTCGGGCCCAGCGGCAGCGGCAAGAGCTCGCTGCTGCGCGTCGTGGCCGGGCTCGAGCCCGACGCGCACGGCACCGTCGCGTGGGACGGGCACGACCTGCGGTCGGTACCCGCGCACCGACGCGACTTCGGGCTGATGTTCCAGGACCACGCCCTCTTCCCCCACCGCGACGTGCTCGGCAACGTGGGGTTCGGCCTGCGCATGCAGGGGCTCCCCAAGACCGACATCGACCGGCGCGCGCACGCAGCGCTGGCACTGGTCGGGCTCGACGACTTCGCGACTCGCCGCATCACCGAGCTGTCCGGCGGCGAGCAGCAACGGGTCGCCCTGGCGCGCTCCCTCGCGGCCGAGCCGCGCCTGCTGATGCTCGACGAGCCGCTCGGCGCGCTCGACCGCGCACTGCGCGACCGCCTCGTCGCCGAGCTGCGCGCGCTGTTCACCCGGCTCGGGCTGGCGATCCTGTTCGTCACCCACGACCACAGCGAGGCGTTCGCGCTCGCCGACCGCCTCGTGGTGATGCACGCCGGGCGCATCGAGCAGCAGGGCGCGCCGACCGACGTGTGGCGCCGGCCGGCAACGCGCTTTCGTCGCGCAGTTCCTCGGCTGGAACGTCACGACCGTGTTCGGGCCCACGCTCGCGGTGCGACCCGACGACCTCCGCCTCGTCCCCGGGGCCACCGTGCAGGGGCGGGTGACCGCTCGCACGTTCCACGGCGAGCGCTACCTGCTCGAGGTCGCGGTCGACGGGCACGAGCCGCTGCGGATCGGCCTGCCACTCAGTGCGGTGTCGGTGCCGGAGGTCGGCGACGCGGTCGGCTTGGAGCCCGTCGCGGGCGCGGGCGTCGTGCTCCCCTGAGCCCTACTCGGCCAGGCGGCGCACCTGGTCGTTGGCGCGTCGCAACCGCGCGCCCAGGTTGCGCACCATGTTCACCGCGAACCGCTCGGTGATCCCCGGGTGCTCCGCCGCGAGTCGCCGGAACTCCGCGATGGGGAGACGGTCGACCACGGTGTCGGTCTCGGCCACGATGTCGGCCGACCGCCGCAGCTCGTCGAGGAACGCCATCTCGCCGAACGCGACGCCGGCCCCGAGCGTCGCCAGGCGGCGCTCCCGGCCCCGCGCCATCTGCAGGCGCACCCGCACCCGCCCCGCGCGCAGGAAGTAGACGGCGTCGGACTCGTCACCCTCGGCGACCACCACCTCGCCCGCCTCGAACTTCTGGCACTCGGCGAGCGCCTCGATCGCCGCGAGCTCCGCGTGCGACATCCCGGCCAGCAGCTCCTGCTCCGCCAGCGGGAGCAGGATGCCCGCGTCGCCGTCGTCCAGGCCGGCCTGCGCGAGCAGCGCCTCCTCGCACCACTCGAGGGCGGCGTCGGTGTCGGCGAACACCTCACCGGCGATCGGCGCGAGCTTGTGGTCCGCACCGAGATCGGTTGCGAGCAGCGGGATGTCGCGCTCGTCGAGCTCCTCGCGCAGCGCGTGCAGCACCGACACCGCGGCGTCGTCGACCCCGCCGACCCGGCGGCAGTCGAAGATCACGTGCGTGGCGTCGGCGAGCTCCTCCGTCACCGTGCGGTAGAGCCGCTCCGCCGACGAGAAGAAGAGGTCACCCTGCAGCTCGAAGACCACCACGGACTGGCACCGGAGCGCGAGGAAGTCGTACTGCGTGGGCGTGCGCACGCGGTTCGAGCGGGTCTCGCCGGCGTGATAGCTGCGACGCACGACCGCGCGCACTTCGGGCTGGAACCGCAACGGGTGGAGGTCGAAGTCGTGCGCGAGGCGCTGGCAGACCCGGATGCCGCGCGCGCTGTTCCCGCGCTCGTCGAGCCGCGGCGAGAACACCCCGATGCCGAGCTGGCCGGGAAGCACCGCGATGACGCCACCCGCCACACCGCTCTTGGCGGGCAGGCCCACCGTGTAGACCCACTCGCCCGCGTAGTCGTACATGCCGCACGTGCTCATGACGCTCAGCACGTTCTCCACGTAGCGTGCGTCCAGCGCGTGCTCGCCGGTGACCGGGTTCACGCCCTTGTTGGCGAGCGTGGCCGCCATCGCCGCGAGATCGCGGCAGTTGACGAGCACGGAGCACTGCCGGAAGTAGTCGTCGACGATCGAGTCGACGTCACCGTCGATCGTGCCGAAGCTGCGCATGAGCCAGGCGATGGACCGGTTGCGGTCACCGGTCGCGCTCTCGGAGCGGTACACCTTCTCGTCGAGCGACAGGTCACGGCCTGCGTACTTCCCGAAGGTGCTCATGATGCGGTGCATGCGCGTCTTCGCGAAGCCCGGGTCGATCAGCCCCGTCGCGACGATCGCGCCCGCGTTGACCATCGGGTTGAACGGGCGGTTCCGGTCGTCGACCACGATTGCGTTGAAGGGGTTGCCCGACGGCTCGACCCCGACGCGCTCCAGCACGGCGTCGCGCCCACAGTCCTCGAGGGCCATGCCGAACACGAACGGCTTCGAGATCGACTGGATGGTGAAGTCGAGGTCGGTGTCGCCGACCTCGTAGACGTGGCCGTCGGTGGTGACGACCGCGATGCCGAACGACGCCGGGTCGGCCGACCCCAGTTCGGGGATGTAGGTGGCGACCTCGCCCTCGTCGAGCGAGCGGTACTCCTCCAGGAGGAGGCGGAGGTGTTCGAGGACGGGCGACCGTTGCACGGGCAGATTCCACCGCCACGACCGTTCCGGGCGGTTGCTCCACCGTGTCGAGTGGGTGACACCCGCCTGACCGCTGCCTGAACCCACGGGGCCGGGCTTCCCGAG
>JAXLRL010000005.1:0-225345 GCA_046331125.1 Acidimicrobiia bacterium
GAAGGTGGGATTCGGGACGAAGCGGAAGTACTCCCGCCCCGCCATCAGGATGGTGTGCGTCCCCTTGTTGAGCACCTGGATGCCCCGGTCCTTGAACGCCGGGTCGAGGTGGCGCGTCATCGCGTCGAGCGGCTCGTAGTAGTGCTGGTCGGCGTCGATCGCGGCGAAGGGCAGCTCGGCCATGGGGCTCTCTCCTGAGCGGGGGCGTCCGGGCGGTCGAATCATTATGACATTTCGAGGGCCCGGTCGCCACGGTCGCGCCGGCCCCGCGCCGGGCTGTCTTGACCAAAGGTCAGACATCTGACAATTTGAGGCGCACACGGCCCGACACCGCTCCGGCCGCTCACCAGGGGGGATTCCATTGTCCAGTTTGTCCAGACGCGCCGCGGGCGCGATCGCGGCGCTCGTGGTCATGGCCACGACCCTCGCGGTGCTCCCCGCCACCGGCGGGGCCGCGAACGAGAAGCCCACCGACGTCGAGGTCGGGGTGACCGCGACCGAGATCCACCTCGCCGTCGTCGCCGACGTCGACAACGCCATCGCCCCCGGCATCCTCAAGGGCCAGGTCGACGGCGTGAAGGCGGCCGCGCAGTACGTGAACCAGCAGGGTGGCGTCGCGGGTCGCAAGCTCGTGGTCGACTTCTACGACTCGAAGCTCAACCCCACCGAGGCCCGCAACGCGTTCATCAAGGCCTGCGAGAACGACCTCGCGATGACCGGCACCGGCACGTTCCTCATCGCCGGCGTCGACGACATCGTCAACTGCAAGGACAAGGCCGGCCAGGCCATCGGCATCCCCGACATCCCGGGCGTCACCACCGGCACGCTCGAGGCGTGCTCGCCGGTGTCGTTCCCGTTGAACGGGTCGCAGATCGACTGCTCCACCGCGACGTCGTCCACGCCCACCTACCGCATGCAGGCGGGTGACACGCAGTACCTCCAGAAGAAGTACGGCCCACTCAAGGGCCCGATGATCGTGAGCTCCGACTCCGCGGCCACGCAGAAGTCGTCGACGATCATCGGCGTCGCGGCGAAGCAGAACGGCATCGACATCACGCAGACCGTGGCGATGAGCAGCCGCGACCCGCAGACCGCGTACACGCCCGTCATCCAGCAGATCAAGAACGACGGCGACAACTTCGTCGACTCCGGCACGCCGGCCGAGGGTGTGATCGCGATGCGCAGCGAGGCCCAGCTGCAAGGGCTGACCGACCCGAAGTTCACCTGGGCGTGCCTGCTCAACTGCTACGACAAGAAGATGATCGCGGCGGGCAGCACGGTCGACAACACGCACGCGTCGATCGCGTTCCTGCCGTTCGAGGAGGCGAAGAGCAACAAGACGCTCGCCGCCTTCGTGAAGCTCGTGCCGAAGGACAGCCAGGAGGGCTTCGCGGTGTGGGGCTGGACCGCCACGCTCGCGATGGCCGAGGTGCTGAAGAACGTGGCCGCCGACAAGGGCGTCAACGGCATCACCCGCGCCAACGTGCTCGACGGCATCAAGAACTTCCACAGCTTCAACGCCGGCGGCATGTACGCCACCGTCGACATCGGCTCGAAGGTGCCGTCGCCGTGCTTCAACATGGTGCTGCTCAAGGGTGGCAAGTACACCCGTGAGTACCCCACCAAGACGGCCACGTTCGACTGCAAGAAGTCGAACGTGAAGACGATCCAGGGCAGCTAGTCGCCCCCTGATCCCCGAACTGCTCGACCGGGCGGCCGGCTCTCTGCGGAGGGCCGGCCGTTCCGCGTAGGTTGCACGGCACCCGGACGACGAGAGGTTGCACGATGACCGGACCGGACATGACGGCCACTCCCTGGCGACGGAGCCCCGCGGAGCTGCAGGCGGGACTCACCGCATGGGCGGAGGCCCTGCGGGGCGCGAGCGCGACCATCAGCGACTTCCGCACGCCACAGAGCGGCATGGCGAACGACACGATCCTGTTCCGCCTCGACGGCGAGCCGCTGGTCGCCCGCCTCTCCCCCGCGCCCGACGCCCCATACCCGACGTTCCCGCAGTACGACCTCCACCTGCAGCGCGACGTGATCGAACTGGTGTGGACGAAGACCGACGTGCCCGTCCCCGAGGTCGTGCACCTCGAGGAGGTCGACCACTGGCTCGGCGTGCCATTCATCGTCGTGCGCCAGATCGACGGCGTGGTGCCCTCCGACAACCCGCCGTTCCTCACCGACGCCGACGGCTGGTTCCTCCAGGGCACGCCCGACGACTGGAAGCGGTTCGAGGAGTCGACGATCAGCGTGCTCGCCCGGTTGCACACCGTGCCCGACGACGACGCCGCCGCGCTCCTCCGTCCGGCACACCCAAGATACCGTCGCCCGGCAGCTGAGCTACCAGCGCGGGTACTACGACTGGGCACGGGAGGGGCGCGAGATCCTGCTGATGGAGCAGGCGTACGAGAAGCTCGTCGCCACGCTGCCGGCCAACGACACCTCGGTCCTCAACTGGGGCGACAGCCGCGCCGGCAACATCATCTTCCGCGACTTCGAACCGGTCGGCGTGCTCGACTGGGAGATGGCGACCGTCGGGCCGCGGCGAGGTCGACGTCGCGGACCACGTTCTTCCAGAAGTTCAACGCGGTCGGCCGCGACCCATGGTCGGCGACGAGGTGCCCGCGCTGTTCGACACCGACGGGACCGCGCAGCTCTACGAGAAGCTCGGGTGTCGCGCTTGACGACCTCCGCTGGTGTACGAGGCGCTCGCCGGCTACCGGCTCGCGATCATCCTGCTGCGGATGAGCCCGCGCATCGTACGCACACGGCATGGGCGCCGAGCCCGAGGACCCCAACTGGCTCGTCATGTTCCCGCCCTGCTGGAGCAGCTCCTCGACGCGATCCAGACCCGGCAACCAGGCCGCTCGTCCCGGTACTACCGGGATGGACGACGCAAGTTCGGCGGTGAGGTGGGTCAACCGACCTTGCCGACCAGTTCCGAGCGTCGCGGACGACCTCGGCGAAGGGCTTGGTCTGGTCGCTTGCCCAGGAGGCCGAGCACGTCGATGCCGTTGCGCTGCATCTCGTTGGTACCCGCGATCGACACCATACGGCCGTTGAGGTAGTTGATCGACGCCTGGCGTCCGTCCTCGTCGCCCGGGGCCCACGAGAGCGCGGACCTGGCCGATGAACACCCCTTGCCGCCTGCGGATGGCTGAAAGGTGCCCATGGCGAGCTTGCCGTACGCGGCGATCGCCGGCGCGGACGGTCGGGGCTGCGCAGGCGGGAGCGATGCGGCGGCCGAGGTGGTACTGCGCCCAGTCGAGGATGTGCACGCGGATGGCCTGGCGAGCGAGCGGGTCGTCGAGCCGGCCGACCTTCTCGGCCAGCGCCACCATGTCGGGGGCGACCCGCGCGGCTCACCCGCGGAGCCGGACATGCCCGCGCCGCTTTCCGTAGACGAGCATCGTCTGCGTGACCGACCAACCTGGCCCACCTCGCCGAGCACGTACGACGCGGGATCGAGACGTCGTCGAGGAACTCCTCACAGAAGCCCGCGGCGCCGTCGATCTGTTCGATGCGGTTGACGGTGACGCTGGGCGTGCTCGTGGGGACGACGAACCAGGTGAGCCCGTGCTTGGGCACGTCCCAGTCGGTGCGCGAGGCACATCGCCCAGTCGGCGTGCATGCTGGTGCTCCAGATCTTCGAGCCGTTGAGCACGTAGTGGTCACCGTCGAGCACCGCTGGTGCGATGCCCGCGAGGTCGGACCCTGCCTCGGGCTCCGAGTAGAACTGGTACCAGATCTCTGCCCGAGAGGATTCGGCAGGTGCTCGGCCTTCAATCTCGGAGCCGTGTTCGAGGATCGAGCGCCCGATCGGGCCGAACGCATCGCGCCGGCACCGCCGAAGTCGCGCAGCACCGCCATCGCCTCCGCGCGGCGTTCTCGTGTGCAGGGGTGAGGCCGGTGGCCGCCGTACTCCTTCGGGTACGAGATGCCGGCGAAGCCTGCGCCGAACAGCTTGGTGCTGCAGGACCCGGGCCGCGGCGATCTCCTCCGGGCTCACGTTCTCGGTGCGCGCACCGGCAAGTTCGTCGGCGGCGGCTCGAGGTTCGCCTGGATCCAGGCCCGCGCCTCCGCGCGGAAGTCGTCGACGGAGATCGTGTCGCTCACTGTGCGCTCCCGATGCCGGCGAGCACGCACACGTGCTCGCGGTGCCATGCCGCGTCGCCGAACTGCTCGGCGCCGGTGGTGATGCGGCGGTAGAAGAGGTGCTGGTCGTGCTCCCAGGTGAAGCTGATGCCGCCGAACACCTGGAAGCAGGCCTGGGCCTGGTCCATGGCCGCATCACCCACGAACGCCTTGGCCTGACTCGCGGCCTGCGCGGCATGGGGGTCGCCGTCACCGGCCTGCGTGGCCGCGGCCAGGGCGACGGCCTTGCTCACCTCCAACATCGTGCTGGTGTCGGCGAGCAGGTGCTTGATCGCCTGGAACGAGCCGATCGGACGACCGAACGCGATGCGCTGCTTCGCGAAGTCGAGGGTCATCTCGAACTCCTGGTGCATGGCACCGACGCACTCGGCGACGGTGAGCGCACTCGCCAGCGCGAGCAGCCGTTCCGGCCAGCGCGCCGTCACCGACGCTGCCGACGAGCGCCGACGTGGGCACCGTCGCCGGCGAAGGTGACGTCGGCGTAGCGCTTCGAGATGTCGAGGCCGTCGACCGGCGCAACGACACCCTGCTCGCGCCTGGCGCGACAAGGAGTTGCGCGACGCCGTCGGGCGTGGTCGCGCTGACCAGCAACCAGGCCGACGCGCCGGCGTCCTCCACCATGACCGCGGTGCCGCTGAGCGACCAGCCGTCACCCGACGGCGTCAGCGCGATGACTACGCTAGTCGAGCCGCGGCGCGCCGTACGCGCGGCCGACGATCCACGCGGCGGGCGCCTTCGCCCGCCATGACCGCCGCGAGCGGCGCTGGCTCGTTCCGGTTGGGCGCGCTGCTCGTCGGTGCCCGCCGTCGCGAGTGCACACGCCACCACGTTGGCACCGACGAAGCCCACCGGCTGCAAGAGGCCCCCACGTGTGTAGGCGACGAGTGCGGCGTCCAGCACGCCGTTGCCCGACACGCTGCCGCCGCCGTGCTCCTCCGGCACCACCAGCGAGAACCAGCCGAGCTCGGCGGCCTGGCGGCGGTACGCGTCGGCGAAGGCGGGGTCGTCGAACGCGCGCTCGCGCAACTTCGCGATCGGGAACGTGTCCTCGGCGAAGCGGGCGGCGGCATCGACCAGCACCTGCTGATCGGTGCTCAGAACCTCGTCCATTGCTTCCTCTCTCCTATTTGTCGAACAGCTGCTACTGGAAGCGGGCGTCGCGCTCGCGGGCCGCCGCGGCGACGCCCTTCTCGCGCAATGCCTTGGAGTACTCCTGCACCTCGGGGGCGAGGTGGGCGAGCGTGTCGTTCATCGCCGCCACCATCTGCATCTGGTTGCGGCCCATCATGTCGACGCCCAGGTTCACGATCCGCTTGTTGTAGACGAGCAGGTCGTGCGGGATCGCGGCGATGTGCTCGGCCAGCTCCATCACGCGCGCCTCCAGTTGGTCGGCGGGGACCGATTCGAGCGCGAGCCCGATGCGTGCCGCCTCCACACCGGAGATGGTGTCTCCCGTGAGGAGCAGGCGCTTCGACTGCTGCACCCCCGCGTGGTAGAGCCACATGTGGGTGGGCGGCGAGCCCATGGAGCGCACAGGCGGGAAGCCGATCTGCGCGTCGTCGGCCATCACCACGAGATCGCAGTGCAGGGCGAGGTCGCTGCCGCCGGCGATGCAGTAGCCGTGCACCTGGGCGATCACCGGGATGCGGCAGTTCCAGATCTGACCCCAGAGGTACCCGTACGACGCGGTGAGGGTGACGTGCTCCTCGATGGTGCGGGGCGCGACGTACTCCCGCTCCTCCTTCGTCGGGTTGATGTCGTAGCCGGCGCAGAACGACGGGCCCGCGCCCCGCAGCACGATCACCCGCGCCTCACCGCCGGCCTCGGCGTCGCGCACCGCCTCGACGATCTCGCGCTGCAGCGTGGTGTTCAGCGCGTTGCGCTTCTCCGGACGGTTGAGCGTGATGCGCTCCACGTACCCGATCCGCTCGACGGTGACGGTCTCGTACTCTCGGCCGGGCATCCGCTCCCCCTGCGTCTTCTGACGGCGACGTGCGGCGGATGGTATACCTCTAGATGTTTGTCGCCGCAAGACGCGGCCCGAGGCGCGGGAGACGGATCCGGCAATGACGTACGAGACGATCATCTACGAGGTCGAGGGCCGCAGCGCCATCATCACGTTCAACCGTCCCGAGCGCCTGAACGCGATCAACGAGCAGATGATCCACGAGCTCAACGACGCCTACATGCGCGCCGAGCGCGACGACGAGATCTGGACGATCATCGTCGCGGCCAACGGCCGGGCGTTCTGCTCCGGCGCCGACGTGGAGAAGGTCCCCGAGGACGGCAAGGCCCCGCACGAGGGCCGCTACCTCTCGCAGTACAAGGAGTGGGAGGCGCCGCAGGAGGCGACGCACCCGTTCCGCCAGATGGCCAAGCCGATGATCGTCGCGGTGAACGGCATCTGCTGCGGCGCGGGCATGGACCTCGTCACCTGCGGCGACATCGCCATCGCGTCGGACGACGTGCAGTTCTTCGACCCGCACGTGAGCATCGGTCTGGTGTCGGGTCGGGAGATCGTGCGCGTCGCCCGTCGCCTCCCCTACGGCGTGGCGATGCGCATGGGCATGGTGGGCAAGCACGAGCGCATGGGCGCCGAGCGCGCCTACCAGCTCGGATTCGTCACCGAGGTGGTGCCGCCGACCAGCTGCTCGCCCGGGCCAAGGAGGTCGCGGAGCTCATCAACCGCAACGCGCCGCTCGCGGTGCGGGGCACACGCCTCGCGGTGATGAAGGGCCTCGACCTCCCCATGCACGAGGCCGAGATCCTCGCCGAGTCGTTCCGCGAGCGGAACCTCCACACGCAGGACTCGCTCGAGGGCCCCAAGGCGTTCATGGAGAAGCGCGACCCCGTCTGGAAGGCCGAGTAGCCCCGTTCATGCGTCAATCGAGGGGACATATCCGCGCCGATTGACGCATGAAGGGTGAGGAGGGTCAGGCGCCGTAGCGGCTGGCCTCGAACCAGCCGCGGGCGGGGCCGTCCCAGGCGGAGACGCGCGCCTCGACGAGGTGGCGCCAGTAGAGCCAGTGCTCGGGCACCTCGCAGGTGTGGGCCATGTCGAACTGCGCGCTCGGGCCGACGGGGGCCATGTCCACCTCGACCCGTTCGCCGCCCGGTGTCTCGAACACGAGGTGTACGGGCGCGACGGTGGCGTGCGCGTCGTCGAGTTCGATGGAGCCCTCCACACATGCGAGGCGGACGAGCTCGCTGCTACCGCTCGCGCGGAGGTAGCCGCCGACGCGCGGCACCGGATCGGCGGGCGCACCCACGAAGTAGAGCTCGCCGTGTTCGCTCTGCAGGTCGCCGATCAGGAAGCCGATGCGCCAGTCGCGCGGGCCCCACGACTTGTCGCGGTGTGCGCCGGCGCGCACGGGGAACGACTGCTCCCCCACTGTGACGGTGCCGGTCGCCGTGAGCGGCTGTTCGAAGCGACCGATCGGGTGCGTGGTCTTCGCGGTGTCGGCGTCGGAGTGACCGGAGCCGTGCACGTCGCCGGCCGCGCGGTACTCGAGGTCGATGGTGAACGGCACGCGGCGTCCCGACTGCGGACCGGACCGCACCAGCCCCGCCCCCTCGAACGTGAAGCGCCCACTCGTGAACGGCTCGTCGTCGCGGGACGCGAACGAGATCGCCCACTGGTCGTAGGCGACGCCGCGCGAGAAGTCGAAACCGTCCCACGCGAGGCGCGACTCCTCGACCGTCACCCACGCGCCGTCCACGTACAGGAAGCACCACAGCATCGCCCGGCCCTGGTTGGGCAGCACGCCCACGCGGAAGGTGCAGGCCGGGCCGCCGTCGAGGTCCACGAAGGAGAAGAACCACGACTCGTTCCACGACCAGTCGGCCGGATCGTGCGCGTGCAGTTGCTCGTCGACGGGAGTGAAGCCCGCGAAGTCGACCATCGGTGTTCTCTCCCGTCAGGGGGTCGGGGCCGGGCGCGTGAAGAAGGCCATGCCGAAGCCGTACGACGCGCTGGCGCCCACCAGCAGCACCTGGTCGTCGGCGTACTCGCCGTGTTCGTCGTGCAGGAACGTGCTGATGCCCATGATCATGTCGGTGCCGCCGAGGTGGCCGGTGTCGTGACCGGTCACGATCGTGCGCCCCTCCATGCCCACCGACGTGCTGGTCATGCCGATGATCGCCGGCGACGTCTGGTTGCTCACCATGCGCGTGGGCTCGAGCGGGCACCGCGCCTGCAGCGCGTCGAACGCGCGCTGGTAGTTGGCGCGGTAGGTGGACGTGATCACGTCCTTCGGCCGGTCGCTCACGCGCCGGGCGAACGGGTTCGCGCCTTCCGGCGCGAGCGGTTCGCGCGTGCCGCCGTAGGGGATCAGCACGTGCCCGTTGAGCTCCGCCGCCGACGCGAACTCCGCACCCTCGTACTGCAGCTTGGCGGCGTGGTCGACGCCGGTGCCCACGACCAACGCGCCGGCACTGTCGCCGTAGGCCCACAGGTTCACCGTGCCGGGGTCGGTGTAGTCGATGGTCTGCGACCACCGCTCCGCCGCCACGACCGCCGCACACCCACCGCCGTGCGCGGCGAGCCAGCCGGCGGCGAGATCGACCGCGGCGAGCGTGCCCACGCATCCCGCACTGAGGTCGAGGCCGAGGCAGCGGTTCGACGCGCCGTTGGCGTGCATGATCTCGTTGGCCATCGACCACGACGCACGTAGTCGCGGACGCCCCGGTCGACAGCACGAGGCGCAGCTCGTCGGCGGCCACACCCGCATCGGCGAGGGCGCACCCAGCGCCCGCGCACCCAGCGTGCTCGGGTGCTCGTCGGGCGCCGTGGCAGGCGCGGTCCCAGCCCGTGTAGCCGTCGACGTCCTCGGCGCGCGCACCACCCGCGAGCGCGACCTCGCGCACGTCGACCGTGGGCGGCACCGCGGTGCCCACGCCGAGCACCGCCATCGAGGCCGGTTCACCCATTCGGTTCCTCACCGGCGAGCAGCCGTTGCGCGGCCGCCGCGAGCTGCTGTGCGCGCGCCTCCACCCCGTCGGGGCCGAGGTTCTGCATCGGGTGGTCGAGCACGATGTACGGCAAGGGCCGGTCGGTCTCCTGGAACTCGAGCATCTTCGCCACCACCGAGCGGAACGGCTCGGTGAGCACCACGATCGCGGCCACACCGAGCCGCTGCAACAACACGGAGTCGAGCGCACCGCCCGACGAGCAACTGCCTCAGTCGTGCACGCCGAGGAGCAGCAGGCCGCGCTCCTGGGCGAGCATGCCCAGCGTCTGGTCGTCGACCGGACTCCCGGCGAACTCCTTGCCGCGGATCTCCTCCTTCACGTCGATCCCGCGCTCGCGCAGGAGCTGCTGCGTGCGGCGCAGGATCGCCATGGAGTTGGGCTTGCCGTTGTCGAACAGCACGACCTGCTCGACCTCCGGCACGGTCCGCACCGTGAACGGGCCGGAACGCGGCCGCGGGATCGGGTCGACGAGCACGTCGGACGGGTCGATCGCCGTCATCACTCCACCACCTTCGGCATCACGAAGTAGTTCCCCACCCAGCCGGGGATCACCGCACTGAACCGCCCGCCCGGCGCGCCGCTCTCGAGGAAGTGGATCTGCTCCTCGTGGTCGAACGGCGAACGCAGCGTCCCGGGGACGACCTTGCTCTTCTCGCGGGGCTCCGGGGGCATGCGCCCGAGGCGCGCCAGCTCGTCGGTGGGCCGGCGCGTGTGCTCGAACAGGTAGCGGCGCGCCTCGTCGCGCGTGAACGTGGCCGCGATCGTCTCCGCGTGCGCGGGGCCGAGCACCACGATGTTCGATCCGAAGTGCCAGTAGTAGTTGGTGAACCCGGCATGCCCGAGGCAGTCGGCGATGGTGTCGAGCACCTGCTCGGCCGTGCTGCCGTAGTGGTTGTTGACGCTGTTCGGGCCTTCGGCCGCCATGATCGACACCACCGATGCGTCGGCCGGCAGGCCGAGCTGGGTGTGGAACGGGCCCCACTCGGTGTCGGGGTGCTCGGCCACGAGGAACGACAGCCGGCCCGGGTGCCCCATGGTGCCGTGAGTGGCGAGCACGCCCCCGCCGCGTCCGCAGAAGTGGCGGACCATCTGCGCGTAGCGCCCGATCGTCGCGTTCACCCGCGTGTTCGCACCGCCGACCGCGTTGGCCCGGTGCTCGAACCCCAGCTCCGCGACGACGGGTCCGCTCACCACCACGAGCACCGCCACGCCGCCCGTGGTGACCTCCACCCCGCTGAGGTTGAAGTCGGGATCGACGAGCAGTTCGGACAACGGCCGCAGCACCCGCCCGTACTCGGGACGGCAGCCGGCCATCACCGCCGCCGCGGCGAGGTGGTCGGCGGTGATCTCCAGGCGCTGCGCCTCGATGGTGCCGACGACCTCGTCGCCGTCGGGCCAGCGCATCGCCTCGCGCATCGCGTCGACCAGCGCGCGGTACGGCGGCACCACGGGGAGGCCGTCCGACCATCCGCTCTCGAAGCACTGCTCGATGTCGGCGAGCACGTCGCGCGTCACCGGCCGAGAATAGTCAGACATGTGTGGGTTAGCATCCGCCTCGTGGGGGACCGGACAGAGCTGAAGGATCGCATCGCGGTCGTCACCGGTGGTGGATCGGGACTCGGCGCCGCCATGTGCCGCGAGTTCGCCGCCGCCGGCATGGCCGTCGCCGCGCTCGACATCGACGAGGCGAACGCGCAGGCCACGGCCGAGACGCTCGCCCGCGAGTTCGGCGTGCCGACGGTGGCGGCACGCGTCGACGTGGGCGACACCGCGTCGGTGCACGCGGCCGCGGCCACGGTGCGCGCCGCGCTCGGCGGGTGCGACGTGCTGTGCGCCAACGTGGGCGTGCAGCAGTTCGGCGCCATCGACCGTCTCACCGAGGACGACTGGCAGTGGGTGCTGAACGTGAACGTGCTCGGCACCGTGCGCACCGTCGGCGCCTTCCTGCCGTTGATCCGCGAGCGCACGGGACTGCGGCGCGTGCTGGTGACCGCGTCGTCGGGCGCGCTGGTGCCGGGCGTTCGCCTGGCCGCGTACACCGCGAGCAAGGACGCGGTGATCGGCTACGGCGAGACGCTGCGCCAGGAACTCGCGGCCGAGGGCATCGGCGTGATGGTGCTGTTCCCCGCCGGCATGACGACCCGCCACCTCGAGAGCAGCGCGCTGGCGCGCCCCGAGGAGATCGGCGAGTGGAAGATCGCGCCCGACGACATCGAGGCGATGATGGGCAGCCGCAAGATGGGTGACGAGCACGTCGCCACCGCCGAGCACGCGGTGCGCAACCTGCTCGACGACCTCGTGGCGAACGAGCCCTACCTGATCACGCACGGCGCGTACCGCGCCGAGTACCACGCCCGGCTCGCGGCGATCGAGGCCGCGTTCGACCGCATGGAGGCCAACCCGTGAGCGCAACCGAGACGAGCCGCGACTTCACCGTCGAGTCGGCGTCCCGCGTGTTCTGCGACGCCGCCGCGTACGCCGACGAGCCGTACTGGCACGCGGCCACCGAGTACCTGCGGCGCGAGCACCCGGTGCCCTACGTCGACATCGAGGGCTTCCCGAAGTTCTGGGCCGCGACCCGCTACGACGACGTGATGGACATCGAGCGCAACGTCAACGGCTGGCTGGCCACGATGCGCCCCGCGCTCGGCCCCGACTACGGCGGCGGTGACGAGATCGAGACGCCCATCCGCACGCTCGTGCAGATGGACCCGCCCGACCACACGCAGTACCGCAAGATCAGTGCCGACTGGTTCAAGCCCGCACGCATCGCGATGCTCGGCGACCGCGCCGCGCAGCTGGCCAAGCGGTCGGTCGACCACATGGCCGAGCTCGGCAACGAGTGCGACTTCTTCCGCGACGTCGCGATGGACTTCCCGCTCTACATGATCCTGTCGCTCCTCGGCCTGCCCGAGGAGGACTTCCCCCGCATGCTGAAGCTCACGCAGGAGATGTTCGGGAGCAGCGACCCGGAGCTCCAGCGCCAGGGCGACGACGCCGCCGACCCGATGGCCACCATGCTCGAGTTCTTCGAGTACTTCCAGGGCCTCGTCGACGACCGGCGCGCCAATCCCCGCGACGACCTCGCGTCGGTGATCGCCAACGCCGAGATCGACGGTGAGCTCATCGGGCTCATGGAGGTCATCGGCTACTACGTGATCATCGCCACCGCGGGCCACGACACCACCAGTTCCGCGATCGGCGGCGCGATGGCCGCGCTGCTCGCCAACCCCGACCAGCTCGACCTCCTGCGCAAGGACCCCGAGCTGGTGGGCACCGCGACCGAGGAGTTCTTCCGCTACGTCACGCCGGTGAAGCAGTTCGTGCGCACCGCGAAGGAGGACCAGGTCGTGGGCGGGGTGACCATCCCCGAAGGCGGCCGCGTGCTCCTGTCGTACCCGTCGGCCAACCGCGACGAGGCGGTGTTCGACGACCCGCAGCGCTTCGACATCACCCGCAACCCCAACCGCCACATCGCACGTTCGGCTTCGGGGCGCACTACTGCCTCGGCACGCACCTGGCGCCGCCTCGGACCCGCGCGTTCTACAACGAGCTGGTCCCGCGCATCGTCGACATCAACCGGCGGGCGAGGCTGCGTTCATGCACGCGCTGTTCGTGGGCGGCCCCCAAGCGCGTGCCGGTGAAGTACACCCTTCGCTAGGTTCCCGGCGCGATGTTCACCGGAGACGCCGCCCCGGCGCTACCGCCCACCTACTGGGCCCAGGTCGAGGAGACCGCGGCGCGCATCCCGACTTCGTCCTCATGGAGGACGAGCACGGGCGCACGCTCACCACCACCGACTACCGCGACGAGTGCGCGCGCGTCGCGGCCGGCCTGCTCGCCGCCGGCATCACGCCGGGGGCGGTCGTGAGCTGGATGTTGCCCACCTCGATCGACACCCTCGTGGTGATGGGCGCGCTGTCGCGCCTCGGTGCCGTGCAGGGCGATCATCACGATGCTGCGCGAGCGTGAGGTTCGCTACATCACCAACGAGGCGGGCACCGGTGTTCCTGCACCGCTCGTCGTTCCGCGGCACCGACTTCGGCGCGCTGGTCACGCCCATCGCCGAGGAGCTCGGCTTCCGCACGCTGGTGGTCGACGACCTGCCCACCGGCGACGCCCGGCCACGCTGCCGCCCGCACCCGTGGACGAGGCGCTCGGTGCGCAGCGCCGCTTGCTGTACTACGTCGGGTTCCACCGCGGACCCGAAGGGCGTGTGGCACTCGGAGCGCAACGATGGCGGGTGGGGCGCGTTCGTGGATGCGATGCGACCCGACAGCAACGACGTCTACCCGATCGTGTTCCCGGTCGCGCACATCGGCGGCATCGGCATGACCACCGCCGCGCTGCGCGGCCCGTACCGCCAGATCATCGTGGAGGCGTGGGACCCGCAGCGCACACCCCTGCTCGCCGCGGAGCGCAGCGCCACCCTGCTCGGCACCGCCTCCCCTTCTTCCGCGTTCATGGGCGCGCAGCTCGCCCACGGCGACAGGCCTCTCTACCCACGCTGCGTGCGTGCGTGTCGGGCGGTGCGCCGAAGCCCGGGCAGGCGCGGGACGAAGGTCCGCCGCGTGCTCGGCGGGGTCGGCGTGCTCGGCGGCTGGGGGCTCACCGAGTTCCCCGGTGCCACCTCGGCCGGCCCCTACGACCCCGAGGAGATGATGGCGGTCACCGAGGGTCGCCTGGGGCCGGGTACCGAGATGAAGGTGGTCGCGGGCGACGGGAGCGAATGCGGCGAGGGCGAGGAGGGCGAGCTCCGCGTGCGCGGTCCGCAGAAGTTCCTCGGCTGCGCGAACTCCGCACTCGACGCCGACACGTTCGACGACGAGGGCTACGTGCGCACCGGCGACCTCGGCGTGGTGCAGCCCGGCGGCTATGTGCAGATCACCGGCCGCCTGAAGGACATCATCATCCGCAACGCCGAGAACATCTCGGCGACGGAGATCGAGGACTGCCTGTTCCTGCACCCGGCGATCGCCGACGTCGCGGTGATCGGCGTGCCCGACCCGCGCACCGTGGAGCGCGCGGTGGCGGTGGTGCAGCTCGCGCCCGGTATCACCGAGTTCACGCTCGCCGACATCGCGCAGCACTGCCTCGACCACGGCCTCGCGAAGTGGAAGATCCCCGAGCAGTTGGAGATCCTGGACGCGATCCCGCGCAACGGCATGGGCAAGATCGAGAAGCCCGCGTTGCGGAAACGATACGGAGGAGCCGGGTCATGACCGACGAGACCGACGACACAGGCATCGCCCATCGGGAGGTGATGCACCTCGCGGTACCGGCCAAGGCGCGGGTGCACGAGTTCGTGATGACGCCCGAGCGCATCCTCGACTACTACCCCGAACCGATCGAGGAGCGGGGTGTTCGAGGCGGGGCGGTCGTTCTGGTGCCGCGGTGCGATGGGGGTAATCGATGCTCGGGCGCACCGACGTCGACCGCCGACTGCACCGTCGTGCTGGTGACCACCGCGGTGGGCCTCGGGCCGCCGTACACCCCCGAGCGCGATCCATGGCCGCCGCAGCTGCCATGGTGGAGGAGTGGGCGGTGGCGGCCGACGGCGACGGCTCGGTGCTCACGAAGACCTGGCGCGACGTGATGGCAGGCGGCGAGCCGTCGCCGCCGCTCGCAGAGACCATTAACGGCACGGCGAAGCACGAGGAGCAACGTTGATCGCGGGCTGGAACGCGGCCGGCTGAACCGGGGCGGCTGACGGGCGGGTGCGGCTGCTGTGGAACGCCGCCGTGGCTGCTCCCGGACCGCTCTCCTGGCTGAAGGTCCGTCGACCTCACCGACCTCCGCGGCGCGATGTGCGCCCGTATCCTCGCCGATCTCGGCGCCGACGTGATCCGGGTGGAGCACACCGCGCCGGAGCCGTCGCTCGCCCACGCGTACCGCAACGCGAACAAGCGCAGCGTGGTCCTCGACCTCACCACCACAGACGGCCGGTCGGAGTTCGACACGCTGCTCACCGCCGCCGACGTCCTCGTCGAGAACGTCACCGAGTCGATGTGCGACTCGGCCCGGCTGCACAACAACGTGCTCGCCCGGGACCACCCGCACCTCGTGCAGGTGGTGCTCGCCGACCTCGGCCTGAGCGGTCCCCGCGCGTCGTGGCACCTCGAGCCACTGCCCGCCGCCGCGGCCGCGGGCACGTTGTGGGCCGCGGGGTTCCCGCAGCTGCCGCCCTGCAACGCGCCGGGCCACCTCGCGCACGACTGCGCGTCGGTCTATGGCGCGATCGGCGCGGTGGCCGCGGTGCTCGACCGTGAGCGCACGCAGGAGCACCGCGGCGAGGTCGTCGAGGTGAGCGTGCAGGAGGCCGCGCTGGCCGCCACCATCCCGTGGTCGATCGCGATCCAGGACTACCTGCGCCAGAACTCCTACCTGCCCGTCGACGGCCGGCGCAACGCCGACGGCGCGTACTGGGTGCTGCCCGCCTCCGACGGCTGGGTGCGCGTGGTCGTGGGATCACCGAAGCAGTGGGCCGGGTTCAAGAAGTTGATGCGCGACCCCGAGGTGTTCGCCGCCGACGACTGGATGAACCCGCGCTTCCGGCTCGAGAACGCCGACGTGATCCGCATGGTGGCGCAGGGCGCTCACCGACCGCACGCGCGCCGAGCTGTTCGACGAGGCGCTCGGCGCCTGGCGCGACCGTGGGCGTGCTGCGCAACCGAGCGAGTTCGTCGCCCACCCCGCAGGCGCGACACCGCGGGTTCTTCACGGAGTCGGCGTTCGCGGGCGCCGAGGGCTGCCCTTCGCCACTCAGCCGGTGCGCCTGTCGCGCACGCCGGCGGCGGTCGCACCAACGCAGGTCGTGGACGAGGCGTCCTTGCCGCGGCCCGGTGGCGCGCCGACGGGCCCCGCCCTCGGTCGCGACCGCGGGCAGCTGCTGGAGGGTGTGCGGGTCGTCGAGTTCGGCGTCGCCGCGGTGGTGCCCGAGCTGTGCATGGTGCTGTCGGAGCTCGGCGCGGACGTCATCAAGATCGAGTCGATGGCCAACCCCGACGTGCTGCGCGCTGGGCTCGGGCAACATCGAGGTGGATCAACGAGAGCTTCACCTTCAACGACGAGTGCCGCGGCCGCCGCAGCGTCGTGCTCGACCTCACCACCGAGCGGGGCCGGGAGATCGCACTGGCGTTGTGCGCGTCGGCCGACGTCGTCGCCGAGAACCAGCCGCGGCGGTGCACTCGACCGGCGGCCTCGGCTACGACGACGTGCGCGCACTGAACCGCGCGTGATCTGCGTCGTCGCAGGGCTACGAGCGGCGGGCCGTTCGGCGAGATGCCGGCGTACGGGCCGCTCAACTCGGGGTTCAGCGGCGTGCACATGTTGTGGAACCACCCCGGCGCGCCGTACCCGTGCGGTGTGTCGATGAACCACCCCGACCACCTCGCCGGCCGGCTCTCCGCGGTCGCGGTGCTCGCCGCACTGGAAACGCAAGCCAGCGGCGAGGGCCAGCTACTCCGGATAGCGCAGACGGAGGCCGCCGCCTACTTCATCGGGAGGCTCTACCTGCAGGCCGCGCGCGACGGCGTCGATCCGCCGCCGCTCGGCAACGCGCGCACCCCACGGAAGCGCCGCACGGCGTGTACCCGTCGGCGGGCGACGACCAGTGGGTCGCGATCGCGGTCACCGACGACGACGCGTGGTCGCGCCTCTGCGCCACGATCGGCTGGGCGGAGGATCCCGCGCTCGCGGGCGCGGCCGCGCGCGTTGCCACCCGTGACGCGATCGACGCCCGGCTCGCCGAGTGGACGGCGGCACGCACCAAGGAGGCGGCCGCCGAGGAACTGCAGGCCGCGGGTGTCTCGGCGATGCCGGTGATGGGCCCGCTCGACCACGTGGCCGACGCGCACCTGGCCGCGCGCGGCGCGATCGTCACCCTCGACCACCCGACCTTCGGCAGTGAGCGCCACATCGGCAACCCGCTGCGCCTGTCGCACACCACGCAGCGCCGGGCCGAGGCGGCACCCCTCATGGGCGTGCACACCGAGGAGGTGCTCGGCGAGGTCCTCGGCATCACCGCCGACGAGGTCGCCGAGCTCCGGGAGTCCGGCGTCTGCCGCTAGTTCGTCCGAGGTTGCGTCACCAAACCCGCCATGACCTGGTCTGCTGACGCAACCTCGGAGAGGGGTGGGGTCAGTAGCGCTTGGTGACGGCGGAGTCGTCGGCGGTGAGCGCGGCGCGGAGCTCGCGCTTGGCGTACTTCGACGTGGCGGTCTTGGGCAGCTCGTCGGTGAGGTAGAGCGCCTCGGGGCACTTGAAGCCCGCGAGGTGCGCCCCGACGTGGGCGCGCAGCTCGTCGAGGTCGAGCGACTCGCCCTCACGCACCACGACTGCGGCGCACAGCCGCTCCCCCATCACCGGCTCGGGCAGGCCGAACACCACCACCTCGGCGACGGCGGGGTGCGTGAAGATCACGCCCTCCACCTCGGGGCAGTAGATGTTCTCGCCGCCGCGGATGACGACGTCCTTCAGGCGGTCGCTCACGTAGAGGAAGCCCTCGGCGTCGAAGTAGCCGACGTCGCCCGAGTGGAACCAGCCGTCGCGGAACACCTCGGCGGTGGCCTCCGGGTTGTTCCAGTAGCCCTTCGTGTTCTGGGGCGAGCGGAAGCAGATCTCGCCCTTCTCCCCCACGCCCAGCTCGGTGCCGTCGAGGTCGACGATCCGGATGTCGGCGGTGAGGTTGGCGCGCCCGACGCTGTCGGGGTGCGCCTCGAACTCCACGCCGATGTTGGTGGCGCACGCCGAGGTGGTCTCGGTGAGGCCGTACCCGTTGAGGAGCTGGATGTCCTCGCCGAACACCTGCACCGCCTTGATCGGCAGGTCGGGCGGCACCGCGGCACCGCCCATCGGGAAGCCGCGGATGTCGAGGCCGAGCTCGCCGATGCCCGGGTGGTCGAGGAACTGACGGGCGATGGTGGGCACGCCGCCGAGGTTGGTGATGCCCTCCTCCTGGGCGAGGCGCACCGCCTCCTCCAGGTTCCACTTGTGCATCATCACCAGTTTGGTGCCGCCCATCGGGCCGCTGATGATCGACGCGACCCCGCCGATGTGGAACAGCGGCTGCGCGGACAGCGTGGCGGGTTGCCGCGGCGGCTTGGGTGCGCGCTGCGCCAGGATCGCCTCGCGCGCGTTGGCGAACGCCATGTTGAAGATGCTGGTGATGTGCGCGCGGTTGCTCGCGGGTGCGCCCTTGGGCCGGCCGGTCGTCCCCGACGTGTAGAGGATGGTGATCAGGTCGTCGCGCGTGAGCTGCGCGAACTCGTCCTCGGGGAGTTGCTCACCGGCGACGAGCTCGTCGAACACCAGTGAGTGGTCGGTGGTGCGCACCGCGACGAGCGCCGTGCCCGCGGGCGGTCCGCCCTCGTCGTGCGAGCGCTGCAGCCGGTCGGCGTCGACGAACCCCACCTTGGCGCCGCAGTCCTCGAGCGCGTAGTTGAGCTCCTCACCGGTCCACAGCGAGTTGAGCGGCGCCACGATCGCGCCGTTGAGCGCACCGCCCCAGAACGCGACGACGAACTCGGGGAGGTTGCGCATGGCGATGGCGATGCGGTCACCGACGCCGACCCCGAAGTCGTCGCGCAGCACCTTCGCCAGCGCGGTGGCCTTCGCCCGCATCTCGCGGAACGTCATGCGCTCCTCGCCGTACACCGCGTGCACGAGGTCGTCGTGCGCCACCCCCATGCGGAAGAGGTCGACGATGGTTGCGGGCGTGCGCACGAAGTCTCGCAGCTCGACGCCGTCGATGACGACGTCCTCGACCTCGAACGGCGCGCCGGGACCGATCAGCGCCGCGAGGCGCGGGTCGTCGGCGTACACGGGGGCGACGGGCACGAGCAGTTCTCCTGTGGCTACTGGTCGCGGGTGCCCGCGAGGTCGGCGATCAACGCGAGCGCCTCGTGGTCGTCGACGCCCACCACGAAGCCGGTGATGCCGGGCGGCACGATCCCGCCCTGCTCCCACAGCTCGCGGATGCGCGCGGGCGAGCCGACCAGGGCGTTCTCCAGCACGTACTCGTCGGGCATCGCCGCCACCGCCTCCTCGCGCCGGCCCGCGAGGAAGAGCTCCTGGATGCGCGCCGCCTCGGCCGCGTAGCCGCGCTTGGCCATCGCCTCGACGTGGTAGTTGTGCGTGCTGCTGCCCATCCCGCCGACGTAACGGGCGCGCCACGGCTTCTCGCGGTCGACCCACCCCTGCACGTCGTCGGTGATGCAGATGTTCACGCTGCCGAAGATCTCGAAGTCGTCACGCGTGCGACCGTCGGTGCGCTTGGCGAACCCGCGCCCGAGGATCTCCTCGCTCGGACCGACGCCGTCGGCGCCGAGCCCCATGGGAAACCAGCCGTCGCAGAGCTCGGCGCACAGCTCGGTGTTCTTCGGGCCGACGGTACCGAGCCACAGTGGGATGCGCGCCGGCGGGTGGAGGATCGTGCGCAGCGGCTTGCCCTGCCCCAGCGCGCCCGGACCCCGGTAGGGCAGCTGCAGCTCGGGGCCGTCGTGGGTGACCGGACCTTCGCGGTCGAGCATCTTGCGGGTGATCTCGAGGTAGTCGCGCAGACGGGCGTTGGGCCGCCCCCACGGCTGGCCGTACCAGCCCTCGACGATCTGCGGGCCGGAGAGGCCGATGCCGATCACGACCCGTCCGCCACCGGCGATCGCGTCGACCGTCATGGCCTGCATCGCGAGCGTTGCCGGCGGGCGCGCCGCGAGCTGCACCACCGACGTGCCGAGGCGGATGCGCGGGATCTGCGCGCCGATCGCGGCGAGCGGCGTGAGCGCGTCGGCGCCGTAGGCCTCGGCCGTCCACACGGAGTCGAAGCCGAGTTGCTCGGCGTACCGGATGGTGTCGTAGGGGATGTCGAGCCCCGCCGACTTGTAGAGGTCGAGGCGCAGGCCCACCTTGTACTGCGTCATCTGCAATTCCTCAGGGCATGATCGCGGTTCGGCTCACCGGTTCCGCGGCCGCGGCGCGCCGGCGCAGGGCCCGCTCGAGCGACTGGAGCAGCACGTTGCGGGTCTCACGCGGGTCGATGAGCTCGTCGCCACCGAACGTGCTCGCCGACCGGTACGACGCCTCGAGCTCGGCGTGGCGCAGCTCGGCCGCCTCGTCGACGTCGGACTTGCGCGACCGCGACATCGCGGCGGCACCCATCGCACCACTGGTGACACCGGGGAAGGTGAAGACGCCCGACTGGTGGTCGAACGGGATCATGCCCATCACCATCGAGCCGAAGCCGTACGCCTTGCGCAGCACCACCGTGAACTTGGGCGTGGTGGCCTGCGTCTGCGCCGCGAACATCCGCGCGCCCGCGCGCAGGATGCCGCGCTTCTCCGACGCGACCCCGGGCATCACACCGGGGTTGTCGCACATGAACACGATCGGGAGGTGGAACGAGTCGGCGACCTGGATGAAGCGCGCGGCCTTGTCGGCGCCGTCGACGTCGACCGAGCCCGCGTTCACGCAGGGCTGGTTGCCGATGACCGCGACGGGGTGACCGCCGAGCCGCGCCAGCGTGGTGACGACGGTACGACCGAAGCCCGGTTGGATCTCGAAGGCCGACCCCTCGTCGACCACGACGTCGATGACGTCGCGGATGTCGTAGACCCGGCGACCGTTGCTGGGGACGAGGTCCAGGATCTCGTCGACCAGCCGCGGACCCTCGTCGCGTCCACCGACGTGCGTGGGGTAGTCCCACGCCGACGACGGCATGTAGTCGAGGTAGAGGCGCACGAGATCGAGCGCACCCTCGTCGTCGTCGGCGACGTTGTGGATCAGTCCGCTGGCGAGCGCGACCGACGGACCGCCGAGGTCCTCCTTGCTGATCTGCTCCCCGAGCGACTCGTACACGACGGGTGGGCCCGCGGTGAAGATCGCGCCGTTCCGGCTCATCACCGAGAAGTCGGACATCGGCGCCACCAGCGCGCCGTGCCCCGCCGACGCGCCGAGCACCGCGGTGATCATCGGCACCTTGCCCGAGCAGGCCGCCTGCGCGAGCAGGTCGGTGGGCGTGCGGGTGCCGTGCGAGCCCTCGGCCCGGAAGCCCGCGCCCTCCAGCATCATGATCAGCGGCACCCGGTCGAGCAGCGCGAGGTCGGCGACGCGGTATCGCTTCGCATTCGCGGCCGACGAGATCGTGCCCGCCTTCACGGTGAAGTCCTCGGCCGCCACCATCACCGGGCGGCCGTCGACGCGGCCCGACCCCATCACGATCGCGTCGGCCGGTGCGTCCTCGCCGCCCACGAGCGTGCCCAGCTCGAGGAAGCTGCCCGGGTCGAGCAGGTAGTTCACCCGGGCGCGCGCGTCGAGCTTGCCCTGGCCGCGGTGCTTGGCCAGGCGCTCCTCGCCCCCCATGCCCCGGGAGACGCGGCGGCGCTCACCCAGTTCGGCGAGCGCGTCCTGCCAGAGCTGCGCCTCGGCGTCGGTCATCGGTGTCCGTCTCCTACTTGTCGAAGTCGAGGCCGAGCATCTCGATCGCGTTGCCGCGCACCATGGCGTAGACGACGTCGTCGTCGAGGTCGGCGAACATCTCCTCGGCCACCTTCTTGGTGTCGGGCCACGTGGAATCGGTGTGCGGGTAGTCGGTCTCGAACGTGATCCGGTCTCGGCCGATCGCGTCGACCTGCGCCATGCCCGCGGGGTCGCGGAAGAAGCAACCGTAGATGTTCCTGTAGTAGTAGCTGCTCGGCGGGTCGGGCACGATGTCGGCGACCCCCGCCCACGCCTGCGCGTTGTACCAGACGTCGTCGGCACGACTGATCACGAACGGGATCCAGCCCACCTGGCCCTCGCTGTACGCGAGCTTCACGTCGGGGAACTGCACGAGCTTGCCGCTGAACAGCCAGTCGGTGAGCGACGCCATCGCGTTGCCGAACGTGAGGGTGAGCGTGACCGCGGGCGGCGCATCGGCACCGGTCGCCGGCATCTTCGACGACGAGCCCACGTGCATGTTGATGACGGTGCCCGTCTCCGCGCACGCCGCGATGAACGGGTCCCAGTGGCCCGAGTGGATCGACGGCAGGTCGAGGTTGGGCGGGATCTCGCAGAAGGTGACGGCGCGCACACCGCGCTCGGCGTTGCGGCGCACCTCGGCGGCCGCGAGCTCGGCGTCCCACAACGGCACGATGATCAGCGGGATCAGGCGGCCGCCGGAGTCGCCGCACCACTCCTCGACCATGAAGTCGTTGTAGGCGCGGACGCCGGCGAGCGCGAGGTCCTTGTCCTCGGCCTCCTTGAACATCTGGCCGCAGAAGCGCGGGACCGTGGGGAAGCACAGCGACGCCTCCACCCAGCCCTCGTCCATGTCGGCGAGGCGCGCCACCGGGTCGTAGCAACCCGGGCGCATCTGCTCGTAGGTGGTCAGCTGCGCGCCCCGCTCCTCGAGCGGCCAGCCCACCGCGGAGATGTTGCGGCGCATCGCGGTGATGGTGCGGCCCTCGTACTCCCAGGTGTCGACCGGGGTCGCGTCGGGCCCCTCCTCGCCGTATACCGGCACGTAGTGCCCACCGCCGAAGTACTGCTCGCCGACCGCCCAGCGGCGCACCATCTTCGGGCCCCGGTCGCGGTACTTCGCCGGCAGCCAGGTCTCCCAGAGATGGGGCGGCTCGATCACGTGGTCGTCGACGCTGATGATCTTGGGCAGCTCGGCCTTCACGGGTCCCCCAGGGTCACAGGCGGGCTTGGCGGCGGAAACATCCAGATCTTTAGCACAGCCCCGCTAGAAGCGGATCGGGACCTCGGCGTAGCCCCGCACCGTGTTGGTGCGCACCATCTCGAGCCCCTCGTCGACGACGTCCCACGCGGGGATGCGGGCGAAGGTCTCCTCCAGCGCGACCCGGGCCTCGAGGCGGGCGAGCGACGCCCCCAGGCAGAAGTGGGTGCCGTACCCGAGCGAGATGTGGCGGGTGATCCTGCGCTCGACGTCGAACTCGTCGGGCCGGTCGAACTCGCGCGGGTCGCGGTTGGCGCTGCCGTTGAGCATGAGCACCTTGGAGCCCGCGGGGATGCGCACCCCCTGGAACTCGGAGTCGGCGAGCGAGTAGCGGCCGTTCACCGGCGACGGCGCCTCGTAGCGCAACAGCTCCTCGACCGCGCCGGGCACCAGCCCCGGGTTCGCCGCCACCTTGGCCTGCTGCTCGGGGTTCCGGGCGAAGGTCACTGCCGCCCAGCTCAGCAGCCGGGCGACGGTCTCGGTGCCCGCGCCGGCGAGCAGCACCAGGAAGTTCTGGATCTCGAGGTCGGTGAGCACGCGCGGCTCGCCGTCGAGGTCGATCTCCGCGGTGAGCAGCGCGCTGATCAGGTCGTCGCCGGGAGCCTTCCGGCGCTGCTGCACGAGCTCGCCCGCATACCGGTGCACCGCGATCGACGCCTCGATCGACGACGGCGGCGGCGTGAGCACGCCGTCCTCGCGGTGGAGCATCTCGTCGAACCAGTGGCGCAACTGGTCGCGCTCCTCGAGCGGCACGTCGAGCAACGCGCCGATCACCATCGGGGGGACGATGGAGCCGAAGTCGGCGACGTAGTCGAACCCGCCGGTGTCGAGGAACGGGTCGAGCAGCTCGCCGCAGAGGCTCCGGATGGAGTCCTCGAGGTCGGCGATCCGACGCGGGGTGAACGCGCGAGATACCAGCTTGCGCATCGCGTCGTGTTCCGGCGGGTCGGTGAAGATCATCAACCGCGGCTCGGGCAGCTCGTGGTCGAGGTTCTCGAGCTCCACCCCGTGCGTCGAGCTGAAGGTGCGCGGGTCGAGGTAGGCCTTCCACACGTCGTCGAAGCGGCTGAGTGCGTAGAAGCCGTACTTCTCGTTCCAGTAGACGGGCGCCTCTTCGCGCATTCGTCGCCACACCGGGTGCGGATCGGCGTCGATCTCGTGGTCGTACGGGTCGTAGTAGATGTCGCTCGGCTGCGCGGTGACGGTCACGAGTCCCCCTGGTCTCGGCGTGCGCCACATTGTCGTGCACCCGGCGCCCGCGGCACCACTGCCGCGCGTGTGGCTACGCTCCGCGGCCATGACGAGTGGTCCCTTGTCGGGAGTGCGGGTGCTCGACCTGTCGCAGGTCGTGTCGGGGCCGATCTGCGGTCGGATGCTCGCCGACCTGGGTGCCGAGGTCGTCAAGGTGGAGCCGCTCGAGGGCGACGTCATCCGGCGGCTGCACCCGCAGTACGGCGACGACCACATGAGCGTGTACTTCTCCTGGGTCAACGCGGGGAAGCGCTCGATCGCGGTCGACCTGCGCAACGAGCGCATCGCGGCGATGGTGCGGCGCCTCGCGGTCACGAGCGACGTGGTGCTGGAGAACTTCCGCCCCGGCGTGATGGAGAAGTACGGCATGGGCAGCGAGGAGCTGCGCGCCGAGAACCCGCGGCTGATCTTCTGCTCCATCAGCGGTTGGGGTGCGGGCAACTCCTGGTCGATGCGGCGGGCGTACGCCGCGATGGTGCAGGCCGAGGCCGGCCGGGTGGAGCTCGACGCCCGGCTGCGGGGTGCGCCCCCGGAGCAGAGCACGCACGTCGACGGCGACATCCAGCCCGGCCTGCTCGCGGTGAGCGGCATCTGCGCGGCGCTGTTCCAGCGCGAGCGCGACGGTGTCGGCCAGCACCTCGACGTCTCCATGGCCGAGGCGCTGCTCTACACCGACGAGTGGACCTCCACCGAGCTCACCCGGTACGACGGGCCCCGCGTGCCCGACACCTGGCGCTACCCGGTCTTCACGGTGGGCGACGGGACCGCGGTCGCGTTCATGGGGGATCCGCACCACCGCCTGCCGGAGATCGCGGCCGCGATCAGCGACGAGGCGATCGGCTACGTGGAGTCACGCGACGAGGCGGTCGCGATCCTCGCCCGGCTGTTCGCGGCGATCCCCGACTTCCCCACCATCGAGGCGCGGATGGACACCTTCGGGTTCCTCGTCGCGGAGGTGCGGTCGATCCCCGACGTCGCCGACACCCCGTGGGCGGTGGAACGCGAGGTGTTCGCCGAGGTCGAACCCGACGTGCGGGTGACCGCCGCGCCGTTCCGCTCGTCGACGGGTGGCGTGCGGGTGCAGGGCCCGGCGCCCCGGCTCGGCGAGGACACGCTGGCCGTGCTGCGCGAGCGGGGCGGCGCCACCGACGACGAGCTCGCCGCGCTCGCGGCCGAGGGGCTGCTCGGCACCGCGGCCGGCCACGCCGAGGCGGTGCAGAAGAGCGTCGAGAAGAAGCGGCCCGCCCAGCGGTAGCCCGCCACCCCGGGCCGGGCACGTTGCCGACCCGGGCAATGGTCTATAGCTTTCCTGCCTCATGGAGCTGTGGGAGATCGACGCGCACGTCCAGATCCGCAACCTGGTCGCGACCTACAACGCGAACGGCGACAGCGGGCGCTTCGACGAGATGGTGCAGGTGTTCTCCCCCGACGGCGTGCTCGAGGCCGGCGGCGGCACGCACCGGGGCCGCGACGCGATCATCCGCTTCCTCACCGGCGTGGCCGACGGGCCGGCCGCGACGCCGAGCGCCGCGCCCCCGCCGCGGAGCTACGTCCGGCACATGGTCGCGACGCACAAGATCGACGTGCTGTCCGCCGACGAGGCCACCGGCTACGCGTACTACCAGGTGATCACGAAGATCGGCCTCGACCACTGGGGTCGCTACTTCGACCGGTACGAGAACGTCGACGGGACGTGGCTGATCGCCCACCGTCGCGCGACCACCGACGGCGCGGTCGAGGGCAGTTGGAGCCACGGCCGCGCCGGTTCCCCCGACCCGCAGGAGTGATGCCGCGATGACCGACCTCTACTGGGACCCGTACGACACGGAGATCGACACCGCGCCGTACGACATCTGGAAGCGGCTACGCGACGAGGCGCCGTGCTACCGCAACGACCAGTACGACTTCTGGGCGCTGTCGCGCTACGCCGACGTGGAGGCCGCGAGCAAGGAGCCGCTCACCTACAGCTCCGCGCACGGCACCGTGCTGGAGGGCATGAGCCCCGAGCCCCAGAACACGTCGATGATCATCTTCATGGACCCGCCCGCGCACACGAAGATGCGCGCGCTGGTGTCGCGTGCGTTCACGCCGCGACGGGTCGCCGACATCGAGCCCACCATCCGCCGCATCTGCGGCGAGCTGCTCGACGACGTCGCGGGCCGGTCGGAGTTCGACTACCTCGGCGACTTCGCGCTGCAGCTGCCGTCGCGGGTGATCTCGTCGCTGTTCGGCATCCCCGAGTCCGACCGTGAGCGCATGCGGCTGCTGTTCGACGAGATGTTCCACATCGAGCCGGGTGTGGGCACCAACAACCAGACCGCGGTGAACGCGATCATGGCGGTGCACTCCTACTTCAACGAGATCATCGCCGAGCGCAAGGCCAACCCGCGCGACGACATGCTCACCGCACTGGCGCAGGCCGAGATCGACGACGACGGCGAGAAGCGCGTGCTCGAGACCAACGAGGGCGCCGACTTCGCGATGCTCGTGGTGTCGGCCGGTTCGGAGACGGTGGCCCGCCTCCTCGGCTGGGCGGCCGTGCTGCTCGACCGTCACCCGGAGCAGCGCGCCGATCTGGTGGCCACGCCGTCCGTGATCCCGAACGCCGTCGAGGAGCTGCTGCGCTACGAGGCGCCGTCGCCGGTGCAGGCGCGGTGGACCACGGAGCCCACCGAGCACCACGGCGTCGCGATCCCCGAGAACTCGAAGGTGCTGCTGCTCACCGGCTCGGCCGGGCGCGACGAGCGCAAGTACCCAGGGGCCGAGCGGTTCGACGTGCGCCGCGAGTTCGACCAGCACGTGTCGTTCGGCCTCGGCCCGCACTTCTGCCTCGGCGCGTCGCTCGCCCGGCTCGAGGGCCGCATCGCGATCGAGGAGACCCTCGCCCGCTTCCCCGAGTGGTCGGTGCTGCACGACCGGACGGTGCGCCTCCACACCAGCACCGTCCGCGGCTACACCAGCGTCCCCATCTCCGTCTAGACCGCCTCCATTGCCCGAACTTGCGTCGCTCATCCCGGTAGAGCGGTCGTTTGCGACGCAAGTTCGGGGCTAGGCGAGTTCGAGGACGACCTTGCCGAGGGCCTTGCCGTCGGCGACGTGGCGGAGCGCGTGGGCGACGTCGTCGAGGGGGAAGCGCGCGCCGATGAACGGGTCGACCTTCCCCTCGGCGAACAGCGCGATGGCCTCGGCGTCGTCGCGCACGAGGTCGTCGGGGCGGTGGGTCATGAAGTCGATGATCTGGAACCCGACCACCTCGATGCCCTTCAGCAGCACGAGGTTGAGCGGGATGCGCGGGATGGTGCCCGACGCGTAGCCCAGCGTGACGAAACGGCCACCCCAGCGCAGCGACCGCAGCGCCGGCTCGGACAGCTCGCCACCCACCGGGTCGATGACGGCGTGCGCACCGTCAGGGACCACCTCACGCAGCGCGTTGCGCAGCTCACCGGGGCCCTCGAAGCCCCGGTGCGCGACGAGATGGGTCGCCCCGCACGCGGCGGCGACCTCGAGCTTCTCGCGCGTGGACGCCACCGCGGTGACGGTCGCGCCGTACGCGACCGCGCGCTGCACCGCCGCACTGCCGACGCCGCCACCCGCGCCGAGCACGATCACCTCGTCGCCCTCACCGACGCGGGCGAACGAACGCAGCGCGTACGCGGCGGTGCGCGACGCCACACCGAACGCCGCCGCCTTGGCCGCGGTCACACCGGCCGGCGTGCGGGTGAGCGAACTCGCGCCGGTGACGACCTCCTCGGCGAACGCGCCGACGGGCCCGGTGCCGAAGACCGCGCCGCCGACGGCGAAGCCGTCGACGCCTTCGCCGACCTCCGCGATCACCCCGTACTCACTGCCCGGCACGAACGGCGGCGGCCACGACATCTGGTACTGGTTGGCGACGATCAGGACGTCGGGGAAGTTCACCGACGCCGCCTGCACCCGCACCCTCACCTGCTTCGGACCGACCGGGCCCGCGTCCCACTCCTCGACCCGCACGACGTCGGGTGCCCCGTACTCGCGGCACACCGCGGCGCGCGCCATCAGTGCCCCGTCCACTCGGGATCGCGCTTCCGGCGAACGCGCGCATGCCCTCGGCCGCGCCGTCACTGCCGAACACCGCGTCGCGCAGCACGGGAACCGCTCGATGCGCGCTGGCCTGTCGATCGCGGCGGTGCGCACCGTCTCGCGCATCGCGGCGACGGCCATCGGCGCGTTGGCCGCGATGCGCTCCGCCAACGCGAGCGCGGTGGGCAGCACGTCGGCCGCAGGGACGACCGCGCTCACCAGCCCGCTCGTACGCCCGGGCCGCGCCGATCGGGTCGCCGGTGAGGCCGAGCTCCAGCGCCACCGCGAGCGGGAGACGCGCCGAGAGGTACGGCGGTTGCCCCCGGCGATGAGACCGCGCTTCACCTCGGGCAGGCCGAGGCGCGCCCTCGGCCACCACCGCGAGATCGGCGCCGAGGACCACCTCGAAGCCACCGCCGAGTGCGCTGCCGTTGACCGCAGCGATCACCGGGATCGCGACCGAGCCCTGCAGCAGGCGGATCCACCCACCGGTGATGGCGGCCGCCTCCGCAGGGTCGCTCGGCGGCGTGGCCATCGCCACGAGGTCCATGCCCGCGGTGAACACCTTCTCGCCGGTGCCGGTGATCACCACGACGCGCGTGCCGGGATCGACCTCGGCGGCGGCGACCGCGTCACCCACGCCGCGGATCATCTCCCACGTCAGCGCGTTCGCCTTCTGCGGTCGGTCGAGCCGCAGCACGAGCACGTGCCCGTGGCGCTCCTCGACGAGGCCGTCGACGTTGCCGCCCACGACCGCTACCCCTTGTACGTGGTGGTCGCGGCGAGCTCCGCGGCGCCGGCCATGAGGTCGGTGACCACGGACCCGAACGCCAAGAGCTTCTCGTCGTCACCCGCGCGCTGGAAGCCCTGCTCCAACACGATCGCGAGCTTCCACTTGGCGAGGATCACGTAGTAGTCGATGTCGTCGACCTGGCGCCCCGACACCTCCGCGTAGCGGGCGAGGATCTGGTCGCGCGACGGCATGCCGGTGAGGTCGACGTAGCTCGCCATCGTCTCCTCGGGATCGTCCATGTTCTCGGGCCACGCCTGCACGATCCACGCGAGGTCCAGCTTCGGGTCGCCGACGGTGCCCATCTCCCAGTCGACGATCGCCGCGAGGCGCGCCGGCGCACCGTGACCGAACATCACGTTCGCGAACTGGTAGTCGCCGTGCATGATCCCGGGGACGAAGTCGAGCGGCTTGTGCGCGGCGAGCCACGCGGTCGCCTCGTCGAAGCCGGGGATCTCACGGGCCTTGATGCGCTCGAGGAAGCGGGTCCACCGCTCCACCTGACGCTCGTGGAAGCCGTCGGGCCGGCCGAGGTCCTGCAGGCCCTTCGCCTGCCAGTCGACCTTCGACAGGAGCGCCGCGCCGTCGACCAGCGCGTACGACAGGCCGTTGCGCGCCTCGAGATCGGTGTCGAACGGAGCCGGCCAGCCGTCGGTGTTCATCGGCGACCAACCGTCGACGAAGCCCATAAGGTAGAAGGTGCGACCGAGCACCGACTGGTCGTCACACAGCGCCACCGCCGGCGTGTGCGGCACGTCGGTGCCACCGAGTGCCTCGATGATGCGCCACTCGCGCACGATGCCCTCGTCGCGCGACTCGGGTGCGCCGGGCGGCGGGATGCGCAGCGCGCAGTGCAGGTCGCCGCGACGGATCTCGAAGATCTCGTTCTGCGTACCGCCGGCGACGAAGTTCGTCTCGATCGGCGCGCCCGGCTCGAGGCCCTTCGAGTCCATCCATGCCCCGAGCACGTCGACGTTCATCGTGCTCGACTGTGCGTGCTCGCTCACAGGTTCCCCACCTCGTGCTCGAGGAACTCCGCGTACTGCGCACGCGCCGCGTCGATCTTGCCGGGGATCCACTCGGTGGGCCACATGCCGTCGGTGGGCTTGTAGTTGCGCAGCACCTGACGGGCGATGGTGACCTTGTGCACCTCGGTGGGGCCGTCGGCGAGGCCCATGACGCCGGCGCCGTGGATCATGTTGAAGAACGGCATCTCGTTGGTGGTGCCGAGCGCGCCGTGCACCTGCATCGCGCGCCAGGCGATGTCGTGCAACACGGTGGGCATCACGACCTTGGCGGTGGCGATGTCCTTGCGGACGCGCTTGTAGTCGTTGTACTTGTCGATCTCCCACGCGGTGTACAGCACGAACAGCCGGAACTGGATGAGCTGCGCGTAGGAGTCGGCGATGTAGCCCTGCACGAACTGCTTCTCGCCGAGCAGGCTGCCCGACACCTGCCGGCTGAGCGCCCGCTCGCACATCATGTCGATGGCCTTCTGCGCGAGACCGATGGTGCGCATCGCATGGTGGATGCGACCGCCGCCGAGGCGGGTCTGCGCGATGGCGAACGCCTGGCCCTCACCGCCGAGGATGGCGTCGGCGGGGACGCGCACGTCCTCGTAGTGGATGAGCGCGTGCGAACCGTCGTTCATCGCCTCGCCGTAGAGCGCGACGTTGCGCTCGATGTTCACGCCCGGTGTGTCGGTGGGGACGATGAACATCGACATGCCCTGGTAGGCGCTCACGTCGGGGTCGGTGACCGCCATCACGATGAGGAACGACGCGGTGCGCGCGTTCGACGAGAAGTACTTCCACCCGTTGATGACCCACTCGTCGCCGTCCTTCACCGCGCGGGTCTTGAACAGCGTGGGATCGGCGCCGGCGTGGGGCTCGGTCATCGAGTAGCAGGAGAAGCACTCGCCCTCGAGCAGCGGCTTCAGGTACTTCTCCTTCTGCTCGTCGGTGCCGTAGTGGGCGATGATCTCGGCGTTGCCGGTGTCGGGCGCCTGGCACCCGAACACGATGGGCGCCCACTGGCTGCGCCCGAGGATCTCGTTGAGCAGCGCGAGCTTGAGCTGGCCGTGGCCCTTGCCACCGAGCTCGGGCTCGAGGTGCGTGGCCCAGAGGTCGTGGGCCTTCACCTCTGCCTTCAGCGGGTCGATGGCGGCGCGGCGGTTGTCGTCGAGCGGCGTGAACTGCAGGTGCGGCCAGATCAGGTCGAGCGGCTCCACCTTCTCCTTGACGAAGGCGTCGGCCCAGTCGAGCTGCGCCTGGTACTCGGGATCGGTCTCGAAGTCCCAGCCCATGTGCTGTTCCCCTTGTGGTCGGCTGCTGGCAGAATATGATTCTGGGAATGCCGAACGCAAGTACGGACGTCGCGTCGAGGATCGCCGGTCGCACCCTGGCGGCCCGCAACGCGCAGTATGCCGACGAAGTGCGGCGCCTGCTCGACGCCGGCCTGGTGGTGATGCGCCGGTGCGGCACCTCCAGCAGCCCCCGGGTTGCCGACATCGTGGAGGAGGCGGGCCTCTCCAACGACGCCTTCTACCGGCACTTCGCGTCGAAGCAGGCCCTGGTGACCGCCATCCTCGAGGACGGCACCACGCGCCTCGCCGCCTACATCGAGCACCAGATGGCGAAGGGCGCCACGCCCGATGCCCAGGTGCGCCGCTGGCAGGAAAGTGGTGCTCGCGCCAGGCCGCCGACTCGAGGCCGCCCAGACCACGCCTGCAGTCATGTGGAACGGTGGGGGCCGTCGGCGACGTCGACGGCAGCCGCTCCCACGACGGCGTCGATCCTCGCACCCCTGCTCCACGAACCGTTGACCACGCTCGGCAGCACCGACCCCTGCGCCGACGCGACCGTCACCGCCCACCTCGTGATCGGCCGCTCGCCGACCACCTCTGGCAGCGCACCACGCCGTCCCGCAAGGAGACCGGCATCCGCCGACTTCGTGATCCGCGCCGTCACCCCCGACCCTCTCGCCTTGGCGTCCCGACGCGCTGCTATAGCAGCGGCGTGGGGACGCCAGAACGGGATCAGAAGGGGGCGACGGGCGCGGTCACGGGAGGTCGAGGAGCTCACGAGGCCGGGGGCGCGGCGATGACCGCGTGGGCACTGCGTTCACGATGCGCATCGCGGTGGCGACCATCGCGCCGTCGGTGGCGCAGGCTGTGCTCCCCCACCGTCATCTCCATGTCGATGTCGGGGTCGCCCGCGATGTGGATGGTGTAGATGCCGTCGACCTGCGCTGGGCTTGACCGGCCACTGGGCGCGAGGTCGGCCGCCATGCGGTTGACGTGCTCGATGACGATCGCCTCCTCGCCGTTGACCACGCCGACCGTCTGCGTACGCACCGTCGCAGGCCGCCGGTGCCTGCGGGCACGAGGCCCGACGCGACGTCGAGATCGCGGTCGGTGGGCACGCGGTCGAAGTACTCGCGGATCTCGTCGACCTCCACGCCGAGGCCCGCGGTCACGAGCCGGATCGACGGGCCCCACGTGGCGGTCTGCGCGCTTCCGGGTACGCCAGCAGCGGCTGCTCGTCCATCGACACGCCGAAGCCCATCGACCGGATCACGTGCTCCACCGGGTAGGTGTCGTACATCATGATCTCGGTGGCGCGGACCGTGCGGATGGTGTTCGACATCGTGCTGAGCACCAGCGGGAGCTCGTCGGCGGCGAAGCCGGGCTCGATGCCCGACGCGTAGAGCGACGCGCCAGGCCGCGCGCTGCGCCGCGCTGAGCTGGTCGCCGCCACCCGCGGAACGCGGGCGGGTACACGAGGCCCCACGACGTGACGGTCACGACGTTCACGCCGGCTTCGAGCAGGCGCACGTAGTCGGGCACCGCGGCGGCGTCGAGCTGCGGACCGCTCGCCGCGTAGATCACGCACTCCGGCCGGCGGCGAGGATCGAGTCCACGTCGTTGGTGGCGGCGAGCCCGATCGGGTTGATGCCCGCGAGCTCGCCCGCCTCGCACCCCTCCTTTCCTCGGGTGAGTGCACCCACACGCCGACGAGCTCGAAGTCGGCGCGCCGGTGCGCGGCACCGATGGCGATGCTGCCGATCCAGCCGGTCGACCACACCGCGACCCTGTGCGCGCTCACCGGTCACCTCGCAGGTAGGTCTCGCCGAACGCCTGCACCCATTCGGTGTGGTCGGCACTCGTGCGGTCGCGCCCGCCGACGACCAGCCAGCCGAAGCCGGCGTCCTCGTAGCGGGCGAACGCCTCGCGGTGCTTGTCGGCGTCGGCGGCGACGTCGGAGTGGATCGCCTCGTCGTGGTACATCACGCAGAAGTCGAGCTCGTCGGCCCGGTCACCGGCTGCCTCCTTCACCTCGCGCACCATCGTCGCGAGCTGGTCGAACGACTCGATGTGCTGCGTGCGCGCCGGTCTGCGCGAGCTCCGGCGAACCGCCCATCGGCATCCAGCCCTGCGCCCGCTGCGCGACGCGGCGGCGGCTCAACTTCGAGTTCCCACCGATCCAGATCGGGATGGCCGCCGCGCGGGCACCGGCTTGTGCACCACGTTGCGGGCGTCGAAGTGCTTGCCCGCGCACGAGAACGGCTCGCCGGTCCAGCACTGCGTCATCACGTCGATGCACTCGTCGAACAGCTCGTTGCGCTCGTCGAAGTCGACACCGAGCGCGAAGAACTCGGTCTTCAGGTAGCCCGCGCCCACGCCCAGATGAAGCGACCGCCGGACAGACGGTCGAGGGTGGCGGCGGCCTTCGCGGTGACGAACGGGTTCCGCAGGGCAGCACCGCCAGGTAGGTGAGCAGGCGGATGCGCCTGGTCGCCGCCGCGAACGCGAGCCCCACGAACGGGTCGACGTTTCTGCGGCCGCCGTGCGCGAGCCAGTTGGCGCCCGGCGCGGGATGGTCGGTGAGCGACAAGCAGTCGAACCCGGCGGCTTCCGCCTCCGCGGCGACCTCGCCGCCGATGTGGTGCTCGCCGCCGAGCATGTCGCCCTCGAGCCCGTGGGTGTCCGGAACTGCAGGATGAACTTCACGGGCCTTCCCCAGCTTGCGCGCCTGAGTCGGCTGAGGCTAATACCTCTAGACGTTTCGTGTCGCCAAGCTGGGAGATCGCGCCGCACCCATGCAGCACCCCAAGCACTTCGCTGCCACGCACCCCGACCGGCCCGCAGATCATGAGCGGCAGCGGCCACGTCACCACGTATCGGGAGCTCGACGAAGGCCCAACCGCCTGGCCCACGCCGCGCGCCGCCGGCCTGCAGGTAGGCGACCACCTCGCTGGTGATGGACATCCGGTCCGAGATCTACGAGGTGATGTGGGCCGGCTTCCGCTCCGGCCTCCATGTCACCCCGATCAACTGGCACCTCGCCCCCGGACGAGGTGCAGTACGTCGTCGACGGCCTGCGGCGCCACCGCTGGTGGTGTCGGCTGCGCAAGCCGGCGCCATCGAGGGCATCGCCGGGCGCACGAGCGCGACCTTCCGGCTCACGGTGGGCGGTGACGTCGACGGGTTCGACGACTACGAGGCGGCGCTCGCCGCGCAGCCCGCCACCCCGTCGCCGACGGAGTGCGAGGGGCAGTGGATGCTCTACTCGTCGGGCACCACGGGAAGCCGCCGAAGGGCATCAAGCCGCCGGCGATCGGCGGTCCGCTCGGCGAACCCAACTCGTTCTCGCTGCTCGTGCAGGGCCTGCACGGCGCGGCGAGGACAGCGTACCTCAGCCCCGCGCCGCTCTACCACGCCGCGCCCGCGGGCTGGTCCACGACGATGCACCGCCTCGGCGCCACCGTCGTGGTGATGGAGCGCTTCGACGCCGAGGAGTGCCTCGCGCTGATCGAGCGCCACCGTGTCACCCATGCGCAGTTCGTGCCCACCCATCTCATCCGCATGCTGCAGCTCCCCGAGGGGGTGCGGGCGCAGTACGACCTGTCGAGCCTGCGCTACGCGGTGCACGCGGCCGCGCCGTGCCCGGTCGACGTGAAGCGGGCGATCATCGAGTGGTGGGGCCCGGTCGTGTACGAGTACTACTCGGGCAGTGAGGGCATCGGCTTCTGCGCGATCGACTCCGAGCAGTGGCTCGCGCACCCCGGTTCGGTCGGCATGCCGATGACCGGCGCCGCGCACATCTGCGACGAGGACGGCAACGAGCTGCCCGTCGGCGAGTCGGGGCAGGTGTGGTTCGAGACCATGAACCGCTTCGAGTACCACGGCGACAAGGAGAAGACCGCCAGCACGTTCAACGCGCAGGGCTGGGGCTCGTTGGGCGACGTCGGCTACCTCGACGCCGACGGCTACCTGTACCTCAACGACCGCGTGTCGAACATGATCATCTCGGGCGGCGTGAACATCTATCCCGCGGAGATCGAGGCGGTGCTGTTCCAACACCCCGGCGTGCGCGACTGCATCGTGATCGGCGTGCCCGACGACGAGATGGGCGAGGCGGTGCGCGCGGTGATCGAACCGACCGCGCCCGTCGAGGACGAGGCGGCGTTCGCCGCCGGCGTGCAGGAGTTCTGCCGGGCGCGCATCGCGCGCTTCAAGTGCCCCACGTCGGTGGTGCTCATGGACACGCTGCCGCGCCTGCCCACCGGCAAGCTCTCGAAGCGCATGCTGCCCGACTCCGTGCGGGCCTGAACCGACGAAACAGGAGAACCAGGAACGATGGGTGTGTTCGACGGCAAGGTCGCGATCGTCACGGGCATCGGCTCGGGCATGGGGCGCAGCATCGCCCTGAAGTTCGCGAGCGAAGGTGCGAGCGTCGTGCTCGGCGCACGGCGCGAGCACGTGCTGCAGGAGATCGCAGCCGAGGTGCGCGAGGTCGGCCCCGAGCCGCTCGTGTGCCCGGTCGACCTCGGGAGCGAGGAGAGCTGCAACCACCTGGTGGCGCGCACACTCGAGCGCTTCGGCGGCGTCGACGTGTTCGTGCAGAACGGCCACCACCAGGGCGACTGGAAGCCCGCCATGGACTCCACGCCGCAGGTGTGGCGCGAGGCGGTGGAGGTGAACCTCATCGGCGCGTTCGTGATCACCCAGGGCATCGTGGCGTCGATGCGCGCGCGGGGCGGCGGCGCCATCGTGTTCGTGAACTCCGGTGCGATGTTCTCGAACCCGCCGATGCTGGGGTCGTACTCCGCGTCGAAGGCGGCGCTCGCCAGCCTCGGGCGCACCCTCGCGGTGGAGCTCGGCCACGACGGCATCCGGGTGAACAACCTCACGCTCGGCGCCACGCAGGGCGAGAACACCGACTGGTTCATGGGCAAGAACCAGGGCCTCAGCGACGAAGAGGTCGCGCAGCGCGTCGAGGAGAAGGGCGCGGCGATGCCCATCGGGCACATGCCCACGCCCGAGGAGTGCGCCGGCGCGGTGTTCTTCCTGTGCTCGCCGCTCGCCGCCGCCGTCACCGGCCAGAACCTCAACGTCAACGGCGGCCAGTGGGTGGCGACCGGCGCCTGACACCACGTAGACATTCCGCACGACTCTCCGAGGGGGAACCGCAATGAGCGAGCAGGGCACGTACAAGGTCATCCAATGGGCCACCGGGTCGATCGGCCAGATCTCGATCCGCCACTTCGCCGAGAACCCGATCTACGAGCTCGTCGGCGCGTACGTCACCTCGGAGGCGAAGCACGGGCAGGACGCGGGCACGGTCGCCGGCATCGACCCGCTCGGTGTCGCCTGTTCGATGGACAAGGAAGAGATCCTCGCCCTCGACGCCGACTGCGTGAACTACGCGCCGCTCTACATCGACATCGACGACATCTGCGCGATCCTCCGCTCCGGCAAGAACATCGTGACGCCCGTCGGCTTCGCGTACCCGAAGGCGCGCGACCCCGAGCAGACCGCGCGCATCGAGGCCGCGTGCCAGGAGGGCGGCACGTCGCTGCACGGCTCCGGCATCCACCCCGGCTACATCGGCGACGTCTTCGCGCTCACCGGCGCCCGCCTCATGAGCCGCATCGACAAGCTCGTCGTCACCGAGATCTACCTGCTGGCCAAGCACCCCTCGTACGAGATGAACTTCCCCGGCCTCGGCTTCGGACGCGACCCGGTCGAGTGCGTCGAGGACCCCTCCCCCATCATCAAGAACATGGAGGAGATCTTCCTCGAGTCGATGGTGCTGCTCGCCGACGGCCTCGGTCTCGAGCCCGAGCGCTACGACTACCAGCTCGAGGTCGCGGTCGCGAACAAGGACCTCACGGTGAAGTCGGGATTCATCCCGAAGGGCACCGTCGCCGGCATGAAGCACGTGTGGTCGGCGATCGTCGACGGCGAGGCGAAGCTGGTGTTCCAGTCGTACGCACGCATGGACGACGACATCACGCCGCAGTTCGAGCACAGCGGCCGCAACAAGTACATCGTCGAGCTCATCGGCGACCAGTCCACCCGCTTCACGCTGGAGCCGTTCGACACCGACATGAGCGGCGACATCGGGTACACCGGCCGTGTGTGGACGGCCCTGAGCGCCGTCAACATGATCCCGCAGGTGGTCGACGCGCCGGCCGGCATCCGCACCCACCTCGACCTTCCGCTCGGCCAGCCGCGCGGGCTGTTCGGGTAGGGACCTCTCGTGGCCAAGCGCAGCGCCACCGAGCTGTTCGGGCCGGCGGGCACGCCGACGGTCGTCGTCGGCGGCGGCATGGGCGGGATCTCCGCGGGCGTGCTGCTGAAGAAGGCCGGCATCGAGACGTTCACGATCTACGAGAAGTCGGAGCGCGTCGGCGGCACGTGGTGGGACAACCAGTACCCCGGCGCCGAGGTCGACGTCGTCTCGTACGTGTACTCGTTCCCGTTCAAGCGCTTCGACTGGTCGCGCACGCACGCGAAGCAGCCCGAGATCCATGCGTACCTCGAGGAGACGTGTCGCGACTTCGGGCTGTACCCGCACATCCGCACCGGGGTGGGCGTCACGCGCGCGGTGTGGGACGACGACCGTCACGTGTACACGCTCACGCTCAGCACCGGCGAGGAGACCGAGTGCCACGTGCTGATCTCGGGCGTCGGGTTCCTCAACGTGCCGCTCTACCCCGACCTCCCCGGCCTCGGCACCTTCGAGGGACCGTGCTTCCACACCGCGCGGTGGGAGCACCAGCACGACCTGCACGGCAAGCGCGTCGGCATCATCGGCACCGGCTCCACCGCGTCGCAGGTGATCCCCACCATCCAGCCCGACGTTGCCGAACTCGTGGTGTTCCAGCGCGAGCCGGGCTGGGTGCTGCCGAAGGGTGACCGCGAGTTCACGCGCGAAGAACGGCTCAAGCTCAACAACCCGGTGGCGTACCAGTGGCGGCGCGCCAAGTGGTACTGGGACGTCGAGAAGCGGCTTTTCGACGGCGGCAGCTACAAACCCGGCCATCCCACGCACGAGATGGCCGAGAGTGCGGCGCGCGGCTACCTCGCCAAGATGTTCGAGGACCGGCCCGACCTGCTCGAGGCGCTCACGCCCAAGTACCCGTTCTGGGGCAAGCGCACGATCCTGAGCGACCAGTTCTATCCCGCGCTCAAGCAGGACAACGTGAAGCTGGTGCCGCGCGCGGTGTCGGCGATCACGCCGAAGGGTGTGGTCGACGCCGACGGCGTGGAGCACGAGCTCGACGTCATCGTGTTGTCCACCGGGTTCCAACCGACGAACTACCTCACCCACCTCGAGGTCGTCGGCCGGCGCGGCCGCACCATCCACGAGTACTGGGACGGCGAACCGCGCGCGTTCCTCGGGGTGACGGTGCCCGAGTTCCCGAACTTCTACATGCTCTACGGCCCGGGCACGAACGGCGGCGAGATCGCTCTCAACCTGCGCAACCAGGCCGCGCACGCGACGCGCGCGGTGAAGAAGATGGTGAAGCAGGGCGTGACCGCGATCGAGGTGAAGTCGTCGTGGGCCGACCCGTACCACGCGTGGCTCATGTCGAAGATGGAGGGCACCGCGTGGGCGGTGTCGAACAACTACTTCACCACCGACAAGGGCAAGGTCGTCACGCAGTGGCCCTACAGCGCGCTCGACTACGGCGCACTCCTCAAGACCCTCGGCCCCCCGTCCGAGTCCACCCGCACCCGCGCCTGACCCACCTCCTCCAGGAGGTTGCGTCAGCAGACCGCCTCATGCCTGGTTTGGTGACGCAACCTCGGAGCTACGGGAGGGGGATGTCGTAGAGCCGCGCCGCGTTGCCGCCGAGGATCTTGCGGCGGGTCTCCGCGGGCAGGTCGGCGAGAGGTTCCACCGCGCGCTCGAGGCTGTCGGGGTAGAGGCAGGTGGGGTGCGGGAAGTCGGTCTCGAACAGCACGCGGTCGGCACCGACGAAGTCGAGCGCGCCGCGCATCGACTCCTTCTCGAACCAGTAGCAGACGTACACCTGCCGCTTGAAGTACTCCGACGGCTTCATCGACAGGATCTCGCCGATGTGCGGCGCGGTCTCGCTCACCTCGTAGTCGAGGCCCTCGATGAGGAACGGGATCCAGCCGAGGCCGCTCTCCACCGACACCACGTTCAGCGTGGGGTGACGCTCGAACACGCCGGAGAGCAGCAGGTTCCCGAGCGTGCGGAAGTTCGAGATCATCACCATCAGCGAGCCGAGCGCGAGCTTGCGCTCCGGGTCGAACGACGGCCACGGCATCGAACCGAACCAGCTCGACGACGTCTGGCTCGCGCCGATGTGGAAGTTCACCGGTAGGCCGAGATCGGCGCACGCCTCCCAGACCGGGTCCCAGTGCTTCTCACCGAGGTCGGGCAGGCCGTCGTTGTGCGGATCGGCATTCGTGTTCACGCCGCGCAGGCCGAGGCCCTTGATGCGCTCGATCTCCTTGACCGACGCGTCGATGTCCCACCAGGGCAGCAGCCCCATCGGGAACATGCGCTGCCCCGACTCCTCCTGGATCTCGGCCATCGCGTCGTTGAAGATCGTGGCGCACATCAGCTTGAGCTGCGGGTCCTCGACGTTGGCGAAGCGCTGACCACCGAAGCCGACCGCGTTGGGGTAGACGATCTGCGCGTGGATGCCCATGGCGTCCATCACCGCGAGACGCGGCTCCACCTGCGATGCGGCAGGCGACACCTCGTCGATGCCGAGCCCCATGAACTCGACGCCGTAGGTCTTCGTGCCGTCGGGACCGATCACCGACGCGCCGCTCGCGCCACCCATCACGTTGCCCTCGATCGTCCACATCGGCGCGCCGTCGACCTCGCGCACCTGCGGGACGCGCCCCTCGAACCCCTTCGGCGCGCGTGATGTCCAGAGGTCGTGCGGCTCGGTGAGGTGGGTGTCGGCGTCGACGATGGCGACGTCCTCGAGCAGTTCGGCGGCAACGGCCACGGGAGCCCCTTTCGCAGGCGGTCCCCCGAAAATGTCAGATCGTTCGCGACCCTGTCAACCGAGGGCTCAGCCCAGGAACCGGTCCGCGCCGAGGTCGAGGATCTGGCGGGCGTGACGGCCGCCCATGATCTCGAACATGCGGTCGCCGCGGTCGGTGCGGGCGCCGTACATCGCGCCGAAGATGGTGGTGCTCAACGCCTGGATGAACGAGCACGCGTAGTCGTCCTCGCACTGCTCGAACGAGTAGCCCTCCACCCCTGCGGCGACGAGGCCGTCGTGGTAGCTGCGCAGGATGCGGGCCTCGTTGGCGCGCCGGTCGTCGACGGTGAGCGAGTTCCCGACGAGGAAGGCGACGTCGCCGGGCGGGTTACCGGGCATGAAGCCCTGCCAGTCGACGGCCTTCACCGCCGCCGGCGCACCCGAGGGCGAGAAGAGCAGGTTGTCGGGGCGGTAGTCGGCGTGCACGAGCGCGCGCGGCGCCGGCCGCGCCGCGTACCAGTTGGCGGAGTGCTCGGCGAGGCGGTGGAAGAAGTCGATCTCGTCGGGCGCGAACGCGTGGTCGTAGCGCTCCAGGAAGCCGGGGACGACGCCCGCGATGCCCAGCGCGACCAACTCGGGGTCGATGCTCGGACCGCCGCCGAAGCACGCGTGGCCGGTGACCTCGGGCGAGTCCCAGAACGCGGCATGGAAGCCGACGAGCTCGGCCACCGCGGTCTCGACCTGCTCGACCGTGCAGCCGACGAGCTGGTCGCCGGGCTCCAGCGGCGCAGCGTCCTCCAGCAGCAGCGTGAACCAGCCCTCGTCGTCGATCGCCACGTGCGCGCAGCGCGGCGCGATCGTGAGCCGGTCGGCGAAGTGCTCGTAGAAGCACACCTCGTTGCGGTACCCGGTGGACGCCATGAAGTTCCGCGCGGTGTCGTCGATCGCGGCGAACTTGCCGACGATGCTCGCCGGCGCGCCGTCCTCGACGCGGTCGTACTCGAGCGTGTAGCGCGCGCACACGCCCATGAGGCCGGCGCCGATCGTCTCGCCCGGCGCGGCCACGACGGTGGCGTCGGTGATCCAGCCCCGCGCGCGCAACGCCTCGGTGAGGAACTCAGGCGTGACGTCGGTGTGGAGCCGCAGCACGGTGTCGCTCACGCCACCACCTCCGGGCAGGGCTCCGTGAAGACGGCGCGTCCGGGACCGATGTCGGCGGCTTCGCCGCTCGGGAGCCGGATCTCGGCCGTGGTGCCCGGGGGCACGGTGACCTCGAGCCGGAACGTGCCGCGGCTGATCGTCCAGCGCACCTCGATGCGGCCGCGCGGCGAGTCGAGCGCGGCGCTCGCCCACGCGAGGCCGCCGCCGGGCTGCGGCGCGACCAGGAAGCGGCGGTACGCGGGCTCGCCCGCGATCGGCCGCAGGCCCGCGACGTGGCGGTGCAGGAACGAGACCACCGCACCCTTGCTGTAGTGGTTGAGCGACTGGTGGGCGACGCCGTCGGCGTCGAGGCCCTCCCACTCCTCCCAGATGGTGGTGGCGCCGCGGTCGAGCATGCCGAGCCACGACGGCGCCGTGCGCTGGAACAGCAGCTCGTACGCGAGGTCGAGGTGCCCGTGGTCGGCGAGCACCGGCAGCAGATCGGGCGTGGCCAGGAACCCGGTGCCGACATGCGTGCCCGCGTCGCGCACCAATTGCGCGAGTTGCTCGACGACCGCGGCCCGACCCGCGTCGGGAACGAGCCGGAACGTCCGCGCGCGCACGCAGTCGGCCTGCTTGCCGGTGGTGACGTGCCCGTCGGCGCCCACGAACTCGGTGCACCAGCGGCGCGGGCGTTGCGGCGAGCTCGTCGTAGCGCCGCGTCCTCGTCGCGGTCGAGCACCTCGGCGATGCGTGCCATCGTGGCCGCCGAGTGGGCGAGGTACGCCGTGGCGACCGGGCCCGGGTCGAACTTCTCGTACTCGAGGAAGTGCGTCGCCGGGTCGTCGCCGGGTTCGAGCCACTCGCCCCAGTGGTACCCGGTGTCCCAGAGGAACTCCTCGTGCGGGCGCAGCTCGGCGTACGCCTCGGCACGCCGAGCGTGCCGGCCGTCTCCGCGGCGCGCCGCGAACTCGAGCCAGGCCGCCGCGGAGTCCCACTGGCGCCGGAGGATCTCGCGGTCGCCGTAGAGCTGCCACTGGTGCCACGGGACGAGCACGGCGGCGTCACCCCACCCCGACGAACCTTCCATGGAGGATCGGAACGGGTGCGGGTCGCGGCCGTTTGCCGAGAATCCGGCATCGGCGTCGGGGACGACGTTGCGCACCACGCCGTCGGGCCGTTGGTCGGCCGCGAGGTCGCGCAGGTACTTGTCCGACATCCCCGCGACGTCGTAGAGGAACGACGCGGTGGGCGCGTAGAGCTGCCAGTCGCCCGTCCACCCCGAGCGCTCCGCGTGGGGCAGTCGGTCGGGATGTCGCACGCGTTGCCGCGGAAGGCCCACACGGCCGCGTCGTGCAGCCGTTCGAGATCGGGGTCGCTGCACGCGAACCAGCCGGTGCGGCGGAGGTCGGTGTGCACCACCACGCCGGTGACGTCGTCGACGGTGAGCGGACCGGGATGCCCCTCCACCCGCACGTACTGGAACCCGTGGGTGGTGTGCCGCGGCTCGAAGCTGCGACCGGTGCCGTCGGAGACCACGGTGTCGACCTGGCCGGCGCCGATTGGCTGGAACGTGATCGCGTCGATCGACTGCAGGTGCTCCATGGTGACGTCGCCGTCGGGGCCGAGGGCCTCGCCGTGGGTGAGCACCACCTCGGTGCCGGCCGGGCCGGGGTCGCGCAGACGCACCCAGCCGTTGATGTTGATGCCCAGGTCGACGACGTGGTGCGGGCGCGAGCTCGACGACGTCCGCGCGCGGAGCTGCTCGACGCGCCGCACCGGCGGCGCGGGCGACGAGCAGAGCACCGCGAGCGACGCGTCGCTCACCCGCACCGGCTCCCACTGCAACGCACCCGCGCCGACCCGCTGGTCGCACGCTCCCCGCGATCAGGTCGGCAGCCACGATCGCGCCGACCGCGTGCTCCAGGTCGCGTCGGTGGCCGCGACCACCGCGCCGTCGGCCTCGACCTGCGCGAGCAGCCCGACGCTCGGGCCGTAGGCGTCGTGCTGACGCGAGAAGCCGAGCTGACCGCGGTACCAGCCGTCGGACACCACGGCCCACAGCTCGTGCTCGCCTGGTGTGAGCGAGGCCGTGACGTCGTAGGTCTGCACCTGCAGGTGCGCGAAGTAGGAGGTGAACCCGGGGGTGAGGCTCGAGGTCGCCGACGCGCGCGCCGTCGAGGTAGAGCTCGTAGATCCCGTGCGCGGTGGCGTGGAGACGCCCCACGCCCGGGCGCCTCTCCAATCGTGAACCGCGCGCGCAACAGGTGCGCGGGCCGCTCCCCGCGGGCGGCACCTCCGTCTCCTGCGGTTCGACGAAGCGTGCGGTCCAGTCGTCGGCGTGCAGCAGGCCGACCTCGAAGCGCGCCCACTCCGACCACGGCGACACGCCCAGATCGGTGCGCACCCGCACCCGCCACTCCACCCGGTCGCGCGAGTGCAACGCCGGGCCGGACCACGCCACGAGCACGTGCTCCGCCGACTCGACCCAGCCCACCTCCTGGCGGTCGTGGCGCGCCGGACCTGCAGGTCGTAGGCCTGCTGCTCTCGGGCGCCGGCGGGCAGCCACCACGAGAGGCGCGGCGCGCGGACCAGGATCCCGAAGGCGTCGTCGAGGTGCTCGACGCGGAGGTGGTGCGGTCGATCCGTCATCGCAGTGTTCTAGCGCGCGTCACCGCAGGTAGGTGTTGCCCCCGTCGAGCATCAGCGTGGTGCCGGTGACATAGCGGCTCTGTTCGCTGCAGAGGAACACCACGCCCTCGCCGACGTCGTCGACCGGGTCGCCGATGCGCCCGAGCGGGGTGCGGCCGATCAGCGCCCGGAACTCCTCGGGATCGTGCTCGGCCCACTCCTCGAAGGACGGCGCCCACGCGGTGGAGCAGATCACGTTCACCCGGATCCCGAGCGGGCCGAGCTCCACCGCCGCGGTGCGGGTGAGCGACCGGATCGCCTCCTTGACCGCGGAGTACGGGCCCATGCCCGGCATCGCGAGCAGGCCGGCACCCGACGCGACATTCACGATCACACCGCCGCCGCGCGCCTGCAGGTGCGGCACCACCGCCTGCGTGAACCTCACCGTGCCGATCGCACCGGTGCGGAAGTTGGCGAGCAGGTCGTCGTCGGTGATGTCCATGAACGCAACCAGGCGCTGGTCGTCGGCCGCGTTCACGAGGATGTCGATGCCGCCGTACTCCGCGAGCGCGCGCTCGACGCACCGGTCGATGTGCCCGTCGACGGTCACGTCGCACTCGACCGCGACCGCAGTGCCGCCGAGCGCGGCGATCTCCCCCACTACCGCCTCGCACTTCGAGACGGTGCGTCCCGACGCGATCACGGACGCACCGGCACGCGCGAGCGCGATGGCGACGCCACGCCCGACGCCCTGCCCCGCCGCGCTGACGATCGCGACCTTGCCGTCCAACTGACCCGCCGTCATGCGGGCATGTTCCTTCCGCCGTCGATCACCAGCACCTGGCCCGACACGAAGCGCGCCTCCTCGGACGCGAAGAACACCGCCGCCGCGGTGAGGTCCTCGGCCTCGAGCACTCCCGGCACCGACTGCTGCGCGGCGATCTGCTCGACCATCTCGCGCGGGATGGTCTGCAACGTGGCCTCGGTGGCCACCACTCCCGGCGCGATGCAGTTGACCGTGATGCCGTGGCGGCCGAGCTGCCCGGCGGAGAACTTGGTGAGGCCGACCACGCCGTGCTTCGACTGCTGGTAGCTGTAGGAGCCGAGCCCTTCGTACTCGTCGGTCGGGAAGTTGTAGCGGTAGAGGTAGGCGGCGGCCGACGCCTGGTTCACGATGCGCCCGTAGTCGTTCGCCGCCATGTGTGGCGCGGCGGCCCGGGTCATGAGCCACACGCCGTGCAGGTTCACGTCGAACACCCGCTTGAGGTACTCGTAGCTCTGGTCGCCCATGTCCCAGTCGCCGTAGAGCGCGGCGTTGTTCACGAGGATGTCGAGGTGGCCGAATGCCTCGACCGTCTTCGCCGCGCACTCCTCCGTCGACTGGGGCTCCGCCACGTCGCAGTGCAGTGCCCGCACCGGTCCGAGCGCGGCGAGCTCGTCGGCGGTCGCGGCTGCGCCCTCGGACACGTCGGCGATCACGACGGATGCGCCCTCCCGCAGGAAACGCGCCGCGTACGCGCGCCCGATGCCGCGCGCCGCGCCGGTGACGATCGCGACCCGGCCTTCCAGCCTCCCGTTGCTCATCGGCGCATCCTGGCGGGCCACGCCGAGGATTGTCCAGCACGACCGACGAGCGGGCACACTGTCGCCACCGTGTCCGCCGCCGTTCCCCGCACCTCCGCATACGCCGCGCTCCGCGACCGGGCCTTCCGGCGCATCTTCGCGGCGTCGTTCGTGTCGCAGACGGGCGACTGGTTCCAGATCACCGGTCGCGCGCTGCTCGTGTACCAGATCACCGGTTCGGCGGCCGCGCTCGGCGTGATCTACGTGGCGTCGTTCGTGCCGATGCTGCTGCTCACCAACCTGGGTGGCGTCTTCGCCGACCGCTTCGACCGGCGCCGCATCATGATCGGCTGCCAGGTGCTCTCGATGCTCGGCGCGCTCGCGATGGCTGCACTCGCGGCCACCGACACGGCGAGCCTGCTCAACGTGTCGGCGATCTCGGTGTTCCTCGGCACGGTGATGGCGGTGACCGCGCCGGCGAACTCCGCGTTGCTGCCGATGATCGTGGAACCCGAGCACCTCACGAGCGCGATCTCGCTCAACTCGTCGATGAACTCGGCGGCGCGTGTCGTCGGCCCGCTGCTCGCCGGCTTGCTCCTCCCACTGGTGGGCCTCACGTGGGTGTTCCTCCTGAATGCGGTGTCGTTCCTGTTCGTCATCGTCGCCTGGGTGACGACGCGCATCGGCCGGCAGGCCTGGGCGAGCGAGCACAGCGCGATGGCCGCGATGCGCGCGTCGTTGCGCATCGCCCGTGAGGTGCGGCCCATCCGCATCGCCCTGATCACCGCCGCCGTCGTGGGTGGCGTCGGCCAGATCTACCAACCGCTCGCGGCCGCGTGGGCCACCGACACACTGGCCGACGGCGCGAAGGCGGCGGGTTCGCAGGCATACGGCCTCACCCAGGCCGCGATCGGCATCGGCGCCGTGGTTGGTGCGCTGCTCGTGGCGCGGCACCACGAGAAGCGCAGCCGCACCTTGTGGTTCACTGCCGCCGGCACGGGGGTCGCGCTCACCGCGCTCGGGCTCGTCGGTTCGCTCGTGCCCGCCGTCGTGGTGTGCGTGGTGCTGGGCCTGTTCCAGTACGGCGCCATGGCGGTGTGCGCGAGCACCATCCAGCAACAGGTCGAGGACGAGATGCGCGGGCGCGTGATGTCGCTCTACGTCATCACCTTCGTGGGCTTCTACCCGATCCTCGGCGTGCTCGGCGGCCTCGTCGCGAACCAGACCGGGGTGCCCCCGCTGTTCGTGGCGGCCGGGGTCGTGATCCTGCTCTACCTGATCCCGCTCGCCCGCTGGGCACCCGCCATCGACACCCCACCGGTGGTCCCGCACTACCGCATCGACGAGTCGGACGCCGAGGTGGCCTTCGCGGTCGAGGAGCTCAGCGCCGCGACCGAGGCACCGATCGCCGGGTGGGCGCTCGAACCCGAGGAGTGACTCAGACGTCGGCCGCGCTCGTCGCGGGCGCGTCGACCGCCGCGGGCGAGTACGTGAGGATCGGGTCGGTGGGCTCGAGCACGCCGAGCGCGTGCATCATCCGGTGCCCACCGAGGTTGGTGGAGCACGCGTAGAGGATCTCCACGATCTCCGCCGCCGAGAACACCTCGGCCAGCCAGGCGAAGGTGGCGTCGTCGATGGCGTGGTGGTCGTTGGCGAACAGCTCGAAGAACCGCAGCGCGCGGTACTCACGCGTGGTGAAGTTGGCGGGGTCGAGCTCGATCAGGCAGGCGACGTCGTCCTCGCTGATCGAGTCGTCCTTGCGCGACTGCCCGCACGGCACGCACGAGTTGATCTCGGCACTGTGCAGGCGCAGCAGCTCCACGAGCCTCGGCTCGAGCACACCCTTGCGGAACGTCTCCTCGTACTGCGCGTGCATCGCCGCGAGGGCGGTGGAGCTGTAGGCCACGATCTGCAGCGGCACGGGCGTGGTGTACATGCCGTTGCCGAGGCCCTCCTCGATGATCGCCTTCGAGTGCGCCGGCAGCTCGTCGTACGGGATGGGTTCGATGCGCGCCATCAGTTCCCCCAGGTTCCTCGTCAGGCGTTGCGTGCGGTCATTCCACCATCGACGGGGATCACCGCGCCATTGACGAACGACGCGGCCGCCGACGTCAGCACCACGATCATGTAGGCGATCTCGTCGGGCGACGCGTAGCGCCCCACCGGGATGTTGCGCCGGGCGAACGTGTCCTTGTGCGCGTCGGGGATCACCGAGGTCATCCCGGTGCTGGTGGCGCCGGGGCAGATGCAGTTGGCGGTCACCCCCGACCGGCCGTAGTCGACGGCCAGCGAACGGGTGAAGCCCACGAGCCCGTGCTTCGCCGCGGTGTACGGGCCCGTGTTGCGCTGCGCGCCCAGGCCCTCCGTGGACGCCACGTTCACGATGCGGCCCGCGCCGCTCGCCACGAGGTCGCCGATACACGCCCGCACCATCAGCATGGGGCCGGTGAGGTTGACCGCGAGCGACTTCTCCCACTGCTCGAGGTAGCCCTCGGCGTCGGGGAGGCCGCCCGCACCGACACCCGCGCAGTTCACGAGGATGTCGACGGGGCCGTGCTCGGTCCGCACGCGCGCGACCGCGGCCTGCACCGCCGCCTCGTCGGTCACGTCGACCGGGTCGGGCCCGGTGACGTCGAACGACACCACCGTGACGCCCTGCGCCCGGAGCTGCTCGACGGTGGCGAGGCCCATCCCGCTCGCACCACCCGTGACGATCGCCACTCTGCTCATCGCGCTCCCCCTTCTCGGGGGCGCACGCTAGGCCGTCAGGCGCGGACGAGAGCGGGATCGAGCTTCCGGTAGCAGCCGGCGAGGGTGATCGGCAGGCGCTCGAAGCCGTCGTGCAGGTTGATCGTGGTCTCGGCGCCGCCGAGGAAGAGGTAGCCCTCGGGCGCGAGCGCGCGGTGTGCCCGTTCCAACAGGTTCCGCTTCGTGGCGGCGTCGAAGTAGATGAGCACGTTGCGGATGAACACGATGTCCATGGCCGGCAGTGCGGGCCACGGGTCGATGAGGTTCATCGTGCGGAAGTCGAGCCCGCGCCGCGTCGCGGCCATCACCGACCACGACGCACCCGCGCGTTCGAAGTGGCGCGGGAGGTAGCGGGCCGGCAACCCGCGGTTGATCTCGAACTGCGAGTACGTGCCCTGCTTGCAGCGATCGACCATCTCCTGCGACAGGTCGGTGCCGAGGATGCGAACGTTCCAGTCGTTGAGCTGGGGGAAGTCCTCGCGGAGCAGCATCGCGATCGAGTACGGCTCCTGGCCGCTCGAACAGGCGGCGCACCAGATGTTCAGCGAGCGGTTCCGCGACCGGCGCTCGATCACGTCGGGGAGCACGGTGTCGCGCAGCGCGTCGAACGGGCGGCCGTCGCGGAAGAACGAGGTCTCGTTGGTGGTCATCGCCTCGACGACGAGCGTCGAGGCTCACGGTCGCGCCCCGTGCGCAGCGCGCTCACCAGGCCACCGAGGCCGTCGAAGCCGCGCTCGCGAGCGAGGGGCGTGAGCCGCGACGACACCAGGTACTCCTTGTCGGCGTCGAGCACGATCGCCGAGCGGTCGAAGACCAGTCGACACACGTAGTCGAAATCTTCACGGTTCATGGTGGCCTGGGTCATCGGACCGTTCCTCCGATCATCGTTCCGGAGATGCTCCTGGCATCGGCCCGGTGGTGTGCGGTACGGGGCGCGCCCGATCGTTCGACGATGCGTTGGATCGTCGAAGCCACGTCGTCCAGCCCCACGACTTCCTGAGCAAATCCTTCACGGACGACCGCGCCGGGCATGCCCCAGACGACACTCGTCGCCTCGTCCTGCACGATCACGTGGCCGCCGCGCGGCGGATCGAGCCGCAGCCCTGGGCGCCGTCGTGACCCATGCCGGTGAGCACGACCGCGAGGACGTGCGGCCCGAAGCAGGTCGCCGCCGACGCGAACAGCCGGTCGACGGCGGGGCGGCACGAGTTCACGGGCGGTCCGTCGTCGAGCACGACGACGGGCTCGCGGCCCTCGACGAGCAGGTGGCGGTCGCCCGGCGCGATGTACCACGCCCGGGCACGACCGGTTCGCCGGCCTCGGCCTCGAACACGCGGAGCGCAGCCTGCGCGTCGATGCGCTCGGCCAGGATGCGGGTGAAGAGCGCGGGCATGTGCTGCACCACGAGCACCGGCACCGGGAGATCACCGCGGAGCCCCGGGATCACCGTGCCCAGTGCGACCGGACCACCGGTCGACACCCCGATCACCACTGCGTCGATGCGGGAGCTCGCGGTGGTGGGCCCGGTCGGGAGCGCGCCGGCGAGCGGGGAGCCAGGCGACGCCGGCACCGGCGAGGTGCGCGCCACCGCAGGCGACGGTGCGCCGGTCGGTCGGGCCGCCGCGAGCCCCGCGGCGGACCCGGCACCGGGCCGGGTGTCGGGGCCGACTGCCATAGCGCGGCCGAGCGTCGACAGGCGGGTCGCGCTGTCGGGAGCCGTGCCCGCGCGAGCCGCGAGCGCCTTGATCTTCGGGATCAGCTCCTCGCGCACCCGCTGCATCGACTCGTGCACGCTGCCCGTGTTGGAGGGCTTCGTCACGTAGTCCGACGCGCCGAGCGTGAGCGCCTCGAAGGTCGCGGTCGCACCGCGCTCGGTGAGGGTGCTGAACATGATGACCGGCAACTTCGGCCGCAGCTTGCGGAGCTCGCGCAGCGTCCCGAGCCCGTCGAGGACGGGCATCTCGATGTCGAGGATCACGACATCGGGATCGAGCTGCTCGAGCTTCTGCAGGGCCAGCCTGCCGTTCGCGGCGACGCCGACGACCTCGACACCCGGATCCTCGTCGAGCACGTCGCTCAGGAGTCTCCGGATGACGACGGCGTCATCCGCCACCAGCACCTTCACCGGTCGGGTCATGTCAGTTGGTCGCGGTCACTTGGTCGCGGCGCGCGCGATCTCGAGCTTCTCGACGAAGCCGTCGCGGACGAACGGCTTCATCAGGTACTCGTCGGCACCGGCGTCGAGCGCCAGCGACACCTTGGTCATGTCGGTCTCCGACGTGACCATCATCACGACGGCGCCGTCGTAGGTGTCGTCGGAACGAACCCGGCGGACGAACTCGAGGCCGTCCATCTCGGGCATGTTCCAGTCGACGAGCACGACGTCGGGGATGACGTCGGCCCGCTTCAGGCGCACCAGGCCCTCGACGCCGCTGCCGGCCTCGATCACCTGGTCGTAGCCGCTCTCCGAGAGCATCTTGCGGAGGATCGCTCGCGCCGCGCGCGAGTCGTCCACGATGAGTGCGTTCATCCGGTCACCACCTCTTGTGGGTTGTCGAGTACTTCCGTGCCCGGTGTGAGCACGACGGAACGCAACTGCTCCAAGTACGGGTGGAGCAGTCGCGTGACCGCGCGGTGGAAGCTGCGCTGCACCGCGTCGGAGTCACGCATGGCGGCGAGCGCCGGCGCGATGTCCTGGGCGAGGAAGGTCAGGTCGAGCGAGAGCGACTTGACCAGGTCCTCGAGTTCGAGAGCACGGGCCGTCTGGGTCCAGGCCTGCACGGCTTCCTCGACGATCGCCTCGACCGCGGGCACCGCGGCCAGGCGGCGCGCGGCCAGCGCGTCGGTGGCGCCGTCGAGCTCGTCGAGACCGACGACGCGCACCCCCGGCACGGCGACGACGTTGTGCGGGAAGCCGACGTCGATCGCGAGGAGGTTGCGGCGCCGGCCCGCGACCGCGGCGCCGAGGATCTCGGCGTCGAGCAGCGGGGCGGGTGCGCTCGTGGCGGCGACGACGACGTCGGCCCGGCGCAGCGCCTCGGGCAGCTGCGACCACGACGTGTACGACACGCCGTACGCGCCGGCGAGCTCGGCGGCGCGATGGTCGTTGCGGTTCGCGACGGTGACGGTGCCGAGGTCGGCGGCGGCGAGCAGGCGCACGATCGCCGACGCGATCTCACCCGCGCCGACCACCAGGAGGTGGGGGTCCCGTGACCGAGGAAGCGGCGGCGCGCCACGATGGCGTCGACCACGGCGGAAGCGGTGCCGGGCCCGCCGGCGGCGATGTCGGTGGACCGGCGGGCGAGGCGCCCGACCTGGAGCACCACGTCGACGAGTTGTGCGAGCGCGCCGTCGAGCACGCCGGCCGATTCGGCGCGGCGGCCCGCATCGCGGATGTGGGCGGGGTCGTGCACGTGGCCGAGCACCGGCGACTCGAGGCCACACGACACCCGGGCGAGGTGGCGGAACGCGCCGGACCCGGTGTGGCGGTACCAGCCTGCCGCGACACCGGGCACGTCGCCACGCGACGCGCGGGGGCCGGCGGCGCACCCGAGGATGGTGGGCGTGTCGGCCAGTGCGGCCGCGGCGCCGTGGCCGCTCACGTACACCTCGGTGCGATTGCAGGTCGCGAGGACCATCACCCCGGTGTCGGGCCGCCCCGCGTGCAGCTCGCGCAGGAGCTGCTCCACGCCGCGCGCGTCGAGCGCGTGCGCCTCGCGGTCCGCCGCCACCGCGGAGCGGTGGCTCGTCCCGAGGACCACGAGGGGCGTCGACACGTTTCAGCTCTCGCTGTCGACTGCGGGGTCGAAGTCGACCGCGCGCTCGGTGTCGAGCAGCAACAGCAGACCGCGCTCGAGCTTGTACACGCCGTGGAGGAGGTCGCGCGTCGCCGGGTCGAGGGTCACCGGCGGCGTCTCGAACGCCGCGTCGTCGATCTCGATCACCTCGCCGATCTCGTCGACGAGCAGGCTCACCGGGCCGTCCTTCGTCTGCACGACCACGTGCATCGGGTGCACGTCGTCGGGCCGGTCGGCGATGCGGAGCCGGCGGCGCAGGTCGACCGCGGTCACGATCTCGCCGCGCAGGTTGGTGAGGCCGCGCACCACGGGCGGTGCGAGCGGCACCCGCGTCATCTCCTGGCGGGTGAGCACCTCCTGCACGTGCTGGACCCACACGCCGAAGCGGTTGCCGTCCACCCAGAAGGTGCAGATCTGGCGGTCGTCGATCATGGTCATGCTCATCGCCCCATCCCTGCGCCCGCGCCCGTCAGGACGGGGGGCCCGTAGCGCTCCACCACTTCGTCGATGTCGAGCAGGTCGGTGACCCGCCCCTGGAGGAGCGCGGAACCGGCGATGCCGGAGTTGCCCGAAGGCCGGAAGCTCTGCGGCACCACGTCGACCACGTCGCGGATCGAATCGACGACGAGGCCCACGGTCTGGTGCTCGCTGTTGTGCACCACGACGTGGAGCACCTGGCGTTCCGAGGAGTAGGCGCCGAGCACGCGGGCGATGTCGATCAGCGGGAGGATCTCGCCCCGGTACTGCACCACGGGCTCGCCGCCGGCGCGCTCGATCGTCTCGGCCGGGAACTCCTCGAGCCGCGCCACCGCGCCGAGCGGCACCGCGACTTCGCGCACGTCGCCGTCGGAGCCGACGCCCACGAGGAGGAACTGGCGGCGGTCGTCGTCACCGAGGTCGCCCTCGTCGTCGTCGCCGCCGGAGATGCCGGACGCGGACGCCTCGGAGATCACCGCGGCGCGTCGGGCGAGGCCGAGCACGTCGAGGATCAGCGCGATGGTGCCGTCGCCCATGATGGTCGCACCCTCGAACACCGAGATGCCCTTGAGGTGACGACCGAGCGGCTTGACGACGATCTCGGCGCTGTCGTCGACGTCGTCGACGATGAGGCCGAAGCTGCGGTCGTCGGCCTGCAGCACCAGCACGTTCTTGGCCGACTCCGGATCGAACGCACCGTCGGAGAGACCGAGCTCCCGGTCGAGGCGCACGAGCGGGAGCAACGTGCCGCGCAGCCGGTACACCGGCGCGTCGTGGATCCACTCGATGCCGTCGTCGGTGTTCTCGCCGAGGTGCACGACCTCGAGCAGGTTGACCTGCGGGATCGCGTAGCGGTCACCGTGCGCACCGACGATCAGCGCGGGGATGATCGCGAGCGTCAGCGGGATCTTGATGCGCAGCGTGGTGCCGGCGCCGGCGCGGCTCTGCATGTCGAGGGTGCCCCCGATGCGGTCGACGTTCGTCTTCACGACGTCCATACCCACACCGCGGCCCGACACGTTGGTGACCGCCTCGGCCGTGGAGAAACCGGGCTGGAAGATGAGGTGCGCGAGCTCGCGCTCCCCCAGCGCCTCGGCCTGCTTCTCGGTGATCAGGCCGTTGCCGATCGCCTTCTGCTTGACGCGCTCGAGGTCGATCCCGGCGCCGTCGTCGGTGATCTCGATGTTGACCATGCCGCCCTCGTGGAAGGCGCGCATGCGCAGCACTCCCTCGGGCGCCTTGCCGGCGGCCTCGCGCACCTCGGGCGCCTCGATGCCGTGGTCGATCGAGTTGCGCACGATGTGGATCAGCGGGTCGCTGATCGCCTCGAGCACCGTCTTGTCGAGCTCCGTGTCGCGCCCCTCCATCTCGAGGCGCACCCGCTTGCCGCACGTGGACGCGACGTCGCGCACGATGCGGGGGAACTTGCTCCAGATCTTGTCGATCGGCTGCATGCGCGTCTTCATGACGCCCTCCTGCAGCTCGGTCGTGATGAGGTTCAGCCGCTGCGACGTCGCGAGGAGCGCGGGGTCACCGTCGGTGGTGGTGCACTGCAGCACCTGGTTGCGCGAGAGCACGAGCTCCCCGACCAGGTTCATCAGGCGGTCGAGGTGGTTGACGTCGACGCGGATCGTGCTCGACGCGGCGCTCCCCGCGTCGGCGCGGGCGGGCGCGTCGACCTCGGCGGCGACCTCGGCGGCTTCCGTTTCGATCGCCGCGGGCTCGGCCGGCACCTCGGCGGGTGCTTCCACCGGCGCGGCGACGGGCGCTTCCACCGGCGCGGCAACTGGCACCTCGACGTCGACCTCGACGACCTCGGTGATCTCGGTGATCCCGACGACCTCACCGTCGACCTCGACGATCTCGGTGACCTCGACGATCTCGGTGACCTCGACGATCTCGGTGATCTCGACCTCGACGGTCTCGACGGTCTCGCCGGTCTCGCCGGTCTCCTCGACCTGCTCGTCGAGCACGACGCCCTCGCGCAGCGCGACGAGACGCAGGACCAGCTCCTCGTCGTCGCCCGGGGCCTCGGCGCCGGTCGCCTCGATCGTCGCGAGGTGCTCGCGGACGCTGTCGCACAGGGCGAAGAGGCCGTCGGTGATCGCGGCGTCGAGCGCGAGCTCACCGTCGCGCACGCGGTGCATGAGACCCTCGCCCACGTGGGTGACGGCCTCGAGCCGGCGGAATCCGAGGAACCCGGCGGTTCCCTTGATCGTGTGGATGGTGCGGAACACCGACGCGAGGACCTCGTGGTCGTCGGGCCGTTGTTCGAGCACCACGAAGTCGCGGTCGAGCTGGTCGAGGCCCTCGAGGGTCTCGACCAGGAACTCGGCGACGATCTCGTCCATCTCCGTCACGGTGCGCTCCGGGTCGGCGGCGCCCAGCGCCAGATGCGCCGGGTTCGTACGCCTCCTCTCGTCGTCGCCGCCTGCGATCTGAGGATTCACCCGGCGCTTTTCGGGATTTCCCCTCAGGCGCGGAGGTCGCGGCCGATGAGACACCCGATGACCACGACGTCCGTCAACGGATCGTTCGACTCCGCGCTCGCGCGCGGTGCTCGCTGCAGTCGACGCTCACCCAGCTCACCACCGGTTCGTCGGAGACCTCGGGCGCGACCGCCACCGGCACCGTCCGGCACCACCCGGTCGACGTCGTTCGCGAGCGCGCTCGACCAGGCGTCTACGGGCTCGGGCTCCACTGGGCGCGACCGGCGACCGCGAGTCGTGGGCCCGTGACGTGCTGCAGGGGCTCGGCATGCCGCAGACGTCGGAGAACGTGCGGGCGATGGTCGCGTGGGCCCAGGCCGAGGGGACGAGCGCTTCGTTCAACCCGCTCGCCACCACGCAGGAGCGAGCGGCGCCACCCAGTTCAACTCGGTGGGCGTGCGCAACTACCCCGACTACTCGACCGGCCTGAAGGCCACGCTCGAGACCCTCACCAACGGCTACTACGAGCCGATCCTCGCCGCGCTGCGACGCGGGTCGAGCGTGGAGGACGCGGCTCAGGCCGTGGCGCAGTCGCCGTGGGGCACCGGCGACGGCGTGCTGCGCGTCCTCGGCGCCTCAGTAGCGCCGGTCGTCGACCGGAGGGGTCGAGGCGTCGTCGCGACGGCGGCTGCGGCAGTCCCTCGACCGACTCGGCCGGCGGCGACGCCGCGGAGCGGTTCGCCTGCTGCATCGCCGCGAGCCAGCCTCGCGCTGGATGCTCACCTCGCGCGGCGCCTGGATGCCGATGCGCACCTGGTCGCCACGGACCTCGAGCACGGTGACGACGATGTCGGTGCCGATCATGACGCTCTGGTTCTCGGAACGGGTCACGACCAGCACACGAGGTTCCTTCCTGGGACAACGCTCCCAGGAACGGTAGCCGTCAGGCGGCAGCCAGCGGCGCAGTGTCGAGGGCGGTGCCCGCAAGGCCGCCGTGCTCATCATGCAGATGGACACCGAACGGTCGGCGCGGGTGCTCCGCTCGCTGCGCCAGACCGAGGTGCAGGAGATCATGGGCGAGATCGCCCGACTCGAGTCGGTCGACCCCGAGGCCGCCGACGAGGTGCTCTTCGAGTTCCGCGAGCACGTGCGGGCCCGGGAGCACGTCGCCCAGGGTGGCGTCGACCTCGCACGCGAGCTGCTCCACCAGAGCCTCGGCGAGGAGAAGGCGCGGGAGATCCTCGAGAACCTCGGCGCGGTCGTGGGCTCGTCGCCATTCGAGTTCCTCCGGCGCGCCGACCCGCGCCAGATCGTGAACTCGCTGCAGGACGAGCACCCGCAGACCATCGCGCTGGTCCTCGCGCACATGACGCCCGAGGCGGGCGCCATGGTGCTCGGTTCGCTGGGCGAGCGCCCGCAGCGCGAGGTCGCGAAGTGCCTCGCCACGATGGACCGCACCTCGCCGGAGGTGATCGAGGAGATCGAGGCGGTGCTCGAGCCGAAGTTCTCGTCGGTCGTGCAGCACTCCGACCTGTCGAGCGCGGGCGGCGTGCAGGCGCTCGTCGACATCATCAACCGCTCCGACCGCGGCACCGAGCGGCTCATCCTCGAAGGCCTCGAGCAGGACAACCCCGAGCTCGCCGACGAGGTGCGCAGCCGGATGTTCGTGTTCGAGGACATCGTCGCCCTCGACGACCGCTCCGTGCAGCTCGTGCTGCGCCAGGTCGACTCGAAGGACCTGTCGATCGCGCTCAAGGGCGTGTCGCCGCAGGTGCGCAACAAGATCCTCAACAACATGTCGGAGCGGGCCCGGCAGAACCTCGTCGAGGAGATCGAGCTGCTCGGGCCGATGCGCCTGCAGACGGTCGAGGAGTCGCAGGGCGCGGTCGTCCGCGTCATCCGTGCGCTCGAGGAGTCCGGCCAGATCCTCATCTCGAGGGGGAGCGATGAGTTCGTCAGTTAGGCCCCGCGCCCAGGCGCGCGTCCTCCGTGGCTGCAACGCCGCGAGCGCGATCGACGTGCTGCCGCAGTTGCACACCATCCCCGTGCCGACCGCGTACGACGCGGAGGTCGGCGGCAACGACGCCGTGAGCGCCGCGCGCCGCGAGGCCGCGATGGAAGAGGCCCGCACCGCGGGCTTCGACGCCGGCTACCAGGACGGCTTCACCCGGGGCCAGGCCGACGGCGCCGCCGCGGCTGCCCGCACGCTCGCCGACGACCGCGCCGCGCTGCTCGACGCCGCACAGATCCTGCGCACGGCGGCCGAGACGGCGGAGCGCATGTACGAGACCACCCTCGCCACCGTCGAGGACCGTCTCGTCGGCGCGGCCTTCACGCTCGCCGAGGCGATCCTCCAACGCGAGCTCGCACTGAGCGCGTCGCCCGGGCGCGACGCCATCGCCCGCGCCCTCTCCGTGGCCCCGGCTCGTGGCGCACTCGAGGCCCGGCTCCACCCCGACGACGCCGCCGCCCTCGACGACGTCGGCGACCTCGCGCTCGGCCGTGACCTCCAGGTCGTCGCCGACCCCGCCGTCGCCCCCGGCGACTGCGTGCTCCACGCGGGCGCCACCGACATCGACGCCTCGATCGCCGCCGCACTCGCACGTGTCCGCACGGTGCTCGCTCCCCACGTGGTCGCCGACGAGCCCGAACCGGAGTTCGACGTCGACCTCACCTGTCCCCTCGGTGGTGCCGCGTGACCGCAGTGCTCGAGCAGCTCGTGGCCGACGCGTGCCGCGTGGCGACGCCGCGTCGGCGCGGCCGCGTGCGCGCCGTCGTGGGCCTCCAGCTCGAGGTCGAGGGCATCGACCCCGCCATCGGCGACTCGGTCGTCATCGGCGAGGGCGCCGACCGGCTCGAGGCCGAGGTCGTGGGCCTCGGCGCCGAGGCGTGCACCTGCATGGTGTACGGCGAGCTGCACGGCGTGCGCGCCGGTGCGCCCGTCGAACTGGTCGACCGCCCGCCGTCCATCCGGGTCGGCCGTGAGCTCCTCGGTCGCGTACTCGACGGTCTCGGCCGCCCGCTCGACGGCCAGCCCCTCCCGCCCGGCCTCCCCGAGCTCGCGCTCGAGGCCCGCGCCCCGCACCCGCTCGAGCGCTCCCCCATCGAGCAGCAGCTCTCGCTCGGCGTGCGCGCCCTCGACACCCTCGTGCCGTGCGGCAGCGGTCAGCGCCTCGGAATCTTCGCCGGCTCCGGCGTGGGCAAGTCGAGCCTCCTCTCCATGATCGCCCGCGGCAGCGACGCGTCGATGTCGGTGATCGCACTGATCGGCGAGCGCGGCCGTGAGGTGCGCGAGTTCCTCGAGCGCGACCTGGGGCCCGAGGGCCTGGCCCGCTCGGTGGTCGTGATCGCGACCTCCGACGAGCCGCCGCTCGTGCGCCTGCGCGCCGCGTTCGTGGCCACCCGCATCGCCGAGTGGTTCCGCGACCAGGGCGAGCACGTGGTGCTCATGATGGACAGCGTCACGCGGTTCGCGATGGCGCAGCGCGAGGTCGGGCTCGCCGCCGGCGAGCCGCCCGCCACCCGGGGCTACCCGCCGTCGACGTTCGGGCTCATGGCCCACCTGCTCGAGCGCGCGGGCGCCGGCGCCACCGGCAGCATCACGGGCCTCTACACCGTGCTCGTCGAGGGCGACGACCTCAACGACCCGATCGCCGACCACGCCCGTTCGATCCTCGACGGCCACGTCGTGCTCTCGCGCCGGCTCGCGACCTCGGGCCACTTCCCGACCGTCGACGTGCTCGAGTCGATCTCCCGGCTCACCGGCGCCATCACCACGACGCACGACCGTGCCGCCGCGACCGAGCTGCGCAAGTTGATGGCCGCGCACCGCGACGCGCGCGACCTCATCGACATCGGCGCCTACGTGACCGGCTCCAACCCGCAGGTCGACCGCGCGGTTGCGCTCGCGGAGCCGATCGACGCGTTCCTGCGCCAGGACTTCATGGAGGTGACCCCGGCCGACGAGGCATGGGCGCGCCTGCGTGACCTGGTCGGGCACGGCCTGCCGGAGATGCAGCAGTGAAGCGCTACCGCTTCCGGCTCGACTCCGTGCTGCGCGTGCGCCGCACCCAGGAGTCGATCGCGGCCGCCGAGCTGCAGCAGGCGAACGCCGCCGTGCAGCAGGCGAGCACCCGCGTCGACCAGCGCGCCGCCGCGCTGCAGGAGCTGCCCGCGCCGCTGGGTGTGCTCTCCCTCACCGCGTTCACCACGGCCTCGGGCCGGGGGCTGGCCGCGGCCGCCGCACTGTCGACCGCGCGGGCGAACCTCGCCATGGCGCAGGGCATCGCATCGGAGAAGATCGATTCGTGGACCGTCGCCTCGCAGCGCGTCACGATCCTCGAGCACGTCGACGAGCGTCGTCGCGCCGAGCACCAGCACGAGCTCCTGCGCGAAGAGGAGCGTGACGTCGACGAGGTGGTCACCGCCGCGTTCCGGCGCCGGCTGGCGGAGGCCGACTCGTGACCACCATGAGCTCGGTGACGAACCTCACCTCGGTGCAGCAGCGCATCACCCAGATTCAGGGGATGCTGGCGCGCGTCGAGGGCAAGGACACCACGACCACCGCTTCGGGCACCGGTGCCTCGACGGCCACGACCAAGAGCTTCGGGGCGAGCCTCGCCGGTGCGACCGGCACGTCGGGCGCGACCGGCAAGGGCGCCCAAGTGGTGAAGACCGCCGAGCAGTACCTCGGTGTGCCCTACGTGTACGGCGGCAACGAGCCCTCGACCGGCCTCGACTGCTCCGGGCTCACCAAGTACGTGTACCAGCAGTTCGGCATCGACCTGCCCCGCGGCTCCATCGCGCAGGCCGAGACCGGTACGCCGGTGGCGAGCATCGCCGACGCGAAGCCGGGCGACCTCGTGTTCACCTACGGCGACCCCGACCGCACCAACGGGCACGTGGGCATCTACGTCGGCGACGGCAAGTGGATCGCCGCGCCGTACACGGGCGAGGTCGTGAAGATCGAGAACGTCCCCACCGAGATCACGGCGATCCGCCGGGAGGTGTCGTGAACGTCACCGCGTCCACCGTCGTGCCGGGCGGCGCGCTCGCCGGCGCGTCCGACGGGTCGTCCTCGACCGACGGCGCCGAGGAGACGGCGGGCGCGTTCGCGCTCGTGATGCTCGGCGTCACCACGCCCGTCGCGTCGGCGCCCGCGGTCCCCGCCGCCACCGGAAGCGAGGCGGCACCGGCCGACGACGCGACCGCGGCGGCCTCGAAGACCGCGGCGGGCATGCTCACGCCGGCATCCGCCGACGAGCCGGCCGACGAGCACGCGAACCCGATCGACCTGGTCGCGGGCGAGACCGCCGGGGAATCGACCGCTGGGCTCGCGGCCCCCGACCGGCACCGAGACCGGCACCACCATCGAAGCGACGGTCGCCGCTCCCGCCGACCCGCGACACCCGAGGCCCCCGGGACGGCCGGGACCCCGGCACGCGCCCACCGGGCCGCGCCCGCCGGGCACGGCGACCGCGGCACCGGCCTGGGGAGGACCGAATCGCTCCTCCACCGCGCCACGCCCGCGGCCCCGGCCACCCCGGCCACCCCGGCCACGCCGGCAACCCCGGCCACGCACGCGACTGCCACGACGCCCGCGTCCCCGGCCACCCCGGCGACGCCGGCAACCCCGGCCACGCCCGCGCGGCCCGCGGAGGTTGCCACTCCCCTCGCCGCCGTTGGCGACGACGCCGGGCGCGGGCACGAGACGACGATCGACGCCATCGACGTGGCCGACACGGCCGAGACGGCCGACTTGGCCGACGTCTCCGAGCACGGCGACGTCGCGGCGCGCACCGCGGTGCCCGAATACCTGCTCGCGCCGACGACGACCGTCCGCAGCGAGAAGGTCGCGAACACCGCGCCCGCCGCGCCGGCGACCCCGGCCGAACCGACCCAGCAGATCGTCGAGGTCGTGCGGCCGCTCACCGCGCACGGCGACGGTACCCACGAGGTGTCCGTCGTGCTCGAGCCCGCCGCCCTCGGCCGGGTGCACGTCGACGTGCGCACCAAGGACGGCGTCGTCAGCGTGCACGTGCGCGCCGACGAGGCCGGCACCGAGGCGCTGCTCCACCACAACCGCGCCGAGCTGCTACGCGGCCTCGAGGAGCGCGGCATCCCCACCGTGCACGTCACCGTCGGCGCCGAGGCCCGCAGCCACGACCACCCCGGCCGCGACGCCGCGTCGTTCGCGCCCGGCACCGACCGCGACCCGCGGGACCGGTCCGCCGGCGCACGCGACGGCCGCGACCCCGTCGAGCGCGCCACCGCGCCCGGCCTCCGCACCGCCGACCGCCCCGACCACCTCACGAACGCCGCGTCGAGCGCGCTCGTCGACCTGCGCGTCTGACCCGCGCCCGACCGTCCGAAGGAGCCCCGCATGACCACCTCCGTCACCGGCGTGACCGGCACCACCAACACCGCCGCCACCAACGCCCAGAGCTCGACCAGCTCCACCACCGGGCTGGGCGACAAGAACATGTTCCTGAAGCTGCTCGTCGCGCAGCTCAAGTACCAGAACCCGTTGCAGCCGACCGACCCGTCGACGTTCCTCGCGCAGTCCGCGCAGTTCTCGATGGTCGAGAAGCTCGACAACCTAGCGACGCTCGGCCAGACGCAGTCGAGCAACAGCCAGCTCCAGCTCGCCGCGAGCCTCGTCGGCAAGCAGGTGACCTACTCGCACTCCGGCACGCCCGGCACTGCGACGGTCCAGTCGGTGCGCGTCGACTCCACCCAGGGACCGCTGCTGCGCGTGAGCAACGCGCTCGAGGTCCCGCTCGGCGAGGTCACCGAGGTGCTCGCCCCCAAGGCCTAGTGCCACCAACCCGCGGTGGCACCCGTCGCCGCTCTCAGCTCCACAGACGAAAGGAACCATCCATGCTTCGATCGATGTTCGCCGGGGTCTCCGGGCTCCGCGGCAACCAGGCGATGATGGACGTGATCGGCAACAACATCGCGAACGTCAACACGACCGGCTACAAGTCGAGCCAGGTCGTCTTCGAGGACGTGCTCAGCCAGACGCTGCGCGGCGCCGGCGCGCCGGTCGCCGACCTCGGCGGCACCAACCCCCAGCAGATCGGTCTCGGCGTGCACGTCGGCGCCATCCAGACCAACTTCACGCAGGGCGCCTCGCAGCTCACCGGCCGCGCCACCGACCTGTCGATCCAGGGTGACGGCTTCTTCGTGCTGCGCGAGGGCGGCCAGGACGTCTACACGCGCAGCGGCGCGTTCACGTTCGACGCCAACGGCACGCTCGTGTCGCCCGACGGCGGGATCGTGCAGGGCTGGCTCGCCGCGAACGGCGCCATCAACACCAACACGCCGCCCGGCGACCTCCGGATGCCGCTCGGCCAGACGCTGCCCCCCGTGCAGACCAGCCAGATGCAGCTCGGCGGCAACCTGCCGGCGAACGCCAAGGTCGGCGACGGCATCACCACCGGCATGACCGTGTACGACTCGGCCGGCCGCGCCGTCCCGCTCACCTTCACGTTCACCAACACCGCGGCCAACACGTGGTCCGTCGGCGTCACCGCGCCCGACACCACCGGCACGCAGCAGACCATCCCCGGCTTCCCGCAGACGCTGTCGTTCGACGCGCAGACCGGTCAGCCCACGAGCGCGATCACCCCGATCACGCTCGACGCCGCGCTGAACACGCTGCTCGGCACCAGCTTCACCGCCGGCGCGCTGTCGATCGGCCTCGGCAACCCCGCGAGCGCCGACCACCTGCAGCAGTTCGCGGGTGCGGGCAGCGTCTCGGGCCTGTCGCAGGACGGCGCCGCGATCGGGTTCCTGCGCTCCTTCTCGATCGCCGACTCCGGCATCGTGACGGGCGTGTTCTCGAACGGGCGCACGCAGCCCATCGCGCAGGTCGCCTGGCGAGCTTCAACGCCCGGCCGGGCTCGAGAAGGCGGGCAACTCCGCGCCCGCGAGAGCGCCCAACTCGGGTCTCCCGCAGGTCGGCACCGCGGGCAGCGGCGGTCGCGGCACCATGACCGCCGGCACGCTCGAGATGTCGAACGTCGACCTCGCCCAGGAGTTCACCAACCTGATCGTCGCCCAGCGCGGCTTCCAGGCGAACTCGCGGGTCATCACCACCTCCGACGAGCTGCTCCAGGAGCTCGTGAACCTCAAGCGCTAGTCCGCCAGACCCGGTGTGGTGGGCCCGGCGGGGGCCCACCACACGTGATCCACCCAGCCCCTTTCCTTGAATTCCCCGCGGCGCCGCCGATGAGGGAGCCGTGGCCCGGAAGGCCACGGTTGATCGATCCAGGGACGGAGAGATGATCATTCTCACCAGGTTGAACGGCCCCCCGTTCGCCCTCAACTGCGACCTCATCGAGCGCATCGAAGAGACACCCGACACCGTCGTCACACTCGTCGACGGCAAGCGGCTGCTCGTGCGCGAGGACATCGCCGAGATCATGGAAGCCGTGCGCCGCTACCGCGCCGGTGTGATCGCACTCGCCAACCAGGGCGAGTCCGACGCACGCGTCGAGAGCGGGCTGCGCCTCGTCTCGAGCGACGTGTCCGACGCGACCGGCCCGAAGGAGGTGGAACCGTGGACCCGTTGACCCTCATCGGCATCGGCGGCGCGTTCTTCCTGCTGTTCGTCGGCGTGATCATGGAGGGCACGAACCCGGCCGCCCTCATCGGCATCCCGGCGTTCATCATCGTGATCGTGCCGACCATCCTCGTGTCGGCCGCGGGCCTCACCAAGGCCGACATCCCGACCGTCATCGCGATGATGAAGAAGGCCCTCATGGGCTCGGTCGAGTCGGCCGCCGACTCCATCGCGCTGCTGGTGTCGTTCGCCGACACCGCCCGCAAGGAGGGCCTGCTCGCACTCGAGGAGCCGTCGCGCTCGCTGGAGGACCCGTTCCTCCGCAAGGGCATCAACCTCGCGGTCGACGGCACCGACCCCGACGAGCTGCGCGAGATCCTCGAGGCCGACATCCACTCCCGGAAGTTGGAGGACAAGGTCGCGCACAAGTTCTTCACCGACATGGGCGGCTTCGCGCCGACCCTGGGCATCGTCGGCGCGGTCACCGGCCTCATCCACGTGCTCGGCAACCTGGCCGACCCGGCCTCGGCCGGTGAGGGCATCGCCGGTGCGTTCGTCGCCACCTTCTACGGCGTGGCGTTCGCCAACATCGTGTTCCTCCCGATCGGCAACAAGATCAAGCGCGTCGCCGACGCCGAGGCGGAACGCATGGAGCTGCTCCTCGAGGGCATCCTCGCCATCCAGGCCGGCGCGAACCCCCGCGTCGTCGAGGAGAAGCTCGTGGCCCACCTGCCTCCCGCGGAGCGCGAGAACTACGCGGAGCCCGAGGCGGCGTAGTCATGGCGAAGAAGGAGATCCACGAAGAGCACGAGAACCACGAGCGCTGGCTCGTGAGCTACGCCGACATGATCACCCTGTTGGCCGCGCTGTTCATCGTGCTCTTCGCGATGTCGAGCATCGACCTGGCGAAGTTCCAGAAGTTCGCCAAGTCGTTGAGCAGCGACCTGGGCGGCAGCTCGTCGGCCGGCGCGCTCGACAACGGCGGCGGGCAGAACGCGGTGAAGGGGAGCTCCGGCAACCTCGACGGCACCGCCGGTGCCACCACCGCGGTCTCCGCCAAGGAGCTCCAGGCGGCCAAGGACGCGGTCGCGGCCGAGAACGCGCAGGCGACCTCGGCCGACCAGGCCCGCATGTCGTCGACCGGCACCGCCCTGAAGCAGGCGCTGCAGGACGCGGGCCTGTCCGACCAGGTGAGCATCCGCCAGGAGAGCCGTGGCCTCGTGATCACGGTCCTCACCGACGGCGTGCTCTTCGACAGCGGCTCCTCGAGCATCCCGCCCGCGGGCGTCGAGCTCCTGTCGCTCCTCGCCCCCAAGCTCACCGCGCTGCCCAACCAGATCGGCATCGAGGGTCACACCGACGACCAGCCCACCGGCGGCGGCACCAGCAACTGGGAGCTGTCGACCAACCGGGCCACCTCGGTGCTGCGCGTGCTCGTGGAGCAGTTCGGCCTGCCGGCCGACCGGGTCTACGCGGCCGGCTTCGCCGACCAGCGGCCCATCGCCCCCAACGACACCGCGGCGCACCGCGCCCTGAACCGGCGGGTCGAGATCGTGGTGCTCGCGCAGAGCACGGGCAGCACGGCCTCGGCGACCGACACCGCCGGCACCACCGACGCGACGCAGATCTCGTCGGGCATCGATCTCCCCACCAACCCCATCGGCACACCCGTCGACGCGACCAGCGCGGCGGGCTGAGCGGACCTGAGCGGTCCGCGAGACACGGAGCACCGAAATGGCCACCACCGAACCAGGCACCGAGGCCCCGCCTGCGGGCAAGGGCAAGGGCAAGAAGGGCAAGGGCGGCAAGGACGCGCCCGAGAAGAAGAGCAAGAAGAAGCTCTTCATGATCGTCGGCCTGGTCCTCGTGGCCCTGGTCGTGAAGTTCGTGATCCTGAAGGCCCCGCCGCCCCCCACCTGCGAGGTCAAGATCACGACCGCGGACACGCCCGTGACCACCACCACCATCGGCAAGACCGCCGCGGAGCAGTGCACGCCGCCGGTCGCCGGCGCCGCCCTGGTGCTCGACCCGATCACGGTGAACCTCGCCGACGGCCACTACCTGAAGCTCGGCCTCGCCCTGCAGCTCGCGGGCACCGCCGACGCCAAGGTGATGACCGAGGAGGGTGGCGGCGCCAAGGCGCTGGACGCGGCCATCGCCCAGTTCTCGTCGACGAACTACGACCAGCTGATCGACCCGGCCTCCCGCGACGAGCAGAAGATCGAGCTGGCCAAGACCGTCACCGAGGAGTACGACGGCGAGGTGCTGAACATCTACTTCACCGAGTTCGTCATGCAATGACAGGTCGGCGGGACGGCTGCCGCCCGCGAGATCAGCTGCAACCGTCCTGCAACCTGAAGTCCTCAGACGCCCGGGGCCACCGCCGATCCAGTGGGCGTGACCCAGACCGGCGCCGCCATCCACCTGCGTTCGCGACCGCACCGCACCCCCGAGGTGCAGACGTACGACTTCCGGCGGCCCAACAAATTCAGCCGTGAGTACGTGCGCGCCCTCCAGATCGCGGGTGAGACGTTCGCCCGGCAGTTCTCGACGGTACTCGGCACCGCGCTGCGCGCCATCTCGAGCATCACGCTGATCTCGGTCGAGCAGCAGACCTACGACGAGCACGTCCGCAGCCTGGGCAACCCGTCCTACCTGGCCGTGCTCTCGCTCGAGCCGCTCTCGGGCGCCGGGCTGTTCCACCTCGAGATCGGCATCGCGATGGCGATCGTCGAGCGCCTCCTCGGTGGCAGCGGCGCGACCGACGCGCCGACCCGGGCCCTCACCGAGATCGAGGAGCAGCTGGTGCGGTCGATGACGACCCGCTCGCTGAAGGAGTTCGACTACGCCTTCGAGAGCCTCGCCACGATCGAGAGCACGATCGTGCAGCAGGAGGCGAACCCGCAGTTCGCGCAGATCACCGCCCCGTCCGACATGGTCGTGGTGATGTCGTTCGACATCAAGATCGGCGAGACCCGCGGGCACGCGTCGATCTGCGTCCCCTTCGCAGTGCTGCAGCCCGTGCTCGAGGAGTACGCCAGCAGCTCCGTCTTCAGCGACCGCAACGCCGCCGCCCAGGCCGAGTTCGCCCAGCAGGTCGAGGACGCGATGCACGAGGTGCCGCTCCCCCTGCGCGTGTGCTTCGACCCCGTCGTCGTGCGTTCCGCCGAGCTGCTGACGCTGGCCGTCGGTGACGTCGTGCCGCTGCACCACCCCATCCAGGAACCCCTGACCGCGACCGTCGGCGATGTCGCCGCGTTCAAGGTCGTGGCCGGCCGCCAGGGCAAGCGCCTCGGCTGCATGGTCGTCGAGGAGAGGAGCACCCGAGCGTGAACGCCGTGGAAGAGATCCAGCTCGAGGTCGAGGCCGGCAACGAGGCCGCGACCGTGCTCGAGCAGGCGCTCGCGGGCGCCGTCGTGTGCAGCGTCGGCCGGCCGCAGGAGGCCGACGACATCGCCGAGCTCGCGCCCGCCGAGATCGGCGCGGTGCTGAGCGTCGCGCTCACAGGCGACTCGCCGGCCCGGGTGGGCATCACCCTCGCCGGCGGCCTTCTCACCGCGCTGGAGCAGACGCTGGGCAGCCCCGACGCCGCGCTGGCCGCCGCCTCGGAGGCGTTGCTCGCCGCCGTCGCCACCACCGGGGCGACCGCCGACCCCGCCGGGCCCGTCGCCGACGACCTCGAGCACCTCGCCGGCACGCCGGGCAACCGGCTCGCCGCCGTGGCCATCCTCGAGGGCAGCGAGCGCCTCGCCACCGTGGTGCTGCGCATCGGTGACGACCTCGCCGCCCCCGCCCCGGCGGCTGCGGACCCGTCCGACGAGACCGTCGACGTCGACCTGTCGTCGCTCGAGGGCACCGCGGTGCCGCACGAGTTCGGCATGCTCGACGCCCACGGCGCCGCCGCCGCCGGTCTCGGCAACGGCATCGACCTGATCCGCGACGTCGAGCTCGAGCTCACCGTGCTCGGCCGCGCCGAGGCTCTCCGTGCGTGACCTGCTCGCCATGCGGGCCGGCACCGTGGTCCATCGACCAGGCCGCCGGCGACCCGGTGGACGTGCTCGTCAACGGCACCCGCATCGCAGCGGGTCGTGGTGATCGACGAGGAGTTCGGCATCCGCATCTCCGAGATCGTCACCGGCAACGAGATCCGTTGACCTTCCTCCTCGCCGCGGCCGCCGAGCTCGTCGAACGCCAACACGAGTGTGGGGGCCGGCCAGCTCCTGCGGGTCGCCATCTCGTTGGGCGTCGTGTTCATCATGTGGGGAAACGGTGAAGGTGCTGCGCAAGCGCGGCGTCTCCTTCGGCGGCAAGCGCTCCAGCCGCGGGGAAGCGCGACCAGCCGCAGCCAGTCGAGCGACACCGAGGTCGTGGCCGCGGGGCCGACCCGTTCGTCGTCGGTCGCACTGGTGCCCGTCGGCGAGCAGTTCCTCGTCCTCGGCGCCACCAGCTCCTCCGTCACCCTCCACCAGCGCGGCGACAGGGCGTTCGGCCTCCGGCCCCGGCGCGCCGAGGGTGCGCACGCCCGTCGCCCAGGGTACACGGCCGACACGATCGACGTCGTCCCCGTCGCCACCGGCACGACCGGCTCCACCGGCTCGACCAGCTCCGCTGACCTCGAGGTCGCCAGGACGGCGCCTCGGGACGCGTACGCGTCCGCTCCGGCATGGAAGATGTTCCTCGACACGATGAAGGACCGCACCGTCCGCAGCGTGTGAGGAGCGCCTTCCCCGAGATGTCGTGCTCCACCAACCGATCGGCACCTGGGCCCGCCGCCTGGCGACCCTCCTGCTCCTCGCGATGCTCGCGGCCGGCGCCCTGCTGGCCGGTGGCGGCGCCCGCGCCGCTCACGCCCAGACCACCGACGGCACCGACGTCACGACGCCGACCATGCCGACGGTGCCCACCGTCCCCTCGATCGACGGTTCGACCAACGGCACCGACAGCACGACGGGCACCGACGCGACCGGCTCGTCGTCGAGCAGCTCGAACGACAGCAACGTCAACATCAACCTGGACATGGGCGGGTCCAAGAACAGCAGAAGCCCAACCGGGGCATCCTCGTGATCCTGGTGCTCACCGTGCTCTCGGTGGCGCCGTCGCTCGTGATCCTGCTGTCGGGCTTCACCCGGATCATCGTGGTGCTGTCGCTCGCCCGCAACGCGATCGGCCTGCCGTCGATCCCGCCCAACCAGGTGCTGGCCGGGCTCGCGCTCTTCCTCGCGATCTTCGTGATGTCGCCGACCCTGTCGAAGGTGTACCACGAGGCCTTCCAGCCGCTGATGGACGGCAAGATCACGCAGCAGGAGGCCTACACCCGGGCCCAGGCCCCCATCCGCACGTTCATGCTGAAGCAGACCCGCAAGGGCGAGCTCGCGATGTTCGAGCAGGCGAGCGGCAAGAAGGCGCAGAGCGCGGCCAAGGTGCCGCTGACCACGCTGATCCCCGCGTTCCTCCTGTCGGAGCTGAAGACCGGTTTCATCATCGGCTTCGTGATCTTCATCCCATTCCTGGTGATCGACCTGGTGGTCAGCTCCGCCCTGATGTCCATGGGCATGTTCATGCTCCCGCCCGTGATGGTGTCCCTGCCGTTCAAGTTGCTGCTGTTCGTCATGGTCGGCGGCTGGGGCCTCATCGCCGGCACGTTGATCGCGAGCTTCAGATGACGGCATCCCTCGACCGCGCGCGCCCCGGAGAAGTGCAATGAACGACGCGTCCATCATGGAGATCGCCCATTCGGCGATCACGATCGGCATCAAGCTCGCCGCGCCGATCCTCCTCGTCACCATGGGTATCGGCCTGCTCATCTCGATCTTCCAGGCCGCCACCCAGGTACAGGAGGTGACGCTCACCTTCGTGCCGAAGCTGATCGCCGTCGCGCTCGTGATCGTGATCGGCGGCAACTGGATGCTGAACGAGATGATCTCGTTCACCCACGAGCTGTTCCGCATGATCCCGTCGCTGATCTCCACGTAGACGGCTGCGCAGGGACCCGGGGACCGATCGGTGAAGCTCACCTTCGACCAGGCGGCACTGGCCGCGTTCACGCTCGCCCTCGTGCGGTCGACCGTGTGGGTGTTCGTGGTGGTCCCGTTCTCGCTGCGCGCCGTGCCCCAGGTCGTGAAGCTCGGCCTCGCCGCGTCGCTGGCCCTCGTCGCCGCGCCCAGCATCGACCACTCGATGATCCCCACCGACCTCGGCGGCTTCATCATCGCCGCCCTGATGCAGGCGATGATCGGCTTCGCCCTCGCGTTCCTCATCGTGGTGCTGTTCAGCGCGGTGCAGGCCGCCGGCGGCCTCATCGACGACTTCGCCGGGTTCAACCTGGCCGCCATGCTCGACCCGATGGCCGACACCAACAACGGCCCGTTCGGTCGCCTCTACCAGCTCGTGGCCATCACGCTGCTGTTCGCCACCAACCTCTACCTGGTGCTGGTGAAGGGCTTCCTGAAGTCGTTCACCGCGATCCAGGGTGTGCACCTCGCCGACGTGCTGCGCCTCCTGATGCACGACCTCGACACGTTCCTGATCTCGGCGCTCGAGATCGCGGGCCCGGTGCTCGCGGTGCTGTTCCTCACCGAGGTCGCGCTCGGTCTGCTCGCCCGCACCGCGCCGGCGATGAACATCTTCGCCCTCGCCTTCCCGATCCGCATCACGATCGCACTCGTGGCCACGAGCGTGACGCTGCCGTTCGTGCTGCCCGCGGTCGAGAACCTGGTGACGACCGGCGTCCGCCAGGTGCTGGCGCTGTGAGCAGCGACCGCAGCCAGAAGACCGAGGCGCCCACCCCCAAGAAGAAGAAGGAAGCGCGCAAACAGGGGCAGGTGGCGAAGAGTCCCGAGCTCGTCGCGTGGGTGTCGCTGCTCGCCGCCACCTACCTGCTGCGCATGGTGGTGCAGAACACCGGTGACGGCATCGAGGCGATGGTCGTGCGCTTCAAGCTGGCCGCCGCCCACCCGTCGCCGCTCATCATGCGCGACGCGCTCGCCGCCGGCCTGAAGCTGTCGGTCACCGCGGTGATGCCGCTCGCCCTCGGCCTCATGGCCCTCGGCACCGTGGTGGAGCTCGCCCAGGTGGGCATCCGGCCCTCGTTCCACCGGCTCAAGCCCGACCTCAAGAAGGTCAACCCCCTCAAGGGGATGAAGCGGATCTTCTCGGTGAAGTCGTTGTGGGAGGTGGGCAAGGCGATCCTGCGCATCGTCGTGGTCGCCGCGGTCGCCTACCCCATCGTCAGCGCCACCAGCCACACGCTCCTCGCCCAGGGCGCCTCGCTCGACACCATCCTCTCCACGGTCAGCGACGCCATCTTCACGATCATCCGCAACGCCGCGTTCGCCGGCCTCGTCATCGCCTTCATCGACTTCGCCGCGATCCAGAAGCGGCGCCTCATGACCGACCTGAAGATGACCAAGCAGGAGGTCAAGGAGGAGCACCGCCAGTCCGAGGGTGACCCCCAGATGAAGGGGGCGATCCGCTCGAAGCGGAATGGCGGTGAGCCACCGGATGCTCTCCGCGGTGGGCAAGGCCGGCGCGGTGCTGGTGAACCCACCCACTACGCCATCGCCCTCTCCTACCGGGTCGACAAGGGTGCCCCCGAGGTGGTGGCCCGGGAAGCGGGCCCGAGATCGCGGCCAGCATCCGTGGGGGAGGCCGAGGTACAAGGTGCCGATCGTGGAGGACGTGCCCCTCACCCGGATGCTGTACCGGGTCTGCCGGGTGGGCGACTTCGTGCGCGAGCTGTACGAGGCCGTGGCCCACGTCCTCGCCTTCGTGTTCGCCCTGGGGAACCGGCGGGCCTACATCCGTGCACCGCGGCGCCCGCCGAGGTGTCGCTCCCCGACGCCGACCCGAAACGGTCCCGCAGACGTCTCAGGTCGGCGGCCTGGTTGCCGATCAGGAAGCCCGAGGCCAGGACGGCGCCCCGCTGAGCAGACCGGTCCACGGAGGGCGATCACGAGGCGGAGTCGGTGAAGCGGAATCGGATCGGGAACATGATGGTCCCGGTGGCAATCGTCGGCATCATCCTGCTGATGATCGTCCGCGCGACGGTCCTCGTCGACTTCCTCATCGTGATGAACGCTCGCGATGGCGCTGCTCGCCCTCCTCGCAGGCATGTTCATCCGCAAGGCGCTCGACCTCGATCTTCCCGTCGTTCCTCCTCGTGGCGACCCTGTTCCGCCTCGGCCTGAACATCGCAGTCACCCGGCTGATCCTCCTGCACGGCTACGCGGGCTCGGTGATCGAGAGCTTCGGTCACTTCGTGATCGGCGGCTCGCTGATCGTCGGCCTCGTGATCTTCCTGATCCTCATCGTCATCCAGTTCGTGGTCGTCACCAACGGTGCCGGCCGCGTCGCCGAGGTCGGGGCCCGTTTCACCCTCGACGCGATGCCCGGCAAGCAGATGGCGATCGACGCCGACCTCAACGCCGGCATCATCGACGAGGACGTGGCGCGCAGCCGCCGCAAGGAGGTGGCCGACGAGGCCGACTTCTACGGCGCGATGGACGGTGCGTCCAAGTTCGTGAAGGGCGACGCGATCGCCGCCATCGTCATCGTCATCATCAACCTGGTCGGCGGCTTCCTCACCGGCGTGCTGCAGATGGGCATGTCGCCCGCCGACGCGCTGAACCAGTTCAGCCTGCTGACCGTCGGTGACGGCATCGTCTCGCAGATCCCGGCGCTGCTCATCTCGATGGCCGCCGGTCTCGTCGTCACCCGGGCGGCCACCGAGGCCGACCTCGGCGCGGACCTCCTCGGCCAGCTCACCGCACACAACCAGGCGCTCAGCATCGCCGGCCCCGCCATCGCCGTGCTCGGACTGTTCCCCGGGCTCCCGAAGATCCCGTTCCTCGTGGTCGGCGGTGGCCTGTGGATCCTCTCCCGCCGTCTCCGCAAACGGGGGCCGAGGGCACGGCGCCCGAGGCTCCACGGTGCCGGCGCCCGGGCCGCGCTCGGGGCCGGCGCCGCCGGCAGCTCCGCCGCCGCCCCCCACCGCCCAGACGCCCGAGACGCTCAGCGAGGAGATGCGGGTCGAGGCGCTGGAGGCTCGAACAAGCCTACGACCTCATCGACCTCGTCGACCCAGGAAACCAGGGCGGCGACCTGCTCGACCAGGTGCAGGGCCTGCACTGGCTCGCCCGCGAGGCTCGGCTTCGTGATCCCGACGATGCGCACCCGCGACAACATCGACCTCCCGCAGTCGACCTACGTCGTGAAGCTGCACGGCGTGGAGTTCGGAAGCGGCGAGGCGCCTCCCGGCCACGCGCTCGCCATCGGCGAGGACGGCGAAGATCGCTTCTGCCCCGGCATCCGCACGCGGGAGCCGGTGTTCGGCCTGCCCGCGACGTGGATCCCGCTCGAGCTGCGGGCCCAGGCCGACCTCGCCAACGTGACCGTCGTCGACCGGGCGTCGGTCGTGACCACCCACCTCTCCGAGATCGTGCGGGCCCACGCCGCCGACCTGCTCAGCCGCGAGGACGTGAAGGCGCTGCTCGACGTGGTGCGCACCAACTCGCCGGTCGCGGCCGACGGTGTTCCGCGGCGTCAGCCTGCGCTCGCCGACGGCCAGCGCATCCTCCAGGCCCTGCTCGCCGAGGGTGTCCCGATCCGCGACCTCGTGCGCATCAGCGAAGTGCTGTCGGCCCGGGCCACCACCACCAAGGACACCGAGATGCTCACCGAGGCCGTGCGCAGCGTGCTGGGCCCCGCCATCTCGTCCGGGCACGCGATCGACGGGGTGCTCCCCGCGATCACGCTCGCCCCGGTGCTCGAGCAGGAGCTGCTCGGAGCAGTGGTGCTCGCCGACGGTGGCGGCGCCGCCCTGAACGTGGGCCCCCGACAAGCTCACCGCGCTGGTCGACTCCGTCGCCCGGCGCGCGCTGGAGGCCGAGCAACTCGGCCGGAGCCCGGTGCTCCTGTGCTCGGGGCGGGTGCGTCCCGGCCTGCGGCGCATCGTCGCCCCTGTCATCCCCCGACTCCCCGTCCTCTCGTACGCGGAGCTCGGCACCCATCTGCAGCTCGAGAACCTGGGAGTGGTGAATGTCGAACACGCAGACGTTTGAGGGTCCGCACCTCGAGCCCCTGCTCGCCAAGGTGCGTGACGCCCACGGGGCCCACGCCCGCATCGTGTCCGTCGACAAGGTCCGCTCCGGCGGCATGGGCGGCTTCTTCCAGCGCGAGCGCTTCGAGGTGGTGCGTCGAGATCGACGACGACACCGCAGCAGCCGCGATGCCGGCACCCGCACCGGCACCGACGGCGGCCGCACGTCGCCGAGCCGGTGACCCGCGCCGGCGAGCATCTTCGACCTCGCCGCCGCCGTCGACGACGCTTCGACCTTTACCTTCCCGACCGGCACCGGCGACGACGCCGGCCGCCGAGCATCGTACAAGACGAGCGGCCTGCCGCGGTCTCGACCACGCAGCCGAGTTCGGGCGATCATGGCCGCGTGTCGGCGACGGCAGCGCCAGCATCCCCACGCCCGCCACCCCGGGCCTCGCGCGCAGCAGCCGCCGGCGCCATGCCGCCGCCGGCCGCGCCGGCGCCCGCGCGCAGCTCCGCCCCGGCGCGCAACCGCGGCGGCGCCATCACCGCTCCCGCCCGTCCCGCCGATGGCGCCGGCCCCGTGGTCGGCACCGGCGCCGTCGAGGGCCGCGCCGGCGAGGATCAGTGGACCCCCGAGACGGCCACGATGTCGTCGACTGCGGTCGCCGTGGCGACACCACCACGCCGGTCCCCGCCGTGCCCGAGATGATACCGGCCGGACCCGGCCGCCGGACACGCGCCGTCGTCGCCCTCGGCCTCCCGGCCGCGTTCGTCCTGCGTCCACGCCGGTGCACGACCTGCGGCGCGCTCACGCAGCGCCTGAGCGCTTACCCTCCTTCCCGAGCTGCCCCGCGAAGGCGGCAGTCGCGGTGGTCGGCGAGGTCGACGGCGCGTTCGCCCACGGCCTGCGCCTCGCCGCCGAGGCTCGGCATCGAGGACGACGGTGTGGTGCTCGCCACCCGCAACGAGCCGATGAGCCTCTCCACCGCCTCCACGTGCGGGGCGTGAGCGACGCCAACACCCGGCGTCGGGCCTGGTACCGCCGCCACCTGCCCGTGGTCGTGGCCGATCCCGACGCCCCCGTCGTGCCCGACCTGCGGCGCGTGGGTCGCCGACGTGCTCGCCGCGCTCGGGCCGACGCTCGTGATCAGCAGGTGGACGCCCGCCGCAAGACCGAGGACGTCCTCGAGTGGGGCCGCGGCTTCGGCGGCGTCGGCGCGGTGATCTGGAGAACCTCCAGGCGACCGTGTCGCCCGGGGCGATGCTGAGCCTGGGCGTGCCGGTGATGGCCATCGACGGCCTGCCCGCCACCCCCGCCCGCTGGGTCGACTCCCTCACGCGCCGCCTGACCGCGGTTGCGGCCTGAACCCGACCGGCTCCTCGAAGGGACGCAGCAGATGGACACGATGAAGACCCGCTCCGTGCCGGCGCCGCCGTGGCACCCTCCGCCTCCCAGACCGTCGCCCCTGCCGCCGACGGGAACGCCGTCGCGGGCCCGGCGCTCGACCCCGATCTCCGCCTCGCCGCAGTGCTGGGTCTCTCGCTCGTGTGCTGGACGCCGGTGCTGCTCGGCTGCATCAGCGGCTCGATCACCCTCGACCGTGCGGTCCTCTGGTACCTGGCCGCCCTCGCGGTCGCGTTCCTCGCCGTGCGCGGGGTCGAGTGGCTCGTCGGCGGCTTCGCCCGCAACAACGAGGCCCGGCGCCTGGCCGCCCTCGGCAACGAGATCGCCGCCGAGCACAGCGTGCCCGGCGGCGAGACGTTCGTGATGGACCAGCCCGCCGAGCGGGCGCCGATGCCGGCGTCAGACGACGATCACGGCGAGGCGGCCTGAGCCGTACCCCTCGATGTCGACATCGAGGGTCACGGCAGGCCGACGGCTTGTCGACCAGGCCCTGGGCGTCGTCGGTCGCCGGCGTCTCGGCGACGACCTGCAGCGAACGCCACCGCACGTGCGGCGTGTCGTGGCTGTTGAACAGGCGCGGGTCATCACGTTGAGGACCTCGGCGTAGTTCTCGGAGAGCGTGTCGGCCTCGAGCCGCCCCGCCGTCACCGACTCGTTGACGATGCCGGGCGGCACCATCGTGAGGGCGGCACCCAGCGCGGCGCTGACCTCGAGGTCGGCGAGCACACAGGCGGCGACCGAACCGTCGTCCATGGTGAAGTCGGCGAGCGTGTGCCACGCCACCGGCTCGTCGTCGTCCTTGGCGGGCTCCGACTTGGCCACGGCGACGTGGCGGTCGAGGAGATCGCCGAGCACCTCGCGGATCGTCTCCGGGATGGGCATCGGGATGCGGGTGGGCACGAGGTGCTCCTCTTGCTGAGATCGTGGGCGGTTCAGAAGACGGATTCGACGAGCTCGCGGAACTCGTCACCGCTGAAGGGCTTGGCGATCAGGAAGCTCGCCCCCGACGCGATCGCCTGCTCACGCATGGCGGACTGCGTCTCGGAGGTCACGAACCCGAAGCGGACGTCGCGCCCCTCGGCGCGCAGCGCCTGCAGGAGCTCGATGCCGCTCATGTTCGGCATGTTCCAGTCGCACAGGACGAGATCGGGCGAACCATCCGTGCGGATGAGCTCCAGCGCGTGGTTGCCGTCCTCGGCCTCCACGACCTGGGCATCGGCCAGGACCGCCACGTGGTGCAGGCTGCGCTTCACGATCATGCGCATCGCCTTGCTGTCGTCGACGACGAGGACCTTCATGTCCCGATCTCCCTTCCTTGGTGAAGGGCTAGATCGGCCACGACCCCTCGTTCCTGAGCGGTTCCGGCGGGTCGCGGCCGGCCCGGGGATGTTCCGACAATGCTCAGGTCCCCCGCCGTCCCGCCGATGCTGTGCCCTGACACGGAACGACACGGGAGTGACCAGGACATGGAACTCGACAGCAACGACCTCGGCGAGGTCGTCTCCGCGGTGTGGAGTGGCATGCTCGGCGTCGACATGGTGGCGACTGCGGCCGAAGAGCTGCCGCAGCCCGACGACGACGTGCAGCTCACCGGATGCATCCACATGAGCGAGGGCCACGACGGCTCGCTGCTCGTGCGGGTCCCCGAGCCCGTCGCCAAGGAGCTCGCCGCGGCGATGTTCGCACTCGAGGTCGACGAGCTCGCCGACGACGACGTGGTCGACGCCCTCGGCGAGGTGACCAACATGATCGGCGGCAACGTCAAGGCGCTCGTCGGCGGCGACCGCCTGTCGCTCCCGTCGGTGACCCGTGGCCACCGCTTCGACGTGGTCGTGCCGGGCAGCACGCTCCAGGCCGAGACCGACGTCGACTCCTGCGGTCACCACTCGCGCGTCCTGCTGCTCGCCCACGCGTAGCCGCGGCTGCGCCCTCTCGAATCTGCCGCCTGCGATCTGTGGTCGCCGGCGCACGGCCCGCCCCCGGTCCGGGCGCCGGCCCGGTCGCATGCGCGTCCCGCATCCGGACGACGTCGCTGCGGTACTCGCTCATCGTGTGCGGCCACTGGGTGACGATGCGCCGTCGGGCCCGCGGTAGTAGGTGCTGCACCCGCCCTGCCACGGGCTGACCGCGTCCATGTCGCGCTGCAACTGCTCGTTGTACAGGCGCTGCATCCGCGCTTCGTCCGCCGAGGTGCTCGCGGTCGATGCGCTCGATCTGGCGCATCACGTAGTCGACCTGCGACTCGATCATGTAGATGATCGACCCGTTGTTGGTGTTGGGCCCGTACAGCACGAACAGGTTGGGGAATCCGCTGACCGTGATCCCCAGGTAGGCCTCGGGCCCGTTCGCCCACTCGTCGGCGAGGCGCGCCGCCGCGCCCCGTGACGTCGATCGCCAGCAGGTAGCGCGTCGTCTGGAAGCCGGTCGCGCACGATGGTGTCGAACTCGCGTCCGTGCCGTCGCACCAGTGACGATCCCGCTCGGCGTGATGCGCGTGATGGTGTCGGTCACCAGCTCCACGTTGGGCCGGTTGAACGTCGGGTAGTAGTAGTTCGACATCAGCGGCCGGTGGCGCGGTACGGCGTGTCGGGCAGCAACCGCCCTCCGGGTCCTCCACCACCTCCATGTCGCGCGCAGGCACGCCTGGCGCCAGTTCGAGCGCGCTTCGTCCTGGAAGGTGATGAACGGGTCGGTGCTGCGGGAAGATCTCGTACTTGGAAGGCCTGCACCTTGGCGGGGTCGGCGCGGTCACGCAGTTGCTTCGCGGTGTAGGGCTGGTCCTCCTTGGGCGACCAGTTGGCCGAACGCTGGAGCAGCGTGGTGACCGGCGACCTTCGTACCTCGGGCACCAGCTGGACCAGCGGGCGGCGCGGCGCGCCGATCACCGCGGCGCGCTCACCGGTGAGGTCGTGGTCCCAGTCCCAGCGCGGTGTGGAACATCGTGCCGCCGAACTCGTCGAGACCCGGCGTCGGGGTACGGCCTCGTTGAACATGCCGGGCGCCGCTCACCACGATGTCGGCGGTGAGCGAGCCGCCGTCGGCGAACGTGAGGGTCGGCGCGACCTGGCGTCGTCCCAGCGCGCAAGCGCGCACCTCCACGGTGCCGTATTCGCGTGCTCGTCGATGCCGTACTTCTCCACGGTGCTCAAGGAGTACCTCGCGGATCTCGGCGTCGCCCGCGTACGGAAACGACCAGTCGGCCTTGAGCACCCACGAGAAGGAGTAGAGGTGCGACGATGTCCTCCGCCGCCCAGGTAGCGGTTGTGATACCAGGTGCCGCCGGGCCAGTTCCACTTCTCCAGCACCACGAAGTCGGTGATGTCGCGCTGCAGGAGCTGGTACGCGGTGGAGATGCCGCCCGGGCCGGCGCCCATCACCGCGACGTGCACGTGTTCGGGCAGCTGGGCCGTGGCAGAGCTGGTCATGCGGGCGACCGTACCCACGCCCCGCAGGTCGCGGCAACCGCCCAAGTCCCAAACCCCCGACGTTGCGTCACCTGCATCCGCCAGAGTTCAACGACGCAACGTGGAGGAGACGTGGAGGGGCAGGTCAGCGGAAGCGGCCTAGCGGAACCTGGGTGGGCGCTTCTCCAGGAAGGCGGCGATGGCCTCGGCGTGCTCGGGCGAGGCGAAGCAGCGCTGCACGGTGGCGAGCTCCCGCTCCTGCACCAGCTGGAGGTCGGTCTCGAACACGTTGTCGGCGAGGAGCTGCTTGGTCCAGAGGAGTTGCGGCGGCGGGTTGCCGGCGATGCGGCCGGCGAGGCCGAGCGCCTCGTCGAGCAGCGACTCGGCGAGGACGACCCGGTCGACGAGCCCCGCGGCGAGCGCCTGCTCGGCGTCCCACACGTCGCCCGACAAGGGCGCGAACGCTCGCGCCCTGCCCGAGACCCATGCGCTGGGTGAGCAGCCGCGTGGCCGCGAGGCTCGGAGCCTTTTTTTTTTTTTTTTTTTTTTTTTTTTTTTTTTTTTTTTGAGGCACATCTTGATGAACCCGATCCCGAAGCGAGCGGCGTCGGGCGCGACGATCACGTCGAAGTTGAGGATCTGGGTGACGCCCACGCCGTGGAGATGCCGTTCACCGCCGCGATCAAGGGCTTGGGCGCGCACAGCCCACCAGTCGAACGCCTTCACGCCCGCCGCCGGGTCGTGCTCGGTGTCGGCGTCGGGCTCGTCACGCTCGGCGAACATCGCGCTCACGTCGGCACCGGCACAGAACGCTCGGCCCGCGCCGGTCATCACGATGGCGCCGATCGCCGGGTTCGCGTTGGCGTCGTCGATCGCAACCATGAAGTGCGGCCCATGCCCGGGTGCCGCGTTGAGCTTGTCGGGTCGGTTGAGCGTGAGCAGCAGCACGTCGCCGCGCTGCTCGACCAGGACCTCCCGGTTCGGCGGCCACGATGCAGTCCGTGACCGCCGCGCGGAGGTCGGACGCCTCGATGGCACCGATGAACGGGTAGTGCAGCGGCTGGATCAGATCAGGCCCCCTCGACGGCGCGTGTCGGGGTGCAGCGCCGCCTCGGCCCGCAGCTGCGCCAGCTTCGCCACCGTCGCCCTCCACGAACACCATGTCGAGCGCAAGGCCTTCGCGCGTGACCGACGAGAAGCTCACCACCCCGTGCACGCCGTCGAGCGCGACCACACGCGGCGTCCAGTCGGTGCGGTACCAGGCGTCGAGCGACTCGTGCTGCTCGCGTTGGACCACCACGGTCGCGGTGTGGCCGACCGCCGGCACGTCCTCGGCCTCGAGTGTGCCGGCGGGGTCACCGAGCGCGTACTCGATGCGCATCACGTCCCCCTCGCGCACCACCTTCTTGTCGGCCGGGAACCGCATGCGGTCGCCGTCGTAGAGCTTGTCGCGCAGCACCGTCATGTCGTCGAACGCTCGCGGGTTCCACCCAGAGCGTGTAGATGGTGAGGAACACCGAGTGGCCGTCGGCGAACGGCGAGCCGGCGTCAGTTGCGCCGCGCGTCGTGGGCACCAGGCGGCGCGACGTAGCGGTGGCCGAGCATCACACCGGGCATCGACACGTTCGGCGGCACGTGCTCGAGGTCGTACCAGCGGTTCCACTCCTCGATGCTGTCGACGTCGCAGTCGAGCGCCGCGAAGATGATGCCGGTCGGTTGCATGGAGTTCCTCCGTCAAGGGCTGCCATGGTGTTGGCCTGGCGCGGAACGTAGCCGCCGACGGGCGATCACTGCACGTGACAGGCTGCACCCGTGCCCACACCGCTCGTCGTCGACCTCGGCGATCCCGAGTTCTGGCAGGACCCGTACCCCACCTTCGCCCGCGCGCAGCACCGCATCGCGCGCAGCGACGAGGCGGTGATGCTGCTGCGCGCCGACGACCTCGACCTCGTGCACACCGACCCGGCGTTCGCCCAACCGGGCCTGCGCGCTCGAACGTCTCGGCGTGCACGACAGCCCCACTTCTACGAGTGGCGTCGCCTCACCATGCCCGCGCACGACGACCCGGTGCACGAACGGCTGCGCGGCACCGTCGTGCGCGCATTCACGCCGCGTCGGGTCGAGCCGTTGCGCGCCGAGCTGTACGAACACGCGTGCGCGGTGCTCGTCGAGCTGCGCACCCACGAGCAGTTCGACGTCGTCGCCGACTACGCGAACGACCTCCCGCTCTGGTTGATCTGCCGCTTCCTCGGACTGCCGGTCGACGCGCGCACCGAGATCGCGACCTTCCTCGCGGGGACGGAGGCCGGGTTCGTCGACCCACTCACCCCCGAGCGTCGTCGCGTCGCGGAGGACGGCATCGTCGCGCTCTACACCTACGTCGAGGGCCTCGTCGACGAGCGCGTCGCCGATCCCCGCGACGACATCGTCTCCGACCTGCTCGAAGCCGAGGCCGAGGGGCGGCTCTCGCGTGCCGAGTTGCTCGCGTTGGTGGTCAACGTGTTGGGCGGCGCGATCGGGTCGAGCCGGGCCGCGATCGCGAACACGATCCTGCTGCTGCTCGCACATCCCGAGCAGACGGCGTGGGTGCGGGCCGATCCCGACGCACGGCTCAACCCGGCGATCGAGGAGTGCCTGCGCTTCCACCCGCCGTTCCGTACCGGTCGGAAGCTCGTCGTGCACGACAACGACACGTTCGGGGTGCCGCTCGTCGCCGGCGACACCGTGTTCCTCGCCCGGCAGGCCGCCAACCGCGACCCGCAACGCTGGCGCGACCCCGACCGCTTCGACGTGACCCGTGCGCCCGAACGTCACTTCTCGTTCGGGTACGGGCCGCACTTCTGCCTGGGCCAGGCGCTCGCCCGCCTCGACGTGCAGGAAGCGGTGCGGGCGTTCCTCGCGGTGATGATGGACGAGCTCCCCGGCGCGCGCCTCCTGACGGTCGACCCGCGCCGGGTGCCCTTCACGCCGGACGAGCAACTCGAGGAGCTGCTCGTCCGGTCGTGACGTCTGTGTGCCTCGGGCCCGACCTCGGGCTGGGCCTCAGGCGGGGATGTGCATGTCCCGCAGCGACGAGCCGTTGAGCGTGCCGTTGCCGTTGCCGTACCCGTTGCCGTTGCCGTTGCCGTTCGAGTGCCCATTGCCGTTGGAGTGCCCGTTGCCGTTGGCGTAGCCGTGGTCGAGCGGGGCGTGCGACGAACCGTCGTCGTTGGCGATGGCGAGCAGCGACTGGGCGAGGCGGGAGAGGTCCTGCGCGGAGCTCTGCGTCTCGTTGGCGCCCATGGCCGCCACCTGCGCCGTGTCGGCGAGCGTGTGGGTGGAGACCGTGATCTCGTTCACGCCCGACGCCACCTCGGCGATGCTGCGGACCATCTCGGCGGTCGTCGCCGTCTGCTCCTCGACGGAGCTGGCGATGATCTCCTGGCTCTGGTTGATGTTCTCCACCACGGTGGCGATCTGCTCGATCGCGCTCACCGCCGCCATGGAGTCCATCTGGATCTTCTCGATCCGGCTCTTGATGTCCTTGGTGGCCTTGGCGGTCTGGTTGGCGAGGTTCTTCACCTCGTCGGCGACGACCGCGAAGCCCTTGCCGGCCTCACCGGCGCGGGCGGCCTCGATGGTCGCGTTGAGCGCCAGCATGTTGGTGTCCTCGGCGATGGACGAGATCACGCCGACCACTTCGCCGATGGCCGTGCTCGACTCGCCGAGCTCGGCGACGGCCTCACGGGTGGTGCGGGCGATCGCGACGGCCTCGGAGGCGGTGCGCGACGCCTCGACCGCGCCGTGCGAGATCTCGTTGATGCTCTCGCGCATCTCCTCGAGGGCGGAGGCGACGATCATGGCGCCCGAGTTCACCTCGTTGCCGGCCGTCGACAGCCGCTCGGCCTGCGCCGCGGTGTCGTCGGCGCCGGTGCCCATGGACTTGGCGACCGCGCTGAGCTCCTCCGACGCCGCGGCGATCGTCGTCGCGTTGTCGCGGATGCCGGAGAGGATCGCGGTCTCCTTCTGCTTGGCCTCGTCGAGACCGATGACCGCGTCGTTGAGCGCAGTGCCGAGCTGGGCGATGTCGCCGCGGCCCGCCACCTCGACCCGGGCGCTGAGGTCACCCTCGCCCACCTGGGCCAGCACACCGTTGATCTTCTTGAGCTGCGAGGTGATCGAGTAGATCAGCAGGGCCGCGAGGCCGATGCCCACGATGATCGTGATCCACATGAACGTCTGGGCGCTGGATGCGCCGTCCTGCGCCGTGGTGACCGACTCGCGGGCCGCGGTGTCCGCGGCGGCAGCGGCGTCGATGGCACTCTGGAAGGAGGCGTCGGCCCGCTTGCCCACGATCGCGTTGAGCTTGTCGAACTGCGCCGGGATGTCGTTCGACACGTCGAGGTTGTCGACGGTCATGACCCGGACCGCGGCATTGGCGTCGCCGGCCTGCACCGCCGTCCACACCTGCTGCGAGAAGCCGTCGTAGGTCTTCATGTCGTCCTGCAGCGTCGTCAGGATCTGCTTCTCGCTGTCGATCGTCGCCAGCTTCTTGGCTGTGGCCAGCTGCTTGAGCGCCTGGTCGTACCCCTCGCGGGTCTGCGACCAGGTGTCGGCGATGAGCTGGTTCTGCGAGGGGTCCCGCAGCGCGGCGAGCGCCACCGTCATGTTCGACTGCGTGTCGTCGGTCAGGAAGCCGAGGTACGCCTGGTTGATGTGGTCACCCAGGACGTTCTCCTGCTGCGCGAGGCGGGTCTTGGCCTCGGCCGTGGCGGCGAGCTTCTGGGTGTCCGACGCCTTGCTCTCGATGTTCGAGAAGCTCCCCATCGCGGAGCGCGACGCGATGAAGAAGGTGCCCAGGAGCACGACGACGAGGGCGATCAACCGGACGGTGATCGAGAATCGGTGCAGGTACCGCATGATGATGAGCTCCGCTGTCCTCGGTGACACAGGGACCGCCCGCCGGGTGCGGGAGGTTCAGAGAGGCTGATCGTCCGGATCACCCGCGGTCTGAGGGGTTTCGGAATTGCCGAGACCCCTCCGGAGAGGGGTCTCGAACCTGTCGTCACCGGGCGCCGCTCGCGCGGCACGCTCGGGCTCAGTAGCGGAACTGGCCGACGAGCACGTTCAGGTCGTTGGCGAGGAACGACAGCTCCTCGGACGCCTGGCGGCTCTGCGACGCACCGTGCGCACTCTCGTTGGCGGCCGCGGCGACACCCTCGATGTTGCGGGCGATCTCACGGGACGCCGCCGAGGCCTCGGCCACGTTGCGACCGATCTCGTTGGTCGTCGCGGTCTGCTCCTCCACCGCGGCGGCGATGCCGGCCTGCGAGTCGTTGATCTGGGCGATCACGTTGCTCAGCTCGCCGATCGACTCGACCGCCTGGCTCGTCTCGCTCTGGATCATCTTGATCTGGGTCGTGATGTCGGTGGTGGCCTTGGCCGTCTGGTGGGCCAGCTCCTTCACCTCGTTCGCGACGACCGCGAAGCCCTTGCCCGCCTCACCGGCGCGGGCCGCCTCGATGGTCGCGTTGAGCGCCAGCATGTTGGTGTCCTCGGCGATCGCCGTGATCAGGGCCACGACGCTGCCGATGGAGTCGGCCGCGGTGAGGAGGTTGCCCACCGCGATGCTCGTGGTCTCGGCCTGCACCGATGCCGTGGTGGCAACGCCCGCCGCATCGGCGGCGTTCTTGGAGATCTCCACGATCGACGCCGTCATCTCCTCCACCGCGGTGGCCACGGTCGAGATGTTGGCGGAGACCTCCTCGGCCGCGGCGGCGACGATGGTCGCCTGCGCCGACGTCTCCTCCGACGAGCCCGACATCTGCTCGCTCACCGCGGCGAGTGCCTCGGACGACCCGGCGAGGGTGCCCGCGTTGCCGGCGATGGAGCGCACGGAGTCCTGCATCTTGCCCACGAAGCGGTTGAAGTCGCGGGCGACGGTGCCCAGCTCGTCCTCGCGGTCCTCCTCGACCCGGGCGGTGAGGTCACCCTCGCCGTCGGCGATGTCGGCGAGGCGGTCGCTGAGGCTCTTCAGCGGGTTGACGATCGAGCGGGTGATCACCACGGCGCAGGCGATGGCGATGCCCAGCGCAATCAGGCCGACGATGATCATGATCGTCTTGGCGGCGTTCCCGGTGCTCGACGCGTCAGCGGCGGCACTGGCCCGCTGGGCGTCGGCCGAGGTGACGAGCTTCTCGGACGCGGCGGTGAGGTTCTCGAACGTCTTGATCTCGTCGACCAGCACGAGCTTGTCGGCGGCCGCCTTCGCGGCGGGTGTGCCCTTGCGGTAGTCGGCGATGATCGTCTTGTCGACGCTCATGAACGTGTCGAATTGCTTGCTGATCTCGGCGATCAGCGCCGCCTGCTCGGCGGTCAGCGGGTTGTCGCGCAGGGTGGCGAGCTCGCTGCGGAACGCCTTGGCCGACGCCAGGAAGGCGGCGCGGCTCTCGCCCGTGTCGCTGGTGGCGTCCTTGGCGCCGCGGGCGACGTCGAAGGCGTCCGCCGTCTGCCAACCGTTGAAGTCGGCGCTGCGGAACTTCACCTGCAGCACGTCGTGCATGAGGTCACCCGCCTGCGCGGTGTTCGCGGACGCCGAGGTCTGCATCGACGAGCCCACCACGCCGACGATCACGGTCACCAGGAGCAGTGCCGCCACCAGGCCGAACGCGGCACCGAGGCGGGTGCCGATCTTCACGTCGGCGAGCATCCCCGTGAGGGATCGCTTGCGCGGCGCCTTGCCGGCCGAGGGGGCCGGCGCCGGCTCGGGGCGCCCCGCGCGCTCGGGCTGCGAACCCGGCTCCGGGCCGGAAGCGGGCATGCCGCCGCCGGAGATGGGCGCGCGTTGGTCCGTCATGATGGTCGCCATGAGGGGTCCATCGGACGGGCCCCGGCGATGCTGAGGCTTCTGACCGGTTCGCCCGGCCTGCCCCTACTTGATGTGCACGCCGGAGATGGAGCGGGCGATCACGAGGCGCTGTACCTCGGAGGTGCCCTCGAAGATCGTGTAGATCTTCGAGTCGCGGTGCCACTGCTCCACCGGGTACTCCCGCACGTAGCCGTAGCCACCGAGGATCTGGATCGCCTGCTCGGTGATCCACACCGCCGACTCACCGGCCTTCAGCTTGCTCATCGAGCCCTCGCCGGCCTCGAAGTTCTTGCCGTTGCGGCCCATCCACGCCGCGCGCCAGACGAGCAGGCGGGAGGCGTCGAGCTCGGTCTTCATGTCGGCGAGCTTGAAGGCGATGCCCTGGTTCTCGATGATCGCCCGGCCGAACTGGTGGCGCTCCTTGGCGTACTCGAGCGCGTACTCGTAGGCCGCCCGGGCGATGCCGACGGCCTGCGCGCCCACGATCGGGCGGGTGGCCTCGAAGGTGGCGAGCGCCGCCTGGTGGCGCGTGCCGGTGCCCTCACGGGCCCGGGCGAGGCGCTCGTCGAGGCGGTCCTTGCCGCCGAGGAGGCAGCTGCCGGGGATGCGCACGTCGTCGAGCACGACCTCCGCGGTGTGGCTGGCGCGGATGCCCATCTTCTTGAATTTCTGCCCCATGCTCAGGCCGGGCGTGTTCGGGCCGATGACGAAGCTGGCCTGTCCACGAGCCTTGAGCTCGGGGTCGACCGACGCCACCACCACGTGGACATCGGCGATACCGCCGTTGGTGATCCACGTCTTGGTGCCGTTCAGCACCCATTCGTCCTTGGCCTCGTCGTAGACCGCGCGCGTCCTCAGCGAGGACACGTCGCTGCCGGCGTCGGGCTCGGTCACGCAGAACGCGCCGAGGGCGATCTTCTCGGGCGTCCCGTAGCACTGCGGCACCCACTCGCCAATCTGCTCGTTGGTGCCGTTCGCGAGGATGCCCGACACCGCGAGGGTGGACCCGAAGATGGCGAGGGTGATACCGGCGTCGCCCCAGCACATCTCCTCGCTGACGATCGGCCAGGTGAGACCGGTGGGGTCGGCCACCGCGTTGGCGCCGAAGTCGACGGAGTAGAGGCCGATGCGGGCGGCCTCCTCGATGACGGGCCAGGGCGTTTCCTCCCTCTCGTCCCATTCAGACGCAACTGGGCGGATCACGTTCTCGGCGAAGTCGTGCACCCAGTCCTTGAGCTGGAGCTGGTCCTCGTTGAGATCGAGCGAGAAGTCACCCACGGCGGGGCCTCCTGGAGTGAGGTGGTGTCGGGTCCTGCGGCGAAAAGTTACTGGCGGGTAACTTATCACGCCCGGACGGCAGGCGCGGGAGTGCCCGCCGGCGGGGAGGACCGGCGGGCACTCTGCGGGATCGTGGGGCCTGCGGGGGCGATGCTCAGGCGTTGCCGCCGGCGGCCGCCCTGCTGGCCCTGGCCGAACGTGCGGGTGAGGAAGTGGTTCACCCGGTCGGGCACCTTGCCCTTGATCGTGTCGGCCCGCTCCTGCTTGATCTTGCCGTCGGCGACGAGCTGGTCGATCTTGTCGTCGGCCGCCTTGGTCAGGGCGTCGGCGATCGCCTGCGGGTCCTTGCCCAGCGACTCGGCGTACTGGCTGATCGTCTGGCCGCCCTTGAGCGCCGCGCGCAGGTCCTCCTTCGACACGCCCAGCTGGTCGAGCACGATCTGGAAGGCGCCCTTCGCCACCTGCGCCCGGAGGCCGGGGTGGCGGGTGGTCTGGCTGGTGGCGGCGCCGCCCGTCGAGCCGGACGAGTTGTCGGCGGCGAAGGCGCTGCCGGCCATCCCGAGCGTCCCGACGGTCACGGCGCCGGCGACGGCGACGGTGGCGGTGAGCTTCTTCAGGGTCGAGTTCATGGTGTGCTCCTCGGTCGGTGGCCCGGGGGTGGGCCGGTCCTGGTGGACGGTCTGCGTTCCGTCCTCGATGTTCATGAAACGACCCGAACGTCATGGATGTGTGAAGCCGCGCCCAGGGGTCGGTGAGCCACCGGTGCGGTAGTTTCCGCGGCCTGTGAGCAGCGACGTCACCACCACCATCGCGGATCTGGTCGCCACGGTCGAGATCCACCGCCCTCCGCACAACTGGTTCGACCTCGAGGTGCTCGCCGGTGTGGCCGACGCCGTGCTCGCGCCGACGACGGCGTCCGCCCGGGCGATCGTGTTGTGCACCGAGGAAAGAACTTCTGCGCCGGCGCCGACCTCACCGGCGGCGACGTGCTCGACAACACCGCGTCGCTCTACGCCAGCGCGGCGCGCATGTTCACCGGCACGAAGCCCATCGTCGCCGCGGTGCAGGGTGCCGCGATCGGTGGCGGGCTCGGCCTGGCGCTCGCGGCCGACTTCCGCGTCGCGTCGCCCGAGACGCGCTTCTCGTGCAACTTCGCCAAGCTCGGGTTCCACCAGGGCTTCGGCATCTCCGTCACGTTGCCGCGCGTCGTAGGCATGCAGAAGGCGCTCGAGCTCATGTACACCGCGGTCGACGTGCGCGGCGACGAAGCCCTGCGCATCGGGCTCGCCGATCGCGTCGTGCCCGCCGACGAGGTGCGCGCGGCGGCCACCGCGTTCGCGCGCGAGATCGCGGCGAACGGTCCGCTCGCGATCCAGTCGATCCGCACCACGATGCGCGGCGACCTCGCCGAGCTCGTGCAGGCCGCGACCACGCACGAGGCGAAGGAACAGGCGCGTCTGCGCGAGACCGACGACTTCCGGGAAGGTGTCGCCGCGACCGCGGAGCGCCGCGCACCGAACTTCACGGGGCAGTAGGGATGAGCGACGCACCGGCCACGCCACCGGCGGGCGTCGATCTCGACGCGCTCGCACGCTGGGCCGCGGGTGCGCTCCCGCAGCTCACCCCGCCGTTCGCCGGCCACACGCTCGTCGGCGGGCAGTCGAACATCACGGTGCGCATCGACGACGCGGCCGGGCAGTCCGTCGTGCTGCGCCGCCCGCCGTTGCACGGTGTGCTCGCGAGCGCGCACGACATGGGCCGCGAGCACCGGATCATCAGCGCGTTGCAGGACACCCCCGTGCCCGTGCCGGTGACCATGGCCATGTGCCACGACGTCGACGTGATCGGTGCGCCGTTCTACGTGATGTCGTACGTGGAGGGGGTGGTGCTCGAGGTCGCCGACGACGTCGAGGCGTCGATGGCCCTGGACGGGCGCGGCGCCACCGCCGAGTCGCTCGTCGACACGTTGGTCGCGCTCCACGCGGTCGACATCGACGCCGTCGGCCTCGGCGACTTCGCCAAGCGCGAGGACCTGATCGCCCGCCAGCTCAAGCGGTGGCTCGGCCAGTTCCAGGCCGGCGACACGAGCCTGGTCCCCGAGATCGCAGCGACCGTCGAGCGCGTGCACGGTGTGCTCGCGGCGCGCGTCCCTCCGCAGCAGGGCGCGACGATCGTGCACGGCGACTTCCGGCTCGGCAACACGATCGTCGACCCGGTGGCCGGCGCCGTGCGCGCCGTCCTCGACTGGGAGATCTGCACGTTGGGCGACCCGCTCGCCGACGTGGGCTACCTGCTCGCCACCTGGGGCCAGGCCGACGACCCCGTCCGCACCCAGCGGTTCGCCCCGTCGACCGCCCCGGGGTTCCCCCGCCGCGAGGATCTCGTCGAGCGCTACGCCGCGGGCTCGGGCCGCGACCTCTCCCAGGTCGAGTACTACATGACGTTCTCGTGGTGGCGGCTCTGCTGCATCCTCACCGGTGTGCTCACCCGCATGATGTCGGGCGCGCGCGGCGAGGTGGCTCCCGACGTGCTCGACGAGTTCCGCGACCGGGTGAACGGCTGCGCCACCCTCGCCGACGAGCACGCCGCGCTGCTCTGACCCGCACGGTTATCGTGGGCGTTCCGACCAGGGGGGACGCCATGAGCGCGAAGACCACGCAGAAGACCGTGACCGTGGCGGGCTACAGCCACGTGAACCTGATGGTCGACGACGTCGACGCCGCCGTCGCCTTCTACACCGAGGTGCTGGGCTTCGAGCTCCTGCCCCGCCCCGACTTCGGCGAGTTCGCCCGGGGTGCGTGGCTCGGGCACGGCGCCTGCCAGGTGCACCTGAGCGTGGCCGACCAACGGGCGACCCGCGTGTTCTTCACACCACACATCGCGCTGCACATCCCCGCCGACGCATGGGACGACACCATCGACGCCCTGCGCGAGCGCGGCGTCACCTTCATGGGTGAACCCAGCTCGCGTGTCGACTTCGACGTGCCGATCCGCGCCGCGTTCATCGAGGATCCGTGCGGGAACGTGATCGAGCTCACCGACGTCGACCCTCGCCCGTGAACCCTCCCTGCACCCATCTCCACACCATGCGCGACGTCACGCCGAGCGCCGACGGCTGTGAGGACTGCCTCAAGATCGGCGGCCGCTGGGTGCACCTGCGCATGTGCACCGTGTGCGGCCACGTCGGGTGCTGCGACAGCTCACCCAACCGCCACGCCACCGCGCACTTCCAGGCCACGCAGCACGCGATCATCCAGTCTGCGGAGCCCGGTGAGCAGTGGATCTACTGCTACGTCGACGACGTGATGATGGAGCCTGCGTAGTGGTCATCGAGGCCACTGGCGCGGCGCCCATCCGCGTCGGCGTGCTGAACGACCTCGCCGACGGCCCGAGCGACGACCTCACCAGCGGCGGCGGGGTCGAGCGCTACCTGCAGTACGCGATCGACGAGGTGCGCGCCACCGGTCGCCTCGACCGCGACGTCGAGTTGATCACCGCGTACGGCATCGGGCTGCCGCGCGGCACTGCGGCCGCGGTCGAGCGCGCCTACGCGGAGCTGGTCGCACAGGACGTGCTGATCATCGTCGGTCCCGCGATCGGCGACAACGCGCTCGTCGCGACGCCACTCGCCGAGGCGGCGTGCGTGCCCACCATCCACTGGGCGGGCACCGGCAAGGCGCGCGGCGAGTGGATGTTCCACCTGCAGGTGGGGTCGCACGAGGACGAGGCCACCGTGCTCGCGCGTCACCTCGTCGCCACCGGCGCCCGCACCCTCGGCCTGGTCTACGACCGATCCCCCATCGGCAAGCGCTACGCGGCCTACCTCGAGACCGAGTGCGAGATCCTCGGCCTCGACATCACCGCGCGGCGCTCGGTGTCGCCCGTCGTCACCGACGCGTCGGCCGAGGTCCGCACGGTCATGGCGACCAACCCCGACGCGCTGGTGTACCTGGGCCTCGGGCTCAGCGGCCGGGCCGTGGCGACCGCGAAGCGCGCCGCCGGCTGGGACGTGCCCGCGCTCATGAACTCGGCCGGCATGTTCGGCCACGTTCCCGCGGTCGCCGCCGACCTCGACGGCTGGATCTACGTCGACATGTACTCCGACGCCAACACCACACTCGCCGCGCTGCGCGAGCGCCTCGGCGCCGACCACACCCCGGCCGAGGTCGGCGCGTCGCTCGTCTACGGCTACGACCTCGGGCAGCTCGTCGCCGAAGGCCTCGCCCGCGCCCCCGAGCTCACTCGCGCCGGCGTGCGCGAGGGGCTGGAAGCGATCAAGTGGGTCCCCGCGGTCGAGGGGCACGAGGGCACGATGCTCTCGTTCGGCACCCAGGACCGCGGCGCCCTCCACGGCCGCTACCTCGTCCTCCGTCGCTGGGAGGCCGGCACCTCCGTCGAGGTCACCTGACCCACCCCCCTCGTTTTGGCGCTCCTGGCGCGTGAATATCACGCGGAACTGGCGCCAAAACGGGTCGTTTTGGGGGTGAAGCGGCCCCAGTGTGGGGTCGATGCTCCTCGGTGGCCAGTCGCGGCAACTCGGTCCGTCGCCCCAGTGCGCACTTCGGCGACGCCTTCCCGGCGTTGCTGTCCGCCGCGCAGTCGGGCGCGGCGTGGGCGTGGCAGCGGATCTACGAGTGGCTGGCCCCCGTGATCGCCGGGTACCTCCGGGTGCAGGGCGTGCGCGACGTCGACGACGTCACCAGTGAGGTGTTCCTCGGCATGGTGCGGGGCATCGACGCGTTCACCGGCGACGAGGCCGGCTTCCGCTCCTGGGTGTTCGTGATCGCGCACCGGCGCGTGCAGGACGAACGGCGCCGCGCGGGCCGTCGCCCGCCGCCCGAGCTCCCGGGTGACGACCTCCCCGCATCGGTCGGGGGCGACGCGGAGGACGACGCGCTGCGGGGCCTGGCCACCGCGCGTGTCCACGCGCTGTGCGAGCGCCTGGCGCCCGACCAGCGCGACGTGGTGCTGCTGCGGATCGTCGGCGACCTCACGGTCGACGACGTGGCGGCCGTGCTGGGCAAGACACCCGGCGCGGTCAAGCAGCTGCAACGGCGAGGGTTCGGCGCGCTGCGCCGGATGCTCGAGCAGGAGGGCGTACCCCTGTGAGCCACTTCGGCGATGACGTGTACGAGATGCCACGACGCCGGCCGATCGACGACGACGCCGTCGAGCTCGTCCTCGCGGGAGTTCCCGCGGGCGACGATCTCGCCGGGCTCACCGCCTTCGTCGACGACGTGCGTTCGGCGGCGGCGACGGGACCCGATCCGGTCCCGTCGGCGGCCCTCGCGCACGTGCTGACGCGTGGCTTCTCCACCGACGAGGGCGACCTGCCGGCGACGGCAGCGAGCAACGCCAACGGGTCTGCACAGCAGACGGCCGGGCTTCCGAAGTGGAGGAGTGCACTGATGAAGACGTCACAGTTCGTTGCCGGATTGTCCATGGCCGCCAAGGTGGCCCTGGGCGCAGGGGTGGCGGTGGCCGCGACGGCCACCGGAGCGGTTGCGGGCGTGCTGCCCGACCCGGTGCAGCACGCCGTCGCCGACGCGGTCGGTTCGGTCACGCCGTTCGAGCTCCCCGGGGCGTCGAGCGACGCGCCGACCGCCGACGGCGCGAACCCGGGCCCGGCCACCCCGCCGGCCACCGACGGCAACGGCGCGCCGGGGGCGGGCACGGGCGGCTCCCCCCGCTCCGGCTCGGGGTCCGACCCCGGCGCGCCCGCCGGCTCGCAGCCCGCAACCGGTGCGCCGGGGGCCCCGTCGGGTGAGACCGGCAACCCGGCCGCCCCGCCCGCGACCGAGGCCCCGGCCGCGCCGCCCGTCGTCACCCCCGGCCCGGTCGACGAGCCGAAGGTGCCGCAGTCGCTGTCGATCTCGTGCGCGGCCGACGGCGGTCACGTGCACTGCACCTGGACTGGGGCGAACCCCGAGACCTTCGGGCAGTACGTGCTGCTGCGCATCGCGAACGACGGCTCGCAGGGCCGGGCGCTCACGAGCAGCACCGACCTCGGGTTCACCAGCTGGGACGACTCGCTCGCTCTGAACCCCGGCGTCACGTACGGCTACATGGTCATCGTGCTCGGCCCCGACGGCAAGAACGCCGAGCACAGCCAGTACGTCTACGTCACGCCGTAGCCGACGCGGTGTAACTGGTTCATCAGGTCAAATAGTCTCCTCGGAGGCCGCCGACCCCCGACAGCACCCGGGCGGCCCCGAGGAGGACCTGATGGCCATCGACGGGATCGACCTGAACGACCCGCACCGCTTCGTGCGCATGGAACACCACGAGATGTTCAAGACGCTGCGCGCCGAAGACCCCGTCTACTGGCAGGAGGACGACTTCGGCGGGTACTGGAACATCACGAAGCACCAGGACCTCATCGACGTCAACCGCGACACCGCGCTGTTCTCGTCGGAGATCGGCGGCACACAGATCCCGGTGACGCCCGACGACCCCGAGAACTTCATGGACCCGCGCGGGCTCATCATGCTGGAGATGGACCCGCCGAAGCACACGCGCTACCGCCTCCTCGTGAACAAGGGCTTCACCCCGCGCATGATCGGCCTCATCGAGCAGGCGCTCGAGTTCCGCGCCCAGTCGATCGTCGACGAGGTGATCGAGAAGGGCGAGTGCGACTTCGTCGAGGACATCGCCGCCGAGCTGCCGCTGCAGGCGATCGCCGAGATCATGGGTGTGCCGCAGGAGGACCGCCGCAAGCTGTTCGAGTGGTCGAACCGCATGATCGGTGCCGCCGACCCCGAGTACGCCAACTCCGACCAGGGCGACGCGTTCATGGAGCTGTTCGCCTACTCCAACGCGCTCGCCGCGCAGCGCCGCGACGACCCGCGTGACGACATCGTCACCACGTTGCTCAACGCCGAGATCGAGGGCGAGAAGCTCAGCGAGCTCGAGTTCGACATGTTCATGATGCTGCTCGCGGTCGCCGGCAACGAGACCACGCGCAACGCCACCGCGCACGCGATGCACGCGTTCATGACCAACCCCGACCAGCTCGCGCTCGTGCAGTCGGATCCCGACCAGTACTTCGACACCGCGGTCGAGGAGGTGCTGCGCTGGGCCACGCCCGTGCTGCACTTCCGCCGCACCGCCACCAAGGACACCGAGATCCGCGGCCGGCAGATCAAGGAAGGCGACCGCGTCGTCATCTGGCACATCTCCGCCAACCGCGACGAAGAGGTGTGGGCCGACCCGTTCACCTTCGACATCACGCGCAACCCGAACCCGCACATCGCGTTCGGTGGCGGCGGTTCGCACTTCTGCCTCGGCGCCAACCTCGCCCGCATGGAGCTGCGCCTGATCCTGCGCGAGGTCGTCACCCGCATGCCCGACATGCACATGACCGGCGAGCCGCAGCGTCTGCTCTCCAACTTCATCGGCGGCATCAAGCACCTCCCCGTCGCGGACCCCCGGTCCGCGCGTGCTCACCGCGAGCTGACGAGGGTCCTCGTGGCCGAGGCATCCTGGGCGGGCCCGTCGACGGGCCCGCCCGCACCGCCGCGCAGTACCCGCACACCCAGGCGGTGCCGGGGCTGCGCGTGCTGCACCGCTCGTCGGGCTTCGTGGGCACGCTGGTGGAGCTGCGCGGCAGCGGCCAGGATGCCGACGTCGTCCTGCGCGGGCACACCGGGCTCGAGAAGGTCTTCAAGAACATCCCCGGTTCGTTCGCGGTCGACGGGACGGCAACCCATCTCGTGCCGCCGCGTGTCGCCGACGCAGATGGGGGCGCACCGGAGGTGCGCGTCAAGGAAGGCGTGCGCACCGCGTCGGGGAGCCGCGCGGTCGCGGGCGCGAAGGCGCGGGTCGCGCGCGCCAGCCGCATCTGGGTGGAGGGCATCCAAGACGCCGAGCTGGTCGAGAAGGTGTGGGGCGACGACCTGCGCATCGAGGGCATCGTGGTGGAGCGCCTCGACGGCGCCGACCACCTCGCCGACGCGGTCGCCGAGTTCGGCCCCGCGGCCGACGCCCGCCTCGGCGTGCTGCTCGACCACCTCGTGCCCGGCTCCAAGGAGGCGCGCCTCGCGGAGTCCGTGCGCCACCCGCACGTGCTCGTCACCGGTACGCCGTTCGTCGACGTGTGGGCGGCGGTGCGCCCGTCCGCGCTGGGCATCCCCGCATGGCCCGAGGTGCCGAAGGGCCAGCCGTGGAAGGAGGGCGTGTGCGCCGCGCTCGGGGTGGGCGACCCGCGCGACTTCTGGCGCCGCATCCTCGCCACCGTGCAGGACTGGAAGCAGCTCGAGCAGCCCTTCGTGGCCGCGGTCGAGCAGCTGATCGACTTCGTCACCGAGCCGGTCGACTAGCGGGCCGAGGCCGGACGATGACGAGCGTCGACGCGGCCGTCACCGGCGAGATCGTCCGCAACGGGCTCGCGATGGCCGCCGAGGAGGCGAGCGTCGTCGTGGTGCGCGCCGGGCACAGCGCGTTCATCCAGGAGGGCGCCGACGCGTGCGCGGCGGTGCTCGACCACGAGGCGCAGCTCGTGGCGTTGTCGACGGCCACCAGCCTCATGCACGCCGCGAGCCTCCGGTGCTCGCTCCCCGCGCTGATCGAGGACTTCCCCCTCGCCAGGATGGAACCGGGCGACGTGTACGCGTTGAACGACCCCTACCGCGGTGGCATCCACGCCAACGACATCCTCGTGTTCCGCCCCGTGTTCGCGGACGACGGCAACGGGGCTCGGGTCGTGTTCTTCACCGGCACCCTGATCCACGTCGCCGACGTCGGTGGCGTGGCGGCCGGCGGCCTGGCCACGCTCGCCACCGACACCTTCGTCGAGGGCCTGTTGCTGCCGCCCGTCCGGCTCTACCGCCGCGGCGAGCAGCAGCACGACGTGTTCAACATCGTCGCCCGCAATTCGCGCGCACCGGAGAAGGTCACCGGCGACGTGCAGGCGCTCGTCGCCGGCACCGGTGTGCTGGCGCGCCGCGTCGAGGAGCTGCTCGACCGCTACGGCGCGGCCGCGGTCGTGCGCGTGGTGCGCGACGCGATGGACGAGTCGGAGCGACGTATGCGCGCCTCACTCGCCGAGCTCCCCGCCGGTCGCTACGAGGGCAGCTTCGAGATCGACACCGACGGCATCGAGGACCGCACGTTCACCGTGCGGGCCGCGGTCACCCTGCCCGGCGACGGCACGATCGCCATCGACCTCGGCGGCACGTCGGCGCAGGCGGTCGGCGCGATCAACGCGTCGGAGTCGCAGACGATGTCGGGCGTGGTCTACGCGGTGCGCTGCTTCGTCGATCCCACCATCCCCATGAACGAGGGGTGCTTCCGCCCGCTCGCGGTCGACCTCCCGCGCGGCACGCTCGTGAACCCCGAACCGCCTGCGGCATGTGGCGGGCGACTCGTGACCGTCGCCGCGGTCACCGAGGCGTTGCTGCAGGCGCTCGCGGCCGCGCAACCGGAGCACGCGGTCGCCGCGAGCGCGCTCATCCACGTGGTGTCGCTGCACGGACTGCGCCCCACGGGCGAGGTGTGGCTCACGCTGCTGTACGAGTTCGGCGGCCTCGGTGCCCGCACCGGCGCCGACGGCCCCGACGCGACCGGCGCGTTCTTCCTCGGCGGCCGTTCGGTGATCCCGCAGGTCGAGCCACTCGAGGCGCAGTTCCCCTTCGTCGTGCGCTCCACGCGGCTGTTGCCCGACTCCGGTGGCCGCGGCCGGTGGCGCGGCGGCCTCGGCGTGGAGACCGTCGTGGAGATGCTCGACCACGCGCACCTCACCGTGCGGGGCGACCGCATCGGCGCGTTCCCGCCGCCGGGCGCGCAGGGCGGCGAGCCCGGGCGGTCCGGGTCGTTCACCGTCGAGCGGGCCGACGGCCGGGTCGAGGTGCTCACCGCCCGCCAGAGCGACGTGCCCCTCGCGCCGGGCGACCGGTTCGTGCTGCGCACCTCCGGCGGCGGCGGCCTCGGCCCTCCCGCCGAGCGTGATCCCGCCGCCGTCGCGCGCGACCTCGCCGAGGGTCGGGTCACGCCATGAGCACGCACCTCCTCGGCGTCGACGTCGGCGGCACGTTCACCGACGTCGTGCTCGCCGACGGCCACGGCGCGTTGCACCTGGCCAAGGTGCTCACCACGCCCGCCGACCCGCGTGACGGGGTCGCCGCGGGCGTCACCGAGGTGCTCGCACTCGCAGGCGTCGACGCGTCGGCGGTCGGGCGCTTCGTGCACGGCACCACGCTGGCCACCAACGTCATCCTGCAACGTCGCGGCGGCCCCGTCGCGCTCGTCACCACCGAGGGCTTCGCCGACGTGCTGCGCCTCGGGCGTGAGGCGCGCGTGGAGGACGACCGCTACGACCTCTTCTTCGCGCCCGCCGAACCGCCGGTGCCCCCGCAACTCACGTTCGAGGTGCGCGAGCGCATCGGCGCGAACGGCGACGTGCTCGTCGCGCTCGAACCGGGCGCGCTCGACGCGCTCGTCGCGCAGGTCACCGCCGCCGCACCGCGCGGCGTCGCGGTGTGCCTGCTCCACGCGTACGCCGATCCCACCCATGAGCGAGCGGTCGCCGACGCGCTGCGCGCCGCACTCCCCGACGCGTGGATCACCGGGTCGGCCGACGTGTGGCCCGAGATGCGCGAGTACGAGCGCGCGATGTCCACAGTGGTCGCGGCGCTGGTCGGCCCCGTGATGGCCGAGTACCTGCGGTCGTTGGAGGCGCGCCTGCGCGACCTCGGCCTGCGGTGCCCGGTCGAGGTGATGGACTCCGCCGGCGACGTGATGACCGCGGTGAGCGCCGCGGCCCATCCCGTGGCCACGGTCGAGTCGGGCGGCGCCGCCGGCGTGCTCGCAGCGGGGATCATCGGCCGGGCCACCGGCGCCGACGACGTGATCTCGTTCGACATGGGCGGCACCACCGCCAAGGCCGCCATCGTGCGCGCCGGTCGCCCCGCCGTCACCCACGACTTCCAGGTGGGCGGCAAGGGCAGCTTCGGCGGCGCCCGCGCCGGCACCGGAGTCCCACTGAAGGTGCCGGTCGTCGACCTCGCCGAGGTGGGCGCGGGCGGCGGGAGCATCGCGGCGGTCGAGGCCGGCGGCGTGCTGCGCGTGGGCCCGCACTCGGCGGGTTCGTACCCCGGCCCCGCGTGCTACGGGCAGGGTGGCACCGCGCCGACCGTCACCGACGCCGACCTGTTGCTCGGCTACCTCCACCCCTCCGGCCTCGCGGGCGGTGTGGAACTGTCGGTGGACCTCGCGCGCGATGCCGTCGAGCGGGCGATCGCCGCACCCCTCGGCATCAGCGCACTCGACGCCGCGCGTGCGATCCACGAGATCGTGAACGCCAACATGGCGGCTGCGATCCGCATCGTCACCGTGCAGCGCGGCATCGACCCGCGCGGCATGGGCCTCGTGGGTTTCGGCGGCGCGGGCCCGATGCACGTGGCCCGCCTGGCCGAGACCTTCGGCATCCCCACCGTGGTGGTGCCGTGGGGCGCGGGCGTGGCGTCGGCCATCGGCCTCGTGAGCGCGGACCTCGGCGCCGAGCGGGTGCGCCCCTTCACGCGCGACCTCACCGCCCTGCGCGACGGCGAGCTCGAAGCCGCACTCGCCGACCTCGAACGCGACGCGCGCGCCGAGCTCGACACGGCCGCAAGTGACGGTGAAGAGGCGCTCGTGGCGCGCACCGTCGACCTGCGCGTGCGCGGGCAGGCGCACCACCTCGGCGTCGTGTTCCCCGCCGACGGCCGCGCCGCCGACCTCCCCGAACTGTTCGCACAGCGCTACCGCGAGGCGTACGGGGTGGAGCCCGGCCCCGCACTGCAGGTCACGTCGTTGCGCGTGCGCATCGTGCGCCGCACCGCGCGCCACGTGCCGACGTCGACCACCGGCACCACCGGCACCACCGGCACCGGTGTCGACCCGTTCGACGCGACGCCCGCACGCGAGCGGCTCGCGCACTTCGCGGAGATCGGTGCCGCCGCGAGCACCCCGGTGTACGACTGGGCCACCCTGGCGCCCGGCGCGCAACTCGCCGGCCCCGCGCTCGTCGACGGCACCGACACCACCGTGGTGGTGCCACCCGGCCACGGCGCCCACGTCGACGCCGCCCGCAACCTCGTGCTGCACCCGTACACCCGCTGACGTAACGTCTCGCGCGCCCCGCCGCGCACGACCCGAGGAGATCCCATGGCCGACGGCTCCGGACCCCGCATCGTCCACCTCGACGACCTCCCCTGGGAGGAGGTCCGCAAGATCGACTTCGGCGACCGCACCGCGTCGGTGTGGGAGAAGTGGCCCGAGTTCTCGCCGCGCTACCTCACCGTCTACGCGAAGTACGAGCCCGGCATGATGGTGCACGAGCACGGTCACAACGGCGACCACGTGGTGTTCGTGATCGAGGGTTCGGTGAAGTGCGGCGACGTCGACTGCCCGGCGGGCACGCACATCGCGCTCGATCACGGCGAGTGGTTCGGTCCGTTCATCGCGGGGCCGGAGGGCGCCACGCTGTTCGAGATCATGATCGGCGACCCCCGCTCCTGGGCCACCGAGGAGGGCGAGGAACGCTGGAAGGCGCTGCTCGCGGAGCACGGCGCCACCCAGGCGCCGAACCCGAAGATCGCGCTCCCCGACTGGCTCGAGGACACGCGCACGTGACCGACACATCGGCCGCGGCACCGTTCGCCGCGGCGAGCGTCTCGCTGCGCCTCTACCCGCACCTCAACTCGGAGCTCGACGCGCCCGCCATCGTGCGCGAGCTCACCGGGCAGGCCGCGCTCGCCGCGCAGTCGGGGTTCGACGGCGTGATGACCAGCGAGCACCACGGCGGCTTCGCCGGCTACCTCCCCAACCCGCTGCAGGCCGCGGGCTGGTGCCTCGAGGAGATGGCGACGGGCTGGGCCGCGCCCTGCCCGCTCCTCCTCCCGTTGCGCCCCGCGGCACTGGTGGCCGAGGAGATCGCCTGGCTCGATGCGCGCCACCCGGGCCGGGTCGGCCTGGGCGTGGCGTCGGGCTCGCTGCCCCAGGACTTCGACGCGATGCACGTGCCCATCGACGACATGGCGGCGCGGTTCACCGCGTCGTTCGAGGAGCTCGTCGGCATCCTGAACGGGCACGCGCCCGGGGTGCTGCTCGGCGACCCCGCGGTCGCCCGCTGCCACGACCACCCCATCCCCGTGCTGAGCGCGGCGATGGGTCTCACCGCGGCCCGCCGGGCGGCCCGGCTCGGCGCCGGCCTGGTGTTCGACTCGATGTCCACGCCCGAACGGTGCCGCGAGCTCATGGACGAGTTCCGCACCGCGGGCGGCACCACGCCGTCGGTGCTCATCCGCCGGGCGTGGGTGGGCACGCCCCCTCGGGGCAACCTCGACGCCCAACTCGAGGTGTACAAGGGCTACGCGACGGCGACCGCCCAGCAGCACTGGGGCAAGGACGAGCTCGTCGGGGTGGACGATCCCGCCGCGGTCGCCGACGGCCTGGCCGACGCCCTCGACCGCAGTGGCGCCGACGCCCTCAACCTCCGCCTGCACGTGCCGGGCGTGACCCCCGCCCAGGTGCGCGAGCAGGTCGAGCGGCTGGGGGCCGAGGTGCTGCCCCGGCTGCGCACCCGGCTCGCATCGCGGACCGACTGACCGCGCGCTTCCGGACCGTCCCAGTAACGCGGTACTGTCTTCAGTCAACCTTTGTCGACGCGCCTCAGGAGACCGCCGATGAGCCTCAACGACATGCCGGTCAACGACTACGACCAGCACTACTACGAGGCGCTCGACGCCTTCACCCGCCACCTCGACCCGCGCCTCGGCGGCCGCATCATCCAGTGGTGCGACATCGGAGGCCGCAAGTACCACGTGATCGGCGGCAAGGTCAGCCACGCGGTGGTGAACCCCACGTTCGACCCCGTGTCGCCCGCCGGTGCGATGGCCGAGTACTTCCGCGGCAACCCGAACGGCAAGACGCCGTTCGACTTCCTCAAGGAGCGGGAGCCGATCCGCCCCGAGTACCGCGACCGCGATGCCCGCATCCGGTCCATGGACGAGCAGGGCATCGAGAAGCTCTGGCTCTACCCCACCCTCGGCATGATCTACGAGGAGCTCCTCAAGGACGACCCGCAGGGCGTCGGCCTCATGTTCCAGGCGTTCAACCGCTGGCTCGAGGAGGACTGGGGCTACGGCTACCAGGACCGCATCTTCGCCGCGCCCTACATCGCGCTGGCCGACATCGACATGGCGGTCGCCGAGCTCGAGCGCGCGCTGTCGCTCGGTGCGACCACCGTGTGCATGCGCCCCGCCGCGCCGACCACGCTCAACGGCCGCCGCACTCCCGCGCACGAGGACTTCGACCCGTTCTGGGCGCGCGTGAACGAGGCGGGCATCACCGTCGTCGTGCACGCGGGTGACAGCGGCTACCAGCTCAACGGCTACGGCAACGAGGGCTTCTCGGCGAGCTTCGGTGAGGGTGCGCGCAAGCCGAGCATCGGCTTCGTCACCATCGAGCGCGCCATCTACGACTTCCTCGCGTCGCTCATGTTCGACAAGCTCTTCGACCGCTTCCCGAACGTGCGCGTCGTGTCGGTCGAGAACGGCGCCGAGTACCTCGGCGACCTGTTCAAGAAGCTGCGCTCGGTCAGCCGCAAGATGCCCGGCTACTGGAGCGAGGACCCGGTCGAGACCTTCAAGCGCAACGTGTGGATCAACCCGTTCTGGGAGGACGACGTCTACGAGGTCGTCGAGCACATGGGCGCCGACCGCGTGGTGTTCGGGAGCGACTACCCGCACATCGAGGGACTGCCGTCGCCGCGCGACTACCTCGTGGAGGTCAAGGAGCTCGACGAGGCCTCGCAGCGTCTCGTGATGCACGACAACGCGCTCGTGCTCAACACGCCGCAGCCCATCTGAGGCCGAGGCCCGTCACTCCGGGCTGAACCCCTCGAACATCCGGCGCATCGCGAATCCCGCCTGCGCGCCCGCGACGGGCGTGGTGGGCGAGTCGAGGATCTCCGCCGCGCCCTCGGCGATGGCCTCGATGGTCGCGTCGCGGTCGATCAGCCCGGCCGCGAGCGCGAGCTCGATGCGGGCGTAGTGCCCGCCGCCCACGCTGAACGCCTCGCCGCTCACCGGACACGACTCGTGTGCGAGCCAGCCGACGAGCGGCGCGATGAGACGCGGGTGCAGCCACTCGTTGAGCGCGTCGCTCGGCGGGAAGGGGCCGAAGCCGGTGCCGGGGCGCGTCTTCGCGTAGGGCGCGATCACGTTGGCGGCGATGCCGAGCGGCGCACCCTCCGAGGCCATCGCGCGCGTGAGCCCGACCACGCCCATCTTCGCCATCCCGTAGACGGAACCACCGGGCACGCCACCGAACATGGCGCCCGACGAAACGTTCACGAAGCGGCCGCCGCCGTTCGCGGCCATGACCGCCCACGCGGGCCGGCTCACGTTGAACGGGCCGCGCAGCTGCGTGTCGATCACCGTCGAGATCATGTCGTCAGTCAGCTCGGTGAACGGGGCCATGCGCACCTGGCCGGCGTTGTTCACCACCACGTCGACGGTGCCCCACGTGTCGAGCGCGGTCTGCACGATCGCGGCGCCGCCGTCGGGCGTGGCGATGCTGTCGAAGTTGGTGACCGCCTCGCCGCCCGCGGCGACGATCTCGGCGACCACGTCGTCGGCCGGGTTGGTGGGCGGGGCGTCGGCCACCCCGTCGGTGTCGCTGATGCCCACGCCGAGGTCGTTGACGACCACCCGCGCGCCGCGGGACGCGAGCAGCAACGCGTACTCCCGACCGAGGTTGCGCCCAGCGCCGGTGACGATCACGACCTTGTCGTCGAAGCGCAACTGTCCCGCCTCGCGACGCTCACTCATCGGTGTAGACGGGGGTACGACCCTCACGCCAGGCGCGGATCTTCTCGTCGAAGTTGCTGGTGGTGAGGCGCACGTAGAGCTGCGCGTTGCCCTCGTGGTTCATGTGCCCGTGCAGGCCACCCGCGTCGTAGCTCGCCCACAGCAACTGCTTGGTGAGCTCCACGCCCACGTGGCTGAAGCCGATCATGCGGTCGGCCACCTCGTAGCACGTGTCGAGCAGCTGGTCGCCCGGCACCACCTGCGACACCATGCCGATGTGCAGCGCCTCCTCGGCGGTGACGTCACGGCCGGTGAGGAGGATGTCGAACGCGCGGGAGAACCCGATCTGGCGCGGCAGCAGGTAGCTGATGCCGAGCTCGGCTGCAGTGAGGCCGTTGTTGATGCCCGCGGCACGCCAGTACGCGGAGTCCGACGCGATACGGATGTCGCACGCGGTCGACAGGCAGAACCCGCCACCGATCGCGGCACCGTTCACCGCCGCGATCACCGGCTGGTGCATGTCGCGGATGGCGAGGATCACGTCGTCGAGCACGCGCAGCGCCCGGCGGGCGATGGTGGTCTTCTTCAGTCCGCTGATGTTGGGCACCATGCCGCCGTCGGCGAGGTCGGCACCCGAGCAGAACCCGTGCCCGGCGCCGGTGAGCACCACCACCCGGCAGTCGTTGTCGACGCTGATGTCGTGCAGGGCGTCACGCAACGGGAGCATCACGTCGAACGCCATCGCGTTCATGCGCTCGGGCCGGTTGAGCGTGACCAGGGTGATCCCCTCACGCGGCTGGCTGATCTGGATGAAGTCGTCCATGGCGGCGGAGGCTAACGGAAACCGGTTTCCGACGCCGACGGGCGGCCCCGTCGCCGGACGCGGATCAGCCGCAATCCGATCGGGGCCCCGGCCCGTAATCCCTCCGAAGCTGCGGGGCTGACGGAGGACACGGACATGCGGCGAACCCAACGAATCGGCTCGGCGCTCGTCGTCGCGCTCGCCATCGGCACGACGACGGCGGCGGCCATCGCCGGCCCGGCCAGTGCGGCTGCGAAGCCGACCACGGCCACGGTGATCTCGGTGCAGACCACCGACGGCCAGGCCGGCGTGCTGACCGCCGGCACCACCGCGGTGTACACGCTGAGCGGCACGGGCACCTGCAGCGGGAAGTGCCTCACGGCGCGGCCGCCGGTGCTGCTCCCCAAGGGGGTCAAGGCGGCGACTGCGGGTCCCGGCGTCGACGCGGCCTCGCTCGGCACGGCCAAGGCCGCGCACAACCGTCGGCAGGTCACCTACGGCGGCAAGCGCCTCTACTGGTCGGCCAAGGACTCGTCGGTGAGCGCGGTCCACGACGGCAAGGACAAGTTCGGGACGTGGTCGACCGTCACGATCGCCGCGGCGACCACCACCACCACGCCCGCACCCGCGACCGAGGCGCCGACCACCCAGCCGACCACCGCGCCGCAGACCGCACCGGCCGAGACCGCGCCGCCGGCGACCGATCCGCCCGCCACGGACCCGCCCACCACGCCGCCGGCGCCGCGGACCGACCCGCCGACCAAGACGCCCGGCTCCGGCGGCGCCGCCTTCTGAGCGACGCCGCCGGTCGACCGGCCCCCGGCACGAGCGGCGGGTCGGTCAGACGGGGCTGAGCTCGCCGAAGAACCCGACGGCCGACGCGATCCGTCCGTCGGCCGCGAAGGTCACGACGTCGATGCCGGCGACGGCCACGCTGCCGTCGGGGGCATTGACCGTCCATCCGAATCGGGCGGTGTCGTGGTGCGCGTCGACCGCGGTCGTGCGGGTGAGCGAGTGGCCGGGCATCTGGTCACGCAGCTCGCTGATCGCGACCGCGATGCGGTCGGGGCCGGTCGCGTCGACGAGCGGATCCACGAGACGCGCGTCGTCGGACACGACGGCGTACACGGATTCCGCGCGGACGGCGGCGTCGGGTTCGTTCCACATTGCGAGGTAGCGGTCGAGGGTGGCCTGCATGGTGACTTCCTGGGTGTCGTTCGTCGTCTGCATGCCACCCATCGTGCGAGGCCGAGCGAGCGACGGCGATTCCCTGTGAGGTAATGGCCGGGCTGCGGGCCCCCGCGTAGCGTCGCGGGCGTGACCACGACCATCGCGACCCCACCGTGCCTCGGCGAGCTGCTCAAGCTGTGGCGCTCGAAGCGACGCGGAGCCAGCTCGAGCTCGCCAGCGGCAGGCGTGTCGTCACGCCATCTGTCGTTCGTGGAGACGGGCCGATCGAAGCCGAGCCGCGAGATGGTGCTCCACCCCGCCGAGCACCTCGACGTGCCGTTGCGCGACCGCAACGTGCTGCTCACCGCCGCCGGGTTCGCACCCGAGTACCGCGAGTCGCCACTCGGACGCCTGAACTGGCGAGCGCGTGCCAGGCCATCGAGATCATCCTCGCCAACCACGGCGCTGCGTCTGCTCGTGATCGACGGCGCCTGGAACCCGCTCGAGGCCAATGCCGGCATCGGCGCTCCTCGACCTGATCTCCCCCGAGCTGCTCGAGCCGCTGCTCAACGTGATCCGCGCGAGCCTGCACCCGCTCGGGCTGTCGCGCTACATCGTGAACTTCGGCGAGTACGCCGCGCACGTGATCGAACGCCTCGACCGCCAGCTCGCCACCACGTCGGACCCGGGTCTCGCCGCGCTGCTCGCCGAGGTCACCGCGGCACCGACGTCGCGCAGGCGCTGCGGGAAGCCCCGGTCGGCGCACCGCTCGCGGCGGTGCTCCCGATGCACTTCCGCCTCGACGACGGCCGCGAACTGCGCTTCTTCTCCACGATGACGGTGTTCGGCTCACCGCTCGACGTCACCATCGCCGAGCTCGCGATCGAGAGCTTCTTCCCCGCCGACGAGGTGACCGCGGCGTTCTTCGGTTGACGCCCCCGTCGCGGTGGCTCAGTACTCGCCCTTGATCACGAAGTACGAGCCGCGGATCTCTCCGGCCAGCGCCGACTTCTGCCGCGCGAACTTGAACTTCGACGCGAGCTCCTCGGGCACGTCCATCCCCTCGGAGAGCTTGAGGCCCACCGCCCGCTTCTTCGGGTCGTCGAGCGGGTACAGCACGTTGATCGCGAGACCGCTCTCGTAGAACACGTGCGTCCAGCGGATGTTCTCCACCTCGACCTGCGCGGCTTCGAGCGGCGGTGACGCGATCACGATGTCACGCTCCGTCTCCAGGATGTTCGCGACGTACGCGACGAGCTTCTTGCCCTTCGCCGACGTCGCCGGCTCCACCGAGAACTCGACCTTGTACTTGTTCGCGAAGTAGCGGGCCTCAAAGCAGCCCGGCCAGCGCCTCCGCCACCGACGAGGACTCGAGCCCCGCCGTCGTGACGTTCTTCTTGAAGTCGACCTTCGTCGCCATGGTGCTCCCTTCGTGTCGAGAGCACCGTACGCACGTGGTGCGGCGCCGCTTCTCCGATCCTGCTCAGTAGTGCCAGGAAGGGCGACCAGTCGGGCTCGCGCCTCCGAACGGATGCTCTTCGGCCGCTTCGTCCGTCATGTACGCGAGGCGCGCCGCCTCGCCCGCGAACACCTGCTGGCCGACGAGGTTGCCGTCGATCAGGTTCAGCGCGAACTTCACCATGCGCTGGCCCGTCGGGCTCTTGCCGTTGACCTCTTCGCCCACCGAGCGCGGTAGCGCTCGAGAGGTCGGCGTGTGGCACGACCGTGTTCACCATGCCATGCGGTGCGCAGCCTCGGCGTCGTACTCGTCGCCGAGGAAGAAGATCTCGCGCAACTTCGCCGCTCCGACCCGCGGCGAGGTACGCGGACCCGAAGCCGCTGTCGAAGCCTGCAACATCCGTGTCGGTCTGCTTGAAGCGCGTGCTCACGGCTCGCGATGGTGAGGTCGCACACGATGCGCAGGTTGCGGCCGACCACCGGCCATCCAGCTCGGTACCACGCAGATCACGATCTTGGGCATGAAGCGGATGAGCTGCTGTAATCCTCGAGGATGTGCAGACGACCGCTGCGCCCGGGGTCGATGGTCTCGGCCGTGTCGCCCTCGGCGTACTTGTAGCCGTCCTTGCCACGGATGCGCTGGTCACCACCGGAGCAGAACGCCCAGCCCCCGTCCTTCGGCGACGGGCCGTTGCCGGTGAGCAGCACACACCCGACGTCACTCGACTGCCGGGCGTGGTCGAGCACCCGGTACAGCTCGTCGACCGTCGCCGGGCGGAATGCGTTGCGCACCTCGGGCCGGTTGAACGCCACCCGCACCGTGCCGTGCTCGACGGAGCGGTGGTACGTGATGTCGTGGAGGTCGAACCCCGGCACCTCGACCCACGCAGCCGGGTCGAACAGCTCTGACACAGTCATGGGCACACGCTACGGCCTGACGAACGACCGGCCCGTACTTGTGACCGCCGAGGGCTACCGTCGCGGCATGAAGGAACTCCCCGTGCGGGTGTACAGCGAGCAGGCGCTCGACGAGTACCTCGCCCGCGCCGGCATCGCCGACGGCCGCACCAAGACCCAGCCCGTGCGTCAGGAACCACGCCCCGCCACGGACTCCGCCGACGAAGACGACGAGCAGGACCCCGAGCCGGACGACGGTCAGGTCGAGGCCTGATCCGACACGGCCGTTCGGCCCGCGTCAGCGAGAGTGCGGACCAGGTCGGTGACGGCAGCGACGGTGTCGTCGTCGGTGAAGCCGCCGTGCTCGTTGCGCTTGGAGCGGGTGGCACCGACGGCAAGTTGGGCGACCACGCTCGCGGACATCACCTCGAGGAGGTTGACCAGCGCATCCCCGGCGATCTTCCCGCCGTCGAGGCCGGGCGATGCGCTCATCACCGCGACGGGTTTGTCGACCAGCTCGCCCGAACCGACGAGCCAGTCGAGCATGTCCTTGAGCGCGCCGGGCAGCGCGTGCGCGTACTCGGGGGTGGAGAACAGCACCGCGTCAGCCGCGGTGAGCAGGGCACGCAGCTCGGCGATCGGCGCGGGCGGTTCAGGACCGTCGAGATCGGGGTCGAAGTGCGGGAGCGCGCGCACGCCGTCGTAGATGTCGATGGTCACGCCGTCGGGCGCAACCGATGCGGCGAGCCGCAGCAACGCAGTGTTGCTCGACGACTGCTGCAGCGATCCGGAGATGGCGACGATGCGTACGCTCACCGCGGGTCGCGCCACATCGTGGTGACGTGCGGACCTGGCCCGTGCTCGGTTGCGGGCAGGTCGAAGCCGCCGATGGCCTCGAAGCCCACCGAGCGGTAGCGGTCGTCGTTCACCGGGTTGGACGACTCGAGGTACGCGGGCATCCCCGCCTCGTCGACCATGCGCAGGTTCTCGCGCAGCACCTCCATGCCGGTGCCGTTGCCGCGGTGCGCGGTGTGGGTGGCGAGCACGCCGAGGTACCAGTGCGGCTCGTCGTCGCGCACCGCGTGCGTGCCGAACAGCGCGAGCCCTTCGAACACGGTGCCGATGCGGTCGCCCACCAGCTCGGCGAGGAGGCCGGGCACGCGGGTCTCGTCGTCGGCCAGCATCTTGTGGCCGCCCGGCGGTGTCCAGATCGCCACCGACTCGTACGACGGAGTCGTCCACAGCGTGCCGTTGGCGATCCCACCCGACACGAGCAGCGGCCACCACGCCGCGAACTGCGCCATCCGCAGCGACGGGTCGGGGAACACCCAGCTCCACACCGGGTCGTCGAAGAACGCGGAGCACACAGTGGCGGTCACTGCGTCGAGGTCCTCGGGGAGTGCGGTGCGAAGGGGCAGGGCCATCCCGCGACCCTACGGCGTGGACGTGCGCCCGGCCCACGGGCTGCGCTAGGAAAGGTCATACATCTCGTCCCCCAGTGATCCCCGGAGGATCTCCGTGAGCTTCAAGGACCAGTACGGCCCGTGGGCCTTCATCGCCGGCGCGTCGCAGGGCATCGGCGGCGCCTACTCCGAGGAGGCGGCCAAGCGCGGCCTCAACGTCGTGCTGATGGCGCGGGGCAAGGAGGCGCTCGACGCCAAGGCCGCCGAGATCGCGTCCACCTACGGCGTGGAGACCCGCACCCTCGCCGGTGACCTCGCCGCCGACGACGTGATCGACCAGGTGCGCACGGTCACCGACGACATCGAGGTCGGCCTGTTCGTCTACAACGCGGCGATGGCGCCCGCGGGCGACTTCCTCGACGTGCCGCTCGACGACCACCTCCGCAGCATCCTCATGAACTGCACCACGCCCACGAAGCTGGCGCACCACTTCGCCGGGAAGATGAAAGACCGCGGCCGCGGTGGTCTCGCCCTCATCGGGTCGATGGGTGGCCTCGAGGGCTCGATCCACTTCTCCACCTACAACTCGGGCAAGGCCTACGAGTGGGTGCTCGCGGAGACGCTGTGGGCCGAGCTCAAGCCGCACGGTGTCGACGCCACCTGCCAGCTCGTGGGCGCCACCAACGGCGCGAACTACAAGTGGTTCCAGGAGACGCTCGACCCCGAGCTGTGCAAGAACCGCGAGAGCGACAACCCGCTCGACGTGGCGCGCTGGCGCCTCATGAACCCGGTCGAGCCCCACGTGTGCGCGACCACGCTCTACGACAACCTCGGCGACGGCCCCGTGTGCTTCAGCACGCCGGAGGACGAGTTCGTGGCGTCGAAGATGTTCGCGATGTCACGCGCCGAGATCGTGCAGCTCTGGGTGGAGATCCAGAACACCACCACGCGTCTGCCCGAGCACGACGCGCGGTAGCGCGTAGGAGGAACTACCCGACGCCGAACAGGGCCCGCGCGTTCCCGCCGAGGATCGCAACCTTGTCGGCGTCGGGGAGCGACGACGCCACGATCTGCGGCAGCAGGTGGCTGATGCGTTGCCCGACCGGGTACGAGTAGAGGTCGGTGCCGAACACCACCCGGTGCGCACCGAAGCGCTTCGCGAAGTCCTCGATGAAGTCGAAGTTGTAGCTGAGGCTGGTGTCGAACACGATGTTCGGCGCGACGTCGGCGACGAAGAAGCACTGACGCGTGGCCTCGAAGCCACCGAACGCGTCGAGCGCGACGATCGGCACGTCGGGATGGGCGCGGGCCACGGTCGCCAGCTTCCACAGCGCCTCCTCCGGCGTGTCGTCCATCGCGTGGAGGATCGGCACCATGCCCCGCTCCCCCAGTCGGCCGACGTACCGGATGATCCACTGGCTGTCGAGCGACACGCCCTGGAAGCGGGTGTGGAAGCTCATCGCCACCAGGCCGAGCTCGTCGTGGGCGCGGTCGATCTCGCCGAACGACGCCGCGCCGTGCGTGGGCTCCACGATGCCGCAGGCCACCGGGAAGCGCTCGGGCGTGGCGTCGCGGTAGGCCGCGATCTCGTCGTTCACCCGGCGGGTGTCGGCGATGCCCTCGGGCCGCAGGTATCCGTGACCGGGGATCACGAGGGCCTGGTGCACACCGCCCTCGTCCATGATGCGCAGCCGGTCGGCGAGTTCGATACGGGCGAACTCGACGGCATCCTGGTCGTCGGCCGCGAGCTCACCGCCGAGCGCGTCGAAGGCGCGACCGACGTGGTGGTGCACGTCGAAGACGTCGTACTCGTTCCCCGCAGGCGTGCTCATCGGGGCACACGTATATTGCGGGCCGACCACGATGTCAAAGGGGAACCAGCATGCGCGGACTGCAGGGCAAGGTCGCGATCGTCACCGGCGGCGCCAACGGCATCGGCCGCGCGTGCTGCGAGCGCTTCGCCGAGGAGGGCTGCGACGTCGTCGTCGCCGACCTGCTCGAGGACCCGGGCGCGGAGACGGTCGAGCTGGTCGAGAAGCTCGGCGGCCGCGCCATCTTCGTCGCCGCCGACGCCACGAGCGTGGAGTCGAACGACGCGGTCGTCGCCGAGGCGGTGGAGGTGTTCGGTGGTGTCGACATCCTCGTGACCGCCGCCGGCGTCGCGTGGAAGAACTACGTGAGCGGCGACCCCGGCGCGGCGAAGACGATGATGGAGGCCGGGCGCGGCGGCGCCGCCGGCATCGTCGACTGCGACCTCGAGGAGTGGGCGAGCGTCATCGACATCAACCTCACCGGCACGCTGCTCGCCATCCGCAGCGCGGGCCGCCAGATGGTGGCGCAGGGACGGGGCGGCTCGATCGTGACCATCGCCTCGATCGCGGCGAAGCACCCCGAGGCGGGGCCGCCCGCCTACGGCGTGTCGAAGGCCGGCGTGTGGATGCTCACGAAGCAGGCCTCGAGCGCGCTCGCGTCGGAGGGCATCCGGGTCAACTCGGTGGGCCCTGGCTTCATCGACACCAACATGACGAAGGTCATCAAGGACCTCGGCATCGAGGAGATGGTCATGCAGTCGATCCCGATGGGTCGGATGGGTCAGCCCTCGGAGATCGCCAGTGCGGTGGCCTTCCTCGCGTCCGACGACGCGTCGTACTTCACCGGCGAGCTCATCCACCCCGACGGAGGCTTCTTCACCGACTGAGGGTCGGTCGCCCGGGTCCGCAGCGCCGTCGCGGTGAAGGCGACGAGCACGCAGGTGCGCACCGCGACCAACGCGGGCAGCACGAGGTGCACCACGTGGCTGCTCACGCCCCAGTGGAAGTGGCCGTAGACGGTGACGAACACCGCGGCATCGACCGCGCAGAACGCGACCCACAACCGGTGTGACACCGGGAGCAGCACGAAGAACGCGAGCAGCCACAGGTCGTAGGTGGGCGAGAACACCTTGTTGGTGAGCAGGAAGACCGCCACTGCCGCACCCGCGACGCCCACCGCAGTGACCGGCCGGCGCAGGGCGAGCAGCGTGATGGTGGCGAGCCCCACGCCCATCACCACGAACGAGGCCGTGTTGGCGAGCGACGACCCGGTCGCGCCGTGCACCGACGCGCCGACGAGTCGCAGCACGTAGAACTCCGCGCTCCCCCACGTCGCCTGGCGAGCCCCCTGGAAGGTGAACGCCCAGCGCCACCCGCCGAAGTTGGCGAACGCGAAGGGCAGGTTGAGCACGAGCAGCACTGCGCCCGCGCTCGCGACGAGACGGATCGCGCCACGGCGGTCACCCTGCTGCCACCGGGCGCGGCGAGCGGCGGCACCGCCACCGCGGGGAACAGCTTCACCGCGGCACCGAGGCCGAGCGACCCCGGCGGTGGTGTCGCGTCGGCGTTCGAACAGGAAGAGGCCGCCGAGCAGCAGCGCGACCGCGTACACGTCCCAGTTCTGGAACGCGTAGAGCATCACCGGCACGCCGATCGCCCAGCGCCAGGCGCGCACACCGTCGTGGCGTTCGAGCGCGACCGTGATCGCGACACACAACGCGGCCGCCCCGAGCGCGGTGACCGCAAACACCCCGAGTGCCGACGGTGCAACCTGCGCGGCGACGAACATCAGCAGCCCGGCGCCCACGGGGTACTCCAGGACCCGGTCCACGTAGGGCACGACACCGGTGCCCATGCCGCGGTGCAGGTACACGCGCGGTAGGTCGGAGATCGCGGTGTGCCCACCGTGCGCGTAGACGGCCATCTGGATCGCGAAGCCCGCGAGGAGGAGCGCGGTCGTCGTCGCGGCCATCGCCGCCGCGCGCGACGGCGCATGACCCGTCGCGGTCAGCCGCGGGAGCGCGAGCGCTTCCACCGGTCCGCCACACCCCAACGCGTCACGAGCAGGAACGCTTCGATCACGATGCGCGTCGACATCTTCGAGGTGCCGGCCACCCGGTCACGGAACTCGATCGGCACCTCGGTGATGCGGGCGCCGTTGCGCGCCGCGCGGTACGTCATCTCCACCTGGAAGCCGTAGCCGCTCGCCTGCACCCGGTCGAGGTCGATCGCCTCGAGGGTGGCGGCGCGGTAGGCACGGAACCCGGAGGTCGCGTCACGCGCGGGGAGGCGGAGCATCACCTGCGCGTAGCGGCAGCCGTTGCGCGAGATCATGCGGCGCAACCAGGGCCAGTCCAACGTGGCGCCGCCCTCGGTGTAGCGCGAGCCGATGGCGAGGTCGGCGCCGGTGCTCACCGCGTGCAACAGCTCCGGGAGCACCAACGGGTCGTGTGAGAGGTCGGCGTCCATCTCCACGAGCACGCCGTATCCACGGTCGAGCCCCCACCGGAACCCGGCGCGGTACGCATTGCCCAACCCCGTGGGGCGCGGCCGGCGCAGCACCGAGATGCCCCGGAGATCGCGCGCCACGTCCTCGGCGATCTCGGCAGTGCCGTCGGGACTGCCGTCGTCGACGACGAGGACGTGCGCGGCCGGCACGACGAACCGGATGCGGCGCAGCACCGTCTCGATGTTCTCGCGCTCGTCGTAGGTGGGGAGGACGACGAGGGTCGACAGGTTCGCCGGATCACCCGACGGCTCAGCGCGACCTTGGAGGGGAGCAAGTGCGGAGGTCATGCACCGAGGGTGCACCCGTGCCGATGAGAAGGCTGTGAGCGCCCGATGAGGGCGGACTCAGGGACGCAGCCCCCGGTAGAGGTAGCGGTCGACGAAGGCGCCGACGAGGAGACGTTGCGCGATCCATCGGGGAACCCGGGTGCGCTTGCCGTTCGGCTGCACGAGGACCATGCCGTCGTCCTGCACGCCGAGCACCGAGCCCCACCGGTACTCAGGCGCCTGGAACCGCTTCGCCTTGCCGTGACCCAACTGGGCCCGCACGTTGGTGACCACGACCTTCCAGCCCCAGTTCCGGGCGGAGCTGCGGTGGGGGTCGGTGGCGGCGACGTCGCCGATCGCGAACACCTCGGGGTGCCCCGGCACCTGCAGGTGGTCGTCGACCCGCACGAAGCCGTCGTCGTCGAGGACGGCGGCCGGGAGGAACGCGCTGTGCGGACGGCCACCGCCGACGGCCCAGAACACGACGTCGGCGGTGAACGGCGCCTGGCCGGTGGACCACTCCACCGGCTCGGTGGTCATGCGTTCGCCCGCGAAGCCGTCGGGCATCACCGCGCGGTGCTCCGGGTGGAGCGTGACGCCGTCGTCGGCGAGCTGGCGCACGATCCACTCGCGGGCGCGCGGGTGGTAGCCGGGCAGCGGCTGCTCGCCGCTGTGGAACAGGTGCACCTGCGCGGTGCCGGCGCGCGCGAGGTTGTCGGCCACGCTCACGCCGGTCGCACCGCCACCGATCACCGCGATGGTGCCGGCCGCGGCGAGTTGCGTGGACGCATCGACGGTCAGTGCCTGCGCGTCGTCGGCACCCTCCACCCGGTCGTGGCGCCAGAAGCCGTTGCTGGTGCCAGTGGCGATCACGAGCACGTCGTAGGGCTCGACGGTGGTCGTGCCGTCGGCGCGCTCCACGGTGACGGTGCGCGCGTCGAGGTCGCTGGCGGTGATGCGGCCGTGGATCGTCTGCACCTGGTCGAGCCGACGGAAGCGCCGGTGCGGCACCACGTAGGTGCGGTGCCAGCGCGGCGGGTCGACGAGCCGGGTGCCGAGCTCCTGGCCGCTCACGAGCGCCGGGCGGGTGGAGATGCCGACGACGTCGGCGACCTTCGTGAGCCGCAGGGCGATGAGCATGCCGGTGTCGCCCAGGCCGGCGATCACGACGCGGGGCCGGTTCGCCGCTACCACCAGAGTGCCTCCGCGGTGCCGGCGAGCACGCGCTCGCGGTCGGTGTCGGTGAGGCCGTCACACGCGCTGGCGCCGAGGGCGACGAGCTCGCCATAGGTGTGGTCGTCGACCTGCGGGAAGTCGGAGCCCCAGGCGAGACGCGCGGCGCCGAAGCTGGCGACCAGCTCCTCGACGACGAGCCGGGGATCGATTGCCTCCTCCAGCACGTGCGCGGTGACCTTGAGGTGCAGGTTGTCGTGCGCGGCGAGCGGGCGCAGCACCGGCGCGGGCGCGAACCCGCAGTGGTCGAGCGCTACCGGCACGTCGGGGAAGTCGCGCAGCAGCGCGCGCAACGGGTCGAGTCCGTCGGGCAGAGTCGCGGCCACGAGCGGGAAGCCGCGCTCGCGCGCTGCCGCGAAGATCGCGCGCGTGCCGGGGTGGTCGAGCGGATTGGGGGCAGGGTCACCGATGGCGAACACGCGCACCCCGCGGAACGACGGGCGCGCCACGCACTCGTCGAGCCGCGCGTCGAGCGCGGGATCGTCGCTCGCCAGCACCACCACGGAGGCGAACCGGTCGGACGCGGCGTCGGCGGCGTCGAGCACGTACGAGTTGTCGGTGCCGTACGCGCCGTACGCCTGTACCAGCACGGCGCGCTCGACGCCTTCGGGACCACTCACCTCGGCGAAGCCGTCGGCGTCGGCCGGATGCTCGTCGAACCAGCGCGAGCCCACGCCGGGCGGCGCCACCGGATAGCGGTCGCGATCGCCCGCGACCACGTGCACGTGCGCGTCGATCATCAGGCCTCGAACGGCCCCTTCCCCATCTGCTCGCGCACGGTGACGACCGGCGGGTTGGTGAGCGACCGGCGCTGCCAGTTGGCGCCGTCGACCACCAGCGTGTGCCCGGAGATGAAGCGGGCGTACGGCGACGTGAGGAACGTCGCGGCCCAGCCCAGCTCCTGCACCTGGCCGACGCGCAGCGCGGGCTGCACGATGTCCTTCTCGTGCGTGCGCGACAAGTTGCCCTTGATGTCGGCCGTCATGTCGTCGTGCGGGAAGAGGCCGGGCACGAGGCCGTTCACCTGGATGCCGTACGGGCCCCACTCGACCGCGAGCGTCTCCACCATGTTCTTCACGCCCGCCTTCGCGGCGGCGGAGTGCGCGAAGCCGGGGCCACCCGTCCAGGCGTACGACGCGCCCACGTTCACGATGGAGCCGGGCGTGCCCGCCGCGAGGTGACGGCGACCGAACTCGCGGGCGCAGAAGAAGGTGCCATTGAGCGTGATGTCGACGACGGTGCGCCACGCGTTGGGCGACATGTCCTCGGCCGGTACCGGGAAGTTCGCGGCCGCGTTGTTGACCAGGATCTCGGGCAGGCTGAACTGCGCCTCGGCGGCGTCGAACGCGGCGGCGATGCTCTCGGGGTCTCGGATGTCGCACGCGACGGTGAGCACGTCGCCCCCGATCGCCGCGATCGCCTCCTGGCCGGCCTCGAGGTGCTCGGGCTTGCGCGACGCGATCACGATCTTCGCCCCGAGCCGCGCGTACTCCGACGCGATCGCCTTCCCGAGGCCGGTGCCTGCGCCGGTGACGAACACCACCGTGCCGTCGTAGGTGCCGGCGGGCAGCGCGGAGGCGCCGACGGCGGGCGGGGCGGGCAGGCCGGGGAACTGGTCGGTCGGCATCGGGTGAGCTCCTGTCGGGAGTGGGAAGTGCGGCGGGAAGGGGTCAGCTGCCGGTGTAGCGGGGCTCGCGCTCCTCGGCGCGGGCGGCCCGGAACTCGGCCATGTCGTCGGACCGGGAGATGAACGTCTGCGCGATGAGCTCCTCGGCCATGGACGAACGCACATCGGGCTCGGAGAGGTGCTTGATCACGCGGCGCGCCATCTTCACCGTGACCGCCGGTGAGCCCGCGATCTTGCGGGCCATCTCGAAGACGGTCTCGTCGAGCTGTTCGACCGGCACCACCCGCGACACCACACCGTGCGCGTAGGCCTCGTCGGCACCCATGGGACGGCCGGTGAGCACCATGTCGGTGACCACACCGTGGCCGCAGATCTCGTAGAGGCGGCCGATGCCACCGGTGTCGGGGATCACGCCGTGGGTGACCTCGGGCAGCATGAAGCGGGCGCCCTCGGCGGCGACGCGGATGTCGCACAGCAGCGCCCGCTGGAACGACGCGCCGATCGACCAGCCCTGCATCGCCACGAGAATCGGGGCCTCGATGTCGAAGATCTGGAGGATGCCCTTGTGACCGCGGCTCATGAGCTCGTGGTGGGTGAGCTCCACCTGGTGACCGCCGATGGCGGCGACGTCGCGGCCCGACGAGAACGACTTACCCTCGCCGCGCCACACCACGGCGCGGACGTCGGTGTTCTCCTTCAGCTCGCCGAGGATCTCGAACAGGCGCAGGTCCATCGCGTCGTCGAACGCGTTGTGCTTCTCGACGTTCGCGTTGGTGATGACGGCGATGTTGCCGTCGTATTCGAGCCGCACCTTGTCCGTCGTGCTGTCGGTCATCCGTCCCCCTCGGGCGTGTGGGCGAGCGCCGTGACAGTATCAGCGACCGATCGACCACCATCTGGGGGAACCGTGGACGGCGCTGCACGACGGGCACTCGGCGAGGCGACCTGGCGGGAGGTCATGCAGACCGAGCCGCCGACGCGCCCGAGCCCCCTGTGGCGCAACGGTCGCCTCGACCAGGAGTTCGCCGAGCTGTGGAACCGCGGCGGGCTCACTCGGGTGGAACGACGCTGGATCGCGATCGCCGCCCACACCGCGATCGGCGTGCCCAGCACCGTGCGCCCCTACGTGTACGGCGCGCTGCGCAGCGGCGACCTCACCGTCGACCAGTTGCTCGAGGCCACCCACCACGCCGCGTACTACTGCGGGTTCCCGCGGGCGCAGCAGCTCGACGGCGCGGTGTGGGAGGTCGCCGAGGAACTGGGGCTCTCCCCCAGCGACGCGCTCGACACCGAGCCGCGCTCCTGGGAGTCGCCCGCGGCCCGGGAGGACGTCGCCGCCGAGCAGTTCACCGCCGTGGTGGGCGTGCCCGCACCGCGGGGTGTCGCCGACCTGTCGGTCGCCGGCACCTTCGACGCCGTGTTCTCCGAGGTGTGGCCGCGTGGCGTGCTCACCAAGAAGGAGCGGCGGATCGTCACCGTGTCGTGCGTGGTCGCCAGCGCGTCGATGACCGCGGCCGAGGCCCACACCCAGGGCGCGCTGCGCACCGGCGATCTCACCTACGACGAGCTCTCCGAGCTGATCCACCACTGCGCGTTCGTCACCGGCTGGCCCCGCGCCGCCCAGATGGGCACCACCGCCATGCGCGCCGCCGCCATCGTCGCCGAGGAGAACGCGGCTCCCTAGAGGGAGGCGAGGAGATCGAGGGTGCGGCGCCGGTTGCGCTCGCGCTCCTCCGTGTCGGCGCCGAGGCCGAGGACGGCGGCCATGAGGTCGGTGGGGCCGGTCGCCGCGTAGGCCTGCAGGCGCGTCGCCACCTCCTCCTCGGTGCCGATCGCGGCGACGTCGGCGGGCGACGTGCCCTCGCCCCCGCGCGCGAGCACGCGCTGGTACGTGGGGATCGCGGTGTAGGCCTCGAAGATGCGCGCCGCCTGCTCGCGACCGACGTCGCCGTCGTCGCACACGCCGATCGGCAGGCCGCACACGATGCGCGGCGTCTCCCGCCCGACGTTGGCGGCGGCCTCCGAGATGCGGGGGACGATGTGCTCCTCCAGCGCGCGCTCGTTGGCCCAGTAGGTGATGGTGCCGTCGGAGATCTCGCCCGCCATCTTCAACATGAGCGGCGCCAGCGCGGCCACCATGATCGGTGCGGGCGTCGCGCCCGGCACGATGAACGGCGACGTGAAGTCGAAGAACTCGCCGTGGTACTCGAGCATGCCCGTGCACTCGAACGCCTTGCGCAGCACCTCGACGTACTCGCGCGTGTGCGCGGCCGGCTTCGTGTAGCTCATCCCGTAGAGGTTCTCGATCACGCTCTGGTGCGACGGCCCGATGCCGAGCACCACCCGGCCGTTGGCCGCGGCCTGGGCGGAGAGTGCCTGCTGCGCCATCGCCATGGGGTGACGGGTGTAGGTGGGCATCACCGCGGTGCCCAGCTCGATGCGCTCGGTGACCTGGCCCGCGAGGGCGAGGGCGGTGAGGCCGTCGAGGCTCCACGGGATGTGGGGCACCCAACCCGAGTGGAAGCCCAGGGCCTCCGCTTCACGTGCCGCTTCGAGCAGGCCGTCGACCGTGGTCTGGGCGCCGCTCACCTCACTGATGAACAAGCCGATGCGCATCGGCGCAGCTTGTCACACGTCAGAGCGAACCGCGCTCCGGGAGCTGCGAGCCGCGCACGTGCACCGCGTACCCCGCGTCGCGCAGCGCGGCGACGATGTCGTCGACGTGACCACGCCCGCGCGTCTCCACCGCGAGGTCGAGCACCGCCGACTTGATCGCGACGTCGTCGAAGAGGCGGTGGTGCGACACCTCCACGATGTTCGCCCCGCTCGCGCCGATCACGGTGGCCACCGCTGCCAGCGTGCCGGGCGCGTCGGGCAGCACGAGTTCGAGGGTGACGAGCAGACCCTCCCGCACGAGGCCGCGGAGCACCACCTGCGACAGGATGCGCGGGTCGACGTTGCCGCCGCTCAACACGAGGCCCACCGTGCGACCCGCGAACCGCTCGGGGTGCTCGAGCAGCACTGCGAGGGGCGCGGCGCCGGCCCCCTCGGTGACGGTCTTCTCCTCGAACAACAGGAGGTTGCACGCCTCCTCGATCGCCGACTCGCTCACGGTGACGACGTCATCGGCGAGCTCGCGGATGATCGCGGTGCTGTTGACGCCCGCGTGGGTGACTGCGATGCCCTCGGCGATGGTGGAACCGCCGCACGGCAGCGCCTCGCCCGAGAGCGCGGCGACCATCGACGGGTAGCGCTCCGTCTGCACGCCGACCAGCTCGACGCCGGCATGGTCGGCCCGCAGCGCCACCGCCATCCCTGCGAGCAACCCGCCGCCACCGACCGGCACGATGACTGCATCGAGGTCGGGGAAGTCTCGCACCAGCTCGAGCGCGACCGTGCCCTGCCCGGCGATCACCACCGGGTCGTCGAACGGGTGCACGAACACGCGGTCCTCGGCGTCGGCGATCTCGTGGGCGCGCACCTGCGCCGCCTCCACCCCGCCGTCGACGAGCACGACGGTCGCGCCGAGCTCGCGCGTGCGCTCCACCTTCACCGTGGGTGTGGCCGCGGGCATCACGATCGTGACCGGCACCCCGAGCCGGGAGCCGTGGTGGGCCAGCGCCTGGCCGTGGTTGCCGGCGGAGTTCGCGACCACGCCGCGGGCGCGCTCGTCGTCGCTCAACCGCAGGAGCTTGTTGAGCGCGCCGCGCTCCTTGAAGGAGCCGGTCGCGTGCAGGTTCTCGAGCTTCACCACCACACGCGCACCGGTGGTCTGCGACAACCGCTCCGACACCGAGCTCGGCGTCACCCACAGCTCGCCCGCGAGCGCCGCCGCCGCGGCATCGACGTCGGCGCGCGTGACGGGCAGCGACGTCATGTGCCCGCGGGCGCTCCGACGGTGACGACGTAGTCCTCCGCCGCGTCGTCGAACTCCATCTCGATGACCCCACGTGCCCGCGCCGCCTTGCAGAACTGCAGGAAGCCGCCGTACCCGAACTTCTTCTCCGAGAAGTCCGCCTGGGTGCGCCGCAGCTGCGTCTTCAGCCCCGACAGGTGCACCGCACCCTTCTTGCCGAGGCGCTCGACGGTGTCGCGCAACAGTGCGAACGCGGCGTCCTCGTCGGAGCCCTGCGCGGCGAGCGTGACCTCGGGGTCGCCCTGGGCCGCACCCTGGTGCACCGTGAGCACGCCGCGGTCGGCGAGGTGGCGCACCACCTCGCCCCAGTTCCGGAAGCCGTGGTCGGACTCCGCGAAGGTGGGGTCCTTGCGGAGGATCGCCCGCTTCAACGACGACGCCAGGACCGGCCCGCTCGCGTTGCGCTCGAGACCACCCAGCGTCTGCGCCACGAGCACCGCGAGGTCGACCTCCTCGCGGGCGGAGGCATCGGCCTCCACTTCCTGGGTGTCGGGCTTCGCCTTCGCGCTCCGCGTTCGCTTCTTCGGCTTCTCGGGGACGTCGACACCCTCGAGCCGCTCGTAGAACAGGAACTCGTCGCAGGCCGCCGGCAGCAGCGCCGAGGTGGACGCCTCGACCCCGATGCCGATCACCCGCTTGTTCAGCTCGCGGAGCTTGTGCACGAGCGGCGTGAAGTCGCTGTCGCCGGTGCCGAGCACGAAGGTGGTGATGTAGTCGCGCTCGAACGACAGCTCGATCGCGTCGACCGCCATCTTGATGTCGGCCGCGTTCTTGCGCACCGCGCCCATCCGCTGGGGGATCTCGATGAGCTCCACCTGGTGGCGGGTGAGCATGCGCCGGTCGTCGGCGAAGTACGACCAGTCGGCGTAGGCCTTGCGCACCACCACCCGGCCCCGCTCCGCCAGCGCGTCGGCGATGGGCCGGAAGTCGAAGACCCCCGCTCCGAGCGACTCACGGGCCCCGATCGCCAGGTTCTCGTAGTCGAGGAACAGGGCGATGCGTTCTTCTTCGGTGGTCACCGCCAGAGCGTACCGGCAGCCGGGCACCCATCGGCCCGGTTCCGGCCGGGCGTGCTAAGGAGTACGGCGTGAACGAGAACGTCTACATCCACGAGATCATCGACATCATCGGGCACAACCGCGCCAACTACATGCACCACATGACGGCGAACTTCAGCCCCATGGCACAGGAGGACCGCAAGCAGCTGTGCTTCGGCGTATGGGGCATCCTCGGCACCACGCGCGGGTGGCCCGAGGTGCTGAACCTGTGGGAGGAGCCCGGCTTCGACCACATCGCCACGTCGTTCCGCTTCGAGTGCAGCGGCGCGGGGATGCAGGACCCCAAGCTCCAGAAGTGGTGGGCCGAGGCGTCCAACTACCGCCGCCACGGCGACGACCGCGTGCTCGTGCCCGCACCGTGGTCACCCACCATCACCGAGCTCATCGACGCCGGCGTGAAGGGCGAGACCTACGCGCACGAGCAGATCCACGTGCCCATGGGCACCGCGCGCGACTTCCTCGAGATCGTGCGTGACGAAGCCGTCCCCGTGTACGAGGAGTTCGGCTGGACGCTCTGCGGCGCGTGGGAGACCGCGATGGTCAACGAGTCCGAGTGCTTCCTGCACTGGGCGATCCCCACGTGGGAGAGCTGGGCCGAGACGGAGAAGGCCGAACGCATGGAGAGCGCGCTGCGCAAGTGGCGCAAGCGCACCTACGAGCTCAGCGAGAAGTGGCACCGCTTCCTCGTGGTCGACTCGCCGCTGTCGCCGATGAAGATCGGTCGTCAGCCCGCCCGGTCCGACCGCCACGAGGGCTGGACCGACCTGTAACGATGACCGACGGCCCCCGCTGGGATCTCGTCGCGCTCGCCGTCCGCTACCGGCGCGAGCAGCTCGGGTACTCCGTCGACGACCTCGCCGCGCACGTCGGCGTGCCCGCCGCGTCGTGGCGCACCCTCGAGGCCGGCACCCGCCCCAGCGGCTTCCACAAGGAGCACGCCGTCGCCGCGAGCACCGCGCTCGGCTGGACCCCCGACTCGCTCACCCGCATCGTGCGCGGCCAGCGCCCGCTCGACGCCGCCGGGGCACTTCCAACCTTGGCTCGATCCGCTCGCCCAGAGGCCGGACGGGCTGCGCCTCCTCTTCCGGCGCCCTCTGGGCGCTCCGAGGCCGGACGGGCTGCGCCGTCCCCGGCGCAGCGCTCCCACAGTGCTCCTTGGTATCTCGCGCCGGTGTGCTCGCGCGGGGCGGACGGGGTGCGGCAGGTCGACCCGGCGAGGCTGGGCGTGCTCGGCGGGCTCCTCATCCTCGTGCTGGTCGTCGCGGTGTTCTTCGTCAACTGAATCGAGCAGCCCATGAGCGACGCTTCCTCTCCCACCGTCCTCGTCGACGACCACGAGCACGTCCGGCTCGTCACCTTCAACCGACCCGAGGCGAAGAACGCGTTCGACCGCTCGATGTGGGAGGGCGCACACCGGGCGCTGCACGACGCGAGCCACGACGACGCCATCGGTGCCGTGGTCCTCACCGGTGCCGGCGACGCCTACACGGCGGGGGCCGACGTGAAGGCCATGGGCGATCCCGACGAACGACTCAAGAGCAAGGTCGCGTTCGACGCGTTCCTCGCCACGCTCGAGTCGTTCCCCAAGCCGTTGATCGCCGCGGTGAACGGCGTCGCGGTGGGCATCGGCCTCACGATGCTCGCCCACTGCGACCTCGTCTTCGTGTCACGCACCGCCCGGCTGCGCGCGCCCTTCGCCTCCATGGGGCTGTCGCCCGAGGCGGGCAGCAGCGTCGCGCTCCCCCTGCGCATCGGGTGGCAGGCCACCGCGCATCTCTTCCTCTCCGCCGCGTGGCTCGACGCGCAGGAGGCGCTCGACCTCGGTCTCGCGTGGAAGGTGTGCGAGCCCGACACCCTGCTCGACGAGACGCTCGTCGAGGCGCGCCACATCGCGGCGATGCCCGTCGCATCGCTCGTCGCCACCAAGCAGCTCATGCTCGCCGGTCGTCTCGACGCCGTGCGCGCCGCCCGCGCCCGCGAGGGCGAAGTCTTCCGCCGCCTCCTCGAAGCCCGCGACTGAATCCTTCATGCGTCAATCAGGTCGACATATCCGGACCGATTGACGCATGAAGGGAGCGGGCGGCGCGGATCATCGCTACGACGTGGTCGCCGCCGCTCTTGATGTCGGCAGCCGTGACGGAGATCACCGACCAGCCCAGTCCGACCAGGGCATTCCGACGGCGGCTGTCCCTGACGTGCGCCTTGTGGCCGGTGTGGTGCTCGTAACTGTCGTACTCGATCGCGACCTTCTGATCGGGGTACGCGGCGTCGACACGTGCGACGAACCGGTCTCCCGAACGCACCTCGTACTGGAACCTCGGCATCGGGAGCCGGTGACGGCGGAGCAACTGCTTCAGCCTGGTCTCCATGACGCTCTCGGTGACCGCCTCCTCCCCTCCATGACGGTCGAGCACCTGCCGGAGGACTCCGGCGCCGGGACGCCCCTTGACGCCGAGCCGGTCCAACAGCGAGCGCAGTGCGGCGACAGAGGTGAGGTGCCGTCGGAGCGCCGCGTCGAGTGCCAGCTCCACCGACGCGGGTGATGCAGCACCGAGCGACAACAGCGTCCGCTCCACCGTCATGCACGGAATGGAGTCCCGGACCGTCACATCGAGCGCATCGAGCGAGAGGGTCTCGTGCACCACGAGCGCCGTGAGCTGTGTCCGCCGCCATCGTCGGCACGTGATCTCGATCGTTCGCTCGGATCCGCCGGGGAGATCCCACAACCGAGCAGCGGACCGGTGCGACGCAACGCCCGGCCCCGGAGCTGCCAGGCACGCCGCGAGCACATTGCTCCGCCACGTCACGGGTGACCCGGCAACCCGGTAGACGGAGGGATACAACGGCAGAAGGCGACGGGTGTTCACCCGATGACGGACGGCCGCCGGGGTCATGCCCGCGGACACGGCCTGCCGCATTGCGACGATCCCGTGCTGACGGGCCGCCAGGCGGGCGACTGCTTGGTCGTCGGTTTCCACCTCTGCAGCAACGATCGCCCCGCCGCGTCGTCACGCACTTCTCACCAACCCCCGTTCATGCGTCGATCAAGTCGACATATCCGCACCGATTGACGCATGAAGGGTCAGGCGAGGCGGTCCCAGGTGTCGGGGGCGATGCCCTGGGCCCGGAGCTCGTGCTTGCGCACGCGCATCGACGCCTCGGTGCGCGGCAGGTCGTCGAGCATCCGCACGTAGCGCGGCACCATGAACTTCGGCATGCGGGAGTCGAGGAACTCCACGAACCCCGCGGGATCGAACGCCTCCGGATCGGTGACGATCACCGCGACCAGCACCTCGTCCTCGCCCATCTCCGCGGGCACGCCGATCGCCGCGCACTCGACGACGCCGTCGTACTCCGACGCCATCGTCTCCACCTCGAACGACGAGATGTTCTCGCCCCGCCGGCGGATCGCGTCACGCATGCGGTCGACGAAGTAGAACCAGCCGTCGTCGTCGTAGCGGAACGCGTCACCGGTGTGGAACCAGCCGTTGCGCCACGCCTCGACCGTCGCCTCGGGCATCTTGTAGTACCCCATGTTGATCGACCACGGCTCGCGCGTGCGCACGACCAACTCGCCGATCTCGCCGGGGCCGAGGGGTTCGTCCCACTCGTTCACCACCCGCACCTCGGGCCACGGGTACGCGTCGCGCACGCGGCCGCAGTTGGCGGGCGGCCCGTGGTCGACGTCGGTCGTGACCGCCATCCCGGACTCCGTCTGCCCGTAGCCGGTGACGACCTGCACGCCGAAGCGACGCTCGAAGTCGTCCATCTCGGGGATCATCGGGCCCAGCAGGATGTACTCGAGCGGGTTGTCGGCGTCGTCGTCACGCGGCGGCGCGCTGTAGAGCACCGCGGTCATCGGACCGACGAGGCCGGCGATGCGGATGTCGTGCTCGCGCACGTCGTCCCAGAACGCGGTGGCGCTGAACTTCTCGCGGAACACGAAGCGCGCGCCCGCCGACATCGCGTAGTTGAACGCACCGCGGCCCGAGTTGTGGAACGTCCCCATCGACACGTAGAGGCCGTCGCCCGGCTGCGCGCCGCCACCCGGCACCCACGACCAGAACTGGTACATCAGCGCCCACGGCGTGATGACCGCCTTCGAGGGGCCCGTGGTGCCCGAGGTGAACATCAGCGAGTGGATGTCGCGGTACTCCGGGCCCGGTGAACGACACCGTCTCGGCCGACGCCACCGCCTCGACGTCGGCACCGTCGAGGCTCGGCGCGCGACACCACCCGCGGGCGCAGGCCGCGCGGCGCCTCGGCCTCGCCCAGCACCACGACGGTGTGCAGGTCGGGCAGGTCGTCGGCGACGTCGACGACCGCGTCGAGGAACTCGAGAGCGACGACCACCACGGTGACGTCGGCGTGGGCCAGCAGTAGGCGAGGATCCGGCCGGTGGGCGCGGGGTTGAGCGGCACCTCGACCGCCTGGCCAGCCGAGTCCGGCATCGTGCGGTGACGTCGGGCCGGTTGGGAGCATCGTCGCGACGTGGTGGCCGCCGTCCCGCCGGGCGCTTCGAACGCCGAGGCCCAGTGGGCGCGTCGGCGTGGAGCCGGCGTAGGTGATCGGCGTGTCCCGACGGGCTGGAGGGCAACCGTGTCGGTCTCCTCGCGGCGGGCGACGGCGTGGGGGGCCAGGTGCGGGCAGGTCGAGCATGGGAGGTAGTTGTATACGATCTGCAATCCACCCGCGGCACCGTCTCCCCGGCGTCGCCGCCACGACGAGTGCGGTGGACCTCGAACACCGACGAGCAGCAGTCGATCGTCGAGGTGTTCGGCGCCCTGGCCGACCGCTGGGCCCCACCCGCGGGCCTGCCAGGGCTGGGCGGGTTCGACGCCAAGGTCTGGAACAGCTCGATGACCGTAGGCGCGCCCGTCGCGCTGCTCCCGAGGCCGGCGGCGGAGGCAACCCTCTCCTCGACCTCGCCCTGGCGGTGGAGCGCTCGGCGCCCGTGACCCGGCTCGGTGGTCGAGCACGCCGTCGCCACCCGGCTCCTGGCCCGCGCCGGCGCCCTCTCCCCGACCTGGTGGAGGGCACCGATCGCCACCCTGGCGTTGCAGCCCGCGGTCGACGGCGTCGTCCGGCTGGCGCGCCGCAGGCGCGGTCGCCGATGTCGTCCTCGCCCTCGACGACCGTCTCGTGCCGCCGCCGGCGAGGCTCGAGGAGCGTCGCCACGCCCAACCTCGCCGTACTCCTCGCCGATCGCGACCTCGGCGGCGCGACCGTCCTCGCCGCCGGCGCCAGGCCGTTGCGCCGACGTGCTGGCGACAGTTGCCTGCGCCTGCTGTCGGGCGGCGCGGTGGCAGCCGGCTACACCAGGCCCGACTCCGGCTCCGACGTCGCCGCAGCGCGCACCGTGGCCCACTATGACGGCGACGGCTGGCGCATCAACGGCGCCAAGATGTTCACCTCCGTGGCCGAGGAGGCCACCGTGGTGCTGATGCTCCGCGCACCGACCCCGACGTCCCCAGCACAAGGGCCTCACCTTCTTCCTCGTGCCGCTCGACACCGAGGGCGTGGAAGTCCAGCCCGTGTACACGTTGTCGAACAGCGCACCAACGCCACCTTCTACGACGACGTGTACGTGAGCGACGAGTGGCGTCGGCGGGCGAGGTGAACGAAGGGCTGGCAGGTGATGCTGGTCGCGCTGTCCTACGAACGGGGCGTGGCCGGCGGCGTGCGCGACGCGGAGCGCCTCCTCGTGAACGCCGAGGCGTACGCGCGTGACACCCTCGACGCCGACGGCCGCCCACTCGTCGAGCAACCCGTGAAACGAGGCGCTGGCGAAACTCGCGGTCGACGTCGAGGTCGGCCGACCACCTCCTCGCCAGGCTCTGCGTGGGTCTCCGGCTCAGGGCGGCTCCCCGGCACCGAAGGCGCGCACGTGAAGCTGTTCGCCACCAGGAGCCGTCACCCGCGCCGCCAACGTGTTCATGGACCTCGCCGGGCCCGAGGAAGCCTGGAGCAGGGGCGACCCGCACGACGACCGCGCTCGCGTGTTCGAGTACTTCTGCCAGTTCTTGCGCCGGTCGCCACGGCGGCACCGGGCGAGATCAGCGCCAACCTCGTCGCCCAGCGGCCTCGGCCTCCCCACCGCGGGCGCCAGGTGCGCGACCCGCTCTTCGCTCCGGAGCACGACGAGTTCGGGCGCGTGCCGCGTTCTGCGCGAGGAGATGGACCCGGCTCGCACCGTCGGCCACCGCAGCCGCGACCTCACCGGCCTCGACGCCGAGTTCGGCGCGCGGTGCTGCGCCACCTCGCCGGCGCCGCGGGCTTCCTCGGCATCAGCCTCCCCGAGGAGGAGGCTCGGTGGCAGCGGCAATGCCGAGTTGGGACGGTCGTCGTGAGCTACGAGTCGGCGTACCACGACGGTCCGCTCATCGACACCGCCGCGCACTTCCTCGGGCCCACCGTGCTCACGTTCGGCACGCCCGAGCAGCTCGACCGCATCATCCGGCCCGCCATCGCGGGCGAGATCAACAGGTGCATCGCGCGCCACCGAGGCGCAGGCGGGCAGCGACCTCACCGGTGGCCACCGTCGCGGCGCCCGACGGCGACGCGTTCGTCCTCACCGGCGAGAAGGTGCTCGTGACCGGCGCCCACAAGGCCGACTGGTGCTGCACCGTCGCCCGCAGCGACGCCGAATCGACGGGGCGCAAGGGACTGTCGATGTTCGTGTTCCCGATGGACACCCCGGGCGTGTCGAGCGAACGGGTGCGCACCGCCAACGGCTGGGACCTCGGCACCGTGCGCTTCGACAGTGCGCGCGTGGGGCCCGAGGCGCTGCTCGGCGAGCGCGACCAGGGCTGGCGCACGCTCACCGGCGCACTCATCGGCGAACGGTCGGGCGTTGCGTGGCTCGGCTGGGCCACCCGCAACGTCGAGACGTTGCTCGACGCGTGCACGGGCACGCGCGACTCGCTCGTGCGCGACGAACTCGCGGGCGCGGTCGCCGAGCTCTTCACCGCGAAGTGCGTCGCGCGGCGCGTGCTCGACGCCCAGGACGCCGGGCAGGCGCCGTTCGTGGAGGGCGCGATGAGCAAGGTGAAGGCCACCGAGCTCCTGCAACGCGTCGCCCGCCTGGGCGCGCGCGTGCTCGGCCCCGACGTGCTCACCGCACCCACGTGGTTCGGGCGCATCGCTCCCGGCCCCGACCCGCTCGGCGGCTGGTTCGCGTACGAGACGGTCGAACGACTGCACCCCGCACTCAGCGTGGGCGCCAACGAGATCCAGCGGACCACGATCGGGCAGGTCGGCCTCGGCCTCCCGCTCGAGCCGCGCTGAGCACGACCCCGGACTGGAGGGCACGATGACGTACCGAGTGGTGGGATGGTCGACGGGGTGGGTGGGACGACTGGCGATCCAGTCGATCACCCGCCGTCCCGACATGGAGCTGGTCGGCCTGTGGGTGCACAGCCCCGACAAGGTCGGCGCCGACGCCGGCACGCTCGCGGGCATCGATCCCGTCGGCGTCACCGCGACGAACGACATGGACGAGCTCCTCGCACTCGCCCCCGACTGCGTCTGCTACTCGGCCTCGGGTGAGGGCCTCGACGTCGCGGCCGCCGCCGACATCGAGCGCATCCTCGCCGCGGGCATCAACGTGGTCACCGTGTCGATCGCGGGGCTGGTGTTCCCCGCGGGCTACGACCCGCGCCTCCGCGACCGGCTCGCCGCCGCCGCCGAGCAGGGCGGGTCCACGCTCTACGCCTCGGGCATCGAGCCCGGGTTCGCCGGCGACCAGTTCGTGCTCACGCTGCTCACGATGAGCGACACCATCACGTCGGTGCGCACACAGGAGATCTTCCTCTACGACACCTACCCGGTGGAGTTCGTGATGCGCGAGGTGTTCGGCTTCGGCAAGCCGCTCGACCACACGCCCATCATGTCGATGCCGGGCGTGCAGCAGGGCACGTGGGGCCCGCCCGTGCGCATGGTCGCCGACCGCCTCGGTGTGCAGCTCGACGAGATCCGCGAGACCTACGAGGTGCTGCCCACGCCCCGCGAGCTGCAGGTGGCGGCGGGCACGATCGACGCCGGCACCGTGGGCGCGGTGCGGTTCGAGACGATCGGCGTGGTCGACGGCCGCGACGCGATCGTGATCGAGCACGTCAACCGGATGGCCCCCGACCTCGCGCCCGACTGGCCCACCGCGGATCGCGACGGCACCTACCGCATCATCGTGGAGGGCAACCCCAACATGAGTTGCGACCTCCAGGTGGGTCTCGCCGACACGGCCGGCACCGAGGGCATGGTCGCGACCACGATGCGCATCGTGAACGCGATCCCCTACGTGTGCGACGCCGCGCCCGGCCTGGTGAGCTCGCTCGACCTGCCGCTCACGACACCGAGGTTCGCGCTGTAGGTCTCAGGCGCGGTTGGTGCGCTCGCCGCGCGTGCCGAGCAGCGCGCCGTATGCGTCGGTGACCGCCTTCACGAACGCGGGGTCGCGCACGGGGTCGTCGGTGTCGGGGAGCGCCACACCGTGCGCGTCCTCGTCGGCGCCACATCTCGACCACCCGCTCGTAGGTGATGTCGTCGGTGTGGTCGTCGAACACGCGGGCGGCGTCGGCGTCGGCGAAGCACTGCGCCTTCCAGGAGATCGAGATGCGGATCTCCTCGGGGGCCCAGTCACCGAAGTGGCGGTCGTCCTTGCGGATGTGCCAGCGCCGGTCGTCCTCGAACGCGAGCAGCGAGTCGATCGGCACCTGGGGATTCGTGTCGACGTTCCCCACCGCCTCGACGCGGTGGTACATGAAGTCGTTGTCGCCCACGACCGCGTAGTTCGGCGGCGGATCGATCTCGACGCGCGGCGCGTCGGGGCCGTCGGGCCAGTAGCTGAAGCCACCTTGCGGGCCTTCGTAGTACCAGGCGACCGCGGTCGCGACCTGCACCTGCCAGCGCGTGAAGAGACCCGACGCCGCCATCGCGTTCACGATCCACGCGGGGTACTGCGAGCGCTCCACCCCGCGGAACGTGGGCACGTCGACGTGCTTCTGGTTGCGCGGCATGGGCGCGGTGAGGTTGGAGAACACGATGAACGGGCGAACGACGTCGGCGCCGTCGAACACCTCCGACGCGGCCGAGATCAGGCGCTCGTTGTGCAGGAACGCGTCGGCGCCGGGCACGAGCACCTGCTCCTGGTTCGCCCAGTTGCCGCGGAAGATCGGCGACGTCATGAACTCGTCGCCCTGCGACGACCCGATGCCGCCACCACCGCCCGAGGCGTACTGCGCCATGGCGGCCTTGAACTCCGGCAGCATCAGCACGTGCTCGTAGGGGCCGTTCGCGAACGCGAGGTCCCACGCGATCCCGGGGTCGTCGAGCACCGCTTCCACGACGACCGGACGGCGGGGGGCCACGTCGAGCAGGGATGTCGAATCCGTCATGCGTCGGACTCTAGGCTCTCCGTTCCCTCGTTGTCCCCGGAGGTCCCCGTGTCGCGCCGTCTGTTCACCCTCGCTGCCGCCCCGATCGCGGCACTCGCGCTGATGGCCGGCATTGCCGGTGTCGCCACCGCCCAGACGACGACCACCACGGTCCCCGCGCCCAAGACCGACGACAAGGTGTCGGCGAACGGCGTCACCCGCGTGATCCTCGGGGTGGCGCAGCCGCTCAACGCGCCCGGCCAGACGCTGCTCCTCCAGGACGTGCGCATCGCGCCCGGCGCGCAGCTCGCGCAGCACTACCACCAGGGCACGCAGCTCGCGCGAGTCGTGAAGGGCACGCTCACCTACTCGCTCGACGAGGGCACCGCGATCGTCACGAAGAAGGGCGGCTCGCCCGAGACGGTCAGCGCACCGAAGACGATCTCGCTGCAGCCGGGTGACGTGCTCGTGGAGAACGCGGGGCTCCTCCACCATGCGGCCAACAAGGGCAAGACCGCGGTGGTGCTGAACCTCACCGCGCTCATCCAGACCGGCGCGCCGCTCGCCACGCCCGCGGGCACCGGCGCCGGCACCGGAACTGGCGCCACGCAGCTCGAGGTCACGGCCGACCTGCAGTCACAGAGCAAGCTCACCCACACCGTGGGCGCGAGCAACGAGAAGACCTACGGCTGGAACGACCTCGTCGGCACCGCGACCGTCGACGGCCAGCCCGTCGCCGTCGACCTGCAGGGCACCGTCGACTACACGAACGGCAGCGGCCCGTTCGGCGAGTTCGTCACGTTCACCTTCGCCGACGGCTCGGTGCTCGCGACGCGCATGCAGGGTGCGGCCACCGCCGCCACCGACGGCGCGACCACGTTCGAGGCCACGATGAGCGTGATCGGCGGCACCGGCAAGTACGCCACCGCCACCGGTTCCGGCGTGTTCACCGGCTCCCGCACCGGCGACCTCGGCGCCCCCGTGCAGGTGAAGTTCGCCCTCGCCCTCGCCGGCTGACGCGCTAGGCCTTGGGGGCGGTGATCAGGCCGTACATCTCGGGGCGGCGGTAGCGCACGAAGTCGAACACCGTCTGCTTGTAGCGGGCGGTGAGATCGAGGTCGATCTCCGCGTGGACGAGCTCGTCACCGTTGGTCTCGGCCTTGGCGATCACCTCGCCCGACGGCCCAATGATCTGGCTCTCGGCGAGCAGCTCCACGCCCTCCTCCACGCCGCCCTTGGCCACGCCCACCACGAACATGCCGTTCTGGTAGGCGCCCGCCGCCATGCAGAGGGTTGTTGTGGAATCCCTGCAGGTGGTCCTGGCCGAAGGTCGGGCGGGTAGTGCAGCCTTCGGCGTGTTGTAACCGACGAGCAGCAGCTCACAGCCCTGCAGGCCGAGGATGCGGTACGTCTCCGACCACCGGCCCGGTCGTTGCAGAGGGCGACACCGATCACACCACCGAGCACCCCGGCGTCGGCGTGGAAGCCGTCGCCGGGCTCGAAGTGCTTGCGCTCGGGTGCTGGAACGGCCGCCACCCCTCGGGCTCCTCGTGGCCGGGCAGGTGCACCTTGCGGTACCGGTGCACGATCGTGCCGTCGCGCTCCACCACGATGGCGGAGTTGTAGCGGTGGCCGTCGGGGTGAGCTCCGCGTACCCGGTGGAAGCCCACCCCGAGCCGGGCGGCCCTCCTCGAACAGCGGGAGCGTCTCGGGCCCCGGCATCTCCGTCTCGAAGTACGTGAGCAGCTCGTCGTCGTCGAGGTCCCACCGCGGGAAGAACGTGGTGAGCGCGAGCTCGGGGAACACCACCAGTTCGGCACCGCGGGCCGCGGCCTCGCGCGGCGCTCTCGATCTGGCGCGCCACGACCTGCGGGCGCGTCTCGTCCTTGGCGATCGGGCCCATCTGGGCGGCGACCACGTGCAACGGGCGACTCACGACTCGATCCCCTCCTCGGCCAGCGCGAGCACCACCTCGAGCAGCACCTCGGCTCCCGCGAGGAGTTGCGCGTCGTCGGTGTGCTCCGCCGGGTTGTGGCTGATGCCGTCGCGGCTCGGCACGAAGATCATGCCCGAGGGACACCGCGGGCCAGCATCTCGCGTCGTGGCCGCGCCCGACGGGTCGCATCGTGCTGCGACCGCGTGCCCCAGCGGTGCGTTCCACCAGGTCGACGACCTCGGGGCGAACGCCACCGGTTCGAAGCGGGCCAGGAGGCGCGTCGAGATGAGTACGCCCTCGGCCTCGGCGATCGCGAGCGCACGTGCGTGCAGCTCCTGCTCCGCCGCCGCGAGCGTGGCTTCGTCGGTGGCGCAGGTCGACGGTGAACACCGCCTCACGGGCGACCACGTTCACCAGGTTCGGGCTGAAACGATGCGGCCCACCGTCGCGACCATCGGCGGCCCCGTCGCCGCGATCGCGCCGCCACCGCGAGTGCGGCCGCCGCGTGGTGCGTCGCGGCGCATGTTCATGGGCGTGGTGCCGGCGTGGTTCGACTGCCCGGTGAAGGTGAACTCGGTCCAGGAGATCCCTGCACCCGGTGACCACCCCGATGTCGATGCCCTCGGCGTCGAGCACCGGGCCTGCTCGATGTGCAGCTCCACGAAGGCGCGTGCGGCGGACGGGCGGGGCACGGCGCCGGGCCGGCGTAGCCGATCCGCAGCAGTTCCTCGCCGAGCACCTTGCCATCGACACCGACGGTCGAGAGCGCCTCCTCCAGCAGGAGGCCCCCGACGTACACGAGGCTGCCGAGCATGTCGAGCGCGAACCAGCTGCCCTCCTCGTCGGTGAACACCCCGACCACCGCGATCAGGCGCGCAGGGCGACCACCGGTCGCGATCGCCTCCACCACCTCGAGGCCCGGCGAGCACTCCGAACGTGCGTCGTACTTCCCACCCGTCGCGACGGTGTCGATGTGACTGCCGCCGCGCCCCAGGGACCGGCGACGTCGGCACCGGCACCGGTCAGGGCGTCGGCGAGCCAGGTGCCCACGATGTTGCCCACCTCGACATCGACCCGCATGGCGAGGTCGCGCATCCACATGACGACGAGGTCGCGTCCGTCCTTGTCGGCATCGGTGGCGGCCGCGCGTTCCACCGTCGCCGGTGTCACCGATCTCGGCCAGCGCGTCGGCGCGCGCGCGCAGGCGGCCAGGAGATCTCGAGGGCGCCATCAGACCCCCGCGACGTCGTCAGGCGCACGGGCACCCGCGTGAGCTCACGGCCGGTCGCCGCCCGGATCACCCAGCCACCACCGCCGGGGTCGACGAGATGGTGGGCGGCTCGCCCGCACGCCCTTGGCGCGCCGAACGGTGCGCCGGGCTCGAGGTCCTCCACGTACGCCACCTCCACGGTGGGGGCGTCGAGCGCGGTGGGGATCAGGTAGTCGGTGAAGCTGGGGTTCAGGATGCGTCCTTCGTCGACGAGCAGCTCCTCCATGGTGGCAAGTCCGACACCCTGGGCGATGCCACCCTCGATCCGCCCCAGGCACTGCAACGGGTTGAGCACCTTGCCGACGTCCTGGGCGGTCGCGATGTGCACCACCCGCACGAGGCCGAGGTCGGGGTCGACGTCGACGACGGCACGGTGCCGGCGCACGGGCGACACGTGGGCGTCGCCTGACCGTCGGCGTCGAGCGGGTGCGTCACCCGGTGGTGGTGCTCCTCCTCCGCCTCGAACACCATGCCCCGTCCGACGTCGGCGATCGCCACGTCGACGGTCCCCCGGCCGAGATCACCCGGCCGTCGACCGAGCTCACCCACCGGCACCCCGTGCTGCCCGGCGACATGCTCAGCACGCGCGCCGCGACCGCCGCGGCAGGCGTTCTCGACCGCCGCCCCCGACATCATCGTCTGGCGGCTCGCGGAGGTGGACCCGCGGAGCCGATCGACGTGTCGGCCGGGTTCACGAACGTCGTCGACACCGAGGATCGTGCGGGCAGGTGCTGCGCGACGGTGACGAAGCCCTGCCCGACCTCGGCCGCCGCGCAGGTGATGGTGGCGACGCCGTCCTCGAGCCGGCAACGCGGAGTCGTCGTCGTAGCCCTCGGCGTACATCAACTTCTTGAAGCCCACCGCGAAGCCCGCCGCGTCGCACCGACGGCGCGTCGGTGGTGTTCCCCGCGCCGCCCGGACGCCAACACGTCGTCGGACACCGCGCCGGCGGGATCAGGCAGCGGCAGGGCCATGCAGGCGCGGATCACCTCGGCGACAGGCAACGATCCCTCGATCCGCTGGCCGGTGAGCAGCTCGTCACCCGTGGCCATCGCGTTGCGCAACCGCAGTTCGATCGGGTCGACCCCGCCGCGGCCGCGAGCTTGTCCATCTGCGCCTCGTGCGCGAACCCGACCTGCACCGCACCGAACCCGCATCGCCCGCACGTGGGGTTGTTCGTACGCGCGCCGAACGCCTCGACATGCGCGTTGGGCGTGCGGTACAACCCCGCGAAGCACGCCGTTCGCGGTGACGTGGAACGACGACAGGCGGTGCGCGCCACCGTCGAGCACGATGCGCGTCTCGAAGCTCACGATGGTGCCGTCGTGGTCGGCAGGTGAGCGCATCCGATGCGGGCCGGGTGCCGGTGCACGTGCCCGAGGAACGACTGCGGCGGGAGTACACCATCTTCACCGGACGACCGGTGTGCATCGCGAGCAGGCACGAGTGGATGTGGAGGCGAGCACGTCCTCACCGCGCCAGGCACCGACCCCGCCGAGCGTGAGCCGCACCTTCTCGGGCGGCAGGCCCAGCACCTCGGCCACCTGGTCGCGGTCGTTGTGCAGCCACTGCGTGGACGATGAGGTCGGCCGCCGCCGTCGTCGGCGGGGATGGCGAGTCCGGCCTCCGGGCCCATGAAGGCCTGGTCCTGCATGCCGACCTCGTAGGTGCCCTCCACCACGACCGGGCCGTCGGGGTCGCCCCGGCGGATGACGAGGTGACGGAAGACGTTGCCGTCGGGGTGGATCGGCGGCGTCGATCGCGATGTCGGGATCGGTGAGCGGCGGCGTGACCTCGTAGTCGACGACGATCGCGTCGCAGGCGCGCCGCGCGGTGTCGGGATGGTCGGCCGCGATGGCCGCGATCGGTTCGCCGGAGTAGCGCACGACGTCTTCGACGAGCACGGGTTGGTCGCGGTGCTCGAGTCCGTAGCGGTTCCGACCGACGAGGTCGGTGTGCGTGAGCACCGCGTGCACGCCGGGAATCGCCAGCGCGGGTCCGATGTCGATCGAGCGCACGATCGCCGACGCGTGCGGTGACCGCAACGTGGCCCCCCACAGCATCCCCTCGGCCCAGAGGTCGCCCGCGAACGCGAACTCGCCGCGCACCTTGGGCACACCGTCGGGGCGGATCGCGGAATCGCCGACGCGGCCACCCGTGCGCGTGTCAGGGCCGGTGTGCGTCGAGGTGCCCGTAGTGACCGTCATCGGGCGGTCTCCGCGATCTCGCCCGCTCGATCGCCGCCATCCGCGGCCGTAGCCCGTGCAGCAGCGACGAAGTTGCCCGACACCGCCTCGCGCACCGCGAGGTCGTCGGGCGCCGACTCACGCGCCAGCAGGTCCTCCACCGCCATCACGAGGCCGGGGGTGCAGAACCCGCACTGCACCGCGCCCTCCTCCACGAAGGCCTGCTGCACGATGCTCAACGCGCCGCGCTCACCGGGTTGCAACCCCTCGAGGGTGGTGATCGCCGCACCCTCGACCGAGGCCGCGAGCACCAAGCTTGCGCGCACACGGCGCGCGCCGTCGACCAGCACCGAGCACGAGCCGCACTCGCCCTGCTCGCAGCCGCCCTTGGCGCCGGGCAGCCCGAGGCGCTCCCGCAGCACGTAGAGGCTCTCCCCACCCACGAGTCGTGCACCTCCCGCGCCTCGCCGTTCACCTGCAGCACGTAGTGCTCACTCCATGCCGTCGCTCGCCCTCACTCCCGCGGTCGCCCTCCTCAGCGCGCGTTCGGCCAGCACGCCGACCGCGTGCCGCGGTAGTCGGCCCGCCCGCGGTGGTCGTCGATGGGGCGCGCCGCCTCGGCGACGAGCCGCCCGGCGCGTTGCGTCGTCGGGTTCGTGGAGCGCACGCCGTCGTCCTCCAGTGGAGCCGGTGCTCCAGCCACCGGCACGCTCAGGCGCGCCGAGCAGCCCTGGCCCGACGGCGCCGAGGCCGACGGCGACCCTCGCGCCGGTCAGATCGGCGACGAAGGCGACCGACGTGACCGCGATCACCATCGCGTTGCGCACACCGACCTTCAGGAAGTCCTGCGGGCCGCGCACGCACGGCTTGCGCACGGCGGTGATCCAGCTCGCCGGCCGCCAGCGCCGTGCGCTTGACCCCGGTGACGAACTCGCGCACCGGCACCGTGCGCACCCCGGCGGGGCCGGTGAGCTCCACCGCGGCGTCGAGCGCGTGGAGCACCGGGAGCGTGTCGCCGGCGGGCGACGCGGTGCCGAGGTTGCCGCCGATCGTGCCCGCGTTGCGGATCTGCGGTGAGCCGACGGTGCGGGCCGCCACCGCCAAGGCCGGCGCGCGGTCCGCGACGGGCGCCTCGCACAGCTTCGTGTGGGTGACGCCCGCGCCGATCACCAGCGTCGCGGCCCGCCACCCGCTCGGTGGTGACGGTGCGCAGCTCCGCCACACCCCGGCCAGCGCCACGACGTCGCCGGGCCGGCGGTATTCTCGTTCACCGCGACCATCACGTCGGTGCCGCCGGCCAGCAGCAGGGCGTCGGGCGCCTGGGCGAGGGCGTCGACCGCGGCCGCGATCGTGGTGGGTCGGTGGACGGTCACCCCCACAGCCTGCCGCGTTTCTTCAACAGTTTGTTGCAACCCCCGTGAATGCTCGATTACGGGCGGTTCGAACGGCGCTGACCTGCACCGACACCGGAGTGCGCCCTGCCGCGGCCGCACGCACGGCGGCGTCGACCGCGCCGAGGACGACGTCGTCGGGGCCTTCGCCCGAGCTGCCGAACGGACCAGATACCGCGAGGCCGTGGGCCTCGGCGGCAAACGCGCGCGCCTGCTGCCGCGCGCGCCCGCCTCCTGCCAACGCGCCGCTACCTGGCCGCGAGCACGTGGGCGCCGGGATCACCGGCGACGAACGGCTCGATCGTGAATTCGACTCGGAGCGCCACGACACGCCACCCTATTACCGCGTGCTCTTCGCGAACGGCATCGTCCTCGACGGCCAGCGCGCCGCGGCGCTGCGCGTCGGCCGCGACGGGCGCGTCGCCGAGGTGGGCCCCGACCTCGTCGCGGCACCGGGCGAGACGGTGGTCGACTGCACCGGCCGCCTCGTGGTGCCGGGCGGCATCGACGTGCACACTCACCTGCACCTGCCCGTCGGCCAGGTGCGCGTGAGCGACGACTTCGACACGGGAACGCGCGCGGCGGCGATCGGCGGCACCACCACCGTCGTCGACTACGTCACGGCCTACCGCGGCGAGGACCCCCTCGACGCGCTCGCGACGTGGAAGTCGTGGGCCGAACCCGCGTGCGTCGACTACGGGCTGCACATGACGTTCACCGAGCGCGTTCCCGAGCGCGTGGTGGCCGACTGCGTGGAGGCCGGGGTCACCTCGTTCAAGCTCTACATGGCCTACCCGGAGCTCTTGCAGGTCGACGACGACGTCATCCTCGACATCATGCGCATGGCCACGCGTCACGGCGGGCTCGTCACGCTGCACTGCGAGGACGGCGGCGCGATCGAGGCGCTGCGCCGCCAGGCGCTGGCCGAGGGCCGCACCGGGGTGCTCGAGCACGCGTTGACCCGGCCGGCGGTGCTCGAGGGGGAGGCCGTCACCCGCGCCGCAGCCCTCGCGGAGCGCGCCGGCGCGTCGATGTACGCGGTGCACCTCTCCTCGGCGCAGGCGATCACCGCGGTGCGCGAGGCGCGCGAGCGCGGCGTCGACGTGCTCGCGGAGACGTGCCCGCAGTACCTCTACCTCGACACCGCGAGGCTCGCCGGCCCCGACGGCGAGAACTTCGTGTGCACACCGCCGTTGCGCGACCCCTGGCACGCCGAGGAGCTGTGGCACGGCATGACGCACGGGCACGTGCACACCGTGGCCACCGATCACTGCCCGTTCACCGTCGCCGACCGGCGTGCCGGCATGCAGGCGCGCCCCGGAGGCTTCACCGACTTCACGGAGATCCCCGGTGGTCTCCCCGGCATCGAGACGCGCATGGGGCTCGTGTGGGCCGGCGTCGCGGCCGGCCGCATCACCCCGGCCGACTGGGTGCGCCTCTGCGCGGAGTCGCCGGCGCGCACGTTCGGGCTCTGGCCCGCCAAGGGCAACCTCCGGGTGGGGGCCGACGCCGACATCGTCGTGTGGGACCCCGCCCGCGCGCAGTCGCTCGCCGCGGGCGCGCTGCACATGGCCGTCGACCACTCCCCCTACGAGGGGATGGAGGTCACCGGCTGGCCCGAGCTCGTGCTGTCACGCGGCGAGGTCGTCGCACGCGACGGCACCTTCGTGGGCGAGAGCTCGAGGGGTCGGTTCCTCCCGCGGAGTCCTAGCTCGCGTTGAGATAGTTGTAGATCGTGAAGCGGGAGACGCCCATCGCCTCGGCGACCGTCTCCACGGAACGACGCAGCGAGAACGCGCCGCGGTCGGACAGCAGTTGGACCGCGCGCTGCTTGTCCTCGCGCGACAGGTCGGCGAGCGGTGCGCCGAGCTCCTCCTCGATCGCGGCGATCATGCGCGCGAGCGTGCCCTGCACCCCGGGCAGGCGGAGGCCACCGACCACCTCGCCCTCCCACTCGAGCGGGATGTCGGTGGCCCGCAGCTTGGCCGCGGGTACCACCGTCGCGCCGAGTGCGGCCGCGACGGGATCCATCGCGACGAGCAACGGGTGACGGGGCACCTCACGGAGCCTAACGGCCGTCAATCCCCCTGGAGCCGGAGGCTGATGGTGCGATGGCGCTCGAGCATCGTGTCGACGCCGCCCACCGTGAGCTCACCGTGCTCGACGAGCACGTTGCCGTGCACGACGGTGTGGCGTGCGCTCACCGGACCGCAGCGCAGCCATGCCTCGATCGGGTCGCTCAGCGCGCCGGCGAACGGGATGCCCTCCAGTGGCCAGCACACGAGGTCGCCGACCGAACCGGGCGCGAGCACACCGAGCTCGCCCTCCCGACCGAGGCACGCGGCCGAGCCGCGGGTGGCGATCTCCAACGCGTCGCGCGCCCCCGTGGACTGCGGGCCCTTGCGCATGCGCGCGAGCAGCAACGCGTTGCGCGCCTCCATCCAGAGCGACGCGCTGTCGGTGGACGCGGAGCCGTCGCAGCCGAGGCCGACGGGCACGCCCGCGGCGCGGAACTCGTGCACCGGCGCGATGCCGCCACCACCGATCATCATGTTGGAGCTCGGGCAGTGTGCGACGCCGGTGCCCCACTGGCCCATGCGCACGATCTCGTCCTCGTTGGGGTAGATGCAGTGCGCGACCCACGAGCGGTCGCTGCCCCACCCGACCGCCTCGAACTGGTCGATGGTGCGGCGGCCGTAGACCTCGGCCGAGTACGTGTCCTCGTCGGGGTCCTCGGCGAGGTGGGTGTGCAGGCGCACGTCGAGGCGCTCGGCGAGCTCGGCGGTGGCGAGCATGAGCTCCGGCGTCACCGAGAACGGCGAGCACGGCGCGAGCGCGACGCGCACCATCGCGCCATGTGACGGGTCGTGGTGCAGCGCGACGAGCCGCTCGCTGTCGGCGAGGATCTCGTCGTCGGTCTGCACGACGGAGTCGGGCGGGAGGCCGCCGTCCTTCTGCGACCGGCTCATCGACCCGCGGGTGGGGTGGAAGCGGAAGCCGAGCTCCTGCGCGGCGGTGATCTCCGCGGTGATGAGGTCGCCGCCTCCGCGCGGGTGCACGTAGAGGTGGTCGGTGCTGGTGGTGCACCCGCCGAGCGCGAGCTCGGCGAGACCGATCCACGCGGACACGTAGGCGGCCTCCTCGTCGAGGCGCGACCACCGCGGGTACAGCGTGGTGAGCCACTGGAAGAGCGTGCCGTTCACCGCCGGCCGATAGCTGCGGGTGAGGTTCTGGTAGATGTGGTGATGGGTGTTGATCAGGCCCGGCGTCACCAGGCAGCCGTCGGCCCACAACACCTTGGTAGCCGCAGGCGCCGGGTCGGTGGACGCCCCCACCGCGCTCACGAGGCCGTCGGTGATCGCGACCCAGCCGCCGGCCAGCTCCCGGCGCTCGTCGTCGACGGTGGCCACCAGTTCGGCACCCGCCACGAGCAGGTCGACGGCGCGTTCGGATCGGTCTCGGTCGGGGCCGCAGCAGTCATGGGCGGTATCCGACCCGACCGACGCGGCCGCGTCAACAGTTTGTTGCAACCGTTCACGGAGCCGTGACACTGCAGCAAGCGATCGGGCGCCTCCGTGGGGCACACTTTCGGGCATGGAGATGACGCTGCCCGTCCACCCCGTCGATCTCGAGCCGTTCCGTCTCGGTGACGTCACCGCGCACACCGAGGTGGCCCGCCAGATCGACGCCGCCTGCCGTGACTCCGGGTTCCTGGTGCTCAGCGGCCACGGCGTGCCCCAGGAGCTGTGCGACCGGGTGCTCGACGCCTTCGGCGCCTTCTTCGACCTCCCCGAGGACGAGAAGCGCAAGTACACCGTCGCCGACCCGCAGGCCAACCGCGGCTACAGCGCGCTGGGCGACGAGGGCCTCGCCTACAGCCTCGGTGCCGACACGCCCAAGGACCTGTTCGAGGCGTTCAACTGCGGCCGCGAGGACGCCGCCGGCCCGTACTACAACACCCACCGGCCGTTCTACGCGCCCAACGTGTGGCCCGACCGTCCGGCCGAGCTCCGCGCCGTGTGGAACGAGTACGAGCAGGCCGTGCGGGGCGTGGCCGACACACTGCTGCGGGCCATGGCCGTCGCCCTCGCCCTCCCCGACGACTGGTTCGTCGAGAAGTGCGAGCAGGCGATCCTCACCACCCGGGCCATCAACTACGAGCGCCGTTCGGCCGATCCCACCCCCGTCGACGGGCAGATGCGGATGGGCGCCCACTCCGACTACGGCGTGATCACGATCCTGCTCGCCGACGACGTCCCCGGCCTGCAGGTGTACCGCGACGACCGCTGGCACGACGTCTCCGTCCCCCGCGGCACCTTCGTGTGCAACATCGGCGACATGCTCGCCCGGTGGACGAACGACCGCTGGATCTCCACGTTGCACCGGGTGGTGCCGCCGCCCGCGGGCGACGGCCCGGTGCGCCGGCGCTCGCTCGCCCGCTTCCTCGACTGCCCGCCCGACCTCGTGGTGGAGACCATCCCGTCGTGCACGGGGCCGGGCAACCCGAGCCGCTACGAGCCCGTGGTCGCCGGTGAGTGGCTGCGGCAGAAGCTGCTCGGCAGCCGCACCCTCGCCCAGCCCGACCTGCCGTCCGACCCCCGCACGGCCGACGCCGTATGAAGCCCCCGGGCGCGGTGGCGTCGGCCCGCAGCTCGCTCGCCCGCGAGGTGGGGGTGTTCACGCCGGATGAGCTCGACGACGCGTGCGCGTTCGTGGAGGAGCACGGCTTCGCCATCCTGCGCGGCCTCTACTCCGAGGAGCAGCTCGTGGAGCTGCAGGTCGACCTCGAGCGGCAACAGGCCCGGCTCGTGGCCGGCGCACTGCCCGAGAAGTGCGGCACGGTGATCCTCGACGACCCCGACGCACTGATCGACGGCGAGGCGTTCGCCCACTACGTGTGCCACATCACCGAGGTGTCGACCATCGCCCACGACGCCGCGTACCACCCGGTGCTGGTGGAGGTCATGACGCGTCTCCTCGGCCCCGACTGCTGGATGCTCGAGGACGACCGCTTCGGCGTCGTGTACCAGGACGCACGTCCCGGCGACCAGTCGGGCTACTCGCGCATCGGCTGGCACTCCGACGCGCAGTCGGGCCCCACGCTCGACGTGTGGCCGTCGGTCGCGTTCACGATCCACATCGACGCGACGTCACCGCAGAACGGCTTCCTGCGCGTCGTGCCCGGCTCGCACCGCGGGGGCACCGAGGGCATCCCGCTCGGCTTCGAGCGCATCCCCGGGGAGCTCGCGGCCTACGCCGAGCGCGGCGACGTGATCCTGCACCACTCCGACCTCTGGCACAGCGCCGCCCGCGCCACCGAGGACGGCGACCTCGCGATCCGGCGCCACGTGCGCGGCGGCTGGTACGCCGGCGAGCGCATGGCCCCCAACCACGGCCTCGCCGACTTCGTCAAGAACGCCCGCAGATAGGGAACGGTCCGGCGTACGGGAGGCCTCGGCGCTACGCGGTGAGGCCGGACTGGGACGGAGCGAGCGGACGCGAGCGAGGGTGGAAAGTGGCTAGCGGGTGACGGGGCCGTACTTGGCGAGGGCGATCTTCTCGATGGCGGCGATGATCGAGTACACGATCACCGAGTAGATCGTCACCAGGACGACGGCCGACCAGAGCAGGTTGTAGTTCGACAGCGTCATCGACTGCAGCATCAGGTAGCCGAGGCCCTTGCCGGTGGCCAGGAACTCGGCGAGCTGGGCGCCGATGAGCGCGAGCGGCGCCGCGATCCGCAACGAGGCGAAGAACGCCGGCAGCGCCGTGGGGATCTGCACCTTGCGCAGCGTCGTCACGGAGTCGGCGCCGTACGCGTGGCACAGGTCGATCGCGGCCTTCGGGGTGGAGCGCAACGCGAGCGACACGTTCACCAGCACGGGGAAGAACGTGACGATCCCCGCGATCACGGTGACCCCCATCAGCCCTCGCCCGAAGATGAGGGTGATGAGCGGTGTCATCGCGACGAGCGGCACCGAGCGCAGCACGATCGCGATGGGCATGAACGTGTGCTCGGCGGACGGCGCGAGGTTGAAGATCAACGCCACGATCACCGCGACCGACGCGCCCGCGAACAGGCCGAGACCGGCGTCGGTGAGCGTGGTCACCGACGCGTCCCACAGCTGCTGGCGGGCGTCGCTGCCGGTGGTGCCGTCGGTGAGGAACTGCCACACGTCGGACGGCGTGCGCCCGATGAACGAGTCGACGTGGAAGAGCTCGAGGAACAGCTGCCACACCACGAGGATGAAGACGACGGCGAGCACCATGCCGAGCAGGCGCAGCACCACCGCCTTGGCGACGCCCACCCACTTGTTCTTGTCGTCTTCGGGCGCACCGAACGAGGTGGCCGCCTCGGCGACGTGCATCGGGCCGATGTTCGGGTCGGCCGCCACGGTCACGAGGTCGATGTCGTCAGACATTGCCGTCACACATTTCTGGGCGCCCAGGGGGTGGCGAGGCGGCCGAGGCCGGCTGTGAGGGCGTAGGCCAGGATCGCCAGGAAGCCCGACACGAGGGCGAGGCCCCACGTGCGGGGGATGTCGAACTGCGCCTGCGAGTTGATCATGGCGATGCCGATGCCGTTCTCGGCGCCCATGTACTCACCGAGGATCGCCCCGAGGATCGCGGCCGGGCCTGCGACCCGCAGCGCCGCGAACACGCTCGGCAGTGCTGCCTTCAGGCGCACCTTGGTGAGCTCCTTCACGCGTCCGCCGCCGTAGCCGCGCACGAGGTCGAACATCACCGGTTCCGCGCTGCGCAGCCCCACGAGCGTGCCCACCAGCGTGGTGAAGAACACGAACAGGGCGGCGAGGATGGTGGGCGGCGTCTTCGACTGGTTGGCGAACGCGATGTGCAGGATCGGGCCGATCGCGATCACCGGCACGCAGTACGACACGATGCCGAGCTGCAGCGCGGGCTTCTCGAGCAGCGGGATGATCAGCACGATGAACGCGAGGCCGATGGCCAGCGCGTTGCCCCAGAGGTAGCCGCTGATCGCCTCGGTCATCGTCGCCTTGATGTTCGCCCAGTAGAACGACCAGCCGTCGTCGCCCATGTGCGAGAAGACCTTGGTCGCGGTGGGGATGCTCCCGTTGGCGACGTCGATCGCGCCGAGGATCTGCCAGACGATCAGCACGCCGAGGATGCCGATGAGACCGCCGGCCCACTTCGGGAGCTTGCGTCGGCGCTTCGGTGCGGTGGACTTCGGCGCGCGGAGTTGCGGCTCGCCGGTGGTCGCGGGCGCAGTGACCGTCGCCATCAGCTCTCGGCCGCCGCGCCCATCGCGAAGAGGTACTCGCTGAACTGGTCGCACAACTCGTGGAAGTGCGGGTCGCGCAGCATCTCGGGCGTGCGCGGCCGCGGGAGGTCGATCGGCACCTTGGCCATGATGCGACCGGGCCGCGGCGTCATCACCACGACCTCGTCGGCCAGGAACACCGCCTCCGCGATCGAGTGGGTGACGAGCACGGTGGTGCACGCCCGTTCGGTCCAGACGCGCTGCAGTTCGAGGTTGAGTCGCTGACGCGTCATCTCGTCGAGCGCACCGAACGGCTCGTCGAGCAACAGCACCTTCGGGTCGACGATCAGCGAACGGGCGATCGCGACGCGCTGGCGCATGCCGCCCGACAGCTGTGACGGCCGGGCGTTCTCGAAGCCCTCGAGGCCGACGAGCTTGATGAGGTCGGCGACGGCGCTCGGTGAACTCGTCTTGGCGCCGAGCTCCAGCGGCAGCTTGATGTTCTGCGTGACGGTGCGCCACGGCAGCAATGCCGCCTCCTGGAACGCGATGCCCAGGTGGTGGTTCTTGCGGGCCTCGCTGGGGGCCTCGCCGTGCACGAGGGCCTCACCGCTGGTGGGGGTCTCGAGGTCGGCGAGGATCCGCAGGATGGTGGACTTGCCGCAACCCGACGGCCCGAGCAGGGCGACGAACGAGCCTTCCTCGGACTCGTAGTCGATCTCCTGCAGCGCCACCAGCGGCTTGCGCTTGACCTGGAATTCCTTCCAGAGCCCGTGGAGATAGATGCCGCTGGGCGGCCGCGCCTCGTCGGGCGCGGCCGCCTCCACGGCATCGATCACGATTTCCGGCACGCCGGTCTCTTCGGCTTCTGATCCGGTCACCGCGGTCACGGTAACCCAGTCAGGAAGGCGTCGTCGGGTTGACCGGCGACGTCTTGAGCGCCGGGAAGTCCTGGTAGACCTCCTCGATCACCGACATGTCGAAGAGCTTGTCCTGGGTGATGTCGATGCCGGCGATGGCCAGCGTGTCGATGTTCTCCTGGAGCAGCTCGTCGGTGATCGTGAACAGGCCGTTGTCGAACGTGTCCTGCGTGAGGATGACGGTGTTCTCGTCCTTCGACTCGAGCGTCTGCTCCTTGACCGTGAGCTTCTGGTCCTTGCCGTACTTCTTGGCCGCCAGCGTGGCACCGAGCACCGGGTTCTTCAGGTTGTCGTGCCAGCCCTGGATCTCCGCAGCGAGGAACGCCTTGAGCTTCTCGCGGTCGTTCTTCACCGTGTCGGTCTTCACCACGTAGGTCTCCGACACGAGCGGGTACTTGTAGTCGGCGAGCAGGAAGTACGTGTTGGGCACGCCCTGCAGCTTCAGCGTGTTGGGCTCGTTGGTGAAGAACGAGAACCAGCCGTCGACCTGGCCCTGGGCCAGCGGCGTCGGGTCGAACTGCACCGGCACCTTGTCGATCTTGGACGGGTCGATGTCGTTCGCCTTGAGGAACGAGTTCCACACCGCCTCGTTGGTGGCCTGGACGCCGATCTTCTTGCCGATCATGTCCTCGGGCGTCTTCAGCGGGTTCTTCTTGAGGCTCATCACGCAGAAGGGGTTCTTCTGGTACTGCGCCCCGACGGTGATCAGGTCGGCACCCTGGTTGATCGCCGACGCGGTGATGTCGGGCGCCGAGATGCAGGCGAACGCCTGACCCGACTGCACGACCGCGTCCTGCTGCACGTTCGGGCCACCCGACAGCAGGTTGACCTTCGAGAAGCCCTGCTTCTTGTAGTAGCCCTTCGTGTCGGCGATGTAGGAGCCCGCGAACTCCACGTTCTTCACCCACGACAGCTGGAAGTTGATGCTGCCGTAGTTCGGGGTGGCTGCTCCGGCCGGTGAGGCCGTGATCCCGTTCAGGATGGTGGAGAGCCCTCCGCTCCCCAGCACCGCGATGCCGGCCGCGGTCGCCGCGCCCGCCTGCAGGAATTGCCGCCGTCCGAGACCAGCCCCTTCGAGACCCGCCTGCTCGTCATGCGCCTGGACCACGATGCCTCCGCATCTGTCTGGGGGCGTCCCGCAGGACCACCCTCCCTCTTCAACGATTTGTTGAACCTACGGGGGTGCCATTTCCGAACTGTTGGTCAAGCGTGAACGCAGCGTTTCGGACGCCCCCCGGGGGCATATTCGCGCGCGAGTATGCCGTCATGACGGTCGCGCCCTCGAATGTGTCATCGCCTGGCTCCGGCCGGGATCTCGCCGCCCTCCCGAAGGGCCATCTCCACATCCACCTGGAGGGCGCGATGCGCCCCGCCACCCTGCGGGAATGGTGCGACGAGGCCGGGATCCCGGTACCCGAAATTCGGGGCTACGGCTCCTTCTCGGTCTTCTCCCAGACCTACGTGGCGTCGTGCCAGGCGCTCACCACCCCGGACCACTTCCGCCGGCTGGTCTTCGAGGTCGTCGAGGACTCCGTGCTCGGCGGGGCGGTCTGGGTGGAGCCCTCGTTCTACGCCCCGCACCACCGCAACCGCTTCGGCGCCGACGAGGCCATCATCGAGATGGTGCTCGACGGCCTGCGCGACGCCGGGGAGCGCCTCGGGGTGGGCACCGGCCTGATGCTGGCCGCCGACCGCACCGTCGACCCGGAGGTGGCGGTGGAGCAGGCGAAGCTGGCGGTGAAGTACCGCGACCAGGGCGTCGTGTCGTTCGGCCTCGCCAACGACGAGGCCATCGGCCCGCCCGCCCCCTACGCCGAGGCGTTCGCCATCGCCCGGGAAGGGGGCCTGCTGAGCACGCCCCACGCGGGCGAGCTCGCCGGCCCCGAGTCGGTGCAGGTGGCGCTCGACGACCTCGGCGCCGACCGGATCCAGCACGGCGTGCGCTCCATCGAGGACCCCGCCCTCGTGGCCCGGATCGCCGAGCAGGGCACCGTGCTCGACGTGTGCCCCACGTCGAACATCCTCCTGTCGGTGTACCCGTCGCTCGAGGAGCACCCGCTCCCCCGCCTGCTCGAGGCCGGGGTGCGCTGCAGCCTCAACGCCGACGACCCGCTGCTGTTCGGTCCGAACCTGCTCGAGGAGTACGAGGTGGTGCGGGCGCAGATGGGCGTCGACGACGCGACCTTCGCCGAGATCGCCCGTGCGTCGATCGACGGCGCCGGGGCGCCCGAGGAGCTCAAGCAGTCGGCACGTCAGGGGATCGACGCCTGGCTCGCCTGACCAGGCGCTGGGTGATGCCGGCCGCGACCACCAGCGCGACCACCGCGACCCACGGCAGCGGCCACGCATAGCTGCCGCTCTCCACCAGCACGCTCCCGAGCACCGCGATGCCCACGGCGCCCGAGGCCTCCACGAGCGTCTCGTTCACGCCCGACGCGGAACCCGCGCGCTCCGGGCGGGCCGACGACATGATGAGCTCCACGCCCGACACCGCCGACAGACCGATCGCCGCGCCCACGAAGAGCGCGGCCACCACGATCACCGGGATGTTCTCGGCGACCACGCCGACGGTGGCGATCGCGCCGCCGACCGCGAGCGCCACGAGGCCGAGCGCGGCGATCGCGGGGTGACCGAAGCGGTGCGCGAGGCGGGGGTTGGCGAACGCGAACAGGATCGACGCGACCGCGGTCGGCACGAAGTAGAGCCCGGCATCGAGCGCGCTCTTGTCGAGCGGCCCCTGCAACCACTGGCTGATCACGAACTGCACGCCCATGGCCCCGAAGAACAGTGCACTGACGGTGGCGGCTCCCCAGCGCAGGCGCGGATCGCTGCGCGTCTCGATCTCGATGAGCGGCGCGTCGGAACGGTCCTCGCGCTTGAGGAACGCGACGAACAGCACCACCGCGAGCACGCCCGCGGTGATGACCACGGGCGACGCCCAGCCCTGCGACGGCCCCTCGACGATGGCGAGGATCGCGCCGCTGAGTGCGCCCCACCACAGCAGCGCGCTCCCGCGGTCGACGGGCGGCGACGACGAGTCGTGCGAGCGCGGCACCCACAGCGCGGTGGCGAACAACACCGCGATGGCGATGGGCACGTTCACGAGGAACACCGAGCCCCACCAGAAGTGCGCGAGCAGGATGCCGCCCGCGATCGGACCGGCCGCGCTGGCCACGCCCGCGACGGCCGACCACCACGAGATGGCGCGGCCGCGTTCGTGCTCGGGGAAGATGTTGCCGAGGATCGACAGTGTCGACGGCATGGTGCACGCGCCGCCGACACCCATCGCCCCGCGCGCGACGGCGAGCATCGCGGCCGAGGTGGAGAACGCGGCCGCGGCCGACGACACGCCGAAGATCACGATGCCGAGCATCATCAGGCCCTTGCGCCCGCGCCGGTCGCCGATCACCGCGAGCGGGAGCAGCAGGCCGGCGAGCACGAGTCCGTACGACGAGCCGATCCACTGCAGGCCGGTCTCGTTCGTGTGCAGGCCGGATTCGATCGCGGGGATCGCCACCGCGAGGATCGTGTTGTCGATGACGACGATCGAGAGCGCGCTGCACAGCACCGCGAGCGCACGCCAGCGGTGCGGGTAGCCGTCGGGCCAGGACTCCGGATCTTCCGTTCGCGACGCGCTGGTCACGGAGTGGTCATAGCACGAGCGCGGAGGCGACCAACTCGCCGGTGGTGCCGTCGATGAGACCCAGGTCGGTCACGTGCGGCCCGGGGAGGCACGCCAGCGACGACAGCATCACCTGGAACAGCGGCTGCGTGAGCACGGCCGAGCCCGGGCGCAGGCCCACCTCGATCGCGAGGTCCTGCACCTTGCGCTGGTCGTCGGCGAGCTCGGCGGCGGGCTTGGGCGAGAGGATGCCCGCGATGGGCAGCTCGATGATGCCGAGCAGCTCGCCGTCACGGGCAACGGCCACGCCGCCGCCCGCCTCGATCACCGCGTTGGCGGCGACCGCCATGTCGTCGGCGTCGCGCCCGAACACCACGAGGTTGTGGGTGTCGTGCGCCACGGTCGTGGCGACCGCCCCGGTCCAGGTGCCCCAGCCCGAGAGCAGCGCCGCGTGCGGCTCCGCCGGGATGCGGCCGTGGCGGTGCACGGTGACCTGCACCAGCAGGTCGTCGGGCACCTGCACCACGCCGTCGACCACCGACACGGTGGCCTCGTCCCAGCGGGTCATCACCGCGTCGCCGATGACGCGCACGCGGTGCTCGCCGTCGGGCACGTCGAGGCGCATGAGGAACTGCGACGGCGCCATCTCCTTGAGCCGCATCGTGCCGTAGGGCGGGTCGCTCGGGCCCTCCACCACGTCGACGAGCAGTTCGCCGTTCTGCGCGACGAGCTCGCCGTCGTAGAGCACCTCGGTGGCGCGGAAGTCGACGAGGTCCTCGAGCACCACGATGTCGGCGCGTCGGCCCGCGGCGACGAGACCGAGGTCGGCGCGCTGCAGCCGGTACGCGCAGTGGTAGGTGGCGCAGCGCAGAGCGAGGATCGGGTCCATGCCGTAGGCGACGAGGCGGCGCAGCAGGTGGTCGAGGCCGCCGTCCTCCAGGAGCGTGAGCGCGAACAGGTCGTCGGTCGCGGCCACGAGGTGCGTGGGCGGGATCGGCAGCTTGTTCACCTCCTCCACGATGCCGGGGAGGATGGCGTCGAGCGCACCGCGCAGCTCGACGGTCATGCCCGCGCGCAGCTTCTCCAGGCAGTCGGGCTCGGTGAAGATCTCGTGGTCGGACGTGATGCCCGCCGACAGGTACGCCTGGAGGATCGGGCCGGTGAGCCCCGCGGCATGGCCCGACACGAGCTTGCCGCTCTCGAGCCCGGCGGCGACGACGTCGACCATGCGCTCGTCGCACGACACCACGCCGAGCATGTCCATCACCTCGGCCAGGCCGCCCACCTCGGGCCACGCGAGCATCTCGCGCGCGTCGGGGCCGAAGAGGTCGGCGCCCGAGAGCTCGAGGCCGGGTTGCGGCGGCACGCACGACGGCGCCTGCACGATGAAGCGCATCGGCAGGCCGCGGCTGGCCTCCACCGCGTAGCGCACGCCGGGCACGCCCGACACGTTGGCGAGCTCGTGGGGGTCGACGAACACGGTGGTGGTCCCGCGCGGCAGCACCGCCTGTGCGTACCCACCGGGTGTGAGCATCGACGACTCGAAGTGCACGTGCAGGTCGAGGAATCCCGGCGAGATGTAGCGGCCGGTGCAGTCGATGGTGTCGAGCGCGTCGGTGCGGCTGCCGGGCTCGTGCACGCTCGCCACGAGCGGACCGACGATGCCGACGTCGGCGGGGCGCAGCTCCCCGCAGCCCACGTCGACGACGGTGCCACCCACGAGGAGGAGGTCGAAGGCGTCGTCGCCACGGGCGGCGGCGACGGCGCGGGCGCGGACGACGGGATCGACGGGATCGGGGTGCACGATGGGTACCTCTTCTTCTCTCGGTCAGTCGAGCGCGAGCAGGTCGGCCAGGATGCGCCGGTACTCGAGCGACGGGCGGTCGGCGCGCACGTGGACCTCCACCGTGGGGTCGACGGGCAGCGTCAGGTCGACGAAGCGCTCCTGCAGGCCGATGTCCTCGTCGAGGATCTTGCTCTCGAAGGCCACGGCCTCGGCGAGGCGGTGGGTGTCACCGTCGAGGTCGTTGCGGTGCAGGAGCGTGTACACCCGGCAAGTCTGCTCGTCCTCGGGCTGGACGAAGAAATTCAGCACGTTGACTCCGCCCGCCTCGACGTACTCGATCGTCAGCGTGGTGAGGAACGGCGCCCGGTACTCGTAGGTGAGCCGGCGGCGCTGGAGCAGCGGGCGCAGTCCCTGGGCGACGCCGGGGTCCTCGTGGTTGGGAAAGGGGTGCTCGCCCACCGCGGTCATGGTGAAGCCGTCGCGGGTGATCTCGAGGTCGTCGAAGGCGGTCTCGTCCTCCGTCCCGATGGTGGCCGCGTGCACGTAGGGGAAGTGCGCCATGTCGATGAAGTTGTCGATCACCAGCCCCGCGCCGGCCCGCGCCCGGGGCGCCTCGAGGATCCCGTGCAGGAACGAGTCGTCGTCGGCGATCGAGAGGTCGGGCAGCTCGGCCACCGGCTCCTCCGGCGCCAGGAACACGAGGCCGGCCCGCTCGGTGACCCCCCACGGTGCGGTGGCGCGCGCCCGCGGCGGCACCTTGTCGGAGGCCGTCTGCGACGGGATCTCGCTACACGCGCCGTCGGCCTTGAAGCACCAGCCGTGGTAGGGGCACCGCAGGGTGTCGCCCTCGACCCAGCCGGCCGACAACGGCGCGAACCGGTGCGGGCAGCGGTCGACGAACGCGGTGAGCCGGGGCCCGTCCTCGCCCGGGAGCCGGACGAGCACCCAGTCGTCGCCGAGGAGCTTCACGTGCAGCGGCGCGGTCGTGACCTCGCTCGACAGCGCCACCACGTGCCACCCGCGCCGCAGCACCGCGTCGGTGTTGCCGATCTTCCGGTACGTCATCACACGGTCCCGTCCGCCGGCGTCGCCGTCGTCCCGCCCGACGTGTTCAGCGGCGGCACGGTGGAGAGGTCGAGGTCCGCGTCGAGCGCGGCGATCTCGGCGTCGAACTGCGCGTGCAGCGCGGCCTTCTCGGAGTCGTCGAGCCACGTCGCGTCCACACCGTTGCGCACGAGCTGCTTCGCGACCTCGGGCGGGTAGCCGTTCTGGCCGCAGAAGTCGACGTACTCCTTGCCGATGTCGGTGTGGAACATCGTGGGGTCGTCGGAGTTCAGGTGCACGAGCAGCCCCGCCGCCATCATCCCCTTGATCGGGTGCGTGGTGAGGTCGGGCCAGCCGTACACGACCGCGGTCGACGTGGGGCAGCACGTGAAGTGGATGCCGTCGTCGCGGCAGCGGTTGATGACCGCCTCGTCGGCGAGGATGTGGTACCCGTGGTCGATCCGCTCGCAGCCGAGCACGTCGAGACACGTGGTGATGTTCACCGGCGGCGCATCCTCCGACGCGTGGCTCGTGCGGCGCAGGCCCGCGTTGCCCGCGAGCGCGAAGCACTCGGCGAACTTCTCGGGCGGATCGGGCGCCTCCGCGGCGTCCATGCCGAGGCCGACCAGCTCGTCGCGACGGTTGGCGATGACCTCCTCCACCATCTGCAGCGCCATCGGCACCGGGTCCTGCCGGTACACGTCGGCGATCAGGCGGCACTGCACACCGAAGTCGGCCTCCGCCGCCTTCGCGCCGTCGATCAGGCCGTCGATGATCGTGGCCATCGGCACGTCGCGCGTGGTGTGCAGCGTGGGGTTGAAGAACATCTCGCGGTACTTCAGGTTGCCGAGCTTCACGCCGTCCTCGAGCGACTCGTACGCGACGCGTGCGAAGTCTTCGCGGTCGATCACGGTGGAGTTCACGAACCGGAAGATCTCCAGGAATTCGTAGATCGTCTCGTAGTCGTAGATGTGGTGCACGTCGTCGGTGGGCAGCGCGATGCCGTGCTTGTTCGCGAGATCGACGACGGTGGCGGGCCGCAGCGTGCCCTCCACGTGGCAGTGCAGCTCGACCTTGGGGAGCCGGCGGAGGTACTCGGAGTAGTCCATCTCTCCTGCTTTCTCGATCAGAGGGATCAGGGCGCCCAGCCGCGGAACGCCTCGATCATGGCGTCCACGTCGGGGGCGAGGGGGTAGAGCACCGGGCACGTGCAGCCGGTCGCCATGTACTCGGCGACCTTCTCGCGGCACTCGTCGGGCGTGCCCGACGCGGTGATCATCTGGACGATGTCGTCGGGCACCCGCTTCGACGCGGCGACGACGTCGTCGTGCGACGCCGGCCACGTGAGCACCTGGCCGATCTCGTCGAGCAGCTCCTGCGGCACGCCGGAGGCCTTCATGATGTGCGGCTGCTGGCCGAGGTACTGCGTGACGAGCAGGCGGGCGGCGTCGAGCGCGGCCTTGCGGTCGTCGTCCATCGAGCACACCACCAGCTGCGGCCGGTCGATGTCGTCGACCGTGCGGCCGACGCGCGCCGCACCCTCCTCCAGCATCGCCATCGCGTCGGCGTTGTACGACGGCGACACGAGGTAGTTGAGGAGCGCGCCGTCGCCGATCTCGCCGGCGAGGCGCATCATCTGCATGCCGGTGGCGCCGATCACGATGGGCACCTGCTTGGGCCGCCGCTCCTGGTGCACGTAGTCGAGCTCCACGCCGTCGAGCTGCGCGAACTCGCCGTCGAAGGTGACGGTCTCACCGGCGAGCAGTTGGCGCACGACGGTGACGATCTCGCGCATCGCCTTGAGCGGCTTGTCGCGCGACACGCCGACCTTCTGCGCGAGCGGGTCCCACCACGCGCCGATGCCGAGCGTCACCCGGCCGGGCGCGAGGTCGTCGAGGGTGGAGAACGTGGCGGCGAGGAACGCGGGGTTGCGCACCCACATGCTCACCACACCGGAGCCGAGGCCGATGCGCTCGGTGACCGCGCCGAACGCAGCGAGCGGCACCGTGGCCTCGCGCACGAGGCGGCTCTCGGCCTGCCACACGGCCTCGAACCCGGCGTCCTCGCAGTGCTGCGCGTAGCGCATGCCGTCACGGATCGGGTGGGCGTCCTGCAGGTACAGGGCAACTCTCGCGGTCACAGTTCCTCCATCCGGGCGAAGAGGCGCTGTGCCTCCTCGCGGGCGCGGGCACGGATCTCCACGGCGTCGACACGCGTGGGGCCGTGCTCGTCGAGCACCACCTCGCCGTCGACCTCCACGCGCACCGGTCGCACACCGGGGGTGTACGCGAGGTGCCACGGGTCCATCGGGTCGTAGCTCCAGGTCACGCGGTCGTCCGCGGCGGCGGGCATCAGGTCGTGACCGGCGAGCAGCCAGTCCCACACCACCGTGGGCTCGACGGTCACGTCGTCGGCGCGCGCGAGCGCGAACCCGAGGCGGAACTCCTCGAGCATGTCGGCGCCGATGCCGTCGGTGCCGAGCACGACACGCGGGAAGCGGCGTGGGCGGCCGTAGCCCACCGCGTTGTTCAGGTTCGACTGCGGGTTGTGCGCCACGGTGCCGGGCAGCGGCTCGGCGAGGTGCACGCAGTGCGCGAGCAGCCAGCGGTCGTCGGCGAGCGGTGCGAGGCGCGGCCCGGCGGCCGCGTCGGTGACGTCCTCCGCCACGTGGACGTGCACGCCCACGCCCAGGTCGGCGGCGAGCCCGGCGACCGCGGCGAGCGTGTCGTCGCCCAACGTGAAGCTGGCGTGCGCGCCGACGTAGCCGTCGCCACCCGCACGGAGGAAGCGCTCGTTCTCGGCGAGCCCCGCCTTCGCGCCGTCGACGCCGTTGCGGTCGGTGACCTCGTAGCAGCAGCTCACCCGCACGCCGACCTCGGCGCACGCGGCAGCGATGGCGTCGAGGCTGCCGTCGATCGCATTCGGTGAGGAGTGGTGGTCGACGATCGCGGTCGTGCCGGACTCGAGCGCCTCCAGCGCGCCGAGGCGCGCCGACCACGCGACCAGTTCGAGGTCGAGGGCGCGGTCGAGCCGCCACCAGATCTGTTCGAGGATCTCGGGGAAGGCCGTGGGCGTGCGCGGCGGCGCGGGCATGCCGCGCGCGAGCGACGAGTAGAGGTGATGGTGCCCGCACACCAGCCCCGGTGTGACCGCTCCGCTCATGCGTGGATCATGCCCGGCTCAGCCCCGGCGCATCGGCAACATGGTGCGCCACTCGCCGTCGAGGTCGTGCAGCGCGGCGGCCACCGCACCCGCGGTGGGCACGAGGCCGATCTCGCCCACCCCCTTGATGCCGTAGGGCGCGCGGGGCTGGGGCTCCTCCACGAGGATCACGTCGATCGCCGGCACGTCCTTGGCCCGCAGGATGCCGAGACCCCGCAGCGTGTCGACCGTGGGCCGCCCGTCGGCGTCGGTCGGGAAGTCCTCGCTGAGCGCGTAGCCCAGGCCCATGTGCACCGCGCCCTCCACCTGGTTCTCGCAGAGCGCGGGGTTCACCGCCCGGCCGACGTCGTGCGCGGCCACGACGCGTTCGATCGCGCCGGTCTCGCGGTCCATCACCACCAGCTGCGAGGCGTACCCGAACGCCGAGTGGATGACGGGGTGCTCCTCGCCCGACTCGATCGAACTGGTCCAGTCGACGCGGTACTCGCCGAGGTGGTCGACGCCGGTGGCGCAACCGGCCTCCTTGGCGACCCGGCAGGCGTCGGCGACCGCGCCCGCGCCCATCAACGTGCCGCGGCTGCCGGTGGTCTGGCCGGCGCCGAGCTCGCGCGTGGTGTCGACCACCACCCGCACCTTGGCCGGGTCGACGCCGAGCTCCTCCACCGCCACCTGCGCGGCGACGGTGTGGACGCCCTGGCCCATCTCGGTCCAGCAGTGGCGCACCTCGACCGAGCCGTCGTCCTCCAGGCGCACCACCGCCCGCGAGATCTCGAGGAAGCCGTTGCCGAGGCCGGAGTTCTTGAGCCCGAGGCCGAGGCCCACGGCCTTGCCGTCGGCGACGGCGGCGTCGTACGCGGGCTTCACCGCCTCGAGGCAGCGGCGCGCACCCCGGCACCCGTCGTCCATGATCTGCCCGGGGCCCCACACGTCGCCGGGGTCGACGACGTTGCGGTGCCGGATCTCCCAGCCGGTGATGCCGGCCTTCTCGGCGAGCCGGTCGAGCGCACCCTCCATGGCGAACTGCGCCTGGTTGGCGCCGAAGCCGCGGAACGCGCCGCACACCGGGTTGTTGGTGCGCGCGGCGACGGCCTCGACGTCGACCGCGGGGACCCGGTACGGGCCGCACGCGTGGCCGGCGGCGCGTTCGAGCACCTTCATGCCCACCGACGCGTACGGGCCGGAGTCGCCGAGCATCCGTGCCCGCAACGCCCGGAGGTTGCCGTCGGCGTCGCAGCCCACGGTGAGCGAGATGCGCACCGGATGACGCTTGGCGTGGATGAGGAACGACTGCTCTCGGGTGAGGGTGCATTTCACCGGGCGTTGCAGCAACCAGGCCGCCAGCGCGGTCTGCCCCTGGTTGCTCATGTCCTCCTTGCCGCCGAACGCGCCGCCGTTCGACACCAGCTCCACGGTCACGAGCGAGGGGTCGATGTCGAGCATGGCGCAGATCTGGTCGCGGTCGTCCCACACGCCCTGGCCGCCGGAGTACACGTGCATGCGGCCGTCGCCCGACGGCACCGCGAGGGTGGACTCCGGTTCGAGGAACGCGTGCTCGATGCGCTGCGTGCGGAACTCCTCGTGCACGACGTGCGCGCAACGGGCGAGCTCGGCGTCGACGTCGCCGCGCGCGTACACCGAGCGCGACAGCACGTTGCCGTCGAGGCCCCACACCGCGTCCTCGTCGGTCGTCACCGCGACCTCGGGATCGGTGATCGGGGTGAGCGGCGCGTAGGTGACGTGCACGAGCGCGGCGGCGCGCCGCGCGGTCTCGCGGTCGTCGGCCACGACGATCGCGAGGACGTCGCCGAGGTACGACGTGCGCCCACCGACCGGGATCATCACCGGCCAGTCCTTGTGGATCAGGCCCACCTTCAGCATGCCGGGGATGTCGGCGGCGGTGAAGACGCGCACGACACCTGGCACCGCCTCGGCCGCACTCGTGTCGATCGCGAGGATGTCGGCGCGCGCGTGCTCGGTGAGGTGCAGCGCGCCGTGCAGCATGCCGTCGACGCGGAGATCGTCGACGTAGTGCTTCTCGCCCACCGCGAGCGACAGCCCCTGGTAGCGGGTGCCGCTCGTGCCGACCCCGCCCAGCGGCGTGGGCTGGGGCTCCTCACCCTTGGCGAGCAGTTCGACCGCGTCGAGGATCTTCACGTAGCCGGTGCAACGGCAGAGGTGGGCGCCGAGGTGGCGGGCCGCCGTGTCGCGGTCGAGGCCGCTCCCCTTCTTCTCCAGGAGCGACGCGACCCGCACCACGATGCCGGGCGTGCAGAACCCGCACTGGAGTGCGCCGGTGGCCGCGAAGGCGCGGGCCATGCGGTCCTTCACCGCGGGATCGAAGCCCTCGAGCGTGGTGATCTCCGCGCCCTCCACCTTGGTGAGCGCGAGGTTGCAGCTCACCACGGCCTTGTCGTTCACCATCACCGTGCAGCAGCCGCACTGACCCGACGGCGAACAGCCGTCCTTGGGCGACACCACACCGAGCTCCTCCCGCAACGCGGCCAGGAGATGCGGGTGGTCGTCGCGCACGCGCACGGGCACGCCGTTCAGCCGGAATTCGGTCACCGGGCCATCGTTCACGCGCCTTCAACATTTTGTCAACGCGCGAGCGTTGCCATCGTGTGAACTTGGGGCCCATGACGCAGATCCTCCGCAACCCCGGCCGGGTCCCCCGACCCGAATTCTCCTCGGCTCCCGTCGAGCCCGTCGGGCCGGGGCCCCGCACCTTCCACCGGCGACTCCCCGGGTACGAGGCCACCCCACTGGTGGAGGCACCGGCGCTCGCGGCCGAGCTCGGGGTCGGCCGGCTCTGGTGCAAGGACGAGTCGGCCCGCCTCGGGCTCCCGTCGTTCAAGATCCTCGGCGCGTCGTGGGCGGTGTACCGCCTGCTCACCGAGAAGCTGGGCGCCGAGCCCGAGTGGCACGACCTCGACGGCCTCCGGGCCGCGGTGGCAACCCTCGGGCCGTTGTCGCTCGTCGCCGCCACCGACGGCAACCACGGCCGGGCCGTCGCGCGCATGGCCAAGCTGCTCGGCCTCGGCGCCCACGTGCTCGTCCCCGCGGGCACCGCCGACGCCCGCATCACCGGCATCGAATCGGAGGGCGCGAAGGTCGACGTCGTCGACGGCACCTACGACGACGCGGTGGCGGCGTCGGCCGCGCTCGCCGACGAGCACACCCTCGTCGTGAGCGACACCTCGTGGGAGGGCTACACCGAGGTCCCGGCGTCGGTGATCGAGGGCTACGCCACGATCTTCGCCGAGGTCGACGAGCAACTCGCCGCGCTCGACGCCCCCACCCCCGATGTCGTGCTGGTGCCCATGGGCGTGGGCGCGCTCACCGCCGCGGTGGTCGCCGACTGGTCGGCGCGCGCCACCGTGATCGCAGTCGAACCCCTCGACGCTGCGTGCGGCCTCGCGTCCGCCGCGGCGGGCGGCCCCACCGAGGTGCCCGGCCCGCACGAGTCGATCATGGCCGGGCTCAACTGCGGCAACGTGTCGGTGATCGCCTGGCCCGCCGTGCACGCGGGCGTCGACCTGTTCGTCGCCGTGCCGGATGCCGATGCCGAGCAGGCCATGCGCGACCTCGACACCATCGGCATCGAGGCGGGCGAGACGGGCGGTGCCGCGCTCGCCGGCCTGCGCGCGGTCGCCGGCGACCCCGAGTGGCGCGCCACGGTCGCCGGCAAGGACGTGCTCGTGCTCTGCACCGAGGGCGCCACCGACCCCGCGGGCTACGAGGCGAGGGTGAGGCACCCTCCGCGTACCCGGTTAGCGTGACCGGGAGGACACCGCGCAACTCCGGGGGGATCTGCAGTGAAGTACGACCCGTACGACCGTTCCGTCGTCGAGAACCCGTACCCCACCTATCGGTGGCTTCGCGACGAAGCGCCCGTGTACCACAACGAGGAGATCGACTTCTGGGCGCTCTCCCGGTGGGACGACGTGCTGTCCGCGCACCTCGACACCTCGACGTTCCTGTCGGGCCACGGCGTGACGATCGAGGGCTTCGACCCGCCCGGGGCGATGCTCATCAACAAGGACGACCCCGACCATCTCGCGCACCGCAAGATCGTCAACCGCATCTTCACGCCGCGCGCGATCGACGGCCTCGAGGACAAGGTGCGCCAGATCGCGGCCGACCTCCTCGAGGAGAAGCGCGACGCCAACCGCCTCGACGTCGTCACCGAGTACTCGGCCGCGCTCCCGATGCTCGTGATCGCGGAGCTGCTCGGCCTCCCCGAGGAGATCCGGCCGCTGCTGCGCGAGCAGTCCGACCGCATCCTCAGCCGCGACGAGGGTGAGACCGGCGTGCCCGAGGACGCCGCCAACGCGATGGCCGAGATGATGGCCACGCTCGCCGGCACCGTCGCCGACCACTACGAGAACCCGCGCGACGACATCCTCTCGATGCTCATCACCGCGACGCTCAGCGACAGCGTCGGCGACGACCGCCACCTCACCCAGGAAGAGGTCACCAACCGGCTCGTCGAGCTCACGATCGCGGGGCACGAGACCACCGCGAAGCTCGTCGCCAACGGCGCGGTCGCGCTCACCTGGTACCGCGACCAGCGCCGGGAGCTCACCGACGACCCGTCGCTCTGGGACGGCGCGGTCGAGGAGATGCTGCGCTGGGACCCGCCGTCGCACGTGCAGGGCCGCTGGGTCGAGGAGGACGTCACGCTGCACGGCGTGACCATCCCCGCGAACTCACGGGTGGCGCTGCTCACCGCGGCGGCGAACCACGACGAGCGGCAGTTCGAGGAGCCCGAGCTCTTCGACATCCACCGCAAGATCGAGCGCCACGTGGGCTTCGGCTTCGGCACGCACCTCTGCATCGGGGCGTCGCTCGCCCGCCTCGAGACCCGCGTCGCCTTCGAGGAGCTGCTCGCCCGGTTCCCCGACTACGAGCTCGACGGCGCGCCGACGCGCGCGTGGGGCTCCAACGTGCGCGGCCTCGCCCACCTGCCGATCGTGCTCGACCCGACCAAGTGACTCGGCCCGCCCCGCAGTGCGCGGGACGGGCCGGAGCCGGGTGTACTCGGTTGTCGCAGGACGACTAGTTCGTCGCGGCTTCCTTGGCCTCGGCGATCGCCCGCCACTCGGTGCGGGAGCGGATCGACGTGTCGACGTCGGTGGCGAGCGCGCGCAGCGCACCGACCGTGGCCTGCTCCTTGGAGATGTGCTCGAACGGGTCGTAGTCGAAGAACCGCGCCACGTTCCCCCAGGTGATCTTGTCCATCTCCTCGTCGGTGCAACCGGCGTCGACCATCTCCTGGTAGAGGGTCTCCGGCGCGTCGGGCCAGATGCAGTCGGAGTGCGGGTAGTCGCACTCCCAGGCGATCAGGTCCATGCCGATGTCGTGGCGCACCTTCAGCGCGGTCTTGTCGGTGATGAAGCACGCGAGCGTGTGCTCACGGAACACCTCGCTCGGCAGCTTGCCGCCGAAGTCGTGACCGATCCACGTCTGGTTCTTGTAGTGACGGTCGCAGCGGTCGAGGTAGAAGGGGATCCACCCGATGCCGCCCTCGGAGAGCGCGACCTTGAGGCCCGGGTACTGCTTGTAGGGGCCGCCCCACAGCAGCTCCTGCGCGCAGAACACCGACACCTGCGTGGCGAGGATCATGAGGTCGTCGACGCCCGCCTCCGGCGGCTGCTTGATCGCGTTGAAGCCTTGGCCGATGTGCATGTTCAGCACGATGTTCTCGTCGACGCACGCCTCGAACAGCGGGCCCCAGTAGTCGAGGTTGTGGAAGCTCGGCAGGCCCATCGTGTGCGGCAGCTCGGGCATGCTGATCGAGCGGCAGCCCTTGCTCGCGACGCGCTTGGCCTCGGCGACCATGCCCTCGCTGTCCCACACCGGCAGCAGCGCCATCGGGATGAAGCGGCCGGGGTGCGACGCGGCGAAGTCCTCGATGTGCCAGTCGTTGTAGGCCGACAGCATGAGCTTCGAGAGGTCCTTGTCGGGGGCCTCGTAGAAGAAGCTCGACGCGAAGCCGGCGAACGAGGCGAAGCACATCGACGCGAGGATGCCGTTGCGGTTCATGTCGCGCACGCGCTCGTCGATGTCGTGGGCGCCGGGACGCATCTCCGCGTAGGCGGCGGGCTCGAAGCCCCAGTCCTCCTTGGGCCACGACACGACCGCGTTCAGACCCGCGGAACCCGCCTTGACGCCCTGGAAGGTCCACTGCTCGACGCCGTCGACCATGATCACCTTCGGGGCCTGGTCCTTGTAGGCCTCGGGCACGTGGCGGTCGAACATGTCGCGCGGCTCGACGACGTGGTCGTCGATGCTGACGAGGACGAGGTCGTCCATGTTCATGGTGGGATCCTCCCGGAAACGTGGTTCCCGCGAACCTACCGCCGGTCCACCCGGCGGGCCAACAAAACCTCTAGAGGTAACCCGCTACAGGTTCCAGATCCTCGCGGCGTTGCCGCTGACGATCGCGTCCCGGTCGGCGTCGGGGATGCCGTCGAAGAGCTCGTCGATCACCATCCGCGACTTGGGCCAGGTCGACACGGGGTGCGGGTAGTCGCTCGACCACATGAGGTTCCCGGTGCCGAGGCGGTGGCGCAGGAACTTGATCGGGTCGGGCTCGTCGATGAACGTCATCGCCATGTTGCGCAGGTAGTAGAAGCTCGGCAGCTCCCCCTGCAGCAGCGGGAACTCGTACCCCTGGCGCAGCACCATGTCGTCGAGGAAGTGCAGGTAGTAGGCGACCCAGCCGAGGCCGGGCTCCACGAACACCACCTTCAGGTCGGGGTGCTTCACGAGCGGGCCGGTGAGCAGCCACATCCCGAGCGCCTCGCACGCGGAGGGCGGCATGCACGACATCGTCCACGCGAGCCGCGGCACGGGATCGCGGTCGGCGAGCTGGTTGAGCGCGGTGTTGAGGCCGATGTGGTTGCAGATGGGCAGGCCGGTCTCCTCGATCACCGAGAAGAGCCGGTCGTAGCGCTCGTCGAAGTAGTCGGGCTGGCCCACCTCCACCGGGAACACCGGCAGCTGCAGCGACTTGCAGCCGAGTGACGCGACGCGCTGCACCTCCTCCACCGCGAAGTCGATGTCGTGGATCGGCACCTGCGCGGTGACGACGAGGCGGCGCGGGTCGACACTGCCGAACGCCAGCAGCGTGTCGTTGAAGGCGCGGGTGGCCTCGTGCGACCCCTCGCGCATCAGGTAGAGGTAGCGGTACGCGGACACCTCGCAGTAGAGGACCTCGGTGTCGACGCCGTCGATGTCCATGTCGGCGAGGCGCTCGACCGGATCGCTGTAGCCGGGGCGGCCGTGCGACGCGTGCACGCTCTTGAGGCCCGACATGTTCGCCTTCGCGGCATTGCCGCCCAGCATCTCGGTGAACGCCTGCTGCAGCGCGGCGTCGTACGCGTCGTGGTATCGCGATGCGAGCCGCTCCTTCACCTGGTCGTGCACGATCGAGATGTGCGAGTCGGACGAGATCAGGCGGGGTAGGTCGCTCATGCGACCATCGTGGCAGGATCGGGCGCATGAGCACCACTGCCCACGACGCCCGCACCCACGAACCGCTGACCGACCAGTTCCTCGGGTTCGCCTTCACCGTCGACGACGTCCCCGCGTACTACGAGGAGCTGCGCGCCGCCGGCCCGCTGCTCTGGAACGAGACGGGTGGCTTCTGGGTGGCGCCGCGTTACGCCGAGGTCATGACGGTGTCGACCGACGTCGCCGGGTTCCGCTCGGGCGCGGGGATCCTCACGTTCGAGATCGGGTCGCCCTACGACACCCCGCCCACGATGATGCACACCGACCCGCCCGCCCACACGCGCTACCGCAAGCTGGTGCAGCCCGCGTTCAGCCGCGGCGTCGTGCGCGAGATGGAGGCGCCGGTGCGGGCCGCGGCACGGGCGCTCGCCGATGCACTCCCCCTGGACACGCCCGTCGACGTGGTCGAGCACCTCTCGGTGCCGCTGCCCGTGCAGACCATCGCGCAGGTGCTCGGGCTCCCTGGCGACCGGTGGGGCGACGTGTGGGACTGGTCGGAGGCGTCGATCCCCGGCACCGCGATCTACGCCGACGACGCGCGCCGCGAGGCGCTCCAGGAGGAGATGCGCGCCGAGCTGCGCCGGCGGGTCGCGGAGGCACGGCAGGCGCCCGGCAGCGACGTGGTGAGCCACCTCGTCACGACGGTGGTCGACGGCGACCACCTGAACGACGACGAGCTCATGATGTTCCTCAACCAGTTGCTCGTCGCCGGCAACGAGACCACGCGCAACACGATCTCGGGCGGCCTGGTCGCGCTGGCCGAGCACCCCGACCAGTGGGCGCGTCTCGTCGCGGACCGGTCGCTCGTGGCGAGTGCGGTCGAGGAGATCCTGCGCTGGACCACGGCGGTCGTCTACTTCATGCGCACCGCGACCGCCGACACCGAGCTCGGTGGTGTGCCCGTGCGGGCGGGCGACCCGGTGGTGATGGCCTACGCGTCGGCGAACCGCGACGAGCGGGAGTTCGGTGCCACCGCGAACGCGTTCGACATCGGCCGGTCGCCGAACCACCACCTCGCGTTCGGGTTCGGCGCGCACTTCTGCCTCGGTGCCGCGCTCGCGCGCGTGCAGGTGGCGGCGGTGCTCGACGCCCTGCTCGACCGCGGCGTGCAGCGCCTCGACCTCGAGGGCTCCGTCGGGCGTTCGGTGAGCAACGTCATCTCCGGCGTCAACCGCGCCCCGATGACCCTCGTGACGAAGTAGCTCAGGCCTTCAGGCCGAGGAGGGCGGAGGCCTCGGAGCACGACGCGACGGGGCGGCCGGCGGCCTCGCACGCGGCGACCGCCTCGGCGACGAGCTCCTCGTTGGTGACCGCGCGACCCGCGTGGTCCTCGAGCCCGACGCGCAGGTGGCCGCCGCGCTCGAGCGCGAGGCGCGGGAGGTCGGTGGCGAAGAGGTCGCCACCCACCACGGTGACCGACCACGGCAGCGGGCAGTCGCCGAGCATCGCGAGGTAGGCGTCGAGCGACAGTTCCGTCGGCGGCAGGCCGAAGTTGAACGCGCCGCGCTGCTCGGGGGCGTCGCCGCCGAAGTAGAGGCGCAGCATCGTGCCGTCGGGCAGCTTGCCGTCGCGCCACAGCCACAGCGCGGCGCGCAGGAAGCCGGGCTCGAAGATGGCGAGACCGGGCACGAGGCCGTAACGGTCGCACAGCTCCCACTCGTGCGCGATGTCGGCGCCCGAGTTCACGTACGCGAAGTTCGGCCCGAGGTTCACGGTGCCGGGATCGATCACACCGATCTTCATCTTCCCGGTCTCCGCGAGCGGTGCGATGTGCGAGTACCGCTCCTCGACCGAGCCGATGCCGTTGATCGTGGGGTACAGCAGCGCGTCGGGCCGCTGCTCGAGCACCGGGTCCCAGCCCTCGAGGTAGCGCTGCGCCGCGGTCTCGCCGTCGGCGAAGAGGTCGATGTGGTTGTGCACCACCGCGGCCCCACCGGCGAAGCACGCCTCGGCGCACTTCGCGATCTCGTCGGGCGTGCGCGGCGCGTCCTGCGCCGCCCCGTTGATCGCCGCTTCGATGATGACGGGCGAGCCCGCCATCAGCCGCGGGCAGCCGGGGTGACGAGCTGCCCCGCGTCCTTCACGCCGGTGTGCGCACCGTCGACGACGACCGGCACACCGTTCACGATCACGTGGCGCATGCCCTCGGCCTGGTCGGCGGTGAGCCGCTCCGAGCCGCCGGGGAAGTCGGCGACGCGGCGCACCGGGCCCGGCGCGACCGTGTCGAGGTCGAACACCGCGACGTCGGCCCACGCGCCCTCGCGCAGGTAGCCGCGGTCCTCGAAGCCGAAGATGTCGGCCTGCAGGCCGGAGAGCTTGCGCACCGCCTGCTCCACCGTGAGCACGCCGCGCTCGCGCACCCAGTTGCCGAGGAGGTCGGTGGCCTGGGCGGCGTCGCACAGCTGGCCCGCGTGCGCACCGGCGTCGGAGAGACCGAGCGTGGTGTGCTCGTGCTGCAGGAGCTTGCCCACCCACTCGGTGTCGTCGTTGGCGATGACGACCTTCACACGCAGGTGCAGGCCCGGCTCCTCGGCCGCGAGGTCGAGCAGCGTGTCGAACGGTGTGCTGTTGCGCTCGGCCGCGAGCTCGGAGACGGACGCGCCCATCAGTTCGGGGTGCACCTCGGAGTCGCCGATCGAGAACGTGTCCCAGCGCACGCCGAAGCCGCTGCTCTGCGTGTTCCACCAGTCCATCGCCTTGGCCCGCCATGCCGGGTCGGCGTAGGCGGCGGCGCGCTCCTCGAGCGTGGCCGTCTGCAGCTCGGCGAACACCGGGTTGGGGTTCCACGGGTACGGCTGGTCGATCGTGAACTGGAAGGTGAGCGGGCGGGGGGTGACCTGCGCCCACACCTCCGCGCCGTTGTCCCACGCCTGCTCCATGAGCTCGGCCGTCTTCACGTGCCCGCCGGACGGATGGGTGAGCAGCGCGCCCCAGGTGAACGGCACGCCGGTACGCAGTTGCAGCGCCTCCATGTCGGCGGGGCCGCACTGCGGACCGGGCACGAGGTCGACCACACCGCGGCCGACCTCCGACATCACGTCGAGGAACGCGTCGAGCTCCTCCTTGGTGGCGAGGCGGCTGGGGACGGGCTTGCCGTCGACGCCGTGGTGGGGCATGCCGAAGCTGGTGGCGAAGCCGGCCGCGCCGCCCTCCATCGAGTCGCGCAGCACCTGCTGCATCTCGGCGAGCTCCTCGGGGGTGGCCTCACGCTCGTAGGCGTCGTCGCCCATCACGTAGAGACGGATCGCGGTGTGACCGACGTAGGCCGACCAGTTGAGGCCGACGCCGCGGTTCGCGATCGACTGCAGGTACTCGGGAAAGGTCTCGAAGTCCCACGGGATGCCCGCGGCGAGCACCGAGTAGTCCATGTCCTCGACGTTCTCGAGCGTGCGCGCGATGAGGTCGCGGCCGTCGGGCCGCGTGGGGGCGATGGTGAAGCCGCAGTTGCCCGCAACCACGGTGGTGACGCCGTGGTAGCAGCTCGGTGTGAGCGCCGGGTCCCAGAAGACCTGGGCGTCGAAGTGCGTGTGGATGTCGATGAAGCCGGGAGCGACGATGCAACCGTCGGCGTCGAGCACCTTGTCGCCGGCGAGGTCAGCGCCGATCGCAGTGACCCGGCCGCCGTCGATGCCGACGTCGGCGCGGTAGCCGGGCGCCCCGGTGCCGTCGACGACCGTCCCGCCCTTGATCACCAGCTCGTGCGCCATCACGGTTCCCCCTGATCCTGAGTGTCCGTCGATGGTAACCGGGACTTCCGGACGTGCCCCAGAGTCCCGGGCGGTGCCACCATGCCCCCATGCCGACGCTCGACCCGATCCAACCGCTGCCCGCCGACGACGACGCACTGCGCGCCGCGCTCGCCGACTGCGAGCTCGCGCCGCTCCTCGCCGCGGTCGCCCACCTCACCGGCGACCTGTCGCTGTTGCGCGACGAGCTGCGGCCGGCGCCGGGTGCGTTCATGCAGCCGGCGACGCTCACCCCCGAGCAGCAGGCCGCGGTGGTCGAGGTGGCGTTCGGCGCGCTGGTGCGGTGGCGCGACGCGGGCATGCCGCCCGCACCCGCGACGAGCGAGGCCGACCTCGTACGGCTGATGGAATTCGCGATCGGCGAGACGCCCGACCGCATGTACCTCGGCCTGCTCGAGGAGGAGCTCGAACCCGGCGGAGTCGACCTGCGCGCGCCGCAGTGGACGAAGGGCGCGCTCGCGCCCGACCGCGACTTCCGCGTCGCCATCATCGGCGCAGGGATGTCGGGGCTGCTCACCGCGCACCGGCTGCAGCAAGCGGGCGTCGACTTCGTGATCATCGAGAAGAACGACGACGTCGGCGGCACCTGGTGGGAGAACACCTACCCGGGCTGTCGCGTCGACGTGCCCAACCACCTCTACTCGTACTCGTTCGCGCAGCGCGCCGACTGGGAGTTCCGCTTCACGCCCCAGAAGCTGCTCATCGACTACTTCCGCGAGGTCGCCGACGACTTCGGCCTGCGCGAGCACATCCGCTTCGGCACCGAGGTCGCGTCCGCGGCGTACGACGAGGCCACCGAGCAGTGGCACCTCGCGCTGCGGGGGCCGAGCGGCGAGGAGACCCTCGTCGCCGACGCGCTGGTCAGCGCGGTCGGCCAGCTCAACCGCCCGCGCTACCCCGACATCGACGGCCGCGCCTCATTTGCGGGACCGTCGTTCCACTCGGCGCGGTGGGACGACTCCGTCGACCTCGCGGGCAAGCGCGTCGCGGTGATCGGCACCGCCGCGAGCGCGGTGCAGTTGATGCCGCACGTGTCCGACCGCGTCGGGCCGGCCGACGGCGGCGGCGAGCTGCTGATCTTCCAGCGCTCCCCCAACTGGATCAGCACCAACCCTCAGTACACGCAGCCGTTGCCCGCGGGCGTGCGCTGGATGGCAACGCACGTGCCCGGCTACCTGCAGTGGTACCGCTTCACGTTGTTCTGGGGGCTCACCGAGGGTGGCCTGCCCGCGTGCCGGGTCGACCCCGCGTGGAACAACGGCGGGAAGTCGGTGAGCGAGATCAACGACCTGCTGCGCCAGTTCGCCACCGCGGGCATCGAGGCCGAGCTCGCCGACCGGCCCGACCTCCTCGCGGTCGCGATCCCGCCGTACCCGCCGATGGCCAAGCGCATGCTGATCGACGACGGCCGGTGGTGGCAGACGCTCAAGGCCGACACCACCACGCTCGTCACCGACCACATCGCGCGGATCACACCGACGGGGGTGGTCACCGTCGACGACAGCGGAGTCGAGGTCGCGCACGAGGTCGACGTGATCATCTACGCGACCGGGTTCCAGGCGTCCGACTTCCTCCTGCCGATGCAGGTGACCGGCGCGGGCGGCGTCGACCTCCACCAGTGGTGGGCCGACAACCCGCGCGCCTACCTCGGCGTGACCATCCCCCACTTCCCGAAGTTGTTCTGCCTCTACGGGCCGAACACCAACATCGTCGCCAACGGGTCGATCATCTTCTTCTCCGAGTGCGGCGCGCGCTACGCCGTCGACTGCATCCGGCTGCTGCTCGAGACCGGCTCGTCGAGGCTCGACCTGCGCGAAGACGTGCTCGACGCGTTCTCACAGCACGTCGACGAGGGCAACGCCAACATGGCGTGGGGCGCGTCCGACGCGAAGAGTTGGTACAAGAACCGCACCGGCAAGGTCACCCAGAACTGGCCCTTCAACCTGGTCGAGTACTGGGAGCGCACCAGGGCCGTCGACCCCACCGACTACTCCCTCACCTGACCCTGTCATCCAGGTTGCGTCAGCAGACCAGGCCAATACCTGGCTTGGTGACGCAACCTCGGTCAGGAGGAGGAGGAGGAGGAGGAGGAGACGCGGGCGTCGCCGCCCTGGCCCATGGGGGGCGTGTCGATGTAGGGCTCGGGCTGCTTGTCGAGCATGCCGCGGGTGACCCAGCCGCGCTTGTCGGCCCAGATGAGCATCGGCGGCAGCACGACGAGCGCGCTGAGCAGCGCGAGGGTGACGTTGGCGGCGACGATGCGGCCGAAGTCGCGCAGCAGCGGCAACGACGAGAACGACAGCACGGCGACACCGACGATCGCCGTGAGGCCCGACACCACGAAGGCGCGACCGGTGCGCGCGGCGGCGACGTCGACGGCCTCCTTGGGCTCGAGCCCGCGTCGCCGCTCCTCGATGAAGCGCAACAGGATGAGCGACGTGAACTCGGTGCACGCCGCGACCACGAGTGGCCCACCCACCGCGGTCATCGGCGACAACTTGATGTCGAACGCCCACGCGAACAGCGACGCGGCGCCCGTCGCGATCAGCACCGGCACCAGCGACAGCAGGGACCGCACCACCGAGCGCAGCCGGATGGCGAGGAACAGGAACACGAACCCGATCGCCAGGTAGGTGAGCTCCACGCGGTTGGCAGTGAGGTTGTCGAGTAGACCGACACCGACGACCGCGAGCCCCGACGGCGTGGCGGTGATGCCCTCGGGCGGCTTGGTGTCGGCGCGGATGCCGCGCACCACGGGGGCGCGGGCCTCCAGGGAACCGGGCCCCGTGCGGAAGATGATGTTGAACGCCTCGCCGTCCTCGGCGACCGTCGACTTCTTCACGTCTTCCGGCGCGACGTCGTACGCGTTCTTGAGGTCCTGCCCGGTCGGTGCGATGTCGCTGCCGCCGGGGACGTCGTTGATGATGTCGCCGATCGCGGTCTCGAGACTCGACCCGGTGAGCAGCTTGTTCGGGTACTTCGCGAGCTGCTCCTTCGTGAAGTCGTGCGCGAAGGTCGCGAACTCGTCGGTGAACACGTCCTTGCTCTGCGCGAACACCCCGAGCTCGCTCGACCCGCCGGACCGGTCCTCGATCTTGCGGATGTCCTTGATCGTGCCGCTGCTCTGGTTCACCCACTGCACCGGATCGGTCTGCAGCGTGAGCTTGTCCTCCACCACGATGCCGCCGGCGAACACCAGCACGCTGGCGACGATGAAGAACAGTGCGGCCTTCGGCGTGACGGAACCGAGCCACACCACCAGTCGCCCGAGCGGCCCGCCGGAGAAGTCCTTCGCCTTCGTGGGCGACTTGAACTCGCGGATGCCGAGGATCGCGAGCGGCATGATGATCGAGCAGATGCAGATCACCGCGATGCCGACGGCGAGGAGCAACCCGAAGTCGCGGATCATCGGCGTCCTCGCGAAGTGCAACGCCGCGAAGGCGAAGATCGCGTCGAAGGTGACGACGAGCAGCGCGGGGCCGAGCGAGCGCGACGTCTCCTGGATCGGGTGCGCGGCGCGTTCGATCACCACCTCCTCCTCGACGCGCGCGTGCATCTGGATCGCGTAGTCGATGCCGATGCCGAGCATCACGGGGAGGCCGGCGATGGTGACGATGGTGAGCGGGATGCCGATGTAGCCCGCCACGCCGAACGCCCAGATCACACCGATGACGATCACCGCGAGCGGCAGCAGTCGCCACCGCACCTTGAACAGCACGAGCAGGATGATCGCCATGATCGCGGCGGCCACCGCGCCCAGCGTCATCATCCCGCCGCGCAGGTAGTCGTTGATGTCGCGCAGCAGCACCGACGGTCCGCTCGTCACCACCGTGGTGCCCGCCGGGAACTTCAGGTTCGCGGCGGCGTCCTGGACGACCTGCGACGCCTGCCCCTCCTCGTCGAGCGACGCATTCCCGGGCAGGCGCGTGACGATCTGCGCGGTGCGGTCGTCGACGAACACAGAGTTCAACGACTTCCGGACCTTCCCCTCGTTGTTGTAGAGGAGGAACTTCACCCATTCGGGGTTGGTGAACGTGCGCTGGTCCTGTGGGATCGCGGTGAACCGTTCGAGCGTCTCGACCGAGTCCTTCGCACGCGCGGCAGCCGCCGGCGACCCCGGCGCCTCCTTCGCCTGCGCGGCGATCAAGGCCTTGCCGGCTGCGCTGTCGGTGGGGCTGCCGCTCGGGCTCTGCACCAGCGCGTCGGAGTACTCGAGTGCGGTGAGCGGCGACACCACCGCCTCGACCTGCCCGCTGTCCTCCACCGTCGTCGTGAACTTCTTGAACGCCTCCACGCCGGTGGGCGTGAAGATCTCGTCGATGGTGTGGCCCTTCGGCACCTGGATGACGGTGAGCATGGCCTCACCGCCGAACAGCTTCTGGTAGACGACGTTGTCCTTGTAGACCTGGTCGCTCTTGTTGAGGTAGCTGTCCTGGCCGGTGGCGAACTGCAGCTGCGTGATGCCGAGGCCGAGCAGGATCGTGACCACGAGTCCGATCCCGGTGACCCAGTAGGCGTGCTTGCCGAGCTGGACGGCGATGTATGACCAGAAGCGCTGCATGGTTCCCCCGATGTGTGGGCGCAGCGTACCGACTCGGGTGCCCGCTAGGGTCCGGTCCTATGACCCTAATTCCGCAGCTCTCCATCGGGATCATGTCGTTCGCCGCCGAGGACCCGGGTTCGTGGGAACCGGTGATCGACCGCGCGGTGCTCGCCGACGAGGCCGGCGTCGACCGCATCGTCGTGTCCGACCACGTGGTGTTCGGCGAGAACCTCGAGGAGTACGGCAAGCCCGAGCGCGGCGGTTCGAAGGGCGGCAAGCAGCCCACCGGCCCCGACGGTCACTGGCTCGAGCCGTTGACCACGCTGACGTTCATCGCGGGCCGCACGAAGAACGTGCGCATCGGCACCAACATCCTCGTGGCCGCGCTGCGCCGCCCCGCGGTGCTGGCCAAGACCGCGGCGACGATCGACGTGCTCTCCGGCGGCCGCCTCGACCTCGGCGTGGGCGTCGGCTGGCAGAAGGAGGAGTACGACGCCGTCGGCCTCGACTACCACGGACGCGGTCGACTGCTCGACCACACCATCGAGGTGTGCCAGACGCTGTGGCGCGAGCAGCGCGCCGCGTACTCGTCGCCCGAGCTCGAGTTCGAGGCGATCCACCAGATGCCCAAGCCGTTGCAGCCGGGCGGCGTGCCGATCTGGGTGAGCGGCACCATCAACCCGCGCACCGTGAGCCGCCTCGCCCGCTTCGGCAGCGGCTGGATCCCGTGGGGTGACGACAACGCGGATCTCGTCAACTCGATCCCGCGCATGCGCGAGGCGCTGCAGGCGGCGGGCCGTGACGACGTCGAGTCGATCCAGGTCGTCGGCTACCTGCCGGCCACGAAGAACGACGCCGGCGAGTTCGACATGGACCGCACGATGGAAGCGGCGCAGCCGCTGATCGCCGCGGGCGTCACCGACCTGCGCGCGACCTTCGCGCTGTCGGCCGACCGCAGCGAGGCGTTCGACAAGCTCCGAGGCTTCGTCGAGACGTTCCGCACCGCAGTCGGCCGACCGCTGTAGCTCGTCGTCGCTAGTTGTTCAGCGGCTTCGTCAGGTCGTAGAAGGTGGTGCCACCCACCGTCACCGACTCGAAGTTGCTCGACACCCACGAGGAGATCGAGCTGCCGGTGCCGTTCTGACCGCCACCGGGGCCACCGCCGCCGAAGCCGCCGCCACCGCTGATGAAGTAGTGGATCTTGCCGTCGGCGACGTACTGCTTGAACTGGGCCAGGCTCGGCGCCGGGTCGCTGCCGTTGAAGCCACCGATGGCCATGATCGCCTCACCCGAGGCGAGCTGGTAGCCCGCCGCGTTGTTGGCGCCCACCGCCGCGGCCACCCAGCGGTAGCCGTCGGCGTTCTCCTGCAGGAAGGTGGCGACGGTGTCGCTCACGTTCCCGGCGTTGAGGAGCCCGCCGGCACCGCCACCGCCGCCGGCGAAGCCGCCGTTCGTGGTCCCACCATTGGTCGTCCCACCGTTCGTGGTCCCGGGGAGCTGACCGGTGCCGCCGGGGAAGCCGCCACCACCACCGGGGCCGCCGCGCCCGAAGCCACGGCCACCGCCCGGACCCGAGGTCGGGATCGAGCCGCTGTGCGGCGTGTTCACCGTCGAGAGCGTCCACGCCGCCGGCGCGGCGAGCCCGAGCACGATCGCGCTCGCGGCCACGAACGTCGCGACCCGCTTGTTCACGATCGGGAACAGCAGGGCCAGCGCCACCAGCCCGCCACCGAAGAGCACGACGTCGTGCAGCCACGGGTTCCAGTCGGAGGCGCGGTCGAGGAGGATGGCGCACCACACGGCGGTGGCACCCATGGCGAGCCCCATGAGGGCCCGGGCGCCCGCGTGCTCACGCTTGCGCCACAGGAACACGGCGCCGATGCCGACGACCGCGCCGATCGCCGGGGCGAGGGCGACCGTGTAGTACTCGTGGATGATGCCCTTGCCGAGGCTGATCGCCAGCCCGGTGACCACCAGCCAGCCGCCCCAGAGGAGCATCCCGGCGCGGGTGCGGTCGGTGCGGTGCCGGGGCAACGTCCAGGCGAGGACGCCCACCAGCAGGATCAGCGCGGCGGGCAGCAGCCACGACGCCTCGCCGCCGAACGCGGAGTTGAAGAGACGGGTGAGACCCGTGGGCCCCCACTGACCGCCGTTGCCGCCGAAGCCGCCCACGCTGCCGGTCTCGTTGCCGCTCAGGCGGCCGAAGCCGTTGTACCCGAACAGCACGTCGAAGAAGGTGTTGTCCTGCGAACCGCCGAGGTACGGACGGCTCGACGCGGGCCAGGCGTACACGATCGCGATCCACCAACCCGCGAACACCATCGTCGACAGGCCCATCACGATGCAGTGCCAGATGCGGCGGCCGAGCTTCGGCGGACCGGCGACGAGGTAGGCGAGCCCGAACGCGGGGAGCACGAGGAACGCCTGGAGTTCCTTGGACAGGAAGGCGAGGCCGACGAACGCGCCGGCGGCGATCACCCACTTCGTCGAGTCCTTCTCGAGGGCACGGGTGACCGCGTACGCGCCGAACGCCATCAGCATGGTGAGTGACGCGTCGGGGTTGTTGAAGCGGAACATCAGTGCGGCGACCGGCGTGAGCGCGCACACCGCGCCGGCGAGGAGGCCGGCGCTCGCACCGAACCAACGCTTCACCGCCGCGTAGAGCACACCCACGGTCGCGACGCCCATGAGCGCCTGGGGCACGAGCATGCTCCACGAGCTCAACCCGAAGATGCGCGCCGAGATCTCCATCGGCCAGAGCGACAGCGGCGTCTTGTCGACGGTGATGAAGTTCGACGCGTCGGTCGAACCGAAGAACATCGCCTTCCACGACTTCGTGCCCGCCTGCACCGCGGCGGCGTAGTAGCTGTTCGCCCAGCCCGACGCGCCCAGGTCCCACAGGTAGAGCACCGCGGTGACGAGGAGGAGAGCGAACAGCGCGGGCCGGGCCCACGCGGGGTCGTCCTCCGGGCCGCGCCAGACGCGCCGCAGGCGTGACCCGCCGCCGGCGCGTGCCGTCTGCCGGTCGCGGTCGGCGACGTCGCGGTCCCAGAACTGCCCGTCACCGGCGGGGGTGGCCGGTGCGGTGTCCGTCGGTGGAGCCAGGGTGGAGGTCATCGGGGTTCCAGTTCTCTGGGGGGGAGGAGAGAAAGAGCGAGGGGATCAGGCCGCGAGCTCGTGCTCGGGCTCGGCGGGTTCTGCCGGTGCGGCGGGTTCGGTCGGGAGCACACGCTGGTGCGCACCGCCGCGGAAGATCACGCGGTCGAGCACGACGAACTGCACGACCCACAGGGCGGCGAACGTGCCGGCCTGCACGACGGGCAGCACGAGGCTGCGCAGCCCCGGCGACCAGGTCGCGGTGAGCGCGCCGGCGGCGGCGACGGTGACCGTCGAGACCAACAGGCCGGCGATCGACAACGCCCAGAACGGCACGACCTCGCGGGTCATGCTGCCCTTGCCGGCCCGGCCCCACGTCCAGCGGCGGTTGCCGAGGTACGAGGGGAGGATGCCGCAGCAGACGGCGATGATGTTCGCCGTCCCCGCGGGCACCCCGGCGCCGACCGCGAGGATCACGAGGATCACCGCACTCAGCACCGTGGTGCCGACGGAGACGGAGAGGCAGCAGAGGACTCGACGAGACGTCGTCCCGTGCCGCAGGAGGGACCGGCCGCGCTCGAGCAACGCGTTCATCGCGGCGCTCCTTCACGCGACATGAGCAACAGGCGCCCGACGGCCACGACCGTCCAGGTGACGAGCAGCGCGGCGACCTGCGCCCACACACCACCGCCGAGCGCGTCGACGGCGAGCAGCGCCGCGCTCGTGAGCACGAGAGAGCCGAGATAGAGGAGGAACGCCTGCCCCCACCGCGGCCGGTCGACCCGCATGGTGATGCGGGCGTTCGCCCAGGTGTTGGCCAGGAACGTCGCGCTGACCGCGACGAAGTTGGCGCCGATCGGCCCGAGCGGCGTACGCAGCAGCAGGAACAGCACGAGCGACACGAAGGTGCTCGCCGCGCCGATGATGCCGAAGCTCACGAGCCGGCGACCGAAGTCGTCGGCGAGCGGCTGACGGGCCGCGGACCCGAAGTCGATCTTGCCGCGACCCGACCCGAACGTGCGGAACATGCGGGCCGTGCCCTTGAGGTCGTTCCACGCGGTGTTCGCGATGTGCACGCGGCTGTCGGGGTCGTCGACCCACGTGACCGGCACCTCGGCGATGCGCAGCCCGTTGCGCTCGGCGAGCAGCAACAGCTCGGTGTCGAAGAACCAGCCGTCGTCCTCGACGGCCGGCACGAGCTTGCGGGCGATGTCGCCGCGCACGGCCTTGAAGCCGCACTGCGCGTCGCGGATCCGGGTGGCCATGACGGTGCGGAGGATCAGGTTGTAGGTGCGGGAGATGAACTCGCGCTTCGGCGCCCGGGCCACCGACGACGTCGGCGCGAGGCGGGAACCGATCGCGACGTCGGAGTGACCCGACACGAGCGGCGCCACGAGCGGCAGCAGCGCGTCGAGATCGGTGGAGAGGTCGACGTCCATGTACGCGACGACGGCGGCGTCGCTCGCGGTCCAGGCGCTGCGCAGCGCGAGGCCGCGGCCCTTCTGGTCGAGGTGGATGGCCCGCACGTGGTCGAGGCCGGCGGCGAGGTTCTCGGCCTTGCGCCAGGTCCCGTCGGTCGAGGCGTTGTCGACGACGGTGATGCGCCAGGTGAACGGGAAGTGCTGGGAGAGGAAGGCATGGAGGCGCTCCACCGAGCGCTCCAGGACGACCTCCTCGTTGTAGACGGGGAGGACGACGTCGACGGTCGGCGGGGCCACCGGGGGCTCGAACGGTTCCGGGCGCTCCGACGACGACGCCGGCCGGGGCGGGAGGTCCACGTGCTGCATGGTACGAGCGTGCACGAGCCCGGCTGAGCACTTGCTGTGACCCGGGAAGAGCCACCTGTGAGAGCATGCGGCCATGGCCGACGCCCTCCAGGATGTGTCACCCCGATACGACCCCGAGGCCGTCGCACCGTTCGCCGAGCTGATGGCGACCTACGCGTGGCTGCGCGACGAGCACCCCGTCTACGTGCACGACGGCAACGGTTCGGTCGCGCTGTCGCGGTTCGCCGACGTGCACGCGGCGCTCGGCGACGCCACCCGGTTCTCGTCCGTGTTCCTGAAGCGCACGCCCCACCCGATCCTGGCGCAGCTCGACCCGCCGCGGCACACCGCCATGCGCAAGGTGATCCTGCGCGCGTTCACCCCCTCACGGGTGGGCGCGATGGAGGCGGGGGTGCGCACGCTGGCGGGCGAACTGCTCGACGGCCTGCTCGAGCAGGGCGACGTCGACCTCGCTCGCGACTACGCGGCGGTGCTGCCGAGCACGGTGATGGGCCGGCTGCTCGGCGTGCCGGAGCCCCTGATCCCGCGCTGCCGCGAGATCTCCGACCTGCACATGCGGCGCGTCACGCACGCCGACGCGTTGGTGCCGATCCGCATGAGCGACGAGCTGTTCACACCCTTGCTCGACGAGCGGCGCGGCCACCCGACCGACGACCTGCTCTCGGCACTGGTGCACGCGGAGGTCGACGGCGACCGCCTCAGCGACGACGACCTGCTCGGGTTCTGCTACACGCTGCTCATCGGCGGCAACGACACCACCACGAACTGGATCGGCAACGCGATCGGCGTGCTGCTGCGCGACGCGTCGCTCCGCGAGGTCATGGTCGGCGCGGGCCCCGTCGAGTCGTTCCTGGAGGAGGTGCTGCGCGCGGAGAGCCCCACGCAGGTGCTGTTCCGGCGCACGACCGTCGACGTGGAGCTGCACGGCACGGTGATCCCCTCCGAGACGCGCGTGCTGCTCGTGGTGGGCGCCGCGAACCGCGACCCGCGCGAGTTCGAGCAGCCCGACGTCGTCACCCCGGAGCTCGCGACCACGCGTCATGTCGCACTCGGTCAGGGCATCCACTTCTGCCTCGGCGCCGCGCTCGCGCGGTTGGAGGCACGCGTGGCCGTCGAGGAGCTCCTCGCCCGGGCCCCGGGCCTCGCCGCAGCCGGCGACGCGGAGCGCATCCGCTCGAGCTGGGCCCTCGGCTGGGAACGACTGCCGGCCCGGCTCGCCTGACGCTCAACCCCGCGGGGTGAAGCGCGGGGTGAGCCGCTTGCGGTCGCGGGTGAGGTCGAGCACCGCCTGCATCTGGTGCAGTTCGGGCACCGGGTCGCTCCCCGGATGGGCGGCGAGGTTCGTGCGCTCCTCGGGATCGCGCGCGAGGTTGTGGAGCTCCCACTCCTCGGGCCAGTCGCCGTCCTCGCCGAGCTCCGTGAAGTACCGCGTGAGCTTCCAGAGCTCGGGCGCGCCCCCCGGCCCCGACGCGATGCGGGCCAGCACCGACTCCACGCGTGCCGGGCCCGCGACCGCCTCGTACGGCTCGCCGGTGAGGAGGTTGCGCTGCCGGTCACCCCGGCTGATGTCGTCGTCGGCCATGAAGTAGACGGGCGCGTCGACCGCGTCGACGGTCGTCTCGCCGCGCAGGAGCGCACTGAGGTCACGGCCGACGAGGGGGTGCACCTCCACGTGGTCCTCGCCCACCACGGTGGCGGCGATGGTCTCGTCGATGCCGGCGAGCCCCAGCAACGTCGGCAACACGTCGACGTGGCTCGTGGCGATGTCGACGCCGGCGGGTGCGGGCGCGATGCCCGGGCCGCGCACCACGAACGGGACGTGGATCGACTCGTCGTACGCCTGGTACCACTTCTGCTGCAGACCGCCGTGCGCGCCGAGCATCTCACCGTGGTCGGATGTGAACACCACGATGGTGTCGTCGCCGTGGCCGTGGGCGTCGAGCGCGTCGAGCACGGTGGTGATCGCGCGGTCGGCGAGCGCGTGCAGCCAGTAGTAGAAGCGCCGGTACGTCGCGTCGGTGGGCTGCGGGATCAACATCTGCGGCCACACGTCGTGGAACTGCTGCTGCACCTGCGGACGGTCGTCGAGCGCGTCGGCCTGCGACGGCGCGGCGTCGACCTCGGGCACCGCGTCGTCGGGCACCGGGAAGCCGAAGTTGTCCTGCAGGGTGGAGAACGCGATGTCGTGCGGGTTCACCAACGAGATCACGGAGAGCCACGGCCGCTCCTCGTCGCGCAGGTCGGCGAAGAGCTCGTCGGCCTGTTGCGCGAAGAGCGGGTCGCGCACCAGACCGGTGTCGCCCAGGTAGGCGCCGTGCGGCTCGCGTCCGATCCACCCGGCGAACCCCCACGGTTCGAGCCGCGACGTGCGACGGTACGCGTCGACCGCCACCGCGTCGACCGTTCCCTTCCGGTCGACGGTGCGAAGGCTCTCGTGCGTGCCCGTCGCGAACAGGTCGGCGTGCGAGATGTGCCACTTGCCGCGGTACTCGGTGCGGTAGCCCGCGGCGCGGAACCAGTCGCCCATCGTCGGCACGGTCGACGGGTCGAGCCACGACACGCGCGGATCGCCGGCGCTCTTCGCGAGGCCGTCGGTCTGCGCCGCGCCGTGCAGCGACGGGTAGTGACCGGTGAACAGCGACGTGCGGCTGGGCACGCACGCGGTCGACGCCGCGTAGTGCCGGTGCAGCTCCACGGCCCCGTGGGCGCCGCCGTCGCGCAGGCGCTCGTGCCCGGCGAGCGTGCGCCGGAACGCCGCGACCGCCTCGCTCTCGTACGGAGGCGGGTAGCGCTCCTGGTCCGTCATGATGACGAGGAAATTGGGACGCACGGCGCGGGAGCCTACCGGTGCCCCCACCTGCGGCTCATGTGTGTCCGCGCAGCTCCGCCTTCAGCACCTTGCCGGTCGGGTTCCGGGGCAGGTCGTCGTGCACCACGAAGCGGCGCGGCACCTTGTAGCCGGCGAGCTCCGTGCGGCAGTGCGCGTCGAGCGCGGCGTCGTCGATCGGCGATCGCAGCACCACGTGGGCGACGACCACTTCGCCGAGCCGGGCGTCGGGCTCCCCCACCACGGCCGCCTGCAGGACCGCGTCGTGCTCCAGCAACACGTGCTCGACCTCGGCGGGGAACACGTTGAACCCGCCCACCAGCACCATGTCCTTGAGCCGGTCGACGATGCGCAGGCGGCCCTCGGCGTCGAGCTCGCCGACGTCGCCGGTGTGGAGCCATCCGTCGCGCAGCACCTCGGCGGTGGCCTCGGGGTCGTCGAGGTAGCCGGCCATCATGCTCGGGCCACGCACGACGACCTCGCCACGGTCGCCCGGCGCCACCTCCGTGCCGTCGGCGTCGAGGAGGCGCAGCTCCACGCCCGGCACCGGGCGGCCGCACGTGGTGACGACCGCGTCGACGGGGTCGGCGGGCGAGGTCACCGTGAGCACGCCCGTCGTCTCCGTGAGGCCGTAGCCCGCGAGCACGTTGGTGATGCCGGCGACGTCGTGCAGGTCGCGCACCAGCTGCGGCGGGATCACCGCGGCGCCGGTGACCGCGGTGCGCAACGAGGGCACACCCCGGCCCCGCGCGCGCACGAGCTCCACGATGTCGTGGAACACCGTGGGCGCGGCCTGCATGAACGTGACGCCCCGGTGGTCGATCAGGTCGACGAGCAGCGCGGCGTCGAACGTGGCGAGCGGCATCGCGGTGGCACCGGTGACGAGGCTCGACACGAGCCCGGTCTTGTGGCCCGAGATGTGCGAGCACGGGCTCACCACCGGGAACACGTCACCGGCGCGTAGCTCGACGACCGTCGTCCACGCGCGCGTCGTGGCGACCATCGCGCCGTGGCGCACCATCACCCCCTTGGGCCGACCGGTCGTACCGGAGGTGAACTGCACGTGGCTGATCGAGTCGGGGGTCAGCGCACGGGTGCGCCGCGCCACCTCGGCGCGCTCGGTCTCGCCCCCGTCGGGCCAGGCACCGCCGAGCGACAGCACCTCGCGCGCGCCAGCGGCACGCGCCGCGTCGGTGAGCGAGCGGCCCAGGAACTGGTCGGCCGTGATCGCGAGCGACACCTCGGCCCGCTCGATCACCGCCGCCACCTCGGCGGGTGCGGCCCGCGTGTTCACCGGCACAGCCTGCGCGCCCGCCGCCAGCACCGCGAAGTTCGCGACCGTCCAGTCGACGGAGTTGGGTCCCCACAACGCGACCCGGTCGCCGGCCGCCACTCCCGAGGCCACGAGCGCGGCAGCGCGCGCGGCCACCAGGTCGGCCAGGGCCGCGAACGTGAGCGAGGTGTCGGCGTCGACGAACGCCGCCGCGTCGGGCCAGCGCGCCGCGGCGTCGGTGAGCACGCCCGGGATGGTCGCCCCCACCTGCGCCGTCATCGGGCGGACTCTACGCTGCCCCTTCATGGGACATCTCGAAGCACGCGCCGGACTGGCCGGCAAGGCCGCGATCATCGTGGGCGGGGGTGGAGGCCTCGGGCGCGCCTGCGCCGACGACCTCGCCGCCGCCGGAGTGTCGGTGCTCGTCGCCGACCGCAACCCCGACTTCCTCGCTGCCACCGAGGAGCGCGCCGCCGCCAACGGCACCCGCGTGCTCACGTTCGAAGCCGACGCACGCGACACCGACGCGATGCACGAGCTGTTCGCGCTCGCCGACCGGGAGCTCGGTCGCCTCGACGTGCTGTGCAACGTCGTCGGCGGCACGTTCCACCAGCCGTTCGAGGAGAGCAGCCCGAAGGGCTGGGACGCGGTGATCCGCGCCAACTTCCTGTGGCTGCTCACCACCACCCAGCTCGCCATCCCGCGCATGCGAGCAGTGGGCGGCGGCAGCATCGTGAACTTCACGTCGATCGAGGCGCACCGCGCCGCGCCCAACTACGCGGTGTACTCGGGCATGAAGGCCGCGGTCACCAACTACACCCGCACCCTCGCGCTCGAGCTCGGCCCCGACGCGATCCGGGTGAACTGCATCGCCGCCGACATCACCCCCACCGAGGGACTGGGCGACATGCTCTTCGGCACCCTCACCGAGGAGCAGCGGGTGCTGATGCAGCAGATGGCGATCCCGATGGCGCGGGTCGGCACCTACGAGGACATCGGCGGCTGCGCACTCTTCCTCGCCTCCGACCTGTCCCGCTACGTCACCGGCACCACGATCCACCCCGACGGCGGGGCGATCGCGTCGTCAGGCTGGTTCAATTGGCCGGGCCGCGGCTACTCCAACATGCCGCCCGCCGAGGTGGTGGCGCTGTACAGCGACGAGTGATCCGGGGAAGACTGGTCGGATGAGCGCACCCCAGAGCCCCCAGATCGCAGCCGCGGAGATCGCCGGCTGGCCGATGCTCCGCATCGTGTACCGCACCGACCCGCAGGCGATCGCCGACCTGCTCCCCCCGGGCTTCGAGCCCGGGCCCGAGCCGCACGTGCACGTCAACATCTACAACGTGCCGGTCAAGGGCGAGCCCGAGTACGGCATCTCCACCAAGATCCCCGCGTCGTTCGACGGCATCCCCGGCTACTACGGCATCGGGATCGGCATCGACCAGGAGTCGGCGATCTTCATCAGCCAGGAGATCAACGGCCAGCCCAAGTTCCCGTGCGCCACCGTGTTCTTCCGCGAGGGCGACCGCGTCGTCGCGCGCTGCACCCACGCGGGCTACACGTTCCTCGAGTTCGAGGGGCACGTCAGCGGCGCGGTCGACGATCCGTCCGGCGAGGTCGAGCAGAACGACTGGTGGATCAAGGTGTCGCGCGCGGTCGGCTTCGCCGAGAAGCAGTACGACTTCCCGCCCCACGTCGTGCGCGTGCACACCATCGACGACACCGCGCACGAGGAGATCGTCGACGGCGTGCTCACCCTGCGCGACTCGCCGTGGGACCCGTACACCGAGCTCCTGCCGATGCGCGAGCAGCTGTCGGCCCGGCTCGTGTCGCCGATCCACAAGCACCGCGAGATCACGCTGGCCGGCCCGCTCGACCCCATCGCGTTCTGGCCGCACGCCGACACCATCGGCGGCTCGCGGTGGCCCGGCGACCGTGGGGGTCCCCGCTTCCGCGTGCAATGATCCCCGCATGATCCAGGCCAAGGGAACCAACGGGGAATCGATCATCTTCGACGGCAACTTCGTCATCAAGATGCGACACGACGGCAAGCAGGAGATCACCCGCAACACGATCGACACCTACCGCGAGTCGCAGGTGAAGGCGAAGAAGCTGAAGAAGGGCCACGAGCAGGAGTACGAGGCGTTGATCGCGTGCGGCGCGTTCTTCTCGCTCACGGTCACCGAGGAGCAGAAGCCGGCCCTCGACGAACTGATCGCCGCGCTCGACGCCACGAAGGCCTGACCCGGCGGCGGCCGGCCCGATCCCGTGAAGTTCGGCATCTTCTTCGAGCTGTCCACCCCCCGCCCCTTCACCCCCGAGGTGGAGGGCGCGGTGCTGCACAACGCGCTGGCCCAGGCCCGTCTCGCCGACGAGCTCGGTTTCGACTGGGGGTGGGCGGTCGAGCACCACTTCCTCGAGGAGTACTCGCACTGCTCCGCGCCCGAGGTGGTGCTCGCCGCGGTCGCCACCCAGACCGAGCGCATCCGCATCGGCCACGGCGCGGTGGTGTGCGTGCCCGAGATGAACCACCCGATCCGTGTCGCCGAGCGTTGCGCCACCCTCGACCTGCTGTCACACGGCCGGCTCGAGGTCGGCACCGCGCGCAGCTCCACGTGGACGGAGCTCGGCGGGTTCGAGGTCGACCCCGACCAGACGAAGAAGACGTGGGACGAGTTCGTGCACGTGCTGCCCAAGCTGTGGGCCGACGGCGCCACCTCCTACGAGGGCCACTCGTTCTCGATGCCCGAGCGCAACGTGCTGCCGAAGCCGGTGCAGAAGCCGCACCCGCCGATGTGGGTCACGATCACGTCGCCCGGCACCGAGCTCGACGCCGCCGAGCGCGGCCTCGGCTGCCTCGGGGTCGCGGCTGCGGGCTACGCGGAGCAGGAGCGGCGCACCAAGGAGTACTTCCGCCGCATCGAGCAGTGCGACCCGGTGAGCAGCGTCGTCACCGCCGAGGTCACCACGCTCAACTTCATGTACTGCCACGAGGAGGCCGCGGTCGCGGCGAAGACGGGCATGGGCATGGTCGGCACGTTCGGCCTCGCCAACTCGCACCTCATGTGGACGCGCGAGGCGTACCCCACGCGCGCCTACCAGTCGCTCGGCAACCTCGCGCCGAAGACCGACCGCTCGCCGTCCTCGCCCTCGTCGGCAAGCCCCGGCGACGCGTTCGGCATCCCCGAGGGCATCTGTGTGGGCGACCCCGACATCATCGTGGCCGCACTGAAGCGCTGGGAGGCGCTCGGCCTCACCGGCATCAACTTCCTCCTCAACTGCGTGGAGACCATCCCCCAGGAGGAGGTGCTCGCCTCCATGCGCCTGTTCGCCAAGGAGGTGATGCCGCACTTCCGCTCCTCCTCGACGGCAGGCGCCTGATGCTCAGCGGCACCGCCACGACCGACGAACTCATGGCCCACGCCGCCACCATGGCGCGGTTCGACACCGCCGCGTGTGTGCTGCCCGGCACCCAGGTGCTGCAGCTCATGTTCGAGACCGCGGTGGCCGGCCGTCAGACGTCCTTGCCCGCCGGGCTGCACCCCACCAACCCGCCGTCGCTGGTGCTCCAGGCGTGGCAGTGCCCCGAGAGCGAGTGGGGCGCCTTCTCGCTCGCAGCTGCCCGGGTGCAGTGCCGCAGCGGCCTGCGTCCGCGCGGGTTCGTGCAGGCATGTGTCGTCGACAACGCCGATGCGGCGGCGGCGTTGGCATCGCGTTGGGGCTTCCCCACGCAGATGGGCGAGGTCACGCTCGACGCCGGTTACCACGACACGCACCTGTCGGTCGTGCTCGGTGGCGAGACGGTGCTCGCAGTGCGCGCGCTCGACCCGCTGCCGCTCGGCAACGACGACGTCGCGTTCAGCGGCACGCTCACGCTCGCGAACACACCCCGCGGCCCACGCCTCGTGCAGGTCGACGTCGACCTCGTCGCCGAGCGCGCCGAGCGGCTCGTCGCCACCATGCCCACGCTCGACGCCGCCGCGTTCGGGCTGCATCCCAGTGTCGTGGTCACACATCCGGTGTCGGCGTCGCTGTCACGCGGCGAGCTCACCCTGCAGCCCCTCCGCTACGTCTGCCGCCCCGACGAGCTCGCCTTCACCGGCACCGAGTCCACGCAGGACTCCTGAAGCGCGGTGCGGTTCAGCTGAACCGCACCAATCCCCGAACTTGCGTCGCTCGTGACCACTGTGTGGTCCTTTGCGACGCAAGTTCGATGGGTCCTCCGGCCCTGTCACGCGTGTCGCAACTGGGTAAGTTCGGACACGAGGAGGGCGCTCGTGCTCACGGACCCGTTCGACATCGTGTTCACCGGTGACGTCGCCCGGCGGGCGGTGCTCGACGACGACCTGTGCGCCACGCTGCTCACGGAGTACCGGGTGTTCCTGCACGAGTGCCTCCAGACCGCGGGTCTGGTGGTCGCGCCCAACGGTTGGATGATCGGCACCTCCGCCGACGACGACCTGGCTGCGTTCCTCGGCGGCCGCACCGAGGAGGACCTCGTGGAGCTGGCGCCGCCCGCCGAGGGCGGCATCGACTTCGACGAGCTGAGCTACGGCATCGCCCTCGACGGTGGCGAGGTCGCGTTCTGGCTCCCCACATTCGGGGGCGCACTCATCGCGCCGGGGCCGGTGGCGTCGGGGCGGCGGTTGATCGAGCCGCTCTACGCACGCCTCGCGCTCGTCGTGCGCACCGCGGCCGACGAGGTGTTCGTCGACGACGAGATCGCCGGCACCGCGATCGAGAGCTTCTGGTCGGTCGCGGCCGAGCACCTCGAACTGCGCGACCTGGCCCCGACCATCGGCGTGCGGCCGCTCGACCGGCAGATCGCCGACTGGCTCGAGGAGCACCCCGGCGCCCTCGTGGGCGAGTACGGCGCGCTCGAGCTCGCCCCCGAGGCGCGGCTCGTGGGCGTCGGCGACGGGCACGCACGGGTCGACCTCGCGTTCCGGCGCCACGGCGGCTGGGTGCTGGCGCTCGTCCGACGCGGGGAGATCGGCCTCCGCGCGCTCGCGCAACTCGACCGGTCGCTCGAGGTCGCGCACGACGCGATCGTCGTGGCCGACGACACCGTCGAGGGACTGCTCGTGGCCGAGCGCGCGTCCGACGAGCTGGTCGCGGCCCTCGACGAGCGCGCCGACGTGCGCTTCGTCGACGTGGCGTCGCTGCTGGGTGACGGGCTGGCGGGCGTCTAGCGCAGGCGACTAGGCGGGCTGCTTGTAGACGACGCCGCCCTTCATCACGAAGCGGACGTCCTCCGTCATCGTGATGTCCTCGGTGGGATCGCCCGGCACCGCGATGATGTCGGCGAGCAGGCCCGGCACGAGCTTGCCCCGGTCGTCGACCTGCACCAGCTCGGCGCTGACCACGGTGGCCGCGTGGATCGCGTCGACCGGGCGCATGCCGCGGCGCACCAGCGCGCCGAGCTCCTTGGCGTTCTGACCGTGCGGGATCGCCGGGGCGTCGGTGCCGCACGCGATCTTGGCCCCGGCGTCGATGAGGCGCGAGATGGTCTTCTGCGCGACGGGGAACACCGCGGCCGCCTTGGCCTGCAGCGCGGGGTCGGCCTTCGACACGTCCATCGCATCCGACAGGTACGACGTGGGCACGATGAACGTGCCCCGCTCCAGCACCAGCTTCTGCGTCTCCTCGCTCATGAGCGACGCGTGCTCGATGCAGTCGATGCCCGCGAGCACCGCGGCGCGGATGCCGTCGTCGCCGTGCGCGTGCGCGGCGACGCGCAGGCCGCGGCGGTGCGCTTCGTCGACGATCGCGCGCAGTTCCTCGTCGGAGTAGTGCTGCGCGCCCGGCTCACCGGTGAGCGACATCACGCCGCCCGACGCGCACACCTTGATCTGCTTCGCGCCGTACTTGATCTGGTAACGCACCGCGCGTCGCACCTCGGCGACGCCGTCGGCGATGCCCTCCTCCACGGTGAGCGGCATGACGTGGGGCGCGATGCCCTGGAACATCGTGGGGTCGAGGTGCCCGCCGCACGGCGTGATGGCGTGCCCCGACGGGAAGATGCGCGGGCCGGGCACGAAGCCGGCGTCGATGGCCCGCATCAGCGTGACGTCGAGGAGCAGGCCGCCGGTCTGCACGAACAGCCCGAGGTTGCGCACGGTGGTGAATCCGGCGAGCAGCGTGCGGCGCGCCGCGGGGATGGCGCGCATCAGCTTCATCGCGGGGTCGTCGGACACCGCGCTGAACATGGTGCCGCCCTTCCCGCCCATGAGGAAGTTGAGCTCCATGTCCATGAGGCCCGGCAGCAGCGTCATGTCGCCGAGGTCGATCACCTCGGCGTCGTCGGGGAGCGTCGCCGGCGACACGTCGACGATCTTCTCGCCCTGCACCACGACCACGCCGGGCTCGACGATCGCGCGGGTGTCGAGGTCGAGCAGACGCGCGGCGCGCAGCACCACGTGGTGCGACGGCGGCTTCGGCGGTCGGCCCGCGAACGCGGTTTCGACGGTTGCGCCAGCTTCGGTGCTCACGGCACAGGCTCCTTCACGAGGTCGAGGTAGGCGGCGCCCGAGTCGGGCACATTGGGTTGCTTCCAGCACTCCACCGCGAACGACACGCAGATCAGCGAGTACAGGAGGTGCAACAGGTTGGTCGCGTCGTCGGGGAGCTCGTCGAGCGGGAACGCATCGAGGTGGGCCTTGGCGGCATCGGTGCGCGCCATCGCGGCGGCGTAGAACGACTCCATCTCGTCCATCGTGCTCGACAGACGTGCCGCGTAGCGCTCGCCCTCGGTGGCGAGGCACCACTTCGCGGCGAACGGTTCCAGGTCGGCGAACTCCGCAGGGAGCAGCGCGGTCGTGGTCATCGCGCACCCCCGAACCGCTCCACCTCGTCGTGCACGACCTTGTGCAGGTGCCGGCACAGCACCTCCTGGTCGCACAGCGGGAACTCGGTGACCACGCGCGACTTCAGCATCTTCTGCGTGGCCTCCAGCGTGTTGCCGTCCTGCAATGCGTACTCCTTGAAGGTGACCGCGGCCAGCTCCTGCGCAAGGCGCTCGCTCGCGTTCTTCGGCGGCCGGAAGTAGAGCCGACCCTCGAAGAGGTGACGATCGACTGCGAGCGGCCAGTAGTGGTACGTGAGGTACCAGCCGGCCTCCCACGTGATGATCACGAAGTTGGGGAAGAACTGCCACGAGTCGAGGCCCCACATGCGGTGGCCCGCCGGGTTCATGCCCTTGGTGATCGGACCGGCGCCGCCTTCGGGCTTCTCCCACGGGCCGAAGAGCCCGCTGCGGAACGCGAGGTCGACCGGCTTCACCATGTCGACGGGCATGCGCTCGCCGGTGCCGCCGCTCGTGGACACCATGCGGTGCGGACCGTGGAGCGCGTAGTGCACACCTTCGAAGCCCATCTGCGCAAGCGGCGCCGCGACCCCGGGCGGGTTCTGCTTCTGGTGCAACACGGGTGCGTGGTAGAACTCCTGGAAGGCGTCGATGAAGAGCTTCCAGTTGCTCCCGACCTCCGCGCGGTAGTCGAACACCTGCGTGAGCTCGCCGAAGGGGTAGCCCTCGAGTGCCTCGCCCATCTCGCCCATGAAGTCGTGCAGCGGCTCGGGCGGGTCGCGGTCGAGGTTCACGAACACGAACCCCTCCCACACGTCGCACGCGACCTGCACGAGCGGGTAGTCGGCCTTGTCGAGGTCGAAGAACTCCTGCTCCTGCTGCACGAAGGTGAGGTCACCCTCGAGCGAGTACTGCCACGCGTGGTACTTGCAGGTGAAGTTGCGACAGGTGCCCTGCACCTCGGCATTCGGGTCGTCCTGCCACACGAGCTTGTTGCCGCGGTGCCGGCAGATGTTGTGGAAGGCGCGGATCTCGTCGTCGCTGCCGCGCACGACGATCACCGAGGTGTCGCAGACGGCGAGCTCCTTGGTGAAGTAGCTGCCGCGCCGGCCGAGCTGCTCGACCCGCCCGACGTTGAGCCACGTGCGCCGGAAGACGGCTTCCCGCTCGAGCTCGTAGAACTCCGGGGAGATCGAGTCCTCGTACGACATCGGGCCGGTGCCGAGACCGCCGAAGGCCTCGGTCCAGCTCCCCGCCGCGGGCTTCTCGAACTGCAGGACCACGTGCGCACCCCCCTGAGCGGTAGCGGTGATCTCGAATCGGAGAACGACCTTATCCCTGCGCTTTCGCCCGCGCCAGGGAGGTGCTTGACTCCGCAGCCATGACGGACCACGCGGACCAACTCGTCGCGCAGGCCAAGACCGCCACCGGCCTCGACGACTTCGGCGAGGACACCTGGAGCGAGGGCCTGCAGCAGCTCGTGCGCTCGGCCGACGCCGACGGTCGCTACACCGACATCGGACGCATGGCGTTCGAGGCCGAGGTCGTGCGCAACCTGCGCAACCGGTTGCTGATCGAACAGCTCTACGCCGATCACCCGGAGATCGACGACCAGGACTGCACGGTCGAACTGCTCGGCGTGGGCTTTCCCCGCACCGGGTCCACCGCGCTCGCGGCGATGCTCGGCGAGGACCACCGCGTCCGCCACCTGCGCATGTGGGAGGCCGGCGACCCCATGCCGCCCCCCGGCCTCGATCCCGACGCCGACGCTCGTCGGATCGCCGACGGCGTGGCCCGCATCGAGATGCAGGACATGATGGAGCCGCGGTTCAAGTCGATGCTGCCGCAGTCGGCCACCGGGCCGCTGGAGGACCACGATCTCGTCGCCATCAGCTTCCAGTCGCAGCACTTCATCGCGATGAGCTGGGTGCCCACCTACGCCGAGTGGCTCCTGCAGTGCGACATGGTGCCCGCGTACCGCTACGAGCGGCGGGTGCTGAAGGTGCTGCAGTGGAAGCAGGGACCCACTCGCTGGTGGCTGAAGAGCCCGACCCATTCGCTGTTCCTCGCGCAGCGCGAGGAGGTGTTCCCCGAGACGCGCTACGTGATGACGCACCGCGACGTGTCGAAGGTGCTCCCGTCGGTCGCGGATCTCTACACGGTCATGCTCGGCTTCATGCACGAGGGGATCGACCCGCTCGCGGTCGGCGCCCTCAACATGGACCAGTGGGGCACCGCCCTCGACCGCATGTTCGCGTACCGCGACGGCAGGGACGATCGCTTCTTCGACATCGGGTTCACCGAGTTCCAGGCCGACCCGATCGCGCAGATCCGCAGCCTCTACGAGTGGATCGGCGCCGACTTCACGTCCGAAGTGGAGGCGGCGATGCTCGCGTGGCGGGCAGCCAACCCGCGTGACGGCGCGCGCCACGAGTACCGGGCCGAGGAGTTCGGCATGGACGACGCCTCCATCGCGGCGCGCTTCGGCGCGTACCGCGAGCGCTTCGGCCCGCTGTTGTGATCAGTCGAGACTGACGAGGTTGCTCGGCATCGAGCGTTCCATCATCCCGTTCGCGGTCTCGCCGTCGTACGTGTAGCGCACGATCGACTGCTGCAGCACGAGCCCCACGCCGTCCTCCGGCACCATGCCGTGGTACGTGGGCAGTTGGAGCTCGCCGGCGATCTCGTGGATGTGGCCGTCGTCGGTCTCCATCACCACCGACACGTCCTCGCCCGCGCCCTGGCAGTCACGCAGCCACGGCGCCTGCACGATGCGCGCGGGCAGCAGCGGGCCGTCGCCCTCGAACAGGTAGCCCTCGTTGTACGTGGGCTTCCCGTCGGCGCGGTCGGGATAGACGATGTAGCCGAACGCCCGACCGCTCGGGAACAGGCTCGACTGCCACGCGTGACCCCAGAACGTGGCCAGGCGACGGATCCCCTGCCGCCGGATGCGCAGCGCGCCACCGTGCAGCGTTCGCTCCACGCGGCCGACGTTCACCGTGCCCGTCGCACGCGCGAGCTGCTCGAACCGCGGGCCGCCCATCAGCGCGCCCTCCTCCTGGTGCTCGAGCACGTACGCGGCGTCGTCGCGCAGCGCGCCGTTCTCCCACGGCGGCACCACGTGCTCGAACTCGAGCTCCACGTCGACCTGCACCCGGCCGGGCGGTCGTTCCATCGTGCGCAGCGCGGCGATCTGCGCGTCACTCGTGGTGTCCATCGCCTCGCCGTGCAGGTGCATCTTCCACTTGCGGAACGGCTCGATGAGCTCGAACGACAGTGCACCCGCGCCGAGCACGCGCGGCTTGCCGTCGGCACCGAGCGGGTCGTGCACCTCACCCGGCTTGAAGATCTGGAGCACCCGCCCGTCGGCGAACGAGAAGTTCACCTGCAGGTCGTGGGTCTCCCACTGGTCGGCGACCGCCTCGATCGCGACGCGCGGCAGGCCGAACTCCACGCCGTCGTCCCAGATCCACGCGTTGACCGACTCCCGCATGTCGGGGTTGTCGGGTTGCGTCGCGAACACGTACTCCCGCTCGTCACCGAGCCCACCCGTCAGATCGACCGTCATGGCCGCGGACGGTAGACCAGCGCGACCGCTAGCGCACGCCCAGATCCATCGGCTGATCGGGCGCGAACGCCTTGCTGAGCTCCTGGAAGAGCAGCGTGGCCTGGCGCTTCTCGGGGTCGGACTTCGGCGAGAGCGTGTTGTAGACGACGATCGTGAGCTTCTGGTCGGGCAGCGTGCCGATCGCACCGCGGTACCCCTGCAGCGCGGGATTGGTGAACACCCAGCCGTTCACCACCGCGATCCCCATCGCGTAGTACCGCGCCTCGGTGTTGGAGCCGAGCCCCGCGGTGGCGGGGCCGAGCTGCGCCTCGTGCCCGGCCTTCGAGAGGAGCTTGCCGCTCGCCACCGCCTCGATCCACGTGTGGGCGTCGTCCTGCGTGGTGCCCGCGCCGCCGGCCCACGCCGTCCACGTGGGGTTCCAGAAGGTGGCCTCCTCCCACACGGTGCGCTCGTCGGTGTAGGAGTGCAGCACCGGCTCGGGCAACGCGGCGTTCTCCGGCCCCGTCGTGTCCTTCATGCCGAGCGGCTTCCAGATGCGCTCGCGCACCAGCGCGGTCACCGACTTGCCGGTGGTCTTCGCGAGCACCTGCTGCAGCAGGATCAGGTTGGTGTCGGAGAACTTCCAGCTCGTGCCGGGCGGGAACAGCGGTCCGCTGCCCACCCCGTAGGCGATCAGCTCGTCGGGCGTCCACGCGCGGAACGGGTTCACGTAGAAGGCCTGCGCGAACGAGTCGAGGATGGTGTAGTGCTCGTAGCCGGAGGTGCTGCGGGCGAGCATCTGCAGGGTGACCTGGTCGGCGCCCGGCAGGTCGGGATACCACTTCGACAGCTTGTCGTCGAGCGAGAGCTTGCCCTCGTCGACGAGCTGGAGGAACACCGTGGTGAGCATCGACGCGGTGAGGTTGCCTGCGCGGTGGTGCATGTCGGCGGTGGCGGGCACCCCGGTGAGCGACTCGCCGAGCGCGCCGACGAGCAGCGGCTTGCCGTTCTTCCACACGCCGACGACCACCGCACCGAGCGACTGTTCGGTGAACGTCGACTGCACGACGGCGGCCGCGTCGCGCGCCGTCTGCGTGGACGCGACGCACAACCCGTCGGCGCGCTGGGTGCCCTTCGGGCAGGCGCCGCCGGCCGTCGCGGCACCAGCGGATGCACCCGCGAGCGCGAGCCCCGCGCTCAGGGCGACGGACAACAGGAGGAGGAGTGGGCGTCGACGCATCGGAGCAGTATGGCGAGTCCGCGCGCGTCAGGAGTGGAGGTCAGCTGCGGAAGCGGGCGACGACCGGCGCGTGGTCGGACGGCTTCGGCGCCGTCCGGTACTCGTGGTGCACCTCCACTGCGTCGACGCGCGCCGCGAGGTCGGCCGACGCGAGCAGCAGGTCGATGCGCAGACCCTGCCCCTTGTCGTACGACCCGACGCGGTAGTTCCACCAGGTGAACCCGAGGGCGTCGGGCTGCGGCGGGTCGGGATGCGTCGCGCGCCAGAGGTCGACCAGGCCGGCTTCGCCGAGCGCGGCGACACGCGACCGCTCCTCCGGCGTCACGTGGGTTCGGCCCACCCAACGCTTGGGCGCGTACACGTCGCAGTCGGCGGGCGCGACGTTGAAGTCGCCACCGAGCACGAGAGGACCGTCATGGGTTTCCACGACACGGCGCAGCGCGTCGAGCCAGGCGAGCTTGTAACCGAAGTGCCAGTGGTCGAGCTCACGACCGTTCGGCACGTAGAGCGAGCCGACCGTGACCGGCGCGTCCTCGGGACCGACGTCGGCGAGCAGCAGCCGGCCCTCGTCGGCCGGCCACCGGCTGTCGAGCTTGCCCCAGTGCGCGGCGCCGTCGAGCGGCCGGCGCGGGTTGCGCAGTCCGACGCGTGACACGATCGCCACCCCGTTGCGGCCCTTGGGCAGGCTCTCGTGGTCGCACGCGAGCAGGTACTCGTACCCGCGCTCGTGCAGCGCGTCGGACGGGAAGTCGTCGGCGAGGCAGCGGATCTCGGAGAGCAGCACGACGTCGACGTCGGCCGCATCGAGCCAGTCGCCGAGTAGGTCGAGGCGCGCCCGGATCGAATTGATGTTGTACGCGCCGATCGACCGGACCATGACGACGCCGGACCGTAACACCCGTCCCAGCACCCTCCCCAAGATTGGGGGAAGCGTCGGCAAGTGCCCGCCGGGCTGGCAGAATGCCGCCCATGAATCTGCGGGAGGGCAACGGTCCGTTTCGTCGCGCGCGTGCGCGACTCGTCGCACTGGTCTCGGTGGCGGCGATCACGACAGCCGGGGTGGTGACCCTGACACCACTCGCGGCGAGCGCGGGCACGTCCACGCTCACCGTGCCGCGGGCCGTGTACACCGGCATCAACCAGACGGTCGACTTCACCGGGACCGACCCGGTCAGCAACGAGGCGCGCGGCATCTCCATGGACGCGTCGGTGTCCGGGTCGTGCAACCCCACCGCGGGCAATGGCTACGACGTCAACCTCTGCGGCCGCGTCCAGCTCACGCTCAACGACTCGTACGGCGGCACCCTCAACCTCGACGGCACCACGAAGGTCCAGAGCAGCCCCAACGTCTGGAAGACCGCGTCCGGCGCCATCATCGACGGCGACAACCCCACCACCGCCGCGGAGCGTGGTGGGCCGGTGCTCGGCATCAGCATGAACGGCACCCTCGACCAGCTCAACGGCGCGCTCGCTGACCTCCAGTACATCCCGGCCACCGACTACGAGGACCGCACCTACAACGAGCAGTCGCCGCCGGGTGCGGGCACCCCCACCCTGCACATCCTCGTCAACGACGGCTCGGCGAGCCCGACCAACGCGTCCGCCGACATCACCCTCCGCGTCGAGGGCACCAACGGCGGCCCGACGGTCGCGGTGCCCGTGGCCCCGGTCCTCGCCCCGGCGGGCGCCGACACCGCCCTGCCGCCGGACACCTCCGACCCGGCGATGATCTCGGTGATCGATCCCGAGCTGTGCCTCGGCGCGAACAACGTGTGCGACGGCGCGTACCCCGACGGCCCGCCGATCGCGGAGCCGAACGACGCGATGCTCCTCGCGATGTGGATCCCCGAGGCCGACTGCGGCACGTTCGACCTGCGCAGCACGTCCGGCTTCGTCAACTTCGGCGGCGCGCTCCTGCCGTCGATCAACGACATCCTCACCGCGCCGACCGCCCTTGGCCTCCAGCAGGACGCGGCCGACGCGATCCTCACCAACCTCGGCACCACCCCGGCCGGCCTCGACCTGACCGCGCAGGGCAGCGGTCCGTACACGGTGTTCGCCGCCACCGCGGGCAGCCTCGCCGACGTGCGCTACGCGCTGTCGCAGCTCACGTACCACGCGCCTGCCGACGACGCGGTCTGCCACGTGAACATCGCGTTCAGTGACCTCGGCAACAACGGCATGCCCCAGGAGTGGATCCCCGCCGACGGCGGGTCCGTGCCCGAACACGAGATCCCCAAGCCGCTCAGCGACACGCAGTCGATCACGTTCAACGTGAAGGACTCGCACCCCGACGTCACCATCGACCAGGTCACCCCCAACACCCTCGGCGACCCGGCCGGCCCCAACAAGCCCGCCGTGTTCCGGGTGAGCTTCGCGGACGAGATCGACCCGACGAGCTTCGACGTGTCCGACCTCAGCCTGTCGACGAGCTCGGCGACCGGCGCCGCGTTCGGCCTGCTCACCCCGGTCACCCCCGGTCTCGAGTACACGGTCGCGGCCACGGCCACGGGCGACGGCAAGATCACGCTCACAATGGACTTCACCGCGTACTCGGCCGGCCACGAAGGCGAGGCCGCGTACGCGAACGACGCGCCCGTCTACGACGACAACGAGATCACCTGGGACCAGACGGCGCCGACGGCGACGATCACGAAGGCCGCCGGTCAGGCCGACCCGACCACGACGGGCCCGGTGAAGTTCCTCGTCGAGACCGACGAGACCTTCTCCTCCGCCCCGGCCAGCTTCGACGGCAGCGACATCGTCCTCGACGCGACCACGGCCACCCTGGGATCGCCCACGGTGACGTGGCTCGGTCTCGCACACCCCTCGCAGTTCGAGGTGTCGGTGCCGGTGAGCGGCGCCGCCGGTGACGTCACCGCCTCGGTGAAGGCCGGCGCGTTCGTCGACAGCGCACTCAACACGAGCGCCGCGTCCTCGACCGCCACCGTCGCCTACGACCCGGCGTTCGTCGACATCACCAACCCCACCGTGACGATCGAGCAGGGCCCCTCGCAGGACGACCCCACGAACACGAGCCCGATCATCTTCGAGGTGAAGTTCTCGGAGCCCGTCACCGACTTCGCCACCGGCGACGTGACGCTGAGCGGCACCGCCGACCCGACCTCGGCCGTGGTCTCCGGCAGCGGTGACACCTACACCGTCGAAGTGGCCGGCATGGCCGGTAGCGGCACGGTCATCGCGTCCATCGCCGGGCGTCGCCCACGACGCGGCCGCCAACCCGAACGAGGCGTCGACCTCCACCGACAACACCGTCGTGTACTCCACGGTTCCGATCGACACCACCAACCCCACGGTGACGATCGACCAGGGCGCCGCGCAGGCCGACCCGACCTCGGGTGCCTCGATCACCTTCGACGTGCAGTTCTCCGAGACGGTCACCGACTTCGCCACCGGTGACGTGACGCTCGGCGGCACCGCGGGGGCGACGACCGCCACGGTGTCGGGCAGCGGTGACACCTACACCGTCACCGTCACCGGCATGACCAGCACCGGCACGGTGATCGCGCCGATTGCGCCGGGCGTCGCCCACGACGCGGCCAACAACCCGAACGACGCGCCGACCTCCACCGACAACACCGTCACGTGGAACGCGCCACCGGTCGACACCACCAACCCCACGGTCACGATCGACCAGGCCGGCGCAGGCCGACCCCACCAGCACCAGCCCGATCGTCTTCGACGTGAAATTCTCCGAGCCCGTCACCGGGTTCGCGACGGGTGACATCACCCTGAGCGGCACCGCCAACGCGACGACCGCCGTGGTCTCCGGCAGCGGTGACACCTACACCGTCGAAGTCAGCGGCATGGCCACCAAGCGGCACGGTCATCGCGTCCATCGCGTCGGGCGTCGCCCACGACGCGGCCGCCAACCCGAACGAGGCGTCGACCTCCACCGACAACACCGTCGTGTACTCCACGGTTCCGATCGACACCACCAACCCCACGGTGACGATCGACCAGGGCGCCGCGCAGGCCGACCCGACCTCGGGTGCCTCGATCACCTTCGACGTGCAGTTCTCCGAGACGGTCACCGACTTCGCCACCGGTGACGTGACGCTCGGCGGCACCGCGGGGGCGACGACCGCCACGGTGTCGGGCAGCGGTGACACCTACACCGTCACCGTCACCGGCATGACCAGCACCGGCACGGTGATCGCGTCGATTGCGTCGGGCGTCGCCCACGACGCGGCCAACAACCCGAACGACGCGTCGACCTCCACCGACAACACCGTCACGTGGAACGCGCCACCGGTCGACACCACCAACCCCACGGTCACGATCGACCAGGCCGCGGCGCAGGCCGACCCCACCAGCACCAGCCCGATCGTCTTCGACGTGAAATTCTCCGAGCCCGTCACCGGGTTCGCGACGGGTGACATCACCCTGAGCGGCACCGCCAACGCGACGACCGCCGTGGTCTCCGGCAGCGGTGACACCTACACCGTCGAAGTCAGCGGCATGGCCACCAACGGCACGGTCATCGCGTCGATCGCCGCGGGCAAGGCGCAGGATGCTGCTTCCAACCCGAACGACGCGTCGACCTCCACCGACAACACCGTCAGCTGGGACACGTCGGTGGTCGACACCACCAACCCGACCGTCACCATCAACCAGGGCGCCGCGCAGGTCGACCCCACGTCGGCGAGCTCCATCGTCTTCGACGTGAAGTTCTCCGAGACGGTCACCGACTTCGCCACCGGCGACGTCACCCTCGGCGGCACCGCCGGCGCCACCACCGCAACCGTCACCGGCTCGGGCACCGACTACACGGTCACCGTCACCGGCATGACCACCAGCGGCACCGTCATCGCGACCATCGCGACGGGCAAGGCGCACGACGCCGCCAACAACCCCAACGACGCATCCACCTCCGCCGACAACACCGTCACATGGAGTACGGCACCGATCGGCGACTCGCAGACCATCTCGACGCCGGGCGGCAGCGTCACGCTCGCCACGCCGTCGGGCTCGACGATCCAGTCGTTCACGTCGACCACGCCGTCGGTGCCGTTGCCGGCAGGGTGGACCTTCCCGTACGGCCAGCTCGACTTCTCGGCCACGTCGGCGCCGGGTGGGCTCGTGACCTTCACGCTCACCCTGCCCGCGCCGGTCGACACCTACTTCAAGCTGGCGAACAGCACGTGGACCGAGTTCACCTGGGACGGCGAGACCGGCACGCAGGTGAGCGGCAACGTGCTGAGCATCACGATCCGCGACAACGGCCGCGGTGACAACGACGCCACGTCCGGTGTGATCGGCGACCCGGCCGCGCCGGCCGTCGCCGCACTGCCCACGGAGCCGGGCACGCCCGGCACGGGTGGCACGCCGGGTACGGGCGGCACGACCACCGCCGGGAGCTTCACCATCCTGGCCTTCACCGGTTCGCCGCTGTGGCCCGCGCTTCTCGGCGGTGCGCTCCTGGTCGCCGGTGTCGTGGTGCTGGCGGCGAGCCGCCGGCGCCGGCGTGGCTGGTAGCGACCCACACGGATCAGCACGACGAGCGAGGGCCCCGGGAAACCGGGGCCCTCGTCATTTGAAGAACTTCCAGAACATGGCGCCGACCTTGCGCTGGCGCCCCGACTTCGTCCACGGGATCCCGGTGGCGCGCGACACCTTGCGCTTCGCGTTGGTGATGCCCACCGCCCGCTTCCAGCTGAAGCCGCCCTTGTTCACGTCGCCACGATACGCCTGGCGCCGGTCGCAGCTCGCGAGCCACGTGATCACCCGTTTTCCGACACGTGACTGCGAAGATGACGCCGTGCCGATGGTCACCGCCGACGACATCACCCGCATGCGCGAGCAGCTGTTCTTCGACGGCGAGGCGCGCAATCGCAAGCTGAGCCGGTTCTGGATGCTGTTGCTCCTCTCGGCCGTGATCGCGACCGCAGGTGTGGTCGCCGACTCCACCGCCACGGTCATCGGGGCGATGATCGTCGCACCGCTGATGACGCCGATCCTCGGCGTGGTGCTCGGCGTCACCCTCATCGACCGACCCAATCTCCTGCGGTCGGTCGGCCTCGTGCTCGCGGGCGCGGCGTCGGTCGTGTTCATCGCGTGGGCGACGGGCCACCTCGTGACCCTGCCGGTGATCGCCGACACCAACTCGCAGGTGAGCGGGCGCATCGAGCCGCGTCTGATCGACCTCATCGCCGCGCTCGCCACCGGCGCGGTCGGCGCGATCGCGCTGGCCCGCTCCGACATCTCCGACACGCTGCCCGGCGTCGCGATCGCGATCTCCCTCGTGCCCCCACTGGCGGTCGTGGGGCTCACCCTCGAGGCCGGCGCCACCAGCGAGGCGCTCGGCGCGCTGTTGCTGTTCGGCACGAACGTCGCCGCGATCCTGCTGAGCGGCATCGTCGTGATGATGATCTACCGGGTCGCCGCGCAGTCGCCCGAAGTGCTCGGGAGCCGCTCCCGACGGCGCGGCGCCGTCGTCGTGATCGTCACCGCGGTCGCCCTCGTCGCCATCCCGCTCGCGATCACCTCGAAGGCGGTCACCCGGCGGGCGCTGCGCGAGCAAACCGTCAGTGACGTCGCGACGAAGTGGGCGAAGCCCTCCGGCTGGCGGGTGCTCGAGGTGTCGAGCGTGCCCGACGGCTACCAGGTGCGGGTCGCAGGACCGCTCCCCCAGCCCGACACCGGCACGTTGCGCACCCGGCTCGACGACGCGGGGCTCGCCAACGACCAGGTGAAGGTGGAGCTCGTGCCCGAGGAAGTGGTGGTGCTCGACCCGAAGTAGGGCCCGGCCGGCGCAGATACGATCCAGCTTCGCCGACTGGGGGGGTACGGGTGAAGCAGATCATGGTGCACGGGCCGAACGACGTCCGGCTGGACGACGTGCCCGATCCCGATCCGGGACCGCGCGATGCGCTGGTGCGGATCGCCGCGTGCGGCATCTGCGGCACCGACCTGTCGTACGTGCACATCGGCGGCATCACCGGGCAGCCGATGGCGCTCGGCCACGAGATGTCGGGCACGGTCGAGTGGGTCGGCGCCGAGGTGACCGACGCCAGGGTCGGCGACCGGGTGATCGTGTACCCCGCCGACGGCGACGACCCGCTGCGCATGGGCAGCGGCGCGGTCGAGGGCGGGCTCACGCCGCTCGTGCTCGTGCGCAACGCGGCGGCCGGCCGACGCCTGTTCCCGGTGCCCGACGGCATGTCCCTGCACACGGCCGCACTGGCCGAGCCACTCGGTGTCGGCATGCAGTCGGTGAACCAGGCCGAGGTGGAGCGGGGCGACAAGGTCGCGGTGTTCGGCTGCGGCCCGATCGGTCTCACCGCGATCGCGACGCTCACCGACCGCGGCATCGACGACGTCGTCGCCATCGACTTCAGCGCGGCCCGACGCGAGCTCGCGGGCACGTTCGGCGCCGCACATGCCCTCGACCCCGCGACCGACGACGTGTGGGAGGAGCTCAAGCGCATCCACGGCACCGCGCCGTACATGTACGGACCCACCGCCGCCACCGACGTGTTCATCGAGGCCACCGGCGCCGACGCGGTCATCGGCGACGTGTTGCGCAACGGCCGCTTCGGTGGGCGCATGTCGGTCGTGGCCGTGCACTTCATGCCGATCGCGACGAGCTTCGTCGACATCCTCACGAAGCAGTTCACGATCCGCGGCTCGTTCGAGTACGGCCCGCGCTTCGAGGACCCGATCGAGCTCCTGGAACGACGCGACCTGTCGGGCCTGATCACCCACACGTTCCCACTCGACCACTTCCACGACGGCCTCGAGCTGCTCGAGACGTCGAAGGACTGCGGGAAGGTCCTCATCACCATGGGCGAGGAGTAGGCCGCACGATGGGTAACGAGATCCGCATCACCGACCTCGCCGCGCCGGAGCTGAGCGACATCCAGCAGATGGGGCTCGACTACGGCGAGACCGTGGAGACCGAGCTCACCGTCGACGCGGTGTGCGCGGCGGCCGTCGAACGCACCGGGCTCGACGACTTCGGTCCCGACGACTTCCGCGAACGCCTCGGCGTGTGGCTCGACGAGATGAACGCCGACGACCAGCGCACCGGCCTCGGCCGCATGATGATGTTCGGCGACTGTGCCAAGTACGCGACCAACCGCCTGCTGATCCGCGACCTGTTGCAGCGCCACCCCGAGATCCTCGACATCGAGATCGTGAAGCCGGTGATCGTGATCGGTCTCCCCCGCTCCGGCACCACGCACCTCGTGAACCTGCTCGCGTCCGACACCCGGTTCCGGTCCATGCCGCTGTGGGAGGGCTACGAGCCGGTGCCCAACCCGCGCGAACCGGCGGTCGACGCCAACGGTCGTGATCCGCGGTGGACACGTGGCAACGAGGCGTGGCAGGCGATGCGCACGGGTGCGCCCTACATCGCGGCCATGCACCCGATGGAGCCCGACCACGTGCACGAGGAGATCGAGCTCATGTTGCCCGACTTCGCCTCGTACAACCTCGAGTGGGTGTCGCGGTCGCCGAAGTCGCGCGACTACTACCTCACCCACGACCAGACGCCGCACTACGAGTACGCGAAGACGGTGCTGCAGATCCTCCAGTGGTACCGGCCGCGCGAGCGCTGGGTGCTGAAGTCGCCGCAGCACCTCGAGCAGATCGGCCCGCTCCTCTCCGTGTTCCCCGACGCCACGATCGCGGTCACCCATCGCGATCCGGTCGCAGTGGTGCAGTCGACCATCACCATGCTCACCTACGGCGCGCGCACCTCGTACCGCACGCCCGAGCCGCACTGGTACCGCGACTACTGGACCGAGCGCATCGGCACGTTGCTCGACTCGTCGTTGCGCGACCGCCATCTCCTGCCCGCCGATCGCACCGTCGACGTGTTCTTCCACTCCTACATGGCCGACGAGTGGGGCACGCTGCAGCGCGTCTACGACGCCGCCGGCATCGAGCTCACCGACCAGGCCCGCGCCGAGATCCAGGCGTACCTCGACGCGCACCCGCGCGGCAAGGAGGGCCGGGTGATCTACGACCTGCGCGGCGACTTCGACGTGACCCCCGAAGAGGTGCGCACCCGCTACGACGCCTACTTCTCCGCCTTCCCCGACGTACGGATCGAGGTCTTGTGAGAAACGCATCCATCCAGGCGCAGGTCGACCACCTGATCGACAGCCGTCCGGGCAAGGAGTTGCTGCGCCCGGCCTACGACGACCCCGCGCACCCGATCGTCGACGGGTTCATCTACCGCTCGGGCGGCACCACCGCCTCCTACATGGTGCTCACCGACACCGGGCGCATGATCGTGAACTGCGGCATGGGCTTCGAGGCGCCGCACCACAAGCGGGTGTTCGACGCGATCCGTCCCGGGCCCACGCACACGATCGTCACGACGCAGGCGCACGTCGACCACGTGGGTGGCGTCGATCTGTTCAAGGAGCCGGGCACCACCTACTACGCGCAGGAGAACAACCCGGCGTGCCAGGCCGACGACACGCGGATCCAGGGGCTCCGGGCCCGCACCGCGGGGATCTGGTTCGACATGCTCGGTACCGACGCGATGCGCATCGCGAAGGAGAACCCGGGCGTGCCGATGACGCAGTCGGTGCCGATGCCCGACGTGCTGTACCGCGACCGCCTCGGCATCAGCGTCGACGGCCTGCGAGTGGAGTTGTACGCCGCGGTGGGTGAGACGATCGACTGCACGATCGTGTGGCTGCCCGAGCACCGCATCGCGCTGGTCTCCAACCTGTTCGGCCCGCTCTTCCCGCACTTCCCGAACATCAACACGATCCGCGGCGACCGCTACCGCTTCGTCGAACCGCAGATGGCGACCAACCGCCTCGTGCGCGAGCTGCGCCCCGAGATCCTGATCACCGGGCGCCACGATCCCATCGTCGGCGCCGACCTCATCGAGGCATCGCTCGAACGCCTGCACGACGCGGTCGACTTCGTGCACCGTGCCACGCTCGACGGCATCAACGCGGGCACGGACATCTGGACGCTGATGCGCGAGATCGAGCTGCCGCCGCACCTGCGGGTCGGCCAGGGCTACGGCAAGGTGCCGTGGGCCGTGCGCACGTTCTGGGAGGAGTACGTGGGCTGGTTCCGCCTGGAGTCGACCACCGAGCTCTACCCCGACACCGCGGCCGCGGCGCTCGGTGAGCTCGTCGCCGCGGTCGGCACCGATGCCGCCCTCGAACGCGCCGAGGCCGCGCTCGCGAGGGGCGACGCCCCACTGGCGATCCGCCTGGGCGAGGCGGTCGCCGCGGTCGACGACACCCACCCGCGGGTGCGGGCACTCATGGCCGGCGCCCACCGCCACCTCCTCACCACGGGTGGCGACGAGAGCTTCTGGGAGCACGGCTGGTTGAAGACCGAAGCGGAGCGCTGGGAGCGCGACCCGGCCTGAGTGATCCGAGCTGGGAGCGGCGCCTAGCGGCTGACAGCCCACGCCACCGCGAACGCGGTCGCGTTGATCCACCAGTGCGCCACGAACGGCGCGACCAGGCTCTTCGACCGGATGCGCACCCAGCAGAACACCATGCCCGCCGCGGTCATCGCCACCACGACACCGAGCACCGCCAGTGCGCTGCCGCCACTCTTCGACGCGTCCGCGATCGCGCCCGATCCGCTCGTGGAGTGGATGGTCGGCGGGATGTGCCACAGCCCGAACAGCACCGACGAGATGATCGCGGCGCGCCAGATCGACGTGCGCTTCGCGAACAGCCCCAACAGCACGCCGCGGAAGGCGACCTCCTCGAGCAGCGCGGTGCCGAACGGGATCACGATCAGGGTGCGGCGCAACATCGCGCCGGTCGAGACGATGGTCGCGTCGTCCTGGAACGAGTCGCGCGTCATCGGCAGCAGCGCGCCGATCACCAGCACCGCGGCGACGATCGCCCACAACGCGGCGCCGTAGCCGAGGCCGCGCCACGCGTCCTTGCGGAGCAGGCCGAGATCGGCGCGGTCCAGACCCGCCGCGAACCCGAGGGCGAGGATCAGGAGCCCCGCAACGGTGTTCGCCCACGGGTGCCACCGGCCGTCGAGCCACAGCGACCGGCCCACGCACCACGCGGCGAGGCCCACCACGAACGCGGCCGGCACCACCCAGTCGCGCCACCCCGTCGTCGGCGCCGGCTCAGCCACCGGACTTCGGCGTGTGCAGCTCCAGGGCGAGGGCCTTCGTGTCGGCGTCGGTCCAGCCCGGCGGCGCCGCCACTGCGGCCCAGGCCTGCGGCCACGCGTTGTTGTAGTTGTGGCCGTAGCCGGACGGCGCGCTGAAGCCCGCGATCAGGTCGGCGGCGGACTGTGCCCAAGTGACGAACGGGAACCAGTGCGCGCGCTCGGGCACGTCGTAACCGCGTGGCCCCTGGAGCCACAGCGGCTTCGACCACATCGCCGACCAACCCCACCAGCCGACCGGGTCGGACGGGTGCTGCAGGTACACGACCGGTTGGCCGTCGACCTTGGTGAGCTCGTCGGGGCTGTTGGTGAACACGACGGTGCGCCCATTGCCGATCTTCGGGAGCCACGTCGGCGAGCCGGAGTTGCGCTGCTCGATCAGCGGCGTGCGGATCGGGTTCGCCTCCGTGGGCCCCACCCACAGGGCGCCGTCGGCGAGCTTGGTGATCGCCGCGACCGACGCGTCGGTGCTGCCGCGCAGGAAGGCGTGCTCGGAGCCGAACGAACCGAGGCTCTCGCCGAACACGATGAGCTTGGGCCGGGTGGCCTCGGGCTGCTCGAGCCAACGTGCCCGCACCGCGTCGAAGAGCTCACGCCCCGCTTCCGACGCCACGTCGCCGTCGACGAGGAACGAGATCCAGCTCGGCAGGTAGGAGTACTGCATCGTCACGAACGCGGTGTCGCCGGCGTTCAGCGCCTCGTAGGCGCGCGCCGCCTCCGGGTTGATCCACCCGGTGCCGGTGGCGGTGCCGACGACCAGCACGCGGCGGCTCCATGCGTCGGTGCGGTCGAGCTCCTGCACCGCGAGCTTCGCCCGGGCCTTCGCGTCGTCGGCCGACTGCAGCCCCACGTACACGCGGATCGGCTGCTGCACCGGCGTGCCCTCGGGCACGAGGGTCTCCAGTTCGGCGCGGGTGGTGACACCGCCGGTGAAGGTGCGGCCTTGCATGCCCAGCGTGTTCCACGGAACCAGCGATCCGGGACCGCCACTCGCGTCGCTGGTGTGCGGCCGGTGCACGCCGGCCTCGGTGGTGTCGTCGACGGTGCCGTACACGTCGTTGACCTTGTCGAACACCGGGGTGAGCACGAAGTCGCGCGTGACCACCACGATGACGGTGGTGATCAGCACCGCGGTCACGATCACCGCGGCCCAGTCGGGCATCTTCGTGGCGAGCGCGCGATCTGCGAGCACCACGCCGTGGCCGACGAACCGTCCGGCGAAGAACAGGATGGCGCCGATGATGGCGCCGATCACCAGCACACCGAAGTAGTTGGTCCACAGGATGTGCGGCATCTCCACGAGATCGCGCTGCTCGTTCTGCCACGTGGCCCACACGAACGCGCCGATCACCACCACGACGGCGCCGATGCCGTACACGACGAGCCGCACCGTCTTCGTGGGCAGCGGACCCTTGCCGCGCGCGTCGAGGATCCAGCCCACGACGACCGACACCGATGCGCCGACGGCGTACCCGTTCACCGTGCACGCCCCGGTGAGGAGGGCCTGCACCGGCATGCTGCGCGGCAAGAGGGTGGGGCTCAACGACTCCCAGAAGAACACGATCGCCACGACGAGGCCGCCGAGGCGGGGCCGGTGGAACAGGCGCTGCCGGAGCCGCATCGGTGGCACGGGTTCGGCGCGCTCGCCGGGGGTCTCGGGCTCGGGGGCGGGCTCGCCCGCGTCGGCACCGGTCGCGTCGGTCTCGGTGGTCACGGGCGAATCGTACGGTTCGACACGACGCGTGTCGGGGAAGGGACGGTCAGTTCGCCGGGGGGAGCGGCACGAGTGGCCGGTAGAGGAAGCGGTCGGGTGCAGCCGGGTCGTAGGCCACCTCGACCTGGTCGCCGACGCGCGGCGCCTCGTAGACGGCCACGGCAACCGATCGATTGATCGCCGACGTGGTGCCGTCGGCCGCGGCGATCGTGACCGTGATCTCGAGGCTGGCGACGCGCTCGTTGCCCCAGCCGTCCCGGCTCACCGCGCTGATGACGCCCTGCGCACGCGTCCCGGTTTGCGCGAGGTGCAGCATCGACGAGTCGTCGTCGGGCAACCAGGGCGGGCCCGCGCTCGACGAGGCGAGGGCCTGTGCGAGCTTGCGCCCCCGCTTCATCCAGTCCTTGTTCGCGCCCTTGTCGAGGTCGCCCCGCTCGGCCTCACCGTGGAGGTAGCGCACGATCGCGTCGACGAGCACGGTGCCCTGGGCCACCATCTGCTCGGTCTCGACCTGACGCACGCCGGTCTCGTCGCGCTGGAGCGCACCGCGCATCACCGCGAGGTCGCGGGCCATCTGCTGCCCCGCCTCGTTGTTCGCCACCGCCCGGAGACCGTCGATCTCCCGCCCGCACCCGCAGAAGCACGTCGCCATCCCCGAATCCTACGGAACCCGTCGGAGACGCTGCTCGGATCCCTGCTCAACGGGCGAGGGCGAGGATGGCCTGCTGCACGGGCGTGGTGTCGAGCTCGGTCTCGTCAGCCTGGTTGGTGGCGATGGTGAACGCCGCGTCGAGCGCGGGGCAGGCGTAGGCCTCGGTCCCCCAGTAGCCCGGGTGGCCGTAGCAGCGGACGCCGCCGATGGTGGCCCGGTAGATGCCGAGTGCGGCACCGGCGCGGCGGCCCGGCTTCGACACGGTGAGCATCTCGTCGAGGGTGGCGTCGTGGTCGAACACGCGACCGTCGAAGAGGGCCCGGAAGAAGGTCGTGACGTCACCGACGGTCGACACGAGACCGCCCCCGCCGTAGAGATCGGCGGATGCGTCGAGCGTGATGTTGTCGAAGGTGTCGTCGTACAACTGGTGCGCGCGGGCCGGCAGGCCCGTCCGTGCGGGCTCGAGCTGTTCCCACCACGTCTGGTCGAGACCGAGCCGCTCGAATCCCACCAGGCGTCGCACCGCCGCCGGCAACGACTCCCCGGTGATCCGCGCCACGATCTGGCCGAGGAGCACGTAGTTCGTGTCGGCGTAGTGGTACTTCACGCCGGGCGCGGCGAGCGGATCACCGTGGTCCATCGCGAACTGCAGTTGTTCCACGGCAGTCCAGTGCCGACCCGGATCCGACGTGTTCAGCGCGTCGTACGCGTCGCTCGTCGCGTAGTCGTACAGGCCCGACGTGTGGTCGAGCAGCTGGCGCACGGTGATGACGTCGGTGCGGTAGCCGTCGCCGCGCAACAGCGCGTCGGTCGCGGGATCGAGCAGCGAGGCAATCGGGGCGTCGAGCACGAGCGTTCCCTGCTCCACGAGCCGCAGCACCGTCGCGGCGACGAACGTCTTGGTCACGCTGGCGATGCGGAACGGCGTGTCGGGTGTGAGTGCCGTGCCCGCGTCGGGGTCGGCGAGTCCGACCGCCGCGGCGGCGCGCACGCCCGGAGCCTGCACCGCGGCGGCCTCGCCCGGCATGCTCGGATGGGCGCGCAGGTTGCGGGCCAGCGCGGCCTCGAGGCGCGCGGTGACATCGCCACGGCCGACCGCAGTCGCGGCGGTCGCGACCAGCACGAGGGTGACGAGGAGGAAACCGGCGGCGGTTCGGCGCACCGCCGCAGTCTCGCCGCTCGCGAGCGTCGCGGCGCGTCAGCTGCGGGCGAGGAGCGTGGCCGCGTTGTCGTGCATGATCCGTTGCTGCGCGGCGGCGTCGAGCGCGGTGAGCTCCTCGGCGAACTCGTTCGGGTCGGCGAGGCCCTCGGGGTGCGGGAAGTCGGAACCGGCGAGCAGCCGCGTGTCACCCAGCTTCTCGACGAGGAACGGGATGTCGTCCTCGTAGTACGGCACGATCCACTGGTTGCGGCGGAACGTCTCGAACGGGTCGAGGTCGGGACGGCCGAAGCGCCACGAGTCCTTGTTGCCGCCCGCACGTGAGAGCTTGTCGAGCCGGTCGAGCAGTGCGGGCAACCACATGGCGCCCCACTCGATGGCGACGACCTGCAACTCCGGGAACCGACCGAAGAGGTTGTGTGCGTAGAGCGCGGCCCAGGTGTCGGCGATGGGCCGCTCCCCCATGCCGAAGAACATCTCGAGCACCGAGTGCCGGTGCGACGGCGGGTGGGCGCGCTCACCCCACTGTGTCGCGTACATCTCGCAGAACGGTGTGGCGCCGATGTGGTGCACGAGGAACACGCCCGCTTCCTGCAGGCGCGCGTACACCGGGTCGAAGTGCGGGTCGGCCGGCGAGCGACCGTCGACGGGACCGGTGGTGACCGCAACCGCGCGACAACCCGCGGCGATCACACGGTCGAGCTCGCGCACTGCTTCGTCGACATCCGCGAGCGACAGCAGCGCAGTGCTCACGATGCGACCGTCGTCGAAGCCCCAGTCGTCCTGCACCCAGTCGTTGAACGCCCGCACCGCGGGGTACAGCACGTCGCGGCGGGCCCGCAGCTCCGGCTCCACGCCCACACCCCAGCTCGGGAGCATCAGGCACGCGGCGACGTCGAAGCGGTCGAGCGCGGCGAGGCGCGCGGCGCGGTCGGTGAACTCGGCCACCTCTCCCGCCGCGAAGCCGTCGGTCTCGGGGCCGACGAGCTTGCCCTTCGACCGGAAGTACTCCTTGAGCGTGCCGGGAGGCGCCGCGTGGTCGCCGATGGCCACGCTCTGGAACCCGAGACGCTCGTCGCCGAGCATGACCCGCCCGCCGTTGGCGCGGTCGATCCACAACGCCTCGTCGCGCAGCGCAGGGTCGAGGTGGCGGGTGAACGCGTCGTCGGGCTCGTAGTAGTGGCAGTCCATGTCGATCATGCGGACGTCGGCCATGGGGTCCCCTTCGCGTGTCCGACCCGGCGGTGCATCACGGTACGCCGGGCCCCGCGACCACGCGCCAGCCGTGGCGAGGGCCGGTTCGCAGAGTGGTCCGCTCGCCCGTTCCGCGACAGACTCGCCGCATGACCGCCGCGCCGATCAACCGCATGGGCCACCTCGCCACGCACTACCGCGAGGGAGACGAGCACCTCGCCCGCCTCCTGCTGGAGGACCTCGGCTTCACCCTCCTCGACAACGGGCCGCGTCCCGGCGAGGACGGCTTCTGCACCGCACTCGTCGACGGTGACGAGGCCTCGTGCTCGGAGAACATCATCTTCCTCTCGAAGGTGAGCCCGTTCCAGCAGGCGCTCGAGGACGCGATCACCGAATCGCTCGGGTGGGGCACCGACCACCAGCACCCGGCCCTCACCGAGTTCCTCGACCGGCGCGACGAGCGGGCCGAGGCCGTCGCGCACTTCGGCATCCGCTACTCGACGTTCGAGCGACTCGAGCGCGTGATCGAGTCGCTCGAACGCGACGCGTCGCCCGGCGGTCCGCTGCACGGACGGGTCACGCTCTACAAGCGGATCGCACCACCGCGCTTCAGCGACTCGATCGACGCCACGATGGCGGGATCGAAGGTGTTCGCCGGCGTGGAGCAGTACGGCCCGGCCAAGAACTGGGTGCAGTGCCGCATCGTCACCGACGTGCTCGCGTTCGGGCTCGTCGCGGTCGGCGCGGAGTTCGAGTTGAACTATGTGTTCCCCGAGTGGTTCGAGGCGACGCCGTCGTTCGCGCCCGCCGTGCCGCCCAGCGCTTGAGGAGCGCGTTCAGCCCGCCTTGGTCTTGAGGGCATCCTCGAGCGACAGGCGGGCGACGCGGATGACCTCGCTCAGGTCGTCCTCCATCCGGAACAGCCGGCCGTTCTGCGCGAACAGCTTCACCAGGCCGTCCCAGCCACCGCCGCCGACGATCACCGACGATCCCCGCTTCGCGTTGCCGCGCTTGGCGGCGAGGTAGCCGAGGATCATGAGCGCAGTCGGTGCGTGACGGTCCTCCGGCACCCACACGATCACGACGTCGGCGTCGAACGCGGTGGCGCACTGCCACTCGTACGCGCCGCGTTGCCGGGCCGAGCCCGCTTCGAGGCCGGGCCAGCGCGCGCTGCGGGCGTCGTAGATCGTGATGTCGAGGTCGGCGTAGGCGTCGATCACCTCGTCGCGCCACGAGCGCGGCGGCTGTTCGTCACCGTCGCCGTCCTCGAACGGCCCGGCGAGGAAGAGGGTCGTGGTGACCTTCTTCTCCTTCGCGGTGAGCCCTTCCGGCGCCTTGATGATCGTCGCCATGTCGAGATCAGATCTCCCGCAGTTCGATGTCGTCGTCGGCCATCCAGTGGACGAACCGTTGGAGGGCGAACATCGCGTCGTGCGGGCTGCCCGTGACGTGCAGGTTCGCGGTGCCGACCCTACAGACCCGCTGACCGCCGGCCGCCGCGAGCCGGTCGCGCAACTCGGTCTTGCGGCTCCACGGGTAGACGCCGATGGTCTGGGTCGCCACGTCGACGTGACGCACCGCGTCGTCGAGCGACGGGACCATCACCACGTTCGACGTCTTGTTCGTGGGGTGGAAGTCGACGGGGCGTTCGGAGAGGATCACCAGGCCGCTGCCGTCATGACTGCCCCAGAGCTCGATGTCCCCCATCATCTGGGTGATCTCGATCTCGTTGCGCAGGTCGGCGGGGAGTGGTGGCGCGCTGGCGGACGCGAAGTCGCGGTCCACGTTGAGCCGTTCGGCGAGCACCGCACAGAACTCCTCGACCTGCGGGCGCTCACCCTCGATGAACACGAAGCGGCTGGCCAGGCACGCCTCCTGGTTGAACACCGTGGTGTCGGCGGCGACGCGCTCCGCGACCTCGGCCATCGTGTCGTCGGAGTCGAACACCTCTCGTCCGACCAGCGAGATCGACGACTTCGGGTCGAAGGACACGAGCTGGATGCCGGGCCCCAGGTACTTGATGACGTTCATGATCGCGGGGCCACCACCCCACGCGACGATGCGGTCGAAGAACTGCGGCCGGTAGATCGTGCGCTCGATCGACTCGTCGCCGCCGGCCCAGTAGACCGCCGACATCGAGCGCACCACCGGATGGTCGGGGTCGACCTCGGCCATCGTCCGCAGCACTGCAACGGTGGTGAAGGGATCGCTCGACGGCATCTTGAACAGGTTGACCGCCTTGACCAGCGCGCCCTGGGCGATCGAGGCGATGCAGCCGGCGGGCGCGTTGCCCGCGAGCATGTGGATCATCCGCGGCGGGAACGCGCGCAAGTGACCCTGGTTGCCGGCCTCGTCGGTGCGGGTGACCCACTCGTCGAGCACCCGGCGGTCGGAGAAGTTCGCGTCGATCATCGCCTCGAGCGACGCGCGCTGCAGCAGGTGCGGCGCGCTGCGGTAGAGGTTCTCCACCACCCGCCGCGGTAGCGGGTTCGTGGCTGCCAGCAGCTCGAGGCACTCCTGCATGTGCACGTTGCGATCGAGCGCGAGCGCGTCGCCGACGGCGCAGAGGAACTCGATGATCTCGTCGAGCTTCACGTCGAGCAGGGGCGGCAGCTCCGACCGGGGCGTGACCACCTGGTCGAGGTCGAGCGCGGGCGTGACGAAGGCCGCACCCAGGTCGCGCGAGGTGTGCTCGACCGCGTCACCCTCGACGAGTTGGCCGCGCACGAAGAACGGCGCCCGCAGCACAGTTGCGTCGCTCATGCCTCACCGCGCACGTAGGCGTCGATGGTGCCGGCGCAGCTGATCTTGTCGCCACCTTCGAGGTCGGCGTACCGCTGGATGTCGAGGCCGACGGTCGGTCCCTCCTTGCCGCAGGCGCAGCGACCGAAGTCGAGGTTCACGCGGTCGCCGGTGATGATGCCGCCCCAGCGGCCTTCGAGTGCGAGGTCGAAGAACGCGGCGCGGCCCTCGATCTCGCCGGCCGACGTGTCGAGCATCGTCTCCCCCGGCGCGTCGAGCGGCAGCGCGAGCACCCACGGGGCGATGTGGTAACGGTTCGCGGAGCAGCACGGGAACACCGTGTTGAGCTCCTGCATCGAATAGAACTGGTACGCCCGCTCCTTCGACAGCGCGAACGTGTCGAAGATCGTCTCGCGGAAGTCGGGCGGGAGCTGGGCGCCCTTCGTGCCGCCGCCGGTGAACAGCGCGTTGTCGGAGCGGAAGTCGCGGCTCCCGTACCCCCGCTCGCGCACGCCGGCGGCGATCGGGTAGAGCAGGTTGTACATGCCGCTGATGAGCAGCTTCTCGTCGCGATTGCGCGATGAGCGACTCATTCGCGCGTCGGCCATCGCGTCCTCCACCCCGGTGGTGCGCTGGGCCGACAGGCGGTCAGACTCGGCGACCTCGCTCTGGCGCAGTCCCGTCGGCGATCTTGCGGCGCAGGAGGATCATGGCGAGCAGGGAACCCACCGTGATCACCGGCAGCTTGAACTGGTACGGCTCCACGTCCAGGATGCGACAGGCGCGTCGAGGATCGCCTGGCGCGTCCAGAGGTTCTTGGTGACCGCGGTGCTCGGCGAGGCCGAAGAACTTCATGTCGTTCACCGGCTCGATGCCGGTCGCCCACCCATCGACGGCACGTTCGCACGCGCCGCGAACTCGAGATCCGACTCGACTGCGCCGGGCATCTGGACGCGGTGGTGCCGCTCGAACGACGAACCGGCCCTGGCCTTCGAGCGCCTCCACCCGCGTCGGGCCGTCGACGCCGTCGAACGGCACCTCCAGTCGCGTCGTAGGTGGTGACGGTCTGCAGCCAGCGCGCCATGCGCTCCCACTGCCCCTCGAGCCAGGTCTCCGAGTAGGTCTTGTAGGTGTTGTGGGCGAAGAGCAGCGGCACGAGATCGGCCGGCTCCTTGATCACCGTGGTGCCGCTCGAGTCGGCCCGGTTCTTCAGCAGCGGGATCTGCTCGACGTGCTGCCCGAGCCGCTCGTTCGCGGCCTCGATCTGCAACGGGAGCAGTTCCTCCGGCGGAGTGTCGTAGCGGTCGGCCGCGTCACGCAGCCCCACGAGACGTTCGGTCGCCGACGCCATGACAGATCCCCCGGGTCAGAATGCTGAGCGAGTGCACAGCATACCCGGGGTGCCCATGGTCATCCAGCGGGGCGCCGCCGCGGCTTCTTCGGCCGGCCCTCGTACTGCGTGAGCAGGTCCTCGACGAGCCGGCGCGCCGATTCGTGCCCCCGCTCGACACCCATCTGCTCCTCCAGGACGAGGATGCGGGAGATTCCGTGGAGCATCAGCAGCAGCGCATCGGTCGGGAACTGCTGGGGGTCGATGCCGTAGTCGGCCAGCACCGGCTTGAGCATGTCCTCCTGTTGCTGGCGGAACCGGTCAGCCAGGGTTGCGTACTCGGCCCGGATGTCCTTGCGGTGGTTCGCGAGCGCCGAGAACTCCTGGGTCAGCATCGCGCCCGCGGGATCGGTGAGCATCTCCCACAACGCGCGCACGGGCTGCGGTGAGCGAAGGGCACGGGCCTGGCGCTCCATGTTCTGCTCCGCACCGCGCTGCAGGAGCGCGAGGAACAGGTCGTCCATCGTGCGGAAGTAGTAGTGGACGAGCTGCGGCTTCAAGCCGGCCTTCGCCGCCACCTTGCGCGAGGTGACCGCGGCGTACCCCTCCTCCGCCATCAGCTGCAGTGCGGCGTCGATGAGCGCGACGCGGGTGGCGGAATCCTCGGTGCCGATCCGGCGAGCCGTCGTCATACGAGGAGCATTCTCGCGTCAGGCCGGGAACGCCTGCCCAACCTGCTCCTCGGACCACGCCCAGAGGCGCTCGACGTCGGCCGGGTCGGTGGCGTGCGGCAGCGCCTCCCCGATCGCGCAGTCGGCGCAGTAGCTGCCCGACGGAATGCCGGCCGCCGTGGCCGCCCAGACGCTGGTGGCCGCACCCTGCTCGACGGTCTTCGCGTCGCCGCCCTCCGTGTCTCGCGCCAAGCCCTCGAGGCCCGCGCGCTCCTCGTCGGGCAGGTAGCGGAACAGATCGGTGCCGATCATCCCGGGGTGCACTGCGTACGCCGTGCGACCGTGCGCGGCGAGGCCGAGCGTGAAGAGGATGCTCGCCGACTTCGACTGCCCGTACGCCTCCCACTTGTTGTACTCGCGGGTGCGGTAGTGCGGGTCGTCCCAGATCATCCCCGACACCATGTGCCCGAGCGACGACACGTTGACCGTGCGTGTGCCCTCCGGCATGACCGGCACCAGCAGCGCGGTGAGGAGGAACGGCGCGAGGTGGTTCACGCCGAGTTGCAGGTCGAAGCCCTCGGCCGTGCGCTCCTCGGGCGTCGCCATGACGCCGGCGTTGTTCACGAGCACGTCGACGCGCGACCACCGTGACCGGATGTCGTCGGCCGCGGCGCGCACGCTCGCCAACGACGTGAGGTCGAGCGCGACGAGACCGGCGCCGTTTCCGATGGTCTCGCACGCGGCACGGCCCTTGGCCTGGTCGCGCACCGCGGCCACCACCTCGGCGCCGTGCGCCGCCAATGCCCGCGCCGTCTCGAGACCGAGACCGCCGGACGCGCCGGTGACCACGATGACCTGGCCCGTCAGGTCCTGACCGGCGAGCACCTCGTCCGTCGTGGTCGTCGCGTCGAACGCCATGGCATCGCCTCCTGGAACTGCCGCAACCGCGCTGTGCGAGTGCTCAGCATATCCAGGGGTGCAGCTCAAGCCACGACGATGGGCATGTGCTCCCAGCCGCGCACGGTCGACGTGGACGCGAGCTCGATGCCGTCGTAGTCGACGTCCCACTCGGTCCAGCGGTTGAGGATCTCCTGCAACGCGACGCGGCCTTCGAGCCGGGCCAGGCTCGCACCCAGGCAGAAGTGCGTGCCGTAGCCGAACGTGAGGTGGCCGATGTCCTCGCGGTGGACGTCGAACACGTCGGGCTGCTCGAAGCGACGCGGGTCGCGGTTGCCGGCCGCCATGATCGTGAGGATCGCACTGCCCTCGGGCACGGTGGTGCCGTACAACTCGACGTCCTGCATCACGTACCGGGCGCTGGCGTGACCGGTGGGCTCGAAGCGCAGCGTCTCCTCGATCACCCGCGGCACGAGCGAACGGTCCTCGACCACGTCCCGCCGCTGGTCGGGGTGCTCCGCGAGCACCTTGGCGAGCCAGCCGATGAGGCGGCCGGTCGTCTCGTTCCCCGCGCCTGCGAGGACCGCGGTGTAGGTGGACACCTCGCCGCGCGTCAACGTGCGCTTCTCGCCGTGCTCGTCCTCGAACTCGGCGTTGAGCAGCTGCGTCATGAGGTCGTCGGACGGGTGCTCGGCCCGCCAGGAGATGTAGTCCTCGAACAGGTCGCCGCTGGCGACCCGCTCCTGCTTCACCTCCATGGGCTGTCCCGGCTTGGTGCGGAGGTTGGCGTCGGTGTTCTCGCGCACCGCGACCTGGTCCTGCTCCGGGATGCCGAGCAGCATGCCGATGACCCGCATCGGCATCTCACGCGCGAGCTCGGTGGTGATGTCGAAGCGCGACTCACCCACGAGCGGGTCGAGGCAGGCGACGCAGTACGCGCGCACTTGGTCCTCGAGCGCCTCCATTCGCTTCGGCGAGAACACGCGCGACAGCAGCTTGCGGTGCATGGTGTGCAGCGGCGGGTCCTCGAACAGGATCACGCCCGGCGGCAACTCGATGCCGGCCTTGATGATGTCGAGGATGTCGCTCCGCGAGTTGGAGAACGTCGGCCAGTTGATGAGCGCCTGGTTCACGTCGTCGTAGCGGGTAAGCGCCCAGAAGTCGTACTGCTCGTTGTGGTAGATCGGCGCCTCTTCGCGCATGCGCTCGTACACCGGGTACGGGTCGGCGTTGATGGCGACGTCGTACGGGTCGTAGTAGACGGGCTCGGTCATGATCGCCTCGCTCAGGTCAGGAAGGCATGACGGCGGTGATGCCGCCGTCGACGGGGACGACCGCGCCGGTCACGAACGACGCGCGGTCGGAGGCGAGGAAGCATGCGACCTCACCGATCTCCTCCGGCTCCGCGGCACGGCGCATCGGCGCGCCGGCGACGAGGTCGGGGAACTTCTCGATCGCTTCGCGTCCACCCGCGAGTTCCGTGACGGTGAGGCCGGGGCAGATCGCGTTGGCGCGGATGCCCTTGGTCGCGTACTCGATCGCGACCTGCTTCGTGTACGAGATCACGCCCGCCTTCGACGCGCTGTACACACCCACCGGCACACGCGAGCCGTTCATGCCACCGGTCGACGACCAGTTGAGGATCACACCGCCACCCGTCGGCAGCATGTTCTGCACCGCGTGCTTGGTGCCGAGCACCACGCCGAGCAGGTTCACGTTCATGATGCGGTGGTAGTCGTCGACCGTCTGGTCGGCGACGCGGGCGTGGCCACCGATGCCGGCGACGTTGCACACGATGTCGACACGACCGAACGCCGCGATCGCCGCCGCGAACATCGCTTCGACGTCTGCCTCCTGCGACACGTCGGCATGGAACGGCACGAACACGTCGCCGAGCTCCTCGGCCGTCTCCTGTTCGCGTCCGCTGACGTCGGCCCCGAGGATGCGCGCGCCCTCGCGGGCGAAGATGTGCGACGTGGCCCGGGCCATGCCCGATCCGGCGCCGGTGATGACTGCGATCTTGCCTTCGAGTTCACCCATGGCGCGGGAGCATAACCCGAAGTTGGAGCGCGTGCTCCAACTTTTCGTTCAGGCCCACCCGCCGGCACCGGTGCGGAAGGCCGAGACCGCGGCCCCCGCCGGCACCGCGTCGATCGGCGTACCCAGCTCCTCGACCGTCGGGGCGCCGATCGATGCGGCGATCTCGCCGAGTGCGGAGGCGTCGAGCCCGTAGACATCGATGGCGTTGCCGCCGACCATGCGGCGGGCGTCGGCGGGCGCCACGTCGGCGAACGTGTGCCGGAGGGAAAGGCGGGTGACCGACGGCAGGTCCTCACCTTCCCGGTACACGAAGGTTCCCTCGAGGTGCGGGTAGTCGGAGCCCCACAGCAACTGCGACGCGATGCCGTGGGCCACGGCCTCCTGCACCTCGTGCGGCGACGCGAAGCTCGCACCGAAGAACACGTTCCGGGCCATGTACTCGCTGGGGCGCTTCGGGACCTGCGCGAGCAGCGCCTGGTTGAGCGGCTCGTCGCGCTTCGAGTCGTAGAAGTCGTAGAGCGCGTCGAGCTCGGTGGCCTTCTGCGGGAACCAGCTCCCCGGCGTCTCGGTGATGACGAGCTTCAGGTCGGGGTGTCGCTCGAACACGCCGGCGAGGATCATCCACCACACCGCGCGCTGCGACAGGAAGCCCGCCGACTCCAACTGCATGAGCGCGACCGATTCGAGCCCGGAGTAACGGGCATTGGTGCCGCCGCCCACGTGGGTCACGAGCGGCATCCCGAGGTCTTCGCACGCCGACCAGAACGGTTCCCACGAGCGGCGGTTGTACTCGGGCAGCTCACCGTCGCGCATCGCCGGGAAGTTCACGCCGCGCAACCCCGCGTCGCGCGCCCACTGCAACTCGGCGATGGCGGCGTCCACGTCCCACAGCGGCAGGTACGCGAGGCCGATGTGCCGGTGCGGTGCCTGCGCAACGAAGTCGGCGAGCCAGCGGTTGTACATCTGCTGTCCGACCGCGAGCGTCTCGCGGTCGGGGTCGCGCTTGGGCTTGCCGAGCGGCGACTCCACGAACGGCAACGGCTCGAGGTTCATCGACCCATGGAACAGCACACCCGCGGCGATGCCGTCGTGGTCGTAGTCGGCGAGGCGCGCCGCGGAGTCGTGGTGCCCCGCAGTGCGAAAGTTCGGGTGGTCGAGGTACCCGCTGCCCTCGAGCATCGTGATCGCCGCGTTGCGATCGGTGGTGCTGGCCTCGACGAAGCGGTCGTACTCGTCGAGGTACGCGGCGGGGCAGTACGGGCGCAGGTCGTCCACGAGGCGCGGACCGACGTGCGTGTCGTTGGAGACGACGACGATCGGCTCGGTGGCGGTCATGCTCGTTCCCGTCTGGAGTTGAGCGCGATCCAACTCCAGTCCCAGGCGTCCGTCAAGAGCGGTGACGCGCGCCCGCCCGGTTCGGCTACAACTCTCGGGATGACCGAGGTGCGGGTGCCCCGTGCGGCGACGGCCGCCAAGCGCCAGAAGCTGCTCGACGCCGCCGAGCAGGTGATGGTGAAGGAGGGCTACGCCGCGGTCACCTCCCGCCGGGTGGAGGCCGAGGCCGGCCTCAAGGTCCACTACCACTTCGGCACCCTCGACGATCTCCTCGTCGCGGTCGTGCGCCGCCGCGGCGAGGAGGCCACGGTCGAGCTCACCCGGGCCCTCACCACCGACGAACCGCTGCGGTCGTGGTGGCAGGTGGCATCGGATCGGCGGGGCAACACCCTGCTGGTGGAGCTCACCGCCGCGGCCAACCACCGGCCCGCCGTGCAGGCGGAGTTGGCGGCGTTCGCCCGCACCACCCGCCGCATGCAGATCGAGGCGCTGGGCTCGATCCTCGACGAGTACGGGATCGACCGCGAGGTGTTCCCGCCCGCACTGGTAGCTGCGACCTTGCAGGGCCTCGCGTTCGCCATGGCCCACGACCAGGTGGCCGGGTTCGACACCGCGCAGGACGAGGCGACCGCCGCGGTCGAGCAGCTCCTCGACCGCCTCGAGGCGCAACGCCGCGCCCGCTCCGCTTGACCGGCGGGCCCGCCGCAAGTTAGAACACTTGCTCCAACTTCGACGGGAGCAGCAACGGGATGAGCACGACCGTCCGACCGTTCCGGTTCGGCTTCACCGGCGGGGTGTCGTCGAAGAGGGAGAAGCTGCTCGACTCCGCCCGCGCGGTCGAGGCCCTCGGCTACGACACCTTCGGCCTCGCCGACCACTTCGTGCGCCCCTTCGCGCCGCTGATCGCCGGCCAGGCCGTCGCCAGTGCCACCACCACGTTGCGGGTCACGCAGACCGTGCTCGCGCAGGACTTCCGCGAACCCGCGGTGCTGGCCAAGGAGCTCGCCACGCTCGACGTGCTCTCGGAGGGCCGCTTGCAGGTGGGTCTCGGCGCGGGGTGGCTGCAGCAGGAGTACGACGACGCGGGCATCGAGTTCCGCTCGGCGCCCGCGCGCATCGAGCGACTCGAGGAGACCGCGATCATCCTCAAGGGTCTCTTCGCCGAGGGGCCGTTCACCTTCGCCGGTACGCACCACTCGGTGCGCGAGCTCACGGGCGTGCCGCGCCCAGTGCAACAGCCGCGCCCGCCGATCATGATCGGTGGCGGTGGCCGCAAGGTGCTGTCGGTGGCGGGGCGGCAGGCCGACATCGTGCAGCTCATGCCGAGCAACCCCGGCGGCAGGTCGCTGCTCGACGCCACGCAGTTCTCCGCCGCAGCGATCGAGGAGAAGATCGGCTGGATCGCGGATGCCGCGGGCGGTCGCTTCGCCGAGATCGAACTCTCCGCGCAGCTGCTCGAGTGCGCGGTCACCGACACGCCCGACGCGCACCTCGCCGACTTCGCCGACCGCATCGCGTCGGTCACCGAGCGCATGGGCGGTGCGCGCGTGCAGCTCGACCTCGACGACCTGCGTCGCTCCCCCATCGTCGCGGTCGGCTCGATCGACGAGATCTGCGAGAAGCTGGTGCAGACGCGGGAGACGTTCGGGCTCAGCTACTTCTCGGCACCCATCGACGCGAAGCCCGAGCTCATGGCCCCGGTGATCGACCAGTTGGCAGGGAAGTGATGGACCTCACGGGACGATCCGCAGTCATCGCCGGCGGGGCCGGCGGCTTGGGCGGTGCGACCACGCGTCATCTCGTGTCGCTCGGTGTCGGCGTGGTGATCCTCGACCCCGACACCGAGAAGGCCGCCGCGCTGGCGGACGAGCTCGGCGATGCGGTGCGTGTCGTCACCGGCATCAGCAACGACGACGACACCGTGCACGCGGCCATCGCCGCCGCGCGCGAGCTCGGCACGTTCTCCATCGTGGTGAGCGCGACCGGTGTGGTGATCCGCAGTCCGCGCCTCGTCGACACCGACGGCAACGTGATGCCGAAGGACGTGATGCAGGCCAACTTCGACCTGCACGTGATGGGACCCTTCAACCTCGCCCGCTTCGCGGCCGCCGTTCGCGGAGAACGAGCCCGACGCCGACGGTCAGCGCGGCGTGATCGTGCAGACCGCGTCGATCAGCGCGTTCGACGGCCAGGTCACGATGGTCCCGTACGCGGCGGCGAAGGGCGGCGTGGTGAGCATGACCCTGCCGATGGCGCGAGACCTCGCGCCGCTCGGCGTGCGCGTGTGCGCGATCGCGCCCGGCGGGATCCTCACGCCACGTGTGTCGTCGCCTCAGGTGCAGGCGCTCCTCACCGAGGACGCGTTGTTCCCGAAGCGCCTCGGCGACCCGCGTGAGTACGCGCTCCTCGTGGAGGCGATCGTGCGCAACCCCTACCTCAACGCCGAGGTGATCCGCCTCGACGGCGGCACGCGCCTCGGCCCCCAAATGGGCGGGAGGAGAGCATGACGATGACCGACCCCGCACCGCCGGCGACGCGACGCAACCCGCTCGCCCGTCGACTTCCTCTCGCGCTGCTCGTCCTCGGCGTCGCGCTCGGCTTCGCCGTCGGTGCCGCGTTCACCGGTTCCGACTCGTCGGCCGGCGGGAGCGCAGCCGCGAGCGTCGACAATGCCGAGGCGGTCGCGAACGCGGTGTCCGCGGCGACCACCGTCGAACCCCTCGACGATCAGGGGTTCTCGGCGCTCTCGAACGGCCACCACCACACCATCGCGTGGCACGAGCAGGACGAGCGCACCCAGGCGGAGCTCGACCGCCAACTCGCGCTCGCCCGCCAGGCCGCGGCGCAGTACCCCACGTTGGCCGACGCGGTCGCGGCCGGGTTCCGGCCCGCCGGCGGCTTCGGCCCGGGCGCGGGCATCCACTACATCGGGGGCCCGAGCGGGGGCGCCGGCGCGATCGGTGCCGACGGCACGCTGACCGATGCCGCGATCCTGCACCCCGACACGCTGTTGTTCGACGGCACCACGCCCGATTCGAAGCTCGCCGGGCTCATGTACAACGTGAGCACGGGCGTGGAGCCGGTCGGGTTCGTCGGCACCAACGACGTGTGGCACAGCCACACCGGGTTGTGCATCGTGCAGGACGCCAACGGGATCCACACGCTGCTGAGCGACGAGCAGGACCAGCAGGTGAAGCAGGAGAAGTGCCCAGAGCAGGGCGGCCGCTACATCGTGCAGACCGGCTGGATGATGCACGTGTGGGTCGCGCCCGGCTACGAGAACCCGCCCGGCGGCTACTTCGCCGAGGAGAACGCGTTCGTCGCCTGCTCCGACGGCACCTACCACGCCACCAACTCGGTGATCGCGCAGCAGGCGCACCATCCCGAGAACACCTGCGTGTCAGGGGCGGCCGGTCACCCGACGGCGAAGACCCTCGCCAACATCGGGAAGAACCTCACGCTGCAGGCCCACTGACCGTCGAGGACGGTTCCGGCGTCGCGTCAGCTGACCTCGCAGGTGAACGATCCCACGCCGTTGGGATCGGGGAGCACGACGTCACCGGTGACCGCCACCACGGTGGCGGTCGGGCCCACGGAGAACGTGAAGTCGCCCGGCTCCACGCGGTACCGGAGATCGAGGCCGTGGAACCCGAGCGCGCCCGCGGGGATCGTGAAGCGGAGGCGCGCGGTGGCGCCGGCCGCGACCGCCACGCGCCGGAAGGCGACGAGTCGTCGTTCGGGCAGTCCGACCGAGGCGACCTCGTCGCGCATGAACACCTGCACGACCTCCTCGCCGTCGCGTTCGCCGGTGTTCGTGAGGTCGACCTCGACGTGCACCGGATCGTTCGTCGAACCCGCAGTGACGCGCACGTCGTCGTACGACCACGTCGTGTACGACAGCCCGTGCCCGAAGGGGAACAGCGGCGCCACCGGCCCGTCGGTGTAGTCGCCGTAGAGCAGGCTGCGACCACCACCCCGATGGTGTCCGGGGGTCGCGCCCACCTGGCCGACGGTGCGCAGGAGCGAGACAGGGAGGCGGCCACCGGCGTCGACGTCGCCGGCAAGGACGTCGCACACCCCGCGCGCGCCTTCGTCGCCGGGGAGCCACGCCATCACCAGCGCGGCCGCGTGGGGGACGACCTCCGCGAGGGAGTGGGCGCGGCCGCCGATCACGACCACCACGGTCGGCACTCCCGACGCAGCCGTGTCCTCGATCAGCTGTCGTTGCTCGGGCGCGAGGCGGAGATCGCTCGCGTCGCGGAACTCACCCGACGTGTCCTCCTGCGCCATCCCGCTGCGACCGCCCACGAAGACGACCGCCACGTCGGCGCCGTCGACATCGTCGACGACGTCGAAGCGCTCGGCGAGTGCCTGGCGGGGCGTCAGCACCGTCCGCGTCACCGACTCGGCCCCATCGCGCGGCGACGCCTCCCCGACCTCGTCGGTACCGAGGTGGACCATGTGCCGGGCGAAGGAGTAGTCGCCGTAGAGGAGGCGGGTGTCGGACGCCGACGGCCCGAGCACCGCGACCCGCGCCCCGGCGGCCAGCGGCAGCGCGCCGTCGTTCGTCAACAGGACGATCGATCGTGCCGCGGCCCGGCGCGCCAGCGCGAGGTCGTCGGGGGTCTCGAACGGCTCGGTCGCGTGCGAGTTGGCGGGAGGTTCGTCGAACAGACCGAGCGCGAACTTCTCCTCGAGCACGCGCCGGCACGCACGGTCGACCAGCGCCTCGTCGACCAGCCCGGCGCGCACTTGCTCGGGCAGGGTCGCGTAGTACTCGTACGAGGGCAGTTCGACGTCGAGACCCGCGGCGAGCGCGAGCCGGGCCGCTTCGGCACGACCCGCCGCGACGTGGTGGAGATTGTCGAGGTCGTCGATGGAGTAGTAGTCGCTGATCACACAGCCGCGGAACCCGAGCTCACCGCGGAGGAGATCGGTGAGGAGCTCCTCGGAACCCGCGCACGCCAGTCCGTCGAGGTCGTTGTACGCGTTCATCACCGTGGCCAGTCCGGCCTCGTGGATCGCGGCGCGGAACGGCGCCGCCTCCACGTCACGGAGCCGCCGCGGGCCGAGCGCGATCTGCCCGTGGTTGAGACCACCGAGGGTCGAGCCGTGACCGATGAAGTGCTTGCCGCAACAGTCGACGCCCTGCGCCTGCATGCCGCGCACGTACGCGACGCCGAGACGACTCGCCAACTCGGGATCCTCGCCGTAGGTCTCCTCGAGGCGGCCCCACCGCGGGTCGCGCCCGATGTCGAGCACCGGTGACAGCGCGAGCCGACTGCCGGTGGCGCGCACCTGGCGCCCGGCCACCTGCGCCACCTGTTCGACGAGGTCGGGATCCCAGGTCGCGGCCATGCCGATCGACTGGGGGAAGTTCGTCGCCGCGGGTCCCATGAGCCCGGCGAGCGCCTCCTCGTGGGCGAGCGCGGGGATGCCCAACCGGGTGTGCGCCCGCAGGAATTCCTGGATCCGTTCGTGGGCCGCGGCGGCGCGCTCGGGCTGCAGGCCCGAGCCGGCGACCCGGGCGATCTGCCCGATCCCGTGGGCGAGGTGCTGCTGCAGCTTGCCGTCGTCGACCTCGCCGTCGACGAGGAGCCAGTTGAACCACACGCACGCGAGCTGCGCGCACTTCTCCTCGATCGTCATCTGGCTGAGCAGGTCGTCGGCGTTCATGGGTTCCCCTGGCGTCGGCGCGGCGGCGCTCATCGTCCCCGATGCAAGGGGTGTCTTGCAAGTGGTCGGCCGGGTGTGGCACGTTGGGCGTCTGACGACCACGACGGCACCACACCATCTCCGCGTCGAACACCTCGACGCCCACGTCCTCGGCCTCGGTGTCCGCGCGCCGCGGCTGTCGTGGCAACTGCCCGCGGGCGCACGCGAGCAGGTCGCCTACGAAGTCGAGGTCGACGGCACCGCACAGGGGCGCGTCGAGGGACCGGGGCATCTCCTCGTCGCGTGGCCCGGCGACCCGGTGGCGAGCGCGACCCGAGTGCAGTGGCGCGTGCGCGTGTGGACCGACGCGGGCGCGAGCCCGTGGTCGGAGGTTGCGTGGTTCGAGACCGGGCTGCTCGACCCCACCGACTGGCGCGCCCAGTGGATCGAGCCCACCGCCGATCCCGAGCCTCCTGCGGGCGAGCGACCCGCCTGGGAACTGCGCACGATGTTCACCGTCGACGTCGTGCCCGAGCAAGCGCGCCTGTACGCGACGGCACACGGAATCTACGAGTGCTTCCTCAACGGTGCGCGCGTCGGCGACCTCGAGCTCACACCCGGATTCACCAGCTACCAGCACCAGTTGCACGTGCAGGCCTACGACGTCGGCGCGCTCCTCCGTCCCGGCGACAACGAGTGGCGCGTGGTGCTGTCCGACGGCTGGTTCCGCGGCAAGTACGGCACACACCACCGCTCCGAGTACTACGGCACGCGCGTCGCCTTCCTCGGCCAACTGCACGCGGGCGACCTCGTCGTCACGACCGGCGACGACTGGACCGCGGCCATCGGGCCCATCCGTACCGCCGACTTCATGGACGGCCAGGTCGACGACCACACCGTCGTCGCCACCGACTGGCACCCCGTGACCGTCGTCGAGCACGGGTCCGCGAACCTCACCTACTCCCCCGCCCCGCCGACGCGCGCGACGGAGATCCTCACTCCGGTCTCCGTCCGCGCCATCGGCGGCGGTCGTCAGATCGTCGACCTCGGGCAGAACATCGACGGCCGCGTCCGCCTGCGCAACCTCGGCCCGGCTGGCACCACCACCACGCTGGTGCACGGGGAGGCGCTCGACGAGCACGGCGACGTGACCCTCGATCATCTCGCGAGCACCGACCACACGGTGCGGCAGACCGACGCGGTCACCTCGAGCGGCGCGGCGGGCGACACGTTCGAACCGCGCCACACGCTGCACGGCTTCCAGTTCGTGCGCGTCGAAGGGCGTGCCGACGCGCTCAGTCCCGACGACATCGAGGGCGTCGAACTGCGTACCGACCTGCGCCGCACCGGGTGGTTCCGCTGCAGCGACGAACGGCTGAACCGGCTGCACGACATCGCCGACTGGAGCTTCCGCGGCAACAGCTGCGAGATCCCCACCGACTGCCCCACACGCGAACGCCAGGGCTGGACCGGCGACTGGCACCTGTTCTTCCCTACCGCGGCGTTCCTCTACGACGTCGCCGGATTCTCGATCAAGTGGCTGCGCGATCTCGCGGCCGAACAGCGCGCCGACGGCCGCATCTACAACTACGCGCCGGAACCGATGACCAACCGCGACCCCGCTCCGGAGGAGGAACCGCTCTGGCACTACCTCCAGGGGTCGTCGGGCTGGGGCGACGCGATCGTGTACGTGCCGTGGCAGCTTGCGCGCGCGTACGACGACCAGCACGTGCTCGCGGAGTTCTTCCCGGCGATGGTGCGCTGGGTCGACTGGGCGGCGAACGCCGCTCGCACGCAGCGCTACGCAGGTCGCGCCGAGGCCCGACCCACGCCCGCGCCGCACGAGCAGTACCTCTGGGACGGCGGCTTCCACTGGGGCGAGTGGTGCGAGCCCGACGACGGGGGGCCGAAGTTCTTCGAGATCGACCAAGGGCATGTGGGTACTGCCTACCTGCACCGCAGCGCCCTGCTCACCGCACGCATCGCCCGCATGATCGGGCGCGACGACGAGGCCGCACGCCTTGACGAACTCGCCGCGCACGCGCTCGACGCGTGGCGCACCGAGTACATCGGTGACGACGGCTCCCTCACCCCCGACACGCAGGCCGCGCACGTGCGCGCCCTCGCCTTCGACCTCGTGCCGACGGAACTGCGGGCGCAGACCGCGGCGCGCCTCGCGCAACTCGTGCGCGACGCCGACATGCACGTGGGCACCGGGTTCCTCGCCACGCCGTACCTGCTGCCGATGCTCACCGACGCGGGGTACGCCGCCCTCGCCTACGAGGTCCTGCTCCAGGACACACCGCCGTCGTGGCTGGCGATGGTCGCGCGCGGCGCCACCACGGTGTGGGAGGAGTGGGAGGGCATCGACGCCGATGGCCAGCCCCACGCGTCGCTCAACCACTACAGCAAGGGCGCGGTGATCTCGTTCCTGCACCAGTACGTCGCGGGCATCCGTCTCCTCGACGACGAACCCGCCTACCGGCGGTTCCGCGTCGAACCGTGCCCGGGTGGCGGGCTCGACTGGGCCGACGCCACCCTCGATTCCCCGTACGGCCGCATCGAGTCGTCGTGGCGCATCGACCGCGGAACATTCCGGCTCACCGTGACGGTCCCCTCCGGCACGAAGTGCGAGGTGGTGCTGCCCGACGGCACCCGTCACGAGCAGGCCCCCGGCACCGTGACCTACGAGTCGGCCGCGCCCTCGGTCTGAGCTTCGGCGCCCTGAACCGCGGACACGGCGCCGCTGCGCTCGATCGCCCGCTCGTCCATGCCGAGGTAGCTGGCGACGACCTTCGGGTCGTGGCGCACCACCTCTGGTGGACCCTCCGCGATCACCGCACCCACCTCGAGGCAGTACACGCGGTCACTGATGCTCATGATGAGCGGCATGTCGTGCTCGATGACGAGCATCGACGCGCCCAGCTCGCGACGGATCTCCTTGATCAACGGCCCGAACGCCTCGGTCTCGCGTTGTGCGACACCCGCGGTCGGTTCGTCGAGGCAGAGCACCCGCGCGTCGAGTGCGAGCAGACCGGCGAGCTCCACGATGCGCCGCGTGCCGGTGGAGAGGTCGGCGATGCGCACGTTCGCGTACCGGCCGAGGCCGAGGAACCCGATGAGATCGTCGGCGTCGCTGCGGTGCCGGCGCTCGCGTTGCGCGGCATGGGGCAGGAACAGCGCGGTGGAGAGGAAGCCGGTGCGCCCGCGCGCCTCACATGCGACCTCGACCGTCTCGCGCACGGTGAGCTCGGGAAACAGGCGCGCCGCCTGGAACGTACGGCCGAGTCCCTCGCGTGCTCGGTGCGAGGCACCGTGGTGGGAGACGTCCTTCCCGCCGAGGAGCACGGTGCCCTTTGCGTGCACGTAGCCACCGATGCCGTTCATGAGCGTCGACTTGCCCGCGCCGTTGGTGCCGATGAGGCCCACGATCTCGTCCGTGTCCACGCGGAGCGAGACGTCGTTCACCGCGACGTTGCCGCCGAAGCGAACCGTGAGGTCGCGCACCTCGAGCGCCGCGACGCCCGGCCCGAGCAGCGCACGGTCGGGCCGGCGCAACACGGCGGGCGTCGACACGACACGCGACGTGTCGGCGGGTGGGCGCCGCGCCGAAAGCCACGAGAGGAAGCCGTCGCGCGCCGCGAACGCGATCTGCACGAAACCGCCCGGGAAGTAGAGCAACAGGATCAGCAGCCCGAGGCTGGAGGTGAGCAGCGGCACGAGTTGGTTGTCGGGGAAGAAGGCGGGCATGCCGACCACCCACACCGCACCGAGCACCGCACCGACCGGAGACGCAATCCCGCCGATCACCACCATGGCGACGAGGGCCAACGAGTCGCCGACGAGGAAGTACCGCTCGGTGTACGGGATCGCCTCCACCGCGCCGGCGATCAGCGCGCCACCGAGACCGGCGAGCCCCCCGGCGATCGCGAACGCCCGGATCTTCGCCACCGTCGGGTTCACCGTGTACGCCGCCGCGGTGTCGGCGTTGTCGCGCACACCGATCGTGGTACGGCCGATGCCCGACTTCCGCAGCC
>JAXLRL010000006.1:0-168480 GCA_046331125.1 Acidimicrobiia bacterium
AGTCGGCGAAGGACGGCGACCCCGCCTTCGGGCTGCGCCTCGGCGTTTCCATGGGCATCGAGTCGGCGCTCACCAACGGGCCCATCAAGATGATGTTCCGCCGGGTGCGGCCCGAGGAGGACACGCCGGCTCACGAGCCGCTCCCCTACGGCATGCACCGCCCGCTCACGAGCTCGTTCCCGTCGGGGCACGCGACCTCGGCGTTCACCGCCGCGATGCTGCTCGCCGACTCCCCCCTCGCCCCCGCCTACTTCGCCCTCGCCGTCGCGGTGGCGTCGAGCCGGGTGTACACCAAGATGCACCACACGTCCGACATCGCCGTCGGCGCCCTCCTCGGCATCGGAATGGGTGCGGTCGCCCGCCGGTTGCTCCCCCTGACCTGAGCCGCCCCGACCCCCGGGCAGGAGTCCCCATGACCCGACTGATCGCCGTCACCTTCGACTACCGCTGCCCGTTCGCCTACAACGGCAACGCCGCGGTCGTGAACGCCATGCGCGAGCGCGCCCTCCCCGACGTCGAGTTCCGCTTCGTGCCGTTCTCACTCGACCAGGCGCACGTGGAGGAGGGTGAGCCCCCGGTGTGGGAGCGCGAGCCCGACCAGCGCGGCTCCGGCGTGCGGGCGCTGCTCTACGGCATCGCTCTGCGCGAGCGCCACCCCGAGCAGTTCCTCGACGCGCACCTCGCGATCTTCGCCCAGCGCCACGACCACGGGAAGCGCTTCGAGGAGGACGTGCTGCGCGACGCGGTCGCATCGGTGGGCGTCGACCCCGACGTGGTCGCCGAGGAGGCATCGAGCCCCGAGGCACTCGAGATCCTCGCCAACGAGCACACCGAGGCGGTCACGCGCTGGGAGGTCTTCGGCGTGCCGACCTACATCGAGGACGACGAAGCGGTGTTCGTGCGGTTCATGGAGCGCGGCCGGGTCGACGACCTCGAGCAGGCGCTGAGCATGCTGCAGTGGTCGCGCCTGAACGAGTTCAAGCGCACCCGCATCCCGTTCTGATCAGGCCGCGTCGATCAGCGCAGGAACGTCGCGGGCGGCGTCGCGAACGCGTCGGACCACTCGTCGAAGCCGGGGTCGATCCAGCCCTTGTGGCCGCACGCGGCGGTGAGGTCGCGCAGGTAGAGGTGCAGCGTGGGTGCCTCGTCGGCGAGCTCCACCAGTTCCTCGCCGCGGGCGAACGGCGGCGATTCGTCGAGCAGGTCGACCAGCGCGACGACGGTGAGGATGCGGCTGCGGCACCGCGGGCACGCCGAAACGGTCGCGCCGTCGAGACCGTCGGTGAGCGCGAAGAGGTGTGCGGCCTCCTCGGCGTCGAGGACGACGCGCTCGCCGTCGTCGTCGACGATCTCCACGTCGGGCGTACTCACAGGCGCGCAAGCTAGCCGGGTACCCTCCGCCCATGCGTGCCGTGACGATCACCGACGACCACCGGCTCGTGGTGGACGAGCGCCCCGATCCGCGACCCGGCCCCGGTGACGTGCTGGTGCGCGTCCACGGCGCGGGCCTGAACCGGGGCGACCTCTCCCAGGTGCAGGGCGGCTACCCGGCGCCGCCCGGCTGGCCCGCCGACATCCCCGGCCTCGAGTTCGCCGGCGAGATCGCCGGGCTCGGCGAGGGCGTCGACGAGTGGGCGATCGGCGACCCGGTGTTCGGTGTGGTGGGTGGCGGCGGCCAGGCCGAACTGGTGACGGTGCCCGCCGCACACTGTGTCCGGGTCCCCGACGGTCTCGACCTCGTCACCGCGGGCGGCGTCCCCGAGGTGTTCGTCACTGCGCACGACGCGATGGTCACGCAGGCGCAGACCCGGGCCGGCGAGGTGGTGCTGATCTCCGCCGTCGGCTCGGGAGTGGGCACCGCGGGAGTGCAGCTCGCGAAGGCGATCGGCGCCACCGTGGTGGGCACCGCCCGCACCGCGGAGAAGCTCGACCGCTGCCGCGAGCTCGGTCTCGACCACGCGGTGCTGGCGCCGCGCGAGCTCGACCCCGTGGCGTTCGCCCAGGAGATCACCGCGACCGTCGGCGGCCCGGTCGACGTGGTGCTCGAGCTCGTCGGCGGCGCCTACATCGAGACCGACGTGCGCGCCGCGGCGGTGAAGGGCCGCATCGTGGTGATCGGCGCGATGGGTGGCGGCCGCTGCCAGCTCGAGGGCGCGCTGATGATGGTGAAGCGGCTGCGGATGTTCGGCACGGTGCTCCGCAGCCGGCCGGTGGACGAGAAGACCGCGGCCACCCAGGCGTTCGCGGACGACGTGGTGCCGTTGCTGGCCTCGGGCGCGGTCACACCCGTGATCGGCGCGACGTTCCCGCTCGCCGACGCGCCGGCGGCCTACGAGTTGCTCGCGTCCGACACCACCTTCGGCAAGGTCGTGTTGGATCTGCGCTGACGACGCGGCCGGTCAGCCGATGACGACGCTGACGCGGATCGGGTCGACGGCACGGTCGACGACGAAGGGGCGCACGCTGTCGAGGCCGATCACCCAATTGACGGTGCCGTCGCCGTCGCAGGTCTTCTCCACGATCTGCAGGTGGTGCGTGGCGCCGTAGGAGAGGCGCAGGTTCCCCTTGTAGGTGTCCTGCTCGCCCTCCGGCGCGAACGGATTGGAGCTCGCGGCGGGCTTGAGCACCACGATCAGGAACGCCTCGCCCGGCATGGTGACGTCCTGGCCGCAGTCCTGCAGCGGTTGCTTCGTGACGTCCTGGTAGTGCACGTCGTACCCCGGCGGCACGTCGCCCTTGGAGTCGAACACGAACGTCACCTTGTCGAGGCAGTCGACGGCCTCCGCAGTGGCGTCGGTGAGGAAGCCCGGCGCCGTCTTCCCCGTGGAGGTGAGCTGCGTGGTCACGCCGTGGAACGGCACACATCCCGCCTGGCCGGCCACGGTCGTGGACGCGCCAGGAGTGGTCGTGCCCGTGGCGGAGCCGTCGCCGCCGCCGCTGCTGCACGCCGTGGCGAGCGCCGCCAGCGTGAGCGCGAGCACGAGCAGGAGGAGCGTCGGGCGGCTGCGCACCGAGCGGAGGCCAGCCAGCGATCCCGGCGAAGTCCGGTGCAGGCCCGCCTGTACCCTGGGAGGCCATGGCCACGCTCGCCGAGCGCCTCGGGTATCCCGCCGACGCCAAGCTGTTGATCGTGAGCGCCGACGACCTCGGCCTCACCCACGCCAGCAACGTCGCCTCCTACGACGCGCTGCGCAACGGCCTGGCCACGAGCGCGGCGCTGATGGTGCCGTGCCCCTGGGCGCGCGACGCCGCGGCCGGGTACCGCGGTGACGACGTCGGGGTGCTGCTCACCCTCAACGCCGAGCACGACACCTACCGCTGGGGCCCGATCACCAACGCGCCGAGCCTGCTCGACGGCGACGGCGGCTTCCCCCGTACGCTCGACGACTCCTGGGACCATGCCGACCTCGACGAGGTGCGCCGCGAGTGCCGCGCGCAGACGGAGCGGGCGATCGTATGGGGCTTCGACGTGAGCCACCTCGCGAGCCATCTCGGCACGCTCGTCCAGCGGCCCGAGTTCTTCGACGTGTACCTCGAGCTCGCGCTCGACTTCGGTCTGCCGCTGCGCCTCGAGGGCGACGAGCACGTCGCGGGGTTCCCGTTCCGCAAGCTCGCCGCCGAAGAGGGCGCGGTGTTCCCCGACCACGTCGTGTCGTGCGCGCCGGGCGAGCGGCGGCGCATCGAGCGCGCACTGTTCGACCTGCAGCCGGGTGTCACCGAGCTGTGCCTGCATCCCGGCGCCGAGTCCGACGAGTTGCGCGCCGCATGCCGCGACGACTGGGCGGGCCGGGTCGAGGACCACGCGCTGCTGTGCCGCGACGCGTCGCTGCGCGACCTCGTCACCCGCTCGGGCGCGACGCCGATCAGCTGGCGGGAACTGCGCGCGCTGGCGCGGCGCGGCGACTGACGCGACAGGCGGGACCCGGGAGCTACGCGTCGGTGGCGGCGAGCACGCCGGCGCGCCACTGCGCGTAGCCGGCGGTGGCCGACAACAGGTCGAGCAGGAGCCCGGGGTCGCCCGCGGTCTTCATCCGCCCCCGCATGAACGCGACGTTGGGGTCGAGGTCGCCGGCGAGCATCGCCTGGGCCTCCGCGTGCGGAACGGTGAGCGCGACGTCGGCCTTGGAGTTGTTGCCCGGCGTCGCGGCGGTGACGACACCGTCGACGATCGCGAGGTGGAACTTCACGTCGCCGGCGGGCGTGCCGCCCACCACCACCTGCACCGTGGCCGAAGGTCCGGGCGCGCTGCCCGTGCCCACGAGATCGGTGACCCAGTCGTCGGTCAGGAACTCGCTCACTCGTCGCTCCCACGGAGAACGCCCGCGTGCACACGCAGGCCGGCGAACAGGTCGGTCTCGCAGTCGCCCTCGGGGACGCCGGTGTCGACGAGCGTCTCCGCGAGCTCGTACTCGTCCCACGGGTACGCCTCGCGGATGAGGTCGTCGGGGACGCGCATCCAGTGGCTGTCGGGGTCGATCTGTGTGCGGTGCGCGAGCAGCGCGGCGCGGCGCTTGTGCAGGAAGTCGCCGACGTCGATCAACGTGCTCGGCACGACGTGCACCGCGTCGGCGGGGAACTTCTCCACCCGCTCGGCGTAGGGGCTCTCCTCCCCCAGCTTCAGGTAGGCGTCGTGCAGCGCGACGATGCGGCGGAACGAGAAGCCCGAGTAGTAGAGCTTCTGCGGCTGCCACGCCGGGCCGGCGTCGGGGAACTGCGACGGGTCACCGGCGGCGGTGAACGCCGGCAGCGAGATCTCGTGGACGCGCAGGTGGTCGGGGTGGGCGTACCACTGCTGCTCGTCGGGGTAGGTGATGATCACCTGCGGCCGTTCGGCGCGGATGATGCGCACGAGCCGTTCGACCGCCTCGTCGAGCGGCGCCTGCGCGAAGCACTCGGGGTGCTGGTTGGAGTCGGCGCCGGCCATCCCGGAGTCGCGGTAGCCGAGCAGATGGAGCGAGTCGTACCCGATGGCGTCGACGCTGGCCTGCAACTCGGCCATCCGCACCTCGTGCAGGTGCTCGCGCACCTCGGACGTGTCGACCCGGGGGTTCAGGATCTCGCCCTCCTCACCGCCGGTGCAGCACACCAGCACCGAGCGGATGCCCTCCGCGTGGTACTTCGCGACCGTGCCGGCGCCCTTCGACGCCTCGTCGTCGGGGTGCGCGTGCACCGAGAGGAGGGTGAGCGGCTCACCGGCCGCGTCGAGGGGGCTCACACCCCGACGTTACCCGCACGCTCCCGCGCCGCCACAGGGAGTTCGCACCGGTAGATTCTCCCGGTGCTCCCCCGCCGTCGTGTCCCCTTCGTCGCGCTCTGCGCCGTCGCCGCGCTGCTCGCCGGCGCGGTGTCGGCCGGCGCCCAGACGACCACCACCACTCCCGCGTCGACCACGGCGGCGGCTCCGGCCCAGAAGCTCACCTGGCGCAAGTGCGGGAAGCTGGAGTGCTCCACCCTGAAGGTGCCCGTCGACTACTCGCAGCCCGACGGTGAGCAGGTGTCGATCGCGGTGTCACGCAAGCGGGCCGCCGACCCGTCGAAGCGCCTCGGGTCGCTCATCGTCAACTTCGGTGGCCCCGGTGACGCCGGCGCAACCACCCTCGCCGACTTCGCGGGCACCTACCCGAAGGAGATCCGCGACCGCTACGACGTCGTGAGCTTCGACCCGCGTGGCGTCGGCAAGTCGCGTCCGGTCGTGTGCGTCGACGACACCACCACCGACGCGCTGAACGACGAGGACCCCACCCCCGACTCCGACGCCGAGCTGCGGTCCTTCTACGACGGCACGAGCGACGTCGCCGACTTCGTGGCCGGATGTGTCGCGAAGAACGGCGACTGGCTCGGCCGGCTCGGCTCGCGCAACGTGGCGCGCGACATCGATCGCCTGCGCGCCTCACTCGGCGACGACAAGCTCAACTACCTCGGGTACTCCTACGGCACCGTCATCGGCGCGGTGTACGCGCAGATGTTCCCGCAGACGGTCGGGCGGATGGTGCTCGACGCGCCGGTCGACCTGTCGGTCGACGCGCTCGCCGAGCTGCAGGCCGACGCCAAGGGGTTCGAGCACGCGCTGGAGTCGTTCCTCACCGACTGCGCCGACGACAAGAAGTGCACGTTCCACTCGGCGGGCGACCCGCAGTCGGCGTTCCGCGAGCTGCAACAGTCCTTCGAGGGCGGCGCCGAGCTCGATGCGGAGACGCTGTCGGGCGATCCCACCGACCGCAAGGTCGGCGTGGCGACCTTCTACACCGCCGTGCTCTCCGCGCTCTACGACAAGGCCTACGGCTGGCCCACGTTGGCGCGGGCGCTCGAGGACGCCAAGGCGGGTGACGGCACGCTCCTCCTCGCGCTGGCCGACAGCTACAACGGGCGCAACGACGACGGCACCTACTCGAACATCGAGCAGGTCTTCGACGCCATCCACTGCGACGACCGCTACGACGCGACGCAGTCCTGGGAGGACTTCGTCGCCGAGTACCAGCGGCAGGTGAAGGCCTACCCACTGCTCGGCGCGTACACCGGGTCCACCAAGCTCGGCTGCGACCCGCGCTACCCGCAGCCGCCCGCCTCGGAGCAACTGGGCGACGTGCGCGTGAACGGCGCACCGCCGATCCTCATCCTCGGCACCACCCACGATCCCGCGACCGCGTACCAGGGCGCGATCGACCTGCAGTCACGCATCGCCGGCTCACGACTCGTGAGCTTCGACAGCACCGAGCACACCGCCTACACGAAGAGCGCGTGCATCGACGACATCGTCGACGCCTACCTGATCAAGGGCACCGTGCCGAAGGCGGGCATCACCTGCAAGGCCTGATCGTTTCGGCGCCAGTTGCGCGTGACCATCACGCGGAACTGGCGCAAGAACGCCGGACTAGTTGCGGAGGACGTCCTTCCACGCCGCGTCGCGCGACGGGTCGGGATCCTTCGGCAGGCCGAGCACCCGCTCGCCGAGGATGTTGCGCATGATCTCCGACGTGCCACCCTCGATGGTGTTCGCACGCGACCGGAGGAACATGCGCGCCGCGGTGCGGGTGGTGTCGTCGGCCGCCGAGTACGACATCGTGCCGTCGCCGCCCACGAGCGGACGCCCTTCCCACGCGACGCCCGCGGCGCCGGCGAGGTCGACCTCGAGCATGTGGAGCCGCTGGTTCGCCTCCGCGCTCTGGAGCTTGGTGATCGAGCCCTCGGGCCCGACCTCGGCGCCGCTCCGGCGCTTGTCGGTGGCGCGCTGGTTGTTGAACGCGACGAGCCGCTCGTCGATCCACGCCTTCACGATCCGCTGACGGAAGGTGGGGTCGGTGATCCCGCGGTGGCGGGCGATGATGCGGTCGATCGGCCGCACGGCCGCGCTGTCGCCGATCACCGAGCCTGCGCCGGAGAGCGAGACCCGCTCGTTCATGAGCGTGGTGATCGCCACCCGCCAACCGTCGCCGACGGGCCCGAGGCGCCAGGCGTCGGGGATGCGCACCTCCTCGAAGAACACCTCGTTGAACTCGGCGTCGCCGGTGATCTGGCGCAGCGGGCGGACCTCCACCCCCGGCGCGTGCATGTCGACCACGAAGTAGGTGAGCCCCTTGTGCTTCGGCACGTCGGGATCGGTACGGGCGAGGAGCATGCCGTAGCGCGCCATGTGCGCGAGCGACGTCCACACCTTCTGCCCGGTGACGACCCACTCGTCGCCGTCACGCACCGCACGCGTGGCGAGCCCCGACACGTCGGACCCGGCGCCCGGCTCGCTGAAGAGCTGGCACCAGATCTCCTCGTTGGTGGCGATGCCGCGCAGGAACTTGTGCTTGAGCTCCTCGCTCGCCCAGGCGATGACGGTGGGACCGCCCATGCCGATGCCGATGATGTTCATCGGACGGCTGACCCGGTAGCTGTTGCAGACGTCGGCGACGACCCGCGCCTGGCTCGGCGAGAGCGAGAGACCGGCGCCGTACTCGGCCGGCCAGGTGGGAGTGGCCAGCCCCGACTCGCCGAAGCGGGTGCACCACTCCTGGTAGTCCTGAGCGGCGCGCAGCTCCGAGACCTTCGCGCTGTCGCCGGCGTCGATCGCCTCCATCCACCCGGCGGGCAGGTTGTCGCGCAACCAGGTGAGGGCGTACTCGCGCAGCTCGTCGTTCGATCGGGTGGAGAGGTCCTCGGCCATGGCCCGGGAGCGTACCGGGCATGCGTAGCATCGGCCCGATGATCTGCGCATGGCGCTACCGGGCGGGGGTCCCCGGACGGGAGTCGGTCGACCCGGCCGAGCTCCGGCAGGAGGGCGAAGCCGCGGCGGCCGACGGCTCGACGGTGGTGTGGGTCGACATGGAGGACCCCACCGAGGAGGAGCGCGACACGCTCAAGCACCAACTCCTCCTCGACCCCACGGTGATCGAGGCGCTGGCCCACCCGAAGGAGCGCACCAAGCTCGTGCGCTACGGCGACTACTTCCACGTGGCCGTGCACGACGCCCACTGCGCCGGGAGCGACTTCACCACGCGCGAGGTCGACATCGTGATGGGTCCGGGCTGGATGGTCACGGTGCGCCATCCCGGCGAGGACGGCGAGCGCCTCGACGTGGAACTGGTCGAGCACCGCTTCGAGCTGCAGCGCTCTGAGCACAGTGTCACCGAGGAGGGCTTCCTGCTCTGGGCGTTGTTCGACGTGATCGTCGACCGCTACTTCGAGGTCACCGACGCGTTCGACGACCGGCTCGACGCGCTCGAGGAAGCGGTCTTCAAGCCGGAGGAGAAGGGCGCCTCGCCGCGCGGGATCCCGCGCGACGTGTTCGCGATCCGCCGTGACCTCATGGAGTTCCGGCGCGCCGCGGCGCCGATCCGCGAGGTCGTGAACTCGATGATCCGCAAGGAGGTGGCGTTCGTCAGCGAACCGGCGATCGTCCACTTCCACGACATCTACGACCGCGTGCTGCGCATCGTCGACCTGGTGGAGTCGCAGCGCGACCTGCTCACCGGCTTGCTCGAGGCCGACCTCGCGGTGATCTCGAACCGCCTCAACATGGTGATGAAGAAGATGACGTCGTGGGGCGCGATCCTCATCGTCGCCACGCTCATCGCGGGCATCTACGGCATGAATTTCCGGCACATGCCGGAGCTGCACTGGAAGTACGGCTACGGCATCGCGCTCGGAATGATGGCCGTCTCGACGTTCGTGCTCTACCGGATCTTCAAGAAGAAGGACTGGCTGTAGCGCGCGGTCGCGATCAGCGGCCGGCTCAGTTCACGCCGACGCTGATGTCGGGGAGCGCGCTCAGCACCGACAGCACGACATCGCGCATCTGGGTGAAGTTCACGTCGTCCTCACCGGTGCCGTCGATCTCGACGTAGAGCCCGTTGCGGTTCCACACGTAGGCGCACTGGTCGGGGCTGTCGCTCTTCACGCAGTACCCCTCGAGCTTGCCGCCCAACAGGTTCGGGGTGGGCGGGATGAGCGCGGTGCTCTTGCCCTTCGCAGCCTTGGCCAGGGCCTTGCCGTACGCGGCGGTCTTGATCTTCGGGTCGGCGTAGACCACGAGGTTCACCCCGCTCGTGTCACCCGATGCCGTGGTGTAGCGGGCGGTGCACGGGATCGACCGGGTGCCCTTGTCGAACGTCTGGTCGACGAACACGGTCGAGACGATCTCGGGGTCGTCGCTGCCGGCGACGAAGTCGTCCTGCTGGCGGGCGAGGTCGATGACCAGGTTGTCGCCGAAGGGGCACGTGGTGAGCTCCGTCGGCGACTTCTCCGACTTCGGCGCGTTCTCCTTCTCGAACTTCAGCAGCGCCGCCTTCGCCCGGTTCACCTCGGCCGAGGTGGGCGTGGTCTGCGCGCCCGCAGCACCGGCGGTCAACGCAAGGGCAACCGTGCCAGTTGCCGCGATCAGGAGGCATCGTCCGATTCGCATGGTCGCGGAACCTAGTTCGTGCGGACGGGTGCGCTCGGCATCTACCGTCTGCGTCATGACGGGAGATCTGCTGATCCGGAACGGCACGGTCGTCGACGGCACCGGTGGCGCACCCTTCGCCGCCGACCTCCGGGTACGAGGCGGCCTGATCGCCGAGATCGGCCCGGCGCTCGCCCCCGCGGGCGGCGACGAGACCGTGATCGACGCCGAGGGCGCACTGGTCACGCCGGGGTTCGTCGACGGCCACACCCACTACGACCTCGAGATGTTCTGGGACCCGTCGCTCGACCCGCTCCCCTCCTACGGCATCACGACGATGGTGATGGGCAACTGCGGGTTCGGCATCGCACCGACGCGCCCGGAGGTGCAGCACGACATCGCCGACCTGCTCTGCTTCGTGGAGGAGCTGCCGTCGTCGTTGGAGACCGCGGTCGAGTGGGGTTGGCCCACGTGGTCGGAGTACTTCGCGGCGGCGTCACAGGTGCCGCTCACCCTCACACCGTTCGCATTCACCGCGCACAACGCGTTGCGCGCCACCGTGATGGGACGCGCGGCCTGGGAGCGCGCCGCCACCGACGACGAGCTCACTGCGATCTGCGCGCTGCTCGACGACGCGCTGCGCGCCGGGTCGCTCGGCGTGTCGGGGAACTGGTTCGACACCGACCGCCAGGGCGAGCTGGTACCGAGCCGCCTCGCCGACGACGCCGAGCTCGACGCACTGCTCGCCGTGCTGGCCCGCTACCCGGGCGCGCTGCTGCAGACGATCATCCGCGACGACGACCTGCGCGCTCACGTGCACCGGCACGCGGCCACCGCCGGGGTCGGTGTGCTCTCGCTCGGTGACGGCACCGGCAAGGGTCGTGACGGCGAGCCGGGCGTGGTCTACCTCGGCGGTGGCGGCGAGCCCGCGCAGCCGCGTCTCGGCTTCGAGTCCAGCATCGGCACCGCGGCCGTGCCGGCCTGGCACGAGCTGGTGAACGGGCCCGCCGACCGCAAGCTCGACCTGCTCGCCGACCCCGAGTGGCGCGCCCGCGCCCGTCACGACTGGGACCACCCGCTCGACGAGCAGAACTCGTTCCGCGCCGAGCAGCTGCACGAGCTGATCCTCAGCGACCCCGAGCACGGGCCGGGCCCACGTGGCATCTCACTGCGGGCGCTCGCCGACGAGCGGGGCGCGCACCCGTCCGACGTGCTGGCCGACTGGGTGCTCGACAACGGCATCGGCTCGCGCTACACGAAGCTCAACGCGGGGCGCATGAGTGCCGAGGAGCGGGAGGCGCAGGACCGGGCGTTCTTCGCCCGGTCCGACATGATCTTCGGCGGCACGGATGCCGGCGCCCACCTCAAGATGTTCTGCGGTGCGGGCTCGGCGCTGTACCTGCTCACCCACTGGGTGCGCGACACCGGCGAGCTCCCGATCGAGCAGGCGGTGCACTTCCTCACGCAGCGCAGCACCGACTTCTTCTCGCTGCGCGACCGCGGGGTGCTCGAAGTGGGCCGCCGCGGCGACGTGAACGTGTTCGCGCTCGACGAGATCGAGGTGCACGACCTCGAGCGCGGTATCGACCTCCCCGACGGCGACTACCAGCCTGTCCCGGTCGGCGGGTTCCGCGCGAGGCGGTCGCCCGTGCACCAGGGCGACCTGATCCGGGGCCACCCGGGCCCGTCGCTCGATCCACGAGCCGACACCGGGCACGCGGGTCACCTCGTCGCCCCTCGGGTCGTCCGGGCCAGCACCGCCCACGTCGCCGCGAGGAACGCCACCGCGAAGCACGCGAGCGCGGCCCAGGAGGTCGTCGTCGCCAGCGTGCCGGCGTCGCCGTACGACGCGAGCAGCGGCGGCCCGAGGGGCGACGCGCCGTGCGAGAAGATGTGCCGGGCACCGAGGTCGTGACCCATCGCCTCGAACGCCCAGCGCGTCGGCACTGCGAAGCTGATCGTGGAACCCGCGCCGGCCATCAGGTGCACCGGCAGCACCGCACCCGAGAACAACACCGCCGGGAAGCACAGCATGGGCAGCGCGAGCGTCGCCTGCGCGGGGTTGCCGACGAGGGCGGACGTCAGCAGCCCGAGCCCGAGCGCCGCGATCGCGCACAGCAGGAGCGCCACACCGATCGACAGGTACACGTTCGTCGGGCGGGCCGGCAGCCGGTCGAGGGCGCGCAGCACCACGAGCATGGCGACGACCACGCCGGCGAGGAACGGCACGAGCACGGTGAGCTTGGACGCCAGGTACGCACCGGGCCGCAGCCCCACGAACCGCTCGCGCTCGAGGATCGCCCGCTCGGTGCAGATCTGGAGCAGCCCGTAGGTGAGGCCGAAGAAGAACGCGGCGAACACGACCCAGAAGCCCACCATCACCATCGAGCTCGGGCTCGGCGACGCGAGGTCGAACGCGCCTGGGCGGAACAGCACCGCGAACATCGCGACCACGAGCGCGGGCGAGCCGAGCAGGATCGCGAGCGTCAACCGGTTCCCGGCGATCGTGTCGATCGTGCGGCGCGTCAGCACCCGCCACTGCGTGAACGGACCCGCCACGAGCGGGGACTTGGAAGCGGCGGAACGAGGTGCGTCCACAGCGGGAGCCGCGGACGTCAACGGGGTGGCAACGTCGAGCGACGGGTCGCGGGCAACGCTCTCCGACAGGCAGCCGTACAACTCGGGCACCGACGCGACGCCGAAGTGCGCGAGCGCGGCGTCGACCGGACCCACGTACGCGACCCGCCCACCGCGAGCCAGGAACACCACCCGGTCGCAGCGCTCGAGGTCCTCCACGGCATGGGTCGTGAACACGACGGTCGCGGCACGGTCGGCGAGGCCACGCAAGCGGCCGACGAGATCGGCGCGGGTCAACGGGTCGAGACCCGACGTCGGCTCGTCGAGGAAGAAGACCTGCGGGTCCGTGAGCAGCTCGACCGCGATGCTCGCCCGCTTGCGCTCACCCCCGCTGAGCGCACCCACCCGCGTCCCGGCGCGCGCCTCCAGCCCGACGGCGGCGAGCGAGCTGGCGACGGCTCGCTCGATCGCCTGCGCATCGGTCGACGACGGCAACCGCAGCCTCGCCGCGTACCGCAACGTGCGGGCCAGGGGCAGCTCCGTGTGCACGATGTCGTCCTGGGGCACGTAGCCGAGCATTCCCCGCGTGGAGGCGCCGCGGCCGTCGATCTCGCGGCCGTCGAAACGCACCGTCCCGCCCGACGGCGTCGCCAGGCCGGCCATCACCTCGAGCAAGGTCGTCTTCCCCGCGCCGCTCGGGCCCACGATCGCCACCAGCTCGCCCGGCTCGATCGAGAGCGACACGTCCTCCAGCAGCCGCGCCCCGCCGCGCCGGGCGTGACGCGACACCGAGTCGAGTGTGATCCGCACTCCCCGCGTCAGGGATCCGTGGACCTCGCCCTCCCGATGGCTGCCCGTCCGTGCGCCCGCAGTCAGCACACTCATGATCCCTCCGATAGATAGCACGACCGTTCGTTCTAGATAGTACGAACGATCGTGCTATCTTGTCAACGTGGAGCGACGGAGGACACGTTCGGACGGCGACCGGACCCGCGAGGCCATCGTCCGCCAGGCGGTGTCGCTGGCCACCGTCCACGGGCTCGAGGGCTTGTCGATCGGTGAGCTCGCCTCTTCGCTCGACATGAGCAAGAGCGGGGTCTACGCCCACTTCGGCTCGAAGCAGGACCTCCAGCTCGCCACCGTCGACGAGGCGAGCCGGGTGTTCCAGACCGAGGTCATCGAGCCTGCGCTCACCGCCGCACCCGGGCTCCCTCAGATCGTCGCGGTGTGCGACGCCTTCTTCGACCACCTGGAACGGCGCACCTTCCCCGGCGGATGCTTCTTCGCCGGCGCCACCCTCGAGATGGGCACGCGGCCGGGGCCGGTGAAGGAGCGCGTGGCCGCGTTCCAGCACGGCTTCTCCGCGCTCCTCCACCAGTTCGTGGAGACCGCGATCACGAACGGCGAGCTCGGCCCCGACGAGAACGCCGACGCGCTCACGTTCGAGTTGAACGGCATCATCCTGGCGGCCAACGCCAACTTCGTCCTGCGCGGCGACCCTGCGGTGCTCGCGCTGGCGAAGTCCGTCGTGCGCCGCCGCCTCGGCGTCACGGGCTGAGGATCCGTCGCCCCGATCAGGTGAAGTGACGCAACGCGGCGGCGGTGATGCTCGCCACCTCGTCGGCAGTCGCGGTGCGCGACACCGCCGACGTCCACGGCCGCTCGTCGCGGGTGCACACGCTCAGTGGACGCGGGCCGCCGAACTCCATGCGGATGATCGACACGGTGCCCGGCGTCTGGCGGCTGTCGTGCAGTTGGCCGGCGCGCTGCGAGTAGGTCGCGCCGGCGCCGATCGTCTCGGCCGCGCCCACGAGATGCACGGTGTCGGTGGTGCGTTCGTGCTCGGTGCCGGGCAGGTAGCGCGTGCGCACGAACTCCTCACCGAGCGGATCCTCGACGTACCGGGTGTTGGTCATCTCCCCCACCACGATCGTCGACGCGAAGTCGAACGGGTGGTCGTGGACCAGAGGTTCGCCGTCGCAGCGCTGCGGCGCCCAGACGTGCACGCGGCACTCACGACGATCATCGAGCCATCGACCGAGCAACCCGATGTCCTGCATCCGCCACTCGTACGACGCCGCGTCGCGGAGCATCGCCTCCACGAGCGCGCGGTCGTCCATCAGATCGACAGGACCACGATGACGACCACGGCGACGGCCGCCAGCGCGAGCCCGGTCCACAGGAGCACACTCGTACGGCGACTCGTCGGCGTGGCGGGCGCGTCGTGGCCACCGTCGTTCACGTTCATCGGGCCCCACGGCGTGCTGTCGAAGTGGGCGACCCCACCGCCGCGCCGGTAGCGACCCTGCACCTTGTTCAGGTGCCGGCGTCCCTTGCGCTTCATCCCCGCCGATCCCACGCCACGACGCTACCGGTGCGCCGGCCGTGACGAACTGCTCTGGCGCCGGAATCGGTCTTGGCGGAAGTTGGGCTTGTGAGGTGCGTCCGCCTGGCGACCGTGGTGGCATCAGTGCTCGTGCTCGTCGCATCCTGCGCGGCTGACCACGCGCCGTACGGATACAGCGACAGCAGCTACGAGACCGTCGAACTCGTGCCGGAACGTCGCCCGCAGCCGGCGTTCGCCAAGGCCGACATCCCCGTCTACGCGCTGCGCGACTACCTCGCGGAGCAAGGCGTCGAGTGCCCGAACTTCGGCGAGGCGTTCAACTTCGGGTCTGACAACTTCATGCAGGGCGATTGCCGGCGGTCGCTCTACGCGCTCTACGTCCTGGAGGTCTTCACGTCGGCGGCGGAGAAGCGTTCGAGCATCGACGGTTCCGTCGCCGGCTGTGACGACGTCGGCAGGCACGAGTACTGGATCGAGGGACCGGACTGGGCGGTCTCGGTCTACGACCACGACCAGCAGACCAAGGCGAAGAACGAAGCGTCGACCAAGGAGCTCGCCCTCGCGATGGCGCAGGCCACTGGCGCACGCCTGTACCGGGCCTGTTGACGACTGAGCGCGACCCGCTACTCCTTCGTCGCGGTGACGACGTAGGCGCGGATGCGACCGGAGATGTCGGTCGCGCCGTGGACGCGTTCGACCGCCTCGGTGGCGACTCGGGTCGCCTCGTCGAGCCGACCGGGGTGGTCGGCCTCGATCGAGTTGCGCATCGGACTCCCTGGCAGAACCCGATCGCGGGGATCTCACACGACGCCGCGCGCGGTCGCCTCCACCGCCTCGACCACGACCGGCGCGGTGAATCCGCCCGCGGCGAGGTCGGCGCGGATGACTTCGCCGTCGTGGTAGCCGTGCGCAACCGTCGCGAGGAACACCGGCGGCTTCTCGGGGAACAGCTCCGCCAGCGCGCCGACCACCGTGGCGGTGAAGTCGTTCGCGGCGATGTCGTCCCACACGTTGAACACGAACGTGCCACCCGGGCGCAGCACCCTGCGGACCTCAGCGAAGGCACGCGCCCGATCGGGGAAGAACATCGCGCCGAACTGGCACACGACCACGTCGAACGAGTCGTCGGGGAACGGCAGGTCCATCACGTCGGCCTGCTGCCACGTGACCGGGCGCGCGGTGCCGACGGCCGCGGCGTGGTCGAGCATCGGCTGGTTGAGGTCGGTCGCCGTGATCGCCAACGTCGAGGGCAGGCGCGACGCGAGCTCGCGGGTCACCGCGCCCGTGCCCGCCGCGACCTCGAGCAACGACGACGCGTCGAGCGCGGCGATCCGCGCCGCGAGATCGGCCGCGTACGGCTCGAAGATCAGCGGCACGAGGTAGCCGTCGTAGATCGCGGGGATGTCACCGACGAAGGCCCGATCCGGTTCGCGCGTGTCAGCCATGTCGTCAGCCTCGCGCGGCCGACGCTCGCTTGGCGAGGGTCAGACCTCGTGCGACGGATCGCGACGTGAACCGACGACGCGGCTCAGCCGGAACGCGACCTCGAGCAGGATGATCGCGACAACCGCGACACCGGAGACCTCGAGCAGCACGTCGGCCGGCGGCATCTGCACCGCGTAGAAGTCACGGATGAACCCGACGGCGAGGATCACGGCGATCGATCCCGCCATCGAGGCGACGAGCAGCGATTTCCACCAGTTGAAGGGTCGGGCCTGGATCACGAGCACCCAGAGACCGACTGCGATGAGCACGAGCGCCGACGCCGTGCGGATCTCCCTGGTGGGGAGGTCGTGGCCGTACCGGGCGATCGCATACGCGGCAAGCGCGGCAGTCGCGCCGATCACACCGGCCGGGATCGTGAAGCGCAGCACACGCAGGATGAAGCCCGGGATGTAGCGCCGCGGGTTGGGCGCCAGCGCCAGGAAGAAGCCGGGGATGCCGATGGTGAACGTGCTGATGATCGTGAGGTGGCGCGGCAGGTAGGGGTAGGGCCACGCCGCGATCACCACTGCGATCGCGATCAGCACCGCGTACACCGTCTTGGTGACGAACAGGTTCGCCGAACGCTCGATGTTCGCGATCACGCGCCGGCCCTCGGCCACGACGCCGGGCAGCGTCGCGAACTTGCCGTCGAGCAGCACGAGTTGGGCAACCGCACGAGTGGCCGCGGCGCCCGAGCCCATGGCGACGCCGATGTCGGCGTCCTTGAGCGCCAGCGCGTCGTTCACGCCGTCGCCCGTCATCGCGACGACATGCCCCTTCGACTGCAGCGCACCCACCATGGCGCGCTTCTGCTGCGGGGTGACCCGACCGAACACGGCGTGCTGCTCGAGCACCTCGGCCATCTGGTCGGGATCCTCGGGGAGCTCGCGGGCGTCGAACCCGCCGTCCTCCGCGCCGGGGAGCCCCAACTTCGACGCCACCGCGGCGACCGTGCGCGGGTTGTCGCCCGAGATCACGCGGAGCGTGACTCCCTGCTCGTGGAAGTAGGCCAGCGTCTCGGCCGCGTCGGGCCGCACCTTCTCCGAGAACATCACCAGCGCGACCGGCACGAGAGGCTCGGGCAGTGCCTCACCGGCAAGCGGCGCGTCGCTGTGGGCGAGCACGAGCGTGCGCCGACCACCCGACGCGATCTCGTCGGCCCGGGCGCGCACCGGCGTGGAGGCGTCGGGGAACACCATCTCGGGTGCGCCCATCACCCACGAGCCCTGCCCGTCGAACTGCGCCGCGCTCCACTTCCGGGCGGAGGAGAACGGCACGGCACCGGTGCGCGTCCACCCCGGCGAGGTGAAGCGGTCGGCGAGGGCAACCGCCGTCGCGTTGCGGTTCTCGTCGTCGGCGATCGCACCGAGCACCTGCTCGCACGCGGCCTGGTCGACGCCGGCACCGTTGCCGTCGAGCAGCTCGAGGTCGTCGAACACGATCTCGCCCTCGGTCAACGTGCCCGTCTTGTCGAGGCAGACGACGTCGACACGTGCGAGGCCCTCGACCGCGGGCAGCTCCTGCACCAGCACCTTGCGCCGGGCGAGCGTGAGCGCGGCGACCATGAACGCGATCGACGTCAGCAGCACCAGGCCCTCGGGCACCATCGCGACCACGCCGGCCACGGTGAAGCGCACCGCGTTCTCGAAGTTGTGGTCGCGTGACTGGCTCCACAGCAGCAGCGCCGACACCGGGATCAGCACCCACGTGATGATCCGCAGGATGGTGTTGATGCCGTCCATCAGCTCGGAGCGGGTGAGCTCGAAGCGCCGGGCCTCGGCCGCGAGCTTCGCCGCGTAGGCGTTCGCGCCGACCCGGGTGGCCTGGAAGCGCCCGCTGCCGGCCACCACGAAGCTGCCCGACAGCACCTCGGCTCCCGGCTGCTTGTCGAGGGGGTCGCTCTCACCGGTGAGCAGCGACTCGTCGACCTCGAGCCCGTCGGCGCTGCGCACCACGCCGTCGCACGGGATCTGGTCGCCGAGGCGCAGCTCGAGCAGGTCGTCGAGCACGACGGTCTCCACCGCGACGTCGGCGGCGGTGCCGTCGCGCACGACCCGCGCCCGCGGCGCGTTGAGGACGGCGAGCTTGTCGAGCGTGCGCTTGGCCCGCAGCTCCTGGAAGATGCCGATGCCGGAGTTGAAGATCAGGATGATGCCGAAGGTGGCGTCCTGCAGGCCGCCGATCACCAGGATCGCGACCAACGCGACACCCAGGATCGCGTTGAACCGGGTGAACACGTTGGCCCGGATGATCTCACCGAGGGTGCGGCTGGTGCGCTCGCCGGTGTCGTTGACCTCGCCACGGGAGACCCGCTCCTGCACCTCGGCCGCGGTGAGGCCGGTGGGCGCCGTCTCGTGCACCGGCTCCGTCGCCGTCCCCGACGTGCTGCCCGTGTCCTGCATCCGTTGGACGCTAGTGGAGCCACGTCGGTGCGTCGGGGAGATGCGCGAGGATGCGTCCATGACGGAACTCGCACTCCCCATCTTGACGGTCGCGCCCTCGACCCCGGGCCCTCGTCCCGGTGTCGTCGTCATCCACGAGGGCATGGGCATCACCCCGCAGCTCATCCGCTTCGCCGAGCGCGTCGCCCGTGAGGGCTACGTGGTCGCGGCCCCCGACCTGTTCTTCCGTGTCGGTGGGCCCGAGTCGTCCGACTTCGGCACGATGATCGGCTCGGTCACGCCCGAGCAGCTGCAGGGCGACCTCGCCACCACCATCACCCATCTGCGGGCACTCGGCGCCACCAAGATCGGCGTCACCGGCTTCTGCATGGGCGGCCTGTTCACCTATCGCGCCGCGAAGTGGGCCGGCGAGCTCGGCGTCGACGCGACCGTGTCGTTCTACGGCGGCGGCATCTACCGCGAGCTGGGCGACCTCGGCTGCCCGGCCATCCTGTTCTTCGGCGGCGCCGACCCCTACGTGCCGATGAGCGACATCGAGCTGGTACGGGCCCACCACGGCGACCTCGTGCAGGTGTACGACGGCGCCGACCACGGCTTCATGCGCGACGGCTCCGACAGCTACAGCGACACTGCCGCGCCCGACGCGTGGGGCAAGCTCACCGCGTTCTTCGGCGAGCACCTGTCGTGACGCCGCGCGACGAGGCCGCCGCACGGTCGCTCGCCAGCTTCGGCGCCGCGGCCGAGGACTACGACTCCGAGGCGCAGTCGTTCTTCCCGCGCTTCGGTCAGCTCACCGTGGAGCGGCTCGCGTTGGTACCCGGCGCCCGGGTGCTCGACGTCGCCTGCGGCACCGGCAACTCCGTGCTGCCTGCGGCCAACGCGGTCGGCGCGTCGGGCTCGGTGCTCGGCGTAGACCTCACGCAACAGATGCTCGACATCGCCCGCACCCGCGTCGACGCCGCCGGCTTCACCAACGTGGAGTTGGTGTGCGCCGACATGCGCGACCTCGACCTCGCGCCGCAGTCGTTCGACGCGGTGGTGTCGGTGTTCGGCATCTTCTTCGTGCCCGACATGGCCGGCCTGCTCGCGGATCTCTGGGAGCTCGTCGCTCCGGGCGGCCAGCTCGCGGTCACCACGTGGGGCCCCGACCTGTTCGAGCCGCTCTGGTCGACCTACTGGAACGCCGTGCAGACCGAGCGCCCGGAGCTGCGCCCGTCGGGTGGGCGCTACGACGAGATCTCGACACCCGCGGGCATGCAGGTGCTGGTGGCCGAGGCGGGCATCGACGCCGGTGTCGACGCAGTAGTGGAGATCGAGGCGTTCGACGCCATGCACCCGATGCGCGACGGTGACGACTGGTGGGGCATCGTCCGCGGCTCGGGGCTGCGGGGCGCCGCCGACGCGCTCGACGACGACCACCGCGCCCGCGTGCGCGCCGCGTGCGACGCCGCCATCGCAGGGCCAAATGGAGACGATGGCGTCGACGAGGTGCCGGTGAACGTGGTGTTCACGAGGATCGTGCGACCGGCCTGAACTCCCTGCGCTAGTGGAAGTCGCGTGACCGCAGCAGTGCATCGGGGCCGAGCGGGAGCGCGACGACCTTGCGGGCCAGCACGTTGACCACACCCTGGTGGCGCTCGAGCAGGCCGCGCACCTCGAGCGCGGGCGCGGTGCGGGCCACCTTGCGGTAACGCCGCCACACATCCGGCGTGAGGATCACGTTGACCAGGCCGGTCTCGTCCTCCAGGTTCACGAACACCACCCCCTTCGACGTGCCCGGCTGCTGGCGGTGCGTGACCACCCCGGCGACGTCGACCACCGAGCGGTCGGGCAGGTCGCGCAGCCCGGCCGCGGTGACGATCCCCCGCCCGTCGAGCGCGGCGCGCACCAGCTCGGTGGGGTGACGGGCCGCGGAGAGCCCGGTGGCCCACAGGTCGGCGGCGAGCTCCTCGGGTTCGGTCATCCCCGGCAGCGGCGGCGCCTCGGCACCGGTGACGACCCCGGGCAGCTTGTCGGACCGTGCATCGCGCATGGCCCCCGCCGCCCACAGCGCGCTGCGGCGCGAGTGGTCGAAGCAGCCGAACGCACCCGCGGTGGCGAGCGCCTCGAGCGCGTCGGTGGGCGCGTTGGTACGCCGGGTGAAGTCGTCGAGCGACGCGAACGGCGCGACCGCCCGTTCGTCGTCGATGCGGTCGAGCAGCGTGTCGCTCAGGCCGCGCACGTAGCGCAGCCCGACGCGCACCGCGTTGATCGATGGATCCGCGTGCCAGCCCGGACGCGGCGTGCCCACGGGACCCGCCGTCTCGGAGCGCGGCTCCAGCGTGCAGTCCCTGCGCGAACGGGCGACGCACGGACCCAGCACCTCCACGCCGTGGCGCACCGCGTCGCGCACGATGGTGTGCGGCGAGTAGAAGCCCATCGGCTGCGCGTTGAGCAGCGCGCACGCGAACTCGGCCGGGTGGTGCAGCTTGATCCACGAGCTCGCGTACACGAGGTAGGCGAAGCTCACCGAGTGGCTCTCGGGGAAACCGAAGTCGGCGAAGCCCTCGATCTTGTGCACGATCTCGTCGGCCGTCTCCCCGGTGATGCCGCGCTCGGCCATGCCCGCGAGCAGTCGTTCGCGCATGACCGCCATGCGCGCCCGTGACCGCTTCGACCCCATCGCCTGGCGCAGCTTGTCGGACTCGGCCGGTGTGAATCCCGCGACGTCGATCGCCATCTGCATGAGCTGCTCCTGGAACAGCGGCACCCCGAGCGTCTTCGCCAGGCATCGCTCGAGCAGCGGGTGCGGATAGGTGACGGGCTCCTCGCCGTTGCGTCGCCGCAGGTAGGGGTGCACCGAGCCGCCCTGGATGGGGCCGGGACGGATGAGCGCGACCTCCACCACGAGGTCGTAGAAGCACTCGGGGCGCAGGCGCGGCAGCGTGGCCATCTGCGCGCGGCTCTCCACCTGGAACACGCCGATGGTGTCGGCCGCGCACAGCAGCGCGTACACCTCGGGTTCCTGCGGGATGGTGGCGAGGTCGATGTCGACACCTTCGTGCTCGCGCACGAGATCCACCGCGAGGTGCAGCATCGTGAGCATGCCGAGGCCGAGCAGGTCGAACTTCACCAGGCCCGCGGCCGCGCAGTCGTCCTTGTCCCACTGGAGCACCGAACGGTCCTCCATGCGCGCCCACTCCACCGGGCAGAACTCCACGAGCGGACGGTCGGCGAGCACCATGCCGCCGGAGTGGATGCCGAGGTGGCGGGGGAAGTCGAGCACCTGCTCGGCGAGGTCGAGCGCGAGCGCGGGCACCGGCGGCCCGTCGTCCTTCAACGTGTCGAAGCTCCCACGATCGCGCCCCCACCGGTCGAGCCACTTGGTGAGCGCGTCGGCGTGACCGGGTGAGAGGCCCACCGCCTTCGCCATCTCGCGCAGCGCCGACTTCGGCCGGTAGGTGATCACGTTCGCGACCTGCGCGGCGCGCTCGCGCCCGTACTTGCCGTAGACGTACTGGATCACCTCCTCGCGGCGCTGGTGCTCGATGTCGAGGTCGATGTCGGGTGGGCCGTCGCGCTCCGGCGACAGGAACCGCTCGAACAACAGGCCGAGCGCGACCGCGTCGGCCTTGGTGACCCCGAGCGCGTAACAGACCGCGCTGTTGGCCGCGCTCCCCCGCCCCTGGCAGTAGATGTCGTGCTCGCGGCAGAACGACACGACGTCGACCAGCACGAGGAAGTAGCCGGGGAAGTTGAGCTGCTCGATCACGTCGAGCTCGTACGCGATCTGCCGCATCGCCTGCTCGTACTGCGGATGGGTACTCGGGTAGCGGACGGCCGCACCGCGCATCGTGAGCTCGCGCAGCCACGTCATCTCGGTGTGGCCCGGCGGCACGTCGTGGTCGGGCAGCTCGGGTGCGGCGAGGCGCAGGTCGAACGCGCACTGGTGCGCGATCTCGACGGTGCGCGCCACCGCGCCGGGCCAGCGTGCGAACCGGCGCTCCTGCTCCGCCGCGCTGCGCAGGTGCGCGAACGGTGCGGCGGGGAGCCAGCCGTCGATCTCGTCGAGTGAGCGCCGCGCCCGCACCGCGGCGAGCGCGGTGGCGAGCGGACGTTGCGAGACCGTCGCGTAGTGCACGTTGTTGGTGACGACCACCTCCACGCCCACGGCGAGCGCGAGCTTCGCGAGCGCGTCGTTGCGGTGACGGTCGAGCGGGTCGCCGTGGTCCCACAACTCCACGAGTACGCGGTCGCGCCCGAAGCCGTCGACGAGCCGGTCGAGCTCGCGGCGCGCGGCCGACGGACCGTCGCGCAGCAACGCCGCGGGCACCGTGCCCTTGCGACACCCGGTGAGCACGAACCACGCGTCGTTGCACGCGCTCGCCTGCGGGTGCAGGTGCACCGGCGCGCTCGCGGCGCGCACCAACGCGTCGACCGACGTGCGCGGCGCGCCCTTCTCCCCCGCCATCTGCGCCTCACTGATCGCGCGCGCGAGCCGCGCGTAGCCCACCGCCCCCTCGGCGAGCACGACGAGGTGCTCCCCCTCGGGATCCGCTTCGCCGTTCGCGGGCCGGGTGATCCCGAGCGTCATCTCCGCACCGAACACGGTGGGGAGCGCGTGCTCGCGCGCGGCGAGGGCGAAGCGCACCGCGCCGTAGAGGCCGTCGTGGTCGGTGACCGCCAACCCGGCCAGCCCGAGCCGGGCCGCTTCCACCGCGAGGTCTTCGGGCGCGCTCGCTCCGTCGAGGAAGGAGAAGTTGGTGTGGCAGTGGAGCTCCGCGTATCCGGTCACTCCCGCGACCGTACCGAACATACGTTCGTGTCCGCAACGGGCGTCGGATGCGGGGGATCTGCCCGTTGTGCCCTCCCCCGAACGGGTCTACCGTCGACGGGTCGGGCGGGATCTGCGGGCAGGCCTACTCAGGAGGCGCCGCCATGGCGGAGTCCAGGAACCTCTCCACCCCCGACGAGACCCGCAAGTTCGACAAGGGCCAGATCGAGATCGTCGAGATCAACGGCCAGATGGTCGGCCGGGCCACCTTCGAACCGGGGTGGAAGTGGAGCGAGTGCGTGAAGCCGATCGCCGGCACCGACTCGTGCCAGGTCGAGCACTTCGGCTTCGGCGTGCAGGGCAACATGACGGTGCAGTTCGACGACGGCACCAGCATGGAGATCGGGCCGGGTGACGTCGTGCACATCCCTGCCGGCCACGACGCGTGGATCACCGGTGACGAGACCTGCGTGTTCCTCGACATGATGGGCGCCGCGAACTACGCGAAGTAGCGCCGCCCGCGTCGGATCAGCCGGGCAGGCTGTCCAGTCGCGCCACCACGGCGTCCATCCCGCGCGCCACCGCGAGCAGCCCGTCGCAGAGGGCCTGGAACGTCTTGTCGGCGTACTCCCAGCGCTCGTCCTCGGTCTGCGCCGACGGCACGAGCGTCTCCTCCATGAGCCCCCGCAGTCCCAGCTCGGAGGTGAACTGCGCCTCGTCGAGCAACGCCCGGATCTGGTCCTCGAAGGTCATGACGCCGTGCTACCCGGCCTGGAAGGTCTGGTGCATCCCCTGCGCGTAGTGCACGTAGGTGGTGCCCTGCGAGTCCTTCGTGGTGAGGTTGCAGAAGATCTCGTAGTCGCCCGCCGGCAAGGTGACGGTGAGCGTGCCCGACTTCTTCGGCTTCAGGCCGCCGACCTCACCCATCTTGTCGCTCTCGGGGATGGCCTCTTCGTCGACGGAACCGTCGGCCTTCGTCGGCAGGGTGGCGCCCTCGGTGGTCTTCACGACGACCATCTCGTGCTTCATCGTGCCGATGTTCTTGGCGGTGAAGGTGACCTTGCCCGCGGCGACGAACTTCGGCTTGGGCTTCACCCCGAACTCGTAGAGTTGGACGGTGACCGGCTTGCCCTTCTTGGCGGCCGGGGTCCCGGCCGGGGTTCCGGCCGTCGCCGGGAGGGCAACCCAGGCGAGCACTGCGGTTGTCGCGACAACCGCTCCGCAGAATCGACGCATCGTGAACATGGGGACATTCAACCCGATGGACAGCGCGCTGAGGGATGCAGCCGACGACGACTACTGCTACCTGACCACGACCGGGCGCGTGTCGGGGCAGCCGCACGAGATCGAGATCTGGTTCGCGGTCGACCCGGCGAACGGCACCACTCTGCACATGCTGGCGGGCGCGGGTGACGCGTCCGACTGGGTGCGCAACCTGATGGCCGACCCGGCGGTCACGGTGCGCGTGCGCGACGTCACCTACGCCGCTCGCGGGCGCGTGATCGCGGAGGCCCCAGCCGACGAGGGCGAGGAGCGGCGGGCGCGCGACACCGTGTTCGGGAAGTACCAGCCACGGAACGCGGGCGAGCTCGTCACGTGGAGGGAACGGGCGTTGCCGGTCGCGCTCGACGTGACGTCGGCTATTGCCTGACTAGTCGTAGATCGCCTCCACCGAGGCGTGGCCGCGTTCCACCGCGACGAGGCACGCCACTTCCATGTCGCTCGCGTCGACGACCACCTGCCACAGCACCCGACGCCGGCGTTGCGACCACCAGCGCAGGTCGTGCGCCCACGGCCCGGCCCACGCGACGAGCGCGCCACCCCCCCCGGCTGCGCCGGGCACTCCAGCACCGCCGGCGGCGCCGAGGTCTCACCCCGGCCCGACACCGTGACCGGCGCGCCCTGCCCGTCGAGCAACGCGGCGGGCACCGGTGGGTCGAACACCCGCGCCGGCGCGGGCCCGGGCACTGCGCCGGGCCACGGCGCCGCATCGGTCGGCGCCCCCGACGACTCGTCACGGGCATCGCCCCACGGCACCCAGCGCACCCGTTCGATCGGCGTGCGCCCGCCCACCGGCAGCGCGGTGGCGACGGCGTCGGGCCCGAGCAGCGCCTGCACGCGGGCGAAGGCCCGCCCGGCGCGGTCGGCCGCCGCCGGATCACCGCCCCAGAAGCCGAGCTGACGGCCGGTGGCGGCGATCACGTCGTCGGGCGCGAGGCGCAACACGGTGAGCCCGCCGGTGACCATCTCCGCGTCGGCGGCGTCGGCGACCGTCGCGCCGGGCGCGGCGACGCCCGCGTCGCTCGCGACCAGCCACGCCTCGAGCTGCCACCGCACCCGCGCCACGAGGGTGGACGGCGTGAGCGCGCCCTCGTGACGCCAGCAACGGGTGAGGCGCTCACCGTGCTCGGTCTCGGCCTCCACCACCACGCGGGTGCAACACGCGCCCATCGCGTCGAGGCGGCCGAGGAGACGGTCGGCGAGGGCTTTCGCCGCGAACGCGGCTTCGTCGACGCGTGTGGCGGGCGGGTCGAGCTCCATCGTCTCGACCAGTTCGGGTGGCACCTCGCGAGCGATCGGTTCGTGACCGGGTTCGCCGCGCGCCAGCCGGTGCGCGAGCAACCCGGGTGGGCCGAAGCGCGCGGCCACCGCCGATTCGGGCAGTGCGGCGAGGGTCCCCAACGTGCGCAGCCCGAGCCGTGCGAACAGGTCGACGAGCGCGGCACCGTCACCTGCGTCGTACGACGCGTCGACCGCGCTCGCGAGCACGCTCACCGGCCACTCGGCGAGGAACGCGACGGTCTCACCCACCGGCACCACCAGCGAGCGCGACGCCGCGAGATCGGCTGCGAACACCCCGGCCGCGATGCCGACGGTCACGTCGGTGACGCCGAGCCGCGCGACGGTGTCGACCACCAGTGCCGCGAGCGCGTCGTCGCCACCGAAGTAGCGCGACGGCCCGCGTGTCGCGAACGACAACGCACCCGGTTCGTGCAGCACGAGGCGCGGGACGTGGCGCTCGACCGCGCGCGCGACCTCCTCGAACGAGCGTGCGTCACCCGCTCCGTCGGTGTCGAGCACCACCAGACCCGCGCACCGAGCCTCGGCCTCGCGTCGGCGCAGCCCGCACACCACCCCCGCGGCGCGCGCCTCGGCCGACGCCGCGACCACGCGCAGCCCGCGTTGCCCGCGGTCGACCACCGCGACGGGCACGCCGACGAGCGACGGATCACACCGGCGCGCCGCGGTGACCGGCCAGTCGGGGCAGCGCAGCGCCGCGGTCCGCGCCGGCTCCCGCATCACACCGCTCGCGCCAGCCAGCCCTCGCGTGCACCGGCCGGTGCCTCGGCGTGCACGAGCAGCCGTCGTTCGGTGAGGTGGTGCACCTCGCCCCGCCCGACCCACTCCGCAGCACGCGCGCGCAGGGTGAGCGCGGCGTCGGCGGGCCATCGATCACCCACGACGAGCACCGTCTCACGCTCGCGGGCGCGCGCCACCAGCCGGCGCCCATCAGCCACTCCCACCCCCTCGGGCGGGAGGTCGGCGAGCACGAGCGTGACGCCGTCGAGCAGCGCGGCGACCACGGAGGCCCAGCGGGCGGGGGGCACCCGCCGGACCACCGCGAACCGTTCGAGGGTGACGCCCGCCTCCTGCGCCGCGAGCGCGCCGAACGAACCGGCGGGATCGACCGCCGCCACCCACTCCCCCGCCTTCGTGCACGCCGCGGCGAGCTCGAGGCCGAGGCTGGTGACCCCGGCGCCCGACGCGCCGGCCACCCGCACCACCGAGCCCCGGGCCACCGAACCGCGGGGCACCAGCGACGCCAGTGCCGGCCCGAGCTCCAACGCCCGCTCGTGGGCCAGGCTCACCGGGCGGGTGGCGCGCCCCACCTCCTGGAGATGGGCCCGGGCCGCGTCGTCACGGCGCGGCATCTTGCGCGTCGACTTGGACGCCAGCTGCGAGACGTTCGGGGAAGCAGGGGAAGCGGCCGTCGCCATGGACCCACGACGATACCGAACACATGTTCGCCCCGTCAATTCGGCAGGGCTCCTCTTGCGCGTCCCGAACCGATCGCCTACAAGGGACACACGCGTCATTTGCGTCTCTCCGAGAGGTGCCGATCGTGAAGCAGCGAACGTGGGCCCTCACACTGTGCGCGGCGGTCGTGACCGCGTTCGCGACGCTGTCCGTTCCTCCTCCGGTCGCCGGGTCGGCCGAACCACCGGCCGCCGCGGCCACGCCGTCGATCGCCGTGACGCCCTCCGCCGGGCTCGTCAGCGGGCAGGTCGTCACGGTGACCGGCACCGGGTTCACGCCGTCGGCCCAGGTGGTCCTGAGCGACTGCCTCACCAGCACCACGATCGGGTTCTGCGGCGGCATCCCGCCCGACAGCTTGATCGCCGACGGATCCGGCGCCTTCACGTACGAGTTCCGAGTGGCTCGCGGCGCCTTCGACGAATCGGTGTACCCACCCCCGCTCGTCGACTGCGCGCAGGCACCCGGGCTGTGCTCGGTGTTCGCCTTCGTCGGCGGGGCAACCGAACAGCGGGCGTCGACCCCCATCAGTTTCGATGCGAGTGTCCCGCCGCCGGCCCCGGTCGTGACCGTCACACCGACCGGCATCGTGACCGACGGTGAGACCCTCGTGCTACAGGGCACCGGGTTCACCCCGAACAGCAACATCGTCGCCGGCCAGTGCGCGCTGGGGCACCGGGCCGACTTCCTCGCGAGCCCGTGCAACATCGGCGTGCTGTCCGGCGTCGCCGATCCCGGTGGCAACGTGTCGGTCAGCGTCACGATCACCCAGATGTTCCCGCTGACGCTGCTCGGCAGCACCGTCGACTGCGCCACGGCACCCGGCCGGTGCTTCGTGCGGATCACCTCGATGGCCGAGCCGTTCGACACGGTCGACATCCCACTCGTGTTCGCGGGAACCCCTGCCGCGCCGATCGAGGTGACGCCGGCATTCACCGGTTGACGTCAGCCGGCCGCCGGAGTCGCCGCTCCCGGGTCGAGCAGCAGCAGCCGGCGGCCGCTGAGCGACGTGACCATCTCTCCCGGGGCGGCCCAGGCCGAGTCACCCGTGCCCGGAGCGCCACCGAGGACCACGTGGTCCGCGCCCGATGCCGCTGCCGCGTCGGCCACCGCGACCAGGACCCCCATCCGAGCCTCGGTCGACAGTCCGCCGACGGTGCGATGCCACCGATGCAGTGGGACGCGCTCGAGCAACGCCTCGACCGTGTCATGTTCCCCCGTGGCCAGAGTGGCCAGTGCCCCTTCCGCCGGCCCGGGCGCCGGCCCGGCGACCTGCGGCTCCTTCGACAGCAGGCGGGCGAGCCGCGTCACGGGAGAACGGTCGAGGAGCGCGGTGCCGTCGGCACAACGCCGGAAGATCTCCATCCGGAACTCGCCGAGTCGGCCTTCACCCAGGCTGGCGGCGCCCGCGACCTGGACCGCACCGAGCGCCGCGAGTGCCACCGGCCGTAGCGACGGGTCGAGGCGATCGACGTCGTCGCCGATGAGGCCGACCGGCACCTCACCGAGGAAGCAGTCCTTGATGTAGTCGTGATGGCGGAGCACGACGTACGCGAGGTCGCGGAGGTGCTCCGGGCAGAGCGCGTCGATCACGTCGCGACCGAGCACCACACCGTCCTCCACGTCGACCGACGACACCCGCCCGCAGAGCATCCCGCAGTCGTGCATCGCAGCCGCGAGCCACAACGCCACCATGACGTCCCGAGGCAGCTGCAACGACGCAACCGCAGCGAAGCACGCGCGCAACTCGTCGTCGTCGACGTCGGCGGCAACCTCGAGTCGCGACCGGTACCAGTCGACGTCGCCCTCGACGAGCTTGTCGAGACCGAGCATGAGCAGCCGGTTGTGATCGCCGTACGACTGCTGCAGACCGTTGTGCTCGCGGTTGCGCGGCCCCAGCCGGATCATCGTGTGGAACTCGAGCAGAGGCGTCGTCCGTTCCAGCTCGTAGTAGAGCTCCAGCCCCGTGAGCGGGCGATCGCCGGCCCGGTACCCCGCAAGGAGCGCGGTGACCGCGCCGTCGTCGGCGATCCGGATCGACGGCCGGTCGAGGTCCGCGCTCATCGCCCCATCCCTTCACCGGCGGCGGGCCGCACCCCGCTCCTCACGCGCGACCGCGCTCGTCGCCAGCGGCTCCGCGCCGACGCGAACGCGGCGGGGCCGACCGCGGCGAGCAGCGCGGCGCGCACCAGCGCCGTCGCCGACCACGGAAGTTGGGTCGCGAGCCGGCGCACTGCGGCGTGCGCCGCCCCACGTTGCTCCGAGACGGGCGCGGCGTAGAGCCGCGCGAGCTCCTGTTCGGTCACCTGCCGGTGACGCAGTGCGATCCATCGGAGGTAGGCCCGCAGCCCTTCGCTCGCCACGATGCGCCGGCGCCACCGCTGGTCGAGCGCGCGCACGGAACGGGCCTGGCGCGCGAGGTCACGCGAGCCTTGCGCGGGGTGCTCGTTGCGGACGATCAGGACCTCGGGATCGCACACGTAGGAACCGCGCCGCGCCATGCGCATCATGAGGTCGACGTCCTCGTGGGTGTCGAGCTCGGCGGCGAAGCCACCCGTCTCACGGAGCGCGTCGCGGCGCACCATCATCCCCGAGATCGGCGCCCACCATCCGGCGAGCAGGGCGGGGAACATGTCGCCGTCCGGACACCACACCGGGAACCGCTCCCACGAGTCCTCGTCGACGGCTTCCTTGCGCAATTCCGCCAGGCAGTAGACGACGACCGCGTCGGGCGCGTCGGCCACCGAAGCGAGCTGCCGGTCGAGATACTCCGGTCGCCATTCGTTGTCGTCGTCGAGGAAGGCGACCCACTCGCCCCGGGCGACCGCCAGTGCGCGGTTCCGCGCACTCGCGCAGCCCTCGTTCGGTCCGCGCAGCTTCACGATCCGAGGATCGGTCATGCGCGCCATCGCTGCCGGGGTGTCGTCGGTCGACCCGTCGTCGAACACGACGAGCTCGAAGTCGGTCCAGGTCTGCTCGAGGACGGTGCCCACCGCGCGTTCGAGAAGGGCGGCGCGGTTGTAGGTGGGGATCACGACCGAGACCCGGGGATCGGGTGGATCGGATGGATCGGGACGCGTCATCGCACAGCCGGCCGCCAACCGGTGGGGTCAGCCCGCGGGTTCGGGGATGGGCAGCGGCTCGAAGCCGAGCGCACGCAGCGCGTCGGGGTCCCAGCCGGCGTCGTCGCCGTAGAAACCGAAGAGGTTCTGGATGATCTCGATCGCCTGACCCTCGAGCTCGGCCCAGCGCTCGGCCGGGGCGGTCACACCTACGCTGCTCGAGTACACCGTCACCGACCGGGCGCCGGCGCGGAAGAGGCGCTTGGCGAGCACGTCGGCCGGACGGCTGCGCTTGATGTCGGAGACCGACTGGTAGCGCTCGATGCCCATGCCCGTGAGCGACCGGTTGAGGTCGAAGATGCGGGTCTGGGGGTCGATGCCCTCACGCACGGAGACGGTGATCTGCTGGCCCATGGCCCGAGAGCGTATCCCGGCGACCGGGCGAACCCGCGACCGGGGATCAGGCGAAGAGCCGCCCGGGCGGCGGCGCGACGCCCCGCCAGCACAGGCCGTCCATGAACACCCACGACCGGCGGTGGATCGCGCTCGGCCCGTAGGCGAGCAGCGCGGCCTTGTGGTTGGGCGCGGGGTACCCCACGTTGGAGGCGAAGTCGTAGGCCGGGTAGTGCGCGGCGGACTCGGCCATCATCCCGTCGCGCGTCACCTTGGCCACGCACGACGCCGCGGCGACGGCCAGGCACGACGCGTCGCCCTTGATGACGGTCGTGACCTTGTCGGGCATGCCGAGGTAGTCGTGGTTGCCGTCGAGCACGATCCGGTCGGGCACGAAGCCCTGCGCGTCGAGCTCGGCGAGCGCCCGGAACGCGGCGGTGCGCAGGGCGGCGGTCATGCCGAGCTCGTCGCACTCCAGGTAGGAGGCGTGCCCCACCCCCACCGCGAGGGCCCACTTCCGCACCTTCGCGGCGGCCTTCTCCCGGTCGGGGCGCAGCAGCTGCTTCGAGTCGCGCACGCCGCTCAGGTGCTCGGGCGCGGGGACCACCGCGGCGACGGTGACGGGCCCCGCCCAAGCGCCGCGGCCGACCTCGTCGATCCCCACCACGACGCGATCGCCCGCGTCCCAGAACTTCCGCTCGAGGCGGAGCGTCGGGCCGCGCTTCTTGGTCGGCTTCGCCGACTTCACCGGAGGCACGGCCCGACGCTAGTCAGCCGCTCAGGTCGGCGGGCCGAAGCAGCCGGCGTCGCCGGCCGTCTCGAAGTTGGTGACGCCCTTGCACTGCGCCACGTTCTTCGCGTTCGGGTTCTCGGCGCCCGGCACCACGCCGTCCGTTCCCTGTCCGGGTTCGTACGAGACCACGTCGGCCTTGCCGTCGCAGTCGAGATCGATGCCGAGCGGACCGTGGAAGCTCTGCACCTGCGCGTGGGTCAGGTGCTGCACGATGCCGTTCTTCACCAACGTCACCGTGTCGGCGCATTCCTCGCCCACCCCGATGACCACCTGCACGGCGTTCGGGTTGATCGACAGGTTCACACAGTCGTGCGCCAAGGCGGGCCCCGCCATCCCCACCACGAGTCCCACCGCGGCGAGCGCGGTGAAGGTCAACTTCTTCATGACTCTCCCCCTGGGTTGACCTGCCCGCGGCACCGCAACGCTACGACCCGGACATTCCGGGCGCAACGGGCGGGCTTCTGCCCATCGGGATAGCGTCCGGCCATGACCGACAGCACGGATCAGGCCGCTCGGAACAAGCAGACGGTGCTCGACTTCTGGCAGTCGCCGCCCGACAAGCAGCCCGGCTTCCTCACCGACGACGTGAAGTGGCACCTCCCGCCGTCGATCGGCGAGACGCAGTTCGGCGTGGCGACCCTCGAGGGCGACGAGGCCAAGGCCATCTTCGGGATGGCCACCGGTGTGTACGAGCCGATGGGCAGCATGGACATCCTCCATCTCACCGCCGAGGACGACCGCGTCGCGCTCCACTGCGTGCTGCACACGCGCACGCGCGCCGGGTACGACTACGACGGTCCGTACCACATGCTCTTCCGTCTCGACGGCGGGAAGATCGCGGAAGCGTGGGAGTTCCTCGACACCGCCTACCTCGCGGCGCGCGTGGTGCCGCCCGGCGGATGACGGTCGGGCGTCAGCGGTTCACCGCCACGTTGCAGGGCAGCGCGAACGGCGCGTCCGCGTTCGTCGTGATGCCCGATGTCGTGAAGGTCGGGCCGAAGCAGGGGCTCGTGAAGGTGCGCGGCACCATCGACGGCCTGGCGTTCCACAGCTCGTTCACCGCGACTCCCGCGGGTCGTGCCCGGCTCACCGTGCGACCCGACATCTGTCGCCGCCTCGGCAAGCGCACCGGCGACCGCGTCACGGTCGTCATCCACCACTGACGCTCGTTGACACCGGGCGTACAGTTCGGGACGTGCGCATGCACCTCGGAACCCGGGCGGCGAGCATCACTGCGGTGATCGGAGTGATTGTCGTGCTCGGCGGATGCGGCGGCTCCTCGCAGTCGGGCGCGCAGCGTGTGCAGCGTCATGACGAGTTCGTCGGAGCGCCCGCATGTGTGGCCGGCGAGACCGTCGAGCGCGATCCCAGCACGCGCCAGTACCGCTGCGTGGCCCCGAACCCCGCCCAACCGGTGTCGGCCACCAGCGACGTGCAGCAGGGCGATCCCTGCGACGACTTCGGCGCGACGACCTACAACAAGCAGGGCTTGATCTTCGACTGCGAACCATGGGGCCCGAACGAAGGCCTTCGCTGGATCCTGCCCTAGAGCTCGAGGCGGGCGACGTTGGCGGACTCGCCCTCGTCGAAGTCGGTGGCGAACCAGGCGTCGAGCATCTCGCGCGCGACCTCGGGTGACGTGAGGCGCAGGCCCATCACCAGCACGTTGGCGTCGTTCCACTTGCGGGCACCCGCGGCGGTCGCGGCATCGGTGCACAGCGCGGCGCGTACGCCCGGCACCTTGTTGGCCGCGATCGACGCGCCGGTACCGGTCCAGCAGAACAGCACCGCGGTGTCGGTGACGCGCGAGGCGACCATCTCGCCCACCGCGCGACCGACCTCGGCCCACTCGCCGTCGCCGGCGGTCACCACCTGGTGACCTCGTGACTCCAGGTCGGCGCGCACGGCGTCGGTGAGCGGGGTCCACTCGTCCGACCCGAAAGCGACCCTCATGCGCGCACCTCCAGACGCCCGGTCGTGAAGTCGACGTGGTTGCTCCGAACCTCGACGTCGAGGCCGGCGCAGGCGAGCTCGACCACCAGGCCGAAGCCGTGGGAGACGACGATCACGTCGGCGCCCTCTTCACGCAGTGCCTCGACCCGCGAGCGGAACGCCGGATCGACCGGGACCTCGGCGGCAACGGCCCGGATCGTGGCCTCGTCGGCGGCGATCGACTCCCATGCCTCCTGCACGCTGCTCCCGGCATGGAGCTCGCACCATTCGGGCGGGCCCAGGCGCTCGACCATGAACGCGACCTCGTCGGCCTGCGCGGCCTCGCCGTCGAAGTCGATCACCACCACCGGCATCCTCCGACGGTAGCGCCCGCCCGTAACCTGACCTCGTGCAACAGCCCCCGCAGCAGGTCGCCATCGTCCCCCACACCCACTGGGACCGCGAGTGGTACGCGCCGTTCCAGACGTACCGCGTGCAGCTCGTCCACCTCGTCGACGACCTCCTCGACCTCCTCGAGGGCGACCCGCGCTACACGCGGTTCCTCCTCGACGGACAGACCGCGGTCGTCGACGACTACCTCGAGGTGCGTCCGCAGGCCGCGGTGCGCATCGAGGCGCTCGCCAACTCGGGGCGTCTGCAGGTCGGCCCGTGGATGATCCTCATGGACGAGTTCATGGTGTCGGGCGAGACCATCGTGCGGAACCTGCAGCTCGGCCTGCGGCGCGCCGCGGAGATCGGCGGCCCGGCCGCGATGCGCGTGGGCTACCTGCCCGACATGTTCGGTCACGTCGCGCAGATGCCGCAGATCCTCACGCAGGCGGGGCTGCACCACTGTGTGGTGTGGCGCGGCGTGCCGAGCGCGATCGACCGCACCGCGTTCGACTGGTACGCACCCGACGGCTCGAAGGTGCGCGCCGAGTACCTCTACGGCTCCTACTCGAACGGTCGCGACATCCCGCGCGACCCCGCGAACCTCGTCGCCCGTGCCCGCGGCTACCGCTCCGAACTGGGTGATGCGCAGCTGCCTGGCGGGGGCATGCTGCTCATGAACGGCAGCGACCATCTGCTCCCGCAGTCGTGGCTCGGTGAGGTGGTCGAGGCCGCCAACGCCGCGCAGGACGAGTTCCGCTTCGAGGTCACGTCGCTCGGCGAGTACGTGGTCGCGCAGCCCACCGACGGCCTGCCGTCGTGGCACGGCGAACTGCGTTCCGGCGCGCGGGCAAACGTGCTCATGGGTGTCGCGTCCAACCGGGTCGACGTGCACATGGCGTGCGCGGCGGCCGAGCGCGCGCTGGAGCGTGTCGCCGAGCCGCTGTGCGCGCTCTACCTGCCCGCTGCGCAGTCGCCGGACGCGCTGCTCGGCATCGCGTGGCGCCAGCTCGTGCTCAACAGCGCGCACGACTCCTCCTGCGCGTGCAGTCACGACGAAGTGGTCGAGGCGGTGCGCGTGCGCTACCAGGAGGCGTCACGTCGCCGAGGCACTCACCAAGGGCGCGCTCGTCGCATTGGCGAAGACGGTCGACGCACCCGCCGGCTGCACGGTGGTCGTGAACCCGACGGCGGCGGCCCGCGGCGGACTGGTGGAGCTGCCGATCCCCGGCACCGGCCCGGTGCACCTCGTCGACGTCACGAGCGGCGATGCCATCCCCGCGCAGGTCGTGAACACGCGCGGCGGCGAGGGCATCTCCACCATCGTGGTGGGCCAGAAGATCCGCTGGGTGCTGGAGATGATGCGCGGCCCCGAGCTCGCGGGTGCGCGCATCCACCGAGTGGAGCGCGCTGATCTCCCCGACGGCACGCTCGAGTTCACCTTCCACGACGCCGCGCCCGGCGAGACCGAGGTCGACCTCGAGTCCACGAAGGAGGAGCTGCTCGCGCTGGGTGAGGCGGGTCACACCATCTCGATCCGCCAGCGCCGCGCTCCCGTGCGCGACGTGATCGTCGCCGCCAAGGACGTGCCCGGCTTCGGGTGGCGCACGTACCGGGCCGTCGAGGGCGAGGGCCCGGCCACTGCGGTCACGGCCGACGCCTTCACGATGACGAACGAACACCTGCGCGTCTCCGTCGACCGGGCCGACGGCACCATCACGGTCGAGGCCGACGGCGTGCGGGTCGCGAGCGCCGACCGCCTCGTCGACGGCGGCGACGGGGGCGACACCTACAACTACTCGCCACCGGAGATCGACACGATCGTCGACACGCCGGTCGCGGTCGACGTCGAGGTCGCCGAGTCGGGGCCGGTGCGGGCCCGCATCGTGGTGACCCGCACGTACGAGTGGCCGGTCGCGGCGCTGGGCGACGAGCGCTCGTGCCACGCGCGGAGCGCGCACACCGTCGCCACCGAGGTGCAGACCACCTACGAGGTGCGCGCCGGCGAACGCTTCGTGCGGGTCGAGCAGTCGTTCGACAACCGGGCGCGTGACCACCGTCTGCGGGCGCACTTCCCGCTCCCCCGCCCGGTCACGACCTCGCACGCCGAGTGCGCGTTCGCGGTGGTGGAGCGCGGGCTGCACGCCGAGGGCGGCCCGCACGAGTTCGGCCTGCCCACGTTCGTGTCGCGTCGCTTCGTCGACGGTTCGGACGGCGAGCAGGGCCTCGCGATCCTGCACGACGGTCTGCTCGAGTACGAAGTGGTGGAAGGCGGCAGGGAGCTCGCGCTCACGCTGCTGCGCGCCACCGGGTACCTCTCGCGCTCGGAGCTGTCGCTGCGCCCCAACCCCGCCGGCCCGCTCGATGTGCTCGAGGGTCCGCAGCTGCAGGGCCGCGTCACCTTGCGCTACGCGCTGCTCCCCCACCGCGGCACGTGGGAGCAGGCCGACCTCTTCGATGCGGCCGACGAGTTCCTCGTGCCGTTGCAGAAGGTGCGCGGCGGCGGCTGGCCCGGCGCGAGCGCGCCCGCGGCCGGCAGCAACCTCACCGTCACCGGCGCGCCGGTGTCCGCGGTCACCCGTGAGGGAGACGACGTCCTCGTGCGGGTGTTCAACCCCGGCACCACCGACACCGACGTGAGCATCACGCGCAACGGCACCCCGCTCGGGGGTGCCGTCGTCGACTTCGTCGGCACGGAGGTCGCGCCGTTCGCGGGCACGCTCACGGTGGCGCCCGGCGCGATCCGCACGCTGCGCCTGGGCTAGTCGGAGAGACCCACCAGCTCCAGCGCGTTGGTCCGCATCACCTGGCGGATCTCATCGTCGGAGAAGTCGTGGAGTTCCTTCACGAAGTCGTTGGGCTCCGCGAGGCCCTCGCCGTGCGGCCAGTCGGACCCGAACAGCACCTTGTCGACGCCGATGAGATCCGCGAGCTTGCGCAGGTTCTCCTCGTAGTACGGCGTGACCCACACGTGGCGGGCGATGGTGTCGCGCGGATCCTCGTGGAACACCGAAGGCATCTGGTTGCGCATCTTCTGCAGGCGCGTCACCAACAACGCCACCCAGTCGCTGCCGTTCTCCACGCTGACGACCCGCAGCGTGGGGTGACGGTGGAACACACCGTCGAGCACCATCGACCCGATCGCGTCGTGGATCGCACGGTCCGACGTGACCAGCTTCTGCAGCGCGGAGATCCCGAAGAACGGCTCGAAGCGCTCAGGCCCACCCCAGTACTTCGACAGCACCTCGTACCCGCTGTCGGCGAGGTGGAACGCGGCGACCACTCCGGCCTCCGCGAGGCGCGCCCACACGGCGTCGTGACGTGTGTCGCCGAGCGAGTAGCCGTTGCCGCGCCCGTCGGGCACCGGTGCCGGCCGCATGCTCACGAGCCGCGCGCCCTTCGCGATCAGCGCGTCGACCTCGGCGAGCGCGAGCTCCGGATCGGCGAGGCACACGATCGGCGCCGACAGGATGCGGTCGTCGTACACGTATCCCCAGTCGTCCTCCAACCAGCGGTTGAACGCGGTGACACTCGCCATCAGCGCGGGGATGTCGAGGCGGAGCGCCTGCTCAAGCCCGCAGCCGAGCGTGGGAAACATGAGCACGCGCTCGATGTCCTGTTCGTCGAGCACGGGCAGGCGCGCCGCCGCGTCCTGGTACTCCACGTGGCGCGGCTCCACCTTCACGAGGCTCTTGGGGTCGACGCCCTCGGGCACCTGGCCCCGGAACATGAGGTCGTTGCAGCCGGGCACGATCACCGGGTCGAACGTGGGGTTCGGGATGAAGCGCCACAACTCGCGACCCGCCATGAGAAAGGTCCGCTTCCCCTGGGTGACCACTGCCCCGGTCCTTGAACGCAGGGTCGAGGTGGCGGGTGCAGGCGTCGAGCGCCTCGTAGTAGTGCTGGTCGGCGTCGACGGTGCGAAAGCCCAGCTCGGCCATGGGATCCCCCGGGAATGGTCGTGAAATGTCAGACCATTACCTTACGGCGCGTCGGCCTCCGCGTGCACGGATGCGTCGCCGGGGTCGCCGGCCGACCTCCCCTTGCGCCGGTCCTCCAGCCAGAAGAACGTCCACAGACCCACCGCGAACACTGTGAACGCGAGGAAGAGGAGCAGCATCGACCAGAACGACGCGTCGGACGAGCCGCCGTACTGCGTGCTGGTGGGGTGCACCAGCGTGGTGACGAACACGAACATGCCCGACACGTAGAGCGCGAGCCAACCACCGCGACTCCACTTGATCACCCGTTCACCGTCGAGCAGGTGCATGGGCACCAGACTGAACACCACGGTCTGGATCGCGAAGATCCACACGAACGCGAACAGCGCGTCGCCGAAGAGCGCGAACACGCCCGGGTGCGGCAGCAGCGCGGCGTCCCGCACCGGGATCCAGAGGATCCACGTGACGATCGCGAGCACGAGCGTGGCGAGCGACGCGACCGCGAGGCTCTTGCCGTCCTGACGTTCGTCGACGTCGCCACGGAACGCCACGCCGGCGACCACACCGAACACGTAGCCCGGCTGGAAGTGCGCGAGACGTGAGAAGAACACCAGCAGGACCGCGAGCACCAGGCCGAGCGGGAACGTCTCGAAGTGCGCGGGCACGCCCATGAATCGCTTCGCGTACCAGGCCCGCACGTACTCGTGGGCGAAGGTGATGAGCATCAGCCCGAAGAAGATCGCGCTGAGCATCAGCACCGTGGTCTGGTTGAACCCGAAGTGCGGATCGAGCAGGCCGTAGATCAGCGCTGCGACCAGTGTGAAGCCGCCGACGAGCAGCGGTGCGGGCAACGAGTGCAGCCGCTCCATCGTGCGCTCGAGCCAACGGCGGAACCGGCCCTTCCCGGCGAACCGGTGGTGGTGCTGGCGCACGACGCTGTTGATCACCTCGGCCGGGAACCACGACAGCAGGATGAACAACAGCGCGATCGAGAAGTTGGTGGCGAGGTGCTTCGCGTCGAACGACACGCCCGACGGCGCCGGGATCGACGACACGAGCGCGGATCGTTCGAGCGGCGCGAAGAACCCGCCGTCACCCGAGCCACCGGAGTCGCCGGAGTCGCTGGGGCCGGCCGCCTGTGCCTCTTCGCGGTCGCCGCCGCCGCCGTCGGAACCACCGTTCCCGTCACGCGAGGACCGGTTGCCCGGCTCCGTGGTCGACGTGCTCGCACGGTCCGTGGCGTTGCCCGCGACGGTGGCGCCCACCGGTCGCGTCGCGCCGGCTGCGCCCGTCGCGCCGGTCGCGCCGCCGGCTCCGCCGCCGGCGGGAGTCGCCGGCACGGTGGTGGCGGGGGCGCGGTGACGGGAGGCGTCGTGGTGGTCGGCGGGGTGGTGGTCGTGGTCGGTGGCGGCGGAGGGGCGGGGGTGGCGGCGGCGGAGGGGGCCCGGTGCCGCCGACCGTCAGCGGGAACGGCGACGTGCTGCTCCCCGTGTAGTTCACGTCGCCCGGATACGAGGCGACGATCGAGAGATCGGCGACCTGGGCCTGCACGTCACCGGTCGTGGCCACGGCGGCGCCGGTTGCGGTACCCACCGGTTCCGTGCTCGGCACGTCGAGCGGCAGCGTGGTGAAGGAGGCCTTCCCGGCGGCGTCGAGCGGGATGCTGCCGAGTGGGGTGCTGCCGTCGGCGAAGTCGACGTTGCCGGTGGGCAGCGTGGACCCACCGAACAGCAGCGTGGCCTCGAACGTCGCGCGGTCCCCTGGGAGCAGCGGCGCGAGCGGGCCGCGCAGCATGATCGCGGTCTGCCCCGGGCCGGGCGCAGCCGGCGGCGGGGCGACGTTCACGACCAGCACCGGCGACGTGCTCGGCGCGAACGCCGGGGCACCGAGGTACGCGACCGAGATGGAGTGCGCGCCGTCGACCAGACCACCGAGCGAGAAGGTCGTCGCCCCGGCGCCGTCGAGCGCCTGCGTCGCGAGCACCGTGGAGCCGTCGCGCACCTCGAGCGAACCGGTCGGCGTCCCCGCGCTCGCGCTCACCGTCGCGTCGACGTGCAGCACGTTGCCGGTCGCGACGGGGTTGGCGTCGACCGTGAAGGTCGCCGTGGTGGGACTCACGGGAGGCGTGACCGTGAACGCCAGCCCGGGCGATACCGCGGGGGCGTAGGCGGCATCGCCCGTGTAGGTGGCGGTGATGGTGTGGGTGGCGGCGGTGAGCCCACCGACGGGCAACGACGCATGGCCGGTGCCGTCGAGCGGCTGGGTGCCGAGCGGCACCGCCGAGTCGAAGAACGACACCGAACCGGACGGCACCCCGGCGCCGCCGCTGACCGTGGCCGAGAAGGTGACGCTGTTGCCCTCGACGATCGTGGTCGGCGCGGCGACGACCACCACCGACGCGCTGTTGCCCGCGCTCACGGTCACCGGCGCGGCGCTGCTGTCGGCCGGCGAGAAGTTGTCGTCACCGAGGTAGCGCACGGTGATCGAGTGCGCGCCGGCCGCCAGCGAGCTCGTCGTCAGCACCGACTGCCCGCTGCCGTCGAGCGCCTGCGTGGCGATGACCGTGACCCCGTCGCGGAACTGCACCGACCCGGTCGGCGTGCCGGCCGCCGGCGGCGTGGCCGAGATCGTCGCTGTGAACGTGACGGGCTGACCGCCCACCACGAACGACGTGGACGCGCCGAGCGTCGCGGTCGCGTTGCCGGGCACCAGGGCGGTGAGCACGAGGCTGGTCGCGTTGTAGGTGATGCCGTAGCCCTGCGTGCCGAAGTCGCGCGTGGTGAACGCTCCCGAGCGCGACGAGTACCCGAGTACGGAGAACGTGGTGCCGGTCGCGACGGTGGCGCCGCCGTCGACCCCGACGACGCCGTCGAGCGTCGCGGTGCCGATGCCGACGAACTGGCCGAAGTTGCCGGCGCCCGCGACCTCGCTGCGCAACTGGCCGGTGGCCGACTGCGTGAACGGGCTGCCGTTGCCGTTGAGCGTCTCCCCCGCGCCCAGCGACAGCACGCCGTTGTTGACCATCGCGCCGGAGAGGAAGCGGGTCCCGCCGGCGCCCGCGACCACCGAGAAGAGCCCGTTGTTGGTGAGGGTGTTGCCGTTGCCGTTGATCGCGGCAAAGCCACCGCCCGTCGACGTCTCCACGATCGTCCCGTTGTTCACCACGTTCCCCTGCAGGGTGACCGTGGTGTTCTGCGAGCTGGTGCCGCTCACCGTCAGGCTCGCGCCGACCGGGATCGTCCCGGTCAGGTTGGCGCCGCCCACCACCGTGACCGCCGCCGCTCCGGTGCCGGTGAACTGCAGGTTGCCGCCCGTGACGAGCAGCGGGTTGCCCGAGGTGGCGCCGTTCCCGACGGTGGTCGTGCCCGACGACACGACCTCGCCGCCGCCCGTCGCGGTCACGGTGCCCGCACCCAGGGTGAACGATCCGGGCACCGTCCACTGCTGCGTGAGCGTGAGCGAACCCTGGTTCACCACCGCGGTGACCCCGTTCGAGGCCAACGCCTGGTCGACCGTCATCGTGCCGCTCGCGGCGTTCGTGAAGGTGCCCGCGCCCTCGACGAACCGGGTGCCACCCGAGCCGGCCTGCACCTGGAACGAGCCGTTGTTCGTCAACGAGAACGAGTTCAACTCGATGTTCGCGAAACCACCACCGGTCGACGTCTCCACGATCGTCCCGTTGTTCACCACGTTCCCCTGCAGGGAGACCGTGGTGTTCTGCGCGTTGGTGCCGCTGACGGTCAGCACCTGGGTCGCGGCGATCGTGCCGGTGATGTTGGCACCGCCGATCACGGTCACCGCCGCGGTACCGTCCCCGTGAACTGCAGGTTGCCGCCGATGACCCGGACCGGCGTGCCCGACGTCGAGCCGTTGCCCATCACCGTGGTGCCGCTCGCCACCACCAGGCCGGCGCCGGAGGACGCCACCGAACCGCTCGTCATGGTGAAGGACCCGGGCACGGTCCACTGCTGCGTGAGCGTGAGCGAACCCTGGTTCACCACCGCGGTGAGGCCGTTCGAGGTCAGCCCCTGGTCGACCGTCATCGTGCCGGTCGCGGCATTCGTGAACGTGCCCACGCCCTCGACGAACCGGGTGCCGCCCGACCCCGCCTGCACCAGGAACGACCCGTTGTTCGTCAACGAGAACGAGTTCAACTCGATGTTCGCGAAGCCGCCACCGGTCGACGTCTCCACGATCGTCCCGTTGTTCACCACGTTCCCCTGCAACGAGACCGTGGTGTTCTGCGCGTTGGTACCGCTCACCGTCAGCACCTGACCCGCCGGGATCGTCCCGGTGAGGTTCGCGCCGCCGATGACCAGCACCGACGTGGCGCCGGGGCCGCTGAAGGCGAGCGACCCACCGGTCACGACGATCACGTTCCCCGAGGACGAGCCGTTGCCGATCGTCGTGGACCCGCTCGACACGACCTGACCGGCACCCGTCGCGCTCACGGTGCCGCCGGCGGAGTTGAACGCACCGGGGATCGTCCACTGCTCCGTGAGCGAGAGCGAACCCTGGTTCACAACAGAGGTGCCGCCGCTCGAATTCAGGATGTCGTCCACCGCCATCGTGCCGGTCGCGGCATTCGTGAACGTGCCGACACCCTCGACGAACCGGGTGCCACCCGACCCCGCCTGCACCAGGAACGACCCGTTGTTCGTCAACGAGAACGAGTTCAACTCGATGTTCGCGAAGCGCCACCGATCGACGTCTCCACGATCGTCCCGTTGTTCACCACGTTCCCCTGCAACGAGACCGTGGTGTTCTGCGCGTTGGTACCGCTCACCGTCAGGCTCGCGCCCACCGGGATCGTCCCGGTGAGGTTCGCGCCGCCGATCACCAGCACCGACGTGGTGCCGTTCCCGGCAAACGACAGCGCGCCGCCGGTGACCCGCACCGGCGTGCCCGACGTCGAACCGGTGCCGATCGTGGTGGTTCCGCTCGAGGTCACCTGCCCCGCGCCGGTGCCCGCCACGCTCCCCGACTGCGAGTGGAACGACCCCGGCACCGTCCAGCCGGCGGTGAGCGACAGGGAGCCCTGGTTCACGACTGCCGTACCGCCGGACGACACCAACTGCGAGTCGATGCTCATGGAGCCGCTGTTCGTGAAGGTGCCGACGCCTTCGAGGAAGCGGGTGCCGCCCGCCCCGGCCTGCACCTGCACCGAACCGTCGCTCGTTAACGAGAACGAGTTCAGCTCGATGTTCGCGAAGCCCCCACCGGTCGACGTCTCCACGATCGTCCCGTGGTTCACCACGTTCCCCTGCAACGTGACCGTGGTGTTCAGCGCGCCGGTGCCGCTCACGGTCAGCGTCTGCCCGGCCGCGACGGTGCCGGTGAGGTTGGCGCCGCCCACGACACGGACACCAGCCGCGCCGGCGCCGGTGAACTGCAGGTTCGAACCGGTCACGAGCACCGGGTTGCCCGTCGTTGCGCCGTTGCCCTGGGTGTAGCCACCACGCACCTCGACGGTGCCGGTCGGCGACGCGAGCGTGCCGCCGTTGTGCGCGACCGACCCGTTGATCGTCCAGTTCGCGTTGGCGGTGATCGCGCCGGTGTTGGTGACGGCGAGTGCACCGTCGGACGACAGGTTGTCGCCCACGACGATCGACCCGGAGTTCACCAGCGGCCCGCCGTCGAGGAAGCGGTTGCCCCCCGACCCGGCGAGCACCTGGAGCGAACCCGCGTTGGTGAAGGTGTGCGTCGCGAGCTGGAGCTGTGCGTAGCCACCACCGGTGGACGTGAGCACCACCGCGCCGTGGGCCGTGGTCTCGGAGTCGGCGCCGATCGACAACGACGTGTTGAGCGCGCTGGTGCCGGAAACGGTCAGCGTCTGCGTGCCGGTGGTGGCGTTGCCCACGCTGATCGCGTGGACCGCGTGCCCACCCGTCATGGTCACCGTGTAGGTCCCGGCGACGTCGATGCACACGTCGTCGGCACCCGTCGGCACGGTGCCACCGGTCCAGTTGGCAGCCGTGTCCCAGTCGCCGCTCACCGCGGCGGCCCACGACTTCGTGCACACCAGGGCCTCGGCGCGCGGTGACCCGTCGAGGAAGGCGATCGCCGCCGCCCCGAGCAGGAACAACGTGACCAGGAACCACAGGCCGGGACGCCGACGCGCCCCGGCGACTCGTGTCACCGCACCAACTTCTCGCAGAGCTGGTCGATCTCACGCTCCTGCGTGCGCACGAGCAGCGCGGCGTCGCCCATCAGTGCCTCGATGTTCGCCTCGGACGCGTCGTCGAGGTGATGGCTGCCCTGCTCGAGCGGCACCTGGAAGCGGTGGTATCGCTCCGGGCCGAGCAGGTGGCGCAATTGGTAGTCGATGCTCTCGCCCATCGCGTCGAAGAGCACGTTGAGGATGGGGCGCGCCCACTGCGCGAGCCCCCAGTCCTTCACCTGCTCCCAGTGCATGGCCTCGACCTCGTCGCCGGTGCCGAGCGACACGACGACGACGTCGTCGGCGCCGCTGCGCGTGGCCTCGACGAACGCGATCATCGCCGGGTTGTTCGCATAGAGCGCGCCGTCGAGCAGCAGGTGCTCGGCGTCGTCCGACGAGTAGACCTTCGCCGGCTCGAAGAAGGTGGGCGCCGCCGTCGCGGCGCGGATCACCGTCTGCATCTTGAAGTCCCAGTTGGGGTCGTGCTTCGCCTCTTCGCTGTCGAAGTGGTGCACCTCGCGGAGCCGCAGCGAGTACGCGGTGGCCATGCAGCGCACGAGCGCGTCGCTCAGCATGACGTCGCCGAAGACGTCGTCGAGCACCTTCTCCAACGACTCGTGGTGGTACTTCTCGTGGAAGATGCCCATGCTGAAGTGGCCCTTGGAGAAGATCTCCTGGCCGCGCGTGGCGTAGAGGTGCACGCCGTCGGTGGCGGCGAACTTCGACCGGCCGTCGTCGCCGGGTGTGGACGCGCCGAGGGCGAGGATGGCACCGGTGGACGTGCCCGCGATGAAGTCGAACAACTCGGCGGCGCGCTTGCCGGTACGGGCCTCGAGCTCGGCGAGGATCAGCGCGGGGATGATGCCGCGGATGCCACCGCCGTCGATCGCGAGGATGCGCACCGTGTCGGCGTGATCCGTGTCGCCCCGATGTCGGTGGTACACCGACGAGCCCGCCAGCTCGTCACGCCAGTGCTCGCCCACAGCACGTCGCCCTCCGCTCAGGCCGGCGTCGCCGCGGCCTGCCCCTTCCTGCCGTGACGCATGTTAGAGACCGACCACTGAGCGTGTCCAACAATTGCGGGAAGCCCACGCAGTGCGGTCAGGCCGTCACCGCCCTCCGCTCGCGCCGGGCGCTCCACCAGTCGACGAAGGCGGCGAGGCCCCAACCCGCGAGCAGCGTGGCGACGAGCCACACCGCCAGCACCACCACGGCGCGCTCGAGCCCCGCCGCGCCGCGCGCGTCGTAGAACACGATCGAGCGGGCGCCGTCGGTGGCGTACCGCAGCGGGTGCCAGCCCGAGATGAACCGGAACAGTGGTGGCAGCGCGTACTGCGGGTACACGCCCAGCGCCGACGGCACGCCGAAGATGGTGATGAAGATCACCGCGACCAACTCGCCGATGATCCCGAACGCGACGAGGAACACCAGCGTGAGCGTGGCCACCGCGGTGATGCCGAGCCGCGCGAAGGAACAGCTTGCCCGTGCTCGACGTCTGCATACCGAGGAGCTCGACGGCCATCAACGTCTCGGCCGCCACCGCAGGCCGTTGCCATCACCAGCACGATCACCAGCTTCGCCACCCGCGCCGACTCCGGCGCCCCGGTCGGGCAGGCGGATGACGTGGCCGAGCACGTCGAACTCCTCGTAGCCCGCGAGCCGTCGATGCCGGTACTCACCAGTGGTGGTCATGGCCGGCCAGCGTCATCATCAGGCAAGTAGAACGGCGCGAGACCACGACCCGGGCGAGGCTCACGGGCACGAGGTCGGCGCTGCGTGCGACCACCGGGTTGCCCAGCACCTCGATGCCCGGCGCGGGCGCTCACCCCGCCGTGCGCAGCTGGTCGACGGCCTGCGCGCGCACGCACAGTCGACGCCTCGGGCACGAGCGGCGTGGCCACGACGTTCGAACACGGCGGCGCCGGGCTGCCGGTGCCCGGCGCGAGCACGTCGATCTCGGCGGCGAGCATCGCCGAAACCGTGCCGAGCGCGGCGATCCGCGCGCCGAGAAGTGGACGGGATCACGAAGCCCGCCATACGTCGAAGTTCCGGATCGCACGTTCGAGCTCGGCATGTCGTAGCGCACCCACTTCACCTGCTGATGGGGGCCCGGCTGCATGCACCAGTGCAGCGCAGTCCACCACCTGGGCGCCGGCGTCGAACTGATCGACCGAGCGCAGTCGCTCCCTCGTCGAGGTTCACGATGCCGAGCGGCAGCTCTGTCAGGCGGTTCGTCGGCTCGAGCGCATTGCAGGTAGGCGAAGCTCATCAGGAGCGCAGGAAGCCGCCGAGGAGCACGAGGCTCCACGCGAACCAGTGCCGCAGCAACGACCTCGCGTTGGGCGTGCCGCCCGTCCTGCCCATGGAGCCGGACGCTAGCCCGCGGCGGCGCCGCCGAGCAGGGCTTCGCCGGTGGGTTCGGTGCTCGCCCATCCCCCGTCGAGCCCGGGCGCACGCACCGTGACCCCGGCGGGCGCGTCCCACAGGAGCGCGGGACGTTCACCGTGCCACCGCACCGAGCACGACACGGGACCGTGACGGGTGGGCGCGTCGCGCACGTCGAGGGCGGCGCCGCGCCACTCGTCGGGGACGGCGGGGAACACCTCGACCAGGTCGTCGGTCTCGCGCAGCAGCGCCCCGCGTGCGGCGAGGAGCAGCGCGGCCGGGTCGCCGCCGATGCCCGCACGCACGGCGTCCCAATCTGCATCGGCGCGGCGTTCGCCGGCCTGCTTGCGCTCCCGGCGGCTGAGCCCGCTCCAGGCCTCGCTCGCCTCGGTGTCGAAGCCCCAGTCCTCCAGCGCCGCCACCACCGCCGGCCCGGTGCCCGGCACCTGACCGGCGAGGAGCACCTGGGCCCGCGCCGCGTCGAGCGCGTCGAGCAACGCCACTTCGGGCAACTCGACGCGCAGGCCGCGTGCGAGTTGGGCCCGCCAGCCGCGCGCCACCTGCTCCGGTGCCGGCAGCGTGACCGGGTCGAGCGGGTGCATGCCGCGCGCGTCGAGCGCAACTGCGCAACGGAACGTGGTGCGGTGCGCGAGCGGGAACAGCAGTGCGGCGCACGCGTGTCCGGCGGGGTCGCTCACCGGCACGAAGTCGCCGTCGCTCGCGGTCCCGCCCGTGACCGCGGCCTGCACCGCCTCGGGCGATCCGGTCGCCCAGCGCGACGGGACGCGCATCGGGCGCAATGCTGGTCGCCCGTCGATGTAGACGGTGGCGCCGTCGATCTCGACGGAGGCGGCGTCGCGGATCACGAGAGCGAGCACGAACGCGCCGGGTGAGTCGTTGGTGACGTCGACGACCGCGAGCTCGTCGGGCTCGGGGACCGCCGCGACCTGGTGCACCGCGTCGCCGCCGGGGATGCGCATGGCCGTGCGCACCACCGGCATGCTGTCGACGAGCGACTGGCGCACCGCGGCCTCGGTGGCGGGCGTGTGCCAGCGGTCGTCGGCGCCGATCCACCAGTCGAGCTGCCACGACACGTTGCCGGGTGCGACCCTCCCCCACGTCGACACCCGCGCGTGCCCGAGCACGCCCAGCGCGCCGACCAGCAATTCGTCCACCACTTCTCCGTCGCTGTCTCTGGCGTTCACGACAACCCGTGCAACTCGGCCTTGGCTTCGCGCAGCATCAGCTCGGGCACGAGATCGGCCGGGTTGCGCCCCTCGGTGAGCACCGCACCGACCAGCGAGGCGATCGGCATCTCGATGCCGACGCGCGCTGCGAGCTCGAGCACCGCGGGCGCGCTCTTCACGCCTTCGGCCACCATGTTCGTCTCGCCGACGATGTCGCCCAGGGAACGGCCGCGCCCGAGCTCGAAGCCCACGCTGCGGTTCCGGCTCTTCGGGCTCGTGCAGGTGGCGACGAGGTCGCCGAGACCGGCGAGGCCCGCGAAGGTCATCGCCTCGCCGCCCAGTGCGGACCCGAGACGCGCGATCTCGGCGAGACCGCGGGTGATGAGCGCGGCCTGCGTGTTGTCGCCGTACCCGAGCCCCGCGGCCGCGCCCGCTGCGATCGCGATCACGTTCTTCAACGCACCGGCGATCTCGCAGCCGACGACGTCGGGGTTGGTGTACACGCGGAAGCGACTGCTCGAGCACAGGTGCTGCAGGTTGCGCGCGGTCTCCGGATCACGGCAGGCGATGACCGACGCCGCCGGCTGGCCCTCCGCGATCTCGATCGCGAGGTTGGGACCGGTGAGCGCGGCGACGCGGTCGGGATCGTGCAGCGGGAGCGTCTCGAGCACGACCTCACTCATGCGCAGGAGGGTCTCGTTCTCGATGCCCTTGGCGAGGCTCACGACGGGTGCCTCGACGTCGACGTAGGGAGCGGCGCGTTCGAGCACGGCGCGGAACCCGTGCGACGGCACCGCCATCACGATCACCTCGGCCCCCACGCACGCCTCGGCCAGGTCGGTGGTGGCGCGCAGGTGCTCGGGGAGCGCGATCCCCGGCAGGTACTCGGGGTTCTCGTGCCGGCCGTTCACGGCCTCGACGATCAGGTGGTTGCGGCCCCACAGGGTGGTCGGCGCGTGTCCGCTCACGATCGCCGCGACCGTGGTGCCCCACGACCCGGCGCCGATGACCGCGACGGACGCCGGCGGGGTCCAACTGGGTGCCACGTCGGTAGCATACGTGGACTCATGAGCGGCCCCCGTTCCCGGACCAGACGATGACGCACACGGGGGTGCCCGGTCGATCGGGCGCGGGCGTCGTCGTCCCCGTCCGGGCGTTCGCACTGGGCAAGGCCCGCCTCGCCGACGCGCTCGACGCCGCCACCCGGGCCGCACTGGCCCGCCGTTGGGCCGACACCGTGCTCGACGCCGCGAGCGGGCTCCCCGTCGTGGTCGTGTCGTCCGACCCGGAGGTGCGCGACTGGGCCACGGCGCGCGGCGCGGCGGTGATCGACGATCCCGGTTCGCTCGACGGCGCCGCCGATGCGGGGCGTGCGCACCTCGCCGACCTCGGCGTCGCGCGCGTCGTGGTCGCCCACGCCGACCTCCCCCACGCCCGCTCACTCGCGGCGTTGGCCCGCGACGGGTCGCTCCCCCTGCTCGCCATCGTGCCCTGCCACCGCGACGACGGCACGCCGGTGTGCTCGCTGCCCGTCGACGCGCCGTTCACCTTCTCCTACGGGCCGGGTTCGTTCCGGCGTCATCTCGCCGAGGCGCGCCGGCGCGGCCTCGGGGTGCGCGTCGTGCGCGACCCCGATCTCGCGTTCGACGTCGACGTTCCCGACGACCTCCTCGGCATCGCGGGCGAGCTCGACCCGGTGCCCTGCAGCGAGTGACATGACCACACCGACCCACGACCTCCCCACCCCGGCGCGGGTGCTCGCGGTCGGCGCACACCCCGACGACATCGAGTTCGGTTGCGGCGCGACGCTCGCCAAGTGGGCGGCCGAGGGCGCACAGGTGGAGCTGTGTGTGCTCACCGACGGCTCGAAGGGCACGTGGGACCCCACCTCCGACCTCGCCGCGCTGGTCGCGACGCGCCAGGACGAGCAGCGCGCCGCCGCGGCTCACCTCGGCGCGGCCGCCGTCCACTTCCTCGGGCGCGTCGACGGCGAGCTGCCGGTCGACCGCGACACCACCGAGGCGTTGTGCCGCGTGATCCGCGCCGCCCGACCCGACGTGCTGCTCGGCCACGACCCGGGGAAGCAGTACCGGCTCCACCCCGACCACCACGCCGGGGGCCGCCTCGTGATCGACGCGCTCGTCGCGGCGCGTGACCCGCACTTCTTCCCCGATGCCGGCACACCCCACCGCCCCGACCACCTGCTGTTGTTCGAGGCGCAGGTCGTCGACCACGTGGAGCGGATCACCCCCGCGCAGGTGCAGGCGAAGATCGACGCGCTGATGGCGCACCACAGCCAGTGGCTCTCCACCCACGGCATCGCCGAGGGCACGCCCGAGGAGGCCGAGCAGCGCGAGCGCTTCGCGGCGAGGCTGCGCGACGAGATCGTCGCAGCGGGCGGCGAGCCCTTCAAGCGCATCGACGACCTCTAGCCCGGCCACACTCACGAACCGCGCCGGACAAAGAGAAGGAGGGCCCCGGAGGGCCCTCCTTCAGGAAACGCTGCGAAGCTTCCGCTAGCGGCGCTTGGCCGCCTTCTTCACGGTCCGACGCTTCGCGGGCGCCTTCTTCGCGGTCTTCTTCGCCGCCGTCTTGCGGGCCGGCTTGCGGGCGGTGGTCTTCTTGGCCGCCGCCTTCTTCACGGTCCGACGCTTCGCGGGCGCCTTCTTCGCGGCGGCCTTCTTGACGGTGCGACGCTTCGCGGGCGCCTTCTTCGCCGTCTTCTTCGCCGCCGTCTTGCGGGCCGGCTTGCGGGCGGTGGTCTTCTTCGCCGCTGCCTTCTTCGTGGTCTTCTTCGCCGCCGTCTTGCGGGCCGGCTTGCGGGCGGTGGTCTTCTTCGCCGCTGCCTTCTTCGTGGTCTTCTTCGCCGCCGTCTTGCGGGCCGGCTTGCGGGCGGTCGTCTTCTTGGCCGCCGCCTTCTTCACGGTCCGACGCTTCGCGGGCGCCTTCTTCGCCGCCGCCTTCTTCGCGGTCGACTTCTTGGCCGGCTTCCGTGCCGCCGTCTTGCGCGCAGTCGTCTTCTTCGCTGCCTTACGCGCTGCCGGCTTGCGGGCCGCTGTCTTCTTCGCCGTTGTCTTCCGTGCTGTGCGTCGCTTTGCGGGAGGCACGGTCACCACCTTTCAGTCGGGATTTCCGGGTGCAGGAGCCGGCGGGTGCCGGGACCTACTTGTTCACGGCGGACTTGAACGCTGCTCCTGCGGAGAACTTCACGCCCTTCGATGCCGCGATCTGGACCGGCTCGCCGGTGCGCGGGTTGCGCCCGGTGCGCGCTGCGCGGTGCGAGACGGAGAACGAACCGAAACCGGGGAGGGTCACCTTGTCGCCACCGGCGACCGCGCCCTGGACCGACTCGATGAGCGAGTTCAATGCACGCTCCGCGTCGGCCTTCGAGAGCCCGGCGCCCTCTGCAATGCTGTCGACGAGCTCTGACTTGTTCACGCTTGCCTCCGAAATGTGTGCGTGCCTGCGAGAAAGTTGAACCCATTCACGGACAAAGGTCAAGCATTCCGGTATCGCGCGATGTCGCTGCACGGTGTCGGAGGGCCGCCCGCCTCCTGCGAATGGTCGTGCTGATCGTGTGTGCGTTGCTTGGTGAAGCCTGGTGAAGTTCGTTGCACAACTCTTCGTGCACAACTGCGCGCGCACTTCGCGCGCGAATCCCGACGAGGGTACGACAGTTCCATCACGAAGTGGTGGATATCGCACACCGGCACGACCACGACCCTCACACGCGCGCGTCAGCGCGACCACATGGCGAGACATGAACCGCGTCCATCGGCACGTGCACGCGGCCACTTGAACGCACGTGGACGCGGGTGTGACGCCCGACCGCGCGCGGCTCTCCACCGCGCAGCTCTCCCGACGCGGCTCTCGGGACGCGAAGAAGCCCGGCCGTGAGGCCGGGCTTCCGTTTGCAGCCCCGAGCAGATTCGAACTGCCGTTACCGCCTTGAGAGGGCGGCGTCCTAGGCCACTAGACGACGGGGCCTTGCACATCCGGGGGTGGTGTCGTCAACCGCTCCCGGAGAGCTCGCGGGGGAGGACTCGAACCCCCAATGACAGAGCCAGAATCTGTAGTGTTGCCAATTACACCACCCGCGAAGGTCCGAACATCTTAGCGGACCGGGTACCGCCGCTCGGACTCGGGTCACACGCGGGCGCGGGCCGCGCGCAGCCGGTCGAGCGAACGCTCCCGGCCGAGCAGGTGGATCGAGTCGAACAGCGGCAGACCCTGGTGACGACCCTCCACCGCGGCATAGAGCGCGGGCGCGGCCTTGCGCAGCTTCAGGCCGAGCTGCTCCTCGATCGGCGCCTTCACGTTGATCGACTCGGGATCCCAGTCACAGGTCTCGACGTGCGCGATCGCGCAGTCGAGGATCTCCCCCACCCGGTCGGTGCCCTGCAGCTTCTCGAGCGACTCCGGCGCGATCGCGAAGTCGGCGTCGTCGACGAAGAGGAACTCCATCTGGTCGAGCGCGGACCGCAGCGTGACCGAGCGCTCCTGCGCGAGGGCGACCGCCGCGGGGAACACAGCCGCGTCGAACCGGTCGCCGAACCGCTCGCGCGCCATCGGCTCGAGCCGCGCGGTGAGGTCGTCGGCGGTGAGGCGCCGCATCCACTCGCCGTTGAGCCAGTCGAGCTTGGCGCGGTCGAAGCCGGCGGCCGAGTGCGTCACCCGGTCGAGGTCGAAGGCGGCGATCAACCCCGCCGGGTCGAGCACCTCGTCACCGTCGTCGGCCGGCGCCCAGCCCAGCAGCGCGATGTAGTTCATCAGCGCCTCGGGCAGGTAGCCCTCGTCGCGGAAGTCCTCGAGGCCGACGGCGCCGTGACGCTTGGAGAGCTTGGCCCGCGTCGCGGCGTCCACGATGAGCGGGAGGTGCGCGTACTGCGGACGGTCCTCGGCCCCGAGTGCGTGGCGGATCGCGAGCACCCGGTGGGTGGAGTCGATGAGGTCCTCACCGCGCACGACGTGGGTGATGCCCATGTCGAGGTCGTCGACCGCGTTGGCGAGGAAGAAGATCGGCGTGCCGTCGGAGCGCACGATCACGAAGTCGTGGATCAGCGACCACTCCACCTGCACCTCGCCGCGGATGAGGTCGGTGAACGAGCTGACGCCTTCGTCGGGGGTGCGGAACCGCAGGGTGCGCGGGCGGCCCTCGGCGGCGAGCGCGACCCGCTCGTCGGCGGTGAGCGCGCGGCAGCGACCGTCGTAGCCGGGCGCCTTGCCGGCGGCGATGGCGGCGTCGTTGCGCTCCTTCACCTCGTCGCCGGTGCAGTAGCACTCGTACGCGTGGCCCGACGCGAGGAGCCGGTCGGCGGCGGCGAGGTACTCGCCGAAGCGGCTGCTCTGCAGGATCGGGCCCTCGTCCCAGTCGATGCCGAGCCAGCGCAGCGTGTCCTGGATGCCGAGCACCCACTCCTCGCGGGAGCGGGCGACGTCGGTGTCCTCGATGCGCAGGACGAAGGTGCCGCCGTGGTGGCGGGCGAACAACCAGTTGAACAGCGCGGCGCGTGCGCCGCCGATGTGCAGCGAGCCCGTCGGCGCGGGCGAGAAGCGGACGCGCATCACTGACCGTCGAAGGCGGCGCGCACCGAGGTGCGCAGCGACGCGAGGTCGGCGCCCGTCGGCGGCGTCCGCAGCGCGTCCTCGGGCACGGCGTCGACGAGACGACGACGCGGCCCGTACTCGTGGTGGGCACCGTGCACCGCGTGGGCGCGCCAGTCGGCGAAGGACGCGTCGCACTCACCCTGGTAACCGAGGATCGTCATCGCGAGGTCGACGTCGCCCGTGGTGGGTCCGCGCCCGTACGAAGACGCCCGCTTCATCGCCAGCTCGGCGACGACCGCGACGGCGTCGTCGGCGGGTTCGTGCGACCCGAGCGCCATCCGCTCGCGCGCCCGGTGGGCCAGCGTCATCGCGAAGCCCACGTTGGGACCGGGCCGGCCGAGCAACGTGCCGGTGGGCTGACCGCCCGTGAGGTCGCCGGGACGGTCGGCCGTCCACGGGCGCGACGCGGGCAGGTGGACGCCGGGCGCGAGGTTGGGCTCGTTGCGCGGGGCGTCGTCGAGGGTCGGGGCGACGAAGGGATCGGTCGGCATGAGGGTGTGCTACTTCCCGCGCTCGGCCTGGAGCAAGCCGTACACGAGCGAGTCGTACAGGGCCTGCCAGGAGGCTTCGATGATGTTCTCGCTGACACCGATGGTGGTCCACGAGCGGTCACCGTTCGTGGAGTCGACCAGCACGCGGGTGACCGCGCCGGTGCCCTTGGCGGTGTCGAGGACGCGCACCTTGTAATCGGTGAGGTGCACCGACGACAGCGCCGGGTACAGCTCGCCGATCGCGCTGCGCAACGCCGCGTCGAGTGCGTTCACGGGGCCGTTGCCCTCCGCGGTGGCGATCATCCGCCGGCCGTCGACGTGCACCTTGATGGTGGCCTCGGTGACGGTCGTCTCGGACGACGACGGGTCGTCGTCGTCGGTGATCACGCGGAACGACTCGACCTCGAACCACGACTGCTCCCACCCGCCGGCGCGGCGCATGAGCAGCTCGAGCGACGCGTCGGCCACCTCGAAGTGGTAGCCCGCGTGCTCCATCCGCTTGAGCGTGTCGATGAGGTCGTTGAGCTGCGGGCCGTCGAGCTCGAGGCCGAGCTCCTTCGCCTTCAGCGTGAGCGTGCTCTTGCCCGCGAGCTCCGACACCACGAAGCGGGTGCCGTTGCCGACGGAGTCGGGGCGGACGTGCTCGTAGGCATCCGGGCGCTTGGCGATCGCGCTCACGTGGAGACCGGCCTTGTGCGCGAACGCCGACGACCCCACGTAGGGCGCCTGCGGGTTCAGCGCCATGTTCACCAGCTCGGCCACGTGGTGCGCGACCGGGGTGAGCCGCTCGAGGCGGTCGTCGGGGATCGTCGCGATCCCCATCTTGAGCGTGAGGTTCGGGATGATCGTGGTGAGGTTGCAGTTGCCGGTGCGCTCGCCGTAGCCGTTGATCGTGCCCTGCACCTGGCACGCGCCACCGAGCACGCCGCCGAGCGCATTGGCCACGCCGGTGCCGGCGTCGTCGTGCAGGTGCACCGCCACGCCGACGTCGCCGCCGAAGTAGTCGACGACCGCGCGCACGGTCTCCTCGATCTGGTGCGGCAGCGAACCGCCGTTGGTGTCGCACAGCACGAGGCGCGTGGCGCCGCCGGTGACCGCGCCCTCGAGCACGCGCAGCGCGAACTCGGGGTTGGAGCGGTACCCGTCGAAGAAGTGCTCGGCGTCGAAGAACACCTCACGGCCCTCGCCGCGCAGGTACGCGATCGACTCCTCCACCATCGCCGCGCCCTCGTCGAGCGTGGTGTTCAGCGCCTCGAGCACGTGGTAGTCCCACGACTTGCCGACGATGCACAGCGTGGGCGCACCCGACTCCACCAGGTTGCGCAGGGTGTCGTCGCTGTCGACCTTGCCCTTCACCCGGCGGGTGGAGCCGAACGCCACCAGCTTGCTCGTGGTGAGCGTGAGCTCCGACGGCGCGCGCTCGAAGAACTCGACGTCCTTCGGGTTCGCGCCGGGCCAGCCGGCCTCGATGTAGTCGACCCCGAGCCAGTCGAGCTGCTCGGCGATGCGCAGCTTGTCGTCGACGGTCAGCGAGATGCCCTCGAGCTGACTGCCGTCGCGCAGCGTCGTGTCGTAGATCTCTACTTTTCTGCGCCCGTCGGGGACGGTGAGCTCAGTTGACATACTCCAACCAGTCCTTGTAGCGCTCGACCTTGCCGCGCACGGCGTCGAGGTACGTGCCCTGCAGCTGCTTCGTGATCGGGCCGCGCGGGCCGATGACGCGCCCGTCGACCTCGCGGATCGGGACCACCTCGGCCGCGGTACCGGTGAGGAACGCCTCGTCGGCGAGGTAGAGGTCGTGGCGCAGCAGGCTGCGCTCCTCCACCGGGATCCCGGCGTCGCGGGCGATGGTCATGATCGAGTCGCGGGTGAAGCCGCCCAGCGCGCCGCTCGACAGCGGCGGCGTGAGCAGCATGCCGTCCTTCACGATGAAGATGTTCTCGCCGGTGCACTCGGCGACGTGGCCGTGCGAGTTCAGCAGGATCGCCTCGTCGTAGCCCGACTGCACCGCCTCGACCTTCGCGAGGCTCGAATTGATGTAGATGCCGGTGCCCTTCGCGGCGACGGGGTTCACGTTCGGGTCCATGCGGCGCCACGACGACACCTTCACCCGCACGCCCGCCTCCAGCGACTCCTCGCCGAGGTACGCGCCCCACGGCCACACCGCGATCGACACGTTCACCGGGCACGGCAGCGGGTTGAGCCCGATCTCGCCGTAGCCCAGGTACACGAGCGGCCGCACGTAGCAGCTGTCCATCTCGTTGGCGCGCACCGTGGCCTTGCACGCCTCGACCAGCTCGTCGCGCGTGTAGGGCACGTCCATCATCAGCAGCTTCGCCGAGTCGAGCAGGCGCTGGATGTGGTCGGTGAGGCGGAAGACAGCGGGGCCGTCGACGGCCGCGTAGGTGCGGATGCCCTCGAACACGCCGGAGCCGTAGTGCAGGCCGTGCACCAGCACGTGGACGCGCGCCTCGTCCCACGGGACGAGCTCGCCGTCCATCCAGATCAGGTCGGTCTTCTCGATGGGCATGTCATTCCCCCTGGATCGAGGCGGCGATCGCGTCGCCCACCTCGGAAGTGGATCCGGTGAAGTCGTCGGTCTTGGCGATGGCGTCGAGTACTCGGGCGGCGGCATCGGCCTCGCCGAGGAAGTCGAGCATCATCGCCGCCGAGATGATCGCGGCGCGCGGGTCGGCCTTGCCGGTGCCCGCGATGTCGGGCGCCGAACCGTGGACCGGCTCGAACAGCGACGGGCCGGTGCGCGCCGGGTTGAGGTTGCCCGACGCCGCGCGGCCGACACCACCGGCCACGGCGCCGCCGAGGTCGGTGAGGATGTCGCCGAAGAGGTTGTCGGTGACGATCACGTCGTAGCGACCCGGGTCCTGCACGAAGTAGATGCAGGCGGCGTCGACGTGGTGGTACGCGGTCTCGACGTCGGGGTACTCGGCGGCGACGATGTCGAAGGTGCGCTGCCAGAGGTCGCCGGCGAAGGTGAGCACATTGGTCTTGTGCACCAGCGTGAGGTGCTTGCGCCGGCCGCGGGCGAGGTCGAAGGCGTAGCGGATCGCCCGCTCCGCACCCATGCGGGTGTTGACCGAACCCTGCGTGGCCACCTCGTGCGGGGTGCCCTTGCGCAGGAAGCCGCCCTCGCCCGCGTAGGTGCCCTCGGTGTTCTCGCGCACCACGATCATGTCGACGCCGTCGTTGAACTGGCTCGGCCCCGAGAGGAACGGCCGGTGGTTGATGTAGAGGTCGAGCTCGAAGCGCAGGGTGAGGAGCATCCCCCGCTCGATCACGCCGGGCGGCACACCGGGGGTGCCGACGGCGCCGAGCATGATCGCGTCGACGTGACGCAGCGCCTCGAGGTCCTCGTCGGGGAGGACGGCGCCGTCGCGCAGGTACCGGCTGCCGCCGAGGTCGAACGGCAGCGCCTCGTAGTCGACGCCGGTGGCGTCGACGACCTTCATGGCCTCGGCCACGACGTCCGGGCCGATGCCGTCGCCACCGATGATCGCGATCTTGTAGGTCACTGTCGGGTCCCCTGTTGTTGCTGACAAAGGAAAACCGCCCGACTCCGGCCGAAGCGGGAGTGGACGGCTGCAGGCGAGCGCCGGGTGCGGCGCTCGCTACGGAATGACGACGATGGAGAAGCTGGAGATCGTGGAGAGGATGGTGCGCTCCATAGGCCGACAAGGATAGCCCGAGCGGGGGGATCGCCGATCAATCGATTCGGACGACTTCCCGGGAGCCCTTCCTGAGAGCCGCCTGTGGGGCCGGTCCAATCCCCCGGACTCCCCGCTCCGTAGCCTCTCCCGTACCGGCGTTGCGGGGCGCAGGCCTGGGAGGGCAGTCAAGGTGAAGTTGATCAAGTGGTTGGTGCTCGGCCTCGTGGTCGTGGTGGGCCTCGCCTTCGCGGGATGGTGGTTCTTCCTCAAGACCGACCCGGAGCCGCGGGCCGCCATCAAGCTCACCCCCACCACCACCCCGGTCACCTCGGCCGGCCAGACCGGCAGCTCGCTCGACGGCACCTGGACCGTCGCCCCCGGTGACAGCCAGAACTTCGTCGGCTACCGAGTCACCGAGAAGCTCATCGCCAACATCAGCGAGACCGAGGCCACCGGCCGCACCGACGACGTCACCGCCTCGATGAAGATCGACGGCACCACGATCAGCGACGTCACCGTCACCGCGGATCTCACCACGCTGCAGTCCGACAACTCGTTCCGGGACGGCCGCATCAAGGGTGAAGGGCTCGAGTCGAGCAAGTTCCCCCAGGCCAAGTTCGTGCTCCCGAAGCCGATCACCCTCACCGCGCAGCCAGCGATCGGCGACACGATCAAGGTGCAGGCCACCGGCGACTTCACCCTGCACGGCGTCACCAAGTCGGTGACCATCGACCTGCAGGGCCGCTACGACGGCAAGAACGTGCAGGTCGTGGGCAGCATGCCGATCGTGTTCTCCGACTACGGCATCACCGCGCCCACCGCGCCCGCGGTGGCGTCGGTCGACGACAACGGCGAGATGGAGATGCAGCTCTTCTTCGTGAAGAGCTAGCCGCGACTCGAACTAACCCGACAACCCGTTGTTGTCGTAGGCGACGCTGTAGCTGGTGTGCGTCTCGTCGTGCGACTCCGAGTAGTTCTTGCTCAGGTCGTACGCGATCGTCACCGTCGACGGGTTGCCCTCCATCGTGAACTTGTCGGTCACGATCTGGCTCGCCAGGGTGTAGCCGTTGCCGCGCAGGTCGAACGTTCCCGACTTCAGGTAGATGGTGCCGTTCGAGCTGTTCAACGCGCCGTTCTCGTTGGTGCCGTTCCCTCGCCACGTCATCGTCGCGGTGTTGTTGCGGTCCGCGAACAGCATCATGCCGACGTAGTTGCACAACTTGTGCGACACGTCGGCGTCGCACTGCGCCTGCGTGATGCCGGTGATGCGCAGCGCGCCGTTGCCGGTCGCCTTGATCCCGGCGCCCGACTGCCCCGCCGTGCACGGCCCCGGGTACCCGCTGCACGCGAAGTACAGCATCACGCCGCTCCCGGTGATGAGGTCGTTGCCGTTCAGCGTCAGGTCGCCCGTGAGCACGTAGATGCCGGGGTTGAGCTGGTGCGAGCCCGAGATGCTCGAGTAGATGCCCGGGCTCAGCACGGCGTTCTTCGAGTTCCCGTTGTTCTGCACGTTGGTCGGGCAGTAGTTCGTGGTACCGGGCGCGCCGTTGCCGCACTGCGGCACGTTGGCGAGCGGGTCGGCCACCGCGTCCTGATGCGTCGGCGCGGGCGAGAACCCGGATCCCGAGAAGTTGCCGGGCGCGTTCGGCCCACCGATGGCGCCGCCGCTCGTGGTGAGCGTCACATGCCCGTTCGGGTTCAGCGACGCCGCAGTGCCCGCGGTGGAGTTCACCACCACGTTGCCGCCCGTGATCGTGACGTCGCCGTTCTGCCCGTTGAGCGCGAGACCGCTCCCGAGTACACACAGCGCGCACGGTCCACCCGCGATGTGCTCGACGGTGAGGATCTGGTTCACCGTCATCACGACCTTCGCCTGCGCGGTCGCGCCGGTGGTGAGGCTGCTGATACCGAGCGCCTTGCCGAAGTACGTCTTCACCGAGGTGCTCGGCAACTTGATGCGGATGCGGTTCGGGGTGTCGCCGACCGTGCCCGCGCCGACGGCAGGCCACGTGCTGCGGTCGGCGGAGATGCAGGCGTTCGAACTGGTCGAGTCGGGTCGGTAGGTCAGCGCGCCGGAGTCGGTGCAGCCGTTCCACGCGCTCGTGGGGATCCCGTCGTTCACGAGCGCGTACTTCTTCACCTGTGCAACGACGGCGTTCCAGTCGATCGTGCCGTTGCCGGCCTCGACCGTCTCGCCCGCGGCGAGCGCGGCGGCGTCGGCCGAGTTCTGCGCGGCGCGGCGCTGCTGGCGCGCGTTGCCCAGGTCGACGACGAGCGCGCAGATGCCGAGCATCACCGTCAGCATGATGGCGACCATCACGGCGACGGCTCCGCGCTCCTCCTCGGCCCGGCCGGCGAGGAACGCGCGGAACTTCCGCAGCGGGGACCGCGTGCCGGTCACGGCGACGCGCTGGAGACGGTGCACCACGACCAGTCACCTCCGTTGAGCGCGGATTCCTGGCCCCCCGTCTCGGCCACCGAGTAGTTGGTCTCGATGCGCATCGCGGTCTTCGTCTTGAGCACCGCGCCGCCGAGGAGGGGGCTGATGAACTTCGCCGCCGAGTCCACGGGGTACTCGGTGCACACGATGATCGAGTCGCCCTTGGTGAACGTGCCCGCGGACGAGAAGTCGGAGTTGCCGGAGAGCACCTTCACCCGAGTGCTCGAGTACGAGAGGCCGGCCTGGCTCTTCGCCAGGCACATCAGCTTCTGCATGTCGGTCGACGGGGCGCCGCTCAACCCGGTGAGCGAGCAGCTCGTGGTGGAGCCGAAGTTCCCGACTGCGGCCTGACGCGCGGCTTCGCGCGTGCCCTGGCGCAGCGAGATGTAGCTGTTGTAGGTGATGCCGAACTCGAGCAGCCCGAAGATCAGGATCACGAAGATGGGCAGGATGATCGCCATCTCCACCAGGGCGGCGCCGCGCTCACCGCGTGCGCGCCGGGCGCTCCGGACATTCAGACGGGCGGCGAGCCGCTCTCGTCGTGCACAGTTCGGGGGCTGGTTCCTGCCCACGTCGTCATTGCCCGATCCCCTGCCCGAGGATCCGATACGTCAGCTGTTCCTTCGGCGTGGCGGTCCCGGAACTTGAATCGTCCGTCTGGGGACGGATCCCGCCCCGGTGGGTAGCCTGCCGGGGATGAGCGAGCAGCACCTCTCCCAGCAGGCCTACGAGCGACTCCAGGAGGAGCTCGCCGAACGGTCGGGCCCCCGCCGCAAGGACATCTCGGCGTGGATCGAGCGCGCTCGCGAGCACGGCGACATCAAGGAGAACGCCGACTACGACGCGGCGAAGAACGAGCAGGGCCACAACGAGGCCCGCATCCGCCAGCTCGAGGCGCTCCTCAAGACCGCGGTGATCGTGGAGGGCCCGGCGGGTGACGTCGTGGCGCCGGGCACCGTGGTGGAGATCCGTATGGACGGCGACGACGACACGATGCAGTACCTCGTGGGGTCGATCGAGGAGCGCTCCGACGACTTCGAGGTGCTCTCCACTTCTTCCCCGCTCGGCCAGGCGCTGCTCGGGCACGGCCCGGGTGAGACCGTCAGCTACGAGGGCCCCCGCCGCACCTTCGCCGTCGAGATCGTGGCCGTCCGCCCGGCCTAGCCGGGCGGCGAGTGTTGCCGTCCGCCCGGAGTGAGCGGACGGTGAATCGAACGCAGACGCGAGACGACCCCCGGCCGGAGCCGGGGGTCGTCCCTTCGTTCGGGTGATGCGCGTCAGCCGGTGAAGGCCGGGGCCACCGCGACCGCCTGCGCGGCAGGCGTCTCGGTGGGCTTGACCACGGTCTCGCCCTGCACCTGGCTGAAGTCGTTCTGGATCTCGACCTCGACGTCGGCCTGGCTCTTGTCGATGGTGATGCCCGCGACGTTCACCACGCCGGTGCTGTCCACACCGTCGACCGCGTACTTGACGTCGGTCTGGTTCGGGAAGCCGGTGGCGTCCTCGACGACGGTGCACGTGGAGCCGAACGGGATGCCGTCGATGAAGGCCGGGTCACCCGCACCACCCGTGCCGGGCAGCGTGACGTCCTCGTCGATCGTGGTGTCGCCGTCGGAGCAGTGCACGTGCGCGGTGTAGCTCGTCGGCAGTGTGATGCCGGTGACGCCGAGGGTGAGCGGCACGACTGTCTTCACGACGGCGATCGAACCGGTGCCCTCCGGCGGCGGGGGCGTCTCGCCGTTCGCCGTGCAGTGGCTCACCGTGAGCACCGAGTTGGTCGAGCCGTTCGTCGCGGATGCGGAGAGCAACTTGGCGCCGACATCGGTCGTCACCTCGAAGTGGATCGAGCCGACCACCTTGCTCGGCGGCACGTTCGTCACGTTGGTGCCGTCGTCGAACGTGGCGTTCAGCGCCCAGTTGTCGCTGCTCGGGCCGGTGAGGATGAACAGCCAGACCTGGTCGCCGGGGGCGACATCGGTGCTCTCGAAGACCTGGTTGCAGAGGCCGCCGGTCGTGCCGTTGCCCGTCCACACGATCGGGCTCGCCGGGGCGGGCGGGGCGCCGACGGCAGCCACGCTGCCGAAGGCGAGCGCCGCGAACACGGCAGTGAGCACCACGAGGATGCGCTTCATAGGGGGTTTCCTCCAACTCGTCAGTCGATGACTCGTCGGAAGGAATCGCCTGCCCAGGCGTTTCCTCGATGCCCTCCGACCCGCCGCCCGGAGGCGCCGGCGCTCTTGCTGGCGGGGTCGGTTTCGCGCTGACTCCCCGGCGGCAACGCGACCAATCAGCCGTCCGGATCTCCGTCTCCCCTAGCGGGCGACAGTCTGGCACACGTGAGGGATGGTCGATGACATGAGAGGCGGGATCGGGCCCGCCGTGACATGGGACACGCGGAGTCCGCGGTCGGACGACCGGGGCGCGGACGACCCCCGGCCGGAGCCGGGGGTCGTCGTCGTCCGTTGGTTCCGCTGCCCGCGCCCGGCCACTTGCTCCGGGGTCAGCCGGTGAAGGCCGGCGAGACCGCGACGGCCTCGGCGGCGACGAGCGGCGGCGTGACCGGAGGTGTGACCACCTCGCCCGCGACGCTCGTGAACGCGTTGGTCACCGTGACCGCGACGTCGGCATCGGCGTCGACGAAGAAGCCCACGGGAGCGTCAGCCGGTGCGTAGGTCACGACCGTGGAGGTCGGGAAGCCGTCCACACCCTGCTCGACGACGGTGCACTCCGAGCCGGCCTCGATCTCACTGATCTCGGCCGAACCACCCGTCACCGGGAACACGAGCGCCTGGTCGGTGCCGTCGTCACAGGTCACCTGGATGGTGAACTCCGTCGGCACGGTGCCGTCGGCCGGCGCACCGGTGAGCGGCAGACCGGTCACGACCTTCGTCACCGTGATGCTGCCGAACTGCTGCTCCGGCGGCGGCGTGGTGGAGCAGCCGTTGTCGAGGATCGACTGACCCGCCGGGATGTTCTGACCGTCGAAGTGCTGCAGGTTTCCCTGCTTGTCCAGGTACCAGAACGCAGGGATGATGTCGCCCCACTTGATGTGCTGGGCCTTGAGCGTGGCGTCCCAGACCGGTCCGGTGTGCTGGGCGGCGTGACCGTCGAGCACCCCGGCCACGTCGGGGGTGATCACGACGTACGGGTTGTTGTTCGCGTTGGTGCGGTGGCAGATCGTCACCTTGTCGACCGGCGTGACCTCCGCCGACGACGCCACGCCGGCGAGCATGCCGAACGAGAGCCCGGCGACGGCGACGATGCCGAGCGCGCGCGGTACGAAGCGAGATCGCTTCATCTCGGTCCCTCCTCTTGTCGGGGACCGCTTGCGACGTTGGCCTGCCCAGCCGTGGGTGACCGGAGTCGCCCGACGTCCCCTCGTGCTCGCAGCCCGAGTGCGGTTTCAAGAGGGGTCGGTTTCGCTTTGACTCCCCGACGGCAAAGCGACCAGTTCAGCCCGCCGGATCGATGTCTCCCCTGTACCCGCTTCCTGCCCCCACGCCCGCTCTGCCAGCCGTGCACCGAGCGAACCCAACAGCACGAATTGGGTACGTGGACAGCGTACCACCACTCTGCGTGTTCATCCAGTGCTACGGACCGTGGTGACGGGCACGGGCGACGGAAGTCACGTCGGGGCGCGAGACGGCCCCCGGCCGGAGCCGGGGGCCGTGCGCCGCGTCCACCTGCCCGCGGATTCGTGGACGACGCTCGCCGATTCGGCCGGTGGGCTCAGCCGGTGAACGCGGGGGCCGCGGCCACCGCCGCGGCCGGGCTGACGACCGGACCGGCGTTCACGCCCACGCGCGCGACCTGGGTCGGGACGTCGGGCACGCCGGGCGCGCCGGGTGCCTGGAACGTGTTGGTCTCGGTGATGCCGTAGTTCCCGCCCACCGCGGCCAGGGTGACGGGGCCGTCGTTGGTCGCGCTCACGAGGTTGGTGAGCGCGGCGATGCCGTTCTCCGTGACCGAGCACACCGCGCCGGCCTGGAGCACGTACGGCGCGCTCGACGCGCCGCCTTCGAGGGAGACGTCCTCGTCGACGAGGGTCGCGCCTGCCTGACCGCCGAAGTCGATGGTGCAGGTGACGTGCAGGCTGTAGACCTGCGACGCCGCCGGCGCGCCGGTGCCCGCGACCACCTTCGTGACCACGAAGCTCGCGTTGCCGGGGTTGCAGTCGGCGTTGAAGATCGCCTGGCCGGCCGCGTTCCAGTTGAGGCCCGCGCTGCCGTTGACCGGCGGGATGATGTCGCCCCACTGGTCGCCGTTGTGCGGGGGCGGCGGCGGGTCCTCCCAGTTGATGACCGGACCGGTGTGCTCCGACAGGTGGTCGCCCTGGCCGTTGTCGTTGCCGCTGTTGCCGTCGACCGACGACGCGTCCACCGTGATCTGCGAGTACGGGTTGGAGGTCGAGTTCGTGCGGTGGCAGATGGTGACGTTGGGGGCGCTGTCGGCGCTCGCGGCGCCGGTACCGAACGTGACTGCCGTGGCGATGCCGGCGGCGGCCACCACGGGGACGGCCAGGGCGCCGAGCCAACGGCGGGCGCGGAGGGATGCGTGCATGTGGGAGTTCTCCACTCTGGGTCGACGGGTGGAGGTGCCACCTGCGTGGTGCGCGGTTGCACCGGCTCCTCCGTGCGGCGCGCCGTGGCGCCGACGTCAGGATCGGTTCACTCGCCGCGTTCGGGACCTCACGCCGCGGGCCATGTGCAAGCGGTGTGCGTCAGCCGCTCGCGCGCCGTGACCAACCCCCACCGCCGGGCGTGCGCACCCGGAGGACGTCGCCCGCACGCAGCTCGACCGTGCACTTGTCGGGGAGCGGCCGCGCCGCTCGCTCGTCACCGCCGGGGAGCAGCCAATTCTCTCCCGCCGCGCCGGGCTCGGCGCCGGCGCCCGTCCCCGGAGGCCGGCTCGACCGCCGCTCCGTGACCAACGAGACGGTGGTGTCGACGAGCACCTCGAGGTCGCGCTCGATGCCGTCACCACCCCGGTGCTCGCCTCCGCCGCCACTGCCGCGTCGCAACGTGTAGCGCACGACACGCACGGGCAGTTCGCGTTCGAGGGCCTCGACCGGCGTGTCGCGCGTGTTCGTCATGACCGTGTGCACGCCGCTCATGCCGTCGGCCCAGGGACGCGCTCCCTGCCCACCGCCGATCGTCTCGTAGTACACGAACGCGCCGTCGGTTCCAGTGCTGCCGGTTCCGGTGCCGTCGGCGCCGAGGAGCACGTTGTTCATCGTCCCCTGGTTCGCACCGCCGACGCAGCCGGGACGCGCGAGCTCGAGCGCGGCGAGGCACACGTCGGCCACGCGCTGGCTCACCTCCACGTTGCCGGCGCCGACCGCGACCGGAGGTTGCGCGGCCACGACGGTGCCCGCGGGCGCGACGACGTGCACCGGTCGCAGCGCGCCGCCGTTCGCGGGAATCGTGGGATCGGTCGCGCAGCGCAACGCGAACCCCACCGCGCTCACCGTCACTGCCTCGGGCGCGTTGACGGTGCCGGGGCGTTGCGCGCCGGTACCGGTGAAGTCGAACGTCACCTCGTCGCCGTGCACCCGCAGGGTGACGACCACCGGTGTGGGCGACTGCTGGTCGGGGCGCGGTCCCGCGGAATCGAGCACGTCGGTGGCGCCACTCGCCGTCGGGCAGGGCGTGAGGGCCGCCCGCATCCGGCGCTCGCCGTAGTCGAGCACTTCGTGCAGTTGGTCGAGCGCGGTGAGTCCGAGCGCGCCGACCAGCGTGGCGAACCGCCGGGCGCCCACGCGGTTGGCGCCCGCTGCGCGCCGAGATCGGCGCTGTTCGTCGCCGGTGCGCGGATGCGGCGACGATGCGAGCCTCGGCGTCGGCGTCGAAGCGCATCGGCGGCAGGCGCAGGCCTTCTCGTCGACGGTCAGCGCGCCAGGCGGCATCGATCCCGGTGCGAGACCGCCGACGTCGGCGTGGTGCGCGGTTCGCCGCCCACCGACGGCTCCTGGCCCGCCAACACCGGGCTCACCACGGTGATGTCGTTGAGGTGCGTGCCCTCGGCGAAGAGGTCGTCGACGATCACGTCGCCGAAGCCGGCGGGATCGTCCCCGGCCGCGGCGATGCGGCCGCCACCGAGGCGGGCATCGACCCCAGGTGCACGGGGATGTGCTCGGCCTGCGCGAGCAGCTCGCCGGCGGGCGTGAACAACGCCGCCGAGCAGTCGGCCCGTTCCTTGATGTTGGGGCTCGACGCGGCACGGCGCAGCACCGCGCCCATCTCGTCGGCGATCGACGCGAGGCGCGACAGCAGGATCTGCAGTGACGCGGCATCGAGGATCATGCGCGCGTCACCACCCATGCCCCGGTGGGCCCGGGCCGCGCGACCCACCCGGCGGGGACCCACATGGTGCAGTCGGCCTCGGCCGCAACCGCGGGTCCGACCACCGTGTCGCGCACGGGCGCGGGCAGTTCCGTGATCACCAGCGGCGCGGGCCGTGACGCCCGCGCGCGCAGCGCGACCACTTCGACCTCGACGTCGCGCGTGTACCCGTTGTGGCGCGCGTGCGCGGCGGCGAAGTCGCCGACCGACGGCACGGTGAGCTCGTGACTCTGTCCGTGGTAGCGGCAGTCGACGAACGTCTCGACGACCGTGTCGCCGGTGGCGCCCACGGACAACCGCGCCCGTTCGGCCAGCTCCGCGAGCGCGGCGGCGAGATCGCCGTTGCCAGTCCACGAGCGCACCAGCTCGCGCCGGCGGGGTGAGCCGACCAGCCCCACCGCGGAGAACACCCCCGCGCGCGCCGGCACCAGCACCGTGCGCATCCCGAGCGCCGGCGACCAGCACGCGTGCAGCGGACCCGCACCCCCGAACGCCACCAGCGCGAGCCCGCGGATCGACACCCTGTTCCACGGGTGACGGCGCGGACCGCCCGTTCCATCGTCGCGCCGACCACCGCGACCACACCTTCGGCGGACGCCGGCGCGGGCGAGCGCGGCCCGCGCGCGGCGTCGACGTCGAGGCGACCGAGGCCCGGGAGCGGGTGGCTCCGCGGGGATGCGCCCCAGCACGAGGTCGGCGTCGGTCACCGTGGGTTCGGTGCCGCCGTGCCCGTAGGCCGCCGGACCGCCGGCCCCCGCACTGCGCGGGCCCACGGTGAGCGCACCGCCCGGGTCGAGGGCCGCGATCGACCCACCGCCGGCGCCGATCGTGTGCACCGCGAGGGACGGCAGGCGGATGGGGAACCCGCCCACCGTGTGGGCGGCGGCGGGCGCGGGTGCGCCGTCGAGGATCAGGCACACGTCGGTGCTGGTGCCACCCATGTCGAACGCGACCGCGTCGGGGAACCCGCACGCGTCCGCGACGGCCGCCGCGGCCTGCACGCCACCGGCCGGGCCGGAGAGCAGCAGGTGCGCGGGATGCGCCGCCGCCTCGGTGACGGGCACGAGGCCGCCCGCGGACGTCATCACCAGCACCTCGTCGGCGAGTTCGCGGAGGTCGTCCAGGTAGGCGCCGCACACGGGCCGGAGCGCGGCATCGGCGACGGTGGTGACCATCCGCTCGTACTCGCGGAACTCGGGCGACACGTCGACCGAGCACACCGCGTCGACACCACGCATCGCGAACGCGGCGGCGACCTCACGCTCGTGGCTGGCGTCGAGGTCGCTGTGCAACAGGCACACCGCGACGCTCTCGACGTCGGGCGCCAGCGCGGGGAGCACGCCGTCGAACGGTTCGAGTTCACCGCCGCGCCCGTCGAGACGGCCGCTCACCTCGTGCCGCCACGCGCGCGGCACCAGCGGCACCGGACGATCGGCGTGGAGGTCGTAGAGCGACGGCCGCGCCTGCCTCGCGATCTCGATCAGGTCGGCGAAGCCGCGGTTGGTCACGAGTGCGACGCGCCCGAGGCGGCGTTCGAGCAACGCGTTGGTGGCGACGGTGGTGCCGTGCGCGAGCAGCGCGGGGCGTTTGTCACCGTCGGCGACTTCGCCGACCGCGGTGCGGACGGCACGCGCGGGATCGTCGGGGGTGGAAGGCACCTTGACGACGCGACCCGTGTCGTCGACGAGGTCGGTGAAGGTGCCGCCGGTGTCGATCCCGAGGCGCATGCGCCGCCCAGACTCGCGCACAGAGCCCGCGGAGTGCGCCGTCGGGGTCAGCGCAGACGGACGCGGTGCCGGGGCTACTCCGTACCGTTGCCGTCGAGGGCCTGGAGGAGGTAGCCGCGGGCGCGCACGGTGCGCACCTCGAGCCCGAGCGGCGCGATTCGCCGACGGAGTCGCAGCATGTGCACGTCGAGCGCGTTGCGGGTGGGGCTGCCGCCGGGCCAGGCCCGGCGCACGAGCGTGTCGCGTCCCACCACCGCGTTGAACCGGTCGATCAGCGCGCCGGCGAGCGCGCGTTCCACGGGTGACAGCGTGACCCACCGGCCGCGGTAGCGCAGGAGGCCGTCGTCGTCGACGGTGGGTGCGACCGGCGAGGATCCCGCCCGCGAGGCGAGGGTCGCGACCCGGACCCGCAGGTCGTCCTCGGCGGCCGGGAGACGGATCCAGTCCTCGAGGGGGTCGACGGGTTCGGGGGCGGCGAGCTCCTCGCCCACGAGCAGGAGCCGGGGCGAACCCGCCGCACGGAGCCGTTCGAGACGCTCGGTCTCCTCCGGCCACCGCACCAGGACCACGTCGGTCATGTGTCGCACCGCCTCTCGTGCCAGGACATGCAAGGACGGTACGGACCATCTGTTACTGAACTGTTACGCAGGGGTGAATGCCCGCTTGCCCGTGCCGGATCTCGCCCGGCGACGCCCAGGCAGTTCGGAGTCCGAACCATCTTGCCTAGGCTGGGCCCGTGACCGCGCCCGGCCGTCCCGACCAGTCTGCCATCGACGTGCTGGCCGTGGCGCGCCTCGCGCGATACCTCGAGCGGGCCTGCACCGACCTCACGCTCGCGCAGTACCGCGTGCTCGCCCTCGTGGCCGACGGCGAACGCCACGCCAGCCGGGTCGCGCACGCGCTCGCGCTGGGCAAACCCACCGTGTCCGCCAGCGTCGAGGCCCTCGCCGAGCGCGGCCTGCTCACCCGCGCGCCCGCGGGCCACGACAAGCGCGCCACGGAGTTGTCGGTGACGGCGGAGGGCCGGCGGGTGCTCCACGCGACCGAGACCGCCATGCGGGCGCGGCTCGACGACCTGCTCGACCCCGACGACGCCGCGGCCGTCGCCGACGCACTGGCCCGCGTCCAGCGCGCGCTCGACGACCGGCGGGCAGGACACAGGAGCGGGCGCAGTGAGTGACCCGCACGAGACCCGGAAGGCCGGTCCGTTCCGCCGACTGCTCCCCTTCCTCGCGCGCCACAAGCGCAAGGTGTTCCTCGCGTTCGGGGTGTCGTTCGGCACCACGTTGATCGGGGTGGCCACGCCCCTGATCGAGCGGGCGGTGATCGACGACGTCATCACCACACCCACGAAGGCGCTGTGGCCGCTGCTCGTGCTGCTCGTCGGCCTCGGCGTCGTCAACTTCGGCCTCGCGTACGTACGGCGCTTCGTCGGCGGCCGCTTCGGCATCGACGTGCAACACGACCTGCGCACGACGATCTTCGAGCACTTGCAGCGGCTCGACTTCGCCCGCCACGACGAGTTGCCCACCGGCCAGCTCGTGTCGCGTGCGAGCTCCGACCTCGCGCTCGTGCAGGGGCTCCTCGCCTTCCTGCCGCTGGCGACGGGCAATCTGCTGCTGTTCGTGCTCTCGCTCGCGGTGATGCTCGTGCTGTCGCCGCTGCTCACCCTGATCGTCGCACTCACGGTGCCCGCGCTCGTGGTGGTGTCGCTCGCGCTGCGGCGCTCGATGTACCCCGCGCAGTGGGACGCGCTGCAGCACGCCGGTGAGGTCGCCCAGGTGGTCGACGAGGCCGTCACGGGCGTGCGCGTCGTGAAGGGCTTCGGCCAGGAGGACCGAGAGCTCGGGCGGCTCGCCGACACCGCCACCGGGCTCTACCGGTCGAACGTGCGGGCCGTGCGCATCCAGGCGCGCTACTCCGCGATGCTGCAGGCCATCCCCGCGTTCGGGCAGGTGGGCGTGCTCGCCCTCGGCGGCTGGCTCGCGATCGAGGGGCACATCAGCGTGGGCACGTTCCTCGCCTTCGCCACGTACCTCGCGCAGCTGCTCGCCCCCGCGCGCATGTTCGCCGGGATGCTGGCGATGGCCGAGCAGGCCCGGGCCGGCGCCGAGCGCATCTTCGACCTCCTCGACTCCACGCCCGTCGTCACCGAGTCGCCCACCGCCGCACCCCTCGCGCTCCGCGGCGGCGAAGTGGTGCTGCGCGACGTGACGTTCGGCTACCTGTCGCACGAACCCGTGCTGCGCGGCTTCGACCTGCACGTCGCGCCGGGCGAGACGGTCGCGCTCGTCGGCGCCTCGGGCAGCGGCAAGTCGACCGTCGGCATGCTCCTCCCCCGCTTCTACGACGTGCAGGGAGGCGCAGTCGAGATCGACGGCGTCGACGTGCGCGACGTGACCCTCGACTCGCTGCGCCGGTCGGTGGGCGTGGTGTTCGAGGACGCCTTCCTGTTCTCCGACACGGTGCGCGCCAACATCGCCTACGGACGGCCCGAGGCCACCGACGACGAAGTCGTGCGCGCGGCGCGCGCCGCGGGTGCGCACGACTTCGTGGCGGCCCTCCCCGACGGCTACGACACGCGCGTCGGCGAACGCGGCCTCACGTTGTCGGGCGGTCAACGACAGCGCCTGGCCATCGCGCGAGCGATCCTCACCGATCCCGAGATCCTCGTGCTCGACGACGCGACGTCGTCGGTCGACGCGCGCACCGAGGAGCAGATCCACGCCACGCTGCGCGAGCTCATGGAGACCCGCACCACGGTGCTCGTCGCCCACCGGCGCTCCACGCTGCGCCTCGCCGATCGGGTCGCAGTGGTGGAGCACGGTCGCGCCGTCGAGGAGGGCACCCACGACGAGTTGTTCGCGCCGTCGACGCGGTACCGCGCTGCTCGCCGGGCCCGGCGACTCCGCGGAGGGGGTCGACGACGAAGAGGTGGTGTTGGAGGGGGTCACCGACGCCCTCTGGGATCGCGGCACCACGGGCGCCTCCGCGGCGTTCCGCCGCGCCTCCAGGTCGCGCAGGCATGGGCGAGACCGCGATGGGGCGGGGCGGGCCCGCCCGGTGCCCGCGCTCACGCCCACGCCCGAGCTCATGGCGCAGGTCGCCGCGCTGCCCCCGGCCGACGACGACCCCGAGGTCGACGTCGCCGCCGAGGCCGCCGCCGACCGCGGCGAGTCGTTCCGGCTGCGCCGCTTCCTCCGCCCGTACCGCCGGGCGCTGGCGATCGGCTTCGGCCTCGTCGTCGTCGACACGCTGCTCACCATCGCCGGGCCGTTCCTCGTGCGCTACGGCCTCGACCAGGGCGTGCAGGAACAGGCGACGAGCGCTGTGGCTGGCGTCCGTCCTCTACCTCGGCACCACGCTGCTCGACTGGCTCGTCACCTGGACCTACACCCGCTTCAACGGGCGCACCGCGGAGCGGCTTCTGCTCGCGCTGCGCATCCGCATCTTCGCCCACCTGCAACGGCTCGGTCTCGACTACTACGACCGGGAGATGGCGGGACGCGTGATGACGCGCATGACCACCGACGTCGAGGCGTTCTCGCAGCTCCTCCAGACCGGCCTCATCTCCGCGGTCGTCAACGTCATGAGCTTCGTCGGCATCCTCGTGGTGCTGGTGTTCATGAGCCCGCCGCTCGCGCTCGGCGTGCTCGCACTCATCCCGCCGCTCGTCATCGCGACGATCTGGTTCCGGCGGCGCTCGGCGCGCGCCTACCGCCGCGCCCGCGAGACGATCGCCTCGGTCAACGAGGAGTTCCAGGAGAACGTCGGGCCTGCGCGTGGCGCAGGCGTCGAGCGCGAGGACGAGAACATCTCGCGCTTCCAGGGCACCGCGGGCGGTACCTCGACGCATTCGACGCAACGTCTGCAGGCGCTCTACTTCCGTTCATCGTGCTCGGCGACGTGCGGCGGCGCGATCGTGCTCGGTCTCGGGAGCGTGCTCGTGCGCGACGGCGCGGTCGCGGTCGGCACGGTCGTGGCGTTCCTGCTCTACCTCGACCAGTTCTTCGCGCCGATCCAGCAGCTCTCGCAGGTGTTCGACCAGTGGCAGCAGGCGGTCGCCGATGGAGCGCATCGACGAGCTCATGGCCACGCCCGTGCTCACGCCGAGCCCGCGCCACCGATCGCCGGGCGCCGCGGCGACGTGCACCTCGCCGACGTGCACTTCGAGTACCCGGGCACGTCGCGCGAGGTGCTGCACGGCCTCGATCTCGACATCGCCGCGGGCGAGAGCGTGGCGCTCGTGGGCACCACCGGCGCCGGCAAGTCCACGATCGTGAAGCTGGTCGCCCGCTTCTACGACCCGGTCGGCGGTCAGGTCCTCGTCGACGGCGTGCCCGTCGACCAACTCGACCTGCGCGAGTACCGCCGCCGGCTCGGGTACGTGCCCCAGGAGCCGTTCCTGTTCTCGGGCACGATCCGCGACAACATCGCGTACGGCCGCCCCGACGCGACCGACGCCGAGGTGGAGGAGGCCGCGCGGGCAGTGGGCGCGCACCCGTTCGTCGCCGACCTGCCCGGCGGGTACCTGCACCACGTGTCGGAGCGCGGGCGCTCGTTGTCGGCCGGGCAGCGGCAACTCGTGTGCCTGGCGCGCGCGTTGCTCGTCGACCCGTCGATCCTCCTGCTCGACGAGGCGACCGCCAACCTCGACCTCGCCACCGAGGCGCGGGTGCAGCGCGCGATGGGCGTGGTCGCCCACGGGCGCACCACGTTGCTCATCGCGCACCGGCTGCCCACCGCGCGCGGCGCCGACCGCATCGTGGTGGTCGACGACGGTCGCGTGCTCGAGCAGGGCACCCACGACGAGCTGCTCGCCGAGGGCGGCGCGTATGCCGGCTTGTGGGAGGCCTTCGAGGAGACGAAGACCGTCGCCTGAGTCGCGTCAGTGCGACTGCTCGTACCGCGCCCGGCAGGCGTCGATCTCGGCGTAGGCCGCGGCCGCGCCCTCCCAGCCCTTGATGTTCGTGTCCTTGCCGGGCTCGAGCATCTTGTAGACGTCGAAGAAGTGCTCGATCTCGTCGAGCAGCAGCTTCGGCACGTCGGCGAGGTCCTGGAAGCCCGCGTACACCGGGTCGTGGCTGGGGACGCAGAGGATCTTGGCGTCGGGGCCCTTCTCGTCCTCCATCCAGAACACGCCGATCACCCGCACCTCCACGTAGCAGCCGGGGAAGGTGGGCTCCTCGAGGAGGACCAGCACGTCGGCGGGGTCGCCGTCCTCGGCCAGGGTGTCGGGGACGAAGCCGTAGTCGGCCGGGTACACGGTGGCCGTGAAGAGGCGCCGGTCGAGGCGGATCACGTGCTTCTCGTGGTCGTACTCGTACTTGTTGCGGGAGCCCCGCGGGATCTCGATGACGACGTCGAGGGTGTCTCCGACCTGCATCCCCCGAGGGTACCGGCGCCCCGGGCCCCGATCTCATGCGAGGAGCGAGCGGGCCAACTGGCAGAATCGGGGGATGGCCTCCACTCTCTCGGAAAAGGTCTGGGAACGCCACGTGGTGCGACGCACCGAGGGCGAGCCCGACCTCCTGTACATCGACCTCCACCTCGTCCACGAGGTCACGTCACCCCAGGCGTTCGACGGCATCCGCATGGCGGGGCGCACCGTCCGCCGGCCCGACCTCACCGTGGCGACGATGGACCACAACGTCCCCACCGCCGACATCGACCAGCCGGTGAAGGACCCGATCTCGGCGAAGCAGATGGAGGTGCTCGCAGCCAACTGCGCCGAGTTCGGCATCCGCCTGTACCCGATGGGCGACCCCGGCCAGGGCATCGTCCACGTGATCGGGCCCGAGCAGGGCCTCACCCAGCCCGGCCTCACGATCGTGTGCGGCGACAGCCACACGTCCACGCACGGCGCGTTCGGCGCGCTGGCGTTCGGCATCGGCACGAGTGAGGTCGAGCACGTGCTCGCCACGCAGACGCTGCCGCAGGCGAAGCCCGGCACAATGGCCGTCACCGTCGAGGGCGAGCTGCGCCCCGGCGTGACCGCCAAGGACGTCGTGCTCGCGATCATCGGTCGCATCGGCACCGGCGGCGGCATCGGCTCGATCATCGAGTACCGCGGCTCCGCGATCCGCGGCCTCTCGATGGAGGGGCGGATGACGGTGTGCAACATGTCGATCGAGGCGGGCGCGCGTGCCGGCATGATCGCCCCCGACGACACCACCTTCGCCTACCTGGAGGGACGCAAGTACTCGCCCACCGGCGCGGCGTGGGAGCAGGCGCTCGACGACTGGCGTTCGCTCGTCACCGACGACGGCGCGACGTTCGACAAGGAGGTCGTGCTCGACGCCGCGGCCATCCGTCCCGGCGTCACGTGGGGCACCAACCCGGGCCAGGTCATCACCATCGACGACGTCGTGCCGTCGCCCGACTCGTTCGCCGACCCGGTCGACCAGGAGGCCGCCAAGCTCGCACTCCAGTACATGGGGCTCAAGGCGGGCACACCGATGCGCGACGTCGCCGTCGACACCGTGTTCATCGGTTCGTGCACCAACGGCCGCATCGAAGACCTGCGCGCCGCCGCCGCGGTGGCCGAAGGTCGCCAGGTGAAGGCGGGCATGCGCACGCTCGTGGTGCCCGGTTCCATGCAGGTGAAGCAGCAGGCCGAGGCCGAGGGGCTCGACAAGATCTTCACCGCCGCCGGCTTCGACTGGCGGGAGGCCGGGTGCTCGATGTGCCTGGCGATGAACCCCGACAAGCTGTCGATCGGCGAGCGCAGCGCGTCCACGTCGAACCGCAACTTCGAGGGTCGTCAGGGCAAGGGCGGGCGCACGCACCTCGTGTCGCCCGCGGTGGCCGCCGCCACCGCGATCGCTGGTCACTTCGCCACCCCCGACGACCTCGACTGACAGGAGCCCACTGATGCAGGCAGTACGTGAGATCGTCGCCCGGGCCGTCCCGCTCGACCGCAGCAACGTCGACACCGACCAGATCATCCCCAGCGACTGGCTGAAGCGCGTCGAGCGCACCGGCTTCGGCGATGGGCTGTTCTCCGAGTGGCGCGAGAGCTCCGACTTCGTGCTCAACCGCGAGGAGTACGCCAACGGGCACATCCTCGTGGCCGGGCCCAACTTCGGGTGCGGCTCGTCGCGTGAGCACGCGCCGTGGGCGCTCGAGGACTACGGCTTCCGGGCGATCATCGCGCCGAGCTTCGCCGACATCTTCCGCAACAACTGCCTGAAGATCGGCCTGCTCCCGGTGGAGCTGCCCCAGGACGTCGTGCGCCGGATCATGGACGCCGTCACCGACGACCCGTCGATCGAGATCGTGGTCGACGTCGTCGACCGGCGCGTCGCGGTGCCCGCACTCGACCTCGACGAGCCGTTCGACCTGAGCGACTTCCACCACTACCGGCTGCTTGAGGGCCTCGACGACATCGGCCTGACGCTCCGCCACGACGACGACATCGCCACCTTCGAGACCCAGCGCTCCCTGTCCAGCCCCTGGACCCCCCAGGTCTCCGCGTCCTGACCCTCCCCTCCACCGAGGTTGCGTCGCACAGGGCGAAATAGCACCCATCTGCGACGCAACCTGTAGCCCGAGACGCGCTCGGCCGGCGGGCGTCCATTGCGCATGGACCTCGAACGCCTCGACTCGTTGATCGCTGCGATCGCGGAGCAGCACCACGGCAACTTCGCGCTGCACCACCTAGACGACCTGGGTGTGACAGTCCAGGTCCGGAAGCACCGCATCGAGCAAGGTCGGTGGGTCTCACCCCATGAAGGAGTGTTCCGGATCGCCGGGACACCACCGTCGTGGAAGGGCGATCTTGTCGCTGCCACCTGGGCGGGCGGCGAACGAGCGGTCGCATCGCACAGATCAGCGGCCGCGCTGTGGGGACTCCCTGGCGGACGTCCCGAGATCCGTGAGGTCACGTGCCCTCGTTGGCGTCGCGCTCGTCACCAAGGACTCGTCGTCCACGAGAGCAATCGGGTCGACGACTGCGATGTGACGACGGTCGACGGCATCCGCTGCACGACGGTCGTACGCACGATCTTCGACCTGTGTTCGTGCGTCGGACCCGTGACAATCGATCTCGCCATCGATGCTGCACTCCGCCGGGACCTCACCTCGATCGGTGCGTTGTCGGAGGCCCGTGACCGGCTGGCGACGAAGGGTCGGCGCGGCGGTCGTCGCTTCCGGGATGCATTGGCATCGCGGGCGCTCGGGCCGGCGCACGAGAGCGCGCCCGAGCGCTTGGTCGGTCGCGCTCTCGTGGCGGCGGGCCTCCCTGAGCCGGTCGCCCAGCACGTTGTGCGGTTCGAGGGTCAGTTCGTGGCGCGCGTGGATCTCGCGTATCCGGAACTGAAGATCGCGATCGAGTACGACTCGTACGAGCACCACACGGGCAAGGTCGCACTCGTTCGCGACAGCGCCCGCCGGAACGCTCTCGCTGCAGTGGGCTGGACGGTCCTGAGCGCGACCGCGGCCGACGTACGGAATGGCTGTCGGCAACTCGCTCGCGACCTCCGCCGCCTCGTCGATCTCGAGGTTGCGTCGCACAGGGCGAAATAGCACCCATCTGCGACGCAACCTCTTTGGTTAGAGGCGGGTTCGGCGGCGGAGATGCGGGGGGCGGCCGTCGGGGTCGAGGAGGAGGGCGTGGACGGCGCGGAGGGGAAGGCGGCGGAGGCCGTGCACGCGGTCGCGGGGGTGCACGCGGAGGTGACCGGGCGGCCGGGGACGCGCCGGGCCCGCGGTCTCGGAGGTCCAGTCGGCGCCACCCTCGCGGTGCCAGCGGTCGCCCTCGGCCGCGGCACGGCGGAAGGCGGCGAACCACTCGTCGGGATCCACCAGCGAGTCGGCGTCGCCGTCGTCGAGACCCAGGTGCTCGCACGCAAGGCGCAGGCGCGTGTCACGGGCAAGCACCCGCGCACCGTCGCCGACACCGGTGAGGTCGACGGGCGCGCGCTCGTCGAGACGTGAGTCGATCACCGCGCACGACAACTCGGAGTCGTGCGTCCACGAGCGCCGGTTGAGGTTGTCGGACCCCACCGCCATCCAGACGTCGTCGACGATGCACACCTTCGAGTGCACATAGATGGGCGTGCCCTCGTCGTTCTCGAGGTCGTACACCGCGACCCGGTCGCCCCCCGCCGCGAACAGCAGGTCGAGCACCCGCTCCCGGCCGATGCGGCTGGCCGCGCCGGCGATGGCGCCGTCGGGATCCGGATACCGAGGGATCACGATCACCACCTGGAGCTCCGGCGACCGCCGCAGCGCCGCCGCGAGCGCGGTGCCCGCCTCGGTCGACCACAGGTACTGGTCCTCCAGGTACACCAGCCGACGGGCCCGCCCGAACGCCTTGAGGTACGCCCGGGCGATGCTGCGTTCGCCGCCGAGCGCGAACGGGTAGGCGCGACGCCGGGACGGGTAGGTGCGCAACACTTGCACGGCGAGCGGGCCGTCGGCGGGCGGGCACACGGTGGGCGCCAACGGTGACGGCTCCCGCGGCACCCGCGCGGCGCGGTGCAACGTCGCCCGCACCGGGTTGCGGGTGTCGAGGGGGGTTGGATCGCACCACCGCTCGGCGAAGCTCCAGGCGAGGTCCTCGACCACCGGACCCTGCAACTCGATCTGCAGGTCGTGCCACGGGGGCTGCCGGCCGTAGTGCGCGTCGTCGAGCTCCACCACCTGCGGGTCGCCATGATGACGACGGTCGTCGCGCCGGCCGTGACACAGGTCGATGCCGCCGACGTAGGCGACATCACGCGCGCCGTCACCGTCGCGCCGACGGATCACGAACAGCTTCTGGTGATGACTCCCGCCGCGCCGCACGCGATGGTCGAGCAACACCTCGCCACCCGCCTCGTTCACGACCCGCGAGAACGCGAGGTTCTTGCCCTCGCCGAAGTTCATCAGCTCGGGATGCGACCGCCACAGGAGCCCGCGCACCTCGACACCCCGCGTCGCCAGCTCGCAGAGCACGTCACCGATCGACTGCCCGGTCGCGTCGAGCTGCTCGTCGGGGTCGCCCTGCCAGTCCGTGAAGTACACCCAGTCGCCGGGCCGGCTCTCGCACAGCTCGCGGTGCAATGCCGAGAAGTAGTCGGCACCGTCGACCAGCACCCGCCCACGGTTGCCCTCCGTCCACGCGACGCGCGGATCGTCGTCGCCGCGTCGGAGATCGATCCGGCTCGACGGGTTGCCCCGCTCCCCCGCCAGCAGGAACCACTCGCCGAGGTCCATGCCGGGACCGTGCGCGGTCATCGGGCGAGGGAGACGACCCGCGGGTCGGCCTCCTCCTCCGGCGGCGCGGCCTTCTCCTCGTCCCGGGGCGCCCGGCGCCCCGAGCGCACGGCTTCCAACTGCGCCGCGAGGGCCGCGCCGTAGAGGATCGCGATCGACGACAGCAACGCCCACAGCAGGAGGGCGACCGTGCCGGCGAGCGGCCCGTACGTCTGGCCGAACGTGCCGCTCAGCCGGAAGAACAGGCCGAGCCCGAGCGTCACCAGCGACCAGCCGATGACCGACACTGCGGCGCCGTAGGCGAGCCACGACCACGCGGGCTGATGGCGGTTGGGCGACTTCCGGAAGAGGAGTGCGATCGCCGCGGTCATCGCCAGGAACGCGACGGGCCACCGCAGGATGTCCCACCCTGCCCGCGCGGTGCCCGAACCGAGACTGCGTCCGATCGGATGGCCGAGCGCGAACACCGCGAACGCGAGTGCGGCGCACAGCCCTGCGGTGACGGCCAGCAGCACCGCGCGCGCGTACTTCTGCACCGTGGGCCGGTCCTGCTCGATGCCGTAGAGCCGGTTGAGGGCGCGCTCGTTCTGACCCATCAGCGTCGCGCCGGTCACCAGCGCCCCGATGCCACCGAGCGCGATCGCGAACCAACGTCCGGACGACCCCGCGGCCGACGCGTGCGACACGGCCCGCGTCAACGTGCGCCCGGCCGGCCCCGGCGCGGCGGCGTGGATCGTTCGCACGATCGCCTTCCCCGTCCAGGAGTTGCCGAGCGCGGCGGCGACACCGACGATCACGACCACGCCCTGCACCATCACGAGCGCGATCACGAACGCGAGCGACCGCGCGTGGCTGAACCCGTCGGCCGCGCGCAAGCGGACGAAGGCATCCTGCGCGAGTTGGCGGCGCCCCGTCCCGGTCAGCGTCTCCCGCGCGTCGTCGCCGGTGAGCTCCCAGGTCTCGGGGACCAACTGTGCGGTGCTCACGCAGCCGCTCCGTCGACGGCCGTGGGATCCGGCACGCACACCGTGACGGCCTCCGGTTGCACGTCGATCTTCAGCTTCTTGGCCGGGTCCTCGTCGCCGCCGTCGAGCTCGTAGGGCAGCTTCCGGTCGAGGGAGATGCGGATCTTGCGCGCCTTGGTGGTGCGGACGAACGGTGACTTGTCGGGTGACCCGACTGCGGCGCGGGTGAGCGCCCGCATCCACTGCGTGACGCCCTCCGCCGTCACCACGCCGAGCTCGAGCCGCCCGTCGGTGCAGTCGACGTCGTCGAAGACCTCGACCCCGCCGAGCACCTTGCCGACGTTGCCGACGAGGATGCAGCCGGCGTCGCCGTCGAACCAGACGATGCCGTCCACCTTGATGCGTGCGCCGAACGGCCGCATCCGTAGGTGCTTGGCGCCGGTGAGCACGTAGGCCGCGCGCCCGAGCCGGCCCTTGAGGTCGCGGTCCGCGTCGCGGATCATCAGCGCGTCGAGCCCGGTGCCCGCCATCACCGCGAAGCGCTCGCCGTTGACGGTGCCCACGTCGATGCGTCGCCGCGCGCCGTGGAGCCCGACCGCGACCGCGGCCTCCAGGTCGATCGGCACCTCGAGGTTGTGGGCGAGCAGGTTGCCGGTGCCCGCGGGGAGGATCGCGATCGCGACGTCGGCATCGCCCACCGCGTCGATGCAGCGCTGCACCATGCCGTCGCCGCCCCACACGAAGAGCAGGTCGGCGCCGTCCTTCAGCGCTTTCGCCACCGCCTTCGGCGCGTACTTCGACTTCGGCACCTCGTACCAGGGCGGGTCGTCGAATCCTTCGGCGGCGAGGACCCGCCGCAGTTCGCCCAACCCGCCACCGAGGGTCTTACCTGCGTGCGCGACCACTGCGATCGACGTCACGACATCACCTCCATCGCCTGCCGTCCGTCGCCCGCGGCCACTGGTTCGAGCACCAGCTCCGGTTCCTCTGCCTCGTGGCCCCCCCGGGCCGCGAGTTCCGCGCCGGCCCCGGCGGCCAACCAGCCGCCGAACACGCAACCCGCGCCGAGCAGCGCGCCGCACAACACATCACTCGGGTTGTGCATACCGCGGTACACCCGCGACGTCGCGACCAACACCGGGAACAGCACGGCGACGACCAGGAACAGCGCTCGCACCCAAGTCGTGCGGCTGAGCGTCCACGCCACCGCGGCCAGGCATCCGTACATCGCCACCGCCGCCGCCGTGTGCCCCGACGGGAAGCTGTCGGAGACGATCAGGTCCTCGAGCCGCGGCACCGCCGGCCGGTCGCGCACGATCACGAACGTCGCCGTCAGGTACACCAGCGCCTCGAGGCACAGCGCGGTCACGACGAACACCGCGAGCCACCAGTGGCGCCGCACGGCGAGCACCACCGCGACGATCACGACCAATGCGACGATCGTGACCGTCTCGGCCAGGTACGACCCCACCACCGACAGTGAGTTCCACGTGGGCGTGCGCCGGTCCGCGAACCACCTCGCGACGTCATGGTCCCACGATCCGATCGTGCCGCCGACGACGTAGTGCTCCACGAGCGACCCGAGCACGAGCGCGACACACGCCGTCACCGCGAATGCGAGCACCCCGACCGCAATCGTCCCCACGAGCGGAGGCGCACCGCGCAGCGCATCTCCGAGACGTGTCGACATCGCGCTTCCGGCTGGCGGTTCCGCCGCCCCGCGCGCGCTGCCCTGGTTCCGTGGCATCCCCGACCCGGTGCTCATGCGCCCTTGTTTCACCCGTTTGCGCGCCGGGCAAACCTGCTTCGGCGTTCGCCACACGAGATTTCGGCCCCGGAGGTCCCGCTGATCGTCGTCGTCGCACTGCTCGGACCCGCGCTGCTCCTGGGTGCCGCGTTCGGATGGCTCGTCTGGCGCCACCCCGCGTGGGATCCCGCGTCGGCGCGACCCGCGCACCGTGCCGCCACGCGCGTCGAGGAACACCTGGAAGAGCGGCGCGGACTCGCGCGCCGGCTCGGTCGCCGCTTCGACGCGTCCACCACCACCGGACTGTTGCTGGGACTGGCACTGCTCGTGTTCGTGATCAGCGGCCTGGTGCTCGGTGTGCTCGCGCTGGTCGTGCGCACCCATCCCGGCTTCCTGTCGTTCGACCGGTCACTCGAGAACTGGGGCGAACAGCACGCCACCGACTTCGCCACCTGGTGCATGAACCGGGTGACGTCGCTCGGCAGCACCGGCGTGCTCGTGGTCACGACGCTCGCGGTGTTCGTGGTCGAGACGATCCGTCGGCCGAGCCGATGGCTGCCTGCGTTCCTCGTCGCGGTGGCGATCGGTCAGACGCTGCTCTCGACCGGGATCAAGGAGCTGGTCGATCGGGTGCGCCCCACGGCCAACCCCATCGCGCACACCCTCGGTCCGTCGTTCCCGAGCGGGCACACCACCGGCGCCGCGGCGTGCTTCGCCGCGTTCGCACTCGTGCTCGGTCGGGGCCGGAGTCGCAATGTGCAGTCCGTGCTCGCGGGTGCCGCGGTGTTCGTGGCCCTCGCGGTCGCGGCGTCACGGGTGCTGCTCGGGGTGCACTGGCTGAGCGACGTGATCGGCGGACTCGCCCTCGGATGGGCATGGTTCGCGGCCTGTTCGATCGCGTTCGGCGGACGACTGCTGCGTCTCGGCGCGCCTGTGGAGGCCGCGGAGCGGGTCGCGGTGGTCGCGGGGCACGACTCCGGGTGAGCATCAGGGCTGGAGCAGGCGCCGGAGGCGACGGGTCGCCACCCGGATCCCCAGCACGCCCATGATCACCAGGTACGCGACGTTGAGCAGCATCGTCCACTGCAGTTGCCCGAGGCACAGCCCACGCTCGAGCGCGACGCCCTGGTAGAGCGGCGTGAGCTTCACCACGAACTGCAACGCCGTCGGGTACTGCGACAACGGGAAGAACGTCGCGCTGAACAGGAACATCGGGATGATCGCGAGGTTCACGTAGTCGAAGTCGGTCCACGTGCGCATGTACGTGGTGGCGGCCGCGCCGGCGCCGGCGAACGCGAACCCGATGAGGAGCGCCGCGGGGAGGGCGAGCACCGCCCACCACGACGCCGCGAGCCCCATGACCACCATCGTGACGAGGAACACCGTCGAGTACACGCCGCCGCGGATGACCGCCCACGTGACCTCGCCGACCGCGACGTCGCGCGGCCCCAACGGCGTCGCGAGCATGGCGTCGTAGGTGTGCGAGTACTTGAACTTCACGAAGAAGTTGAACGTGGTGTCGAGCACCGCGCCGTTCATCGCCGCCGAGGCCATGAGCCCCGGCGCGACGAACTGGTCGTACGGCACGGTGTGCCCGTTCACCTTGATCGCGCCGACGAGGCCGCCGACGCCGATGCCGATCGAGAGCAGGTAGAAGAGCGGCTCGAGCGCGCCGGTGACGAACGCCGGCCACATGCGTGAGTACGCGACGACGTTGCGCTCCACGATGCGCCAGCCGCGACCGATCGGGCCGCGCCCACCCGGAAGGAGGCGTTGCGACCACGGCGCGGCAGGCGTCGTCGGCAGTTCGGTCGCGCTCACGGCGCCAACGCCTTCGCGAAGCGACGTCCACCCCACCACCAGCCGACCGCGAGCAGCGCAACGAGGAACGCGACGTGTCCGAGCACGGTGCCCGCGCTCGGTTGGCTGCCCGTGGTTGCCGCGCGGCACAGCTCCACCGTGTGCCACAGCGGCGACAGCCACGTGAGCGGCTGCAGCCAGTCGGGCAGGCGGCTCGTCGGGAAGAACGTGCCCGAGAACATGAAGAGCGGGAACAGCCCGACGCGGGTGAGCACCGCCATCGGCACGTCGCTGTCGAGCAGCACCGCCCAGCCGCTCAACCACGCCGCGAACACCGATGCGCCCAGCACCGCCGCGGGCATCGCCAACACACCCCACAGCGACGGCACGCCACCGAGGATCGCCGCCACGATCAGGAACACCGACGCGGCGAACGCACCGCGCAGGCACACCCAGATCACGCGCCCGCCGAAGAGCTCGCGCGACTCGATGGGTGTGGTGACCGCAGCATGGAACGTCTTCATCCACTTCACGCCACCGAGCACCGGCCACAGCGACTCGTACGACGCCTGCAGCATCACCGTCGCCGCGAGCAGGCCGGGCGTGATGAACTCGAGGTAGCTGAGGCCGTCGAGCCCGCCGCCCGATCCCTTGTTGACCAACTCGCCGAGACCCAGCCCCATCGCCGCAAGGAACAGCAGCGGCTGCACGACGGTGTTGAACACCGCGCCGCGCCACAGGCGCTTCCACACGCGCCATTCGCCCTCGACGACGCGCATCATGGGCGGAGTCGCCACGGCGGGTCCTCAGTCCTCGAGCGTGCGGCCGGTGAGGATCAGGAAGACGTCTTCGAGCGTGGCCCGCCGCGCGTAGATCGACTCGGGGTGCAGCCCCTCGACCGCAACCATGTCGGACACGACGTCGCCGTCGTCGACGTACACGAGCACCCGATCGGTGAGCGCTTCCACTCGCTTGCCGACGCGCTGCAACTGCGGCAACACCGCATCGCGCGCCTCGGGCGTGTGGAAGCGCAGCTCGACGACCTCACGCGTGGCGTGCTTCGCGATCAGCTCCCGCGGCGAGCCTTCGGTGACGATCTGGCCGCGGTCCATGATCACGAGACGGTCGCAGAGCTGCTCGGCCTCGTCCATGTAGTGCGTGGTGAGCACCATGGTGACGCCGCTGCGCTTGAGTTGGTAGAAGCGCTCCCACAGCACGTGCCGCGCCTGCGGGTCGAGGCCGGTGGTGGGCTCGTCGAGCAGGATCATGTCGGGCTGGTTGATCAGCGCGCGGCCGATGGTGAGCCGGCGCTTCATGCCGCCCGACAACGGGTCGACAAGGTCGTCGCGCCGGTCGGTGAGGTTCATGAAGTCGAGCAGCTCCTCGGCCCGCTGCCGGATGACGTTGCGGGGGAGGTCGAAGTAGCGGCCGTAGACCATGAGGTTGTCGAGCACGGTGAGCTCGGTGTCGAGGCTGTCCTCCTGCGGCACCACACCGAGGCGGGCGCGGATGTCGGGGCCCTGCGTGGTGGGGTCCATGCCGAGCACCCGCAGTTCGCCGCCCGTCGGCTGCGACACGCACGCGATCATGCGCATCGTGGACGTCTTGCCCGCGCCGTTGGGGCCGAGGAACCCGAACGCCTCGCCCGGCTCGACCCGGAAGTCGATACCGCGCACCGCGGAGAAGTCGCCGAAGCGCTTCTCCACCTGACGACCCTCGATGTGCGGCCCTGCGACCGGTGCCTGCTCCCCCGACATGAGCGCCCGACGCTAATGGTTGCGACACGTGTGCCGCGGGGAGTTGCCATGCCGGGCCCCACGGCAGTCCCGCGCGAGAATCGGGGGATGCGGAAGTCGGTGAAGCGTGCGCTCGGCCTGACCGCGATCGCGGGTCTCGGGTACGCGGCGTGGCGGTCCTACGCGAAGCGGGGCGCCGGCGAGGTGGCGCCCGGGCTCAACTGGGAGCCGCAGCCGTTCCCCTTCCCGCCCCAGCCCGTGCGCACGACCCCACCCGTGTCGGTCACGGAGGCCGCGGAGCTCGCCGACGGCGACCCGGCCGACGCGATCCCGGCATGGGTCGAGCCGAACGACGACGGCTCCTGTCCCGACGGATACCCGGTCAAGGCCAAGGTCGCGAGCGGCATCTTCCACGTGGAGGGTGGCCGCAACTACGCCCGCACCAAGCCCGACCGCTGCTACGCCACCGCCGAAGCCGCCGAGGCCGACGGCCTGAGGCAGTCGAAGACGTAGTTCCCCTCGACGTTGCGTCGTTCGAATCCCGATAGCGGATGCAGGTGACGCAAGTTGGAGGAAAAGCTCAATCCAGTTCGATGGCCTGGGCGTCGACGATGCCGGCGGTGGCGCGCAGTTCGGTGACCACTTCGGCGGGCACGGACTCGGTGGTCGACAGCAGGATGAGCGACGTGCTCGCCGGGCCCTTGCCGAGGTCGAGCTCCTCGATGTTGAGGCCGTGGTTGCCCACGATCGTGCCGACCTTGCCCACCATGCCGGGCTGGTCGTTGTTGCGCACCACGAGCATGTGGCTCGACGGTGCGAGGTCGACGATGTAGTCGTCGATGGCGACGATGCGCGGCAGGTTCTGCTTGCCGTACAGCGTGCCCGCCACCTGCACGGTGCGACCGGCGATGGTTCCCCGCAGCTCGATGAGGTTCACGAAGTCACGCGCGCTCGACGACGTGGTCTCGCGCACGGCCAGTCCGCGCTCCTCGGCGAGCTGCGGCGCGTTCACGAACGACACCGGCTCGTCGACGACCGGGCCGAGCACACCCTTGAGCACCGACAGCGTGAGCACGCGGCAGTCGTAGTCGGCGATCTGACCTTCGTAGGAGACCTCGAGCGTGTCGACGGTGCCACCGGCGACCGACGTGAAGAGTCGGCCCAGGCGCTCGGCGAGCGGCATGAACGGCTGCACGGTGGCGTTCGCCTCGCTCGCCGCGAGGTTCACCGCGAACGGCACGAACTCGCCGCGCAGCGCGAGCACGACCTGCTCGGCGATGGTCTGACCGGCCTTGTCCTGCGCCTCCACCGTGGATGCGCCGAGGTGCGGCGTGACGACGACGGAGTCGAGCGAGAACAGCGGCGACTCGGTGGTGGGCTCGGCGAGGAACACGTCGAGCGCCGCGCCGGCGATGCGGCCTTCGCGCACGGCGTCGGCCAGCGCGGCTTCGTCGATGATCCCGCCGCGAGCGGTGTTCACGATGCGCAGCGTGGGCTTCGCGTGGGTGAGCAGCTCGGCGTCGATGAGGCCCATGGTCTCGGGCGTCTTCGGGAGGTGCACGGTGAGGAAGTCGGCGCGCTCCACGGCCTCCACCACGGTGGGCACGAGCTCCACGCCGAGCTGACGGGCGCGCTCGGGGCTCACGTACGGGTCGTAGGCCACGAGCTGCATGCCGAACGCGTGCAGCCGCTGCGCGACGAGCACACCGACCCGACCGAGCCCGATGATCGCCAGCACCTTGTTGTGCAGCTCGACGCCCTCCCACCGGGAGCGGTTCCACTGCCCGGCAGTGAGGTCGCGGTGCGCCTGCGGGATGTTGCGGGCCTGCGAGAGCAGCAGCGCGACGGTGTGCTCGGCGGCCGACAACACGTTCGACTGCGGCGCGTTCACCACCATCACGCCGCGGCGCGTGGCCTCGGACACGTCGACGTTGTCGAGGCCGATGCCGGCCCGGCCGACCACGATCAGGTCGTCGGCGGCCTCGAGCACCTCGGCGGTGACCTGCGTGGCGCTGCGGATCACGAGCGCGTGCGCGCCCTTCACCGCCTCCAGCAGCTCCTCGGGCGAGAGCCCGGGACGGAAGTCGACCTCCAGCCCCGCCGCGCGCATGGACTCGAGCCCGCTCGCGGCGAGCTGCTCGCTGACCAGCACGCGCTTCATCGCAGCGAGGCTACCGGTCGCCACTTCCAATCTCCGCTCTCGGCCCGTCGGGCCGGGCCGCTCGAGCCCTAGTTGCCCAGGAACTTGGCGATGCGCTCCACACCCTCGACCAGTGCCTCGTCGGCGAGGGCGAAGGACAGGCGGGCGTAGCCGGGCGCGCCGAACGCCTCGCCGGGCACGATCGCCACCTTGGCCTCGTCGAGGAGGATCTCGCAGAGGTCGAGGGTGGTCTCCGCACGACGGCCGCCGAAGTCGCGCCCGAGCACCCCCTCGAAGGACGGGAAGCAGTAGAACGCGCCCTGCGGTTCCATGCAGGTGACCCCGGGGATCGCCGCCAGCAGCTCGTGCATCACCTTGCCGCGTCGCTCGAACGCACTGCGCATCTCGTCGACCGCCGACAGGTCGCCGGCGACCGCCGCGATCGCGGCGCGCTGCGCCACGTCGGCGACGTTCGACGTCTGGTGGCTCTGCAGGTTGGTGGCGGCCTTCGCGACGTCGATCGGGCAGATCATCCAGCCGACGCGCCACCCCGTCATCGCGTAGGTCTTGGCGACGCCGTTGAGCACGATCGTGGTGTCACGCGCCTCGGGCACGAGCGTGGGCAGCGACGTGAACTCGTGCCCGCCGTAGGTGAGGTGCTCGTAGATCTCGTCGGTGACGACCCACACGCCCTTCTCGGCCGCCCACTGCCCGATCTCCTCCACCCGCTCGCGCGGGTAGACGGCACCGGTGGGGTTGCTGGGCGACACGAACACCAGCGCCTTGGTGCGCCCGGTGTACACGGCCTCGAGCTGGTCGACGGTCACGAGGAAGTCGGCCTCGGCCGGCGCGAACACGTCGACGGGCACGCCGTCGGCGAGCTTGATCGCCTCGGGGTAGGTGGTCCAGTAGGGCGCGGGGAGGATGACCTCGTCGCCCTCGTCGAGCAGCGTCTGGAAGGTGTTGTAGACGGCGTGCTTGCCGCCGTTGGTCACGACGACCTGGGCGGCGTCGACCTCGTAGCCGGAGTCGCGCTTCGTCTTCTCGGCGATCGCGGCGCGCAGCTCGGGCAGGCCCGGCGACGGCGTGTAGCGGTGGTTCCTCGGGTCGGCGCAGGCGGCCGCGGCGGCCTCGACGATCGCCGCCGGCGTCGGGAAGTCGGGCTCGCCGGCACCGAAGCCGATGACGTCCTCGCCGGCCGCTTGGAGGGCCTTCGCCTTCGCGTCGACGGCCAGGGTGGCGGACTCGGTGATGGACGCGACGCGGTGCGAGATGCGGGAGTGACCGGACATGCACCCATGGTGGCACGCGGCCACCCCGGAGTTACAAGAGTTTCGCCCTAGGCGGACTCGGCGGCCTGTTCCTTGGCCCAGGTGGTGAGGTCGGCGAGGCCAGGGTTGTTGGAGAACACCTCGACCACCGGGATCTTCAGCCCGAGGCGGCGCTGCACCACGCGGGTCTCGTTCTCCTGGTTCCACAGCTGCAGGGTGACGGCGACGCCGCTCTCCCCCGCACGCGCGGTGCGGCCCGAGCGGTGGAGGTAGTCCTTCTCGTCCATCGACGGGTCGTAGTGGATCACGACGTCGACGCCGTCGACGTGGATGCCGCGCGCCGCGACGTCGGTGGCGACGAGGGCATGCACCTTGCCGTCGGTGAAGTCGGCGAGCGCCTTCTCACGCGCGCCCTGGCGCAGGTCACCGTGGATCGCGCCGGCGCGCACGCCCTCGCGGCGCAGCTGCTCGACCAGGCGGTCGGCGCCGCGCTTCGTGCGCACGAACAGCAGCGTGCGGTTGGCGCCCTTGATGATCGACGCCGCGACCTTCACCTTGTCCATCTGGTGGACCATGAAGAACAGGTGGTCCATCTGGTCGACGGTGGGCTCGCTGTCCTCGACCTCGTGGTACACGGGGTCTTCCATGTAGCGGTCGACGAGACGCTTCACCTGGCCGTCGAGCGTGGCGGAGAACAGCATCGTCTGGTGCTTGCCCTTCACGCCGTAGAGGATCTTCTGCACCTGCGGCATGAAGCCCATGTCGGCCATGCGGTCGGCCTCGTCGACGACGAGCACCTCGATCTCCCGCGACCGGCCAGCTCCTTGCGCTCGATGAGGTCGGGATATATTGCCCGGCGTGCCGACCACGATGTCGACGCCTTGCGCAGCGCGTCGATCTGCGGGTCCATCGACACCCCGCCGTACACCGCGCGCACCGACACGCCGCGCTTCTTGCCGAGCGGGGCGAGCGCCTCGGTGACCTGCGTGGCGAGCTCGCGCGTGGGCACGAGCACGAGGCCGCGGCCGACCGGGCGATGCCTCGGTGATGCGGGCGAGGGTGGGCAGGCCGAAGGCGAGGGTCTTGCCCGAGCCGGTCTTGGCCTCGCCGAGGACGCCGCCCGGCGAGGGCGTCCTCGATCGTGAGCTGCTGGATGGCGAAGGGGGCGTCGATCCCCTGGGCGGCGAGGGCCGCCACGATCTCGGCGGGGAGGCCGAGCTCCGCGAAGGACTTGGTCATGGGAAGTGCTCGATTCTCGTGTCAACTGCGGTACGGGGTTGGCCGCCACGGTCGGATCCGTGCGTGTGGCGGTGGGTCAGCCCTCGCTGCAGGACAGTTGGTGGTATCGAGCGATGAAGGTCGACCCGCGAGCGGTCCCTGGCCACAAGAGGCAGGCGCGGGGTGTGCTCGCTCGAACCATACCGGGCCCGACGGCCCGCTCTGCGCACCCCGGCGCTCCCCGGCGCTCCCCGGCGTGCTTCCCGGGCACCTGCCCTCCCGGGCGGGCCGAATTACCCCGAGCGCCTCTGAGAGTGACCTGAGCCCCGAGGTCGTCATCAGGCCCCGGTTCCGGCACAATTCCAGCTACGTGTGTACTGGTCGTCGAGGACGAGGAACTGCTGGCCGCCGCGGACGCCGACGGCTTGCGGCCGAGGGCTTCGACGTCGACGTGAGCCACGACGGCAACGACGGTCTCTGGCGCTTCCAGGAGGGCAGCTACGACGCTATCGTGCTCGACGTGCTGCTCCCCGGCATGCACGGCTACAAGGTCTGCCGCACGCTGCGGGACCAGGCGTGTGGGTGCCGATCCTGATCCTCACCGCGAAGGACGGCGAGTACGACGAGGCCGAGGCGCTCGACACCGGCGCCGACGACTTCCTCTCGAAGCCGTTCTCGTTCGTGGCGTTGCTCGCCCGCCTCCGCGCCATCCGGCGCGGCGGCGAGCTGCCGCGGCCGACCGTGCTCACCGTCGGCACGCTCGAGCTCGACCCGGGCGCACGGCGCGTGAAGCGCAACGACACCGACATCCGCCTCACCGCCCGCGAAGTTCGCGCTGCTCGAGTACCTCGTGCGCAAGGACGGCAACGTCGTGCCGAAGGCCGAGATCCTCGACCACGTGTGGGCATCGACCGCCGGCGACCCCAACGTCGTCGAGGTGTACGTCGGCTACCTGCGCAAGAAGATCGACGCGCGCCCTTCGGCGCGGAGTCGATCCAGGACCGTGCGCGGCGTTGGCTACCGGCTCGTCGGCGACGAGTAGCCGTCGATGACCGAACTGTTCGCGCCCTCGCGGGCCGCACCGGAACGACACCGTTCGTTCCACTTCTGGCCGCGCACCGTGCGCGCACGCATCACGGTGGTGGCCACGCTCGCGTTCGCGATCGCGATCAGCGCGGTCGCGTTCGGCCTGGTCGCGCTCGTACGCAACAACCTGAACGACAGCATCCAGGCCACCAACCAGCGCCAGCTCGACCAGCTGCAGACGCAGCTGCAGTCCGCGATCGACCGCGGCGAGTTCCAGAGCCCCGGCCAGAACCGGCAGATCTACTGCTGCGTCACCGGCCCCGACGGGCAGCTGCACTACTACTCGGCCGCCCCGCCGCGCGACGCCGGCTTCGAGAACGCGCAGCGTCAGATCCAGACCACCGCCGGCAACATCACGCTCGTCGCGCAGCAATCGCTCGCATCGGTCGACGACACCGTCAACTCCGTCACCCGCGCGCTCCTGCTCGCGGTGCCGGGCCTCGTCATCCTCATGGGCCTCGCCACCTGGTACTTCACCGGGCGGGCGCTGCGCCCGGTCGAGGCGATCCGGCTCGAGGCCGAGGAGATCACCGGCACCACGATGCACCGCCGAGTGCCCGAGCCCGACACCGACGACGAGGTCGGCCGCCTCGCCCGCACGATGAACGCGATGCTCACGCGCCTCGAGACGTCCACGCAGAAGCAACGCCAGTTCGTGTCCGACGCGTCGCACGAGCTGCGCACGCCGCTCGCGTCGATCCGCGCCAACCTCGAGGTCGCCCTGCGCAACGAGGACAGCACGGACTGGCCCGAGATCGCGCGCCGCGTCCTCGCCGAGGACGAGCGCATGGAGGACACCGTCGCCGAACTGCTCGAGCTGGCGCGTCTCGACGAGGCCGAGGCGCCGCTGCCGCTCGACACGCTGCCCGAGGTCGACCTCGACGACGTCGTCGCCGACCTCGTGATCACGCCGCGCCGCGTGCCGGTCGACACCACCAAGGTGCTCGCCGGTCGCGTCCACGGCCGCGAGGACCAGCTGTCGCGCGCAGTGCGCAACCTGGTCGACAACGCAGCGCGTCACGCGACGTCGAAGGTCGCGGTCACGCTGACGACCGACGAGCCCGGTGACGAGGTCGTGCTCTGCGTCGACGACGACGGCACGGGCATCGCCCCCGAGGACCGAGCCCGCGTGTTCGAGCGCTTCACGCGGCTCGACGAGGGTCGCGCCCGCGACGCCGGCGGCCTCGGTCTCGGTCTCGCGCTGGTGAAGGGCATCGTGGAGAGCCACCACGGCACCGTCGTGATCGACGACTCGCCGCTGGGTGGCGCCCGGTTCACCGTGACGCTGCCCGCCGTGTAGCGCCGCCTACCGTCGCGCCGTGCCCGAGTTCACCCTGGTCAGCTTCAACTGCCACGCCGGGCTCCAGGCGCGCCGCAACGGCGTGTGCGCGCCCTATGACCTCGCCGGGGTGCTGCGCGACCTCGACGCCGACGTGATCGTGGTGCAGGAGTCGTACGCCGCCGACGGCGAGCGTTCGGCGGCCGCGCAGGTGGCCGGCGAGCTCGGTGCCACCGTGCACGAGCTGACCTTCGGGCGCGCGCACCTCGACCCGTGGCCGCAGGTGCGCCGCGACGGCACGGGGAGTGGAGCGGTCGGTCTCGCGGTGATCTCCAAGTTGCCGAGCCGTGCGGTCGGCCGGCTGGCGGTCGGCATGGTGCCGGGCGACTTCACCCCCGAGCGCGGCGCACTGCACCTCGAGGTCGACGTCGGCGGCACCACGGTCGACGTCGTCGGCGTGCACCTCACCTCACGTCTCCCCTACGGCCCGCCCGTCCAGATGCGCCGCCTCGCCAAGCAGCTGCCGTCGCAGGCGCGCCCCGCCGTGGTCGCGGGCGACCACAACTTCTGGGGCCCGGGTGTGAGCACGTTCATGCCGGGGTGGAAGCGCACGGTGCGCGGCCGCACCTGGCCGGCGAGCCGCCCGCACAGCCAGATCGACCACATCCTCGTGAGCCCGCAGGTGCGGGCGCTCCACACCGAGGTGCTCCCGCCGCTGGGCTCCGACCACCGCGGCGTGCGCGCGGTGCTGCGCGTCGACGGCTGACGACCCGCGTCAGGTCGACGGCCCCGACCCGCCCGCGATCCACGGCCCGCGCCACGGGTGGCAGTCACCCAGCAACTTCGTGGTGTCGGGACCCCACGAACCCGGCGCGTAGCTCACGACCGGCGGCGGCGCGTCGAGCAGCGGCTGCATCACCCGCCACTCCTCCTCCACCGTGTCCTGGCGGGTGAAGCGCACGGTCTGGCCGGTCATCGCCGCGTGCAGCAGCACCTCGTAGGGCGTGGCGCCCTCACCACCCTGGTCGGCGAACTCCATCTCGAGGTTGATCGGTCGTGCCGCCACCGCGTCGGCGCGGCGCGCCTCGAGGTGGAAGCGGATGCCGGTGTGCGGGTCGAGCCGGATCACGATCTGGTCGGGCTCGGAGCGCGCGCCGCTGAGGCCGAACCCGAGCTTCGGCGGGTCGTGGAAGACCACCCGCACCTCGGTCTCGGTCGCCGCCAGCTTCTTGCCCGCGCGGATGAAGAACGGCACGCCGTACCAGCGCCAGTTCTCGATCTCGAGCCGCAGCGCGGCGAACGTCTCCGTGGTGGAGTCCTTGGCGACGCCGTCGACGTCGAGGTAGCCGTCGTACTGCCCGCGCACGTAGTGCTTCGGGTCGGCCGGACGCACCGCCTTGAACAGCGCCGTCTGCGCATCCTTCAGCGTCTGCGGGTCCCCGCCGGCCGGCGGCTCCATCGCGGTGGCCGCCACCACCTGCATGAGGTGGTTCACGACGACGTCACGCAGCGCACCGACCGGGTCGTAGAAGTGACCGCGGTCGTCGACGCCGAAGCTCTCGGCCATCGTGATCTGCACGCACTTCACGTAGTTGCGGTTCCAGATCGGCTCGAGGAACGTGTTGCCGAACCGGAGGAACAGCACCTCCTCGAGGCCCATCTTCCCGAGGTAGTGGTCGATGCGCAGGAGCTGCGACTCGTCGATGTAGCGGTGCAGCTCGTCGGCGAGCGCACGCGCCGACGCCTGGTCGTGACCGAAGGGCTTCTCCACCACGACCTTCGCGTTCGTCGTGAGCTTCGCCTCCGAGAGGCCCTTGATCACCGTGGCGAACAGCGACGGCGGGATCTCCAGGTAGAAGACCGGCTCTTGCGCACCCTGCATGGCCGCGCCGACCTTCTCGTAGGTGCCGGCGTCGTTGAAGTCGCCCGAGACGTAGGAGAAGCGTCCCATGAGCCGGGCGAACACCTTCTCGTCGAGCTCCTCGCCGGTGGCGACGATGGAGTCGCGCGCCCGCTGCGAGAGCTGGTCCATGGTCCAGTCGTCGACGGCCACGCCGACGATCGGGCAGTCGAGCATCTCGCGCCGCTCCAGGCGGTACAGCGACCGGAAGGTCATCACCCTCGCCAGGTCCCCGGTGATCCCGAAGATCACGAACGTGTCACAGGCCATCTCGTCCCCATTTGTCGTCCGGCGGGCACAGCGTTGCACACGCGGATGCGGTAGAAACACCCGCATGGCAGATGCGAACACGGTCAAGGGTGTGGTGGCGCTGGGCAAGGGCCAGCCGGTGCAGGTGGTCGACATCGTCGTCCCCGCCCCGGGCCCGGGCGAGGTGCGGGTGAACGTGCAGGCGTGCGGCGTGTGCCACACCGACCTCCACTACCGGGAAGGCGCGATCAACGACGACTTCCCGTTCCTGCTCGGCCACGAGGCCGCGGGCACGATCGAGTCGGTCGGCCCCGACGTCACCGACCTCGCGCCCGGCGACTTCGTGATCCTCAACTGGCGGGCGGTCTGCGGCCAGTGCCGCGCCTGCCTGCGCGGCCGCCCGTGGTACTGCTTCGCCACGTTCAACGCCACGCAGAAGATGACGCTCACCGACGGCACCGAGCTCTCCCCCGCCCTCGGCATCGGCGCGTTCGCCGAGCAGACGCTCGTCGCCGCGGGCCAGGCCACGAAGGTCAACCCCGACGCGAAGCCCGAGACCGCCGGTCTCCTCGGCTGCGGCGTGATGGCCGGCATCGGCGCCGCGGTGAACACCGGCGGCGTGAGCCGCGGCGACAGCGTCGCCGTGTTCGGCTGCGGGGGCGTGGGCAACGCGGCGATCGCCGGGGCGCGCCTCGCGGGTGCGGCCAAGATCATCGCGGTCGACATCGACCCCGCCAAGCTCGAGTGGGCCAAGGACTTCGGCGCCACGCACACCGTCAACTCGCGTGAGGTCGACGCGGTCGAGGCCATCCGCGACCTCACCGACGGCAACGGCGCCGACGTGTGCATCGAGGCGGTCGGCCGTCCCGAGGTGCTCGAGCAGGCGTTCTACGCGCGTGACCTCGCCGGCACGGTCGTGCAGGTCGGTGTGCCCTCGCCCGACATGAAGATCGAGCTGCCGATGATCGAGTTCTTCGGCCGGGGTGGCGCGCTCAAGCCATCGTGGTACGGCGACTGCCTGCCGTCGCGCGACTTCCCGATGCTGATCGACCTCTACCTCGACGGACGGCTCGACCTCGACCGGTTCGTGAGCGAGACCATCGCCCTCGACCAAGTGGAGGACGCGTTCCACAAGATGGAGCGCGGCGAGGTGCTCCGCTCCGTCGTCACCATCTGATCCGCTCTCGGCGCTGGGCGCCGGGCCGCTCGGGCCCCGGCTCGCTGCGGCGCAGGATACCTGCGCCGCGGGCGCTCGCCTCCTGCTAGCTCGCGCGGGTTTGCGCGGTGATGCCGTCGTTGCGGACGACGAGCGGCTTGCCGCCGACGATCGTCATCGACCGCCAACGGTCGGCGAACAGCTGTGCGAGCGGGTTGGTGACGGCCGGCAGCGACGCGGTGTTGAACACGTTGCCGTACGAGTCGAGCACGTAGTAGCCGAAGCCGGTGCCGAACACGTTCACGATCACGATGTCGCGTGCGAAGTCGGCGCCCCAGAACTTCGTGGAGCCGCTGCCGACGAGGCCCTGCGTCGCGCTGCCGTACTTCCAGACCGTGCCCCAGTTGTCGAGGATCACGTAACCCTTGCCGTCGGGCATCACCGCGACGGAACGGGCGTGGTCGTCGGGCCACGACGGGTGCCCGTACGCCACGAGCGGCGCAGCGCTCCCGTAGCCGGACAGGTTCCCGTTGCCGTCGACGATCAGGTAGCCCTTGCCGTCGGGCATGATCGCAATCGACCGGTAGATGTCCTGGCCCGGCGCGTACGGGAACGACAGGCTGCCGAGGTTCGCGGGATCCGCGGCAGAGCCGAACTTGTAGAGGATGCCCACCGCGGTGAGCACCACGTACCCCTGGCCGTCGGGCATCACCGCGAGGTCGCGGGCGAGGTCGGAACCGAACTTCGGCGGCGACCCGAGCGCCGGCGCGCCGTTGTACGCCGTGACGGTGCCGTCGCCGTTCATGACGTAGTAACCGCCGAGCGGGGTGGCCGCGACCGCGCGCCCGGGCTGGCGCAGGCTCACCGGGCACGGGCCGGCGTCGGTGAGCGGACCGAACGTGAGGCCGTCGGCCGGGCACTGGCCGGGCAGGCCGTTGAAGGTGAGCATCTGGTTGTAGACCCGGATGACCACGGTCGCGTAGTCGGGGGCCGTCGCCCAGTTGCCGTTCCCCATGTTGTTCCAGAGCGGCGCCTTGCCCTTGGCGAAGTAGTGGTCGAAGTTGTACGACGCCGTCGACGGGTTGGAGCCCCACAGCTCGGGGACGGGCGGGTCGGGGATGTTGGTGACGCGCGAGTTGATGTCGGCGTAGTTGCGCAGCAGCTGGATCTGCGCCCGCACGCCGGCCAGCGCGCTCGAGAACTGGAAGCCGTTGCCGCACGAGTCGCACGCGCCGATGCCCGCGAAGTTGTTGTTGTAGGTGCGGACCATCCCGTAGTCCGGGAAGTTGAACCACGCGGTCTCGACGATCGACTGCGCGAAGGCGATGTCGCCGCGGACGTTGTAGCGGTTGCCCTCGTCGATGTACATCTGCGCGAGCTGCTGGAGCGTCGCGCCCGTGGCGCGGTACGGCAGCGTCGACGGGTCCTTGGCCAGGTAGTACGCGACGAGCTGGTCGGCCGTGAGGCGCGCCTGGCCCATCACCGGGACTCCGGCGGAGCCGGGCGAGCCGTCGCTGGGCGGCGGTGCCGGCGGGAGGCAGCCGGCGAGCCCCACCGCGAGGGCGAGCACGGCGGCGAGGAAGGGGAATCGACGCTTCTGCATGGTCAAGAAGGAGATCGGGAGGCGCGGCCGCCCGGTTGAGCCCGTTACGGTAGTTGCCCCTGTTGCTGGAGTGGCGGCACCGGGCCAAAGTGGCCACACGGGAACCCATCGGGCGTCGTACCCGGCACGGGAATCCCTTCGGGCGCCCGGGAGGCCCTTCGCTACCCTCGGCCCCGCATGATCTCCGTCATCGACTACCGGGCCGGCAACGCACCGAGCGTGATGTACGCCTTGCAGCATCTCGGCCTCGACTGCCGGCTGGTGGACACGCCCGCCGAGGTGGCCGCCGCCGAGCGCATCGTGCTCCCCGGCGTCGGCGCGGCCCGGGCCACCATCGACTCGCTCGAGGAGCAGGACCTCGTCGGCGCCCTGCGCGACCGCGTGCTCGGCGACCGGGTGCCGTTCCTCGGCATCTGCATCGGCCTCCAGGTGCTCTTCGACCACAGCGAGGAGGGCGACGTCGACTGCCTCGGGTTCGTGCCCGGCACGGTCCGGCGCTTCCCCGACACCGACCGCGTCCCGCAGATCGGGTGGAACTCCGTGCGCTTCACGCGCGACCACCCCGTCACGGCAGGCGTCCCGTCCGAGGGGCACTTCTACTTCGTGAACTCGTACTACTGCGTGCCCACCGACCCCGCCGACGCGCTCGGCGTCACCGAGTACGGCCAGGAGTTCTGCTCGGTCGTCAACCGCGGCAACGTGCTCGCCACGCAGTTCCACGCCGAGAAGAGCGGAGAGCTCGGCCTCTCGCTCCTCCGCAACTTCGCCACCTGGGACGGTACGGGCTCGGCGGGAAGGAAGTAGCCCGCGATGCTCACCAAACGACTCATCGCCTGCTTCGACGTGGTGAACGGCCGCGTCACGAAGGCGCAGCAGTTCCAGGACAACATCGACGTCGCGCCCGCCGAGGAGCTCGCGCAGACGCTCTACGCCGACCAGATCGACGAGATCGTCTTCTACGACATCAAGGCCAGCGCCGAGAAGCGCAAGATCGACCTCGACACCGTGCGCCGCGTCGCCCACCACGTGTTCGTGCCGTTCACCGTGGGCGGCGGCATCCGCGACGTGCACGACATGTTCGAGGTGCTCAAGGCCGGCGCCGAGAAGATCTCCGTCGACTCGATGGCGGTGCGCAACCCCGAGATCATCCGCGACGGCGCCGCCGCGTTCGGCCGCCAGTGCGTGGTGCTCAGCACCCAGGTGAAGCACGTCGGCATCCGCGACGGCATCCCGAGCGGCTACGAGGTGTTCATCGACGGCGCGCGTCTCGCGACCGGCCTCGACGCCATCGACTGGGTGCGCCGCGGCGAGGACCTCGGCGCCGGCGAGATCGTGGTGAACAGCATCGACAAGGACGGCACCGCGTCGGGCTACGACCTCGACATCACCCGCATGGTCGCCGACGCGGTGAACGTGCCCGTGATCGCGTCGGGCGGCGCCGGCAACGTCGACCACATCGCCGACGGGCTCACCTCGGGCGGCGCCTCCGCCGCCATCATCAGCAGCATCCTCTACAGCCCGAGGCTGGACCGGAACGTCGGCGTCCACGAGCTCAAAGAGGGACTCCTCGAGCGGGGCGTCCTCATGCGGCCGTACCTCTAGCGGTTCTGCGTCCCGGGCCACCGACGCCTGCACCGGCTCGTCCTCGGCGCGGTCAGCGCCCACGGGCTGCGCCCGTGAGGCTCGAATGCGCCTGCGGCGACCGGTTCCGTCGCCGGCGACCCTGTACAGGGTCGCCGATGCGACGGATGGTGAACCTTGCTACTGGGCCTGGATCGCGGAGGGTTCGGGTTCCCAGTCGATCCGGGTCGCGTCACTCCACAGGCGGTCGAGGTCGTAGAAGTCCCTCGTCTCGTCGAGGAAGACGTGGACGATGATGTCGCCGTAGTCCATGAGGACCCAGGAGGCGTCGGCCAGGCCCTCGACGGCGCGGGGGCCCTCGTCGTCGACGATCTTGAGCGTGAGCTCGATCTCCTCGACGATCGTGCGGACCTGGCGCACGTTGGTGGCGCTGACGAGCACGAACACCTCGGTGATCGAGATGATCTCGCCGACGTCGAGCACGACGATGTCGGTGCCCTTCTTGTCGGCGGCGGCCTGCGCGGCGACCCCGGCCCGGCGGACGGAGTCAGGGGTCGGCGCGGTCATCGAGGGTCAGTGTAGAGGCCGTGCGCGGCGATCTCGCGTACGACCTCGGAGGGCACGAGGCCGTCGATCGGCCGTCCGTTCGCCAGGCGTTCCCGGATCTCGCTGGACGAGACGTCGAGGCGGGGAATGCTCACTCGCTCCACTTGCCAGCCAGGGCCGGGCGGGGACGCGTGCTGGTCGCCGGCGCGTTCGACGACCACGACGGTGGCGAGGTCGCGGGTGTCGTCGAGGCGACGCCAGGTGCCCATGTTCGCAACGGCGTCGGCGCCGAGGATCAGGAAGAGCTCACGGTGCGGCCCGGCGAGGTCCTCGAGCGTGTCGGCGGTGACCGACGCGGTGCCCCGCACGATCTCGACGTCGGAGGCTTCCACGCCGGTGATGCCCTCGACCGCCGCCCGAGTGAGCAGGAGGCGGGTGGGGGCGTCGGCGACGACCTTGCCCCGCTTCTGCCACGGGTCGCCCGCCACGACGAGCAGCACCCGGTCGAGGCCGAGGGCGCTGCGGCACTCGGTGGCGACCACGACGTGGCCCACGTGCACGGGGTCGAAGGTGCCGCCGTACACGCCGATCCGTTCGGGTCTGCCGGTCCCTTCGCCCACGGAGCGTGAGTCTACGGGGACGCTGCGCTTCACCCGTCCGTCCCCCGTCCGAAACATTCGCGCCATCTGGCTCCGTAGGCTGGTCACATGAGGAGAACCCCGCACGTCCTCGTCCGGGTGTGGGCTGCCCGACCGTCCCGGTGCGCTCGGTCTCGTCGCGTCGCGCATCGGTGCCGTCGACGGCGACATCGTCGGCATCGACGTGCTGGAGCAGGGCGACGGCGTCGCGGTCGACGAGTTCGCCGTGCTGCTGGGTGCCGTCGGTGTCGCTCGACCTGCTCGTGCGCGAGATCCTCGAGGTCGACGGCACCAAGGTGGAGGAGGTGCGCACGATCGGGAGCTTCCCCGACCCGCGCCTCGACGCCCTCGAGTCGGCGGCGTCGCTCGCCAGCGCGGCAGCGCGCCGGAGCTGCAGCAGGTGCTCGTCGACCACATCCGCGCCGAGGTTCCTCGCCGGCCTGGAGCGTGCTCGTGTCGGGTGGCGAGTTCGTCACCACCGCCGGTGAGCCGACGATGGAGCCGGGCATGATCGAGGCCTCGTCGCCGGGTTCTCCGTGCCCCCGAAGGTGGCCGACGGCACCACCGGCCTCGACGACCTCGCTCTCGCCGCGCTCCCCGACCACGACGGTGCTGCTCGTGAGTTGCTGGCCACGTTCCGCCGCCGCGAGCAGGCGCAGCTGCTCGCGCTGGCCGGCATCGCCGACCGGCTCTGGTCACTCGTGTCCTAGCTTCCATCCCATGAGTACCGCTGTCGTGGTCTTCACGCGCGACCTGCGCGCCGACGACCAGCCTGCACTCGCTGGGCCGCGGTGCGACGGCGACACCGTCGTGCCGTTGTTCGTGTTCGACGACGCGATCCTCGGGTCGGCGTTCAACCGGCCGAACCGCACCGGCTTCCCGCTCGAGTCGCTCACCGACCTCGACGCGCAGCTGCGCACGCTCGGCGCCGCGCTGGTGGTGCGGCGCGGCGACTGGGTCGAGCAGGTCGTCGAAGTCGTGCGCGCGACGGATGCGACCAGCGTGCACGTGAGCGGCGACGTGAGCGCGTTCGCGCAGCGACGCGAATCGCGCACTGCGCGCAGGGGTGACGCATGGCTTCCGCGCCGACGTGACGCCGGGCGTCACCGTCGTCGAACCGGGCGCGCTGCGACCCCGGCAAGAGCGACGGCGACGACCACTACAAGGTGTTCACGCCGTACTGGCGCAAGTGGGGTCGCCACCGAGATCTGCCCGCTCGCCAAGCGACCGTCGAAGCTGGCGCTGCCGCCCGGCCTCGACACCGGCGCGCCGCCTGCGCTCGCCGACCTCGTGAGCGGCGGCCGCCCTGGACAGCAGCCTGGCGGTGGCACCACCGCGGCCCACCGCCTGCTCGACGAGTGGGTGCACGCCGGATTGCGGTCCTACGACGAGCGCCACGACGACCTCCCGGGCGACGCCACGTCACGATTGTCGCCGCACCTGCACTTCGGCACGGTGTCACCGGGCGAGATCGCCGCCGCGTGCGCCGGGCGCGAGGGCGCCGAGCCGTTCCTCCGCCAACTGTGCTGGCGCGACTTCTACACACAGATCCTCGCGGCCCGACCCGACGCCGCGTGGAACGACTACCGCGAGCGCGGCGACCGCTGGAACGTCGACCCCGACACCCTCGCGGCGTGGAAGGCCGGTCGCACCGGCTACCCGGTCGTCGACGCGGGGATGCGCCAGCTCGCGCAGGAAGGCTTCGTGCACAACCGGGCGCGCATGATCGTGGCGTCGTTCCTCACCAAGGACCTCTACGTCGACTGGCGCGCGGGTGCGCGCCACTACCTCGACCTGCTCCTCGACGGCGACCTCGCCAACAACAACCTCAACTGGCAGTGGGTCGCGGGCACCGGCACCGACACCAACCCGCACCGCATCTTCAACCCCACCGTGCAGGGGAAGCGCTTCGACCCCGACGGCGAGTACGTGCGTCGCTACGTGCCCGAGCTCGTCGCGGTGAAGGGCGGCGCGGTGCACGAGCCCGACGCCAACGTGCGGCGCGCCTACGACTACCCCGCCCCCATCGTCGACCACCACCTGGCGATCGAGCAGTACAAGTCGAGGCGCGCCTAGCGAAGGTTGTCGGCGACCTGGGCGAAGAGGCGGAGCGTCTCGGTGTCGGGGTAGTCGCTGCACCACGGGTAGAACCCAGTGCAGCCGAGCTCGACGTAGCCGTTGATCTTCTCCGCCACCTGCTCGGGTGTGCCGACCAGGTTCCCGGCCCGCCAGGAATCGGCCGGCTCGCCGTAGAAGGACCTCGATCCCGCGGCCTCGATCTCCGCCTCGGTCTCGCGGATGAACACCTCCGGCGAGATCGTCTTGCGGATCTCGTCGTAGTCGCGGCCGACGTCACGGCAGTGCTGCTGGAGCACCTCGGCCTTGTGCTGCCACTCGTGCGGCTTGCCACCGAAGTTGGCAGTGTCGGCGTGACGGGCGACCACCCGCAGCGTGAGCTGCTCGCCGCCGCCGCCGATCAGCACCTCGGGGTGGGGCTGCTGCAGCGGCTTCGGGTCGCACTGCGCGCCCTGCAGGGTGAAGTGCGTGCCCTCGTACGTGACGTCGGGCTCGGTCCACAGGGCCTTCACCATCTCGACGGTCTCCCGCAGGACCCGGATCCGGTCGGCGGCCGACGCGAACTCGTAGCCGTAGCCGTCGAACTCGTGCTGGTACCAGCCCGCGCCGATGCCCCAGATGAGCCGGCCCCCCGACATCACGTCGATGTTCGAGGTGATCTTGGCCAGCAGCGCGGGGTTCCGGTACGGCGCACACCCGACCATCTGACCGAGCTTGATGCGCGAGGTGACCTGGCTGATGGCGGCCATCGTCGTCCAGCACTCGAACATCGCCTCGTGCGCGGGAACCGGCACGTTGTGGAAGTGGTCGTAGACCCACAGCGAGTCGAAGCCGAGCTCCTCGGCGAGCTGCGCGACCTCGACCGCCTTGGCCCACTTGGCCTTCGGGTCGTCAATGGAGGAGAGCTCCATCTTCCAGCCCTGGGGCACGAACACCCCGAACGTCAGCGCATGATCAGCCATCGAGGCGTTGTACCACACGCCACTCACGCCCACCCGAGGTTGCGTCAGCAGACCCGCTCATACCTGGTTTGGTGACGCAACCTGCGCGGGAGGTCGGCTCACACCTGTCCCGCATCCGGATCCGGGGCCACCGTGTAGAACAGCGTCACGATCGACCACGTCCCGGGCACTCCTTGGTAGAGAGCGTCCTCGAACTCCTCTTGGATTCGACGGGCCTCGGCGTTCTCAAGCATCGACCCCACACGGGAGGTTCCTCGATCCCGCTCGACGCGAGCGAAGAACACCTCACCCGGGTCCCGCCGCAGCCATCCGTCGCTCTCGTCGGTCCAGTCGAGCCGCGTGAGTTCGCCCGCGAACCAGGTCACGATGGCCATGGCGGGATCCGGAGCCGCAATGGTGCGATCGGCGCCGGCCGAGAGATCCGCCAGGTCGAAACCACGCCCCTGTCCCTCATCGGTGCCCTCGCGAGAGACTTCGACCTCACCGGGGTAACGGAGGCGCATCTCACGCGTCGCGAACAGTGCGCTCGCGGTGACCGGGCGCTCGAATCGGGAATTCGACCCGTCACTCCGCTGACTCGACATGCGCACAGCATGCCGCGGCGCAGGAGATGGGGGGTCGAATCTCCGAGGTTGCGTCAGCAGACCCGCTCATGCCTGGTTTGGTGACGCAACCTGCGTGGGAGGAGTCAACCTTCGGCGATGTGTTCCACGAACTGCTGGAGCTGGCGGAGGTTGCGGACCTCGAAGACGCCGTCGCAGAACTTCGCGTAGTCGGAGACGATGGAGTCGCCGGTGTCCCAGTAGCCGCGGGGCTCGGGATCGAGCCAGTACACGTGGCGGGCGCGCTTGGCCATCTCCTCGACCACCCACGCCTCGGACGCGTGGTAGTTGTTCCGAGCGTCACCGAGGAGGATCACCGACGTCTTCTGCGTGACCTCGGTGTGGTGCCGCTGGTGCCACACGTCGAACGCGTGGCCGTAGTCGGAGTGGCCGTCGACCCACACGACGTCGGCCTCGTTGTTGACGCGCTGCACCGCCTCGAGCACGTCCTCCGACTCGGCGAAGTAGCGCGTGACCTCGTCGATGCCGTCGATGAACACCCATGACCGCACCTTCGAGAACTGGCTCGACATCGCGTACACGAACATCAGCGTGAAGCGGGCGAAGCTCGCCACCGACCCGGAGATGTCGGCGATCACCATGATCTCCGGCTTCGACGGGTGCGGGTTCTTGAACTTCGGCTCCGCGGGCACACCGCCGTACGACAGCGACTCGCGGATCGTCTTGCGGAAGTCGAGGTGCCCGCGGTGACGACGACGCCGCCGTTGCGCGAGCCGCGCCGCCATCGCGCGGGTCAACGGGTACACCGCGCGCTGCAACGCGATCATCTCGTCGCGCGAGGCGTGCATGAACTCGATGTCCTCGGGGAGCGGCTTGCGCAACGTGCGCGCCATCGCCTCCACACCGCGGTCGGCGACGAGCCGGCGGCGGATCTCCTCCTCGATCATCTCCTTGAGCTCGCGCAGCCGGGCCTGGAACTCCTCGGCCGCGAGCCGGTCGGCCAGCTCACCCTCCTGGAACTCGCCGGCCTCACGCGCCTCGCCCATGAGGCGCGCCTGCAGGTCGTCGAGGTCGAGCTGCCGCAGCGTGCGGTACAGGTAGTAGGTGCCGCCGACGGGGCGGCCCGGTTCCATGCCCGCGAACTGCGCCACCGCCGCGGCCGCCAGCCTGCGCATCGCGTCGCGGTCCTGGTTCTGGAGCGCCTTGAGCAACATCGCCGCGAGCTCTTCGCGCGACATCGGCGTGCCCTGCCCCTGGCCCGGCGCGCTGATGGTGCCGTCCATGCCGGCTTCGTCCATCTCGCCGAACTCGCCGAGCTCGTCCTCGCCGATCCCCGCACTGAACAGCGAGAAGTAGACGTCGAAGACGGTGCCGAAGGTGCGTTCGTGGCGGTAGTGCTTGACCAGCGTGGCCTGCAGCACCGCGCGGAACGTGTCGCGGTCGGCCATGTCGACGTGCTCGAGCGCGCGCATCGCGTCGAGGTTCTCCGTCATCGAGACGGGGAGCCCGGCGGTGCGCAGCTCGTGCACGAACCCCTGCAGGAAGTCGAGCAGGGTCGGGTTCTCCCCCAGCGCGGAGGGAGCGGGCGTGGGCACGTTCGCGATCCGGCCGTCAGACCGTGCCGGCACCATCGGGGACCTGCAGCTCCTTGCGGGCCTTCACGATGTCGGACTGGTACTTGAGCAGCACGTGCAGCGTCTCGCCGATCACCTCGGGCGTGACGTCGTTCTTGCCCAGGTAGAGGAGCGTGCGGGCCCAGTCGATCGTCTCCGAGATCGACGGCGCCTTCTTGATCTCCAGCGCGCGGATCGAACGCACCACGCGCGACACCTGGTCGGCGAGCGCGTCGTCGATCTCGGGCACGCGCACGCGCACGATCTCCTTCTCGCGCTCCATCTCCGGGTAGTCGATGTGGAGGTAGAGGCAACGACGCTTGAGCGCCTCGGACAGCTCACGGGTGTTGTTCGACGTGAGCAGCACGATCGGGCGCTGCTGGTTGCCCTTGATGGTGCCGAGCTCGGGGATCGACACCTGGAAGTCGGAGAGCACCTCGAGCAGGAGCGCCTCCGTCTCGATCTCGACGCGGTCGACCTCGTCGATCAGCAGCACCACCGGCTCCTCGGAGCGGATGGCCTCGAGGAGCGGGCGGGTGAGCAGGAACGGCTCCGAGAAGATGTCGGACTCGACCTCCGCCCAGTCGGCGTCGGCGTCCTTGTCGACCTGGATGCGCAGCAGTTGCTTCTTGTAGTTCCACTCGTACAGCGCCTTGGCCTCGTCGAGGCCCTCGTAGCACTGCAGGCGGATGAGCCGGGCGCCGGTGATCTCGGCGATCGACTTGGCGAGCTCGGTCTTGCCGACGCCCGCGGGCCCCTCGACCAGCACGGGCTTCTCGAGACGGTCGGCGAGGAAGACGACGCCGGAGATGGACGGGTCGGCGAGGTAGTCGGCACTGCGCAGGCGCGCGGTGACGTCGTCGACCGAAGCGAAACGTTCTGCCATTGGGTGGTGCCCCTCAGTTCCTGATCTGACCGTCGCCCCAGACGACGTACTTGTAGGTGGTGAGCTCGCGCAGGGCCATGGGGCCGCGCGCGTGGAGCTTCTGGGTGGAGATCCCGATCTCGGCGCCGAAGCCGAACTCCGAGCCGTCGGTGAAGCGGGTGGACGCGTTGACGACCACCGTGCCGGAGTCGACCTCGGTGGTGAACCGGCGCGCCGCCGAGAGGTCGTTGGTGAGGATCGCCTCGGTGTGCCCGGAGCTGAAGCGGTTGACGTGCGCGATGGCGTCGTCGAGCGACGGCACCACGGCCACGCTCATCTTCAGGTCGAGGAACTCGCGGGCGAAGTCGTCGTCGGTGGCCTCGCCCATGGTGGCGATGCGGGCGCGGGCGCCGGCGTCGCCGACGAGCTCCACGCCCTGCTCGACGAGCGCGTCGCACACACGCGGGAGGAAGGTGTCGGCCACGGCCTCGTGGACCACGAGCGACTCCGCCGCGTTGCACACGCTCGGGCGCTGCGTCTTCGCGTTCACCACGATGTCGAGGGCACGGGAGAGGTCGGCCGACGCGTCGACGTACACGTGGCAGTTGCCGTCGCCGTCGATGATCACCGGCACGGTCGCGTTGTCGCGGATGCTCTGGATGAGCGCGGGCCCGCCGCGAGGGATGAGGCAGTCGACGACGTCGGTGAGCTGCATGAGCTCCACTGCGGCCTCGTGACGCACGTCGTCGACGAGCTGGACGCAGTCGGCGGGGAGACCGGCCTTGGCGATGCCGTCGCGCAGCACCTCGGCCACGGCGACGTTGGAACGGAGCGCGGTGGCCGAGCCCCGCAGGAGCGCGGCGTTGCCCGACTTGAGGCAGATGCCCGCGGCGTCGCTGGTGACGTTGGGGCGGTTCTCGTAGATGATCGCCACGACGCCGAGCGGCACCCGCATCCGCTCGATCTGGAGCCCGTTCGGGCGGCGCCAGCCGTCGAGCACCTCACCGATGGGATCGGGCAGGGCGGCGACGTCACGGAGGCCCTGGGCCATCGACTCGATCCGTGCCTCGGTCAGGCGCAGGCGGTCGAGGGGGCCGGCCTCCATGCCCCCGGCCGCGGCGGCCTCGACGTCGGCGGCGTTGGCCGCGAGCAGCTCGGCGGTGCGCTCGACCATGAGGTCGGCGGCGGCGAGCAGCGCGGCGTTCTTCGCCGCGGTGGAGGCGGCGGCCAGGGTGGCGGAGGCGGTCTTGGCCCGCCGCCCCAGGTCGGAGACGGCCGACGGAGACATGGCGGCGAGTGTACCGCCGCGGTAACTGGTGACACCCGGCCTGATTCCGTCGTGGCGGCGGTGGCCGACCGCCGGGTTCCGGCGGGGAGCACAGGAGGAATCGGGAGGGGCGGGGCAGGCGTCCTGACCGCGCTGCCCCGGCGAACCGGGGCGCTGCGGCCGGGACGTCCCGGCCCCGCCAGCCTCCCGCTCCTCGTCGACCGTCGAAGCCCTCGAGCGAGGACTCTCCCCCCGCCGGCCGACGACGAGCTGGTGAGGCCGTAGTGTGACGGAACCTCGCTCCGCGCGCAAGAGCGCGCGGGGCCTTCTCCTCAACTTTGGTCAGCCTGCGGCCGGGGTTCGCGGGTTCCTGTGTCCGTTCGTCCCTTTGGGGCGGCCATCGGGCCCGTCCGGGCGGGTGTCAGGGGAGCACGACGAGGTCGTCGCGGTGGACGACCTCGTGGGCCATCCCGTCGGGCAACTCGGACGTGCGCCGACCCGCGACGCCCCGCAGCGCGGCCGACGACAGCCGCACGATGCCCTTCGCGAAGGGCGTGCCGGAGCCGTCGACGATCTCCACCGCGTCGTCGGCCTCGAAGCTGCCCTCGACCCCGCGCACTCCCGCCGCGAGCAGCGACCGGTGGTCGGCGGTGAGGGCCCGGCGGGCGCCGTCGTCGACCACGATGCGGCCCTCGGCGCCGAGCGCGAAGGCGATCCAGAGCTTGCGACTCGAGAGGTGCTGGTCGCGCGGCCGGAACGCGGTCCCGACCGGACGGCCCGCGAGCGCGTCGGCGACGACCTGCGGGGTGTCGGCCCCGGCGATCACGGCCCGCACCCCCGACCACGCGGCGATCTTGGCGGCCGCGAGCTTGGAGGCCATGCCGCCACTCCCCCGCGCGCTGCCCGCGCCGCCGGCCACCGATTCGAGCGCAGCGTCGACCTCCACGATCTCCTCGATGAGCGACGCCTCGGCGTCGCGGCGGGGATCGGCGGTGAACAGACCGGGCGTGTCGGTGAGCATCAGCAGCAGGTCGGCGCCCACGAGGTGCGACACCAACGCGGCGAGGCGGTCGTTGTCGCCGTAGCGGATCTCGTCGTCGGCGACGGTGTCGTTCTCGTTGACGACGGGCACCACGCCGAGGTCGAGGAGGCGGCGGAGCGTCTCGCGCGCGTGGAGGTACTGCGTGCGCACGCCGAAGTCGTGCGGCGTGAGCAGCACCTGACCGGCGACGAGCCCGTGGGTGGCGAAGATCTCCGAGATGTGGGCCATCAGGCGGGGCTGGCCGATGGCCGCGATCGCCTGCAGCGTGCCGATGTCGGTGGGGCGTTCGGCGAGGCCCAGGACGGGCATGCCGGCTGCCACCGCGCCGGAGCAGACCAGCACCACCTCGTGGCCGGCGGCGCGCACCGCGGCCACCTCGTCGCACAACTTCACCAGCGCGGTGTCGTGGAGCTCACCGGCCTCGGACGTGACCGACGACGTCCCGATCTTCACCACCGCGATCGACATCAGACCAGTTTCCCTCGGCGCTGCACGCCGGGCCGCTCGGGCCACGCTTCGTTGCGAGCCGGGATACCCGGCTCGCGGCCACCCGCTCACTACCCGATCCCCTCGACGTAGTCGAGCTCGACGGGGCCGATGCGCACGAGGTCGCCCTCGCGCACGCCCGCGCGCTGCAGTGCACGCTCCACGCCCATCTTGCGCAGCCGCATCTGCACGTACTCCATCGCCTCGATGTTCGTGAGGTCGGCCATGGCCACGACCCGCTCGGCGGAGCGGCCGGTGACGCGCCAGCCTCCGTCGTCCTCGCGGATCACCGCGAAGCCCTCCTCGGCCGGGCGCAGGACCACGAACGGCTCGGGTGCGGGCTCGGCCTCGCGTGCCTCGTCGACGAGGGTGCCGAGCCGGCCGAGGAACTCGTCGAGCCCGCGGCGGGTGATCGCGCTGACGACGAGACCGTCGGGGCGCTCGAACAGCGCCTCGGCGTCGTCGCCGAGCATGTCGGCCTTCGACCCCACCACGAGGCGGGGCCGGTCGAGCAGGTCGGGTTGGTAGTCGCCGAGCTCCTGGAGCAGCACGCGCTCCTGCTCGTCGGGATCGGTGCCGTCGACGGCCGCGAGGTCGAGCAGGATCACGAGCACGCGTGCGCGCTCCACGTGGCGCAGGAACTGGTGACCCAGCCCCTTGCCCTCCGCCGCGCCCTCGATAAGGCCGGGGATGTCGGCGAGCACGTACTCGTGGTCGCGGAAGCGCACGACGCCCAGGTTGGGCTCGAGCGTGGTGAACGGGTAGTCGGCGATCTTCGGCTTCGCCGCGCTCACCGCGGAGATCAGCGTGGACTTGCCCGCGTTGGGGAAACCCACGAGCGCGGCGTCCGCGAGCAGCTTCACCTCGAGGCGCAGCCAGAACTCCTCGCCGTACTCGCCCTGCTCGGCGAAGCTCGGCGCGCGGCGCGAGTTGGAGAGGAAACGGGCGTTGCCCCGGCCGCCCCGGCCGCCGTGCGCGGCGAGGTAGCGGTCGCCGTGGCGCACCAGGTCGGCGAGCAGTTCGCCGTCGCGCGACTTCACCTGCGTGCCCTCGGGCACGTACACGATCAGGTCGTCGCCCCGCGCGCCGTGCTTCTTCTGCCCGCCGCCGTGCGTGCCCGACGGGGCGCGCCGGTGCGGGTGGTCACGGAACGAGAGGAGCGACGCGACGTTGCGGTCGGCCTGGACGTAGATGTCGCCGCCCGACCCGCCGTCGCCGCCGTCGGGCCCGCCCTTGGGGACGTGGGCCTCGCGCCGGAAGGCGACACACCCGGCGCCGCCGTCGCCGCCGCGCAGGTTGACCTGGACGAGGTCCACGAACTGCGACGACATGTGAGTCAGCGTACGGACACGGGCGCAGGCCCGCGTGGACTATTCCGCGAGGGGAATGATGTCGACGAGCTTGCGGCCCTTGCGGTAGCCGAACTTCACCGTGCCGTCGGCCTTCGCGAAGAGCGTGTCGTCGCTGCCCTTGCCGACGTTCTCACCCGGGTGGAAGCGCGTGCCGCGCTGGCGCACGATGATCGAACCCGCGGTGACGTCGGTGCCGCTGTAGACCTTCACCCCGAGGCGCTGTGCGTTGGAGTCGCGCCCGTTGCGCGAGGACGATGCACCCTTCTTCTTCGACATCGGTCCGTGCTCCTACTTGTTGATGGCGGTGATCTCGAGCACCGAGTAGTGCTGGCGGTGCCCGTAGCGACGACGGTTGTTGCTCTTGTTCTTGTAGATGAAGCCGTCGATCTTGGGGCCCTTGGCCTCGCCGACGACCTTGGCCTTCACGACCGCGCCCGAGAGCTGCGCCGGCGTGGCCAGCACGGTGTCGCCGTCGACGACCATGACGGTCTCGAGCTCGATCTCGGCGCCGGCCTCGGCACCGACGAGCTCGACCTCGAGCTTCTCGCCGGCTTCGACCTTGTATTGCTTGCCGCCGCTGCGGATGACTGCGTACATGGCGCGGGTGACCCCTCGGAAGATTCTGGAACCCGGAGATACTAGTCCATGGCCCGCAGCAGGGCCTCGTCGAGGAGGAGACCCCTGCCGTGGCAGGTGGGGCAGGTGTCGGAGAACGACTCCACCAGACCCTCGGAGATGCGCTTGCGGGTCATCTCCACGAGGCCCAGCTCCGACATCTCGAAAGCCTGGGTGCGGGTCTTGTCGCGGGCCAGGGCGTCACGGAACACCCGCATGACCTCGTCGCGGTTCGCCTTGATCTCCATGTCGATGAAGTCGATGACGATGATCCCGCCGATGTCGCGCAGGCGCAGCTGCCGGGCGATCTCCTCCGCCGCCTCCAGGTTGTTGCGGAAGACGGTCTCCTCGAGGTTCGACTTGCCCACGTTCTTGCCCGTGTTGACGTCGATGACCGTGAGAGGCCTTCGGTGCGCTCGATGATGAGCGAACCACCCGACGGCAGCCACACCTTGCGGTCGAGCGCCTTGAGGAGCTGCTCCGAGATGTGGAAGCGCTCGAAGATCGGCAGCCCCTCCTCGCGGTGTCGTAGAACTCGACCCGCTCGGCCAGCTCGGGGGCGATCGCCTCCACGTAGGCCTTGGTCTCCTCGTAGAGCCGCGGGTCGTCGATGACGATGCCGCGGTACTCCTTCGTGAACTCCTCACGGATGAGGCGCAGCACGAGGTCGGGCTCCTGGTAGACGAGCTTCGCCTTGTTGCCGTTGGCGACCTGGGAGATCTGCTCCCACTGGTTGCGGAGGCGGCGCACGTCGCGCTCGAGCTCGTCGCGGGTGGCGCCCTCGGCGGCGGTGCGCACGATGAGGCCGGCGTCGGTGGGGCGGATCTCGTCGAGGATCTTGCGGAGCCGCTTGCGCTCGTCGTCGGGAAGGCGCTTCGAGATGCCGTAGGTGTCGGGCTCGCCGGGCACCATCACGAGGAAGCGGCCGGCGAGGCTCACCTCCTGGGTGAGCCGGGCGCCCTTGTGGGCGATGGGGTTCTTCGTGACCTGCACGAGGATCATCTGCCCGTTCTTGAGCATGCGCTCGATCTTGGGCTTGCCCCCGCCGCTGTCGACGTCGGCCTTGTCGAAGGCGACGTCACCCCGGTAGAGCACACCGTTCTTCGGCGTGCTGATGTCGATGAAGGCGGCCTCCATGCCGGGGAGCACGTTCTGCACCCGGCCGAGGTAGATGTTGCCGTCGATCGAGTCGTTGCCCGCAGGAGACGCGAGCGAGTGCTCGACCAGGCTGCGGCCCTCGAGGATCGCCATGTGGGTGTGGCCGCTGCCGTTGGTGTGCACGACCATCATGTAGCGACCGGCCGGGCGGCCCTTGCGGGTGCGGCCGCGGCGGCGCTCGAGCACGTCGTCGTCGAGGGGGCGGCCCGGGGCGTCACCGACGCCGAGGTCGGCCCGCACCACGTTGTCGGCCTTGGCCCGGCCACCCGCGTTCGCGGCCGGCTTCTGGGCCTGACCGTTCTGGCCGTTCTGACCCTGGCCGTTCTGGGCGCCCGGCGCGCCGTGCCCGCCGGCGCCGCCCTGACCGCCCTTGCCGCGGCCACGACCGCCACGACGGCGACGCTTCTTCGGCGCAGCCGTGCCGTCACCGGTGACCGCAGCGGCCGCCGCCGCGGGGGCGGCGGGTGCCGGGCGGGAGTCGCCGATCTGGGGCTTGCGCACCTCGCCCACCACCGGGGCGGCAGGCGCAGCGGAGGCGGCGGGCGCCTCGGGCGGTGCCGCGGCGGCGCGGGGAGCGGGATTGCCCTCGGGACGCGACCGCGGGGTGTGGCCGAGCCCGGCCTCCTCGAGTGCGACCTCCACGACGTCCTCCGACGTCATGTTGCGGTCCTGGGGACCCGAGGTCGAGCTCATCGCCGTCGTCGAGGTCGTCGGTGCCGTCGGCGACGGCCGCCGCGCTCGGACCGGCGTTCTGGCCCGAGTTCGGGCCGGCGTTCGCGCCGGCACCCTGGCCGGGCTTCTTGCGGTTGCGGCCCCCACGGGAGCCCCGGCGGCGACGGCGACGCGGTTGACCGTCGGGCCCGAGCGCGGGCCCTGCCGATGTGCCGCCCTCCGTCTCCGCGCCCTCGTCTTCCTCGTCGCCCTCGTCGCCCTCGTCGCTTGCCTCGCGGGTGACCACGGCCGCCGCGGGCCGGGGCGCGGGTGCCGGCGCGGGTGCCCGAGCAGGCTCCGGGGCGGGTTCGGGGTGGGACTCGGTGGCGGCTGCGGGCGCCTCAGGCGCAGGAGCGGCGGGCGTGGGTGTGGGCGTGGCTGCGGGCGTGGAAGCCTGCGGGGTGTTCGTGCCCGGGGTGCCGGGCACCACCGGGGTCGTCTCGTCGGACATCGGTTCCTTCTCTCACGACGCCCGCTCCAGGGCGGGCGTGAACGCGTCGGCAGCCAGCGGTTCCAGCCGCGCGCCGCCACGTTCGATCCATTGGTGGGTCCGGAGCACGCGCCGCTCGTGAAGCTCGACGCCGCCGACCGAAGCCAGCGCGTCGAGGACCTCACGGGGACGGGCGCCCCGGGGTTGCGTTGCCAAGGTGAGCTCGAGCACGGGGACGTCGTCGGCCCCGTCGAGAACAGGTACATCATGGGCGTCCCGGAGGACGATGGAGCGGATGGCCGGGAGGATGTCGTCGTCGGACTCCCGGCCCTTGCGGGTGCGGGTCACCACCAGCTCGTCGCCGGCGAGGGCCCGGGTGACCGTCGTGGCCAGCCCGTCACGGTCCAGGGGCTCGCCCTGGGCGTCGGTGACGGCCACGAGGAATTGCACGGCGGTGACCGACTCCTGCAGCGCCGGGGCGCGGTCGAGGAGCCGGCAGGCGCCGGTGACGGTGATGCCCTCGGGGAGGGCGGCGGTGAGGGCGCCCGGGAGCGCGTCGACGTCGACGGGCTCGGTGCACTCGAAGTCGAGGTACTAGGCGTCGCTCTCGTAGCCCACCGAGAGCGCGAGGCCGAAGCTCACCTTGGGCCGGGGCGAGAACCCCTGGCTGAAGGCGAGGGGCAGCTGCTCGATGCGGAACGCCCGCTCGAAGGCGCGGGCGACGTCGCGGTGGGAGATCCAGCGGACCTTCCCCTTCTCGGTGAAGCGCAGCCGCACCGGGAACCCCGCATCGCCCTTCATCGGGCGGCCGCCTTCGTGATCAACTCGACCGGGACCTCACGGCCGAAGCCGAGGCCCTGACCGGTGCCCTGGCTCCCGCCCGCGGGCGGCACCGGCGACGCCACCACGTGCTCGAGGGCGAAGTCGGTGCACACGCCGCAGTCGTAGCACGGGGTCCACCGGCAGTCGGGGAGACCGTGCTCGGCCAGCGCGGCCTGCCAGTCGTCCCAGAGGAAGTCGCGGTGGAGACCGGCGGCGATGTGGTCCCACGGGAGGATCTCGTCGTCGGTGCGGTGGCGGGTGACGTACCAGTCGGGGTCGAGGCCCTCGGCCGCCATGGCGTCGAGCCAGCGCTGGAGGTCGAAGCGCTCGCTCCACTCCTGGAAGATGCCACCGTTGCGCCACACGTGCTCGATGACCCGGCCGATGCGGCGGTCGCCCCGGCTGGCGATGCCCTCGGCGAAGCTCGCCTCGGGGTCGTGCCACTTCAGCTGGGCGCCGCTCTTGCGCATGTCGTCACGCAGCAGGAACACCTTGCGGCGCAGCTCCTCGACCCCGTTCTGGCCGAACCACTGGAACGGCGTGTGGGCCTTGGGCACGAAGCCGCCCACCGACGCGGTGGCGCTCGCCTTCTTCGTGTACTGCTTGCCGATCTTCACGACCTCACGGGCGAGCTCCGCGATGCCCAGGGTGTCGTCGTCCATCTCGGTGGGCAGGCCGATGAGGAAGTAGAGCTTCACCCGCTGCCAGCCCTGCGAGTACGCGCCCTCGACCGCCGCGTAGAGGTCGTCGTTGGTGACGAGCTTGTTGATCACCTGGCGGATGCGCCACGTGCCGCCCTCGGGGGCGAAGGTGAGGCCGGTGCGGCGCACCTTCTGGATCTCGCTGGCGATGCCCACGGTGAAGGCGTCGACCCGCAACGACGGCAGCGACACGCTGACGTTGGCGCAACCCTCCTGGTCGTTGACCAGGCCGGAGACGAGGCCGTCGATGCCGGAGAAGTCGGCCGTGGAGAGCGACGTGAGCGCGAGCTCGTCGTAGCCCGTGCGCCGCAGCCCCTCGCGCACCATGGTGCGCACCTGCTCCTCGGGGCGTTCGCGCACCGGGCGGGTGATCATGCCCGCCTGGCAGAAGCGGCAGCCGCGGGTGCAGCCCCGGAACACCTCGACGTTGAGGCGGTCGTGGACCACCTCGATCAGCGGCACGAGCTGCTGCTTGGGGTAGGGCCAGTCGGCGAGGTCGGCGACCGTGCGCTTCTCGACGACGTCGGGCACGTCGGGGAAGCGCGGCCGCACCTCGGCGATGGCCGGCCCGTCGTATTCGACCTCGTACATCGACGGCACGTACACGCCCGGGATGGTGGCCAGCTCCCGGAGGACGGCCTCACGGCTGGCCCGGCCCCCGCGCTTCCAGGCGCCCACGACCTCGGTGATCTCGCCGATGGCCTCCTCGCCGTCGCCGATCACGAAGGCGTCGACGAAGTCGGCCATGGGCTCGGGGTTGAACACGCAGTGCCCGCCCGCGACCACCACGGGGTGCTCGGGGCGACGGTCCTCTCCCCGCACGGGCACGCCGGCGAGGTCGAGGCACTCCAGCACGTTGGTGTACACGAGCTCGGCGGCGAGGCCGAAGGCGAACACGTCGAACTCGCCGGCGTGGTGGTGGGTGTCGACCGAGAAGAGGGGGACGCCCTGGGCCCGCATGGCGGCGTCCATGTCGAGCCACGGCGCGTAGGCGCGTTCGGCCAGCGCGTCGTCACGCTCGTTGAGGATCTCGTAGAGGATCTGCAGGCCCTGGTTCGGGAGCCCGATCTCGTAGGTGTCGGGGTACACGAGGAGCCAGGAGACTGCCGAGGGCCGGTGCTCCGGCCTGACGCTCCCCCGCTCCATCCCGATGTACCGAGCAGGCTTCTCGACCCCGGCCAGGAGGGGTTCGACCCTCGGCCACAGTTCGGTCATCTCACGGCCAGTCTACAGCCAGCCCCTCCCGTGCCCGGATTGTCCGGACTACGAGAACCTTCTCATCGAGATGTTGGCCACGAGGCCGATGCAGGCGAAGTTGGCGATCAGGGACGACCCGCCGTAGCTCATGAAGGGCAGGGGGATGCCGGTGACCGGCATGATCCCCATGGTCATCCCGGCGTTCTCGAACATCTGGAAGGCGAACATCGCCAGGATGCCGGTGCAGACCAGCACCCCGAAGAAGTCGCGGGCGAGCCGGGCTGTTCGCCAGGTGCGCCACATCACCACCGCGAAGAGGGCGAGGATGACGGCGGCGCCGACGAAGCCCATCTCCTCCCCCACGGCCGTGAAGATGAAGTCGGTCTGCTGCTCGGGGACGAACCCGCCCTGGGTCTGGGAGCCGTTGAGGATCCCCTCGCCGGTGGTCCGCCCGTTGGCGATGGCCTGTTTGGACTGGGTCTGGTTGTAGGCGTTGCCCTGGGCCTCGCCGCTCCCGGAGTCGATGAAGGTGGTGAGCCGGTCGATCTGGTACTGCTTCAGCAGCCCGAGACCCACCACCGCGTACACGCCGGTGACCGCGAGGAGCCCGAGCACGATCAGCTGCTTGCCGGACACGCCGGCCACCGCGAGCAGGGCGATGATGATGGCGAACACCACCATCACGGTGCCGAGGTCGGGCTGGAGCAGGATCAGGCCGATCGGCACGCAGGCCAGCGCGCAGATCACGGTGAGGCGCCACGCGTCGAGCTCGCCGCGGAACTGGTTGCAGTAGCCGGCGAGGGCGATGACGATCCCGAGCTTGGCGAACTCCGACGGTTGCAGCGTGAACCCGCCGGGGAGCTGGAACCACGCCTGGTGGCCCTTGATGTTCGAGCCCAGCGGCGCGAGCACGGCCATGAGGATCACGACGGTGCCCACGTAGAAGAGCATCGAGAAGTCGCGCAGCCGCCGGTAGTCGATCACCATCATGGTGACCATCGCCGCGAAGCCGATCACCGCGAACATCGCCTGGCGCTTCACGAAGTAGTACGGGTCGCCCGGGATCTTGGTGTGGGTGGTGCTGTAGATCATCAGGAGCCCGACGGCGGTGATGGCGAGCACCGCGCCCACGAGCATCCAGTCGAAGTGCGCGACCGGCGCCGCACCCAGGCGCGAGCGCTCCCCGAGGCCGCTGCCCCGCTTGGCGACGCGGCTCTGCGCCCGGGTCACCGGGCTGCCGAACGCCATCAGTCGTGGTCCTTCGCTGCGGCGGTCATTCGTCGTTGTTGCTCGGCGGGGCGATGCGGACGGGGGCAGGCGCCACGGACGGGTCGCTGAGGTAGTCGACCATGCGGCGCACGATCGGGGCGGCGACGTTGGCGCCGAAGCCGCCCTCCTCGACCATGGCCAGCACGACGTACTGCGGCTGGGCGGGGTCGTTCTCGGGGTTGAGGATCGCGGCGAACCACGAGGTGTTGGCCTTCGAGCCGGCCTCCGCGGTACCGGTCTTGCCGATCACGTGGAACGGCCCGCTGTAGTCGGCGAACGAACCGGCCGCGGTACCGGTGTGGGTCACGCCGTCGAGACCGGCGACGATCGGGTCGCGCACCTCGGGCGGCAGGTTCACCGTGTGCTTGGCCTGCACGTCGATGGTGTGGTCGACGGTGCCGAGCTCGCCGGCGGGGAGCCCGACCGCGCTGTTGCGCACGTCGGACACGACGCGGGGTGTGTAGAGGGTGCCGCCGTTCGCGAAGGTCGCGTAGGCGTTGGCGAGCTGCAGCGGGGTGACGAGCACGTCACCCTGCCCGACCGCGAGGTTGGCGGAGTCGCCTCGGCGCCAGGTGCGGGAGAACTGGTCGGGGTTGTCCTTGTTCAGCGCCTGGTTGAACGCGAGGTCGGGGATGCGGCCCTTCTGGTCGCCGGGGAGCGCGACGCCGGTGGGCTGGTCCATGCCGTAGTCGCGTGCGGTGTTCTGGATCGCGTAGCCCACCGGGTGGCTGGTGGCGGCGTCGCCACCCTCACCGCCGAACTCGGTCTTCGTGTAGTACTTCCGCCACAGGTCGTTGCCGAGGCTGTAGTAGTAGATGTCGCTCGACACCGTGAGCGCGTGCGGCAGGTTCACGTAGCCGTACGACTCCTTGCGGGCGTTGCAGAACTTCTGGTTGCCGAGCTCGATGCAGCCGTCGTCGTACACCGACGTCTCGGGCGTGATCACGCCCGACTCGAGCCCCGCGATCGACGAGATCAGCTTGAACGTGGAACCCGGCGCGTACGGCGACAGGCTCCGGTCGAGCAGCGGGTGGTTGGGGTCGTCGAAGTACTTCTGGGGCGCGCCGTTGATGAAGTCGTTCGGGTCCCAGCTCGGGCCCGACGCCATCGCGACGAGCGAACCGGTGCGGGCGTCGAGCACGATCACCGCACCACCGGTGGCCGGGTAGAACCGTCCGTTGTCGGGGTCGACGAGGGTGCGCGCACCCTCCATGCCCTGCTGCAACGACTCGGCCGCGATCTTCTGCACGTTGGCGTCGATCGTGAGCTGCAGGTCGTGACCCGACTCGGGCTTCTTCTCGGTGATGGTCGACGTCGCGCGGCCGCGGCTGTCGACCTGCACCTTGTCGACGCCGGGCGTGCCGCGCAGCTCCGACTCGAAGACCTGCTCGATGCCGGTCTTGCCGATGCGGTCGTCGGTCGCGTACCCCTCGCCCGCCCGCGCCTTCAGCTCGTCGGCGTTGATGGCGCCCGTGTACCCGAGCAGGTTCGCGGCCGCGACGCCCTCGGGCGTGTACTGACGCACCGACGTGGTGGTGATGCTGACGTCGGGAAACGCCTCGCGGTGCTCGGCCACGTAGACCGCGGTGGCGAGCGGCACGTTCTCCAGCAGCGGCAGCGGCGCGTAGGGCGAAACGGCCGGGTTGTCGATCATCGTGCCGACCTCGACCGGCGACTTGCCGAGCAGGGTGGAGAGACTGTCCTCGAGCGTGATGCGCTCGGCCGGCGTGAGGTTCTGGCGGTCGAGGGTGAGAGTGGTGACGGGGACGTTCTGCGCGAGCACCACACCGTTGCGGTCGTAGATCGCGCCCCGCAACGAGGGCACCTGCACCACGCGGTCGCGGTTCTGCTGGGCCTGCACCGCGAGCTTCTCGCCGCCGCTCACCTGGAGGAACCACAGGCGCGTGAGCAGGCCCGCGAAGAGCGCCATCACGATGGCGCCGATGACCAGCAGTCTCCGCCCGGTGTTCGCCTCGTTCACGGGCGCGCCGATCTGCGCGTGTTCGTGTCGGGCCGCATCGGGACACCATTCTCGCGGATGGGCCCGGCCTCGCACAGTCGGGTGCCCGGACCGGCGCGAAAGTGCTGGTCAGCCCCGGGATTCAGCCCCGGGATTCAGCCCCGGATCCTCCAGGTGTTCGAGTGCTCGGGCAGGCGGGCGATGCGCCGGACCACGGGGAACACCAGGGGGGCGAGGATCGCGTCCCAGACCGCGGAGACCACGACGATCTGCACGCCGTGCATCGAGAGCAGTCCCTCCTGCCCCACGATGCCCCCGACGACGATGAACACGAAGCCGCCGAACAGGCCACCGAGACCGCCGATCATCGGGTAGAGCCACGGCGTGGAGCGCACGATCGACGACTGGAACGCGCCGACCGCGTAGCCGGTGAGCGCGAACGACAACGCGCTCAATCCGAGCGGGGTGATGAGGAAGAGGTCGAGCGCGAGTCCCATCGCGAAGCCGAACAGCGCGCCCGACTCCGGGCCGTCCTCGAACGCGACGGCGAGCACGCACAGCAGGCAGAGCCCCGGCGTCGCGTCGAACAGGTCGAAGTGCGTGAGCAGCGTGGTCTGCAGCACCACCGCCACGAGGATGAGCAGCCCGAGCTTGATGCGGCGGATCACGGGGCGACCAGCGGCTTGTAGCGGAGCACCTTCACGACGTCGAGGCTGTCGAGGTCGACGATCGGGCGTAGCTCGGCGTCGCGCGCGACCGTCCCGCCCGCGGTCACGTCGCGCACCACCGTGCCGATGGGCAGACCCTGTGGGTACGCCTCACCGATGCCCCCGCGCGTGACCGCCACCGATCCCTTCTTCAACGTCGCCGTCACCGACGCGCCGGCGTAGGGCGAGAACTTGAGATTGGCGCTGTCGCCCTGCCCGAGCGCGATGCCGTCGGGACCGAACGCCGCCTGCTCGACGATGCGCGCGCCCACGCCGAACTGGCGGTCGTCGATGCGCTGCACGATCGCACTGCTGCGCGTCACGCGGTACACCTTGCCGACCAGCGCGCCGCCGACGACCACCGGCATGTCCTTGGCGACGCCGTCGTTCGATCCCTTGTCGATGGAGAACGTGCGGTCGAAGCCGGTGGCCTGGCCGGTGACGTCGGCGACCACACCGTCGGCGTCCTCCACCTGCGGGAGGTCGAAGAGATCCTCGAGCTCCTTCACCCGCGCCCGGGCCGCCGCGCCGGCCGCGGCCTCCGTCTTGGCCTGGGCCAGCTCCCGGCGCAGGCGCTGGTTCTCGTCCTGCAACTCGCTGGCCCGGCCGAGGCCGTCGAGCCAGTCGGTGACCGGGTTGAACGCGTCGCTCGACAGGTCGCGCACCGGCTGGATCACGTCGGCCGCGTTGGAGCGGAGGGTGTTGATCGTGCCCGAGCCCCGCTCGTCGAACGAGATCAACGCCAGTGCGGTGAGCACGAGCAGCACGAGGACGACACGGCGTCGCCGGTCAGGCTGGTAGACGACCACGATGCGTCAGCGCCCCGAGCGGGGCGTTCAGTCCTGGGGACCGGAGCTCAGGACGTTCTTCAGCACATCGAAGTTCTCGAGGCACTGCCCCGACCCGAGGACCACCGAGTACAGCGGGTGCTTCGCCCGGTGCACCGGCATGCCGGTCTCGGCCTGGATCGCGTTGTCGATCCCGATGAGCTGGGAGCCACCCCCGGTGACCACGATGCCCTTCTCCATGATGTCGGCCGCGAGCTCGGGGGGCGTCTTGTCGAGCGTGACCTTCACCGCGTCGACGATCGCGGCGGCGGGCTCCTCGACCGCCTCGCGGATCTCGACGGTGCTGAGCACGATGGTCTTGGGGAGGCCGGTGACGAGGTCGCGTCCACGCACTTCCGCGTAGAGCTCCTCCTCGAGCGGCCACGCGCTCGCGAGCTGCATCTTCACCTCTTCGGCGGTGCGCTCACCGAGCGCGAGCGAGTACTCGCGCTTCACGAAGCTGATGATCGCCTCGTCGAACTCGTCGCCACCGACGCGGCTCGACTCGCTCACGACGATGCCGCCGAGCGAGATCACCGCGACCTCGGTGGTGCCGCCACCGATGTCGACGATCATGTTGCCCGCGGGCTCGTGCACGGGCAGGCCCGCGCCGATCGCCGCGGCCATCGGCTCCTCGATCACGAGCACCGGCTTGCGGGCGCCCGCGAACTCGGCCGCCTCCTGCACCGCGCGCCGCTCGACGCCGGTGATGCCCGAAGGGATGCAGATGACCATGCGCGGCTTCGCCCACTTGCGCTGGTGCACGCGCTGGATGAAGTAGCGCAGCATCTTCTCGCACATGTCGAAGTCGGCGATGACGCCGTCCTTCAACGGGCGCACGGCCTCGATGTGACCGGGCGTACGACCGAGCATGCGCTTGGCCTCGGTGCCCACCGCGAGCAGTCGGCCGTCGCGCGTGTTCATCGCGACGATGGACGGCTCGTCGAGGACGATCCCGCGCCCGCGCACGTACACGAGCGTGTTCGCCGTCCCCAGGTCGACAGCCATGTCGCGACCAACTACGGAGGAAAGGAAGGGCTCGGGCACGGTGGAAGGAGTCTCCAGATGTGGCTCGGGTGAACTACAGGCTATACGCCGGGCCTCACCGGGTGCAGGGGCGGGCCCGTGCGGACCGCCCACCTCCTGCGTGTCGCCGCTCCGGACTAGCCCAGATTGGGGAAGAAGAGCTTGATCTCCCGCTCGGCCGACTCGACGCCGTCGGAGCCGTGCACCAGGTTCTCCTGGGTCTCCAGGGCGAGGTCGCCACGGATCGTGCCGGGGGCCGATTCGCGGGGGTTGGTGGCGCCCATGAGGTTGCGGACGGTCTTGAAGGTGTCGGGACCGCCCTCCACCACCATGGCCACGAGGGGTCCACGGGTGATGAAGGCCACCAGCTCACCGAAGAAGGGCTTCTCGGCGTGCTCGGCGTAGTGCTGGCCGGCCAGCTCCTCGGTGACGGTGCGCTGGTCCATGGCCACGATGGTGAGGCCCTTGCGCTCCAGGCGGGAGATGATCTCCCCGACGAGGCGACGCTCGACGGCGTCGGGCTTGCAGAGGACGAGGGTACGGGTGCTCATGGCCCGAGAAGTTAGTGGCAGGGGGTGTGGCGCCGCGAAAGCCCCCGGTCAGCCAACCGGGGCAACTGGCGCGCAGACCTCGAGCTCCATGCCGTCGACGTCGCGGAAGAAGAGCGAGTGCGTGTCGCCGCCGAGCACCTGGATCTCGCCCATGTCGGCGCCCGCCTCCGCCAGCCGGTCGCGCACCGCCTCGAGCGCGGCGAGGTCGGGCACCGCGATGCCGAAGTGGTCGATCGCGCCGCGACCACCGAGGCGACGTTGCTCACCGACGATCGTCTCCTGCGGCACCTCGAACACGTTGAGCGCCGCGCCGCCACCCATGTCGAGGATGAACATGCGCGGGTGGTCGCCCTCCTGCTCCATGGAGAAGGTGACCTCGGCGCCGAACACCTTCCCGTACCACTCGGCGAAGCGGTCGAGATCGGTGGTGAGCGTCGCGACGTGGTTGAAGCCCGAGGTGATCGCCATCACAAGAGCATCGCGCGGGGCTCACGACGTAGAGGGACCCGGTCACGACGACCTGTTCGTCCGGTTCGCTCTCGTCGATCGCGTGGCGGACCGCGGCGCGCACGTCGTCGATCACCTCGATGCGGTCGGCATCCATGCCGAGCTCGATCGCGGCGCGCGCGACGTCGTCGGGCGCCAGGCCCCGCGGGCTGTCGGGGCGACAGCACACGAGGTTCGCCGCCGATCGCGCCGAGGGCCTCGAGCATCTCGTGCGGTGCCTTCTCGCGCATGAAGCCCACGACGAACGTGCGCGGTGCGTCGGCGAACTCCTCGGCGAGCGCGGCGCGCAACGCCAGCGCGCCCGCGACGTTCTTGACGCCGTCGAGCAGCACGAGCGGTTGGTGCTGCACCACCTCGAGCCGGCCGGGCGTGCGCACCGTGAACGCGCCGGCGACGAGCCCCGCTTCCAGCGGGCGGCCGAGGAAGCCCTCGACCGCGGCGAGCGCGCAGGCCGCGTTGTCGGCCTGGTGCGCGCCGTGCAGGGCGAGGAACACGTCGGGGTAGGTGGCGCCGGGCGTGAACAGGTCGACGATGCGACCGCCGTGCGCGAGCTGGTTCCCCCGCACCCCGAAGTCGACGCCGCGGGTGAGCACCCGCTCGGCGCCGCGGTCGAGGAACGGGGCCTGCAGGACGGGATCGGTCTCGCCCAGCACCAGGGTGGCGCCCGGCTTCACGATGCCGGCCTTCTCCCGGGCGATGTCGGCGACCGTGGGCCCGATGTACTCGGCGTGGTCGAGGCTGACGTTGGTGACGACCGCGACCTCGCCGTTCACGACGTTGGTGGCGTCGCCCGCGCCGCCGAGGCCCACCTCCACCACCGCGACGTCGGCCGCGACGTCGCCGAACCACAGCAGCGCGGCCGCAGTGAGGATCTCGAAGTGCTCGGCGCGTCGGGCATCAGGTCTTCCACCAGCGACACCTGCATCAAAAGGTCGTCGAGGGTGGCGTCGTCGATCGGCTCGCCGTCGCGGGTCATGCGCTCGTTGACGCGCTCGAGGTGGGGGCTGGTGTACGACCCGACGTTCAGGCCGGCGGCGGTGAGCAGCGTGGTGGTCATGCGCGCCACCGAGGTCTTGCCGTTCGTGCCGGTGAGATGGATGGCCGGGTAGTCGGTCTCGGGCGAGCCGAGCAGCTCCATCAGGGGCCGCTGCCGGTCGACCGCGAGCAGACGGCCGCCCACTCCCCCGCGTGCGGGGACGCCCACGCCGGTCTCCAGGTTGACGTGCGCGTCGAGCCAGGCCCGCGCGTCACCGGCTCCCCAGGAGCGCGGGTCGCGCGTCACGTTGGTCACTCGTCGTCCGGCGGTGCGAGCTCCGCCTCGACCGTGAGCTCGTCGGCCTCGACCAGCTCCGGCGCGGCGACCAGGCGGCCGGCATCGCGAACGTCGGCGAGGCCGGCCTCGAGCGAACGCAGCTTCGCCGCAGGTGCCTGCACCGTCGCACTGGTGACATCGGTGCGCATCGAACGCTTCGCCGAGCTCTTGGCCTTGCGCAGCTCGCCGAGCACCGCCGCGCACGTGGGGTACACGTCGAGGTCGGCGTCGGCGAACGCGTCGAGGTCGGCGACGGCCGGCCACGGCGCGCGGTGCACCGAGCCCGCGTCGGCCTGCCACCAGCTCCACACCTCTTCGGTGACGAACGGCAGGTGCGGCGCGAACAGGCGCAGCAGCGTGTGCAGTGCGGTCGCGAGCGCCGCCTGCGCCGAGCGCGCGTCGTCGCCCTCGCCGTAGGCGCGCTGCTTCACCAGCTCGAGGTAGTCGTCGCAGAATCCCCAGAAGAACCGCTCGGTGTTCTCGAGCGCACGGGCGTAGTCGTAGCCGTCGAACGCGGTGGTGGCGTCGGCCACCAGCACGCGCAGCGATGCGAGCATCGAGCGGTCGATCGGCGCGGTGACCGCACTCACGTCGGGAATCGACTCGCCCATCACGCCGAGCGCGAACTTGGACGCGTTGAGGATCTTGATGGCGAGGCGGCGCCCCACCTTCATCTGGCCCTCGTCGACCGCGGTGTCGACACCCGGACGGCCGCTCGCCGCCCAGTAGCGGATGGCGTCGGCGCCGAACTGCCGGATCGGCTCCATCGGCGTGACGACGTTGCCCTTGCTCTTCGACATCTTCTTGCGGTCGGGGTCGAGCACCCAGCCGGAGATGGCAGCGTCGGTCCACGGCAGCGCGTCGAACTCGAAGTGCGCACGCACGATCGTGGAGAAGAGCCACGTGCGGATGATCTCGAAGGCCTGCGGGCGCAGGTCCATCGGGAACACGCGCGCGAAGAGATCGGGGTCGTCCTCCCAGCCCGCGGCGATCTCGGGGGTGAGCGACGACGTGGCCCACGTGTCCATGACGTCGGGATCGGCCACGAACCCGCCGGGCTGCCCGCGCTGCGCCTCGGTGAAGCCGGGCGGCACGTCGCTGGTGGGGTCGATGGGCAGCACGTCCTCGCCCGGCGTGAGCGGGTGGTCGTAGTCGACCTCGCCGGCATCGGTGACCGGGTACCAGAGCGGGAACGGCACGCCGAAGTAGCGCTGGCGGCTGATCAGCCAGTCGGAGTTGAGGCCCTCCACCCAGCTCTCGTAGCGGTGCCGCATGTGCGCGGGGTGCCACTGCAGCTCGCGCCCGCGGGCGAGGAACGCCTCGCGCAGGTGCGGGTCCTTGCCTCCGTTGCGGATGTACCACTGCCGCGACGACACGATCTCGAGCGCGCGGTCGCCCTTCTCGTAGAACTTCACCGGGTGGGTGATGGGCTTCGGCTCGCCGAGCAGCTCGCCCGACTCGCCGAGCAGCTCCACGATGCGTGCCTGCGCCTGCTTGGCGGTCTTGCCCGCGAGCTCGGCGTACGCGGCATCGGCGCCGGGCGCGGCGTCGCCCCACTCGGGGTGCTCCGCGAGCAGTCGGCCGTCGCGCCCGATCACCGTGCGGGTGGGCAGCCGCAGCTCGCGCCACCACACGACGTCGGTGGTGTCACCGAACGTGCAGATCATCGCGATGCCGGAGCCCTTCTCGGGATCGGCGAGCGGGTGCGCGACCACCGGCACCTTCACGCCGAACAGCGGCGTGGTGACGTTGTGACCGAACCGGGGCTGGTAGCGCTCGTCGTCGGGATGCGCCACGAGTGCGACACACGCGGGCAGCAGCTCGGGACGGGTGGTCTCGATGACGAGGTCGTCCTGGCCGTCGGTGCCGCCGAAGCGCAGCGAGTGGTAGGCACCCGGCAGCTCGCGGTCCTCGAGCTCGGCCTGCGACACCGCCATGCGGAAGTCGACGTCCCACAGCGTGGGCGCCTCCGACTGGTACGCCTCGTCGCGCGCCAGCATGCGCAGGAACGCGCGCTGCGACGCGCGGCGCGCCCGTGTGCCGATGGTGGTGTAGGTCATCGCCCAGTCGACCGAGAGGCCGAGGGTGCGCCACAGCTCCTCGAACTTCTGCTCGTCGTCGACGACCAGGCGGTCGCACAACTCCACGAAGTTGCCGCGCGAGATCGGGATCTCCTGCTTGCCCGGCTTCTCCGGCGGCTGAAAGTCGGGGTCGTACGGCAGCGTGGGGTCGCAGCGCACGCCGAAGAAGTTCTGGACACGGCGCTCGGTGGGCACGCCGTTGTCGTCCCAGCCCATCGGGTAGAAGACCTCGCGCCCGCGCATGCGCTGGTAGCGGGCGACGGTGTCGGTGTGCGTGTACGAGAACACGTGGCCGACGTGCAGCGACCCGCTCACCGTGGGCGGTGGCGTGTCGATCGAGTAGACGTCTTCCCGGGTGCGCGACCGGTCGAACCGGTACGTCCCCTCGGCGTCCCAGTGGGCAGCCCACTTGTCCTCGAGCCCTTCCAGGCTCGGCTTCTCCGGCACCGCTGTCATCGGCTCGCTCACGCTCGTGTGTCCCGCAGCCGGTCCCGCGTCGGGACCCGCAATGAAGGGGTCAGTCTACGGAAGCGCCGGCTCCGGCTGGACCCGGAGCTCCTCCCGTTCGGCCTCCGCCCGGATCATCGAGCGCAGCGCCAGCCACAGGGCGATGTTGATCACGAGGCCGGTGACACCGGCGAGCTCCTGGTCGGCGAACTCGAACACCTGCGTGACGAAGATCTGCACCAGGATGCCGCGCTCGAACCAGCGGTACGCCCGGAGCCGGTCGCGGCGGAGGAACGGCAGGCCGATCACGATCAGCAGACCCGCCACCGCGCCGGAGATCGTGTACGACCACTCGCCGAACCCGTGGACCCGCTCGTCGCTCAGTGCGAGGGCGAGCGGCGACAGCAGGTTCACCACGCCGATGAGCCCGAAGAGCCAGGTGACGGTGGTCATGAACCCCCGCCGTTCCGACACCACGCGGTAGCGCTCCCGCACCGTCGAGCCCCACCGTGACCAGAACCCCGGGTCGGGATCCGGCAGGTTCGGGACGTCGGCGAGCAGCACGCGCACGTTGCGCGCCAGCGGCGACGAGGCGCCGGTCTCGTCCAGCAGCGCCACCGCGGCATTGCGCCGGGCCTCGATCAACTGACCGAGCGACGCGGCCTTCAGCGCCTCGAGCCCGTTGAGCACCGCCTCGTCGGCCGACATGTCGCGGCGGCCGATCGCCCGGAACACGAGGTACATCGTGATGAACGTGATGTAGATCAGCGCGATCGTGGGCTTGAAGAAGTAGTTGACGTCGCGGGTGATGAACTTGCCCAGCTCGTCGATGAACCAGCCGAACCCGCACCCACCGATGAACGCGATGAAGGTGCGGTTGTTCGGCGCCAGGAACGACAGCGCGAAGACGATCGCGACCGCCATCATCAAGGCGCCCCAGATCGCGTGGGAGATGTGCAGGGTGCCGTTGCCCAGCTGCGGGTACCCGGTGATGATCAGGAACACCCGGTTCCCGAGCACCGATCCGACGGCGCACACCAGGAAGATGTCGAGCCGGCGGCTCGCCTCCGCGCTGCGCAGCGCGAACCGGGGCAGATGGGGGGCGCTCACGAGGGAACGCTAACCCGACGACCGCCCTTGACGGGGCCTTCGCTGCTCGCCGGGTTACCCGGCTCGCGGCCGCTCAGGCAACTACGCGCTGCGACGCTCTTCGTCGTCGGTGATGAGCGTGGGGTGCACCTTGTGCATCACGACCTCGCGGTCGATGACGCAACGCGTGATGTCGCTGCGGCTCGGCAGCTCGTACATCACCTCGAGCAGCACACCTTCGAGGATGGCGCGCAGGCCACGGGCGCCGGTGCCCCGCTTGAGCGCTTCGTCGCCGACGGCATCGAGCGCGTCGTCGGTGAACACCAACTCGACGTCGTCGAAGTGGAAGAACTTCTGGTACTGCTTCAGCAGCGCGTTCTTCGGCTCCACGAGGATGCGGATGAGCGCGTCCTTGTCGAGGTTGTCGACCGCGCTGATGACGGGGAGACGACCCACGAACTCGGGGATGAGCCCGAACTTCAGGAGGTCTTCCGGCAGCACCGACCCGAGGATCTTGGCGAGGTCCTTGTCGTTCGAGCGACGGACGTCGGCCCCGAAGCCCACACCCTGCGTGCCGGTGCGGCTGTCGATGATCTTCTCGATGCCGGCGAACGCACCACCACAGATGAACAGGATGTTCGTGGTGTCGATCTGGATGAACTCCTGGTGCGGGTGCTTGCGGCCACCCTGCGGCGGCACCGACGCGGTGGTGCCCTCCAGGATCTTCAGCAGTGCCTGCTGCACACCCTCGCCGGAGACGTCACGCGTGATCGACGGGTTCTCGGCCTTGCGGGCGATCTTGTCGATCTCGTCGATGTAGATGATGCCGGTCTCGGCCTTCTTGACGTCGTAGTCGGCGGCCTGGATCAGCTTCAGCAGGATGTTCTCGACGTCTTCTCCGACGTAGCCCGCCTCGGTGAGCGCGGTGGCATCGGCGATCGCGAACGGCACCTTCAGGAGGCGGGCGAGCGTCTGCGCGAGCAGCGTCTTGCCGCAGCCGGTGGGGCCGAGCAGCAGGATGTTCGACTTCTGCAGCTCGATGTCGGGGTCGCCGTAGGCGCCGGCCTGCACCCGCTTGTAGTGGTTGTAGACCGCGACCGACAGGATCTTCTTCGCCTGCTCCTGACCGATCACGTAGTCGTTCAGGTAGTCGTAGATCTCACGGGGCTTGGGCAGTTCGTCGAACTGCACCTCGGAGCTCTGGGAGAGCTCCTCCTCGATGATCTCGTTGCAGAGGTCGATGCACTCGTCGCAGATGTAGACCCCGGGGCCCGCGATGAGCTTCTTGACCTGCTTCTGGCTCTTGCCGCAGAACGAGCACTTCAGCAGGTCGCCACCGTCACCGAACTTGGCCACGCCGCCTCCCTCTCTGCTCGCTCTGCTCGCGAAATGTCGTGTTGACCCGGTCGCCCGGAGCCCGGTCGCTAGCTGACGCCGGCCGGCACGCCGACCGCCGAGAGCTCACGGTTCGACAGGATCTCGTCGATGATCCCGTATTCCTTCGCCTCGGTCGCGCTCATGATGAAGTCGCGGTCGGTGTCAGCTGCGATCTTCTCGACGGCCTGACCGGTGTGGTGGGCGAGGATGTTGTCGAGGAGCTCGCGCATCCGCACGATCTCCTTCGCCTGGATGGCGATGTCGACGGCCTGGCCCTGCGCACCACCGTGGGGCTGGTGGATCAGGATGCGCGAGTGCGGGAGCACGAAGCGCTTGCCGTGGGTGCCGGCGGCGAGGAGCACCGCGGCAGCCGAGGCGGCCTGGCCGATGCAGATCGTCGAGACGTCGGGCTTGATGTACTGGATCGTGTCGTAGATCGCGAAGAGGCCCGTGATCTCGCCACCGGGCGAGTTGATGTAGATGGAGATGTCCTTCTCGGGGTCTTCCGACTCGAGGTGCAGGAGCTGCGCCATCATCAGGTTCGCGACGGTGTCGTCGATCGGCGTGCCGAGGAAGATGATGCGCTCCTTGAGGAGGCGCGAGTAGATGTCGAACGCCCGCTCACCACGGTTGGTCTGCTCGATGACGGTGGGGACGAGGTAGTTCTTGATGGGCTCGATCACGACTCGGGCTCCTCTTCGGGCTCGTTCTGATTGACATCGGCAGCTTCTTCGCTGCTCTGAGGGGGCTCGGGCAGCGTGAGGTCGACCTTGTTGCCGTTCGCGTCGACCACTTCGGCGTGATCCACGAGGAACTGCAGGGCCTTCGACCGTGCGATGTCCGAGCGTACCGCCTCGAGAACACCCCGCCGTTCGAGATCCTTCCGGACCTGGGCCGGCTTCTCGTCGAAGCGCTCGGCGACCCGCTCGATCTCGGCGGTGAGCTCGTCGTCGGTGGCCTCGATCTGCTCCTGGACGATGACCGCACGGAGCGCGAGGTCGGCGCGCACGGCCATCTTCGCCGACTCGCGGAGCGTGTCGACGAACTCCTGCTGGTCCTGGCCGGTCATGGCCAGGTACTGCGGGATCGTCAGCCCCTTCATCTGCTCTTCCAGGCGGTGCGCCATGTCGTGCAGGCGGCGCTCCATCTCCTGGTTCACGAGCGAGTCGGGGATCTCGATCGACACCAGGCCGGCGGCCTCGTCGAAGATCTTCTCCCGCACCTGCACCTGCGCCTGCACCTTGCCGTACAGGTCGAGGCGGGTGCGGATGTCCTCGCGCAGCGCGTCGACGGTGTCGAACTCGCTCACCTCGGACACCCACTCGTCGGTGACCTCGGGGAGCACCTTCTTCTTGGTGTCCTTCACGAGGACCCGGAAGGAGACGGCCTCGCCCTCCTGGTCGCCGAAGCGCTCGGGGAGCTCGTCGTCGAAGAGGAGGATGTCGCCGGTCTTCTTGCCGCGCAGCTCCTCGTCGAGCTTGTCGGTGACGATGCCCGAGCCGACGCTGTAGAGGTAGTCGGTGGCGGTGAGGCCCTCGACGTCCTCACCGGCGATCGAGCCGGTGATGTCGATCTCGGCGTAGTCGCCGTCGGTGAGGGGCTGGTCGGAGTCCTCGAGGTCGGCGAAGCGCTCGCGCAGCTGGTCGACCTGGCCGTCGATCACCTCGTCGGAGATCTCGGGGAGCTCGACCTCGACGCGCAGCTTGTCGTGGCCCTCGACCTCGACGACCGGGCGGACCTCGACGACGGCGTCGAACTCGACGTCGCCCTCCTCCTCACCGGCCGTGATCTCGATCTCGGGAGCGGCGATGACGTCGATGTCCTCGGCGACGACGGCCTCGGCGTAGTACTCCGGCAGCGAGTCGCGCAGCGCCTGGTCGCGGGCGACCTCGGTGCCGAAGCGGCTCTCCAGCAGGCGACGGGGCGCCTTGCCGGGGCGGAAGCCGGGGATCTTGACCTCGTGGGCGAGCTTCTTGAACGCGGCGTCGATCGCACGCTCGAAATCGGCGGCGGGGATCGCGACGTGGACCTTGACCTTGTTGCCCTCGAGCGGTTCGACTGTGGTTGTGAGTGACATGGGGTCGCTCACTCTAGTTGCGCACCCGGCCGACCCCGGTACCTCTGGATCCGCGCTCGGATCAGAGGCTGCCGATCTTGCGGAAGTCCCAGCTGGAGATCTTCTCCGGCACCACCCGCAGCCAGGCGTGGGCGCCGTCGTGGATCATCTGGGCTGCTCCCCCCTGGTACTTGGCGGCCCACAGCGCCTCCGGGCCGGCCAGGACGGCGTCGGCCTCGTGGGGCTCCTCCCCCACCCGCGGCACGGGCCCCACGGGCTCCACCCGGCCCCGGATCTCGACACCCCGCAGGTCGAAGTAGTCGTCGCCGGCCTCCACCAGGAGGGCGATGCGGGGGTCGCGCATCAGGTCGGCCCAGCGCTGCGCCCGGGTGATCGAGTACAGCCACATGTTGCTGCCGTCCCACACGAACCACAGGGCGGTGGCGTGGGGGCTGCCGTCGGGCCCGATGGTCGCCGCGGTGCAGGTGCGCTCGCCCCCGAGGTACCCGTCGAGCTCCTCGGGCGTCATCGCGATCTTCCGCCCGCGCTTCTGCTCCTTCATTCCTGCCTCGCTCCGCTCGTCTGCCCGGTCGTGTCGAGTGGGTCAGACACGCCTGGCGGTGCCCTGGCCCGACTCCCTTCGTAGCACCTGGGCGACGACCCGCATCTGGATCACGGCGGTCACCGTGACACCGAAGAAGCCGAGGACCTGCAGCGTGGTCTGCAGATCCGTGTCGGCCTCCACCAGCGAGGCGGCGACGAGGAACAGCGCGGACGCGAGCAGACCGCTCACACCGATGGTCGCGAAGATGATCCGGTCGATCCACGCGTCGACGACCGCTCGGTCCTCCCCCGCGTAGCGCTCGACCCGCGTGGTGAGGCGCCCCGCTCGCAGCTGGGTCGCGATCCCCTCGAGGTGACCGGGCAGCGTGCGCAACGACGGCATCGCCCGCACCAGCTCCTTCTGGAGCTGCTCCTGCATGAGCTCGTGCTGCTCCTCCCCCTTCGGCAGGAGGGCGGTGGCCTCGTGACCCAGGTTGAACCCGGGATCGATCGTGCGCAGCGTGCCCTCGAGTGTGAGCAGCGCGCGCGACAGCACGGTCATGGCGCCCGGCACCTCGAGCCCGTGGCGCTGCATCACCTCGAGCATCATCGACATCGCGCGTGGGTCGAAGCTTCCACCACCGAGACCTTCGGTGAGGACCATGCCGATGTCGGCCTCGAGCGCGTGCGTGTCGGTGCCCTCGTCGCCACCGGCGAGGCGCAGACTCGCCCGGGCGAGCAGCACCGCGTCGTTGATCTGCATGCCGATGGCGATCTCCTGCATCGACTCGAGCACGACGGGGCTCAGCCGGCCGACCGCGCCGAAGTCGAGGAACCACAGCGTGCCCTCGGGATCGACGAAGATGTTCCCCGGGTGCGGATCGGCGTGGTACATGCCGTCGCGCAACACCTGGTCGAGGAACGACTGCAGCAGGCGGCGCGCCAGCGTCTGCTCGTCGATGGCCGATGCCTCGATCGCCTCGTGGTCGGCCACCGTGACGCCGCGGATCTCCTCCATCACGAGCACGCGCTTCGTGGAGAGCGCTTCGAACACGCGCGGCGCGGCGATGCCGGGGGCGCCGTCGAGGTGCTGGCGGAACGCTTCGCCGTTGGTGCCCTCCGCCGAGTAGTCGAGCTCCTTCTCCAACGACGTGATGAGCTCGTCGGCGAGGCGCTTCACCCCGAGTTGGCGCGCCGCCTCGACGCGGCGGTCCAACGTGCTCGCCGCCATGCGCAGCACCGCTGCGTCGCGGTGCACCACGTCCTCGATGCCGGGGCGCTGCACCTTCACCACGACGTGCTCCCCGTCTTGAGCACGGCGCGGTGGGTCTGGCCGATCGACGCGGCCGCGAGCGGCTCGAAGTCGAACGACGCGAACTCGTCCTCGACCGACGAGCCGAGCTCGTCCTCGAGCACCTCCCGCACCTGATCCGCGGGCACCGGGCGCGCCGACGACTGCAGCTGTGCGAGCTCGGTGGTGAGCACCTCGGGCAGGAGGTCGGTACGGGTGGAGGCGATCTGGCCGAACTTCACGAACATCCCGCCGCAGTCCTCGAGCGTGAGCCGCAGCCGGCGGGCGAACTCGGGCGTCGCGAGCTTCGACGACGAGGCGTAGCGAGTGAGGCCGCGCTTGCGGGCGTAGCGGAGGATCTCCCGGGAACGGCTGAGGGGCGCGAGCTTGCGCTTGATCGTCGACACCGGGTGGATCAGCCACCGGAACCGGTGACGGTGCGACACGTGGGGCTTGAGCACCACGTCGAGCACGAGGCCGGTGAGCATCGACACCAGGAGGCCGATGAAGAACGCCAGCGGCAGCACGTCGCGCAGCTGGCTCGCGTTCTTGATGCTCTGGTCCTCGATGAGCGCCGCGCCGATGATGCCGATGACCCAGCCCGCGAGGCCGGCGACGAACGACCGGCCGACGCCCCGGTGCACGCCGAGCAACCGGCTGCTGAAGAAGCCGACCACGATGATGAACGGGATGCCGTAGATGAGCAGCTCGGCGGTGCCCAACTCGATGACGATGGCGAGACTCACGGGGTCCTCCAGATCACGAAGGTCCCTACTATGGCTCGCACGACCGGGAAGTGGCGCAGTGGTAGCGCACCTGCTTTGGGTGCAGGAGGTCGGGGGTTCAAATCCCCTCTTCCCGACGGAGCGTTTCGACGCCGGGGACGCGTGGGTCCGTGTGCCAAGCTGTCGGGCCTGGCCGACAGGCCGTGCGGGCGTAGCTCAATGGTAGAGCTCCAGTCTTCCAAACTGGTGACGCGAGTTCGATTCTCGTCGCCCGCTCCATTCCGGAATCCCTCGGCACCGCGTACCGTTGGCGTCCGCATGACCGCCGACGAGACCGCGGGCGCGATCGTCCCCGTCCGCCTCCCGACCGACGACGAGGTCAACCTCGTCCCGCCGCAGCCCGACGAGGTGCTCGTCACCGCGCGCGCATTCGCTACCGCCGCGGCGCCCGCCGACGGGCTCACCGAGGTGCAGCGCGCCGTGCTCGAGGCAACGGTCGAGTCGATGACGGGCACCGCCGTCGATCTCTCGGCGTACGAGCCACTCGGCCCGCGCGAGTTCGCCGTGGCGATGGCGCGACGTGACCGCGCGTTCCGCGAGCGGATGGTCCAGGCGATGCTCCTCGCGGAAATGCTCCTCGTACCGATCCCCCGCGAGGTGAGCGAGCGGGTCGAGGAGTACGCCGCACACCTCGGCGTGGGCGACGACATGTTCGCCGTCGTACGCCGTATCGCCAACGGCTCGCTCGGCCTCGCCCTGATCGACTTCGAGCGCAGCGGCTACTTCGAGCAGCTCGTGAGCGAACCGCCCGAGCACCTCCACGTGAGCGAGGCCCTCGACGACGCGTGGCAGCTCTCCTGCGCCGACGCCGACCTGTACTCGCGCTGGGCCGCGCTCGAGCAGTGCGCGCCGGGCACGCTCGGCCGCGGCGTGTGGGAGTTCTACCGCGCGCGCGGCTTCACGTTCCCGGGTCGCACGGGCAGCGCGCCGCCCACCCTCGCGCAGCACGACTGGATCCACGTGCTCGCCGACTACGGCTCCACCGTCGAGTCGGAGATCGAGGTGTTCGGCCTCATCTCGCGTTGCAACGACGACCCGCAGGCGTTCTCACTCCTCGCGATGGTGCTCGGCCTCTTCGAGACCGGCTACCTCTACGGCGCGGCGCGCGGCTTCTTCGAGTACGACCGCGGGCACTTCTCCGCCGACGCCGACCGCATGGCCGTGCGCCTCGGCGACGCGATGCGACGCGGCGCGTACCTCGCCTGGCACCTCAACGACACCGGGCGCGGCGACCGCACCGATCTCCTGGCCACCGACTGGTTCGAGTACGCCGACGTGCCGCTCGACGACCTGCGCGCCGACCTCGGCCTGCGCCCCCGCTCCGAGAAGGCGATCGCCGCCGGCTCGCGCACACCGTGGGAGCCGGGTGGCATCTCGCCGTTCCAGTACGAGCAGGGCCGCACCGCCGCCGCCGCGGACGGACACGACTACGAGTCCTACGGAGCGAGCCCGGCCGCCTGACAGACTGTCGGCACTGCGCCCGTAGCTCAGTGGACAGAGCATCGGACTTCTAATCCGTTGGTCGGAGGTTCGAATCCTCCCGGGCGCGCACTCTCACGGTCGGCGGCGGTGGATGTAGGTCGCCAGCATGCCGATGCCGACGAGCACACCGGCGCCGACGACGATCGTCACGATGTTGGCGATCAACGCCTCGTGATCGCGACGGGCGCAGTCGGCCGCGTCGGAGCAGCCGAGGTAGCTACCGATGCTCTGGTTGGCGAGCAGGCCCAGGATGACGAGCAGCCCGATGGCGAGCACGATCCCGAGCAGCGTGAAGAACACGTTGTCGGGCATCCGTCCGGAGGGCGGCCGGACTGGGGCCGGCGCGACCACTCCCGGCTCGGGGCGCCACCCGCACACCGCGCACTTCCGGTGACCGAGGTACTCAGGAATCCCGGTGTTGCAGTTCGGGCACTGCATGCACCGATCGCGCCACGAACGGCGGCCCGGGCGCCAGGGTCGGACGACACTTCCCGCCCTACGATCCCCCTCGCACGAGGGGGATCGCATGGACGTCGAGACGCAGCAGATCACGGAGTGGGTCGAGGCCAACGTCGGCGGCACCGTCACGTCGGTGGCGCGTCAGCCGCGGTGGCGGCCGGTCTGGATGGTCGACGTCGAACGCGACGGCGAGTTGCTCGAGCTCCTGTTGCGCGGTGAGCGCGTCGACATGGACGGCATCTGGTCGCTCGACCACGAGATGCGCTTCCAGCGCGTGCTCGACGGGCACGGCATCCCGGTGCCGCACGTGTGGGGCTGGTGCGACGCGCCCACCGGGTTCTTCACCGACCGCGTCGGCGGGCGCAACGACTTCTCCGCGTCCACCGAGGAGCAGCGCGACGCCGCGATGCACGAGTACATGGGCATCCTGGCGCGGATCCACGCCCTCGATCCCGACGAGTTCTCCGCCGCGGGCATCGACCGCGGCCCCTCCCCCGCGCACTCGGGACTCGTCGGGCTCGAGGCGTACACACGGTGGTACCGGGCGAGCAAGGTGCGGCCCGACCCGTACCTCGAGTTCTCCCTGGCCTACCTCGGGCGCAACCCCGTCGACACGAAGGGCCGCGAGGCCCCGGTCGTATGGGACTCCGGCCAGTTCCACACGCTCGACGGCCACATCACCGCAGTGCTCGACCTCGAGCTCGGCCACGTCGGCGACCCGCTGATGGACCTCGCCGCGTTCCGCATGCGCGACACCGTCATCCACTACGGCGACATGCCCACCCTCTACCGCTGGTACGAGGAGCAGGGCGGCGCCACCGTCGACGTCGACGCGATCATGCACCACCACTTCGTGTTCACCCTCACGAACCAGTTGGCGTTCCACTCCGCGCTCGCCGCTCCCGGGCCGGGCTCCGACTACATGACGAACTACCAGTGGGCCAGCGAGACCAACCTCCACGGTCTCGAAGCCCTCGCCGAGATCCACGGCTGGGAGCTCCCCGAGCTCGACGTCCCGGCGCCGCGCATGTCACCCGTCGCCGGCCCGCACGAGCACCTCGTGCAGTCGTTGCGTTCGATCACCGTCGACGACGAGTTCGCGCAGCACCAGATCCGCATCGCCTTCCGCCTCGCGCGACACCTGCAACGGTTCGACGAGATCGGCGACGAGCTCACCGCGGCCGATCTCGACGACCTCGTGCCGCTGCTCGGCCGCCGTCCCGCGACGTGGCAGGAGGGCGACGCCGCGCTCGAGGAGTTCGTCCTCGCCGACGACGGCCGGCACGACCGCGAGATCGTCGAGCTCTTCTACCGCCGCTTCCTCCGCTACAAGATGCTCAGCGGCCCGGAGGGTTCGGCGATGGCCGCACACCACCGCTGCCAACCGCTCCGCTGACGCGTCGAGCCCGACGGCGGCGACCCGTCAGCACGAGGAGCGCTCCGGCGAGGAGCAACGCGAGACCGAACCATGCGAGCTCCCGGGACCGCGCACCCGTGTACGCGAGCGGACGGGGCGGGTAGGTGCGGGTCGTGCCCGCGCCCGCAGTATCGGTGCCGTCGACCGGCGGCGTGACCGGCCCGTCGGTCACACCCGTCTGCGCCACGAGCTCACGCTCCGTGTGCGCGTACCGCAGTGGGGTGACGAGGGAGACGTTGCGGTCGTCGACGGCCGCGATCGTCGCCGACTCCTCGTGCTCACCACCCGGGTCGATCACGATCGTGTCGCCGGCTGCGAACCAGACGGGTCCACCGTCGGGCAGCACCACGTCGGCACGCAGTATGCGGATCCCCGAGGCGCCGGCGGCCGACGGATCGCTGAGCGCGGTCTGCGGCGCGAGCCCCAGCGGCGGCGCAGCCGTCGGATCGATCTCACCCGTCGCCTGCGCCTGCGGGGCGTCGAGCGGCAGCGCCGCCCGGTAGGGCTTCCAACCCGTTCCCGGGGTCCACTGCTCGTACGAGCTGTTGCCGGTCTGGCGCAGGATGAGCCCGCCCTTCTGGAACACCATGGTGTCGCCGAGCGAGTCCCAACCCTTCGGGGAGTAGTAGGGGTTCGTGATGTCGTGGACGACGAGCGGTGGGATCGCAGTAGCGACGGCCTTCACCGGCTGCGGGTTGATCGGCGCCCCCGTGAGGTACTGCAGCTTCACGCCCTCCTTGAACCGCACACTGCGCGCGAGGCTCTTCGACGGGTCGAAGAACGCGGCACGGGGCGGGCCTTCGGGACCGAACACCATGAACGGCTCGCCTCCGGGCAGGTGGTCCCGCAACAACTTCTCGGACTTGTCCAGCAGCCAGCCGAGCGTGGCCGGGTGCTGCGTGTTGGCTGCGCTCTTGCGCAGCTTGTTCATCACCGAGAGCGTCTTGGTCATCGACGCGATCGTGGTGCCGTCGGCCTCCATCAGGCCCACGATGTCGATGTCGCCGGTGATGGAGAGCCACTTGGTGACCTTCTCGCCCGTCGGCAGTGTCGTCTCCGCGAAGACCTCGGGGACCATCACGCCCTCGCCCACGTCGACGAGGCGGAACGGCAGCCGCCGGAAGCTGAGCGGCTTGTTGTTGAGCACCATCCCCTCGAGGTTGTCGTACGTCGGCCACGGCACGTCGATCGAGCCCCACTGTTCGCCGGGTTTCGGTGTCGCGTACTTCTCGAGCTTCACCCCGTGTTCGGCCCACTCCTTCGATCGAGTGTCCCAGCGCTGCACCACCGCCTCGATCTGGGGCCCTTCGAGCCCCTTCGCCGCCGCGGCCGCCCGCACCTCGGCCTCGGTGGCGTAGGGCGAGGACTTCTGCAACGCCGTGACTGCCGAGGGCACCTTGTCGAACCCGAGGACGGCCTTGTCGATGTCGTTCACACCCTTCGGGTACATCCCGTAGAACTTCTCGATCGACTCACCCGCCTTGACCAGCTCGGTCGAGGCCGCAGCCCGCGAGCGCACCAGGATGAGGACGCCTTCGTCCTTGGCGATCGCCTGGAACGCGTCGTACGCCTCGGGCGGTACGCCCACGAACGCGGTCGACACTTCCTTGGTGATCGCCGCGCTCGCAGGCACGCCGGCGAGCCCCTTGTCGGTCTGGATGCCGCCCTTCGCGCGCTGCGCGAGCACGTCGGACACGGCCTGGTCGGCGGCCTGGAGTTGGCGCCGCACGGTGAGCGACTCGAGCACGTGCTTGGCGAGGATCCCGGTGAGCTCGCCGACGGTGAGATCCCCGACGAGCTTCGCGGTCAGGCCACCGGCGAAGAAGCCCTGGTCGTTGACGTCGGCGGTGTCCCACCAGTGCAGAAGGTCGGCGAGGTTCTGCTGCAATGCCACCCGCATCTCGGTGAGCAGCTCGGGGTGCTCGTCGATGAGATGACCCGCGTAGTTGCGAGCTTCGAGGAGCGCGGCTTCGAGGTAGATGTCCTTGTCCGCTTCGCTGAGTTGGCGCCACGAGAGAACGAAGAGACCCAGGGAGTAGAGACCCGACGCGGCGCTGTGCACGCCGTCGTTGAGCCCCTTGAGCAGGTCGCTGACGTAGGTGGTGGCGTAGAAGCCGTCCATGAAGCCGTGGACGAAGTCGCCACTTTGCGGGACCGGGTCCGCGGGCACCACGTTCGCCGTCATCAGCTTCGAGGTCTGCGTGAGCCGCTTCTCCCCGGCGGGTACCTCGGTGAAGGTCTCCTTGCCTGCGTCGTCGTGACCGACGACGTCGACCCACAATCCCGGCTCCGAGAACGAGACGTTCGCCACGTAGTCGGGCTGACCGACGCGCGGCGACAGAGTCAGCGCGAGCAGGTGGAAGTGGTACTTCTCACCGCCACCGAGTCGGACCTCGTCACCGAGGATGCAGTGAACGTTCGCACTCAGTGGCTCCGTCAACCTGCGGGCCGCGGTGGCGACCACACCCGTCGCCGCGTTCGGGCAGAGCGGGTGCACATCGAGCACCTTGCTCGTCGTCCGGTTCTCGACGACTCCCTCGATGGTGTACGTGCCGCCCGCCGTCACGGGGTTGTCGTCGACCCGCGCCGCCTTCAGCGCGAGCGTGTACCTGGGCTGCACCTGGAGCCGGCCGATGCCCAGCGAGTGGAGCACGCCGCCACTCGGCGGATCGTCCGCGGTTGCGAGCACCTGCACGTCGGCGTCGATGTCGTCGTTGGCGGTGAGCACGTAGGTGACCGGCGTCGACTTCGCGCCCGACGCGAGCGAGCCGAGTTGCTTCGACGGGGCGACCTCGTGCTTCACGACGAGCGGGAAGGGCACCGGTGTGGTCGCGTGGTCGTGCGGGACGAGCGCGGGCTTCTGGTCCACCACGACGTTGCCGATCGTGTGGTCGGTCAGGTTGGTGACGGTCACGGTGACGCTGACGTCGCGCGGCTTGGGCCCGTCGATGTCCTCGTCCTGCACGAACGTGGCCGGGTCGAGCGTGACGTCCACGCGGAGCTTCTGCGCGCCGACGACCAGCGAGCCGCCGAGCGCGGGGGCGTCCTCACCACGGGCACCGACGGTGCCGTGCGCGTCGACCTGGTAGTTCGTGGGGCCGTCCGCGACCGGGAGCAGCTTCCAGCTCACGTCCTTCGTGCCCTGCGGCTCGAGCGTGAACCCACTCGCGTCGGGTCCGGAGGTGACGGTCACCTTCGCGGGGTCGAGACCCGACAGCACCGGCACAACGTTCGTGACGCGATTGGTCCCGATGGCGCCGACCGTCGCGGTGAGCGTGACGGGTTGTCCGACCGACGGGTTGTCGGGCGCACTCGACAGGCGCACGTTCGAGAGCACGAGGTGGGAGGTGAGCTGCACCGACGTGGGCTCCGACTCCACCCCCGCCGAGTCGGTGACGGTCAGCGTCGCGGTGTAGTCGCCCGGAGACGCGAAGGTGACGGTGGGGGTCGGCCCCGTCGCGGTTTGGCCGTCGCTGAAGCTCCAGTCGTACGCGTCGATCGTGGTGGGTGGCGTCGCCGTCGACGCGCTGCCGTCAAACGTCCACGTGTTCCCCGGACCGGTGTAGGAGACGCTCGCCGACGCGACCGGGTGCGACTGCGGCCCAGCCCATGAGAAGGCGCAACTCGTCAGCGCGCTGAGCCCGGGGACTCCGAGGGAGATGTCGGTGCTGTCGACCAGCGACATCAGGTGCACCTTCGTGCCCCCGGCCTCCGCGGTGTGCACCGCCACCCACCGTCCGTCGGGCGACACCGCGAACGGGCGCCCTTGACCGGTGCTGTCGATGTTCGGGACGGCGAGCACTGCGAGGTTGTCGACGTAGAGCGTTCGGCTGGCGGCGACACCGGTCTGCATCCCCATGAAGATCGCCTGCCCGCCGGGAAGCAGCTTCGGGGTCCCCGCCGTGCGGCCGGCCACGGCCGCGTAGAGGGTCGACAACGACCCCGTTCGTTCGGGGGCGGTGACGATCGAGCCCGCTTGCCAGAAGGCCCAGGTGCCGCCCCGCCAGTCGGTCAAGAGGGGGTTCGCGCCCGGGTCGCCGAGGCTGTACGCGGTCGACGTCTGGCTCGCAATGTCCCAGACCCGCACCCGGAAGCCGCCCGTCACCGACTCGGTGGCTGCGACCTCCGTGCCGTCGGGCGCCCACACTGGCGGGGCGACGCCCGTGGTGTCGGCCGGCGCGGTCAAGGTGATCGCGTTGGTGCCATCGAGTCCCGAGACGACGATCTCCTTGCCCGCCTGCGTGAGCTTGCGGGCGATCAAGCGACCGTCGGGCGACACCGTCGCGTAGTAGCCCGACAGGGGTAGCGCCGCGTAAGAGGATCCGTCAGGCCTGACCGAGAAGGTGCTGCCCGTTCCTGCGCAACCGGCGTACACGAGCAGGCCACTCGTGTCCGGCGCGGCCGCGGCCGCCTCAGGAGTGGTGCCGCCCGGCACCGCAACGGGCACGACGCCCGCAGCGACGACCGTGACGACGATCGCGAGCGCGACACCGATCAGGAGACGCGACCGGCGCCTCGGTGGCCGTTGTCCGATGTCGTCACGCACCTGCTGCCCCTCCGCCCTCGCGGGCAACGTACGGAGCACACGCGGACGCGGCAATACGTCGTTCGGCCTATTTCACGATCGGCGCGCTGCAGGCACCACCCCGAGGGCGAGCGCGACCGCCTCGCGTCGGTTCGACACCCCCAATTTCCGGTAGATGTTCTCGAGGTGCTTCTTCACCGTCGCCGGGGACACGTGGAGCTCGTCGGCGATGCGTGCGTTCGTCGCCCCGGTGACCAGCAGCGCGACGACATCCGTCTCGCGATCGCTCAGGCCGAGCGCGACGAAGTCGCCGGCGCTGCGGACCACCGGCCGCTCCGTCAGCAGCAACGTTCCCAGTGGCGTGCCGGGCACGAACCGCATGACCACACGGCGCCCGTCGCGCTCGCCGACGAGGGGTCGCTGCAGGCGCGGGGCCGCCTCGCCCGGCGGTCGAGCCGCGCGTTCCTGCGCCTCCAACCACCGTTCGACCCGAGGCGGCAACGACGACCGAGCGCCCGGGCGCCCGAAGAACCGGTAGACCATCGCGAGCGCACCCGGCGTCAGCTCGCGCGCCGGCTCCTCGAGCACGACGGCGTGCACCCCGTCGGCCAACAAGGCGCCGGCCGCAGCGTCGACGAGCGAACGCAGTCGTGCGCGCTCCTGGGCGAAGCGGTACGACTGCGAGAGGTGCGGGCGCAACAAGTCGAGGACCGCACGGTCCCGCTCGTCGAAGTCGTCGTCGGCATCCGCGCGGTTGACCGCGATGGCGACGATCGTGGGCGCGGTCGCCGGCAGCGTGATCGACATCTGGTGCTCGACGCCGAGGATCGAGTACAGCTCGGTGTAGATCGGGCTCGCGTGGTACTGCGGGAGGGTCAGGAAGTCGCTGAACTTCCGGGCGGAGCCGTCACCGGTGTCGACGTAGTGGCGAATGAGCGGATGCTGGGCGTTGAGCCGGGCCAACACGTCGGTGCCGGGGGTGAGGTCGTAGTCGGGAGGGTCCATCACGACCTCGACCCGCCCGGCGACCGGGTCGACCTCGTTGAACGACGTGGCGTCGGTGCGCACGACGTCGCCGACGACACCCATCGCGTGCGGTGGGAACTCGCTCGCCTCGACCGCTTCGTGCGCCTGGTAGACCGCGTCGAGCACCGCGCGGTAGTCGTCAGTGTCGAGTCGCACCCCTCTGCCCTCCGTCGTCGCACGCGTCACCCAGGCAGGAGACGTCGCGAGTCCCGTGCCTCGACGGTGGACCACACCGCGACCGCGCCGTAGAGGCCAAGGTCCGCGAATCACGCCGGGGGCTCGGCGCCGGCACCGGTCACGGGACCGGCCGTGCGCTACCGGGCGGGGTTCGGCTGGAACTCGTGCCCGAGGGCCTTCGACACCCCGACGAAGACACGGGTCGCGGGTGACGAGCAGACCAGCTCCCTGGGCGTGTCGGTCAGCGTCGGCGAGTCCGGGCAGTTCCCCGACTTGATGTCACTGTTCACCATCACCACCACCGCAGTGGCCGAGGTGGTGTCGTAGTAGACGGTCGTGTTGTACCCGGGCAGCTCGCCGGTGTGGCCGATCCAACCGTCGCTGCAACCGATCGCGAAGCCGTAGCCCGCCGGCTTCGGGAACGACTTCAGTCGCGCCTTCTGCGTCGCGGTGCTCACGAGACCGTGCCCGGTCGCGAGCGCCTCGTCGTAGTTCAACATGTCGGCGACGGTGGAGATGTACGCGCCGGCGGTCCACCCGAACGAAGGGTTCCAGTTCGTGGCATCGGTCGGGTTCGCAGGATCGCCACCGCCCTGCAGGGTGTAACCGTTCGCGTACGGCGCGGGGATCACGGTGGAGTCCTCGGGCCACACCGTGCCCGTGAGCTGCAACGGACCGGTGATGTTCTCAGCGAGCACATCCGCGACCGGGCGACCGGTGACCTTCTCGATCACCTGCCCCAGCAGGACGGTGTTGGTGTTGGAGTAGTCGAACCGCTTGCCCGGCGCGAAGATCGGCGACTCGGTGACGCCGTACGCCACCAGCTCGCTCGGCGTGAACGCACCCTGCGGGTTCGCGAAGTATCGGTCGAGGAACGGATCGGTGTAGTAGCTCGCGATACCGCTCGTCATGTTGGCGAGCATGCGCAACGTGATGTCGCTGCCGTTCGGGATTCCGCTCACGTACTTCTCGATCGGGTCGTCGAGCGAGAGCTTCCCCTGCTCCGCGAGTTGCAGGATCACGGTGCCGGTGACCGTCTTGGTGACCGAGCCGATCCGCATGTGCATGTCGGTCGTCATCGGCGCGCCGGTCGTCGGGTCGGCTTCGCCGTACGCATTGATCCACGTGCCCTTCGGCGTGCGCACACCCACGATCGCACCGGGCGCCGCAGCGACCTCGAACGACGCCTGTGCCGCGGCGTCGAGCTTCGCCACGAGCTTCTTCGGCAGCGTCGCCGACGCGGCGGCCGCGTCGGGCACGGTGCCGGTGACCTTCGCGACGTCGGCGACACAGGCCGACGTGGACTTCGCCGCGCCCGCGCCCGGCGCGCCGGCGACCAGCGCGACCGGAAGAACGGCAAGGGCAAGCAACCCGACGACCGCGACTCGACGCACTCCGACTCCCGCAAGCTGTGGGCCCGGACCTCCGCCGGGCGGACGCAGGACGTTACCGGCGGGAACGCGGGCCGCCGCGCCACCCCGCGCGCCGGCGCGCTCTACGCGGGATAGGTGGTGAGCTCGGTTGCCTTGACCGTGGACCACACCTCGACGCCGTCGTGCAGACCGAGATCGGCGACCGCAGCCGCGGTCACCTCCGCGACGAGCGACACGTCGCCCTGCACGTGGACGCGCACGCGGTCGCCGAGCAGGTCGGCGCCGTGCACGGTGCCGCGCCACACGTTGCGCGCGCTGCCCTCCGGTTGGTGGCGGTGCAGGCTGACCGCGTGTGGCGGGATCGCGACGTAGACGTCGCCGTCGACCGGGTCGGCGGTGACGACCGCCCCGCCACCCGCGAGCACCACGGTGTGGTCGCGCCCCACGCCTCGCAGCAGGTTCGTTCCCACCAACTCGGCCACGTAGCGCGACCGGGGTTGCGACGTGACCTCGGCCACGGGCCCTTCCTGGGCGACCCGCCCGCGCTCGAGCACCACCAACCGGTCGGCGAGTGCCACCGCGTCGAGCAGGTCGTGGGTCACGAGCACGCGCACGCCCGGGAACGAGGCCAGGTGCGTGCGCAGCTCCCGCCGCAGCTCGGCACGCGTGCCGACGTCGAGCGCGGCGAGCGGCTCGTCGAGGAGCACCACCTTCGGCTCACCCACGAGGGCACGCGCGAGCGCGACGCGCTGGCGCTGCCCACCCGAGAGATCGGCGGGCTTCGACGACGCACGGTCGGCGAGTCCCACGAGCGTCAACCATCCAGCGGCCCGGGCGCGTGCGTCGCTGCGCCGCACGCCCCGGCTGCGCAGCGGGAACGCCACGTTCTCCAGCACCGTCAGGTGGGGGAACAGCAGGTACTCCTGGAACATCACGCCGACGGACCGCCGCTCGGGCACGACGAACGCGCCCTCCGCCGGGTCGTCCACCGTCGCGTCGTCGACCGTGATCCGCCCGCCTTCGAGCGGCACGAGGCCGGCCAGCGCGCGCAGCACCGTCGTCTTGCCCGCGCCGTTCGGGCCCAGCACGGCGACGGTCTCGCCGTCGGCCGCGGTGAGCGCGACGTCGAGGTCGAGCTCGCCGACCCGCACCTGCACGCGAGCGTCAAGCACTGCGCAGGTTCCCGAACCAGCGGTCGCGCAGCAGCACGAGCACGGTGATCGACACCGCGAGCAGGAGCAGGCTCAGTGCGATCGCGACCTGCGGCTGCGACTCGAGGAAGAGGTACACCGCGAGCGGTGTGGTCTGCGTGCGGCCCTGGATGTTGCCGGCGAAGGTGATCGTCGCGCCGAACTCACCGAGGGCGCGCGCCCATGCGAGCGCCGCGCCCGCGAACAGCGACGGTGCGATCAACGGCACGGTGACGCGTCGGAACACGGTCCAGCGGCTCGCACCGAGGGTTGCCGCCGCGTCCTCGTAGCGACGGTCCATCGTGCGCAGTCCGGCCTCGACCGTGATGACGAGGAACGGCATCGCCACGAACGTCTCGGCCAGCACCACACCGCTCTTGGAGAAGGTGAACTGCCAGTCGAAGACGTCGTGGATCCAGCCGCCGACGAGCCCGTTCGTGCGGCCGAACGCGTACAGCAACGCGACGCCACCGACGACGGGCGGCAGCACCATCGGCAGCACCACGAATGCGCGCACGAGCGCCTTGCCGGGGAAGGGCACGCGCGCCAGCACGTACGCGAGCGGCACACCGAAGAGGAGCGAGATCGCCGTCGACCACAGCGAGCACTCGAGCGACAGCTTGATCGCGCCCTTCGACTGCTGGCTCGTGAGGTTGTCCCACAGCGAACCCCACTCCACCTTCGCCAGCAGCCCGAGCAGCGGCAGGACGAAGAACACCACCGCGACGGCGGCGAGGACCATCACGAGCAACGGCGCGCGCCGGCTCACGATGCGTTCACACGCCCGGTGGCGCCAGGAACCCGAAGGTCCGCAGCGTCTTCTGGCCCGCCGGCGAGACCGTGTAGTCGACCCACGCCTTCGCCAACGGCTTGTTCCCCGTCGACGCGAGCGGAGCGATCGGGTACACCGCGTAGATGTTGAGCCACGCGGGGATCCGCACGGTCGTGACCGCGTTCCCTGCGGCCTTCGCGTCACTCGCGTAGACGACCGCGGCGTCGGCGTCACCGGTGGTGACCGCGGCGAGCGTCGCCTTCACGTCGGCGCCCTTGGTGACCTTCGACTGGTCGATGGCGATGCCCGACTGCGTGAAGGCCTGCTGGGCGTACTTGCCACACGGCACCGTGTCGGCGCACAGGGACAACACGTCCACCTTGGCGAGGTCCGCAAGCCCCTTGATCTTCGTGGGATTGCCGGGCTTGGTCACGATGACGAGCTCGTTCATCGCGAACACCGTGGGCTCCGCGGTCACCTGCCCGCCGTTGACCAGCTTGATCATGTTCGCCCCGTCGGCCGACGCGAACACGTCCGCGGGCGCGCCCCCCTGGATCTGGGTCACCAGACCCGACGACGGCCCGAAGTTGAACGTGACCGTGGTACCCGGGTTCGCCTTCTGGAAGTCGGTGCCCATCTGGGTGAATGCCTCGGTGAGCGACGCCGCCGCCGACACGGTGATCGTGCCGCTGGGCTTCGTCGCGGTCTTCGCCGCACCCGCGGGCACGACGAAGGCGGCAACGAGGAGTGCCACCACCGCCACGGCCGCCGCGCTCATCGACGCGACGGACGCGCTACGCCTCACGGGGCACCTCCACGACCACGTTGGTGGACTTCACGACGCCGACCGCGAGGTCGCCGGGCTGGATGCCGAGGTCCTCGGCGGCCTCGCGCGTCATCATCGACGTCACGCGGTGCGGCCCGGCCTGGATGTGCACCACGGCAACGAGCCCCTCGATCTCCACCTGCGTGACGATCCCGGGGAACCGGTTGCGCGCCGACTCGATCACGAGCGGCTCGGCCTCGTTCACGGACGCGGTCTCGGTGAGGAAGCGCGCCAGCTCGGCACCCTCGATCACCCGCTCGCCCCGCTCCCGGCGCTCCACCCGGAGGCGCCCGGCGTCGGCCCACCGCCTCACGGTGTCGGTGCTCACGCCGAGCAGATCGGCGGCCTGCCCCATCTTGTACGTGCTCATGCGGGCCAAACTAGCGTCTGTGCTCGCAAATGCAAGCTGTTGCGGCCATTCCGACTCTGATCTGCCGGTCCACTTGACGATCTGGGCCGGTCCGGCGACGTCGTGCCAGACTCCCTCACCGATCGACGAGGAGACAGGTGTGAGCGACGTTCGAGTGGGATTCGTCGGCGTGGGGAGCATGGGCACCCCGATGGTCGACCGCATGCTCGCGGCGGGGTACGCGGTCACCGTGTACGCCCGGCGCGCCGAGGTGCGGGAGCGCTTCGCCGCCGCCGGCGCCACCGTCACCGACGTGATCACCGACGCGGCGGCAGGCAACCAGGTCGTGCTCGAGTGCCTGTACTCCGACGCGCAGGCCGAAGAACTCCTCCTTTCCGACGGCGGACTCGTGCACGCGCTCGAACCCGGCGCGGTGCTGGGCATGCACCACACCGGCAGCCCGCGGTTCGCCCAGCGCGCCGCCGAGGCCGCGCAGGCTCACGGCGCCGACGCGGTCGATGCACCGGTGAGCGGCGCCAACACCGACATCGAGGCCGGCAACCTCACCGTCATGCTCGGTGGCGAGCCCGCCGCTCGCGGCGCGGTCCGATCGGTGATCGGCGCGTACTCGAGCAACGTGTTCGACGTCGGCGCGATCGGCACCGCGCAGGGCGTGAAGCTGCTGAACAACTCGGTGTTCGCCGCGAACCTGCAGCTCGCGTTCGACACCGAGCGCGTCGGACGCGCGCTCGGCATCGAGCTGCCGGTGCTCGTGGAGATCCTGCACGCGTCGAGCGGCCAGAGCTACGCGCTCGACGTGCTCGGGCCGATCGGCGGCACCGAGGCGATGATCCCGGCCGCCGGCCACTACATGCGCAAGGACGTCGACGCCACCAAGGCCGTCGCCGCCGAACTCGGCATCGACCTGGGGCTCCTCGGCGAGGTCGCCGACGGCCCCGTGAACTGGGGGGAGACCAAGTCGTGAGTGAGCTGGGAGGCGGCGTCGCCGTCGTCACGGGTGGCGGTTCCGGGCTCGGGGCCGCCATGGCCGCGGTCTGGGCCGGCCAGGGCATGAAGGTCGTGGTGCTCGACATCGACGCCGCCGCCGCTGAGGCCACCGCCGAGACCCTGCGGGCGGGCGGCACCGAGGTGCTCGCGGCCGGGGTCGACATCGCCGACCGGGCCGCGCTCGACGCCGTGGCCGCGCAGGTGCGGGACACCTTCGGCGCGGTCAACGTGGTGGCCGCCAACGTGGGGGTGCAGCACTTCGACAAGCTCGAGGACCTCACCCCGGAGACGTGGCAGTGGGTGCTCGGCGTGAACGTGATCGGCACCGCCAACACCGTGACCGCGTTCCTCCCGCTGCTGCGCGCCACCGACGGCCCGCGGCACATCACGTTGACGAGCTCGATCGCCTCGGTGGTGCCGAGCCCGCGCCAGGGCGTCTACATCGTGTCGAAGTTCGCGGTGACCGGCTACGGCGACGTGCTGCGGCAGGAGCTCGCCGACGACGGGATCACCGTCACCACCGTGATGCCCTCGGGGATGATCACCAACCACCTCGGCAGCAGCCTGGCGGCCCGGCCCGAGGCGCTCGGGCCCGGGGAGCTCCGCGACGACGACATCCAGGTGGTGAGCAGCACCGCCGGCGACCTCACGGTCGAGATGACGACCGCGGAGGACGCGGTCAGCCGCCTGGTGAGCGCGGTCACCGCCGGGGAGCCCTACCACTTCACCCACGGCGACCGGTTCGACGAGCTGGTGACCCGCCACCGGGTCATCGAAGCGGCCTACGACCAGATGCGGCGGGACCGCTCCTGAGGGCCGACGGACCCGCTCGGCGGCATCCCGAGGGCGGGTCGGTGACCTTCGCCCGGTAAAGTGGGCACCCCGGTGCGCAGGGCGGTGTGCCGGTCATGGTGATCGTAGCTCAGTCGGTTAGAGCGCCGGGTTGTGGTCCCGGAGGTCGGGGGTTCAATTCCCCTCGGTCACCCCATCCGAGTCAGCGGCGCAGGCTCGTCCTCCACGGACGACCTGCGCCGCACTCGCGTGCACGTCGAGTTCGCGTCCCCCGCGGGTCGCGCGGCACGCTCAGGCGGCGACCGGCGCGGCGAGCACCGCACGCAGCGCGTCGTCGAGCACCGGCAACTCGAACTGGTAGCCGGAGTCGGCGAGCACCTCGGGGTGCACGCGCTGGCCGTCGAGCAGCAGCGACTGCACGAGCTCGGCGCCGTACAGCGCCTTCAGCGGGAACATCGGCGTCGGGAGCTTCGTGGGCCGGTGCAACGCGCGGCCGAGCGCGGCCGTGAACTCGGCGTTGGTCGCCGGGTTGGGCGCCGTGAGGTTCACCGGGCCGGCGACCTCGGCGGTGAGCAGGTGACGGATCGCGCCCACCTCGTCGTCGACGGCGATCCAGCTCATGTACTGGCCACCCGAGCCCATCTTCCCGCCGATGCCCAGCTTGAACGGCGGCAGCATGCGTCCGAGCGCACCCCCGTGGCTCGACAGCACGATGCCCGTCCGCAGGTGGGCGACCCGGATGCCGGCCGACTCGGCCGGTGCGGTGGCCGCCTCCCAGGCGGTGCAGACCTCGGCGGTGAAGCCGGTGCCCGTGCTGCTGGCCTCGGTGAGGACCTCGCTCCCCCGGTTGCCGTAGATCCCGATCGCCGAGCCGGAGAGCAGCACGGAGGGCTTCCGGTCGAGGCCCGCCAATGTGTCGGCCAGGAGCGCCGTGCCCTTGGTGCGGCTCTCGAGGATGAGGCGCTTGCGGTCCTCGGTCCACTTCTTGTCGCCGATGCCCGCGCCCGCGAGGTGCACCACCGCGTCGATGCCCTCGAGCCCCGCGGCGTCGATCGTGCCCGCGTCGGGGTCCCAGCGGATGTCGTCGCCACCCTCGGGCGCGCCCCGCACGAGGCGGGCGACGCGGTGGCCGTCGGCACGCAGCCGCGGGATGAGCGCCGAGCCGATGAGGCCGTGGGATCCGGTCACGAGCACGTCCACGCGAGGTTCTCCTGCTTCGAGGGTCGGGGCGATTGCCGGGTCGAACGCTGTGAGTCAACCCACTCTCGTCCGGTAGGCTTCCCGATCGAGCGCCCCTAGCTCAATTGGTCAGAGCAAATGACTCTTAATCATTAGGTTCTGGGTTCGAGTCCCAGGGGGCGTACCAACTCCACTTCCCCAGGCAACTTCCTCCGCCGGGCGGCCGTTCTTTTGGCCGTCAGTACGCGTGAGGAGTACTGGATGCCAAAAGAACCGAACCAAGTGTCGGTCGTCGCGACGCTCACGGAGTTGAGCACCGCCACACACGGCGTCTTCCGCTTCGATGCGGCGGCCGCACTCGGCGTCACCCGGAACCAGCTCACCAGGCTCACCCGACAGGGTGTGCTCGAGCGCGTGCACCCCGGCACCTACCGGATGACCGCTTCCCTGGCGTCGGCGGCGCAGCAACTGCAGGCCGCGCTGCTCTGGGGCGGTGATCGCGCAGCCGCCGCGGGCCGGTCGGCGGCTGCGTTGTACCGGCTGGAGGGAGTCACCGCCGCTCAGCCCGAGATCGTGCTCCCCGCCGACGTGCGTGGGCGACTGAACGGCGTGACCGTCTCCCACTGCGAGCCGCGAGCACTGATGGTGCGGTCCGTCGCCGGATTCCGAGCCACGGGAGTCGAGTGCACCCTGGTTCGCCTCGCTCACGTGCTCGATGCCGAAGCTTTCGAGATCGCGTTCGAAGACGCTCGGCGGCGACGCCTCACGTCCGTGCCGGCGCTTCGTCGCTACCTCGATCGGTTCGCCGCCCACGGCCGTCGCGGCGTGGTCGACGCCCGGCGGTTGCTGAGCCAGGTCGATCCGGCCCAGCCGGCCCGGTCAACCCTCGAGGTGAAGACCCGCCGCCTGCTGGTCGCGCGCGGACTCGGCGGGTTCGTGCGCGAGTTCCCGCTCGAGTGGGGGAACCGCCGGTACCTCTACGACTTCGCGTTCCCCGATGCGCGGGTGATCCTCGAGACGAACGGACGCCGCTGGCACGACGACACCACCGACTACGAGCGCGACCACGAGAAGTGGAGCGTTCCGGGTCGTCTCGGGTACCGAATCCTCTTCGCGACCTGGGACAAGGTCACCCGCCGACCCGAAGCGCTGGTTCAGGAGATCACGAGCACCATTGCGAGGTAGTCGGATTGCAGATGCTGTGGTCCGGGTGTTTCCTTTCCGGATGCCCTCCGACATGCTCGACCACCGGATCCTCGGCGCCACTGTCGTCGACGGTTCCGGCGCCCCCGCGTTCACCGCCGACCTCGGCCTGCGCGACGGCCGCATCGTCGCCGTCGTCCCCGCCGGCACGCTCGACGCACCGTCGGACCACACGCTCGACGCCACCGGCCTCGTGGTGTGCCCGGGGTTCGTCGACCCGCACACCCACTACGACGCGCAGCTGTTCTGGGACCCCTTCGCCACCCCGTCGAACCTGCACGGGGTCACCTCGGTGATCGGCGGGAACTGCAGCTTCGGCCTGGCGCCGCTGCGCGCCGACGACGCCGACTACACGCGTCGGATGCTCGCCAAGGTGGAGGGCATGCCGCTCGGCGCGCTCGAACAGGGCGTGCCCTGGGGCTGGCACACCTTCGCCGAGTACCTCGACGCGCTCGACGGCAACCTCGCGGTGAACGCCGGCTTCATGCTCGGGCACAGCGCGCTGCGCCGCTACGTGCTCGGCGCCGAGGCCAACCAGCGGGCGGCGACCGCCGACGAGCTCGCCGAGCTGCGGCGGGTGCTGGGCGAGGCGATCCAGCAGGGCGCGCTCGGACTGTCGACCGACGCGTCGCACTCCCACAGCGACGGCAACGGCGACCCGGTCCCCGCGCGGGGCGCGAACGTCGACGAGATCCTCGCGCTCTGCGAGGAGACCGGCCGGTGGCCGGGCACGTCGCTCGAGGGGATCTTCGACGGCGCGAGCACGGGCTTCCGCGACGACGAGCTCGACCTGGTCGCACAGATGTCCGTGCGGGCGAACCGTCCCCTGAACTGGAACCTGCTCGTGGTCGACGTCAACGACCGCGCCCGCCTCGACAACCACCTCGAGGCGTCGCACCGGGCCCGGGCGGCGGGCGGGCGCGTCGTCGCGCTCACCATGCCCGTCATCGTCCCGATGAACATGAGCTTCCTCAACTACTGCGCGCTGAACCTCATGCCGGGCTGGGGCCCGACGCCAAGGCGCGCCGGTCCCCGAACGCATCGAGCAGCTGCGCGACGTCGCCACCCGTCGGATGATGGTGGAGCGCGCCAACAGCGACGAGGCCGGCATGTTCCGCCGTCTCGCCGACTTCGGCGGCTACGTGATCGGCGACACCTACAGCGAGGCCAATGCCGGTCTCTCGGGGCGGGTCGTGCGCGACATCGCGGCGGAGCGAGGCGACGACGACCCCTTCGACACTCTCGTCGACATCGTGATCGCCGACGATCTGCGCACCGTGTTGTGGCCGAGCGCACCCGACGACGACGACGCGCACTGGAAGCTGCGGCGCGAGATCTGGGACGACCCCGACGTCGTGCTCGGAGGGAGCGACGCCGGCGCGCACCTCGACCGGATGTGCGGCAGCTCGTACCCCACGCAACTGCTCGCCGACACGCTGCGCGGCCGCCGGCTCGTCACGCTGGAGTGGGCGGTCAACGCACTCACCGCCCGGGCCGCGGAGCTGTTCGGCCTGCGCGACCGCGGCACGATCGCGGAGGGAGCCATCGCCGACGTCGTGGTGTTCGACCCCGAGACGGTCGGCTGCGAACCGGCCACCCTCGTGCAGGACCTCCCCGGCGGCGCACCGCGCATGGTGGCGGCGTCCACCGGGATCGTGCGGGTGTACGTGAACGGCGTCGAGACCGTCGTCGACGGCGAGGCCACCGGCGCACGGCCGGGCACCACGCTGCGCTCGGGCCGCGACACCGACACCGTCACGGTGCACTGACCGCCGCAGCCGTGCAGTTCTCCCCTGACCTCCGCGACCGGGTCGCGAGTGGCGAGATCACCGTCTCGGTGCGGCTCTGGACGCGACCGAAGGTCAAGGTCGGCGGCGTGTACCGCAGCGGCGAGGTCACCATCGAGATCGACGAGCTCGAGCTCCTGCCGTTCGCGGCGATCGACGACGCGGGTGTCGCACGGACCGGCGAGCCCGACCGTGAGCACCTGCGTGCCCGCGCCGCGCACGCCGGACCGGTGCACGACGACACCCTCGTCTACCGGGTCGAGTTCCACGTGGTCGATCGATGAGTTCTCGCGTCGGCCCCGGTCCAAGGTTCATGGGAACAATCGAGCCGGTGTTACGTCAGGCGTCGTGGTCCTTCGCCGGCAGTCCGAACGCCTCCGAGTACGCGAGCTCGAGCGTCTCGTGGTCGGCGTCGATGACACACGGCGCGTCGCCCGTGTCGAGCACCTGTGCGAGATGGTCGAGGCACACGTGGTAACCACCGGCGGTGGCGACCACACCTGCGGTGAGGTCGACGACGTGCACGGTGAGACGCAGCACCGTGTCGTCGCCCCGCGGCGTCAGCTCGAAGCGGATCGTGTCGGTGCTCCACAACCACTCGAACACGCGCGGCGGTTCCCACACCGTGATGCGGCCGGTGAGGCCGGGATCGTCGAAGCCCATCTTCGCCGTCACCTCGGGCCAGAACGGTGCCTGGACCTCGGCGCCCGCGCGTCGCTCCCCGATGACGTCGCACGGGAACCACGCGTGGAGGTGATCCCGGCTCGTGACCGCGTGCCACACCTTGTCGATCGGGTGATGCAGCGTGCGTTCGAACTCGAGCACGGGCGGATCGCCCGCCGTGAGGCGGCCCAGCGGCGCGCGGGTTCCCGTCATGAGTCCTCCATGGAGTCGAGGTGCTGTGCGAGCGCGTCGAGGCGCTGCTCCCAGAACTGCCGGTACGGCTGCAGCCAGTCGTCGAGCTCGGCGAGCGGGTCACCGACGAGGTGGTACCACCGGCGCTGGGCATCCACCCGGGCCTCCACCAGCCCGGCGTCGCGCATGACGCGCAGGTGCTTCGACACCGCCGGTTGGCTGATGTGCAACTCCGCCGCGAGGTCGCCGACGAGACGCTCGCGCTCGAGGAGCAACGCCATGATCTGCCGGCGACGCGGTTCGGCGACCACCTCGAGCACTGCCTGCATCCGTTGAGTATGCCGCTATAGCTATATAACTGTCAAGATATGAAAGGACCGACGATGGCGAGCGAGGAGATCGACGAGTACCTGGCCGGGATCGACGAGCCCGCGCGCACCACCCTCGAGTCGCTGCGGGCATCGATCCTCGCCGTGATCCCCGACGCCGAGCAGTGCATCTCCTACGCGATGCCCGCGTTCCGCGTGCACGGCAAGGTCGTCGCCGGGTTCGCCGCCTTCAAGCGCCACCTCAGCTACCTGCCCCACAGCGGTTCGACCCTCGCGGCGATGGGTGGTGCGCTCGACGGTTACGAGCACACCAAGAGCTCGTTGCACTTCCCGCTCGACACTCCGCTGCCCGACGAGCTGGTCCGCACGCTGGTCCGCACCCGGCTCGCAGAGCTCGGGACCGCCTAGGGCGGATCGGGGGGCCGTAGCCTCTGCCCATGCCCCAGCCGAAGCCGGTGTACCTCGCCGGTCCCGACGTGTTCCTGCCGGAGTCGGCCGACGTGGGCCGGCGCAAGCAGGAGATCTGCGCGCAGCACGGATTCGAGGGCGTGTACCCCGGCGAGGGCGTCGACCTCGACGCCTTGCCCGAGAGCTCCCACGCACAAGCCCTGTTCGACGCGTGCATCTCGATGATGGACCGCTGCGTCGCCGGCCTGTGCAACCTCACGCCGTTCCGGGGCCCGAGCGCCGACGTCGGCACCGCGTTCGAGATGGGCTACCTCTTCGCGCGCGGCGTGCCGGTGCTCGGCTACACCTCGCACGAGCACGACTACGCGACCCGCGTCGGCGACAGCGAGCACATGGTCGAGGGCTTCGGCCTCGCCGACAACCTGATGTTGGAGGGACCGATGCTGCGTCACGAGCTCACGATCGTGCGCGCCCAGGAGCGCGAGGAACCTGCGCTCGCCGCCCTCACCGCGTTCGAACGCACCGTCGCCCTTCTCGCGGAGCGACTCGCGTGAACTTCACCGTCGACGTGGGCATCCGCGCCTCGCACCTGCCCTTGTTCGTGTGTTTCGCCGCGTTCGTCGTGACCTTCGTCGTGACCCGCCTGATCACACGAATGATCCGCGCCGGCGTGGGCCCCTTCCGCGACAACGTGTCGGAGAGCGGCCTGCACGTCCACCACGCCGTGCCCGGCATCATCCTGCTCATCGTCGGCGCGTTCATGGCCATCGGCACCGACTCCGAGGACTGGACGATCGTCGCCGCGGTGCTCGTCGGGATCGGCACGTCACTCGTGCTCGACGAGTTCGCGCTCATCCTGCACCTCCAGGACGTGTACTGGGCCGACGAGGGCCGCATCTCGGTCGAGATGGTGAGCCTCGCCATCGCGTGCCTCGGCCTGGTCCTGATCGGGTTCTCGCCCTTCGGCCTCGCCACCGCCGACGTGGGCACCGGCACCGCCGGGGTGATCTTCTCCATCGGGTTCCTGATCCTCTGGGTCGTGATCTGCGTGGACAAGGGGAAGTACCGCACTGCGCTCCTCGCCTGCTTCCTCCCGGTCGTCGGGGTGGTGGGCGCCGTCCGGCTCGCCCGCCCCGGCTCCCGCTGGGCGAAGAAGCGCTACGGCCCGGAGAAGCTCGCGAAGGCGGAGGCCCGCACCGCGCGGTTCGACCGCCGGTGGGGGCCGTACACCAACTGGCTCTCCGACTTCGTGGCCGGTATGCCGCCGGAAGCGGCGGGCCAGGGGAAGCGCGCACCCGCGGGGGACCCCGAACCCACGTAGGGTTCCGCCCGTGAGGCGGTACGTCCTGGCGGGGCTGGCCTCGATCCTGGTGATCGCAGGTGCCATGGTCCTCTCCTCCCGCGGTCACGACTCGCACTCGTCGACCGGTGCCACGACGCTCCCGGCGGCCGCGACCAGCGCGGCGGCCGCGACGACCGGTGCCGTGGCCACGACCGCGGCCGGGAGCGGGAAGCCGGTCACGTTCGCCTTCGCGGGTGACGTGAACTTCCCCGACGAGTGGGACACCGAGGGCGGCAGCGCGCCGAACGCGCCCACGCTGCACGCCCAGGTCCTCGCGAACGCGCAACACGTGCTCGATCCCGTCGCGCCCGTGCTCCGCACCGCCGACCTCGCGATGGTGAACCTCGAGACCGCGATCACCGACCGCGGCGAGCCGGTCGCGGGCAAGAACTACCACTTCCGTTCACCTGCCGCGTCGTTCACCGCGTTGAAGAGCGCGGGCGTCGACGTCGTGAACATGGCGAACAACCACGCGCTCGACTACGGGCCGGTCGGCATGCAGGACACGTTCGCCGCGATCAAGGGCTCCGGCCTCGGGGTCGTCGGCATCGGGCACAACGCGGCCGAGGCCTACCACCCGTACACGACGACCGTGCACGGCGAACGGATCGGGATCGTGAGCGCGACCGACTGGCTCGAACCCGATCTCGTCGCGTCGTGGTCGGCGACCGACACGCAGCCCGGCCTCGCGTTCTCCATCGATCGCACGCGTCTCCTGCAGGAGGTGCGCGACCTGCGCCCGAACGTCGACACGCTGGTCGCGTTCCTGCACTGGGGCACCGAGGAGACATGGTGCGCGTCGTCCGAGCAGCAGGACCTCGCGCAGGCGCTGATGGAGGCCGGCGCCGACATCGTCGTCGGCAGCCACACCCACCGGGTGTTCGGTGCCGGCCGCTCCGGGCCGTCGCTCGTCGCGTACGGCCTCGGCAACTTCGTGTACTGGCGTGAAGACGGCGAGTCGGGCCGCAGCGGCATCCTGCTCGTGACCGCGACGGGGCGGCAGGTGAACGACTACAAGTGGGTCCCCGCCCGCATCACCAACGGGGTCGCGACCCCCGAGACCGGCGACGCCGCCGCGACCGACGAGGCCGAGTGGGAGCACCGGCGCGCGTGCAGCGGCATCGCTCCCTGAGGGCGCGTCAGGCGAGCAGCGCCTCGAGCGGATCCTCCGAGGCGAACGCGGCACCCGGCCACTGCGGCCGCTCGTCGAGCGGCTGCGCGACGTCGCCGACGCGCGGCCCGATGGCGGCCGCGATCGGCGCGAGCGCCGCGAGGTCGAAGCCGTAGAGCTTCGCCGCGCTCTCGCCGAGCATCAGGCGGAGGTCGGCCTCGGAGCGGTCCCACATCGTCGCCCGCAACGCGGCGGTCGTGTACGGCGCCGAGCCCTCGGGATGCGGCGCATCCGTACCCCACAGGATGCGGTCGACACCGAGTGCGTCGACGTAGCGCACGTCGTGGCGCGGCAGCATGCTCGCCCCGATCGAGCAGTTGCGACGGAAGTACTCGATGGGCGTGAGCGACAGCGCGTTCACCGTGGGCGACGTGAACACCGCGCTGTAGTTGAGCTCGAGCGGGTCGTTCGCGTGCTCGGTCTGCACGTTGCGCAGGCGGCGGGTGATGTGCGCGAGGTCCTCGACCGCCCAGCGCAGGCCCCACATCTCGGTCCACACGAACTGCAGCTGCGGATGACGTTCGAACACGCCGCCGACGATGAGATGGTGCAGCGTGCGCCGCGTCCAGAGGTCGAGCTCCGTGAAGAAGATGCTGTTCGACACGTCGGCGTCGTCGCGCGCGTCGGGCGCGCCCGTGCCCTGGTGCTGGTGCACCGGGAACCCGGCGGCGACGCACGCGTCCCACAGCGGCGCGTAGCGCGTGTGGAAGTACGGGTCGACGACGTGGTTGGGCGGCACACCCGGCAGCATCACACCGGCCATGACGCCGGTGGACGCCGCCCACTCCACCTCGCGGACCGCGGCGTCGATGTCGTTCGGCAGCAACTGCACGATGCCGCGCCGACGGACCGGCGCCTCGGAGCAGAAGTCCTCGAGCCAGCGGTTGTGCGCCTGCAGCCCCGCCCACTTGCGCTCGAACGCGACGCCGTCCTCCGGGACACCGGTGAGGTGGGCGAGGATGTCGAAGAACGGCGGCAACGTGTTGGGGAACACCACCTCGCCGGCCACGCCGTCGGCGTCCATCGCGGCGACGCGGACGTCGTTGTCCGCGTTGAAGCGGTCGGTGGTGTCGACCCAGGGGTTCACGACCGACGCGAGCCACGCGTCGAAGTCGTCGTGCATCGCCGTCGGCAGGTAGGCGCGGTACTCCGCCATCGGCGCGCCGCCGTGCGCGTCGGACGTGACGATCAGGTAGCGGTCGTCGCTCGCCATGGTGCACTCCCCCGGTCGCGTGCTGCCCGGCGATCGTACGGGCCTCCGTGTCGCGCTGTCACGTCCCCGACCCTCCCCGACCGGCCCCGACGGGCCGCCCCGTCAGGTGGCGAGCAGCAGCACCAGCACCGCGATGCCGTTGAACACCCCGTGGGCGACCATCGGCGGGCCGAGCTTCTCGGTGTGCCACTTCAGCGACCCCTGCACCGCACCCACGAACGCGATGGTGACGACGGTGACGGTGGCCTGCGCCAGGTTCATGCCGAGGTGGTAGTGCACCGCGCCGAAGCACACCGCCTGGGCGAACATCGCGAACCGCGCGCCGGTGCGGCTCGTGAACGCGCCCTGCACCAGCCCCCGGAAGAACAGCTCCTCGAAGAACGGGGCGCCCACCACGATGATCAGCGTGAGCACGGTGATCGAGAGCCAGTTCCGCTCGATGGTGGTACCGGGCGCCGCGCTGTGGCGCCAGTAGCTCCCGGGGAAGAGCTCGTAGAGCGCGACGGCCAGCGCGCCCGCGATCAGGCGCATGACCACGCCGACGAGCGTGCCGAGGCCGACCTGGCGCCACGACCAGCGCACCAGGCCGAAGTCGCGCAGCTTGCCCGTGCCGTGGCGCACCACCGCGACCTTGCAGGCCACGATCAGCGCCAGCCACAGGCCGCACTGGCTCAGCACGAGCGACTCGAGGCTGTGCACCGACCCGCCGAACGGCAGCACCACGAGCGCGCCGAGGATCGCCAGCACGACCGCGCCGACGCCACCGGCGATGGCGATCACTCCGCCCCGCAGCGCCCCCTCCTTGCTGTGCCGCGGCGGGATCCACGAACGGATCGGGGTGGGCGGTGTGACCACGAACCCCGTCCAGTTGGTGCCGTCCCACCAGCGAGCGGGTGACTGCGCCCACGGGTCGGGGTACCAACCCGGGGCCGGGAGCCGCGGGGCCGCGCTCGCGCCCGAGAGCCCGGCGATCACGAGGTCGGTCTGGGCCTGGAACGACACCGGGACGAACACACTCGTGCCGCGCCACTCGTGCGGGATCCGTGACCGGGTGAGCCGTTGGTCGAGCGCCAGACGGGAGCTCTGGGGCCAGTGCCCGAGGCGGTACTCCCACAGCGGCGTACCGGTCGTCGGGATCGTCACGCGCCCATCCTCCCAAACTGCGCACTCTCCGCGGTGCATGATGGTGCACGCGTCTCCCCAATTCCAGGGAGCGCGCCCACGGGAGGGCCACATGAGCGACGACACGACACCGATGGGTGACCCGGCGGGCGAGTCGATGGGCACGCCCCCGCCCCCGCCGCCCGCGGGTTCGGTGCCGCCGCCGCCCCCGCCGCCCGACGCCACCGCCGGATGGGCGGCCCCGCCTCCGCCGCCCGAGTCGCTCGGGGCGGCGCCGGGTGCACCCGGCACGCCCGCGCCGACCCCTCCGGGATGGGCGCCCCCGCCCCCCACGGTCGCGGTGCCGTCGAGCTACCAGTGGCGCGACCTGCGCGGCCTCACCAATGCGATCACCGTGATCCTCGCGATCGAGATCGCAGCCATGGTCTATGCGGTCGTCGCGTTCGCCAACCGCATCAGCGTCGCCAACGACCTGCTCGACGGCAAGTTCTCCTTCGACATGTTCAAACGGGCCGACGACGCCGACAACATGGTGAAGGCGGCGCTCGCGATCGGCGCGCTCCTCTCCCTCACGTTGCTCGTGCTCGTGATCATCTGGACGTTCCGGGCGATGAAGAACAACGAAGCGCTCGGGCGTGAGAACGCGCGCTTCACGCCCGGGTGGGGCATCGCCGGTTGGCTGATCCCGCTGGCCAACCTCGTGATCCCCGTGCTGATCCTCCAGGACCTGTGGCGCGGTTCCGACGTCAGCACCGCGCGCGGCTCCGCCTACTGGCGTTCCAACAAGGGCTCGGCCCTCGTCGGTTGGTACTGGGCCGCGCTGATCCTCGCGGGAGGCCGGTTCCGCGCCGGCGCGAACGACGAGAACCTGAACAGCCGCCACTACCTCGAGAACCTGAAGCAGGGCGACTCCATCGGCTTGTTCGGGTCGGTGATGGCAGTGGCCGCGGCCATCCTGGGCATCCTCATGTTCCGCCGCATCGCGGCGCGTCAGGATGAGTGTCTGAAGGCGCAGCAGGCGTCCTGGTCGAGCGCCCCCCGGTAGCCTCCGCGGTCGGCAACCGGTCGACCGAGGAGCACCCGTGGAGTTCGAGACCCTCCTGTACGAGGAGACCGGTGACGGCGTCGCCGTCGTCACCCTGAACCGCCCTGACGTGGCCAACAGCTTCAACGCGAAGATGGAGCACGAACTCGCCGCGGCATGGAACGACATCAAGGCGAACCCCGCTGTCCGGTCGGTCGTGCTCACGGCCGCGGGTGACCGGGCGTTCTGCACCGGCACCGACCGCGCCGACATCCCCGTCGACTACGAGTTCGACGCCTACACCTACGACGACCCCGGCCACCGCCTCGGCCCGAAGAGCCAGGAGTGCTGGAAGCCGGTCATCGGCGCGGTGAACGGCATGGCGGGCGGCGGCGCCTTCTACCTGCTCGGCGAGTGCGACATCCTGATCGCCGCCGACCACGCGACGTTCTTCGACCCGCACGTCACCTACGGCATGCCGGCGGTCTTCGAACCCATCACGATGTTGGCGCGCATGCCGTTCGGCGAGGTGATGCGCATGAGCCTCATGGGCACCTCGGAGCGCATCTCGGCGCAGCGCGCCTACGACATCGGGTTGATCACCGAGATCGTGCCCAAGGAGGAGCTACGCGAGGCCGCGCTGCACGTCGCGCGCACGATTGCGTCGTTCCCGCCCACCGCGGTGCTTTCGACGCTGCGCACGCTGTGGGCCGCGCGTGAGATGTCGCCCGACCAGGCGCGCATCCTCGGCAACGTGTTCCTCAACCTCGGCACCGACACGCAGGCGAAGGCCGAGGGGCAGCAGGTGTTCACATCGGGCGAGCGCCCCAAGCCGCGGATCCGCTAGCTCGTCGCCGGCAGCTTCGACACCGCGGCGAGGTCGGCCGCACCGCGCATGAGGTCGAGCACGGTCTCGCCGTACGCGAGCACGCGCTCGTTGGTGGACTCGCCCTTGTGCAACATGGCGAACCCACCCTCGAGCACGATCGCGAGCTTGAAGCGGGCGAGCACCACGTAGTAGTCGGCCGCGCCCACGTCGCGACCACTCACCCGCGAGTAGAGCTCGAGCATGTCGTCGCGCGGCGGCATGCCGTCGGCCGCGAACGCGTGCATGTGATTCGTGGGGTCGTCGGGCCACGCCTGCAGCATCCACCCCAGGTCGAGCAGCGGGTCACCGATCGTGGCCATCTCCCAGTCGACGATCGCCGCGAGCCGCCCGGGGCGATCGTGGGCGAACATCACGTTGGCGAACTGGTAGTCGCCGTGGATGATGCCGGGCACCTGCGCCGCAGGGATGTGGGTGCGGAGCCACGCGGCCGCTTCGTCGATCCCCGGCACCTCGCGGATGCGCACCTTCTCGAAGTGCGACAGCCAGCGGTCGACCTGGCGGTCGAGGAACCCCTCGGGCTTGCCGAGTCCCTCGAGCCCGCCCGCGACCCAGTCGACGTTGGCCAGGCGGGCCGCGCCATCGATGCACGCAGCGCCGAGCTCGGCCCGCGCGGCGCGATCAGTGTCGAAGGGCGCCGGCCACGCGTCGACCCCGACCGGCGACCAACCGTCGACGTAGTGCATCAGGTAGAAGCTCACACCCATCACCGAGTGGTCGTCGCACGCGGCCACCGCCTCGGCGTGCGGCACGTCGGTGCCCCGCAGCGCGGTGAGCACGCGGAACTCGCGCATCATCAGCTCGTTGCGCCCCGGCGGCACCACCTCGGGCGGGCGCCGCAACACGAAGTGCTCGCCACCGCGCCGCACCGAGAAGATCTCGTTCTGCGAGCCGCCGGTGATGTAGGCGAGCGCGGGCGCGCCCGCGCCCGGGAGGCCCTCCTCCTCCATCCACCCCCGATCACTGCGGGGTCGACCAGGCGCATCGACCGTTCGGCATGTGCCGCCGAGGTCTCACGCAGCGTCTGCAGATCGTCGCTCACAGGACGCGCACCCTAACCGAGGTCAGACCGGCGCGACCTCGCGACCCTCCTGGTCGAATTCGCGCAGTTCCTCGTCGACGTCGTCGATGGCCTCGACGTGCAGACGGGGCACGATGCGGTCGAGCCACTTCGGGAACCACCAGTTCACGTCGCCGAGCAGCTCCATCGTCGCCGGCACGAGCACCATGCGCACGATGGTGGCGTCGATGAAGATCGCGAACGCGAGGCCGGCGCCGAACAGCTTGATCATCGCGCCGTCGGGGATGATGAAGCTCGCGAACACCGTCACCATGATGAGCGCGGCCGCGCTGATCACGCGAGCCGTGGCGGCGAGGCCGTCGGCGACCGCGGTGGCGTTGTCGTGGGTGCGGTCGTACTCCTCGCGGATGCGCGACAGCAGGAACACCTCGTAGTCCATCGAGAGCCCGAAGAGGATGGCGAACATCATCATCGGGATGAACGGCGCGATGGGCCCCGTCTTGTCGATGCCGACGATGTCGGAGAACCAGCCCCACTCGAACACCGCGACGACGAGGCCGTACGCCGCGCCGATCGACAGCAGGTTCATGATCACCGCCTTGAGCGGCACGAGCAGGCTGCGGAACACCGCCATCAGCAACAGGAAGCTGAGCAGCAGCACGCCGCCGATGAACCACGGCAGGCGCGCCGCGAGTTGCTCGGCGACGTCGATGCCGGAAGCGGTGATGCCACCGACCTGCACCTTCACGTCGCTCCCCGCGACCGCCTTCGGGATCACGTCGTCGCGGATGGTGTGGACGAGGTCTTCCGTCTGCTGCGACTGCGGTGCCGTGGTGGGGATCACCCGGATCACCGCGGCGTCACCCGACGGGCTCGGGATCGCCGGGCTCGCGAACGCGACGCCGGGCGTGGCGGCGAGGTCCTTCGACAGCTGCGTGAGCGCGGCGGTGTCGGTGCCCTTCGGGAACTCCGCGGCCAGCACAAGCGGGCCGTTGAACCCGGCACCGAAGCCTTCGGTGACGAGGTCGTAGGCGCGCCGGGTGGTGTCGGTCTTCGGGTTGGCGCCGTCGTCGGGGAAGGCCAGTCGCATCGAGAGCATCGGGATCGCGAACACGAGCAGCACGAGCAGGCCGGCGATCGCCGAGATCCACGGGTGGTGCTGCACGACGCGGCTCCACCGGTACCAGATGTTGCGCTTGGCCGTGGTCTCCGCCGTCGCCTTGCGCCGCACGGAGAACCGGTCGATCTTCCGGCCGACGAAGCCGAGCAGCGCGGGCACCAGCGTGATCGACGCGAGCATCACCACCGCGACCGTCACCGACGCGCCGACCGCCATGCCGTTCACGAAGTCGACGCCCATGATGAACAGGCCCAACATGGAGATGACGACGGTGGTCCCGGCGAACAGGACCGCGCGACCCGCGGTGTCGATGGCGCGCACGGTGGCCGCGTGCGGGTCCATCCCCTCGCCCAGGCTCTGCCGGTAGCGCGTGACGATGAACAGCGCGTAGTCGATGCCCACGCCGATGCCGATCATCGACGCGAGCTGCGTGGTCATGTCGGGAGTGACGAACACATGGCTCAGCAGCGCCACGAGCGCGAACCCGACGCCGATGCCGAACAGCGCGGTGAGGATCGGCAACCCCATCGCGAGCAAGGACCCGAACGCGATCAGCAGGATCACGACGGCCGCGGCGATGCCGATGAGCTCCGAAATGCCGAGCTCGGGCCGCTCCTGGAACATCCGCCCACCGAGTTCGACCTGAACCTTCGCGCCGTCGACCTCGGTGCCGTTCGCCTTCCGCGCGATCTTCCGCACGTCGTCGATCGTCGACTGCGGGACGTTCGTCGCGCGCTGTGCGAACTGCACGTTGGCGAACGCGACCTTGCCGTTCTTCGCGGTCTGGCCGAGCCCCTGCGGCGAGTACGGGCTCGTGACCCCGGTGATGCCGGGCACCTTCGCGATGTCGGCGAACACCTGCTCCATCTGGGCCTGCACCGCGGGGGTGGTGACGCCGGCGTCGGAGGCGAACACGAGTTGCCCCTCGTCGCCCGCCTTGGCGGCGAAGCGGGCCTTGAGCAGGCTGGCGGCCCGCTGCGACTCGGTGTTCTTCACCTCGATGCCGGTGGAGTAGGCGTCACCCACCGACTTGGCGACGAGCGACAGCCCGACGAGCGCGATCAACCACAGCAGGACGACCACCTTGCGGTGGCGGTGGCACCAGGAGGCGAGCCGACCCAGCACGTGGGTTTCCTTTCCCCGCCCGGGGGGCGAAACGGGGTACAGTAGATGGAACGGGAAACCATTGGGCTTCCCAACCATTGCAAGGTAGCAGGAGTTCGGCGACATGGCGAAATCTGGGGGGACGACTTCCGGGGCTTCCGGCGGGACCCGCCGGTCGGGAGCGATCCAGCGGGCCGACACCGACCTCACCCGCGACGTGCTCGCCCACGTGCACGGCCTCATGGAGCACTTCAAGGCCTACGCCCAGGAGCTGGCCGAGGAGCTGGGTCTCTCGCTCTCCCAGCTCGACGCGCTGAAGAGCCTCGGCGGCGATCCCTGCTCGCAGCGCGAGCTCGCGAGCCAGCTCCACTTCGACGCGTCGAACGTCACCGACATCGTCGACCGGCTGGAGGCGCGCGGCATCGTCAGCCGAGTCGTCGACCCCAACGACCGGCGGGTTCGCCGCCTCGTCCTCACCGAAGAGGGCCAGGCCGTCCGCCGGAAGATCGTCGAACGTGTGATCGACGACTCCCCCGTCGCCAAGTTGTCGCGCGCCGATCAGCAGGCGCTGCGCGACATCCTCGCGAAGGTCGCCGACCCGATCCCCCTGCCCGAGTAGGTCAGCTCCAGGCCGCGACGAGCTCGTCCGTGGTCGTGATGGTCGCGACGAACGCGAGCGAGTTGTCGACGATCACGTCGGTGTAGTCGGCGGGGAAGCCGGTGACCGCGTCGCGCGCGACCACCACCTGGTACCCGAGGTTCACCGCGTCGAACACCCCGCACGTGACACCCACGTTGGTGGACACCCCGACAACGATGACGGTCTTCGCGCCGAGGTTGGTGAGCAGCGCGCCGACATCGGTGCCGGCGATCGGCGAGATGCCGTGCAGACGCGTCGACACGATGTCGGACTCCTCGCAACCGATCTCGTCGATCACCTCCACGAGCGGAGTGCCGAGCGTCTTGAACATCTCGTACTTCTCGGTGGCGAAGAAGAGCCGCGCGTTGTGGTTGGCGCCCTTGAGGTCGGGCCGGTGCGCCGCGATCGCGTGGATCACGTTGCAGCCCGCCGCGCGCCCCGCCTTCACGAGTGTGCCCATGCGATCGAGCACGCCGGAGTCGCGCGCCGCCTCGTAGAGGTCGCGCCGCACGCTCTCGGGCCCGATGACCCCCTTCTGCGCCTCCTGCGTGAGGATCACGGTGTGGGCGGGGTTCACGAGCTCGCGGAGGTCCATGGGCCGGTACCGTATCGCCCATGTCGACATTCGGGTCCGACGCCGCGTTCGACCTGTCCGGGCGCGTCGCGATCGTCACCGGCGGTGGTACGGGGATCGGCGCCGCCACCGCGGGACTCCTCGCCGAGCACGGCGCCGACGTCGTGATCGCGGCGCGCACACTCGCCGACCTCGAGGCCGTCGCCGACCGCGTCACCACCGCGACGGGACGTCGCGTGCTGCCCGTCCTCACCGACGTGAAGCAACCCGACGCCGTCGACGCCATGGTGGCGCAGACCATGGCCGAGTTCGGTCGCATCGACATCCTCGTGAACAACGCGGGCGGCACGCGCCTCGGCCCCCTCGAGTCGCTCCCGCTCAAGGGGTGGGACGCCATCTTCGACCTCAACCTGCGGGGCGCGTTCCTGTGCACGCAGGCGGCGGGTCGCCACATGCTCGAGGCTGGACGCGGCGCGATCGTCAACGTGTCGTCGGCCGCGGGCATCAGCGGCGTGAAGGGCGGCGCGCACTACTCGGCGGCGAAGGCCGGGCTGCAGATGTTCACCAGCGTCACCGCGGCGGAGTGGGGACCGCGGGGCGTGCGCGCGAACTGCGTGGCCGTGGGGCTCGTCGCCTCCGAACGTGCCGTGGCGGCCTGGGAGGTGGCGGGCATCGACCCCGACGTCGTCGCCTCGGTCACGCCGGTGCAGCGGCCCGGACAGCCCATCGAGGTGGCCTACCCCATCCTCTTCCTGGTGAGCGACGCCGCCTCGTTCGTGAACGGGCAGACGTTCGCGGCCGACGGCGGCGCGCAGATGCCGGGCAACGACCAGTGAGCGAGCGCCAATGAGGGAGTGCAAGTGAGCCACGACCATTCCGTCCGCATCTTCGCCGGCCGCTGGAACGAGCGCGAGCTCGCCGAGATCCTCGCGGAGCTCGCGAGTCGCGGCATCGACGCGCAGACCGACGGTGACGACCTCGTCGTGCCGCGCGACCGCCAGCGCGAGGTCGACATGATCGTGGAGTCGGTCACCGAGGAGTGAGAGGCGACGTGGGCACGCTCTACCTCTTCTGCGGCCTGCCCGGCTCGGGCAAGAGCACGGTCGCGCGCATCCTCGCCGACGACGAGAGCGCCGTGCGCCTCGCGCCCGACGACTGGCTGCAGGCGCTCGCGCTCGACGTGCGCGCCGATGACGCGCGGTCACAGATGCGTGAGCTGCACTGGCAACACGCGCAGGAGCTCCTGGTCCAGGGCCTGTCCGTGATCCTCGAGTACGGGTTCCCCACGCGCGCCGAACGTGACGAGAAGCGCGAGCGCGCCCGCCAGCTCGGCGTGCGCGTGGAGCTGTGGTTCCTCGACGACGACCGCGAGCTCCTCTGGTCACGCGTGGAGCGCCGCAACGCGTCGGGCGCGCCGGGTGCGGTGCACGTGGAGCGCGACACGTTCGTCGCGTGGGCCGAGCAGTTCGAGGTGCCCGACGCCGAGGAGCTCGCCCTCTACGACGGCGGCGACACCGACTGAGCAAATCGGTTGATCCGACCGTCGCCCGCGCGTTGCAATGCAGGCATGGAGCGGGTGGCCGGCGACTTCGACTACCAGCAGGGTGGCGCGACCTACGCCACGTACCGACGCGCCGATCCCCGCATCGGCGCGGTGATCCACGCCGCGCTGGGTGACGCCACGACCGTCGTGAACGTCGGGGCCGGCGCAGGATCGTACGAACCCGCGGATCGTGACGTCGTCGCCGTGGAGCCCTCCGCAGCCATGCGCGCCAAGCGCACCACCGCCGTGCCCGTCGTCGACGCCGTCGCGGAGGCCCTGCCCTTCGACGACGACAGCTTCGACGCCGCGATGGCCATCTCCACCGTCCACCAGTGGCCCGACCTCGGGGTCGGACTGCGCGAGCTCCGCCGCGTCGCCCGCGGCGCGGTCGTCGTCATGACGTTCGACGCCGCGGTATTCGGCAACTACTGGATGACCCACTACGCGCCCGAGATCGCGACCGCTGACCGCGACCGGATGGCCACCCCGGAGACGATCGCCGCCGCGCTCGGCGGGCACACCGAGATCTCGGTCGTGCCGATCCCGTTCGACTGCACCGACGGGTTCGCCGAGGCCTACTACGGCCGGCCCGAACGGGTGCTCGAGGAACTCCGTGCGCCGGGCGCAGTCCGGCTGGGCGTTCGTCGGGGAGGGCGTGGAGGCCCGCGCGATGGCGCAGCTCGCAGCCGATCTCGCCGACGGCACGTGGGACGCCCGCCACGGCCACCTGCGCAACCAGCCCTCCTACGAGGGCTCCGTGACGCTTGTCGTCTCGCGCCCCTGAGGCGGTTCGTCCTCGGTACCCTGCTGGCCGATGACGAAGCGCCCGAACATCCTGCTGATCACCACCGACGAGGAACGCCAGAACATCCCGCGCCCGGCGGGGTTCTCGTTGCCGGGGCGAGAGCGCATCGCCGAGCGCGGCACCACCTTCACCCGCTACTACTCCGCGTCCACGCTGTGCAGCAGCGCGCGCTCGGTGATGTACACCGGTCGGCACGTCCCCGTCACCGAGATCTACGACAACGACAACATGCCGTACGTGCGGCCGCTCGACCCCGCGTTGGGCACGATCGGCACGATGCTGCGCGCCAACGGCTACTACACGACGTTCCAGGGGAAGTGGCACCTCGCGAACCTGTACGCCGATCCCGCGAACCCCACGTCCACCGTCGACGCGCTCGAGCCCTACGGGTTCTCGGAGTGGAACGACTGGGGCGACATCGACGGCGGCGCGTGGGCGGGCCTCACCGTCGACCCCGTCGTCGCCGGGCAGGCTGCCAAGTGGCTGCGCGACCGCGCGCCCGTGGTCGCGCCCGACCAGCCGTGGTTCATGGCCGTCAACTTCGTGAACCCGCACGACATCATGAGCTTCGACTACGGCGCCCACTCGTCGGTGCCACTGCCGTTCGGGCTCGCGCACGCGGTGGTCACCAAGCCGCCGGCCGACGTGCCGCTGTACCGCAAGCAGTGGGACGTCGAGCTCCCCGCCACGCTGCGCGACGACCTGTCGGGCGCGGTGCCGGCGGTGCGCGAGTACCAGCGGATGCTCGAGACGGTGTTCGGCGAGGTGTCGGGCGACGACCACTGGCTGCAGGGACTGAACTTCTACCTGAACTGCATGCGCGACGTCGACCGCAGCATCGAGGTGGTGCTCGACGCGCTCGTCGCGTCGGAGCAGGCCGACGACACGATCGTGATCTTCACCGCCGACCACGGCGAGATGGCCGGCTCGCACGGCCTGCGACAGAAGGCCAACTTCGTCTACGACGAGAACTTCCA
>JAXLRL010000007.1:0-143574 GCA_046331125.1 Acidimicrobiia bacterium
CGCGCACCTCGCGGCCGCGTGGGGCTGCAACCCGCGCTTCGAGGCCTACGGCCCGATCGACGTCCTCGGCCGACTGCTCGTCAGCGACCGCGCGATCCACGACACCGTGTGCTCCATGCTCGTCGGTGGCGTGTTCTACCGCTTCCCCGCACTGCGCGTCGCGAGCGTCGAGAACGGCTCCGACTGGATCCACCTCCTCGTGAAGCGTCTCCGCAAGCAGGCCAACCAGACGCCGTGGGCGTTCGAGGACGAGCCGCTCGACACGCTGCGCCGCAACCTGTGGGTCACGCCCTACTACGAGGAGGACATGCGCAAGCTCGCCGACACCATCGGTGTGGAGCGCGTGCTCTTCGGGTCCGACTGGCCCCACGGCGAGGGTCTCTCCGAGCCCTCCGACTTCGTCAAGGAACTGCACGCCTTCTCCGACGCGGAGATCGAGCAGGTCATGCGCACCAACGCGCTCGACTACCTCGGCGAGCGCTCGTAGTCACCCGCACCACCGTCACGATCCGTACGACGGGCCACGCGCCCGAGGGGGAACCGCAGACCAATGAGCACGGTGCCGCGCGCCATCGACCTCCTGTGCAACACCGACATGGGCGACTTCGAGCCGCCCGACTGGATGGTGCGCGTCAAGGAGGACTACTTCAAGAAGGGCGCCGGCCGGTTCCCGAGCCGTGATCTCGACGAGATGATCGACGAGATGGACGCCACCGGCGTGAAGCGCGCCGTGCTCATGATGAACATGAACAGCCCGAGCGAGCGGGTGCGCAAGTTCGTCGACGCGCGGCCCGACCGCTTCAGCATCGGCCTCGGCGGACACGACCTCCTCAAGCCGATGCCGAACCTGCGCCGACTCGAGAGCTTCCTCGGCGACTGGCCGGTGACCTTCACCGTGATCGGTCCGTCGTTCTGGGGGGACGGGCAGTACCCGCCCACCGACCCGGTGTACTTCCCGCTCTACACGAAGTGCTGCGAGTGGGACCTGCCGCTGGTGATGAACGCGGGCCTGCCCGGCCCGCCGCTCGTCGGCGACCCGCAGAACCCCGCGCACCTCGACCGGGTCTGCTACCGCTTCCCCGAGCTCAAGCTCACGATGATGCACGGCGCCGACCCCTGGTGGGACATGGCGATCCGCCTCATGATCAAGTACGGCAACCTGCGGCTCATGACCTCCGCGTGGGCGCCGCGCCACCTGCCCGAGTCGCTGCTGCACTTCATGCGCACGCGCGGCAAGAACCGCATCATGTTCGCCTCCGACTCGCCGGTGCTCACGATCTCGCGCTGCATCAAGGAGGCCTCGGAGCTCGACCTGCCCGACGACGTGATGGAGAACTACCTGTTCAACAACGCCAACGAGTACTTCTTCGGCGGTGAGGCGTGAGCGCCGAGCGTGACGCGAGGGTCCTGCTCGACCGCGATCCCGAGTCGCACATCGCGTACATCACGATCAAGAACCCCGAGCGCAAGAACGCGTACGACCCGCCGATGCGGCGCCAGATGCGCGCCGACCTCGACGAGCTCGCGAAGGACGACGACATCAAGGTCGTCGTGCTGCGCGGCTGCGACGGCGTGTTCAGCACCGGGGCCGACATGGCCAACGCGTACGCCTGGTACGACTCGAAGGCCAAGGAGGGGGAGAAGCCGCGGCGGCCGAGCCAGCGTCGCCGGCTCGGCGTCGACCGCGAGAGCTTCGCCTTCTACCACGAGTTCATGTACTTCCCGAAGGCGACCGTCGCGCAGGTGGAGAAGTACGCACTCGGTGGCGCGTTCGAGCTCTCGCTCATGGCCGACATCTCCGTGGTGGGCGAAGGGGCGAAGGTCGGCATGCCCGGGGCGCAGCTGCTCGGCCCCGCGCTCGGCAACCTGCACCTCTTCTTCCACCGCCTCGGCCCGGTGCTCGCGCGCCGCATGCTGCTCACCGGTGACCAGGTGAAGGCGGGCGACCTGCCCGACGGCACGTTCACCGACGTGTGCGCCGACGACAAGGTCGCCCGGCGCACCGAGAAGTGGGCGCAGAAGTGCGCCCGCATGCCCGCCGACGGCATCGCCATCGCCAAGACCGGCTTCGGTCTGGTGGAGCAGACCATGGCCTACAGCGGCGAGGAGGCCACCGGGTTCCTCATCCACGCGTTCGCCACCAACCTGCGCTTCGAGCCCGACGAATTCAACTTCGTGAAGGAACGCGCGAAGCTCGGCACGTCGGGGGCGTTCAAGCAGCGCGACGCGCACTTCGCGTTCGACCTCGACGACTAGTCACACGATCACTGGGGGACAGCACATGGCCGGACGACTCGACGGCAAGGTCGCGATCATCACGGGTGGGGCGTCGGGCTTCGGCCAGTCGGCGGTGTGGCGCTTCGCGGAGGAGGGCGCCAAGGTCGTCCTCGCCGACCTCAACGAGACCGCGGCGAAGGAGACGGCCGAGGCCGCACCCGGCGGTCCCGACAACATCCGCATCGTGATCGGCGACGTCACCGACGAAGCGGTCGCGCAGCGACTCGTGGCCACCGCGGTCGGCGAGTTCGGGTCGCTCAGCACGCTGGTGAACAACGCCGGCATCGCGCAGGGCACGCCGAAGAACACGTGGGACATCCCCTACGAGCGGTGGGAACAGGTCCTCCGCGTCAACCTGTCGTCGGTGTACGTCAACACCCGTGCCGCGGTGCCCACGATGATCGAGGGCGGCGGCGGCTCCGTCGTGAACGTCGCGTCGATCGCGGCCACGGTTGCCTGCGGCGGCGCGGCATACGCGGCATCGAAGGGTGGCATCCTCGGCTACACCCACCAGTGCGCGTTCGAGCTGGCGGCCCGCAAGGTGCGGGTGAACTGCGTGTCGCCCGGCTTCATGCGCACCCCGATGTCCACCGGCGAGCGCGAGGGGATGAACGCCGACGAGCAGGACGCCCGCATCGCCGGCTTCGCCGCCAACGTGCCGATGCGCGAGGCCGGTCGTGCCGTCGACATCGCCAACGCCATGGTCTACCTGGCCAGCGACGACTCCGTGTACGTCACCGGGCAGGAGATCGCGGTCGACGGTGGTTACCTGTGCCAATGAGCAACGAGCCGGTGAGCTTCGAGACCGTCCTCTACGAGGCCGACCACGAGAGTGGTGTCGCCACCATCACCCTGAACCGGCCCGACCGCATGAACGCCTTCAACCGGCGGATGTGCGAGGAGGTCGAGGAGCTCTGGAAGGTGGTCAAGGCCGACGACGGCGTGCGCGCGGTCGTCATCCGCGCCGCGGGCGACCGGGCGTTCTCCGCCGGCCTCGACGTCAAGGAGTCGTTCGGGCAGCCGGAGATCGTGTGGAACCACACCGACCCGGGGGCGATGCTCTCGCCCAAGGGCAACGAGCTGTGGAAGCCGATCGTGTGCGCGGTGCACGGTCTCTGCACCGCGGGCGCGCTCTACTTCGTGAACGAGGCCGACATCGTGATCTGCTCCGACGACGCCGAGTTCTTCGACTCGCACGTCACGTTCGGCATGGTCTCCGCCATCGAGCCCGTCGGCCTCATGCGGCGCGTCGGACTGGGTGACACGCTGCGCATGGCGCTGCTCGGCAACGCCGAGCGCGTCGGCGCGGACACCGCGCTGCGCATCGGTCTGGTCACCGAGGTCGTGGCGCGCGACGCGTTGTGGGCGCGTGCCGACCAACTCGCCCGCACCGTCGCCACGTATCCGGCCGTCGCCACGCAGGGCACCGTGCGCGCGATCTGGGAGTCGCTCGACAAGCCCTACCGCGCCGCGGTGGAGCAGGGCCTCATGTACACGCGCCTCGGCAACCCGGTCGGCATGGCCGAGGTGGCCGAGCACCCGGTGCCGAAGCTCCCGCCGGAGATCCGGTGAGCGCACTGGCCGAGCGCCTCCGCGCCGTCCTGGAGAACGATCCCGCCGCCGAGGCACTCGAGTTCGGCGGTCGCTGGTACACCTGGGGCGACCTGCGCACCGCGGTCGACGACGTCGAGCAGGCGCTCGCGAAGGTGGGCGGGGGCCCGGGCAGCAGCCCGGTCGGTCTGCTGCTCAGCAACCGGCCCACGTCGTTGGGACTCCTGCTCGGTGTGCTGTGCGCCGACGCCTGCGCGGTCACCAACCTGCACCTCGGCGTCGAGCGCACCATCTCGAGGCTCGACCTCGCTGCTCGCGCCGGATGTCACCGACCTTCTCGCCGTCGTTCGCTCCGCTCACCCGGGCCTTCCAACCCCACGCTGTCCCTCACCCCCTTGGGTGCTTCTTCCGAGCTGGACGTGCCGCAAGGCACCGGAACGGTCCCGGCAGTGGATGGCGTCGCGGTGCGGATGCTCACGAGCGGCACCACCGGCCCCCCGAAGCGTGTCGACCTCGGCTACACGATGCTCGAGCGCGTGATGGTGGGGGCCAAGCACTACGAGGCCAACGCACGCGACGACCTGCAGCTGCGCTCGGGTGTGGTGATCGTGAACGCGCCGCTCGTGCACGTGAGCGGTGTCTTCCGCGTGGTGCAGGCCGTGCTCGACGGCCGGCGCATCTGCCTGCTGCCCCGGTTCACCGTCGACGGCTGGGCCGACGCCGTGCGCCGTCACCACCCCAAGACCGTGAGCCTCGTGCCCACCGCGATGCGGATGGTGCTGGAGTCGGACGTCGAGGACGACCTCCTCGCCGGGGTGAAGTCGGTGATCTCCGGCACCGCGCCGCTCGACCCCGAGGTGGCCGAGGCGTTCACCGAGCGCTTCGGCGTCCCGGTGCTCACGTCGTACGGCGCCACGGAGTTCGGCGGCGGCGTGGCCGGGTGGAACCTGCGTGACCACGAGCAGTACCGCGCCGAGAAGCGGGGGAGCGTCGGCCGGGTGCACCCCGGCTGCGAGCTGCGCGTGGTCGACCAGGAGACCCTCGCCCCCTTGCCCAACGGTTCGGTCGGGCTGCTCGAGGTGAAGGCCGCGCAACTCGCCGAGCAGGGCTGGATCCGCACCACCGACCTCGCCAAGGTCGACGACGACGGCTTCCTCTGGATCCTCGGCCGCGCCGACCAGACCATCCTGCGCGGCGGCTTCAAGGTGCAGCCGGAGACGATCCGCAGTGCGCTGGAGCTGCACCCGGGTGTGCGGGGCGCGTCGGTGTTCGGCGTCGACGACGACCGTCTCGGCCAGGTGCCCGTCGCCATGGTGGAGCTGCGCGCGCCCGGCTCGCTCACGCCCGCCGCCCTGCTCGCGCACCTCGAACCGCAGCTCGCCCGCTACGATCCCCACCGCCATCGTGATCGTCGACGAGCCTCCCGCGCACGCTCTCCGGCAGTCGACCTCGCCGCCAAGCCGCGATGTTCGAGGACTGACCCGCGACCGGGCCCGCGATCGAACGCTGGTACTTCGGCGAGCAGCCGCTCGACCAGACCTGGTTCGCGGTCGCGCTGCGCGACCATGGGCACCCGCGGTGGGGCTGGAGGTGGAGTCGCCCGGTTCGCGGCCGCGATCGACGAGCTGCGCTGAACGCGCATGGCTCTCGGCGAGCGGTCCGGCCGACCTGCGGCCCTGCGCCGGCGACGCCGCGCGACGAGCAGCGCGCGCCTACCTCGACCACTCCCGCGACATCGGGGAGTACAACGCCGCGTTCCCGCGCTACGAGATCACGGTGGCCGACGACCGCGCCGAGGGCACCGTCGAGTTCCCGGTGGTCTACGAGGGCCCGCCCGGGGTGGTGCACGGCGGGTTCCTCGCGGTGTTCTTCGACTGCATCCTCCAGCACCTCAGCTGCGACATGGGGCGGGCGGGCAAGACGCGCAGCCTGAACCTCCGTTACCGCCGGCCCACGCCGATCGGCCGGGAGTTGCAGTTCTCGGCACAAAGGCGCCGTCACCGACGAGGCGATCGAGTTACGGCCGAGGAGGCGACACGGCGACACGTGTGCTGCATGGCCGAGATGAGCGCGGTGCTCGGCAAGCGGGAGAACCTCCCGGCGGTCTCTCCGCGCCGACCGTCGTGAGCATGACCGTCGGCGTGGTCCTCCACGCGCAGGCATCGCGAACGCGGCGACGCCGACTTCGTCGTCACCGAGACCGAACGTCTCACCTACGCAGCCGCCGAGCATCGCTCGCGCGAGTTCGCGCAAGGGCCTGGGTGCGGGCGTCGCGGTGAGCGGGTCGGCATCCTGGTTCCCCACGGGCATCCCCGCGGTCGCGGGCTGGCCGTGGTGCGCATCGGCGCGGTGGCCGTGCCCATCAGTACGTTCTCGAAGGCCGGGGAGCTGCGCGACCTGCTGTCGCGCCGGTGCGCACGCTGATCGGCACCGCCTCCTACCGCGCGGCAACGACTACGATCGCTGGGCGGCAGATGGCGGCCGACCGACGCCCTCAACTCCGCCGCGGTTCCTCGACCTCGATGGTTTCCGGCCGCACGGCGCGGCGGTGACCGACGAACTGCTCGACGTGCATCGAGGCCGACGTGTCGCCCGCCGACCGCATGGTGATCGTGCACACCCCGGGGTCCACCAGTGCGCCCAAGGGTGATCCACCACCACGGCACCCTGGTCGCGCACCTGGAGCACCTTCAACGCTATCCGGGGGGCTCACGCCCGGCATGCGCTACTTCTCGATGTCGCCGATGTTCTGGATCGGCGGTCTCGCCTACAACCTGCTCGGTGTGCTCGTCGCCGGCGCCACCCTGCTCGCACCCGACGCCACCGATCCCACCGCCGCGCTCGACTTCCTCGAACGCGAACGGCCCGAGATGGTCAACGGCTACGCGCAGTCGATCGCGCGACCTGATCGCCGACCTGTCGTTCGCGACGCGACTTCTCGTCGGTGTGCGCCGGGAACCTCTACCTCATGCTGCCCGAGCACCTCCGTCCGCGCACCCGGAGCTGCGCCACAACATGCTCGGCATCACCGAGGGCGGGAGTGTGGTGCTCGCCGATCCCGACGACACCGACCAGCCGGAGTCGCGGCAGCGGGTCGTTCGGCCGCCCCGCCCGACCTCGAGGCGAAGATCGTCGACCGCGAGAACGGCGAGGAGTGCGCGATCGGGAGCGAGGGTGAGCCAGGCTGCGCGGCCCCAACCTCATGGAGGGCTACGACGGGCGTGCGAGCGGTGGGACACCTTCACCCCCGACGGCTGGTACCGCACCGGCGACCGCTTCGTGCGCGACGCCGACGGCTACCTCTACTTCCGGGGCCGCCGACGACATGATCAAGACCGGTGGCGCCAACGTGTCGCCGCGCCAGTCGAGGCGGTCCTCGCGCAGGTGAGCGGTTGCCTCCCGATCTGGTCGGCGCCGATGCCGAGCGCGGCGCCGTCGTGGGCGCAGCCGACCGCCGGCGACGAGGTGGAGCTCGACCTCGACGCCGTGCGCGAGCAGATCGCGGGCGCAGCTGTCGGCGTTCAAGGTGCCGCGCGGCTCGTGCGCATGACGCCGGCGGAGGTTCCCACGTTGTCGAGCGGCAAGACCGACCTGCCCCGCCTCTTCGTCGAGCAGCCTGCAGGAGATGACGCATGACGCGGAAGACCGCGCGCCTCGAGCTGGATCGACCGCTGGGCCGCGGAGAAGCCGGACGCGCAAGTTCCTCGTCGCCGACGACGGCGTGTTGAGCCCACGGCGAGCCTCGACCGCCGCACACGTGAGACCGGCGCCTGCCTCGCCGCGCTCGGTGTGGGCAAGGGCACTCGCGCCGGCGTGATGATGCCGAACAGCATGGCGGGTCGAGGCCGGTCTCGCGGTCGCGCGCTTCCTCGGCGGCGTGATCGTGACGCTCAGCACGTTGCTGGCTGCGATCGCCGGTTCGAGGCACAACTGCGGACCGCGGCGGTGGAGCACCTGGTCGTGATCCCCGAGTTCCGTGGTCGTCGGTATCTCGACGACCTGCAGATCTCACCCGCGCTGGTCCCGGGCGCCTCCGATGCCGGGCCGATCCTCGACGCCACCCTCCTGCGCCTGCGCTCGGTGATCGTGTGGCCGGAGTGGTCGCGCGCCGACGATGTCCCGGCCGTGTCCCCCGAGATGGTCGACGTGCTCGCGGCGGTGGTCACGCCCGCCGACGACCTCGCCATCATCTTCACGTCGGGGAGCCGCGGCACCTGAAGGGTGTGATCCACACGCACGGTGGCGCGCTCGGCAACACGGAGGCGGCGCTCGAACCGCTTGCGTCGGCCCCGACGAGGTGCTCTACGCGCCCATGCCCTCGCGCGGCTTCGGCACCGGCCTCCTGTCCGTGCTGCTGGCGGGCGCCAACTTCGTCATCGAGGCGCAGACTGACCCCGAGCACACGCTCGCACTGCTCGCACGCGAACGGGTCACGTTGTTCCGAGGCTGGCCCGACCAGGCCGCCACCATCGCGGCCCATCCGTCCTTCGCGACCACCGACCTCTCCGCGCTGCGCCCGGGGAGCCTCCAGGCGATCCTGCCTAACCCGGAGCCCGCGGCGCGGCGCCCCGCGCTGCTCGGCATGACCGAGTCGTTCGGGCCGTACTGCGGCGGCCGGCTCGACGTCGACATGCCGGCGGGCAAGGAGGGCAGCTGCGGGCAGCCGTTCCGCGACGTCGAGGTGCGCGCCGTCGATCCCGACACCGGCGCCGAGGTCGCGCCCGGTGAGGTGGGGGAGTTGCACCTGCGCGGCCCCAACCTGCTGCGGGGGATCTGCGGCAAGGAGCGCGGCGAGATCTTCACCGCCGACGGGTGGTTCCCGACCGGTGACCTCGCGGTGATCGACGCCGACGGCTACGTGTTCTTCCGCGGCCGGCGCGACGACATGTTCAAGGTGAAGGGTGCGAGCGTGTACCCCAGCGAGGTCGAGGCCGCCCTCCGGGCGCTCCCCGAGATCCAGCGGGTGTTCGTGGTCGACGTCGACGACGCGGGCGTCGCCGCGGTGGGCGCGGTGGTGGTGCTCGCCCCCGGCGTCGACGCCTCGGCCGCCGATCTCACCGCCGCGGCGAAGGCCCGGCTGAGCTCGTTCAAGGTGCCCACGCGCTGGCGGACCGTCGCCGACGACGACGTGCCGATGCTGCCGACCGGCAAGGTCAGCCTGCCGGGCCTGCGGGCGCTGCTCGACGACCGGTAGCCGCCTCGGCGCCGTGACGGGGTTATCGTGACGGCTTCCCGAGCGAATGAGGTGACCGCCGTGTCAGCGGAGAAGGCGGTACAGAAGGCGCCGGCCACCCGGCCGCAGCACAAGTCGCGGGGCCGGGAGAAGCCCGAGCTCATCGCCGACGAACTGCGCGCCATGATCGTCAGCGGCAAGCTGGCCGAGGGCGCCTCGCTGGGTCGCGAGTCGGATCTCGTCGACCGCTTCGGCGTGTCGCGTCCCTCCCTGCGCGAGGCCCTGCGCATCCTCGAGGCCGAGGGGCTCGTGTCCGTGGTCCGCGGTGTGCGCGGCGGCGTGGTCGTGCACCAGCCCGACGAGCGCAACATCGCCCGCAACGCCGCGCTCGTCCTCCAGTTCCGCAACACCACGCTCGGCGACGTCAACGAGGCGCGCACCATCATCGAGCCCGCGGCGGCCCGACGGGTGGCCGCCAACCGCGAAGGCCGGGCGGCCGCAGTGGAGCGGCTGCGCGCGTGCATCGCCAAGCAGGAGGCGGAGATCGAGGACCCGCTCGAGTTCGCCAAGGCCAACGCCGAGTTCCACACCATCCTCGTCTCGCTCGCCGGCAACCAGACGCTGCAGGTGATGACCGAGATGCTCAACGAGATCATCGAGCGCTCGGTGGCCGAGCTGGCCCGCTCGGGCGGCGTGCCCAACGACTCCGTGGCGATCCGCCGCAAGGGCATCCGCTCCCAGGAGCGACTGGTCGAGCTGATCCAGCTCGGGGCGAGCACCGAGGCCGAGGTGCACTGGCGCACCCACATGGAGAACGTCACCCAGCTCACCATCGGCCGCGGCGGCAAGCGCATCATCGACCTCTTCGATCACTACTGACTTTTCTCCGTCGTTCGCGTCCGCTCACTCCGTCCCAGCGTCGATCGCCGGGGGGACCCCGACGATCGCCGGTACACCGCGGTCGGAGCGTCACCCCTGCTCCGCCTCCTCCGTCCCTACGGATCATGACCGGCAAAGCCGGCTCACGATCCGGTACGCCGGGCCGCGCCGTCACACCGTTCCGCTCACTCCGTCCCCCGGACTTGCGGGGTGGGGCAATTGTCTGACAGTTTGAGGACGTGACCTACGACTCCGTGCCGGGGGTCGAGATGGCGCTCGCCGACGGCATCCTGCGGCTGGAGATGTCGCAGCCGAAGAAGCGCAACGCCCTCGACGACGAGATGATGTACGCCCTGATCGACGCGGTCGACGCGGCGGGTCGTGACGAAGCGGTGCGCTGCATCGTGCTGTCGGGCGCAGGGGACGACTTCTGCTCGGGTTTCGACATCATCTCCCGCAACGCACCCGGCGCACCCAAGCCGCGCGTCGGCAGCCTGCAGCGGCGCCTACCGTCGCACGCCAACCGCCTCGTGCCGCTCGTCATGAGCATCCAGACGCCGGTCGTCGCGAAGGTGAAGGGGTGGGCCGCGGGCATCGGCCTCAACCTCGCGCTGGCCGCCGACTTCACCGTCGCCACCCACGACGCGAAGTTCTGGGCGCCGTTCACGCAGCGCGGCTTCACCGCCGATAGTGGCGCCACCTGGATGTTGCCCCGCCGCATCGGTGAGGTGCGCGCCCGCGAGATGCTCGAGTTGTCGCGCGTCGTGTCCGGTGAGGAGGCGGCCGAGTGGCGCATGATCCACCGCTCCGTCGCCGCCGACGAGCTCGACGCTGCCGCGGAGGAGATCGTGCAGCAGCTCGCGCGCAGTGCGACCGTCGCCCTCGGCCTCACCAAGTGGCTGCAGCACGCAGGGGCGCAGGCCACGCTGGACGCGCACCTGCGCAACGAGGCCTTCGCCATGGAGCTCTCGTCACGCAGCGAGGACTTCCGCATCGGCATGAAGGCGCTGGTCGACAAGACGGATCCGGAGTTCACCGGGCGTTGAGCGGGCCATCGACCATCTGCGCCGCAGCAGGTTCCACACACGCCAGGGGGATGCAACGGTGAGACTCGACGGCAAGGTCGCGCTGGTCACGGGTGGCACTCGTGGCATCGGGCGCGGGATCGTGCAGATGCTCGCGGCCGAGGGCGCCAAGGTGGCGTTCACCGGCCGCAACGAGGCCAACGGCGCAGAGGTGGTGCAGCTCGTCGCCGACGCCGGTGGCGAGGCCATGTTCGTGCGCGCCGACAACAGCGTGGAGTCCGACATCGCCGCCGCGGTGCGCGCCACCGTCGACCGCTTCGGATCGCTCACCACGCTGGTGAACAACGCGATCTCCGATGACACCGGCAGCGGTCGTGACAACCACGTCGACGAGATCGACGACGAGACGATCCACAACATCATGACGGTCGCGGTCATGGGCACCTTCTGGGCGTGCCGTCACGCGATCCCGGAGATGCGCAAGGCGGGCAACGGCTCGATCGTGAACATCTCGGCGAGCTCGTCGAAGAAGGCGCTGCCGCACCGGCCGGCGTACCACGCGTCGAAGGGCGCGATCAACGCGCTCACCCGCCAGCTCGCCGCCGACTACGGCGCGGAGCGGATCCGCACCAACACGATCATCGTCGGGTTCATCTACACCGGCACCGAGATCATGGACGCGATCCTGTCCGACGAGCGCAACGTCGCCGCGCTGAAGAGCCAGATCGCGGTGCCCTACCTCGGTGAGCCCGCCGACATCGCCGCGGGTGTGGTGTACCTCGCGTCCGACGAGGCCAAGTACGTCACCGGCACCGAGCTCACCATCGACGGCGGCGCGCTGTGCCGTCAGGCGCTGCCCGAGTTCCACTACGAGGACGTGGTCGGGGGTGATTCGTGATGCAGATGGACGACATGATCCTGGTGAGCGTCGACGACCACGTGGTCGAGCCGCCGCACCTGTTCGACGGGCGCATGCCGGCGAAGCACGCCGATGCCGCGCCCCGCGTGGTGCGCACGCCCGCGGGTGACGACGTGTGGACGTTCAACGGCGAGGTGATCCCCAACATCGGGCTCAACGCGGTCGCTGGCCGTCCGCCGGAGGAGTACGGCATCGACCCCACGTCGTTCGAGGAGATGCGGCCCGGCTGCTTCGACCTCGCCGAGCGCATCAAGGACATGGACGCGGCCGGCGTGCTCGGCAGCATCTGCTTCCCGTCGTTCCCCGGCTTCGCGGGCCGGCTGTTCGCCAAGGCCGACGACAAGGACCTCGCGCTCGCGGTCACGCGCGCCTACAACGACTGGGTCATCGACGAGTGGTGCGGCACGTATCCGGGCCGCATGATCCCGATGGCGCTGCCCGTGTTGTGGGACCCCGACCTCTGCGCCGATGAGATCCACCGCGTCGCGGCCAAGGGCTGCCGATCGATGACCTTCACCGAGAACCCGCACGCGCTGGGTGAGCCGAGCTTCCACTCCGACCACTGGGACCCGGTGTGGCGCGCGCTCAGCGACGAGGGCACGGTCCTGAACATCCACCTCGGCTCGTCGGGGCAGCTGCCGGGCACGGTGCCCGACGCGCCGGTCGACGTGATGATCACACTGCAGCCGATGGCGATGTGCCTCGCGGCCGCCGACCTCCTCTGGTCGCGCGTGTTCAAGGAGTTCCCCGCGGTGCGGGTCGCGCTGTCCGAGGGCGGCATCGGGTGGATCCCGTACTTCCTCGACCGCATCGACCGCGGCTACGACACCCACCGGGCCTGGACGCACCAGGACGTGGGTGACGGCGTGCGCCCGTCCGACCTGTTCCGGCAGCACTTCCTCACCTGCTTCGTGACCGACCCGGTGGGGCTGGCCATGCGCGACCGCATCGGCGTGGGGAACATCTGCTGGGAGCTCGACTACCCGCACTCCGAGGCTCCCTGGCCGCACTCCGCGGAGTCGGTGTGGGAGCAGATGGTGGAGGCGGGCTGCAGCGACGCCGACATCGACGCGATCACCCACGGCAACGCGATGGAGTGGTACGGGTACGACCCCTTCTCGGTGATCCCGCGGGAGCAGTGCACGGTGGGCGCCCTGCGCGAACGGGCGACCGGTCACGACGTGGCCGTCCGCTCCTACGATCAGGGCCGTCACACCTCGTCGGACGCGGCCACCTCGCTCGCCGACATCCAGGCCGAGATCCGCCAGTAGCGCCAGCAGGAGCAGTCACTTGGACATCCTCGTCACCGAAGACCAGGAGTTCTTCCGGGAAGCCACCGGGAAATTCCTCGAACAGGAGTGCCCGCTCCCGCAGGTGCGCGCTCTGTACGACGACCCGAACGGGTTCACCCCCGCGTACTGGAAGCAGGGCGCGGAGCTGGGCTTCACGTCGCTCCTCGTGTCCGAGGAGGCGGGCGGCGGCACGGTGAGCGGCAACGCGGTGCTCGACTTCATGTGCCTCGTCGACCTGTTCGGCACGCACGTGGCGGCCGGGCCGCTGCTCGCCACCAACCTCGTGGCCGCGGCGATCTCCCGTGGCGGCACCGACGCCCAGCAGTCCGAGTGGCTGCCCGGCATCCTCGCCGGCGACACCGTCGCCGCGTTCGCCGACGCGGGCAGGGTCGAGGCCGCCCGCGACGGAGACGACCTCGTGCTCCACGGCGTGCACACGCCGGTCGAGGCCGGCGCGCAGGCGGGCGTTCTGCTCGCCACCGCCACGCTCGACGGTGTGCCCACGATGGTGCTCGTCGATCCTTCGGCCGCAGGTGTCACCGTCACCGCGCTGAAGAGCATCGACATGACGCGCCGGTTCGCCGCGATCACGTTCGAGGCGGCACGCGTGCCGGCGAGCGCGATCGTCGGCGGCGATGTGGAGTGGCTCCGCCTGCTCGCTGCGCTCGCCCAGTCGGTGGAGGCGACCGCGGCCGCGCAGGCCGCGTTCGACCTCACCATGGAATGGATGTTCGACCGGTACTCGTTCGGTCGCCCGCTCGCGTCGTACCAGGAGCTCAAGCACCGCTGCGCCGACATGAAGCTCTGGCTCGAATGCAGCCACGGCATCACCACCTCGGCGGCCCGCGCGCTGCAGGCGGGCGACGACGACGCCGCCGAATGGGTGCACGCCGCCAAGGCGTACACCGGGCAGTTCCTCGCCGAGTTGGTGCAGGACTGCATACAGATGCACGGCGGCATCGGCCTCACCTGGGAGCACGACCTGCACCTGTACCAGCGCCGCATCGTGGCCGACCGCAACACCTTCGGCACGCCGAGTGAGCACCGCCTCGCCGTCGCCGCGATCCGGGAGGCGATGTGATGACGACCCCCACCGAGACCGTCGAGGAATTCCGCGCCCGGCTCGAGGCCTGGGTGCCGGCCAACCTACCGAAGCAGGAAGCGGGATTCGACCACCTCGCCATGCGCCGCGCCATGAACGAGGAGCAAGAGGTCGCCGAGGTGCAGCACCACCGCGACTTGCAGCGCAAGCTGTGGGACGGCGGTTTCGCCGGCATCTGCTTCCCCGCGGAGTACGGCGGCCTCGGCCTGCCCTACGAGTACCAGCTCGCGTTCAACGAGGCGGTCGTCGCGTACCAGACTCCCGCGCTGCTGCAGGTGCCCACCTTCGTGCCGTGCGGGGCGGTGCTGCTCGACTTCGCCAACGAGGACATCCTGAAGCGGCACATCCCCGCGATGCTGCGCGGCAACGAGATCTGGATGCAGTTCCTCTCCGAGCCGAGTGGTGGCTCCGACGTGGCCGGTGCGCTCACCACCGCGGTGCGCGACGGCGACGAGTGGATCCTCAACGGCTCGAAGATCTGGACCAGCGGCGCATGGGCCGCCGACTACGGACTGTGCCTCGCCCGCACCAACTGGGACGTGCCCAAGCACCGCGGCCTCACCGTGTTCGTCGTGCCCATGCACTACGACGGCGTGGAGCTGCACCGCATCGAGATGACCGACGGCAGCCGCGAGTTCTGCCAGGAGTTCCTCACCGACGTGCGCATCCCCGACAGCTACCGCGTCGGCGATGTCGACGACGGCTGGACCGTCGGGACGCGCTGGATGTTCCACGAGCGCAACGCGATGGGTGGCGGCTCGCCGTACACGAGCGGCAACCGCTACAGCGAGGTCGTCATCGACAACGCGGGCGACAAGTACGTGCGCATCGCGCGCGCGAGCGGCATGCTCGACGATCCGCGTGCGCGTGACCTCATCGGCGAGGCACGCGCGCTGCACCTCGCGCCGCAGGCGCTCACGACGCGCGTGTCCGAGGGCATGGCGTCGGGGAAGCTGCCGGACACGTACGCGCCGATCACCCGCCTCATGCACGCCGAGGACGCGGTCCGCGGCTCGAGCATCGCGCTCGAACTCGCGGCGCGGCCGCGGTGGCGAGCGAGCCCGGCGTGGGCTTCGAGGCCGGCCAGTCGTGGCTGGTGCGCCAGCAGGGTGCGATCGGCGGCGGCACCACCGAGATGGCCCGCAACAACATCAGCGAGCGTGTGCTCGGCATGCCGCGCGAGCACAACCCGTTCTCCAACGTCCCGTTCCGCGACGTCCCGAAGGGTCCCCCGAGTGCCTGAGGCGAGTGATCTGGTCGTCTTCGACGCCGACAACCACCTGTACGAGACGGAGGACGCGCTCACCCGCTGCCTCCCGAAGGAGTACAGCGGCCTGTTCCGCTACGTGGAGCTCAACGGCCGGAAGAAGGTGGTGGTGCGCGACCGCCTGACCGATTTCATCCCGAACCCCACGTTCGAGGTGGTCGCCGCGCCCGGCGCGCACATGGCGTTCTTCTCCGGCGACAACCCCGAGGGCAAGACGCTGCGCGAGCTCACCGGCAAGCCGATCAGGACGCCGGCCGCGTTCAAGGAGCCCGAGGCGCGTCTCGCACTTATGGACGAGCAGGGCATCGACTTCACGTTGATGTTCCCCACGCTGGCGAGCCTCATCGAGGAGCGCCTCCTCGACGACCCCGAGCTCACCCAGGTCGGGATCCGTGCGTACAACGACTGGCTCCACGACCAGTGGACGTTCGACTACCAGGGGCGCATCCTCGCCACGCCGATCGTCAACCCGTGCATCGTCGCGGGTGGCATCGCCGAACTGGAGCGTTCGCTCGAGCGCGGCGCGAAGGCGATCCTCGTGCGGCCCGCGCCCGTCGCCGGGTACCGCACGTCGCGGTCGCCCTTCCTCCCCGAGTTCGACCCGTTCTGGAAGGCGGTCGAGGAGTCGGGCGTGCTCGTCACGCTGCACGCGTCCGACAGCGGCTACCAGCGCTACATCAACACGTGGGAGGGCAACGTCGGGGGTGAGTTCACCTACACGAACCCGTCGCCGTTCCCGTACATCGCCGACGGCGGCCGCACCATCCACGACACGCTCGCGTCGGCGATCGGCCACGGCACCCTCACCCGCTTCCCCGGGCTGCGCATCATGAGCGTGGAGAACGGCGGCAGCTGGGTGGGCAACTTCGTGAAGCAGTTGCAGGTCACCAAGAAGAAGATGCCGAACCTCTTCGCCGAGGACCCGGTCGAGGTGTTCCGCCGCAACGTGTGGATCAACCCGTTCTGGGAGGACGACCTCGACGGTCTCATCGACCTCGTCGGTGTCGACCGCGTGTGCTTCGGCTCCGACTTCCCGCACGCCGAGGGCCTCGACGACCCGCTGTCGTTCCTCGGCGAGCTCGAGGGGCGTTCGGCCGACGACGTCGCCCGGATCATGGGCGCCAACATCATGGAGCTCGTGCCGACCGGCGCGGTCCCGCGCTAGAAATCGCCACCTTCACCATTCGCAGCGACATCCGACAGGGGGAACCACCATGGCTGGTCGCATGGACGGCAAGTCCGTCATCATCACCGGCGCCGCGCAGGGCATTGGCGCCGCGTACGCCCGTCGTCTCGCGTCGGAGGGCGCCGACGTCACCATCGTCGACCTCACCCGCATCGACCAGGCCGCCGAGGTGCAGGCCGACATCGACAAGATGGGGCGCAAGTCGATCGCGATCAAGGCCGACGTCACCGACCAGGAGGCCATGCGCGACGTCGCGCAGCAGACGCTCGACGCGTTCGGCCACATCGACGTGCTGGTGAACAACGCGGGACTCATGTTCGACCAGCTGACCGCCACGTGGGAGGACTTCCTCGCGGTGAACTTCTTCGGCGCGGTGTACGCGTCGAATGCGGTCGTGCCCTACATGTGGGAGCAGAGCAGCGGCTCGATCATCAACATCTCGTCGACCGCGGCGTTCCCGCTCTCGCTCGGCGGGGTCATGACCTATCCGGCCGACGCACCCGCACCGGAGATCGGTGTCGAGGGCTACGGCATGACGAAGTGGATGCTCATCAAGCAGACCCGCGCCATGGCGCAGCTGCTCGGTGTGCGCAACATCCGGGTGAACGCCGTGTGCCCCGGCGTCACCATGTCGCCTGCGGGCAAGGAAGTGGTGCCCGACTTCGTCACCGACGCGCTGGTGAGCGACTCGCTGCTGAAGTCGTCGCTCGTGCCCGAGGACATGGCGGGCATCGTGGCGTTCCTCGCCTCCGACGACGGCGCCAAGATGACCGGCCAGGTGCTCATCAACGACGCCGGCACGTGGTTCGGCGGCGCCTGAGATGTACTCCAACATCCACGTCGAGCGCGAGGGCCACGTCACCACGGTCACGCTCGACAGCCCCGACGTGAAGAACGCGTGCAGCGGCGACATGTGGGTCGCGCTCGGCCAGATCTTCCGCGACGCGTCGTACGACGGCACGCGCTGCATCCTGCTCACCGGCGCGGGCGGCAACTTCTGCGCCGGTGCCGACCTGAGTGGCGCGAGCGGCGGAGTCGGTGGGGGAGCGCAGCCCGCGGGCAACACCTCCAACCTGCACGGCATGCGCGTGCTCGGTGAGACGGTGCTCGCGATCCACAACACGCCGGTGCCGGTCGTCGCCAAGGTCGACGGCATCTGCGTGGGCGCGGGCCTCGGCCTCGCGCTCTCCGCCGACGTCACGTACTGCTCCGACCGGGCGCGCTTCTCGGCGATCTTCGCCAAGCGCGGGCTCTCGCTCGACTTCGGCACGTCGTGGCTGCTGCGCCAGCGCCTGCCCGTGCACAAGGCCAAGGAGATGGCCCTCACCGCCAAGATGGTGAGCGGCGCCGAGGCCTACGAGATGGGCTTCGTCAACGGCGTGTTCGCGGCCGACGAGCTCGACGCCCGCGTCGACGAGGTGGTGCAGACCATCGCCGGCGGCCCGCCGCTCGCGCTCTCCATGAGCAAGCGGGAGATCGACAACGCCGCCGACATCCCGCTCGCCGCCGCGCTCGAGGCCGAGGCCACCGCCCAGGGCGTCAACGTGAACACCGCCGACATGAAGGAGGCCTTCATGTCCTTCTTCGAGAAGCGCACCCCCGACTTCCAGGGCGGCTGATCACGTTCGCGGAGTCGGGACTTTGGGCCCTGATGGGCCCGGAGCGATTCCCGTACCGTCTCCCGAAATGTCAGACACTTTCTGATCTCAGGAGACGGGGGACAAGCGATGGTGGACCTGCCCTTCAAGGCGATCGACGCGGACCAGCACTTCTACGAGGCGCTCGACTGCTGCACCCGCTACCTCGACCCGCGGTTCAAGGACCGCGGGATCAAGGCGGTGCAGGACGGCACCCACACCGTGCTGCTCGCTGGTCGTGAGGTGTTCAAGTTCATCCGGAACCCCACGTTCGACCCGATCATCGTGGCCGGCTGCCTCGACCCGCTGTTCCGCGGCCAGATCCCCGAGGGGGTCGACCCCGCGAGCCTGTCGCAGGTGGAGCCGCTGAACCCGGCGTACCAGAACGCCGAGCTGCGTCTCGCCGAGCTCGACGACCAGGACATCGAGGCCACGATCATGTTCCCGACCCTCGCGGTCGGCGTGGAGCAGGCGCTGCGGTACGACGTCCCTGCGCTGATGGCCACGATCACCGCGTACAACAAGTGGGTCGAGGACGACTGGGGCTTCGACCACCAGGGCCGCATCTGGTCGACGCCCGTCGTGTGCTTCGCCGACCCGGAGCTCGCGCTCGAGGAGGTGGAGCGCCTGATCTCGCGCGGCGTGAAGGTCGTGAACGTCCGCCCCGCGCCGGTGCCCGACGGCAACGGCGGTGGTCGCTCGCTCGGCCACCCAAGCCACGACCCCGTGTGGGCCGCGCTCGCCGAGGCGAACGTGCCGGTCTGCTACCACCTCGCCGACAGCGGCTACGACAACACCATCGGCGCGGCGTGGGGCGGCCCGTCGAAGATGGAGCCGTTCAACGAGATCAACGTGCTCAGCCGCATCGTCGTCGCCGACCGCGCCATCCACGACACGATGGCGTCGCTCATCATCGACGGCGTGTTCGCCCGCCACCCGAAGCTGCGCATGGCGAGCATCGAGAACGGCTCCGACTGGGCGGCGCTTCTCGTGAAGCGGCTGCGCAAGCAGGCCAACCAGACGCCGTGGGCGTTCGAGGAGGACCCGCTCGACACACTCAGCCGGCACGTGTGGGTGATGCCGTACTACGAGGAGGACATGCGCAAGCTCGCCGACCTGCTCGGTACCGAGCGAGTGCTGTTCGGCTCCGACTGGCCGCACGGCGAGTCGCTGGCCCGCCCGACCGACTTCGTCAAGGAGCTCCACGCGTTCACCGACGACGAGATCGTCAAGGTGATGCGCACCAACGTGCTCGACCTGCTCGACGGCTAGAGGTCAACCGGAGAGATCGGCGGCGAGCCGGGCTGCGAGTCGTTGCAGCTCGGCTCGGTCGCGCTCGGACCAGTCCGAGAGCGCGCGGGTGAGCACCTTCAGCCGGTACTGCACCACCTTGTCGTAGACCCTGCGGCCCTTGGCGGTGAGGCGCAGCTCGACGGCCCGGGCGTCGCCCTCGGCGGTGCGTCGCTCGACCAGGCCCTCCTGCTCCAACTGCACGACCTGACGGCTCGCGGTGGGGGAGTCCATCGCGCTGGCCTCGGCCACCTCCCGCAGGGAGAGGGTGCCCCCGTCGTGGAGGGAGCGCAGCACCGCATAGCCGGCCCGGGTGACCACCGCCCCCACCTCGGCCGCCTGGCGGGCGTCGAAGCGGCGGTTGGCGCCCAGGCGGAACAGCCCCTCGAGGGCCCGTTCCAGGTCGTGGTCCAACTGGCCCAGATCCTGGCGGTGCAAACTCTTGTTTGCGACAACCATCTGTCATGGAGCATACTTCACCCATGACGACGAATCGACGCATCGACTACGCAGGCTCCGTCCACGACGAGCGGGAGATCGAGGCCGTGGTGGAGGTCCTCCGCGGCGGGCCCACCGCGCTCCGCATCGGCAAGAACGTCAAGGCGATGGAGAAGCGCGTCGCCGAGCTGTTCGGCAAGCGCCGGGGAGTGATGTGCAACTCGGGGAGCTCGGCGCTCTACCTCGCGGTCGAGGTGCTCGGCCTCGAGCCCGGCGACGAGATCGTCACCGCGGCCGTCACCTTCTCCACCGACATCGCGCCGATGGTGCGCGCGGGCATCGTGCCCGCGTTCGTCGACGTCACCCCCGACACGTTCCAGATCGACGTCGACGCGATCGAGGAGATGATCGGGCCGCGCACGAAGGCGATCCTCGCGCCCAACCTGATCGGCAACGCACCCGACTGGGATGCCATCCGCGCCATCGCCGACCGCCACGGCCTGCTCGTGGTGGAGGACTCGTGCGACGCGCTCGGCCTCACCCTGCGCGGCACTCCGACGGGCACCCGCGCCGACATCAGCCTCACGAGCTTCGCGCTGTCGCACATCATCACCGCGGCCGGCACCGGTGGCATGGTGTGCTTCGACGACGACGCCATGGCCGACCAGGCGCTGCTGCTGCGCCGTTGGGGCCGCCGCTCCGAGGTGCAGATCTTCGGCTCCACCAAGGGCGTCGACAAGCGGTTCTTCTCGGCCATCGACGAAGGCCCCGACGGCGAGCTCGAGTACGACAACCTCTTCATCTTCGACGAGGTGGGCTGGAACTTCGAGCCGTCGGAGCTGTCGGCCGCGTTCGGCCTCGTGCAGCTCGACAAGCTGCCTGACAACCTCGCCCGCCGGCAGCGCAACTTCGCACTCACGAGCGCGACTTCGCCAGGTACCCGAACCTGTTCACGCTGCCGCGCCTCACCGAGGGCGTGGAGACCGGCTGGCACATGTTCCCGGTGATCATCAACGCCGACTCCGGCATCCGCCGGTCGGAGCTGCAGCAGTGGATGGAGACGCGCGGCGTCGACACCCGCATGGTCTGGACGGGCAACGCGGCGCGTCAGCCTGCGCCCGTGACAAGCCGTTCCGTCAGCCCGCGGCCGGTCTGCCGAATGCCGACCGCGCGATGGAGCGGGGCCTCGTCCTGCCCAACAACCACTCGATGAGCGACGAGGACTGCGCGCACATCGGCGAGAGCCTCGACGAGTTCGTCGCCGAGAAGGGCCTCGCCTGAGTCAGGCCTTCGCCGCTTCGCGGCGGCCGTCGGGGTGCACGGCGAAGCGGCCTTCGCTCGCCGGGTGCACCGGGCCGTCGGCGGGCCACGGCCAGCCGCCGAAGCCGGTGCGCTGGTAGTCGACGAACGCCTGGCGCAGCTCGGCCTGCGTGTTCATCACGAACGGGCCCTGCTGCGCGACCGGCTCGCCGATCGGGCGGCCCTGGAGGATCAGGCACTCGGCGCCCGCGTCGGACACCACGGTGACGGGCTCGTCGCTGCGCAGCACCGCGCCGGTGTCCTTGCCCAGCTCCTCGAACCCGGCGGCGTCGGTGCCGGCCCGGAGCGACGCGCGTGACGTGCCGTCGAACACGTAGAGCACGCGGATGGTGTCGGGCCCCGCCGCGGGTGGGAGCACCCACGACGACCCGGGTTCGAACGCGAGGTGCCAGATCGCGACGTCGGAGCCGGGCACCGCGGCCCAGGAGGACGGCGGCGGCTGCGGGGGAGTGACGACGCTGCCGTCGGCCTCCGCAACCGGACCGGCGATCACCGTGAGCACCGAGCGCGCCGCGCCGTTCACGTGCTCGACCTTGGGCACGTCGTCGGCCCAGATCATCGTGAAGTACGGGTCGTCCATCTTGTGGGCGGCGGGCAGGTTGAGCCAGGATCTGGAAGAGCCTCACACGGGTTGGGCCGTCGGCGCTCGACGAGCGGGAACATCTCGGAGTGCACGATGCCGCCGGCGGCGGTGAGCCACTGCACGTCGCCCCGACCGAAGCGGGCGGTGGCGCCGAGCGAGTCGGAGTGGTCGATGAGGCCCTTGCGCACGTAGGTGACGGTCTCGAAGCCGCGGTGCGGGTGCTGCGGGAAGCCGGGGACGACGTCGCCGTGGTACATGCGCCAGCCGTCGCGCACCTCGAAGTCCATCCCGATGTTGCGACCCGCGAGGAGCGGCCGGATCGGGGCCCAGCGCCTCCGTGCCGGCCGGGTAGGCGTCGTCGTGGTGAGCACAGAAGAGGAACGGGTCGACCGTGGGCCAGTGGAGGCCCAGCGGCACGGTCTGCAGGACGACGGGCTCGGCGGGGGAGGCGGTCATGGGCCCAGGATAGGTGCGGGCGCAAGGATGTACATGTGGTATCCGATCGGATACCATGAGGTCGTGGACGCAGCGGGTCTCATCCGACGGGTGCGCACCGACCGGGGCTCAGCCTGCGCGAGCTCGCGGCCCGGGCCGGCACGTCGCACTCCAGCTTCGCCGCCTACGAGGCCGGGCGCAAGGAGCCGTCGGTCGCCACCCTCGACCGCATCGTGCGGGCCGCGGGCTACGAGCTCCTCGGCCGAACTCGCCCCCGCAGTGGGCGGGCCCGACCCCGCCGCCCGCGGTCGCGAGCTGATCGAGGTGCTCGAGCTCGCCGCCATGTTCCCCGCACGCCGAGCCCACGCTCACCGCGCCGATCTTCGGCCGGGCACCTGCACGCGTGCCCGCCCGGGTGGGCTGACCGGACCGTCGGAGATGGCGCGCCTCACCGGGCTGCCCCGCAAGATCGTCGCCGTGCACCGGGCACTCGACGCCGCCGGCCTCGCCCACGCGTTCGGCGGCGCCCTCGCGCTCGCGTGGTGCACGGAACGCGCCCGCGGCACCATCGACATCGACGTGAACGTGTTCGTCCCCGCGGCCGAGGCGGCCACGGTGGTCATGGCGCTCCCCAAGGGTGTCCGCGCCACCCCCGCGCAGCTCGACGCGCTCGAGCGCGACGGTCAGGTGCGGCTGTTCTGGGACAGCACCCCCGTCGACCTCTTCCTCGACACCACCGAGTTCCACGTGCAGGCCGCGGCCCGCGCCCGCTGGGAGGACTTCGGCGGCGAGCAGTTGCCGTTCCTGTCGTGCGCCGATCTCGCGGTGTTCAAGGCGTTCTTCGACCGCACCAAGGACTGGGCCGACCTCGAGGAGATGGCGGCCGTCGGCGCGCTCGACGTCGACCGGGTGCTCGGCATCCTGGTGCGCTACCTGGGCGCCGACGACCACCGCGTTGCGCGGCTCGCTGGTCTCGCTCCGCTCGCCTGAACCGTTTCTGCGCTCCTGAGGGTCGCCAGGACAGCCATCAGGAGCGCCAAGACGGAATCAGCCGAGGCGGAGGGTCTCCAGGGGTTCGAGGCGGGCGGCCTTCACCGACGGGTAGAGGCCGGCGATCACCGCGACGCCCACGGCGAGCCCGATCCAGATCGGCATCTTCCCGTAGTTCACGACGACGACCCACCCGGCCATGTTCGAGACGAGATAGACCACACCGACGCCGAGCATGGCGCCGATGAAGCCGCCGAGCAGGCCGACGAAGAGCGCCTCGAGCAGGAACTGCAGCGCAATCAGCGACCGGGTGCTGCCGAGCGCACGGCGGATACCGATCTCCGACGACCGCTGGATCACCGAGATCGACATCACGTTCGCGATGCCGAGACCGCCGACCGCCAGCGCGAGCAGGCCGGCGAACAACGCGGTCTGCTGCAGCGTCTTGTCGGCGCGGGAACTCGCCTCGAGTGCGTCGCTCGGGATCTTCGTCGTGACGCTGTCGGTCCCGCCGAGGTTGATCGCGGTGGGCAGCGCGTCGGCGGTCTGCTGTGTGGTGCCCGACTTCGCGCGCACGTACATCTTCGTCGGCTCGCCGTTGGTGCCGAGGTCGTGGTCGGCGGCCCACTGGGTGACGAACGCGGCGTTGTCGAGGCTGGGATCGAGTGCCACCGGTGACAGCACCCCGACCACGCCGTAGTCGACGCCGTTGAGCCGGATGGTGCGGATCTCGCCGGGGATCACGCCGTACTGGTGGGCGAGGCCCGAGCCGATCACGACGGCGCGCGAGTGGTTCTGCTGGTCGGCCCGCGACAGCCAGCGTCCCTCCTCCATCGGCACCTGCAACACGCCGGGCAGCGCGGTGTCGGCCGCCAGCACCGGCACCGGGAACGCCTGGTAGTAGTCGGTCGACCCCTCGTTCGGCAGGGTGAGCACGCCGTTGATCTCGGACACCGCCGACGCGTCCTGCACCGACTTCATGCGTTGCACCCGCTTGACCGCGTCCTTCGGAAGCGTCGGGTTCTGCTGGCCGAAGGTGCCGCCGGCCTGCGCGGTGATGAGCGTGGTGCCGAGTTGGGCGAGCTTCTCCTTGAGGTCGCCCTTGGCGGACTCGGTGAGCCCGACCGCGCCCACCATCGCGGCGACGCCGACGACCGGGCCGAGCAGGATCAGCAGCGTGCGTACCTTCCGGGACGCGATGCCGTTGGCGGCGACGGAGACGAGCTCGCGGGCGCGGCTCACCGGGCACCCTGGAACGCCGCGGGTTCCTGCTCCACGTCACTGACCATGCCACCGTCGCGCATGGTCACGACGCGGTTTGCGGTCGCGGCCACGCCGAGGTCGTGGGTGACGAGCACGACGGCCCGCTCCGGCGTGGAGAGGCCGGCGAAGATCTCCATGACCATCTCCGCGTTGCGCGAGTCGAGCGCGCCGGTGGGCTCGTCTGCGAGGACCAGCAACGGCCGCGTGACGATGGCGCGCGCGATCGCCACACGCTGCTGCTCGCCGCCCGACAGCTGCACGGGCCGGTGGTCGGCGCGGGGACCGAGCCCGACCTGCTCCAGTGCCTCGAGTGCGCGGACGTGCCGTTCCTTCGACGACAGCCCCCGGTAGAGGAGCGCAGTCGCGACGTTCTCCTGCGCGTCGAGGTGGGGGATGAGGTGGAACTGCTGGAACACGAAGCCGATCGAGTCGCCGCGCAGGCGCGACCGCGCCGCGTCGTCGAGCGTCCCGGTGTCGATGCCGGCGACCTCCACCGTGCCCTCGGTGGGACGGTCGAGCACACCCAGCAGGCCGAGCATCGTCGACTTGCCCGAACCGGACGGCCCGATGATGGCCATGTGGTCGGCGGCGAAGATCTCGAGCGACACGTCGCGCAGCGCGTAGACCTTCACCTGCTCGCCGTACACGCGCGACACGTTGCGCAGCGCGAGCAGAGGCTGGCGGTCGTCGGACACGGTCACGTCCCTACGAGCTCTTGTCGACCTGCACGACGACGACGTCCTTGGGCTTCAGGCCCGACTTCACCTCGATGTAGGAACCCTCGGTGAGGCCGGTCTTGACCTTCACCTCGCGGATCGCACCGGTGCCGACGTCGATGACCCGCACGACGTCGTTGCCGTCGCCGTCCTGCTTCACGGCGGCGATGGGCACGGTGAGGGCGCCGAGGCGCTCCTGCTTGATGACCTTCACCGTCACGGGCGTGCCGTCGGCCGCGCCGAGGTCGCCCTTCACCTGCACCTTGCCCTGGTACGTCTGCTTCTGCGTGGTCTTGTCGGTGGTGATGAAGTCGTCGAGTTGGGTGATGACCCCGGGTGCCGTCTGATCGCCGCCCTGCACCTCGACCGTGACCGCCTGGCCCACCTTCAGATCGGTGCGGTCGGCCGCACTGACGTCGATGGTGACGGCGAGGTTCGTCTCGGTGAGGGAGAAGAGCGGCGTGCCGGTCGGGATGATCTGGCCTTCCTTCACGAACACCTGGCCCAACTTCGTCGGGCCCAGGATCGCGATCATGTCGGTGGGCACGAAGAAGACGTTCGTGTTGAGCGTGAGGATGCTCACCGTGACGCTGGTCTGTCCGGCGGGGAGGATCACCGAGCCGGTGACCGGCTGGATGTCCTTGCCCTGCTGCGCGGTGCCGGCCACCTGGTACTGCACCGAGATGTCCTGCACGGGCGGCTGATCGGCGACGATCGTGAACGTGGCGCCGCCACCCGACGCCACGCTGCCGCCGCCCCCGATGATCGACAGCTTCGGCAGCGTGGAGTTCACGATCAGTGCGCCGGCGGACGACGGGTCACCGACCACGTACCCGGCGCTCGGCTGGACGGTGAGGAAGACCGCCTTGTCGTAGGAGACCTGCCCGTTGTCGAGCGTGGGGACGGACACCTGCAACGCGGTCTGGCCCGGCTGCACCACGAGGAGTCCACTCGCCGGGTTGTAGTCGTGGCCCTGTTCGGCGTTCCCGCCGTACGACACGTTGATCTGCAGTTGGTCGCTGAGGGCGCGATCGAGCCCGATCGTGAACTGCGCGGGCTGACCCGCCTGCACCCGCAGCGTCGACGCGCGGATCGTGACGACCGGGATGGCGGCGTTGCCGCTCGTCGCCGCGATGGTCACGGTGGCCGAGCTCACCGGGCCGACCTTGTAGCTCGCCGACTGCTGCATCGACAGCACGATGGTGCGGGCGGGCTTCACCGTGCTGGTCGTCTTCGTGTCCACGGTGAGGGTGGCGCTGGTCTGCCCGGCCGGGAGGAGCACCGTGGGGCTGAAGGCGGTGTAGTCGGTGCCCGGTTGCGCGGAGCCGCCCACCTGGAAGTTGACCTGGGTGTCCTGTGCCGGCGCCTGGTCCGCCGTGACGGTGATCACGGCGTTCTGCCCGGCCTGCACCGTGGTCGTGCCCGACACCGTCATCTGCGGCAGGGTGGTCGACACGATCGTGGTGGACGCCGATGCCGGCGAGCCCACGGTGTACCCGGAGCCGTTGTCGAGCGCAACGGTGAGGGTCTGGTCGGGTTGCACCAGGTTGTTGTTGATGGTCTGGAGCAGGACGGCCGCGGTGGTCGTACCCGCGGCCATGCTCAACGCTCCCGGCGGGTTCACCGCGCTCGAACCCTGGGTGATCGACACCGTGAACGGGGTCGCGACGTCGGGTGCACACGAGGCGCTGACCACGAACAACGCGAGCGAACCCTTGTTGACCTGCGGGGCCGACGCCTGGATCGAGAAAGCCGGGGTGGCGCACGCGGCCTGGACGTCGTCGCGGCGCACCGCGGTGAGCCGGGCCTGCCGGCCCGCGTCCGACGTCGCCTGACCGATCCGGGCGACCGCGGCGCGAACGGGCGGCGGGGTGATGGTGAGGCCGGCGGAGGTGGTGTCGCCGAGCTTGTACCCCGAACCCTGCTGGAGCGAGACGTTGACGCTCTGGTTCACCGACGGCGCCGCGCCCGGGTACCCGTGCGCGGCCTGCCACTGCGCCAGCGCGAACCGGGTCTGCTCCGTGTAGCGGCTGTCCACCACGCCGGGCGAGTACCCGGCGGCCGCGAGCACGGCCTTGAGCTGCGTCACGTCCTCACCCTCGGCGCCCACGTCGAGGCGCCGGAAGAACGGGAACGCCCCGTCGACCGTGACGGAGTCACGCCCGTCGACCGCGAGGATCGACGCACCGGGGTTCAGCGTCGCGCCGTCGTCGAGGTACACGCGGCTCACCATGGAACCCGCGGCCGAGGCCCCCGCCGACGCGCCGCTCGCCGATGCCGTGCTCACGCTGTTGACCGTGAGCTGCTCCTCGCGTTCGACCGTTCCGGTGACGCTCACCTCGTCGCGCAGGTCGCGCGGCTGTGCGGCCGCGGTGATGAGCACGGGGTTCGAGTCGGACCCGCTGCTCCCCGAGGACTGCCACACGACGATGCCGGCCACGACGAGCGCGGCGACGACACCGATCACGATCCACTTCCGCACCCCGACCCCTTGTCCCGATCGTTCCCGTCGCGCCCGTCGCGTTTGCTCGCCGTCCCCGGCCGGGCTCGTGCCTTCCACCGGTTCCGTCACTGCTTCACCGACTTCTGGGCCTTGGCCGCGCACTCCGAGAGATCCTTGCTGGTGAGGATGTCCTTGCCCGGCGGACCCTGGATCGGGCTCTGCCCCTGCTGCGAGGCCTGCGTGCCGAAGGTGAACAGCCGGCCCTTCGCGTCGGGCTTCGGTGCGGGCACCTTCCAGCCCCGCTGCGTCATGCAGTCACGCCACTTCAGGTACGCCTTGTTCTGCGTCTTGATCTGCTCGGGCGTGAGGTTGTCCTGCGCGGTCTGCGCGGCCTTGAGCGCGGCGAGGATGTTCGACTCCGCCGCGCACTTCGAGAGACTCTTGATGTACGCGGGGTCGTTCGTGGGCGAGCTCGGGTCGGCCTGGTTCGGCGCGCCGATGAACTTCACGCCGTCGCGGTTGAGGCAGGCGCTGAACTTCGACAGCGCGGTGAACATCGCCGTCTGCGGGTTCTCGCCCTCACCGAGCGGGATCGTGGTGCCCGTGGCCGTCGTCGTGGCGGTTGCTCCGGGAGCGGTCGAACCGGTGGTCGTGCCGGAACTGCCCGACGAGGCACCACCGGTGGCGGTGGTTGTGTCGCTGCCGGTCGAGCCGTCGCTCGCCGGGCGTACGGCCTGCCGTCGACGACCTTCCAGCCCCCGGGGAGCTTGATGTTCAGCTGGCCGGCGCGGATCACGGTGGGGTCGCTGCCGCCCTCGTCTCCGCATGCCGTCAGTGCGAGCGTCGCCAAGCGCCCATGCCGGCCACGATCGCGATGCCCCGCTGCATGGTCTCCCCAGCGGTCCGCCCGACGGGGCGGAGTATTGCACGCTTCGGCGGCTCGGTCCTGACGCGTCAGGGCGCCACGGACATGATGTCGGCGGAACCCGGTGGGCCGTGGCGGCCCACCGACGTGCTCGAACAGGCCGAAGCCCTCGGCCCGCCCGGGTCCGCGGCAGACGGCGCGGGCCACGTGGTCGATGTTGCCGAACGGGATGCGCGGCGTGGACCGCGGGGTCGGTGAGGTCGACGTCGAAGCGTTGTACCAGTCGGCGCTGCGCCAGCGCCGCGACCAGTCGGCGTCGCCGTAACCAGCCGAGGTGCAGCGGGACGCCCCGCGACTCGACCTCCACGTCGAGCGCCTCGCCCGTCATGGTCGTGCAGTGAATGGTGCAGCCGAGCGGGATGCGTTCGAGCGGTAGCGGAAGTCGACGCGCGCTGCTCGAGCTGCTCCACGCGGCCGTCGGCCACATCCGCGCCGTCGTTGAGCGTGCGGCAGCCGTCGGGGCCTTCCCTGCATGATCACGATGATCGAGAAGTCGTCGAAGCGCAGCGGCACGTAGAGCCACCAGAAGCTCAACGCCGCTTCCTCGTCGTGGCGGCTCGCCGGGTCGGACGGAGCGAGGGGGCGGATGCCCCACGACCGGTCGCGCGAGCCGAGCCAGACATCGGGGGTGACCTGCCAATCGTCTCCGTCGAGCGACACGGTGCCGGTCCACGTGCCGACCTGCGCGAAGCGGGTGCTCTGCAGGATCACCTTGGGGCCCTTGTGGATCACGTGCGGCTGCTCCTCGAGCGCCGGAACGAGTCTCTCCTCCTGCATGATGTCGGCCGCGATGCCCGTGGTGTTCGGCTCGCAGATCACCCGCACCTTCTGCAGCGGCTCGATCACCTCGACGCGGTACGGGCCGACGCGCAGACGCTCGTCGCCGAGCGCGTCGGAGAAGCGCGCGGTGCTCACCTTGTCGCCGTTCTTGACTGCGAGGTAGCCGTCGACCACGCCGACGTTGGGGTAGATGCCCATGCCGGTGATGACGAACTTGTCACCGGTGCGGTCCATCGCGCTTGAAGTAGCAGCGGTCGTAGAAGTTGCGGTCGCTGGTGGCGACGTGCGCCATCGACAGCGGTGACTGGTGGATCGGGTACTCGTCCAGCGGTGAAAGCATGGCGGCACCCTAGACCGGTGTCAGCTGATGCGGTCGAGGCCCACCTGGATGAAGATCCCCTCGGCGCGGGCGGTGACCTCGCCGTCGCACGAGATGGTGCCCGCGGTGAACACCTTGCGGCGCTCGGTGCGGTCGACCCAGCCGACGGTCTTCGAGCTCTCCTTGCGGATCGGTAGAAGCGTTCGTAGCGGACGGTGAGCGTGCCGGGTGAACGCACCGACGCCCGCCTGCACGTTGGTGACCCCGATGGTTCGTCGAAGATCAGGGCGACGATGCCGCCGTGCACCGCTCCGGGCGGGCCGGCGTAGACCTCGTCGAGGGTGACCTTGCCCCGCACCTCGGTGCCGTCCCACGTCAGCGGGATGGGCGGCGCGACCGGGTTGAGCGGGCCGACCACCGAGCTGTAGGGAAGCCAGAACGTCGCGGGTCCTTCACCGTGAACGCCTCGCCGGTGAACGGAGGCGCAGGTGCGACTGGCCGGGCTTCTCGTCGAACACCGCGGGTGCGAGCAGCGCGGCGGCCTCGCGGCGAGCGCCGCCGCGCGAGCGAGGTCCTCGGGCGGGGCGCGTCGGCGACGCGGAGGCGGCGGAGTTTGTTCGCGGACGGCGGCTGGCGGTTCCGCGGCCTCGTCGCGTGCGACCTGGCGCCCTGGCTGCCCCGCGGTCTCATCGGTCATGGCCGGTGATCGTACGGGGCGACCGTCGTGAAGCGCACTCCGTAGCGGGAGGGGTCGAGAACGACGGCGTCGGGGGCGACGTCGTTGAAGCTGTGACCGAGGATCTCGCCCGCGTCGGGCACGGTCACGAGGTGCGCGCCGTACGCGATGCCACCCGTCGGTGCGGTTGCCGCGCCCGCGGGCGTCGTGCTGCGCCACGGGCCGGCGGGGGAGCGCGCGGTCCAGCGCAGGATCGGGCCCGGTTGCAGTGACGCGAGGCCGACGGCCTGGAAGCCGTCACCGTGCGCGGTGACCGACAGTGCGGTGACCGCCGGCGCGCCGCCGACGCGCAGCGGCGCGAGGTGCGTGGCGTCGGTGCTCCACCCCTTGCCGTCCCACACGGACCAGATGCCGAGCGGCGCGGTCGCTCGGTCGGTCCGCGCGACGAAGTGCTCGACCGTGCCCGTCGTCTTGCGGGTGCCGTAGGCGTACAGGTACCGACCCTGCACGAGGATCGTCTCGCCGAGTACGACGGGGCCGGTCGCGGTCGCGATCGTCATCGCGGGTACGTCCGTGATGGCGGTGACCGCGAGCGTGTCGCGCTGCAGGGTCGCCACGGCCGCCCCGGTGATCGTCCACGCGAAGCCGGCGTCGCCGGGCGCGGCCTGCACGTGCAGCAGCGTCACGACGATCTCGTCGCCGCGCACGAAGCCGCCCGTGGGCCAGAGCCAGTCGTCGGCACCGGGTGTCGCGAGGTACGAGACCGGTGCACCGGCGATCGCGCCGACCAACGGGTGGAAGCACTGTCCCTGCTGCTCGACCAGGGTGTTGTGCACGAGCGTCCAACCCGGGGCGAGGCTGCCGTCGGCATTGCGGGCGCCGACGAACGTGTCCCCGAAGAGCCACACCACTCGGCTGGGGTTGGCGCGGTCGGCGTCGACGCGCACGGGCACTGCGCCGTCGCCCGTCACCCAGCCGGCCCCCGACTGGCCGAGCGCGACGAACCCGTCGGTGTAGGCCGCCGGTGTGCGCAGCGGTGCCGGCGCGCACCAGGAACCGGGGGCCGCGGTCTCCTGTGCGGCTGCGGGCAGGATCGCCGTGACCAGCGCGGCGATCACGACGATCGGCGGGACGAATCGCCGGAACACGGGCCATGTGTATCACTGAGTGATCCGTGTGCTCGATGCACGGGCAGGCAACCGTGGGCAAGGTCTAGGTTCGGGAGAACGTCTCGATCACGACCGCACTCAGGACCGCATCCAGGAGGTCGCATGCACCCCGACGACATGATCCTCATCAGCGTCGACGACCACATCGCCGAGCCCGCCGACATGTTCAAGGCGCACGTGCCGGCGAAGTACCTCGACCAGGCGCCCGAGGTCCGCACCGACGAGCGCGGCATCGAGCAGTGGTGGTACGGCAACCTCAAGGGTCGCAACCTCGGCCTCAACGCGGTCGCCGGCAAGGCGCCGGAGTTCTTCAACATCGACGCGTCGCGCTACGACCAGATGCGTCCCGGTTGCTACGACGTGCACGAGCGCGTGCGCGACATGAACGCCGGTGGCCAGCTCGCGGGGCTCAACTTCCCCAACTGGACCGGCTTCTCCGGCCAGGTGCTCAACCAGGGTCCCGACCGTGATCTCAACCTGATCATGATCAAGGCCTACAACGACTGGCACATCGACGAGTGGTGCGGCGCGTACCCCGACCGCTTCATCCCGTGCGGTGTGCTCCCGCTCTTCGACATCGAGGAAGCGGCGAAGGAAGTGAAGCGGCTCGCCGACAAGGGCTGCCACGCGGTCACCTACTCGGAGAACCCCGAGGCACTCGGCATGCCGTCGATCCACTCGGGCCAGTGGGACCCGCTCTTCGCCGCGTGCGTCGAGCACGACACCGTGCTCGCGTGCCATCTCGGTTCGTCGTCGCGCAGCACGATGGCTTCCACCGACGCGCCGGCCGGCGTGTCGATGTCGGTGTCGTCGGCGGCCACGATCTACACGCTCGTCGACCTCGTGTGGGCCACGTTCTGGGAGCGCTTCCCCACGCTGAAGTTCTCGCTCACCGAGGGCGACATCGGCTGGATCCCCTACTTCCTCTGGCGCTCCGAGCACGTGAACGACCGCCACAAGGGTTGGATCGCGCACGACTTCTCGAAGACCGGTGGTCCCACGCAGATCTTCAACGACCACATCCTGGTGTGCTTCATCAAGGAGACGGTCGGGGTGGAGCTGCTGAACCACTTCAACCTCGACAACGTGTGCTGGGAGTCCGACTACCCGCACTCCGACGGCACGTGGCCCAACGCACCCGAGGAGCTGGCCAAGACCCTCTCGGGTCTGAGCGACGACGTGGTCAACAAGATCTCCCACGAGAACGCGATGAAGCACTACAGCTTCGACCCGTTCAAGACGCGGCCGAAGGAGAAGTGCACCGCCGCGGCGCTGCGGGCGGAGTCGCCCGACGTCGATGTCGTCACTCGTGTCGGCCGGGCCGCCGACGAGCGCGACCTCGCGGCGTGGAAGGAGATCACGGGACGGGCGGCCGCCGCCGCGGCGGCGAAGAAGTAGCCGCTCCGGATCCGGGTGTGACGGGCCGCCCTCCGGGGCGGCCCGTTCGCGTTCGCCGTGCGACAATCGATGCCGTGACCGTGCCTCCGCACCGCGCTGGGGACCCGACGAACCCGACGGCGACCGTCGAGCGTTCGGTGGCGATGACGTGGGCGGCGAGGGGTGCAGCGGTCGTCGTTGGGCTCGGAGCGGTCGCCGGCTTCGTCATCGGCCTGTTCGCCCACCCGGCGACGGCGTGGGCGGCTGCCATCGAACTGGGTGTCCCCTCGATGGTGCTCGGCCTGCTCGGCGGCCTGGTGCTCGGCGCGGTCACCGGCGCGGTTCGGCGAAAGCGATCGTCCGCTCGCGGTTGAGCCGCGGCCGCCCTCCCGGGCGGCCCGCTCGTGCTCCGGGTCAGTCGAGCTGATCGGCGAGGATGGGGACCTCGGCGAGCGCGCGCAGTGCGTCGTTGAGGTGGGTGCACCCGTTGGTGCGGCCCAGCAACTCCGGCACGGCGCTGCGGAGTTCGCGCACGGGCAGGCCAACGAGCCGCTGGATGTTGTCCACCGCGCCGGGGCACTCGAGGAACGGCAGGACGCGCGGGTCGGCCGTCAGCGACGTGACGATGCCGGTGGTCGCGTCGATCACGGCTTCGAGGCCGTACTCGTGCACCGCGACGCGTCCGTACTCGGGGTCACCCGACGAGTCCTGGAACGAGGTGTCGGCGCGGATGACGTCGCCATCCCTCCACACGTCGATGCGACGCGCCCGCCGCATCGACATCTCGGGCGATTCGGGGAACGCGTGCCAACCCTCGGGCTCCTCCGGGTGCACGAGCGACGTGACGACCTGGGTGTAGTCGCCGAGGTTCCCGCGGTCGGGGCTGAGCGCACTCGACCCCGGCGCGAACCCGGTGCACACGCCCTCCATCCGCTTGCGGTGCTCCTCGCCGCCGGCGCTGCGGGCGCGCACGAGGTCGGGCATGAAGCGCGTCCACACGAACCCGGCGATGAGCGTGCAGCCGGCGAGGTCGTCGAGGAGGAGATGCAGGGGAGTGCCGGCCTCGCGCTCGCCGGGCAGCACCTCGTCGATCGCGCCGCGCAGCTGTGAACCGCCGCGGGCGCCGACGAGATCCTCGATGCCTTCGCGCGCCGGCGACACGCTGATCGCCTCGATCACGCGGTCGAACGACGCGGTGGCATCGATCTCGGCCTCGCCGATGACGACCTGGTCGCCACCAGCAGCCGGGACGCGCACGTCGCGCGCCCGCCCGTGCAGATGCTGCTTCATGTTGAACGGGTCACCGGAGTCGGACCACGTCATGTCGATCGACGTGGTGCGGCGCACCGAACCGGGCCGCATCTTCGGCACGTGGCCCTTCGTGCCGCTGACCGCCTGCTCCTGCGTGGTGTTGTCGGTGACCGCGAACACCGGGATCAGCTTGGCGCCCTCGTTCGGGCCGGTCACTTCAGTTCACCCTTCATGCCCTCGAGGTTCGCGAGGATCGGGTAGCCCGAGACGCTCTGCGCGTTGCCGTGCCCGGTGTGGTGGATGTCGAACACCGACTGCAGCGCGGCGTAGAAGCCCTGCACGTCGAGCGTCTGGTTCACCGCCCGCTTGGCCTGGGCGAGGCCGAACGGGTTGCGTTGTGCGATGAGGAGCGCGAGGTCGTTGGCGGCGTCCCACAGCTGGTCGCGCGGCACGACCTCGCGCACGAGGCCCAGCTGCAGCGCTTCCTGTGCGTCGACGCCGCGACCGGTGAAGAGGAGGTCCTTCGCGCGCCGGGCGCCGAGCTCCCACGTGTGCCCGTGGTACTCGACCCCGCCGATCGCCATCAGCACCACGGGGTCGTCGAGCAGCATGTCGTCGGCGGCGACGATGAGGTCCATCGGCCACACGAGGTTGAGCGCGCCCGCGATGGCGCGGCCCTGCACTGCCGCGATGGTGGGCTTGGGGATGTTGCGCCAGTGCCACGAGTACCCGAAGTACTTGCGCGACTCCCAGCGGTACATCTTGCCGAGCTCGATGCGGTCACTGCCGTTGCCGACGGTGAGGTCGGGCGCGCCGTACTCGTCGTCGTTGCTGAGGTCGTGGCCGGCGGAGAAGTGCTTCCCTTCCGCTCGCAGCACGATGACGCGCACGTCGTCGTCGTACTCGGCCGCGGTGAAGGCGCTCTCGAGCTCGTCGAGCATGCGCTCGTTCTGCGCGTTCGCCTTCTCGGGGCGGGCGAGCGTGATGGTCGCGACGCGGTCGGCCACCTCGTAACGCACGTACTTCGCGTCGGCGGGGTCGATGAGGCTTCCCATGCCTGTTCCTCTCAACGGGCGCGAGGCAGGCCCAGCCCGCGCTCGGCGATGTTGTTGCGGTTGATCTCGCTGGTCCCGCCCTGGATGGTCTGCGGCACCGAGTGGCGTACGTCGTAGTCGATCCAGCCGTCGGCCGCGGCGCGCGGTTGGTCGATGCCGAGCAGCGACTCGGGCGCGGCGAGCGCCTGCAGCTGCGCGGCGAGCTGCTGGTAGTGGTCGGTGGCGAACACCTTGGCCTCGCTGCCCGCGGTGGCGGAGCCCGGGCCACCGCGGCGCGACAACCAGATCGAGCGCTGCGTGAGCAGCTTGGTGACCTCGTTCTCGGCGGCGATGCGCCCGAGCAGGGTGCGCACCTCGGGGTCGTCGATGCGCCCGTTGCCGTTCGCCCACTCGAGCGCACGGCGCAGCAGCGGGACACCGAACGCGGTGTTGCCCACGCCGCGTTCCACGCCCAGCATGATGCCGAGCGTGCGCCAGCCCTGGTGCTCCTCGCCGAGCACGTACTCGCGGCCGATGTGCACGTCGTCGTAGTAGGTGGCGTTGGAACGCTCGGTGCTCACCGTCCAGATCGGGTCGACGGAGAACCCCGGTGTGGAGGTGGGGAACAGGAACATGGTGTAGCCCTCGTAGCGCCCGGCGTTCGGGTCGGAGCGCGTGAGCAGCAGACACCAGTCGGCGACGTGCGCCATCGTGGTCCACATCTTCGTGCCGTTGACGACCCACTCGTCGCCCACGAGCTCGGCGCGCGTCTTGATCGCGGCGAGGTCGCTGCCGGCGTCGGGTTCGGTGAGGCCGAAGCACGCGATCTGCTCGCCCGACAGGAGCCCGGGGAGCATGAGCGCCTGCTGTTCCGGGGTGCCGGCGCGACGCACGATTGCGGCGGTGACGGTGCCCTGCGAGATGGAGTCCTGGGGGACGCCCGCCGCGTGCATCTCGTACATGAGGACCCAGCAGTCGATGGCGTCGCCGTCGACGAGGGAGTCGACGGCGCGTCGATGATGCTGCGGCGGCCGAACTCGCGGGCGAGCTCGGGGCACGAAGTCGGCGCCGGCCGCGCGCGGCGTGGATCATCTCGGGGTGACGATGTCGGCGATGACCGCGCACCTGCTCGCGCAGTGCGATCGACTCGGGGTGAGGGAGAAGTCCATGTCAGGCCCGGCCGGCCAGAGGAGGTCCGCGAGTTCGCGGTGTTGATCGGCGGGGTCGCCGAGCACGAGCGGCCAGCCGCGCGCCCGGCGGAAGTAGAGCTGGATGTCGTACTCGAGCGACACGCCGTAGGAGCCGTGGTACTGCAGCGCCTTCTTGGTGGTGAGCGCCGCGGTCTCGGCCGCGAACGCGAACGCGATGCCCGCGAGCGCAGCCGGGTCGTCGACGTCGTTGTGCGTGGCGTCGAGCATGCCGTCGCGGCCCTCGTCGACCGCCCACGCGGCCTTGAGCGCGATGAGGCGGGCGCCCTCCACCGGACCGACGACGTCGGCGAGGCCGTGTTGCAGCGCCTGGAACCCGCCCACCGGGCGACCGAACTGATGGCGGTCCTTCACGTACTCGACCGCGATCTCCAGCGCGCGTGACGCGCAGCCCGGCCAGCTGCGCGGCCTGGAGCAGCTTCCACCCAGGAGCGCACGGTCGAACGCGCCGCGGTCGCCGACGACGGTGCGGTCACCGGCCGTCGCCCGATCGGCGATGGGCATGTCGGCGTGGTTGCGCGGACCGGACCCGGGCGCGTCGGCGTACCGCGACGAGGTCGTCGCCATCGAGCCCGACCACGATGTCGGCGACCGCACCCGCGGGCACCATGCGCCACACGCCGTCGGTCGCGGGTCGCAGGGCCAGCGCCGCGACCGCGCTCCCCTCGACCACGGCAGCGTCGGGGTGCACCCGCGAAGCCACCACGTGGTCGACGAAGGGCACGGGGGCGATGGTCCGGCCGGCCGCACCCGCCACGATGGCGAGGTCGAGCATGGAGGCGCCGCCGCCCCCGGCGGCCTCCGCCACGCCGATGCCGGTGCGCCCAGCTCGCAGAGCTTCGCCCACAGCTCGGGTGAGAACCCGAGGGGTTCGGCCGCCCGCACGACGGCGGGCGGGCACTCCTGGTCGAAGAAGCGCCCGAAGACGTCCGCGACGGCCTCCTGCGACTGGTCGAGCGCGAGATCGAAGGCCACGGCCTCAACTCCTGGGACGGTTCGGGGAACCCCGGCTGGGGCCGTCGCCCCTGACGGTACCGACCGTCTCCGCGGACCGGCAACACGGGCGCGGCGCGAGCCTGCCGGGATGGTCGGTGAGCCCTACGCTCCTCGCATGGAGCCCTTCTTCGAGGACGAGCACGAGCAATTCCGCCAGGCGGTGCGCACCTTCATCGAGCGGGAGGTGCTGCCCCACCAGGCCGAGTGGGACGAGGCGCACCTCGTCGACCGGGAGTTCTTCCGCAAGGCCGGCGCGCGGGCCTGCTCGGCACCGCCGTGCCCGAGGAGTACGGCGGCGGCGGGGTCGACGACTTCCGCTTCAACATGGTGCTCGGGGAGGAGTTCGCCTGGTCGGCGTGCCGGGCGCGGGGCTCTCGCTCACGCTGCACAACGACATCGTGCAGCCCTACCTCCTCCACTACGCCAACGAGGAGCAGCGTGAGCGGTGGCTGCCCGGCTTCGTCTCCGGTGACATCGTCACCGCCATCGGCATGACCGAGCCCGACGCCGGCAGCGACGTCGCCGGGATCAAGACCTCGGCCGTGCGCGACGGCGACCACTACGTGGTGAACGGCGCGAAGACGTTCATCACCAACGGGATCCATGCCGACCTCGTGGTCACCGCGGTGAAGACCGACCCGAAGCAGCGTCACCGCGGCATCAGCCTCCTGGGCATCGAGCGGGGCATGGAGGGCTTCAGTCGGCCGCGCAAGCTCGACAAGATCGGCCTCGACTCGCAGGACACCGCCGAGTTGCTGTTCGAGGACGTCCACGTGCCGGTTGCCAACCTCCTCGGCAACGAAGGCGAGGGCTTCGGCTACCTCATGCGGAACCTCGCGCAGGAGCGCCTGTCGGTCGCGGTGTGGGCGATCCCGGCAGCGCAGTACGCGATCGACCTCACCGTCGAGCACTGCAACAACCGGATGGCGTTCGGGGAGCCGCTCACGAAGTTGCAGAACACGCTTCGTGCTCGCCGAGCTCCAGACCGAGATCGCGGTCGGCCGCGCAAGTTCGTACAGGAGTGCGTGCCCGAGTTGAACGCCGGGGTGCTCACCGCCGAGAAGGCGGCGATGGCGAAGTGGTGGACCACCGAGATGCACCAGCGGTGCGTCGACCGGTGCCTGCAGCTGCACGGCGGCTACGGCTACATGCGCGAGTACCTGATCGCGCGGCGCACCTCGACACGCGTCACCACGATCTACGCGGGTACCACCGAGATCATGAAGGAGATCATCGGTCGGGCGGTGGTGGCGGGCACGTACCGCGCGCCGTAGCCCTACCGCGGCGAGTGTGCGGTGGCGGCGAGCGCCGCACGGTGGTCCGGTGCGGCCACCGCGATGAGGCGTTCGGCGCGCTGGGCGTCGTCGCAGCCGCGCAGGTCGGCGACGCCGTGTTCGGTGACGACTACGTCGACGTCGCAGCGCGGGGTGGACACCGTCTCCACGACGGGCACGATGGTGGATGCGTCCTTGTGCGTGGCGCGCACGGCGACCACGGAAAGGCCGTCGGTGGCGCGGCAGCGGCGCCGCTGAAGTCGGCGTGGCCACCGATGCCCGCCACGAGCTTCCCGTCGATCCGCTCGACGTTCACCGAACCGTCGAGGCCCACCTGGAGTGCGGTGTTCACCGCCACGAGGCGCGACTGCGCGGCGAGCTGCCCGGCGCCGTGTGACTCGGTGACGGGCACGAGGCGCCGCGCCGGTGCGCACGAGGTCGGCCGCGGGAGCGCCCGGCAGGAGATAGCGCCGACCGCCTGGCCCCGCAGGAAGCCCCGCTCGGCGAGCACCGCGACGGCATCGCTGACGAACCCCGACCACACGCTCACGGGCCTGTCGACGGCGCGCACGATGGCGTCGGCCAGCGCCCCGATGCCGAACTGCAGCGTCGCGTCGCGGGGGAGGAGGTCCACCACCATGTCCGCGATCTTCCGGTCGACGGGTGACGGCTCGGGCACCGCACCGGTCGTCGGTGCGGGACGGGCCATGTGCGCGGGCACCGTGCGGTGCACCGGGCCCTCGATGAGGGGCGCGCCGACGTCGTCGGCGTCATCGTCGATCTCCACCGCCAGCTGCGCGCCCGCGGCCACCGCGGCGGGCGCCCAGCCCACCGAGCCGCGGTACGCGAGCTCGGTGCCCCGCCGCACGCCCGACACCACGACCACGTCGGGTTGCAGCGCCGCGAGCACCGCCGGCACCCCGCCGAGGCGGGTGGGGAGGTAGCGCACCCGCCCGTCGGCGATCACGTCGCGCAACGCGTAGCCGGCCATGTGCGTCCAGCCGGTGAGCGGGCCGTCGAGCCAGGTGCGGGTCTCGGGCATCCACCCGAGGAACACGTCGCACGGCTCACCGCCGAAGTGCGACGGCGCGGAGGTGGCGACGTCGGGGCCGTCGGCGTACGCGACGAGCGGACGGGCGCGGCGCTCGACCGGCTTCATCGGGTGAGCAGCATGCAACCGGCGATCGGGCCCCCGCCGTTGGCGACGACCGCGACCTCGGGTTGCTTCGCGATCTGCCGGGCCCCACCCTCGCTGCGCAGTTGCACACACGCCTCGTGCAGGATCCAGTAGCCGTGCATGCGGCCGGCGGAGAGTTGGCCGCCGTAGGTGTTGAGCGGCAGCTCGCCGTCGAGCGCGATGCGCGTGGCGCCTTCGACGAAGGGCCCCGCGCCGCCGACCTCGCACAGACCGAGCGCCTCGAGCCAGGCGAACGTGAGGAAGGTGAAGCCGTCGTAGAGCTGCGCGGTGCCGACGTCGGACGGCCGGAGGTCGGTGCGCGACCACATCTCGGCTGCCGCGTCGACCGATGCCTGCGCGGGGTAGTCGGGGCGGTCCACCCAGCCACCCTGGCCGCGTGCGCCGCCGATCGCGTTCACGCGCACCGCGGGGTGGTCGAGCGCGCCGGCGTGGGCGGCGGTCGACACCACGAACGCGATCGCGCCGTCGACGGGGAGGTCGCAGTCGAGGAGACCGAAGGGCGTCGACACCGGCCGCGCCGTGAGGTAGTCGTCCATCGTGATCGGGTCGCGCATCACCGCGAGCGGGTTGAGCGCGGCGTTGCGCCGCGTGTTGATCGCCAGCCAGCCGAGCTGCTCCTTGGTGGTGCCGAACTCGTGCATGTGGCGGCGGCAGTTCATCGCCAACCAGTTGGCCGCGGAGTACGCGTGCGCGCTGAGCAGCGGGAGCATCGGGCCCATGACCCGGGCGAGGTCCCCCTTGCCCGCGTCGCCGCCGCCCTGCCCGTTGCCGCTGTTGACGACGTCGCCGCCGAGCATCTGCACGGTGCGGTACACGAGCACGTGGCGGGCGCGACCGGCGCTCACCGCGAGGCACGCGTCCATCACGGGGTTCAGCAGTCCACCCGTGGTGAAACCCATGCTCCCGTACGACGGGTCGACGTCGAGCGCGGCGGCCACCTCGTCGACCGGGGTGTCACCGATCGACGTGATGCCCGTGAGGTCACGCTCGTCGATGCCGGCATCGGCCAGCGCCGCACGCGCCGCCTCCAACGTGAGCTCGAGCCCGGGGATGCCGGTGCGGCGACCGATCCGGGAGATGCCGATCCCGGAGATGATCGCATCCCGCTCGGTCAACCCCTCGGGGACGGTAGCGTCGACGGCCATGGGCCGCATCCTGCCATCCCTCGACGGTCCCGACGCACCCTTCTGGACGTCGGGGGCCGACGGCGTGCTGCGCGTCGCCCGCTGTGAGGCGTGCGCCCGCTGGGTGCACCCGGCCACCGGGTCGTGCCGGGAGTGCGGTGGGGAGCTCACCTGGGCGCCGGTCTCGGGGCGCGGCACGGTGTTCACGTTCACCGTCAACCACCAGGTGTTCAACCCCGACGTTCCCGTGCCCTACGTGATCGCACTGGTCACCCTCGACGAGCAGGACGACCTGCGCATCCCCACCAACATCGTGGAGTGCGACCCCGACGCCGTCGGGATCGGCATGCCGGTGCAGGTGCGGTTCGAGGAGCAGGACGGCGTGTTCTTCCCGCTGTTCGCTCCCGTCTGACCGAGGCGGCCGCCACCCAGATCCCGGCGCACGGGCCGCCGGGTGCGAGAATGCCCCGGTGCGCATCCCCGCCAAGGTCGACTACGCCATCCGTGCGATGGCCGAGCTCGCCGGTCACGAGGGCGGCCCGGTCAAGGCGGAGGAGCTCGCCGAGGCCCAGGCCATCCCCGTGAAGTTCCTGCGCGGGATCCTCACCGACCTGCGCCGCGCCCGCCTCGTCACCAGCCAGCGCGGTCCCGACGGCGGCTTCGTGCTCGCCCGGCCCGCCGACGAGATCTCGGTCGCCGACATCTTCCGCGCGGTCGACGGCCCGCTCGCCACCGTGCGCGACCAGAGCCTCAGCGGCATGGCCTACGAGGGTGCGGCCAAGGATCTGCCCACCGTCTGGATGGCGGTGCGCACGGGGCTGCGCCGAGTGCTCGAGCACGTGTCGATCGCCGATCTCGCCGCGGGGGAGCTCCCCGGCTTCGTCGACGAGATGGCCGACGAGTACCGCGTCGCCACCGAGCAACGCCGCGGCGAACCCGCTTCCTGATCCCTTCATGCGTCAATGACGCGGCGATATCCGCGCCGATTGACGCACGAACGGGTTACTGGCCGATGATGCCCTCGTTGCGGAGGTGCTCGATGATGGCGTCGGCGGCGGCCTCGGCGCTGAGCGTGGTGGTGTCGACGCGGATCTCGGGGTGCTCGGGCGCCTCGTACGGCGAGTCGATGCCGGTGAAGTTCTTCAGCTCGCCCCGCCGCGCCTTCGCGTAGAGACCCTTCACGTCGCGCGACTCCGCCACCTCGAGCGGCGTCTCCACGTACACCTCGAGGAACTCGTGCTCCTCGACGCGGTCACGGGCCAGACGGCGCTCGGCGCGGAACGGTGAGATGAACGACACCAGCACGATGAGGCCGGCGTCGACCATCAACCCCGCGACCTCGGCGACCCGGCGGATGTTCTCGACGCGATCCGCGTCGGTGAAGCCGAGGTCCTTGTTGAGACCGTGGCGCACGTTGTCGCCGTCGAGCAGGTAGGTGTGCCGACCGAGCTGGTGCAGCTTCTGCTCGAGGATGTTGGCGATCGTCGACTTGCCCGACCCGGACAGCCCGGTGAACCACACCACGCACGGCTTCTGGCCCTTGAGTGACGCGTGCGCGAGCTTGTCGACCTCGAGCGCCTGCCAGTGCACGTTGTCGGCGCGCCGCAGCGCGAAGTGCAGCATGCCGGCGGCGACCGTCGCGTTGCTGAAGCGGTCGACGAGGATGAACGCGCCCATGTCGCGGTTCTCCTCGTACGGGTCGAACGGCACCGGGCGGTCGATGCTGATGTTGCACACGCCGATCTCGTTGAGCTCGAGCGTCTTCGCCGCGGTGTGCTCCAGCGTGTTGACGTTCACCTTGTATTTCGGCTGCGCCACGGTGGCGCCCACGGTGCGGGTGCCGATCTTCATCAGGTACGGACGGCCCGGCAGCATCTCCGCCTCGTCCATCCACACGATGTGCGCCTCGAACTGGTCGGCGACCGCGGCGGGGGCCTCGGCCGCGACGAGCACGTCACCACGGCTGATGTCGATCTCGTCGGCGAGGGTGATGGTGACCGACTGGCCGGCGACGGCGAGGTCGAGGTCGCCGTCCATGGTGACGATGCGCTCGACGGTGCTCGGTGCTCGGCGGGGACGACGCGCACGCGGTCGCCCGGACGTACGACGCCGCCGACGATCTGGCCCGAGAAGCCGCGGAAGTCGAGGTCGGGCCGGTTCACCCACTGCACCGGCATGCGGAACGGCATCCCCTGCCGGTGGTCACTGATGCCGACGGTCTCGAGGTGACCGACCAGCGTCGGTCCGTGGTACCAGGGCGTCTCGGTGCTGCGCTCGGTGATGTTGTCGCCCTTGAGCGCCGACATCGGGATGGCGACAATGTCGCCGAAGCCGAGGTTGGCGGCGAAGTCGCGGTAGTCGGCTTCGATGGCGTCGAACACGTCCTTCGAGTAGTCGACGAGGTCGAGCTTGTTGACCGCGAGCACCACGTGCTTGATGCCGAGCAACGACACGAGGTAGCTGTGCCGGCGCGTCTGCGTGAGCACACCCTTGCGCGCGTCGATGAGGATCACCGCGAGCTGCGCGGTGGACGCGCCGGTGACCATGTTGCGCGTGTACTGCTCGTGGCCGGGCGTGTCGGCCACGATGAACTTGCGGTGCTCGGTGGAGAAGAACCGGTACGCGACGTCGATGGTGATGCCCTGCTCGCGCTCGGCGGCGAGGCCGTCGACGAGCAGTGCGAAGTCGAGCTCGCCGCCCTGCGTGCCGACCTTCTTGGAGTCGGCCTCGAGCGCGGCGAGGTGGTCCTCGAACACCAGCTTCGAGTCGTAGAGGAGCCGGCCGATCAGCGTGCTCTTGCCGTCGTCGACGCTGCCGCACGTGATGAAGCGCAGCATCGACTTGTGCTCGTGCTCCTTGAGGTACGCCTCGACGTCGGTCTCGAGCAGTTCGTTCGTCGCGTGTGCCATGGCTAGAAGTACCCCTCCTGCTTCTTCTTCTCCATGGAGCCGCTGGAGTCGTGGTCGATCACGCGGCCCTGGCGCTCCGACGACGTCGTGAGCAGCATCTCCTGGATGATCCCGTGGAGGTCGGACGCCTCGCTCTCGATCGCGCCGGTCAGCGGGTAGCAACCGAGGGTGCGGAACCGCACGCTCTTCATCTCGGGCTTCTCACCCGGCTCGAGTGGCATGCGGTCGTCGTCGACCATGATCAGCGTGCCGTCGCGCTCGACGACCGGTCGCGGCGCCGCGTAGTAGAGCGGCACGATCTCGAGTCCTTCGAGGTTGATGTACTGCCAGATGTCGAGCTCGGTCCAGTTCGACAGGGGGAACACGCGGATGGTCTCGCCGGGGGAGCGGCGCGCGTTGTAGAGGCTCCACAGTTCGGGGCGCTGACGCTTGGGGTCCCACCGGTGCTGCGGCGAGCGCACCGAGAACACGCGCTCCTTCGCTCGCGACTTCTCCTCGTCGCGCCGTGCGCCACCGAACGCGGTGTCGAAGCCGTACAGGTCGAGCGCCTGCTTGAGCCCCTCGGTCTTCCACATGTCGGTGTGCACCGACGAACCGTGGTCGAAAGGGTTGATGCCCTTCTCGACGCACTCGGGGTTCTGCGCACGAGGAGGTCCATGCCGACCTGCAGCGCCATGCGGTCGCGGAACTCGTACATGGCCTGGAACTTCCACGTGGTGTCGACGTGGAGGAGCGGGAACGGCGGCTTCGACGGGTAGAAGGCCTTCGCCGCGAGGTGCAGCATGACGCCGCTGTCCTTGCCGACGCTGTAGAGCATCACGGGCTTCTCGCTCTCCGAGACGGCCTCGCGGAAGATCTGGATGCTCTCGGCCTCCAGGCGCTGGAGGTGGGTGAGGTTCACCTGGGTCTGGACCATGACCGAAGATTCTACCCATTTGCCAGTGGTCTTGTGCAAAATCCTCCCGGCCCCGCGCGACCGGGATTCGCCGCGAGCCGTGTCGCTGGGCGACACTGGACACATGCAGCCTGCAAGTGTCGAGACGCCTGGACTGCCCGCGGACCTCGCCGCCGAGATCGACGAACTGCTCCGGCGGTTCCCCCCGGGCCAGGCGCCCGATGTCGAGCTCCGGGGCGCCCGCTTCGATGCCGGGCTCGCCACCGTCAACTTCCGCGAGGGCGACGGCGGGCGGGGGCTCGACCCTTCGCTGCAGCCGCTCGTGGAGGCGCGGTTCCTCGCGGCGGGCGCCCTCGACTGGTCCGACCGCAACATCCTCGGCCTCGGCATGGCCGCGCCCACCATCCACGAGCACGGCACGGAGGCCCAGCGGCAGCGGTGGCTGCGCCCCCTGTTCACCGGCGAGGAGATCTGGTGCCAGCTCTTCTCGGAGCCGGGGGCCGGTTCCGACCTCGCCGCGCTCGCCACGTCGGCGAGGCGCGACGGTGACGAGTGGGTGGTGAACGGGCAGAAGGTGTGGACCACCCTCGGCCACGTGGCCAGTTGGGGCATCCTCGTGACCCGCTCCGACCCCGAGATGCCGAAGCACAAGGGGCTCACCTACTTCTGCGTCGACATGCACTCCCCGGGCGTGGAGGTGCGGCCGCTGCGCCAGATCACGGGCGAGGCCGAGTTCAACGAGGTGTACCTCACCGACGTCCGCATCCCCGACGAGAACCGTCTCGAAGGCGTGGGCGACGGCTGGCGCGTCGCGATGACCACGCTCATGAACGAGCGGGTGTCGATCGGCGAGGGCGTGGGTGCGCCGGGCGAGGGTGCGATCGCCGAGGCCGTCCGTGTCTACAAGGAGCGCGCGGCCGTCGTCGGCGAGGACTCGGTGCGACGACAGCAGCTCATGGACCTGTGGGTGCGCGCCGAGGTGGCGCGCCTCACCAACCTGCGGGCCGTCGCCGGGCGGGAGGGCGTGCCCGGCCCGGAGGGATCCGTCGCGAAGCTCTCGATGGCCGAGCTGAACCAGCAGATCTTCGCGTTGTGCATCGACCTGCAGGGCCCGGCGGGCCAGCTGGTCAAGAGCTACGAGATGATCCAGCCTGGAGCAGCCGACGGCGCGAGCGACGACCTCGCGGTGCGTTCCTGCGCGCGCGGGCGAACTCGATCGAGGGCGGCACCAGCGAGATCCTGCGCAACATCCTCGGGGAGCGGGTCCTCGGCCTGCCGGGCGAGCCGCGCCACGGCGACCTGCCCTGGACCCAGGTGCCGCGCCGAGCGATGTCGCACGTCGTTGGTCACCGGTGAGCCGTGGCATCGGCGCCACCGCGACGCTCGCCGCGGCCGGCTACCGCGTCGGCGCGCAGCGCAGGGCCGCTGGAGTCGCCTTCGCGCCGAGCTCGGTGACGCGCCGCAGTCCCCACCGATCTCACCGACCCGCGGCGATCGATGCGCTGGTCGACGCCACCCGTGCATTCGCCGGTGACGCCCCCTCGGTGTGCTGGTGAACAACGCAGGGTGCTGCCCACGCGCGCCGAGAAGATGGCGCTGCTCGATGATGGCAGCGCACGACAAGCTCGACCTCACCGCGCCTGTACCTCGCGCACGCGGCACCTGCCGATGGTCGAGGGCCCGGTCGTGGTGAACGCCGAGCAGTGCGGCGTTCTGGGCCTTGCTGGTCGGTCTCCTCGGCGTACAACGCGCCGGAAGAGCGGTGCCTGGCCATGGTGATGCGGCTCGCGCTGGCGGGCTCTGCGATGGCATCCGCGCGGTCGGCATCGTTTCGGTCTCGTCGATACCGAGCTGGGCTACACCCATCACTGACTGGATGGCGCGCACTGACCAGAAGGTGAACCCGATGGGCCGCCTCGGCACTGCGCACCACCACCTCAACGCAACGCCTACCGGGCTTTTCGAGCCGGCCGTGCACGAGCTGCCCGGCCTGCCCGTCCCCACTCGTGAAGACGCGCCGCTCGCCGACGAGGAAAGCGACGGCAAGAGCTACCGCATCGGTCGCACCGAGCAGATGCTCGAGATGCACCCCACCGCCACGTACCGCTACCTGTTCGTGCATGGCCGCGCCAGCTCGTTGCGCGAGGAAACGTGGTGCGCTGCATCTCGACGGCTGTCCGTTCTATCGTGCTCGCCGACGGCGCTCGACGCTCATCCTGCACGGCTACGTCGACAACCTCGGCTTGCTGCTCGCGGTCGACCAGCCCGAGCAGTCGATGGGCGCGAGATCTTCAACCGCGGCGACGACGAGAAGCCACGATCCGCCAGGTCGTGGAGCTCGTGACCGAGAGCCTGGTACGAGGAGCTGCTGTCGATGCCGTCGGAGTTCGCGCATCCCGGCGCGGCCGATGATGCAGAACTACTGCACTACGCAGCCCGCGTGGTCGACACCGCGGCGCTGCGCGACATGCTCGGCCACCGCGATGTCGTCCGCCCGCGAGGCGGTGAAGCGCACCGCGCGGTGCTGCTGGTCGACAACTCCACCGCCTCGGTGGCTGGCGAGGAGACCGCGCTGCAGGACCCGTTCGACTACGAGGCCGAGGACAAGCTCGCCGCGGTGGCGGCGGTGCCGCAGACTTCCACCTCGGCTACGAGGAGCTGCCGGGCGCTGGAAGTCGCAAGGCCGACCGGGACCTGGAACCCGCGGGCCGACACGCGCATCTGACGGGGATCGTGACCACGATCGACGAACTGCTGGCCGAGGGCAAGCAAGGCGTTCCCTCGACGCCACCGTTCCGCTGCGGAGCGCACTGACGCCGACTTCGTGGGGGCAGGGCTCCGGACTGCATCAACGTGCCGAGGGAGATCAACCGCGAGCACCCTACCGAGGTCGTCGCGGCCGCGAAGGACTACGCGGCGAAGCGCTTCGACGCGGGTCTTCGGCTGGATCGACGGCCCCGTCGAGTACGGCGGCTCGGGGGCTGCTGGTGGAGCGCGCATCGGTGCTCAACGAGCCCGAGGGCACTACGACCTCCCAACCTCTCGGTGCCGCTCACCATCGCCATCGGCCCGGGCCCTGCACCGTTCGCCACCGGCAGCGAGGAGATCAAGCAGCGCTACCCGCGAAGCTTTACCGCGCGCGACGTGATCATGTGTCAGCTGTTCAGCGAGCCCAACGCGGCTCCGACCAGGAAGCCGACGCGCGCGGTGCGCGACGGCGACGAGTGGTGATCGGCCTGGGTGTAAAGGTGTGGACGTCGAGCGCGCACGGCCGACCTCGGCATCTGCGTGACGCGCACTGATCCCGACGCCCAAGCACAAGGGCTCACGACCTTCCCCGTCGACATGCACGCCTGGCGTCGACATCCTCGGCTTGCCGAAGCAGATGACGGGTGAGGCCAACTTCAACGAGGTGTTCCTCACCGACGTGCGGGTGCCTGACGACTGGGTGCCGGCGACGTGAACGCCGGCTTCGGCGTGATCCTCACCACGCCTGGCAACGAGCGCCTGATCGCGAGCCACCGAGCATCGGCCACGGCGTCGGGTCTGGAGCGCATGCCGGCGTCGTCAGCGAGTTCGGCGACCCTGCTGACCTGTTCACCTCGCCAGCGGCCTGCGCAGGTGTACATCCTCGACCGCATCAAGACGCTGCAGAACGAACGGATGGTTAGTCGATGCGGCCCGGGCACACCGGTCCCGAGATTACGGTCGGCAAGCCGTGCACAACAAGGCCCTTCAACGACGTGCTGGTGCTGCTGCTCACCGAGGTGCTCGGGCCGGCGCTCGAGGCCAACACCGGCGAGTGGGGCAAGTACGCGGACGGCGCATGTGCTGTCGACACCGGCATGCGCATCGGTGGCGGCACCGAGGAGATCGTGAAGAACACCGTCGCCGAGCGTGCGTACTCGGCCTTCCCAAGGAACCGAAGGGCTGATCCCGTGACCCTGCAAGGCTGGAGCTTCCTCGCCCTTGTCGCCGAGTGGCGACGCCGCGCCGTGCCGCCGCCGCCGGTGGTACTTCTCCGGCGACGTCATCGGCATCGACTTCCGCTGCGACCCGGCTGGTTACCGCGGCCGCGGTGCTCCCCGCGCCGATGCAACCGATGTCGACGCGCGCGGCACCTTCGTACCATCGACTTCGTCGCCGGCGTCGGAGCACGACCCACGGGCGGCCGACCCGGCGCGGTCAGTACCGCGAGGCTTCCTGCGCCGAGGTGCACGCCAGCCGCCTGACGACACCAAGGTGGCGCGCTACATCTGGGTCGACAACGACCTCTCGTTCGCTCGCTGCGCTACATCCAGGCCAAGGCTCGGCACCATCGCGGCGACGAAGCCGGTCGGTGCGGTGCTCCCGGCGCTGGAAGGCCAATATCGGGCCACGTCGAGCTCCCGCCGTCGGCCACCGGATCAGTCACCCTGGAGTCGCAGGTTGCCGACGGGTTCGTGCTGCGGGCAGCGCGGTTGCTGATCTGGCACATCTCGCCACGTGCCTGACTACGGCGGTCCGCTCGTGCACGATCTCGCCTGGAACCTCCTGCAGGACTTCGAGATCGGCGCGATGTGGAGGGGCCGGCCACGCTGGAGTTCGGCGCGCCGGAGTTCGAGGAGCTCGACGCGCTGGCGCTGCCCGAGGTCGGCCGGGTGGCCTTTGCTGCTCCATCGGTATGACGATCGTCGGTGCGGAGATCCGCGCCGGTGGCGGACTGGAGGCACCTCGATGACCGCCCCGATACCTGGACCATCGTCTCGACTGCTGTTCCCGGCCGACGCGATCCGGCAAGTTCCCGCCTGAGGGCACCGCGGCCGACATCGTCGCGGTCGATCCGGGGCACCGAGGACGCGTCGTCGCCGTGGTCGACGCCGATATCGTCATCGGCGACTTCTACTACCGTGCTGATCAGCGCGCCGGGTGATCGAGGCGACGACGTACCGCCGCGCATCCTCCAGCCGTCGGCTGGTCGTGCAGATCGACCATGTCGCCGCCGCCGAGCACGGCATCCTCGGTGTGGGCACCTGCGCCGGCGCCAACACGCCGGTCGCCGACACGGTGATGGCCGGCATGGCGGTGATGCGCGAGCTCGCATGGACCGACCGCCAGATCCGGCGTAGAGCAGTTCGGCCGCCTGAACCGCGCGGATCGCGGGGCGGGTCTGGGGTATCGTCGGCTTCGGCCGGGCGTCAGGTCGCTAACGCCTCGCCGGCTGGAGATATCGCCGTTCACTTCGATCTTCCGTGCGTCGCCCGACGACGAGGCTGCACTCGGGTGGAGTACGTGAGCCTTCGGCGAGCTGCTCGCCAACGCCGACGTCGCCGGTGCACGTGCCGCTTGCCTCGAGACCCGCCACCTCATCACCGACGCCCGCCGGCTCGCGCCGATGAAGCCCGACGCCGCGCTCGTCAACGTGCGGGTGGCGTGGTCGACGAGGCCGCGCTGCTCGAGGTGCTGCGCGCGAGAAGCGCATCCGGGGCGCGCTCGATGTGTTCGAGGAGGAGCGCTACCGCTGGGCCACCCGTTCACCGAGCTCGACAACGTGATCCTCACCCCGCACACCGCCGGCATCGTAGTGGTGGAGGCCCAGGTGCGGATCCCTCAAGAAGACCAAGGCCAACCTCAACGCGCCCCTACCGGCGAGCTGCGCTTGTACGTGGTGAACGCGTGGTCGACCACCAGCGTCCTACCGCAGAGATCGATCGACAGGATGGGCCGACATGAAGGTGGAAGCGCATTCCGCTACGACGCAGCGCGTGCCCTCGTCGTCGGTGGGCCACCGGCATGGCGCCGCCGCCGCCGAGCTGGTGCAGGACCTCGGCGCCGGAGGTCATCGTGATGGACTACGCGCCGGTCGCCCTCGCGGGCGCAAGGCCATCAGCCTCGACCTTGCGCGCGGCGCGACGCGGTCGACGCCGCGCTCGACGGCGCGGCGGCCCGATCGAGGCGCCGCTGTTCGTGCGGCAGGCGCAGCCGATTGCACGCCTGGCATCGAGAAGATCAACTCATCGGCCTACCGTCACCTCATCGAGACCGCGATCGCCAAGGGCTACCCCGGCTGGCAGCAGCGCGGTGGGGCATGATCTCGTCGACTGCCGGCCTCCCGCAGTGGCGCGGAACATGACCTGGTGAAGGAGTACTCCTCGCCACCCCCGACTTCGACTCCGCGGTCGTGCGGATCGAGGCGCACCCTGGTCGCGCCGAGATCGCCATGTTCTCGGTGGCATGGCCATCAACACCTACGGCGATGAAGGCGTTCGAGTTCCAGAAGCTGGGCATCCGCATCAACGCGATCCTGCCCGGCCCACCGACACGCCGTCGCCTGCTCGCAGGAGACCGTGCTCGGCTTCGGCGCCGACTACTCGACGCCGGTGATCGAGGCCCGCGCCCCGACCAGCAGGCGGGCCTGCCTGCGTTCCTCTGCAGCGAGGCGGCGGAGTACGTCAACGGCGAGGTCATGATCGTCGACGCCGCGGGACCCAGTCGGGCCGCACCAACGTCTACGACCGCGCGGCCATGGGCGTGAACTTCATGGAGGACATGAAGATCAGGCCGACCTCACGAACATGTGACGCTCGACGCCTGTTCGCGGCGTCCGAGCGTCACACGCTCGTACGAACTGCGCCTGGCCGCCCTGCGGGCGCCGCTTCGCCTACGTGTCGTCGTCGATGAGGGAGAAGTAGCCCCCGTCCTCCTGGGCGAAGTGGAGGCGCAGGACGGCGTCGAGCAGAGGACGCGGCGCAGCTCCTGGCGGCCGTCGGGGCCGGGGCCCTCGGGCGGGGAGGTCGTCGACCAGTGGCCGAACCGGCGGGCCAGGTGCACGATCTCGGTGCCTGGTCATCACCTCGACGGGTCCTCGCCGCCTGCGCGCAGGGCGAGTACTGCAGGCGCTCGAAGTCCTCGGCGGGGTCTGCGGGGGGAGCAGGCGTCCCCGTCGAGGAAGACGGCCCGGGTGCTCGGCCATCAACTCCTCCGGCTCGGCGCGGCCGAGCGCATCGGCGGCCTGGCGGAGGTGGCGAGCCCCGTTGAGCGTCGCGTGCTCGTCGCTGGAACGCAGGCCGAGTGCGGCCCGCCTCGAGCCATGCGCCGCTCGATCGCGACGCGCAGCGCGCGAGGATCACCGCGACGTCGATGGCCTCCTGCAACAGCGCGAGCCGATCGCCGGCGGAGCAGACCGAACGCGGTGGCGATCATCGAGGACGAGCGACAACCCCATGCCGACGATCGCGCCTGGCGGCGACCGCAACGCACGTCGCGCGGCGATCGCGGCTGGCCAACCGGGTCGAGGCGTCGACGTTGAGGACGACGTTCGGCCGGCTCTCCGACGTCGCGGTGCTGCTGCGCACCCAGTGCGACGACATCGGCGGCGGCGAGCGTGGCGCGCCGTTCACGCCGTCACCGACCATGATCGTGGGGCCGTGCCTGCGCCCACGAGGATGGCGCGTCGACCTTCTCCGCCGGGGTGCGCTCGGAGAGCACGTCGTCGACGCCGGTGATCGTTGACCATCTCGGCGATCTCCGCGCGGTCGCCGCGACGAGCACCGCGCCGGATGCTGGCGTGCGCAGCTCACGGTGGGTGCGGGCTGCGCCGGTGCGCACCGGATCACCGAGCAGCAACGCCGGCGGCGCCGTCGACACCACGAACACCGTGGTCGAGCTGCTCGGAGCGGCGACGCACCGCCCGCACCCACCGGGGCCGGCGCATCGACACCACGACCACCGGCCGATGCGCACCCCAGCCCGTCGACGGCGCCACGGATGCCCGTTGCGCCTGTTCCTCGGCGGCGGCCGGCAGCACCAGCGACGCCCTTCGGCCACCGGGCGCCCTGCACGATCGCTGACGCCAACAGCATGGGGCGAGACCTGGTCGAGCGATGCGGGTAGAGCGCAGCAACGGTGGCGTCGACCGGCGCATCGGGTGCGAGCACGACGTCGGCGAGCGCCGGGCCGCCCACGCGCGATCGTCCTCGTCTTGTCGAACAGCACCTCACCGCGCAAGAGCTGCTCGAGCGCACCGCCGTCCTTCACCACCACGCCACGGCGCAGTGGCGACATGCCCGACACGATTGCGATCGGCGCGGCGAGCAAGAGCGGGCACGGGGCGATGACGAGGACTGCCACTGCCCGCTTCGGCGTCGCCCGATACGATTCACGCGATGGCCGCGATGGCCAGCGCCAACGGCACGAACCACAGCGCATAGCGGTCGGCGAGGCGTACGAACGGCGCCTGCTCCGCACGCGCTCGACTCTCGACGAGGCGCACGACGCCGGTGTAGGTGCTCTCCGCGGTGGAGGTCGTGGGCGCGGTACGAACGGCTTCCGCGCTCACGACGCCGCTGCGCACTGCATCGCCCTCCACGCGGGTGACCGGCAGCGATCACCATGCCGGACTCGTCGAGCACCGCCGCCGCCCTCCACCTGCCCGTCGACCGGCAACACCTCGCCGTGGTGCCGACGACGAGCAGCAGGTTCCGGGGTGGTCGTCGTCGAGCGGGGAGCGGCCAGTACATCGCCCTCGTAGCGGGTGCACGACCTGCGGGGTGCGGGCCACCAGGGCGCGCAGCTCGAGCTCGGCGCGGGCCCCGCGCCTGCTCGAGCAGCACGTCGCTTCTGCTGCTGTGCATCAGGTGACCAGCGCGCGCCGGCGAGGTACTCCTCGGTGACGAGCGTGCCGACCAGCGCGAGCACTGCGAGCACGTCGATGCCCGGCTGCCGGTCGCGCAGGCTCGCCGCGTCCACAGCGTCGCGTACCAGGGCCGAGCCCCGTGGTCAGCGCCCAGCACAGGTCGGCGACGTCGTGGGCGTCGGCCACCCAGGCGATCGCGCCCGCGGCGAGGCCCGCCGTGGCCACGAGCACGAAGCCGGTGGTCAGGTGTTGCCGGGTCGTCGTGCGGCCCGACGCGGGTTGCGGCGGTGCGTCCATCGGGGGCTCCCTGGCGGTGTGCGCACCCCAATGATCGACGGTTCCCGGGCTCCGGGCACAGGGGCACTGGTCCTTCGGCACTGGTGACCATCGGCCCGGTCGGCGACCATGGGGGTGCGACCAGGAAGCGACCAGGGAGGTACTTCGGTGCCTGCCATCGAGACCGAGGACCTCACACGGACGTACGGGCGGTCGCGGGGGATCCGCGGCCTCGACCTCGTCGTGCCCACGGGCGCAGTGTTCGGGTTCCTGGGGCCGAACGGTGCGGGCAAGACCACCACCATCCGGGTGCTGCTCGACTTCCTGCGCCCGTCGTCGGGGACCGCCCGGGTGCTGGGTCTCGACTCCCGCGCCGACTCCGTGGCGATCCGTCGGCGCGTCGGCTACGTCCCGGGTGAGATCGGCCTCTACGAGCGCATCACCGGCCGGGAGCTGCTCGACTGGTTCGGTCGCCTGCGCGGTGGCGTCGACCAGCGCGTCGTCGGTGCGCTCGTCGATCGTTTCCAGGTGGAGCTCGACCGACCGGTGCACACGCTCTCGAAGGGCAACAAGCAGAAGCTCGCCCTGGTGCAGGCGTTCGTGCACGAGCCCGAGCTGCTGCTCCTCGACGAACCGACGGCGGGTCTCGACCCCATCGTGCAACACGAGTTCCAGCTGCTCGTGCGCGAGGTGGCCGACTCGGGTGCGACCGTGTTCCTCTCGTCGCACGTGCTCGACGAGGTGCAGCACCTGTGCGACCAGGTGGGCATCATCCGCGACGGGCGACTCGTCGACGTGGAGTCGGTGGCCGCGCTGCGCGATCGCGCCGTGCGCGAGGTCACCATCCGCTTCGACGGCACCTTCGATCCGGCCACCGACGTCGCCCGGTTCGCCGCGCTCCCCGGGGTGCGCGACGTGAGCGTGCGCGACCACTCGGTGCACCTCCACCTGGTGGGCGAGGCCGACGCGTTGGTGAAGCTCGCCGCGACCCACCGTGTCGTCGAGTTCTCCAGCGCGCCGCCCGACCTCGACGACCTCTTCCTCCACTTCTACGTCGACGACGACGGGCACGAGGGAGACGACCGGTGACCGCGCCGCTCGTCGCCGAGCGCACGCTGCGCGACCGTCGCCGCAGCCTCGTCGGGTGGGCGGTCGGCCTCGCCGCCTACGTCGTGCTGCAGTCGTCGATCTATCCGACCGTGCGCGACAGCGCGTTCCAACAGGCGCTGCGCAACTACCCGAAGGAGCTCAAGGCGTTCTTCGGCGGCGCGGCCTCCTTCGACTTCACCACCGCCGGGGGCTACCTCAACGTCGAGCTCTTCTCGCTCGTGTTGCCGGCGCTGCTGGTGGTCTTCGCGATCGGTGTCGGCGCGTCGGCGTTCGCGGGGGAACTGCAGTCGGGCACCCTCGACCTGTTGCTCTCGTACCCGGTGACACGAACGCGCGTGGCGCTGGAGAAGTTCGTGGCGATGGTGGTCGGCGTGGTCGTCCTCGCGCTGGTGGTCGCGGCGGCGGTGCTCGTGGCCGGGGTCGTCATCGGCTTCGACATCGGTGTGGTCGACACGTTCGTCGCCTCCGCCGGCGCGGCGATGGTCGCGATCCTCTGCGGGGGCATCACGATGCTCGTCGGCATCCTCACCGGCAGCCGCGCCGCGGCGATCGGCGCCACCGCGGCGGTGTTCGCCGCGAGCTACCTTGCGGTGGGCATGGCCGGCCTGGTGAGCTGGCTCGAACCGATCCGGTACGCGTCGATGCTGTGGTACGCGAACGGTTCGGCGCCCCTGATGCACGGGCTCCCGCTCGGTGACTTCGTGATCCTGCTGGCGGCGTGCGTCGTCGTGGGCGTGGCGACCGTGGTCGCGTTCCGCGTGAAGGACCTCACGCGCTGAAGCGCGTCATTCCTTCTCTTCGCGGCACCGGATCGCCGCGAAGCTCCGCGTGTGCAGCGCCGCGAATTCATCGGCGTCGACGGGCGGGCTCCAGAGGAATCCCTGCCCGAGCTGGCAGCCGAGCTCGTCGAGGGTGTCCCACTGCGTGACGGTCTCGACGCCCTCGGCGACGAGCGTGAGTTGCAGCGAACGGCCGAGGGTGACGATCGCCTCCGTGATGAAGCGGTCGTGCGGCTCGTCGGGCAGGCCGTCGACGAAGGACTGGTCGATCTTGAGCGCGTCGATCGGGAGTCGCTTGAGGTAGGTGAGCGACGAGTAGCCGGTGCCGAAGTCGTCGATCGCGAGGTGCACGCCGAGGTCGCGCATCGCGTCGAGCGCGCGTGCCGACGTCTCGATGTCGTCCATCAGCGCGCTCTCGGTGATCTCCAGCGAGAGCATGCCGGGGGCCACCTGCGACGCGGCGAGGACGCTGCGCACCATGTCGATGCTGGTGGGCAGGCGGAGCTGCAGCGCCGAGAGGTTCACGGCGAGGAGCGGCAGCTTCGGGTCGAGGCGCCGCCCGCCGGTGAGGTGCTCGAGGGCGTCGAGCGCATGCGTGAGCGCCCACTCGCCGATCGGCACGATGAGCCCGGTGTCCTCGGCGACGGGGATGAACTCGGCGGGGGAGACCAGCCCGGAGCCGGGCCGCTCCCACCGCAACAGCGCCTCGGCGCCGACCACCTCGCCGTCGGCCAACCGGATGACGGGTTGGAACTGCAGCCGCAGCTCGTCGCGTTCGACGGCCTGGCGCAACGCGGTCTCGAGATCGAGCCGGGAGGCGACCTTCCGGCGCAGCGCCTGGCTGAACACCTCGACGCGCGACCGGCCGAGATCCTTGGCCCGGTACATCGCGGCGTCGGCGTCGCGCAGCAACTGCTCGGCCGACGCGTCGGCGCCGCCCACCGCCACCCCGACGCTCGCGGTGGCGTAGAGCTCGCGGCCCGACACGGCGATCGGATCGCGCAACACCGCGATGACCCGCTCGCCGAGCTCGCGGGCCTCGTCGACGTCGCGCACCTCCTCGCACACCAGCACGAACTCGTCGCCGCCGAAGCGCGCCACGGTGTCGGAGCCGCGCATCGTGTGGGTGAGCCGCGCGGCGACCTCCACCAGCAGACGGTCACCGACGTCGTGGCCGAGCGAGTCGTTGACGAGCTTGAACCGGTCGAGGTCGAGGAACAGCACGGCGACATCGGTGCCGGTGCGTTCGGCTCGCGCCAGCGACTGGCTGAGGCGGTCGACGAGGAGGAGCCGGTTGGGCAGGTCGGTGAGCGTGTCGTGCAGTGCCTGGTGCGCCAGGGCGTCCTCGGCGCGCTTGCGGTCGGTGAGATCGGCGAACTGCACGAAGAGCGAGGCGGGGCGCCCGGCGGTGTCGCGGGTGAGGGTCATGTCGATGACGACCCACACGTCGCGTCCGTCGGCGCGGCGGAGACGGTGCTCGGAACGGTGGAACGGCGGCGCCCCGGGGTTCAGGAGCTGCTGCATCGCCCGCCGTACGGCGGCGCCGTCGTCGCCGTTGAGGAAGTCGTCGAGCCGACGCCCCAACAGAGTGGCCTCACGTTCGCCGAGCAGTTGCTCCAACGCCGGGTTCGCCGAGGTGAACGCCAGGTCGAGGTCGAGGAGCGCGAGCCCGAACGCCGACTTGCGGAACCCGTCGACGTAGCGCTGCTCCGCCTCGCGCCGCTGCTCCTCCGCCATGCGCCGATCGGTGATGTCGCGCATGTTGGCGACCACGCCGGCGACGGCGGGTTCGTCGGTGAGGTTGATGACGGTCTCCTCCATCCACCGCCACTCGCCCGACTTCGTGCCGACCCGCCACTCGCACCAACCCATCTCGCCGCGGTCGAGCGCGCCGGTGAGCGCGGCCTGGCCGGCGGCGAGGTCGTCGGGGTGCACCATCGCCCAGCCGACGGTGCCGAGCAGCTCCTCGGGGGAGTAGCCGAGCCGGCGCACCGCGGGGCTCGCGTAGGTGATCGTGCCGGTGGAGTCGAAGATGAAGGCGATGTCGGACGACCGCTGGACCAGCGCGCGGAAGCGCGCCTCCGACGCGGCGAGCGCTTCGCGGGCGGCCACGAGGTCGCTGACGTCGCGTGCGATCAGCGACACCGCGTTGAGCTCGCCCTCGGCGTCGTGCACCGGCGACGCGGTGAACGCCACGTGGGCGCGGCTGCCGTCCTTGGCGACCCGCTCCATCTCGATGTGCTCGACGGGGCGACCCGCGCGCACCTGCGCGATCGCCTCCTGCAGCACGACGCGCTCGTGCTCGGGGACGAGGACGAGTACGGATCGCCCCACCACCTCGGCCGCCGTGTAGCCGAACAGCGCCTCGGCGCCCGAGTTCCACGACTCGATGATCCCGTCGAGCGTCTCGCCGATGATCGCGTCGGTGGACGACTCGACGATCGCCGACAGCGAGCGGTTGTGCGCCTCGGCCTCGGCCCGCTCGGTGATGTCGGCGATCACCACGATGATGCCGAGGCGGCCGCCGTGATCGTCGAAGACCGGCGTGCGGGTCACCAGCGCGTACAGGAGGTGCCCGTCGCAGTGGCGGATCTGGAACTCGTGCGTGACGGTCTCGCCCGCCAGCAGCCGATCGAGGTCGCGGTCGAGTGCGGCCGCCCCGCCGACGATCTCGACCGCTTCGAGGGCGGGGCGGCCGATCACCTCCGCGCGCGTCCAGCCGAGCACCGCGGTGGCCGCGTCGTTCCAGTAGATGATGTTGCGCGAGGGGTCGACCATCATCACGGGTTGGCCGATGGCCTCGAGCAGCTTCTCGTGCAGCCGCGCCTCGGCCCGGGCCTCCCGTCCGGCGGTGACGTCGCGGAACGCGCTGACGAGCTGGGTGCGGCCGTCGGGTCCCTGCATCGGGGCGACGTCGATCTCGATCCAGTAGCGCGACCCGTCGGGGCGGAGGATGCCGAGCACGGTCCCGGTGACCGCGGTGCCGCGCTCGCGGGCGATGTTCGCGGGGAGCTCCCCGGCGGTCAACGTCGTCGAGTCCTCGCCGACGGGGGACAGCTCGTCGAGCACCAGTTGCATGAGCTCGTCGTACGTGAGCGAGGCGAGGATCTCGGCGGTCACGCCCAGGATGGTCTCGGCCCGGCGGTTGCAGCTGACGAGCGTGCCGTCGGCGTCCCAGATGACGAGTCCGTCACCGACGACGTCGAGCACTCCGTCGGTCGGCCCCGTTGTGTCCATCGTCGCCCCTTGGTGCACGTGTCTCTCTCGGCACGTGCGGGCCACGAGCGTAGGCCGTATGGGGATTCCGTCCGCATCGCCCTGCCCGTAACATGTTACGAAGCCCGTCTCCGGGTGCTGATCGAGGGGGAGACCCAGTGTCGGGGTCAAGTGCAGGAAGCGTTCGGGTCGACTACGAGGGTCACGTCGCGGTGCTCACCGTCGACCGACCCGACCGCCTCAACGCCATGAACGACGTCATGGAGGACGCGTTCTGGGAGGCGTGGGCCGAGATCGGCGAACGGACCGACGTGTACGCGGTCGTGTGGCGGGCCGAGGGGCGCGCGTTCTCGTCGGGTCGTGACGTGTCCGAGCTCGGCAACCGGCCGCCCGGTGCGAGCGACTACCACTACATCGAGCACGGCCACGGCATGACCGAGCGCCACCTGATGCCCCCGAAGGTGCCGGTGGTGTGCGCCGTCCAGGGCTGGTGCATCGGCGGCATGTGGGAGCGCACGATGTTGTGCGACATCCGCATCGCGGCCGACGACGCCAAGTTCCGCCTCCCGGAGCTCGCGCACGGGCTCATCCCCGACTCCGGCGGCACCGCCCGCCTGTTCCAGATGTGCGGGCACGGCCTGGTGAGCGATCTCGTGCTCACCTGCCGGGTCCTCGACGCCGAGGAGGCGCTGCGCCACGGGATCGTGTCCCGGGTCGTGGAGCGCGATGCCCTCGACGACACCGCCATGCAGATGGCGGGCACCATCGCCGCCCTGCCGCCCCTGTCGGTGCGGGCGTGGCGCCAGAACCTGCTCGACCTGTCGATGCCGACGATCAGCACCTCCTTGCACGCCGAGCTCATGGCGCAGATGCTGGTGTACACGTCGGAGGACTTCGCCGAGTTCAAGGCCGCCCGGGCCGAGGAACGCACCCCGAACTTCCGCATCACCTGAGCCGGATCATCTGACGGACCGTCAGAACAGGGACCTCCGGCCCTGTCGCAGGTCCCGAGAAACCTGTTTCTATCGCCCGAACGCCCAACGCCAGGACCCAACCGAGGAGCCGAGCACCAATGGCCGACGTCACGCCCCAGGAGCACGAGCTCCCCAACATGATCTCCGTCGACGACCACGTCATGGAGCCCAAGGACCTGTGGCAGCGGGAGCTGCCCGAGTCGTTGCGTGACCAGGCGCCGCGGGTGGTGCGGGAGAAGGTGAAGCTCGCCTTCGTCGGCGGCCACTACGGCTTCGAGCGCGGCGCCGACGACGGCCAGTGGTGCGACATCTGGCTCTACGAGGACCTCGTCGTCCCCACGGGCCTGCTCCACGCACCGGCGGGCATCCCGCGCTCCGAGCAGCGCAACGTCGCCGCCGTCTACGAGGACTTCCGCCCCGGCACCTACGACCAGGCCGAGCGCCTCGCCGACATGGAGGCCAACCACTGCGACGCGGCGATCAACTACCCCAACATCTTCCCGCGCTTCGCGGGGCAGGGGTTCGCCGAGCGCAAGGACAAGGACCTCGCGCTGCAGTGCCTGAAGATCTACAACGACTGGATGATCGACGACTGGTGCGCGGGCGCGGGCAAGGGCAAGTTGATCCCGCTCACGCTCATCCCGCTGTGGGACCCGAAGCTGGCGGCCGAGGAGGTGCGGCGCTGCGCGGCGAAGGGCAGCTACGCGATCGCCTTCAGTGAGAACCCGGCGAAGCTCGGCTTCGCCACCATGTACAGCGGCGAGTGGGACGTGCTGTTCGAGGCGTGCGTCGAGACCGACACGAGCGTGTCGATGCACATCGGTTCGTCGTCGAGCATGCCCACCACGTCCGACGACGCGCCGCTCGCCACGTCGATGTCGCTCTACGCGCAGAACGCGCAGGGCTCGCTGTGCGACTGGGTGTTCTCGGGCACGCTGCAGCGCTTCCCCGACCTCACCATCGCCTACGCCGAGAGCCAGGTGGGCTGGATGCCCTTCCAGCTCGAGCGCATGGACGAGGTGTGGAAGGACGGTCGTGCGGGTGTCGAGGGCGGCATCGCCCCGAGCGAGCAGGTGAAGGGCCGTGTGTACGGCTGCGTGTTCGACGACCTCGTCGGCCTGAAGTGGCGCGAGGACGTCGGCATCGACAACATCCTGTTCGAGACCGACTACCCGCACTCCGACGGCACGTTCCCGCACTCGCGCAAGATCGCGCGTGAGCTGTTCGCGGCGGCGGGCATGAATGCCGAGGAGTGCACCAAGGTGCTGCGCACGAACGCGATCAAGGCCTACGGCCTCCACCGCTTCGGCATCACCTCCTAGTCCTGTCCCCGAACTTGCGTCGCTGCTCCCGGTATGACCGGCCTGAGCGACGCAAGTTCGGGAACTAGAAGGGCTTCCAGGCGGGGGCTCGCTTCTCGCGGAAGGCCTCGCCGGCCTCGGTCATGTTGCCGGTGAAGCAGCCGAGCACCTGCGTGCGGTTCTCGAGCTCGATCGCGTGCCGGATGCTCGGCGCGTCGAGGTTGGCCCACATGCCGATCTTCGTCATGTACACGCCGTACTCGGAGTTGGCGATGATGCCGTCGGCGAGCTCGTACGCGGCGTCGAGCAGGCCGTCGCGTCCCGATCCCTCGGCGACGACGCGGTTGAGCATCCCGTAGCCGCGCGCCTCCTCGGCCGAGAAGCGCCGACCCGTGAGCATGAGCTCACCCGCGATCGTGGGGCCGACGATGCGCGGCAGGAAGTAGCTCGTGCCCACGTCGCACGACGACAGCCCGACGCGGATGAAGTGCGACGCGAAGAACGCGTCGGGGCTGGCGACGCGCAGGTCGGACGCGAGCGCGATCGCGAGGCCGCCACCCACCGCGGCGCCGTGCACCGCGGCGATCACCGGCTGGGGCTGCTCGTGGATGCGCAGCATCAACTCGGCGAGGTGCTCCTGCATGAAGTGGATGAAGCCGACCGGCCCGCGGTCGACCGACAGCGGGGGAGCCTCCTCGCCGCCGCCCATGTTGGCGCCGCCGCAGAAGCCCTTGCCCTGCCCCGCGAGCACGATCGCCCGCACCTCGCGGTCGGTCCGCAGTTCGGCGAACGCGGCGTGCAGGCCACGGACCATCGGTGTGCTCAGGGCGTTGTAGCGCTCGGCGTCGTCCATCTCGACGAGGGCGACACCGGGGCGCGGCCGGGTGACGGTGACGGGATCCATGACTGTGCTCCTGTGGTCGGGTTCCGGTTAGCCTCGCGCACCTGATGACCGCCCAGACGACCTCCGCTCGCGTCGACCCCTCCGGCGACGACCCGCGCTACCAGCGCCTGCTGGAGGCGACGCGCGACGCTTCGCAGAAGGGGTACGAGGCCGTGCAGATGCGCGACCTCGCGGCCACCACGCGCATGTCGCTCGCGACCATCTACCAGTTCTGCTCCTCCAAGGACGACCTCATCGCCCAGGCGCACGTCGCGTGGATCCAGCGCTTCCGCGCCGACCTCGACCGCCGCCCGGCGCGCGGTGACACCGCCGCCGACCGTGTGATCGACGTGCTCAGCCGCTTCACCGCGTCGATGGAGCGCAACCACGAGCTCGCCCGCACAGTGATGCGCGCGCTGTACTCACCGGAGCCGTCGGTGGAGGTGAGCCGCATCGCGGTGAGCGCCATCTACGGCGACGTCATCGACCACGCGATCGGCGACACCGTGGTGCCGCACCGCGCCGTCGTGATCGAGACGCTCGGGCACGTGATGAACAGCATCATGCTGCAGTGGTCGAACGGCGGCGCCACCGCCGCCGAGGGCGCGGCCGCGCTGCGCCGCACCACGTTGCTCGTCCTCCCCGTCGCAGGAAGGGACCCGGCATGACCGATGCCAGCAACACCGCGCTGCTCGCCGCTGTGGAAGAGGTGAAGGAGCTCGTCGCGGCCGACGGCGGCGACATGCTGCTCGCCGGTGTCGACGGCAGCACCGCGAAGTTGCAGCTCGTCGTGGAGAACTCCAACTGCGTCGAGTGCATCATGCCGCGCGAGATCCTCGAGCAGATCACGCTCGACATCCTCCGGCGCGGGGGTGCGGGCATCGACGCCGTGACCATCGACGACCCGCGTGAGCACCCCGACTTCGTGATGCCGGAGCACTGAGATGAGCCAGCCCGACGACCGGTCCAGCGATGCCCAGTTCGAGGTGCGCAACGTGCTGGCGCGCATCGCCCAGACCGCCGACACCGGCACCATCGAGGAGTACCTCGACAACTTCACCGAAGATGCGCAGTGGGTGATGCCCGACAACCCGAGCCTCGGGGTCGCCGGCAGCGTGCGCAGCGGCCACGCCGAGATCCGGGCCGGGGTGGAGGAGCGCCGGGGGGCCGGTCTCCAGGGCCCGGGCTCGTACTCCCGCCACATGGTGCAGACCATCGCGGTCACCAGCGAGTCGCCCGACCGCGCCACCGCCCGCTCCTACTTCACGTACTTCACCGACACGCTGCTCGCCCCGAAGCTGGCCAGCGTGGGCCAGTACGACGACACCTTCGTGCGCACCGCCGCGGGCTGGAAGTTGTGCCGCCGGGAGATCACGTCCGGCTGAGGCCGCAGGGGCTCCGGAGGGGCCGGATCGGGTAGAAAGGGAGTACCCCAACGCCCGTGGCCGCAACTCAGGAGCGCAGCAGCATGGCATCGGACCACTACACCATCATCTCGGCCGACACCCACGCCGGCGCGAACCACGAGACCTACCGCGAGTACCTCGACCCCGCCTGGCGCGACGAGTTCGACGCCTGGCGCGGCGAGTACAAGAACCCGTGGAAGGACCTGCGCGACACCAGCCTGCGCACCCGCAACTGGGACGACGACCTGCGCAACGAGCAGCAGGAGGCCGACGGCGTCGTCGCCGAGGTCATCTTCCCCAACACGGTCCCGCCGTTCTTCCCGAGCTTCGTGCTGTTCGCCGCAGCCGCAGGCCGACGACTACCCACGTCGCCTCGCCGGCATCCGCGCACAACCGCTGGATGAAGGACTTCCAGGACCGTTACCCGGAGCGTCGCCGGCATCGGCCAGATCTTCCTCAACGACATCGACGATGCCATCGAGGACGCGAAGTGGATCAAGGAGAACGGCCTGCGCGGCGGTGTGCTCCTGCCGAACATCTCGCCCGACACCAAGTGGGTGAAGCCGCTCTACGACCCCGAGTACGACCGGCTGTGGGAGGTCATCGAAGACCTCGAGCTGCCGCTCAACGCGCACGGTGGCACCGGCTCGCCGAACTACGGCAAGTACGCGGTCACGCCGCTGCTGATGATCAGCGAGGTCGGCTTCTACTCGCAGCGCCCGCTCGTGCAGTTCATGCTGTCGGGCATCTTCGAGCGCTTCCCGAAGCTGAAGTTCGTGGTCACCGAGACCGGTGCCTCGTGGGTGCCGCCGCTGCTCAACCAACTCGACGCCATCGTGCGCAACGTGAAGAAGGGTGAGATCGGCGAGCTCAAGTACCGCGCCGAGGACGCGATCGACAAGCTCCCCTCGGAGTACTTCGCCCAGAACGTGTGGATGGGCGTGAGCCAGCCCGGTCCCGACGACGCCGCAGTGCGCACGTTCCTCGGCGAGGACCGCATGATGTGGGGCAGCGACTACCCGCACGACGAGGGCACCGGCCCCTACACGACGCTGCACCTGCGCCAGGTCTTCAGCGACGTGCCGGAGGCGCAGCTGCGCAAGGTGCTCGCCGAGAACCCCGCCAAGCTGTACGACTTCGACCTCGACAAGCTCGCGCCGCTGGCGGAGAAGTACGGCCCCACGGTCGACGAGGTCTCGAAGCCGCTCACGGCCGCCGACATGCCGGCCGAGCCCAACAGCGCACTGATGAAGGGGTCGGGCACGACCATCGCCTGAGGCGAGGTCGACCGGCGCCACGACGACGAACGGAGCAGCCGTGGCGGTCCTCGAGGTGTACGCCGACGTGACGTGCCCGTTCACCCATGTCGGTCTCCACCGCCTCACCGAGGAGCGGGACCGCCGCGGTCGCCCCGACCTGCACCTGCGGGTGCGGGCGTGGCCGCTCGAACTGGTGAACGGCGTCCCGATGGACGCGCACGCGGTGGCCGAGAAGGCCGCCGCGTTGCGCGAGAGCGTGGCGCCCGACCTGTTCGCCGGGGTGCGCGAGGACGCGTTCCCCGTGACCACGCTGCCCGCGCTCGCGTTCACCGAGGCCGCGTACCGCGTCGGCCCCGAGGCGGGTGAGCAGGCCGCGCTCGTGGTGCGTGACCTCGTGTTCGAGGAGGGCCGCGACGTCGGCGACCCCGCCGTGCTTGCGGCGACGGCCGCCGCGCTCGGCGTTCCGGAGCCGACCGACGCCGATCGCGACGCCGTGCTCGCCGACTACGAGGCCGGCAGGGCGAAGGGCGTGCAGGGATCTCCCACGTTCTTCGTGCACGGGCACGGGTTCTTCTGCCCGACGCTCGACATCCACAAGGTGGGCGACAAGCTGGAGGTCGAGTTCGACCGCGACGCCTTCGACGCGTTCGTGGCCGAGGTGTTCGCCGACTGAGGTTCGGCTAGAGCAGCACCTCGATCAACGACGGTCCCGGCGTCGCGAGCGAACGGCGCAGCGCGTCGGCCAGCTGGTCGTTGTCGGTGACGCGGCTCGCGTCCACACCCATGCCCTTGGCGATCGCGACGAAGTCGATGTCGGGGTTCGACAGGTCGGTGAGCGACTGTGCGACCGGGCCGGGGTCGGTGATCCCGGCGCGGGCGAGCTCCAGCTGCAGGATCGCGTACTTGCGGTTGCAGTAGACGACGATCGTGACGTCGGTGCCCTCGCGGGCCATCGACCAGAGCGCGGGCAGCGTGTACATCGCCGAGCCGTCGGCCTGGAGCGCGACGACGCGCCGGTCGGGCGCCGCGATCGCCGCGCCCAGCGCGAGGGGCATGCCCATCCCGATCGCGCCGCCGGTGAGCTGCAGGCCCCAGTGCGGTGCCGCGGCCGGCGCCTGGATCACGAAGTTGATCCCGGAGGTGTTGGCCTCCTCCACGACGATCGCGTTGTCGGGGAGCAGCGCGGCGACGGCCTGCGCGACCGTGGCCGGGGTGAGGTCGCTGCCGGTGGGCACGACGGGCGCGGGGCGGGGGTCGACCGTGACCGCGGTGGGCGCGCCCAGCTCGTCGGCCAACGCCTCGAGTGCGGCCTCGACATCGTCGGTGCCGGACGTGAGCGCCAGCACCTCGCACCCGTCGGGTGTGAGCTGCGGGCGGCCACCGAGTGACGGCAGTGCGAAGAACGCCACCGGAGCCGCCACGCCCGCGGTGACGAGGTGCCGCACCGACGCGAGCGCGTCGACCGCCATCTCGGGGAAGTAGGGGATGCTTCGCAGCGCGGGCAGGTCGGGGCCGCGCTCGACGCGGGCGGAGAAGTTCTCGCAGTAGACGGTGGCGCCGGTGTGCAACCGGATGCGCTCGGCGGCGCGCAGGCCCCGCGCCCGCAGCGCGCGGCCGCCGACGTAGAGCACGCTGCCCTCGCCACTCGCGAGGGCCTTGGCCGCGGCCACGATCGTGTCGACCGCCGGCACGGTGGCCGCCGGTGCGGTGATCGGCACCGGGCCGCCGGAGGCGTCGTCCCACTGGCAGTCGACGGGTACCACGAGCGTGGCGATGCCGCCCGGCATGGTGCGGGCCGCGGCGATGGCGGCGGCGGTGTCGCCGGCCATGTCGCCCGCGGTCGCGACGGTGCGCACCCACGCGGAGCCGGGCGTGGCGAGGCCCGCGATGTCGCTGGCGAGCGGCGGGTCGTGCTCGACGAGCCAGGTCGCGTGGTCGCCGACCACGTTGACGATCGGCGAGTGCGCCCGGCGTGCGTTGTGGAGGTTGGCGACGCCGTTGCCGTAGCCCGCGCCGAGGTGGAGGAGGGTGAGGGCAGGGGCGTCGGTGACCCGACCGTAGCCGTCGGCCGCGCCGGTGACGACGCCCTCGAACAGCCCGAGCACGGACCGCATCGCCGGCGTGCGGTCGAGCGCCGCGACGAGCGGCATCTCCGTGGTGCCGGGGTTGGTGAAGCACACGTCGACGCCTGCGGCGACGGCGGTCTCGATCATCTGCTGGGCGCCGGTGGTCATGTACCGGACGGTACACGGAGCGGGGCCGTGACGGGTCTACCGTGCGCCCATGGCCGAACGCCCGGAAGGTCGCCCCCGGTTCCTCGACCGTCTCCTCGACCCGGCGGCGTTCGTGCGCACCATCGACTCCCGGGTGGTCGAGCCGACGTTGCAGGTCGCGCTGAAGGAGGAGTCGCGCATCTCGTCGACGGTGGCGGTCCTCGTCGCGATCTTCCTCGAGGCCACCCTGCCGTACCGCATCGCCAACCACCCGCGGTACCTGATCCCGGCGCTGGCGCTGCTGCTGCTCATCGCGACGCTCGGCGTGATGCCTCGCCGCTTCGACCACTCCCGGCTGTTCCGGGGCCTGATGCTCCTGGTGATCCTGGTGATGACCATCGGGAACATCGCCTCGGGGGCCCGGCTCATCGTCGACCTGGTGAACGGCACCGGGATCCGCGACGCCGGTGAGCTCCTGTGGGTCGGCGGTTCGATCTGGCTCACCAACGTGATCGTGTTCGCGCTCTGGTACTGGGAGTTCGACGGTGGCGGACCGATGGCACGGTTGAAGTCGGGCAACCCGTATCCGGCGTTCCTCTTCCCGCAGCACCAGACGCCCGAGCGGGTCCGCCCAGGGTGGCGCCCCGAGTTCCTCGACTACTTCTACGTGTCGTTCACCAACGCCGCGGCGTTCAGCCCCACCGACACGATGCCCATGACGCGCTGGGCGAAGATGGCGATGTTCGTGCAGTCGGCCTTCTCGCTGTCGATCGCGATCCTTGTCATCGCCCGCGCCGTCAACGTGCTGCAGTGACCGCGACGACGCGTCAGGCGTCGAGCACTCGGAACGCCGTCCGCCGGTCGCGTCCCTGACCGAACACCAGCGCGAACCAGAGGCGGGTCACGCCGTCGAGCACGTCGGCCTGGTCGGCGTCGCCGATCCACACCGGCCGTAGGCCGACGTCGTGCACCAACCCCTCCACGGTGTCGCGACCCGCCTCGGGGCCGCAGACGAGGAGGTCGGCGGCACCGCCGTCGTGGTCGGGCTCGGCGAAGTTCTCCCAGCCGAGCGTGTTGAACGCGCGGAACGCGAGCGCGGCGGGTGCCTGCTCCGACCACGCGTCCATGTGGTGCAGCCGGTCGCCACCCATGTGGTTGGTCGCGTCGATCACCACGGTGCCGGCGAGCGCCGGGCCGAGCGACGCCGCGAGCTCGGGGACCGCGGCACCGGGAGTCGCGACGACCACCACGTCGGCGGCGGCCACGGCGTCGGCCACGGGAGCCGCGGCGCTGTCGCCACCGAGCTCGCCGACGAGCGCGACGACCTTCTCGGCCCCGGGATCGCGCGCGCCGATCACGATCCGGTGCCCGGCGGCCCGCCACCGCCGCGCGAGCGTCGCGCCGAGGTTGCCGGTGCCGATGACGGCGATGGTGCGCACTTCGTCCACGGGGACTCCTCAGGGGTTCAGGGGCTCAGGGGGGTGGTCGGGAAGAGCTGCGAGATCACGGAGAGGTCGTCGCCCTCGCGTGACCCGACGTCGAACACGATCTCGCCGGTGTCGGGCAGCGTGAGCACGAGCGACTGCTTCCCGAAGCGTCCGGTGCGCACGCCGTCGAAGCGCACGTCGGCGAGCGGCAGCTCGCGCAGGAGCTCACCCGTCCTGCCGGTGCGAGTGCTGTCGAACAGGAACAGCCGACGCGTGGTGAACACCAACTGTCCGTAGCCCACCTTGTGGATCGAGGCGAACGGGAGGATCGCGGCGACGGCCTCGCCGTCGTCGAGGATGCCCTGCACCTTGGCGTTCAGCGCCTCGCGGAACTTGTCGATCCGCCGAGGCTATGTGTCGGTGCGGACGCCGAGCAGGTGGAGTGCGTGCACGAGGTCGTCGAGGTCCTTGCGGCCGATCTCGAACGGCACCGCTCCGGTGCCGGGGAGGTCGAGCACCACTTCGCGGCCGCCGAAGGACCCGGCGCGCACGTCGTGCACGCCGACCTCGGCCACCGGGAAGGATGCGAGCAGTTCCCGTGGGTGTGGAGTTCGCCCGCTGTCGAAGACGTACAGCCGGCGGTCCGTGAACACGAGCGGCCGGTACCGCCGCCACGACTGGCGCACTCCGATGCGCACCTTGTCACGCCGTTTCACGCGGCCCGGGACCTTCGGCACCGCGGCGAACGGCACGACGGCGACGACGCGCTCGCCGGGCGCGGACCTCTCGGTCACACGCCCGGCGAGGACGTCACGGGGCGGGGACGAGCTCGGAGCGCGTCGCTCCCGACCTCGCCGGTGCGGATGCGCCCGACCTCCAGCACGTCGGTGACCCAGTACTTGCCGTCACCGATGGAGCCGGTCCGCCCGTGCTCCACGACCACGGCGACCGCGGCGGCGAGCTGGTCGTCGTCGACGACGATGTCGAGGCGCACCTTGGGCACGAAGTCGACCCGGTACTCCGCACCGCGGTACACCTCCGTGTGTCCGCGCTGCCGGCCGTGCCCGCGGACCTCGGCGACGGTGAGGCCGACGATGCCGGCGTCGTGGAGCGCGTCGCTCACCTCCTCGAGCTTGAAGGGCTTGATGATCGCAGTGACCAGCTTCACTTGGTCCCCTCCGTGCTGTCGGCCCCGGCAGTGCTGGTGGCGTGTTCGAACTCGCCGGGGAAGCCGCCCTGGGTGTCGGTGACGAGTTGGAAGTCGGGGTAGCAGTACTGCCCGAACTCCGCCTCGTCGAGACCGGCGATCTCGACCTCGGGGTCGACGCGCAGCTTCACGAAGCGGCGCAGCACGAGGAAGATCAGGTACATCATCCCCCAGGCCCAGATGAAGCCGACGACGACGCTGATCGCCTGGGCCAGCAGCTGGCTGGCGTCGCCGTAGAACAGGCCCTTCACGTTGCCGGGGACGCCGTTCCACAGCGTGCCGTAGGTGCCGTCGGCGAAGAAGCCGACCATCAACACGCCGAACGCGCCGCACACGCCGTGCACGGAGATCGCGCCACAGGGGTCGTCGATGCGCGCCTTCTTGTCGAAGAACTCGACGCTGAGGCACACGAGGAAGCCGGCGAGCATGCCGACGACCACCGATGCCCACGGGGCGAAGAACGCGCAGCCCGCAGTGATGCCGACGAGGCCGGCGAGCATGCCGTTGCACGTCATGGAGATGTCGGGCTTGCCCCACTTCCAGTTCGTCCAGGCCATCGCCGCGATGGCGCCGGCCGACGCGGAGAGCAGCGTGTTCACCGCGACCACCGCGATGCGGAAGTCGGTGGCGCCGAACGTGGAGCCGGGGTTGAAGCCCATCCACCCGAAGGTGAGGACGAGCGTGCCGATCACGACGTAGCCGAGGTCGTGGCCCGGGAACGCGCGGACGGAGCCGTCCTTGCGGTACTTGCCGATGCGGGCGCCCAGCAGCATGGCCAGTGCCATGGCGCCCCAGCCTCCGGTGGCATGGACCACTCCGGAGCCCGCGAAGTCGACGGCGCCGTGGCCGAGGTCGAGTGACTGACCGAGGTGTGCGAGCCAACCGCCGCCCCACACCCACATGCCGAAGATCGGATAGATGACCGCGGCCATCGCGATCTCCGCGCAGATGAAGGCGGCGAACGTGATGCGCTCGGCGATCGCGCCGATGAGGATGTAGCCGGCGGTCTCCATGAAGACGACCTGGAACAGGAAGAACGCCATGACGCCGACGTCGTAGGCGCCCCCGGTCTGCAGGAAGAACCCGTGCGTGCCGATGAGGCCGGCGTTGCCGTGCCCGAAGATGCCGGTGAGTGGTGACGTTCCGCCGATGTTCGCGACGGCGCCGACGCCGCCGAACTGGAACGCGAACCCGACGGCGTAATACGCGAGCAATGCGATCACGAACGACGACAGGTTCATCATCATCATGTGGCCGGCGTTCTTCGCGCGTGTGAGCCCGGTGACGAGGAACGCGAAGCCCACCTGCATGAACAGCACGAGGAAGCCGGTCATGAGCAGCCACGTGAGGTTGATGGAGATGCGCAGGTGGCCCGACTCGTTGGCGAGGGCGTTGATGCCCTGCTGCGAGAGCGGCACCTTCTTCTGGCCCGTCGCGGCCAGGTAGTCGGTGATGTTCCCGGTCTTCGTGCCACCGGGATCGGCGTTGTGTTTGTTGAGCACGCCGACGACGATCAGGACGATCAGCGTCAGCAAGCTCATCGAGATGAGCTTCTTCCCTCTGGACACCCCTCGAGCTCCCTTCGTCCAGCATGGACGCGCGCGGAGTTCGCGCGCTGGGAGCGAACGTAAGGACGGCGGGAGTCGCCCTCCTTACGGCGGGGTCACCGAGAAGTTACGGAAGTCTGCCGGAGTGCTGTGTGGAACATGAGTATTCCACCGGCAAACTGCACGCACATGACGAGAAGCTGACTAGTTGTCGTGCTCCTCGTCGAGCAGTTCGGCGTCGCCGATCCAGCGGTAGCCGAGACCCGGTTCCGTGAGGATCAGGTGCGGACGGGCGGCATCGTCGTGGAGCTTGCGGCGCAGGTGCACGACAAGCACGCGCAGGCGGGCCTGATCGGCGCCGGAGCCAGGGCCCCAGATCGCCTCGACGAGGTCGTCGTGCGGGACGAGGCGCCCCCGGCGGGCGAGCAGCGCGTCGAGGAGCCGGTGCTCGGTCTTCGTGAGCTGGACTCGCTCGCTCTGCCACGTGACGGCCTGGTGGCGCAGGTCGATCTCCAGGTCACCGATGCGCAGCGCGGGTGGCAGCGTGGTCGAGGCGCTGCGGCGCAGTTGTGCGCGGGCCCGCGCCCGGAGCTCCTCGGGTTCGAACGGCTTCAGCACGTAGTCGTCGGCGCCCGACTCGAGCGCGGCGATCTTGTCGCCGAGCGCGTCGCGCACCGTGAGCACCAGCACGGGGACCGTGGAGAAGGTGCGCAGGTAGCGGATGGTTTCGATGCCATCGATCCCCGGCAGGCCGAGGTCGAGCACCACGAGGTCGGGCGGTGACTCCGACACGACGCCGAGCGCCTCTTCGCCGCTGCCGGCCTCCGCGACGGTGAAGTCCCAGGCCCGGAACTGCGCGCGCATCACCCGACGCAGCGTCGGGTCGTCCTCGACGAGCAGGACCGTACTCATGCGCTCTCCTGTTCACGGTGCCGGCTGACCCCGGTGGCCGGGAGGGTCACGACGAACGTCGCGCCCCCGCCCGGGGTGGTGGTACACGTGACCGTACCGCTGTGGACCTCCACCAGGCCGCGTGCCACCGCGAGGCCGAGACCCGTGCCGGTGCCGTCGGTGGGTGCGCCCAGTCGCACGAACTCCTCGAACACGCGCTCCTGCTGCTCCGGTGCGATGCCCGGTCCGTGGTCGACGACGAGGAGCTCGACCGTGGGTGCGTCGCTCCCGGTGGTGGCGCGGGCGCTGACGAGCACCTCGCCACCCGATGGGTCGTGGAGCAGCGCGTTCTCGATGAGGTTGCGCAGCGCGTGCTCGGCCAGGAGCGGGTCGACGACGACTGCAGGCACGTCGGGGTCGATGTCGAGGCGCACCCGCGAGACATCGGCGCTGCCGTGCAGCCGCTCGGTGGCGAGGCGCACCAGATCGGCGGGCGCGAGTTCCACCGTGTCGGTGACGACCGCGCCGGCACGGATGCGCGACAGTTCCAGCGTCTTGTCGACGAGGCGGATCAGACGATCGACCTCGTGGTGGGCATCGGTGGCGAGTTCGCGGCGGTCGGCGTTGGTGAGCGCGTCGTCGGGCATGAGCAGGGCGCCGGTCGCGGTCTTGATCGTCGCGAGCGGTGTGCGCAGGTCGTGGGTCACGGTGGCGAGGAATGCGGCGCGGGAGCGAACGACGTCGGCGCGGAGTTGCTGCTCGCGTGCTTCGGCGTCGAACCGGGCGCGGTCGAGCGCGGTGGCGAGCGCGACCGCGAGTGCATCGATGGTGTCGCGTTCGCCGCCCCAGAACGGGTGGAGCAGTTCGAGCTCCAATGCGACCGGTGGCGACGACACCGCCACAGTGTCGATGCCGACGATGTCGCGCGCCGCCTCGCCGCGTGCCTCGCCGACCGTCACGCTGCACGCCGCGAGATCGAAGAGCTCGACGAGACCGTCGGCGAGCTCCTGCAACACGGCAGGCACCGGGCGCCCCGCCGCGAGAGAATTGGTGAACGCGAGGCGGAGCCGCGCTTCGCGCGCGCCGAGCTCGGCCTGTCGCCGGAGTCGATTGAGGCGAGCGACCGCGGCGGCCACGGCCGCCGACACCGAGATGAAGGCGACGAGCGCGAGCACGTCGTCGGCCTGGTTGATGGCGAACGAGTGGTAGGGCGGGGTGAACCAGTAGGTGAGCGCGCCCGCCGCGAGTACCGCCGCGACCAGCCCGGGTGCGAAGCCGAGGACGGCGCTGCCGACCACGACGAGCAGCAGCACGATCGCGGCGAACGCGAGATCGGCTTCAGCCGCCACGAGGACCGCCGTGACCGCGGCCACCGTCGCGACCGCGAACGTGATGCGCAGGACGAGGTGCAGCGCCCGCGAAGCTCCCACCGGTGACGCGGTGGGGCGGGGCCCCCGGGGGTGCGCGGGCGTGGCGGTGATGGAGCGAAGGTTACGTTGCGGCGGCGTCGATGAGGCCGTAGCGCCGGCGGATCTGGCGCTCGGCCGTGCCGAACACCAATGCGTCGACGAGCACACCGATCGTGAACAGCACGATCATCACCGCCTGCACGCCGGCGGCGTCGGCGAGGTCGCGGTTGGCGGCGAGCTGCTGGCCGAGCGAGAAACCGGCGATGCCGCCGATGATCTCGCCGGCGAGGAGGCTCCGCCAGGCGAACGCCCAACCCTGCTTGAGACCGCCGACGAACGACGGCAGTGCGGCGGGGAGGATGACCCACCGGAACGAGTCGAACCGCTTCGCCCCGAGCACCTTGCCCGCGCGTAGCAGCACGGGGTTGATGTTGTCGACACCGGTGATGAGACCGTTGGCGATCGACGGCGCCGCGCCCACGACGACCACGAAGAAGATCGCGCCCTCACTGAGCTTGAACAGCAGCAGCGCGAGCGGGTACCACGCGACCGACGGCATGGTCTGGAGGCCGGTGATCATCGAACCGATCGCCGCGCGCAGCACGGGGATGCGGGCGACGGCGGCGCCGATCACGACACCGACGGCGATGGCCATCAGGTATCCCTGCACACCTCGCCGGAGCGTGGTCCACATCGCCTCGGAGATCACATCCCAGTTGTCGAAGAGCGTGGAGAAGGTCTTCTCCGGCGACGCGAGCGCGTACTCCGGCTTCCACTGGATCCAGATCAGGCACTGCCAGAACAGCAGGAAGATCGCGATCGCCAGCACCTTCGGCCAGGTGCCCTTCCAGATCTTGCGGCCGCGTGAGACCTTGGGCGCGAGGGGCGTCTCGAGCGCGTCGAGGCCGCGCTCGAGCGAGCCGAGATCCTGTGACTCAACGGCCATGACGGCGCACCTCGTCCTTCAGGCGGTCGGTGATCCCCGCCGCGAGCTCCGCGACCTCGGGCGAGTCGAGGCGGCGGGGGCGGGGGATCGAGATCGGGTACTCCTGCGCGATGCGTCCGGGGCGACTCGTGAGCAGCACCACGCGGTCGCCGAGGCGGATGGCCTCGCGCACGTTGTGGGTCACGAAGATCACGGTGAGGTGCGTCTCGGTCCAGAGGCGCTCGAGCTCCTCGTGCAGCACGTCGCGCGTCATGGCGTCGAGCGCACCGAAGGGCTCGTCCATGAGGAGCACGTCGGCCTCCTGGGCGAGCGCGCGGGCGAGGGCCACGCGCTGGCGCATGCCGCCCGAGAGCTCGTGGGGGAGCTTGCCGGCGAACGCGCCGAGGTTCACGAGCTCGAGCAGCTCCATGGCCTTGGCCCGCCGCTGCGCCTTGGGGAGCTTGCGCACCTTCAAGGGGAGCTCGACGTTGCCCCGTGCGGTGAGCCACGGGAACAGCGCGGCCTCCTGGAACATCAGCGCGGTCCGGGCGTCGCCGTCGGTGCCGCCCACGGTGATGGTGCCGGCACTGGGGCGGTCGAGGCCGGCCGCCAGGTTCAACAGGGTGCTCTTGCCGCAGCCCGACGCGCCGAGCAGGCACACGAACTCGCCCTCGGCCACCTGCAGCGAGATCTCGTCGAGCGCGTGCGTGCTGTTCCCGGCGACGCCGTACACTTTGGACACATTGTCGATAATGACAGTTGACATTGTGAAAGGAGCGTAGCGGATCGGATCGGCGGCGGGCCCGGGCGCGGGAGAGGCCCCGAGCGCCGTAGCGCCCGGGGCCTCCACAGATCCTCCGGGGGGAGGAGAGCTCACAGCTTGGGCAGCTTGATCGCCGCCTCGCCCTGCGCCTTCAGGGCCTGGTTGAGGAACGTGAGGTCGTAGATGCCCTTGAGGCTGTCGGCCGAGGGCAGACCCACCGTCTTCAGGTCCTTGTTGTTCTTCACCAGCGACGTGGGGATCGGGTCGTCGGTGAAGGTGATGTTCTTGAACGAGGCGATCACGAGGTCACCCGAGATCGGCTTGCCGGTGATCTGCTGGATGCCCTGCGACACGTAGGTCTGGGCGTCGAACGGGTTGGTCTGGATGTACTTGTTCGCCGCGACCTGCGCCTGCACGAGCTTCTTCACCGTGTCGGGGTGGTCCTTGAGGAACGAGGTCGTGACGATCAGCTGCGTGGTGACGTACTGACCGTTCGGCCAGAGGTCGGCCTCGTCCACGAGGATCTTGCCGCCGCCCTCGGTGACGAGCCGGGTGGCCCAGGGCTCGGGCACCCAGGCGCCCGCGATCTCGCCGGCCTTGAACGCGTTGAGCGTGGTGGCGTTGTCCTGCGGGCGGATCGAGACGTCACCGCCACCGGTGGTGTCGGTGCTCAGGCCCTGCTTCTTCAGCCAGGTGCGGAGCGCGACGTCCTGCGTGTTGCCGAGCTGCGGCGAGGCCACCGCCTTGCCCTTGAGGTCGGCCGCCGAGTTGATCGACTTGTTGACCACGAAGAACGCACCGCCCGACGCGGCGCCGGAGATGATCTTCACGCCCTTGTCGAGCTGGGTCCACGCGGTGATCGTGGGGGAGGGGCCGATGTAGCTGGCGTCGAGCGCGCCGGCCTGGAAGGCCTGGAGCGCCTCGGTGCCGGAGTTGAACGTCTTCAGCTGGAGGTCGGTGTTCGACCCCAGCGTCTTCTCGAAGATGCCGGCGCCGACCCCGACGAGCGCAGGCGCGTGCGTCACGTTGGGGAAGTAGCCGAGGCGGAGCGTGACCGGCTCCGACGACTTCTTGTTCTGGGCCCCGGCCGGGGCGGCCACCGCGAAGGCGGAGGCGGCGAGCGCCGCCACCAGGGCGATGCTCGCGAGGGTGAGTGCTCGGAACTTGCGCATTGCGGGGGGAGTCCCTCCTCTGGAACCGACAGAGCCGGTGGTGTGTGCGTGGGTGGATCGGGTGGTGTTGGTTTCCGCAGTTGTGTAGTAAATCGATGAACAAGGTAGACTCAGTGAAGAAAATCTGCAAGTCGTGGTTCCGGGAGACGAGGTGCGACCATGAGGATCTCGGCCAAGGCCGACTACGCCGTGCGGGCCCTGCTCGAGCTGGCGGCTGCCCCGGCGGGCAGCAGCCGCAGCGCCCGGGAGCTGGCGGAGGCGCAGGGCATCCCGCAGAACTTCCTCGAGAACATCCTCTCGGAGCTCCGGCGGGCGGGCCTGGTGCGCACCCACCGCGGGCCGACCGGGGGATCGAGCCTTGCGCGCGGCGCCGACGCCATCACGCTTGCCGACATCCTGCGCGCGGTTGACGGGCCGCTGGCAGCCGTGCGCGACCTGCCACCAGAGTCGCTCGACTACCCGGGCGCCGCGTGCCGGTTGCCGGCCGTCTGGTGCAGCGTCGGCGACTCGCTCGGTCGGATGCTCGGTCAGCTGACCGTGGCCGATCTCGTCGACCTGCCGGCGGCGTCGCGCGCCGGTGTCAGCGGCTAGCGGTCTCCGCCGGCGCGGGGAGGCGTGACCAGATGTCGTTGCACTCCACACACGTGTGCTCGGGGATGAGGCCGACGCGCATGAGCACGGCGAAGATCTTGCAGCCGAGGCAGAAGCCGAGGAATGCCTCGAGGGATGCGGCGACGAGGATCATCGCGACGAGCACGAACGCGACGGTGGTGTTGCCGAACCCGACCCAGGCGACGAGCGCACCCACGGAGAGGGTCGCGCCGATCCCCTGCGCGAAACGCTTGGGCGGCCCGGGAGTGAGCTTCTCGGCGAACGGCAGCGCGGGCGTGAGCACCCGCGTGACGAACTGGCCGAGGGGGCTCAGGGTCGGGCCGGTGAGGACCCGGGCGACGAACCCGTATGCGAGGACCACGATGATCCACGGCGCCTGGAAGGCCAAGGTCGCGGCGCACATGAGCACCACGCCGGTGGCGACCAGGCGGGCCGAGACCTCGTTGACCGGGTTCGGGAAGGTGAACACGGCCAAAATACTAGCGAACAGGTCAGGTTTCATGCCACCGGGCGCCGCCACGGACGAGCTGCGAACGATGCGCGGACGACAGAACTGCGAGAGGACATCGTGATGGGCTGGAACCGCACCGCGCTGACCGCGGGATTCGGGATCGAACTGCGTGGTGGCGACGCTCGGGACCTCACGGCGGCGGAGCTCGCCCCACTGGTGGAGGAGCACCTCGTCGTGGTGTTCCGCGGCCAGGACCTCGGCCCGGCCGACCAGGTCGCGTTGGCCCGCCGGCTCGGTGAGCCCACGCCCGCCCACCCGGTGGTGCCGGGGCACCCCGACCACCCGGAGCTGCTGGTGCTCGACGCCGCGGCCGGTGGGCGCAATGCGCGCTGGCACACCGATGTCACGTTCGTGGACACGCCGCCCGCCATGTCGGTGCTCGTCGCCGACCGGCTCCCGGCGGCAGGAGGCGACACGTTGTGGGCCGACCTGCGCGGCGCCTACGCGCGCCTCGCGCCGCCGCTGCGTGCCCTCGTCGACCAGCTCGAGGCGGTGCACCGGATCTCGCCGCTCGCGTACTGGGGTGAGCCGTTCGACACCGCGTTGGCGCGCGACGACGCGTGGAAGCTGTTCGACGACGCGACGCGCGTGCCGCCGGTGATCCACCCGGTGGTGCGGGTGCACCCGGTCACCGGGCGTCCGGCGCTGTTCGTGAACCCGGCGTTCACCACACACGTCGTCGGACTGTCGCGCGTGGAGAGCGACGGCCTGCTCGCGCTGCTGTACGAGCACGCGACGCAGCCCGAGACGCTCGTGCGCCACCGGTGGCAGCCCGGCGACGTCGTGATCTGGGACAACCGGGCGACCATGCACTACGCGGTCGACGACTACGCCGACGCCGGGCGCGAGGTGCGCCGGGTCACGCTCCGCGGTGACCGTCCGCTGGGGCCGGCGGGGCAGACGAGCCGCGTGGCTGACGACCCACTCGTCGCCATTCGCTAGCAGGCGGGCGCGAGAGGTCAGCCGAGCGCGAGGGCGAGGAAGGCGGCCGCGGCCGGGGAGAGCGGGCCCGGTCGGTGGATCGCGACGACCGCTCGGGTGAGGCGGCGTGACCGGCGACGACCGCGCCGAGCGCCGCGGCCTCTTCGGCGAGCGGGCCGGGGAACAACGTCGCGCCCGCGCCGGCGAGCACGAGCGGCAGGATCGCCTCGCGCTGCGCGGTGGTAACCGCGACGTTCGGGGTCGCACCCGCGCCCGCGAACGCGTCGTCGAGCTGGTTGCGCGTCGCGGTGCCCGTCGGGGCGGCGACGAGCGGGAACGCCGCGAGCTGCACCACGCTGATTCGTCGCCCAGGGAGCGCGGTGCCGGGTGGGAGCACCGCGAGCAGGTCCTGGTGCCCCAGCTGCCGCAACTCGAGCCCCGGGGGCACCTCCGTGCCGACGGTGATGCCCACCTCGACGTCGCCCGAGGCGACGAGTGCCGCGAGCGACGCGCCGTCGGCGGGATCGGCCAGCCGGATGGTCACGTCGGGATGGGCGACCCGGAACGCGCCCACCAGGGTGGCCAGTGGGTCGACCGCGAGGGTGGGGAGCGCGCCGACGTCGAGGTGCCCGGCAGTGAGGCCGGCCACCGCCTCCACCGCGGCGCGGGCGGTGTCGACGTCGCGCAGCGCCTGGCGGGCCGGGCCGACGAGCGCCTCCCCGGCGGCGGTCAGCACCAGACCGCGACCGACGCGGTGGAAGAGGGGGGTGCCGAGCTCGGTCTCGAGCTCCCGGATCGCCTGCGACACCGAGGGCTGGGACACGTGGCGCGTGTCGGCCGCCCGGGTCATGCCGCCCTCGTCGACCACCGCCAGGAACAACCCCAGCCGCCGGAGATCCATAGGCAACAGCTTATGTAGTTCAGAGGAACTACGTCTTGGACTTCTCGTGGGCACGGGGGGACCATGGACCGGTGCCGTGGTGGATGTTCGTGCTGGCCGGCGCCGGCGTCGGCGTGACCTTCGGGCTCTTCGGGGCCGGCGGCTCCGCGTTCGCCACCCCCGTGCTCGCGCTGATGGGCGTGCCGCCGGTGCTCGCGGTGGCCTCACCACTGCCCGCCCTGCTGCCGTCGTCGGTGGCCGGGGCCCGGGAGTACTTCAAGGTCGGGATGCTCGACCGGCGCGTGGCCAAGCTCACGATCCTCGCCGGGCTGCCCGCCGCGGTGGTGGGCGCGTTCGTCGGCCGGCAGATCGGCGGCGACGCATTGCTGATCGCGTCGGGCGTGGTGCTCCTCGGCATCGGGGTGCGCATGCTCGTGCCGTCCCCTGCGGGCCATGCGGCGAAGTGCGACGCCCGGGCCCACCACACCGGCACTGTTGTCGCGATGGCCGCGGGCGCCGCGTTCCTCGCGGGCATGCTCGCCAACGGCGGCGGCTTCCTGCTCGTGCCGCTGTTCGTGCTCGGGCTCGGCTTCACCGCGGCCCGCGCCGCGGGGACCGCGCTCGTCGCCGCGGTCGCCCTCGTGATCCCCACGCTGCTCACGCACTGGATGCTGGGCGACATCGACTGGATGGTCGCCGGCGCGTTCGCGCTGGGCATGATCCCGGCGTCGATGATCGGCGCCCGCTACGGCACGAAGCTCCCCGACGTCGTGACGCGCACGCTGTTCGGTGCCGCGCTCGTGCTGTTCTCCGCCTACTTCCTGATCACTCGCCTGGGATGAGGCTCGTGACCTCGAGCACGCGGTCGACGAGCTCGGGGCGGCAGATCAGGAGGTCGGGGAGCCAGGGCTTCTCGCGGTTGTAGACGAGCGGCGATCCGTCGAGGCGCGACACGTGCAGTCCGGCGGCGCGCGCCACACCCACGGGCGCGGCGGAGTCCCACTCGTACTGGCCGCCGCTGTGTGCGTACACGTCGGCGTCGCCGAGCACGACGGCCATGGCCTTCGCGCCGGCCGAGCCGAGCGGCACCAGCTCACCCGACAGGTGCTCGCGCAGCTCCTCGGCCACCGCGGGCGGACGGGTGCGGCTGACGACGAGGCGCGGCGGACCGTCGACGGGCGCCGCCAGCGTGGGCGCGGGGTCGGTGCTCAACGTGAGGTCGCGACCGGGCAGCGCAACCGCGGCCGCGACCACCTCACCGGCCATGACGAGCGCGACGTGCACCGCCCAGTCGGAGCGCCCGGCCTCGCCGTACTCGCGGGTGCCGTCGAGCGGGTCGACGATCCACACCCGCTCGGCCGACAGGCGCGCGGTGTCGTCGGCGCCCTCCTCGGAGAGGACGGCGTCGGCCGGGTAGCGACGGGCGAGCTCGGCGACGATGAACTCGTGCGACGCCTGGTCGCCCGCGTCCTTCAGCGCCTTCGGGTCGGTGGCGGGGTCGTCGAGCGCGACCCGCAGGTCGAGCAGCAGGCCACCCGCCGCGGTGGCGATGTCGGCGGCCTCGCGGTGGTCCTCGGGGTTCGCGGTGGGAGTCACGGGCGCCGACGCTAGCGGCCGATGGGTGGAGGCGGCGCGGCCGCGACGACACTGGGTCGATGGAGCCAGAGGCCGCTCGGCGCATTCACCCCGTGGTGGCGTTCCTCGTCGACCTCGTCGCCGTGGTGGTGTTCGTCCTCATCGGGCGACGTACCCACCACGAGGACGCCGGGTTCACCGGGTTCCTGCGGGTCGCGTGGCCCTTCGTCGCCGCCCTCGTGATCGGCTGGCTGGTCACCCGTCTGTGGCAGGCCCCGCTGGCATGGGGTCGGGTCGCCGTGCTCTGGGTGGTGACGGTGGCCGGCGGGATGCTGCTCCGCATCACCGTGGAGGACCACGAGTTCAAGGTTGCGTTCACCATCGTCGCGACGCTGTTCCTCGGCGCCTGCTTCTTCGGCTGGCGGGGCGTCTACCGCATGGCGACGCGACGCCGGGCCGGCTCGGGGGACGGCTCCGGGGAGGCCGCGTCAGCGACGTGAGCGGGGTGGCGCCGTGACCGTGCCGTTGGCGGACGACACCGGGGCCGGGCCCGTCGACACCAGCCGACCGGTGACCGGCTCGTCGAGCGAGCGGGCCGCGGGGACCGGCGGAGCCGAGGGTGCGGGCGCGGGCGCGCTCGCTGCGGCGCGGGCGGCCGCCGGGATCCGCGGGTTGACCACGGGCCCCTCCACCGGCACGCCGGGGTCGGAGCGCCAGAGGTAGAGCGCCGCGCTGCCGAACGCGGCCGCGGTGGCGACCAGCACGGCGGCGGTCGAGGCCAGGATCGCCTTGGCGTCGGTGCCCGCGGTCACGAAGTGCACGGTGACGAAGCCGAACAGCAGGTAGCTGGTGACGTGGATCGCGTGCCACACCTTGTTCGACAGCTTGTGGCGCAGCAGCGACGTGATCTCGACCGCGGCCAGCAGGTACATGCCGACGATGCCCCACGCCACGGCAAGCGGGTGCCACGACGTCGCGAACGGCACGAGCACGTCGACCGGGCCGAACGGCGTGTAGGAGTCGAGCATGAGAGCACCCACGTGCACGCCGACGAAGACGACGGCCAGGGCGCCGAGGTAGCGGTGCAGGCTCAGCAGCCACGCCGGGGTGGCGCGGCGGCCGAGGACGCGGGTGGCGAGGAGCATGCCCCACACGATGGTGAGGAGGATGAGCGCCCACGACACGACGCCACTCGCGCGTGCGGCGTACCAGGTGACCTGCGACATGGTGGTCAGCTCCCTCGCGTGTTGGTGTGGGGTGCGGGCACGCTCTGCTGCGACGTGCCGCTGCTCGACGAGCTCGACGAGTTGGACGAGCTGGAGTCGGAGAGCCCGGGGATGAGGTTGGCGATGTCGTCGACGATGCTGCCGCCGTCGTCGCCTCCCTCGTCGTCGGACTCGTGTTCGTGCTCGCCGTCGTCGTCGCTGCGCTCGCGGTCGTAGCGGTTCGACGCGCTGCTCGAGGCCGACGAGGCGCTCGTGGTGGCGGCCTGGGCGGTGGAGCTGCCCTGCTGGTCGTTCCAGTACATGAGGCCGCCGAGGCCGAGCATCGCGGCGACGCTGAGGATCGCGGCCATGCGACGGGCGAGCCAGGCGCGGGGGCGCCGGGGTCCGTTCGAACCTGCCTGCGGGCTCTGGGGTGCTGCCATCGGGTTTCCCTCTCCGAATCGGTACGGCTCGACCGTACGGACCGCCTCACAACGGCACGTGAGAGGCGGGTAAGAACTGGGCAAGAAGGCGCTCGGGGGTGGGCGCCGTCTCCGAGAGGGGAACGGTGCCGGCGCGGTGTCCGTTCCGGGCGGCTCCCAGCCGGCTCACAGGTGTCGCAACCTGGCGTCGGCCCGTCAAGGTGCCGTAACCGACTCGAAACGGACGGGCCGGAGACTGGCCCCCGTGACCGACCTCCTGGAGGGCTATCAGCCGGCGGCGGCGTGGGACGAGATGTATGCGGCGGCCGGCGAGCCGCGCTCCCACTACCGCTCGCTGCACCGGGTGCTCGGCACCCTGTCGCGGGACGACTTCGAGGCCCGGTGCGCGGCGCGTGACCGGGCGTTCCGCGACCAGGGGATCACCTTCTCCCTCGGTGGAGGGGAGGAACGACCCTTCCCGCTCGACCTCGTGCCCCGGATCATCGACGCCGAGGAGTGGGCGGTGGTCGAGGCCGGCGTGCGCCAACGGGTGCTCGCGCTCGAGCGGTTCCTCGCCGACGTGTACGGACCGGGCGAGATCCTCGCCGACGGGGTGGTGCCGCGGCGGCTGGTCGCGAGCTCGTCGCACTTCCACCGGTCGGTCGCGGCGCTCGAGCCCGCCGGGGGAGTGCGCATCCACGTCGCCGGCGTCGACCTCGTGCGCGACGCCGCAGGCGCGTTCCGCGTGCTCGAGGACAACCTGCGCACGCCGTCGGGCATCTCGTACGTGGTCGAGAACCGTCGCGCGATGACGCACGTGTTCCCCGAGCTGTTCGCGAGCCATCGCATCCGCCGCGTGGCCGACTACCCGCAGCGCCTGTTGGAGGCGTTCCGGGCCACCGCGCCACCCGGCGTCGACGACCCGTGCGTCGTGGTCCTCACGCCCGGGATCCACAACTCCGCGTACTTCGAGCACTCGTTCCTCGCCCGCCAGATGGGTGTGGAACTGGTGGAGGGCCGCGACCTCGTGTGTCGCGACCATCGCGTCTACATGCGCACCACCGGGGGCGACAGCGTCGACGTCGTCTACCGCCGGGTCGACGACGACTACCTCGACCCGCTCCACTTCAAGCCCGAGTCGGTGCTCGGGTGCGCCGGAATCCTCAACGCCGCGCAGGCGGGCAGCGTGACGATCGCCAACGCCGCCGGGGAACGGTGTCGCCGACGACAAGGCGGTGTACCCGTTCGTGCCCGCGATGATCGAGTACTACCTCGGCGAGGTGCCGATCCTGGCGAACGTCGAGACCTACCGGCTCGAGGACGCCGACGTGTGCGAGTGGGTCGTCGAGCGACTGGGCGATCTCGTGCTGAAGCCGGTCGACGGATCCGGCGGCAAGGGCATCGTGATCGGCCCCGTCGCGACCGACGAGGAGCTGGCCGAGCTGCGGGGCAAGATCGTCGCCGACCCGCGCGGTTGGATCGCGCAGCAGCCGGTGGCGCTGTCGACCGCACCGACGTTCGTGGACGGCGGGATGGGGCCGCGCCACCTCGACCTGCGGCCGTTCGCGGTGAACGACGGTCGCGACGTGTGGGTGGTGCCGGGCGGGCTCACGCGTGTGGCGCTGCCGGCGGAGAGCCTGATCGTGAACTCGAGCCAGGGTGGTGGTTCGAAGGACACCTGGGTGCTCGCCGCGGCCGACCACGGTCGCGAGGTGTCGCCCGCGTCGGTGGTGCCGGCGGCGAGTGCGCCCCGTGCGGCCACCGCACCCATCATCGGGCCGCTCCCCGAGCAGGACGCCCAGCAGCAGCAACAGCAACAGCAACAGCAGCAAGGGGGTGGTGGGCCGTGCTGAGCCGCATCGCCGAGTCGCTCTACTGGATCGGCCGCTACGTCGAGCGGGCCGAGGACACCGCGCGCCTCCTCGACGTGCACTACCACCTCCTGCTGGAGGACCGGCGCGCCGACGAGGCATCGGTGTGCCGCTCGCTGCTCGACGCGATGGGGGCGCAGCCCGAGGCGGTCGGCGACGACCCCGACGCGTCGACGGTGACGGCGTTGCTCGCGCTCGACCCCACGTTCTCGGGGTCGATCACGTGCTCCATCGACGCCGCGTGGGAGAACGCCCGCGGCGCGCGCGAGGCGTTGTCGTCGGAGTTGTGGGAGACGCTCAACACCACCCACCGCGAGTTGGCGCGGCGGGCCCGCTCGGGTGCGGGGGTCGCCCGGCACGACTTCTTCCTCTGGGTGCGCGACCGCGCGGCGGCGTGCAACGGCATCATCGACGCGACCATGAGCCGCGACGACGGCTGGCGCTTCCTCACGGTGGGGCGCTGCCTCGAACGCGCCGACATGACGACGCGTCTCCTCTCGGCCCGCTACGGCGACGCGTTCGGGCGCACCGGGTGGACCACCACCCTGCGCACGTGCTCTGCGTACGAGGCCTACCTGCGCGCGTACAAGCACGCAGTCGACGCGTCGAGCGCGGTGGAGTTCCTCCTGCTCGACCGCCTGTTCCCGCGGTCCGTGTACCACTCGCTCACCACGGCCGAGCAGTGCCTCGGCGACCTCGACCCGCGCGCGGCGCGGGCCGGCGTCGACGACGAGGCGCGTCGCCGGTTGGGGCGGCAGTGCGCGGAGCTCGAGTTCCTGCGCCTCGACGACGCGATGGACGACCTGCCCCGCCTCCTCGGCACGATCCAGCACGGGTGCGCCGACGTGCACTCCGCGATCTCGCGGCGGTACTTCCGGGAGACGCGCGTGATCGAGTGGAGCGTGTGACGTGAGCTGGCGGATGCGGGTGAAGCACACGACGCGGTACCACTACGAGGCGCCGGTGCACGCGTCGTACAACGAGGCGCGCATCTCGCCGCTCGACACGCCGAGCCAGTTCACGCTCGAGCACCGCGTGGAGGTGCAACCCGCGGCGAACCTGTTCCGCTACCGCGACTACTGGGGCACCCGCGTGCACGCGTTCGACCTGCACCAGGAGCACACCGAGCTGGAGATCGTGGGCACGTCGCTCGTGGAGACGGCGGAACGCACGCCGAGCCTCGACACCTCGGTCACGTGGGCGGCGATCGACGCGCCGGGGATGATCGACCGCTTCTACGAGTACCTCGGGACCACGCCGATGACCGAGCCCGACGACGCGATCCTCGAGGTGGCGGCGGGGCTGCGCGAAACGTGCCCGACCCCCGCCGACGCGCTGGTGCGCCTGGGGGAGTGGCTGCGGGGGCACGTGACCTACGAGGCCGGCACCACCGACGTGTACACCACCGCGGCGGAGGTGCTGCGCAACGGGCGGGGCGTCTGTCAGGACTACGTGCACCTCGGGCTCGCGGTGCTGCGCGCCTGCGGGCATCCCGGCGCTACGCCTCGGGGTACCTGTACCCGGCGCTCGGGGGCGAGGTCGGGGTGACGTTCCAGGGTGAGAGCCACGCCTGGCTCGGCGCGTGGGTGGGCGACTGGCACCCGGTCGACCCCACCAGCGGTGCGGCGGTCGCCGAGCGCCACGTGCTCGTCGCACGCGGGCGTGACTACGCCGACGTCACCCCGTTGAAGGGCGTGTTCCACGGCGGCCCCGGCCGCGCCCTCGACGTCACCGTCGAGCTCACCCGCGTCGCCTGACCTTCTCCTCGCTGTTGCGTCGCTCGAATCCCTCTGGCGGATGCGAACGACGCAAGGTCGCGGGAAGGGTCAGCGGAGGGTCTGCTCGACCATGCGCCCGACCTCGACGAGGCGGGCCTCGCCGTGCGGCGGGGCGACAAGTTGGATGCCGACGGGCAGGCCGTCGACCGTGCCGACCGGCACGCTGATCGCGGGGAAGCCCACGAGGCTCCAGGGGATCGCGTTGCGGGCGAGCACCATGAGATAGCGCGCGAAGTCGTCGACGGGCGGTGCCACGACCGGCACGGTCGGCATCGCGAGCACCTCGTGGTCGACGAAGGCGCTCATGAGCCGGTCGCGCAGCTCGCCGCGCAGGCGTTGCGCGTCGAGGTAGTCGACCGCGGTGATGTCGTCGGCGAGGTCGAGCTGCTCACGCACCTCGTCCCAGTACAGCGTGCGGTCGAGGCCGAGCGAGCGGTGCGCGGCGGCGGCCTCGCACCGGCTGATCACGAGCCCGGCCGCGTTGGCCAGCGCGAGGTCGTCGTGGGAGGGGCGTTCCGACGCGGTGCGCGGGTAGCCGGCGCCCGCCAGTGCCGCGAGCGCGTCGTGGACGAGATCGGCGACGCCCGGGAGGATGTCCTCGAACCCGGCGGCCGCCACGCCGATGCGCAGCGTGCCGGGCTCGCGACGCGGCGACCACGCGAGGCGCGACGAGCCTGCGAACAGCGCGTCGAGCATGAGTGTCGCGTCGGTGACCGAGCCCGCCAGCGGCGCGACGTGGTCCATGGTCCACGAGAGGGTGACGACGCCGCGGGTCGGGATGACGCCGTAGGTGGGCTTGAACCCCACCACACCGCTGAGCGCAGCCGGGACCCGGATGGACGCGCGGGTGTCGGTACCGAGCGAGCCGAGCCCGGCGCCGCGTGCCACGCACACCGCGGACCCCCCGCTCGATCCCCCGGGGATGCGGGTGATGTCGTGGGGGTTGCGGCTCTGCGGGCTGGTGACCCCGAGCGCGAACTCGTGGGTCGCGGCCTTGCCGATGACGATCGCGCCCGCCGCCTCGAGCCGCTCGACGCCGATCGCGCTGCGTGTGGGCACGTCGGTGTACGCATCCGAGCCGGCCCGGGTGGGCACGCCGGCGACGTCGATCACGTCCTTCACCGTGACGGGGATGCCGTGCAGCGGCCCCCGGTCGAGCCCGGCGCCCAGCTCGGCGTCGCAGGCCTGGGCCCGGCGCAGGGCGTCGGGCGCCTCGGCGACCAGCCCGCCGAGCTCGACGGTCGCGCGTGCCTGTTCGATCGCGTCGGTGACGAGCTCGGTGACCGACACCTCGCGTGCCCGCAGCCGGCGGGCGGTGTCGACGAGCGCGCCGGTCGCGTCCGACGGCAGCATCGCGCGGGGCGGGTCCCACTCGGGCGCGGGACTCCCCGGTCCGGCCGGCGCGTACTCGAACGGCACGCGCCCGCGCGGGTCGGCGAGTGCCCGCGACCGCAGCAGATCGCGCGCGTCGTGGAAGGCGTCGGTGGCGATGCTCCCGGTGATGCGCATCGTGGTCAGGCGCCGATCGCGGCGAGGAGCGCGTCGGACGTCGCCACCGCGCCGAACACCCCGCCCTGCATCGTCACCATCTTGAGCGCGGCGAGGTAGTTGTCGTAGTCGGTGGCGCCGGTGCAGTCGGACAGCAGCAGGCACTCGAAGCCGCGGTCGTTTGCCTCGCGCATCGTGGTGTGCACGCACACGTCGGTGGTGATGCCGGTGAACACGAGGTGCGTGATGCCGCGCTTGTGGAGGAGGAGTTCGAGGTCGGTCGCGTAGAACGCGCCCTTGCCCGGCTTGTCGATGACGGGCTCACCGTCGAGCGGCGCGACCTCGGGCACGATCTCCCAGCCCGGCTCGCCGCGCACGAGGATGCGCCCGCACGGCCCGGGGTCGCCGATGCCGGCGCCCATCTGCCGAGAGCGCCAGAGCTTGTTGGGCGGGAGGTCGGAGAGATCGGGGCGGTGGCCCTCACGCGTGTGGATCACCGTCCACCCCGCGCCGCGTGCCGCCGCGAGCACCTTCGCCGTCGGCGCCAGCCCGGCGCGCGTGAGCGACAGGTCGTAACCCATGGAGTCGACGTAGCCGCCCGGTCCGCAGAAGTCGATCTGCCAGTCGATGAGGATCAGCGCTGTGTGCGCCGGGTCGAGCGTGCCGTCGAACGGCCAGGGGTACGGGTCGGCGTCGACGGTGATCGGGCCGCTGATCGGGCCGGTGCTCGCACTGGTCATCGTGTGCTCCTTCAGTGGGGGTCGAGTTCGAAGCCGTAGGCGGCGGCGACCGCCGCGGTGGTGCCGAGCGCGCCGAAGATGCCGCCGGACTTGGTGACGCTGTCGTGGGCGCGCGCGGCGGTGGGGACGTCGAACGGTGCGGTGGCGTCGGTGACGACGAGGCACTCGTAGCCACGGTCGTTCGCGCTCCGCAGCGTGCTGTCGACGACGCTCTCGTACGCGAGGCCGACGAGGAGGAGGTGGTCGACACCGACGGCGCGCAGCGTGGCGTCGAGCGGGGTGTCGAGGAAGCCGTCGTGGGTGGTCGCGTCGATCACGACGTCGCCGTCGGCGGGGATCGCGAGGAGCTCGGCGTCGCGATCGCCGGCGACCGGCAGGTCGGGGCCGGGTCGGCCGCGGTCACGCAGCCGGGCGTGCCGGACGAACACGACGAGCGCACCGACGGCGCGCATCGCGTCCGCGAGGGCGACGACCCGCTCCGTCGCGCGCGGGTCGAGCCCACCCCACCGGCGTTGCACGCCGCACGCGAGCACCGCGGTGCGCTCGACGTCGAGCGCGCCGTCGTACGGCCACGGGTACGGATCGGTGTCGATCACATGCATGTTTCACGTACTCCGAACGAACAGAGAGCGAGCGGAGGATCCGAGTCGGGAGGGATCGAGCGAACGGGCCGCGGATGGGGAGCCGAGCGGCCGCGAGGCCGGACAGAGGAGTGAAGGGGGCCCGGCGGGGACCAGGCCCCCCTTCACGAACGAGGAGCTGGTCAGCTCTTGGGGATCTCGCCCTGGACGCCCTTCACGAAGACGTCGGTGGCCTCGATCTCCGCGTAGGTCGGGACCTTGCCGGCAGCGAAGATGACCTTGCCGTCCTGGTCGTAGACCGGGCCCTCGAACGGCGAACCGGTCGTGGAGATCTTCTCCAGTGCGGCCGCGATCTTCTTCTTGTCGGCCGCGGTGACCATCTTCCCGTACTTCGACTGCACGAACGGGTTGCTGCCGGTCTTGTAGCCGACCCGGTAGTTGTCGTTGTACTTGCTGCCCGTGAACTCACCCGCGAGCGCGGTCTTCACGATGTCGGTGTAGAGGTCGTCCCACTTCCACTCCGAGCCGGTGATCCAGCCCTTCGGCGCGAGCTTCGACGCGTCGGCGTGGTAGCCGACCGTCATGGCGCCCGCGGCCTCCGCGGTCTTGATCACCGTCGCGGTGCAGTCCTGGTGCTGCGTGAGCACGTCGACGCCCTGGCTGATGAGGCTCTTCGCCGCCTCGGCCTGCGCCGCCGGGTCACACCACGACGACGTGTTCACCGTGTACACCTTCGCCTTCGGGTTCACCGACTGGGCGCCGAGCTGGAAGGCGTCGATGTTGTTGATCGTCTGCGGGATCGGGAACGCGTACACGTAGCCGAGCTTGTTCGACTTCGTCTTGAGCCCCGCGGCGATGCCGGCGAGGTACACGGGCTCGTACACCGTGCCGAAGTAGGTGCCCGCGTTCGCGGGGATGTCGTCCTTGATGAAGTTGCCCTGCTGCACCACCGCGACGTCGGGGTGCTCCTTGGCGACCTTCATCGCCGCGTCGAGGTGGCCGTAGCTGGTGGCGAAGATGATCTTGGCGCCGCGGTCGATCATCCCCTCCATGACGCGCGCCGCGGTGTCGTCCTCGGGCACGTTCTCCGCGGTGAGCACCTTGAGCTTCGGGTACGCCTTCTTGACCGCCTGCGAGCCCTCGTACGCGGCCTGGTTGTAGCCGAAGTCGTCCTTCGGGCCGACGAAGATGAAGCCGACGGCCTTGCTGTCCTTGCCCGGTTGTTCACCGGAGGACGAGGTGGTCGAGGTCTGGGCGAACGACGTGCCCGCGACCAGGACGATCGACGTGACGACCATCGTGACGAGTGCCACGAGGGTCAACCAACGCTTGCGCATGGAGTGCTCCTTCTGGGGTTTGGGGGATTGCGTGCTGTGGACCCGGTGACCGCCCGCCGCGTTGCCCTCGCCGCGGCGCGGACGGTTCAGCCGCTGGGGGACATCTCGAAGACCTTCTTGAGTCCTTCGGGTGCCTCGTCGGCGCCGCGGCGCCCGACGATCAGGAGGACGACGAGCGTCGCCACGTACGGGATCGCGCTCAGCGCGAACTGGTTGATGCCGACGCCGCGTGCCTGCAGCGCGGGCGACAGGGCGAGCGCGGCGCCGAACAGGTAGGAGCCGAGCATCACCTTGAACGGTTGGCGGGAGGCGAAGATCACGACGGCGACGGCGATGAAGCCGCGGCCCACGACCATGTTCTCGAACCACGCGTTCGCGTAGGCCGTGGACAGCTGGGCGCCGCCGATGCCGGCCAGCACGCCGCCGATCACCACGGCGACGTACTGCACGAGCACCGGGTTGTGCCCGTAGGTGCGCAGCACCTCGGTGCGCTCGCCGGAGCCGCGCACCAGGAGGCCCCAGCGGCTGCGGAACAGCAGCCACCAGATCAGCGGCACGAGGAAGTACGACACGTAGGTGAGCGGATCGGCCTTGAAGAAGATGTCACCGATCCACGGGATGTCGGAGAGCAGCGGCACGTTCCACGGTGTGAACGGCGTGATGATCTCGTCGACGTACGCGGCGCCGAACAGCGACGTGAGCCCGAGCGCGAGGAACAGCACGACGAGTCCGGTGGCGAGCTGGTTCGACTTCCGGTTGAGCACGAAGAACGCGTGGACGAGCGCGAGCGCGCCGCCCGCCGCCGCGCCACCGAGCGCACCGATCCAGGGGTTCCCCGACGCCGCGTTCGCCGCGTACGCGCCGAGCGCACCGCAGAGCATCGATCCTTCGATGCCGAGGTTCACCACCCCCGCGCGCTCGGACACGGTCTCGCCGAGCCCCGCGTAGAGGATCGACGTGCCGCCGCGCACGCCACCGATCGCGACCTCGAGTCCGAGGTTCACGCCGCCACCGCCTTCTTCCGGGTGCCCCACCCGAACACGCCGAGCAGGACGAGGGCCATCAGGACGTTCACCGACGCTGCAGGGAGCGCGGAGTCGAGCTGGAGGGAGTCGCCACCGACGGCGATCGCCGCGAGCGCGGTGGCCGCGAGAGCGACGCGCACGGGATGGTGACGGGCGAGCCAACTGGCGAGGAAGCCGATGTAGCCGTAGGTGACGAGGAAGTTCGGGCGCAGCTTGTACTCGACGCCCGCGAGTTGGGTGAAGCCGCCGAGTCCCGCGAGCGCGCCACCGACGAGCATCGCCGAGAGGAGGAGCAGCCCGACGCGGAGACCCGCCTGGCGCGCCGCCTCGGGGTTGCCGCCCACCACCGAGAGGCGGAAGCCCCACGACGTGCGGGTGAGCAGGAACCAGATCACGATCGTGGCGCCGATGGCGACGAAGATCCCGGCGCTCAACGTGCTGTCGCCGAGCAACGGCAGCTGCGAGCGTTCCGCGAGCGGCGCGGTCGCCGGTTGCCCCGAGCCGTTGAGGTCCTTCCACGGGTCGTAGATCAGGTAGAGCATCAGGTAGAGCGCGACGTAGTTGAGCAACAGCGTCGTGACGGCCTCGTTCACGTGCACGAGCAGTCGCATGCCGGCCGCGATGCCGGCCCACAATGCGCCCGCCGTCGCCGCGAACACCGCCATCAGCAGCAGTTGCACGCCGGTCGGCATGGAGTCGCCGAACCAGATGACGACCGCCGCGGCGCCGATCCCGCCGAGCACGAGCTGTCCCTCACCACCGACGTTCACGAGCCCGGCCCGGGCGGGGACGGTCACCGCGAGGGCGGCGAGGATCAGCGGCGTCGCCTTCACCAGGATCTGCTCGAGCGAGTCGTTGCCGTTGACCGTGGAGTCCCACATGTCGCGGTACGCGCTGATCGGGTCGGCGCCCTTGATCTTCATGAACGCCCCGAAGATCACGATCGCCCCGAGCAACGCGAGCACCATGCGCCCCGCGTTGCGCAGCAGCCGCAGAGCGTGGGCGCGACGTTCGTCGCCACTGGTGGGGGACACCTCGGCCGGCGCGTCCGCTTCCACGACCGGCGCGTTCGTCGCGTCGGTCGGCTCCGCGGCCGCAGTCCCGGTCTCGGTCCCGGTCTCGGTCGGGTCGGACGTCTGGGTCACGCGACCACCTCCTCGACGGGCTCGTCGCTCTCGTCCTCGGTGCCGAGCATCAGCCGGCCGATCTCGTAGGCGTCCGTCTCCGCGGGGACGACGACCCCCGTGACCCGCCCGCCGTGCATCACCGCGATGCGGTCGGACAGCTCCATGAGCTCGTCGAGGTCCTCGGAGATGACGATCACGCCGACGCCGGCGGCGCGCTGCTCGAGCAGCAACTCCTGCGTGCGGCGCGTGGTGGCGATGTCGAGCCCGCGGCTCGGGTACGCGGCGACCAGCACCCGGCAGCCCTCGGCGGTGAACGCCCGGCCGAGGATGACGCGCTGGATGTTGCCGCCGGAGAGGGCCGCCATCTCGCGGTGCGGTGCCGCGAGGCGCAGCTCCGTCTCGGTGCTGATCTCCTCGGTGTGGCGGCGCACCTTCTTCCAGTCGATCGAGAAGCCGCGCCGGAACCGGGGGAGGTCGGCGAGGGCGACGTGGGCGGCGACGTCGAGGCCGGGGACCACCGCCTCCTCGACCGGGTCCTCGGGCACGCCGACCACACCCGCGTGGCGGGCCGCCCGCGGGTCGTGGCGGGGGAGCACGTTGCCGTCGACCAGCACCCGGCCCTCGCTGACGTCGCGCAACCCGAGGATCGCCTCGTAGAGCGCGAGCTGGCCGTTGCCCGCGACCCCCGCGATGCCCATGAGCTCACCGGAGCGCACCGTCAACGTCACGTGGTCGAGCGCATGGCGACCCTTCGTGCCCGCGACGGTGACGTCCTGCAACTGCAGCGCGGGCGGGTCCTCGGCGCTCGGTGCGGTGCGCGTGTTCGCGAGTGCGGGCACGCGCCGCCCGACCATCGCCTCGATGAGGTCGGGGTCCGACACCGACGCGGTGGGCACGGCGTCGAGCACGAGCTTGCCGCCGCGCAACACGGTCACGCGGTCGGCGATCGCGCGTGTCTCCCGCAGCTTGTGCGTGATGATGACGACCGAGAGGCCCTCAGCGCGCAGCATCTCGATGCCGGCGAAGAGCGAGTCGACCTCCTGCGGGGCGAGGACGCTGGTCGGCTCGTCGAGGATGACGAGCCGGGCTCCGGCCATCAGCACCTTGAGGATCTCGACACGCTGGCGTTCGCCGATCGAGAGGCGGCGCACCATCGCGCCCGGTTCCACCGCGAGGCCGAAGCGCTCGCTCGCCTCGCGGATCTGCTGTGCGAGGGCGTTGCGGTCGAAGCGCAGGCCCTTGAGGTCGAGGGCGAGGGCGATGTTCTCGGTGACCGTGAAGGCGGGGATCAGCCGCAGGTCCTGGAACACCATGCCGATGCCGGCGGCGCGCGCCGCGGCGGGGGAGTGGAGGGTCACCGGCGCGCCGTCGACCTCCACCGTCCCCGCGTCCGGCGTGTACACGCCGTACACGAGCTTCATCAGGCAGCTCTTGCCCGCGCCGTTCTCGCCGAGGAGCGCGTGCACCTCGCCGCGGGCGACGGTGAGGTCGACGGCGTCGTTGGCGAGGACCTCCCCGAAGCGCTTCGTCATGCCCCGCACCCGGAGGCGGGGCTCGGTGAGGTCGATGTCCACGTCGGTCGTCGACTCGGGGGTGGTGCTCATGCCGACCTCGCTTCCGGGCTGCTCATGCGGGCGATGGCCATGAGGGTGCGCTGCTCGACCACCCGCAGCGACTCGGCGAGGTGGTCCTCGAAGCGCGCGACCGCGGTGTCGATGCCCGCGGTGAGCACGGCCTCGACGATGCCGAGGTGCTGGGCAACCGTCTCGTGGATGCGGTCCTCGGTCGTGAAGTCCTGCATGCGCACGATGCGGATGCGCTCGTTGACCGAACGGAGCACGTCCACCAGCACGGCGTTGCCCGCCGCAGCCGCAAGGCCGAGGTGGAACGACTCGTCGACGAGCACGAAGTCGGTGCCGGCGGTGACGTCGGTGTGGGCACGGGCGCGCCACTCCTCGAGCAGCACCTCCAGCGCGGCGGTGTCGTGGCGCGTCCCGAGCTCTCCGGGGCGGCGCAGTGCCTGCACCTCGAGGCACACGCGCACCTCGTAGAGCTGGCGCATCACGACGACGTCGGGCACCACGGGGGTGAAGCCGCCGTCCACGTGGCGCTGGACGAAGCCCTCGCTGTGGAGGCGGTGCAACGCCTCGCGCACCGGGGTGCGCGACACGTCGAGGAGCCCCGCGATCCGCTCCTCGCCCAGTCGCCCGCCGATCGGGAACTCGCCGGCGAGCAGACGCGCCTTCAACTCGGTGAAGACGAGCTCGCCGCGAGAGAGCTGATCGGTATACCCCGCCGTATACACGCAGGTCACGGTACGGACGGTGCGTTGCCCCCCGATGTGCCCGGGGTGACGTCCGGAAGTCGTCCGGCTGAGCGACTCCTCGCCGCGCACGGACGCGGACGGGATCCGGTCAGAGTGACGTCACCCGCCGAACGTGAAGCCGTCAGTTGACCGAGTCAACTACCCGGTCTGTGTCAGCAGGGAGATGTCACGACGCGGGACCGCGTCCGCCGAGCCACGACACGTGCGCGCTCGCGACCTTCCAGCCCGCGTCGGTGCGCACCCACACCTGCGACTGCCGGCCGGTCACCGAGGTGCCGTGGGGCACGAACTCGGTGTTGGCGACCGCGACGTCGCGACCGAACGCGGTGACGACCGTGCGTTGCAGGTCGCGCGGCGGGGTCGCGACCGCCTGTGAGCGGCGGAACGCGGCCAGTTCGGCGTGGCCGTACTGCGCGTCGTCGATGCCGTACCGGATCGTGGTGGGCGAGTCGAGGAAGAACTCGACCAGCGCCTCGCGGTCGTTGGAGACCAGCGCAGCCTCGTAGCGGTCGAATTCGGCCCGCACCTCGGCGAGCACCTCCGGGTCGTCGAAATCGGCGGATCGCATCGCCGCACGGTACGCGCCGGGCCGACCCGGTTCGCCGCGGCTGTCATGCCGGGGAAAGTAAGGTCCGGCCCATGTCCAGAGAACAGTCCTCGCTCGAGGTCGAGATCACGGTCAACGGCACCGTCACCCGCAACGAGGTGGAGGCGCGCACGCTGCTCGTCCACTACCTGCGGGAGGTCGTCGGGCTCACCGGCACCAACATCGGGTGTGACACCACGTCGTGCGGCGCGTGCACCGTGCTGCTCGACGGCGAGTCGGTGAAGTCGTGCACGGTGCTCGCCGTGCAGGCCGACGGCCACGAGGTCACCACCATCGAGGGCCTGGCCGACGGCGACACCCTGCACCCGATGCAGGAGGCGTTCCGTGAGCACCACGGGCTCCAGTGCGGGTACTGCACGCCGGGCATGGTGATGGCGTCGGTGTCGCTGGCGATGGAGCAGGGTGCGCTCTCGGAGGACGCGGTGCGTGAGGGGCTCGAGGGCAACCTCTGCCGCTGCACCGGCTACCAGAACATCGTCGCCGCGGTGATGGCCGGCTCCGCTGCGATGAGCGGTGTGGTGCCGCCGAAGGGCGGTGCCGAGTGATTCCCGCGGCATTCGAGTACGTGCGGGCGGAGTCGGCCGACGACGCGGTCGCCCTCCTCGGCGAGCACGGCGAAGAGGCGAAGCTCATCGCCGGCGGCCACTCGCTGCTCCCGCTCATGAAGCTGCGCCTGGCCACACCGTCGGTGCTGGTCGACGTCGCCCGGGTCCCCGACCTCGCCTACGTGCGTGACGGCGGCGACCACGTGGCGATCGGAGGGCTCACGCGCCACCACGACGTCGAGACCAACGCGCTCGTGCGCAGCGCGGTGCCGATCCTGGGCCACGCGGCCGGCCAGGTGGGCGACCCGCAGGTGCGCCACCGCGGCACGCTCGGCGGGTCCCTCGCCCACGGCGACCCCGCGTCCGACCTGCCCGCGGTGGTGCTCGCGTTGCGGGGCACCGTCGTGGCGCGCGGCCCGCAGGGGGAGCGCGAGATCAGCGCCGACGACTTCTTCGTCGACTTCCTGGAGACGGCGCTCGCACCCGACGAGATCATCACCGAGGTGCGGGTGCCCAAGACCAACGGCGCGGGCTGGTCGTTCCAGAAGTTCAACCGCCGCGCCCAGGACTGGGCGATCGTCGGCGTCGCCGCGGTCGGGGGCGATGCCCCGGGTGTCGCGCTGGTGAACATGGGCTCGAAGCCGCTGCGTGCGGCAACGGTGGAGGACTCCATGCGCTCGGGCGCCTCCGCCGACGACGCGGCCGCCCACGCGGCCGACGGCACCGAGCCGCCCGCCGACCTCAACGCGTCCGTCGAGTACCGGGAGCACCTCGCCCGCGTGCTCGTCCGCAGAGCGCTCACCGAGATCGAGGCCGAGAACAACGCAGGGGGCACCAAGTGACCACGACCTTCGGTGCAGGTTCGCTCGTCGGTGCGCCGGTGCGCCGGGTCGAGGACCCCGCGCTCCTCACCGGCCAGGGCACCTACATCGACAACATGCAGCTGCCCGACACGGTGCACCTGGCGTTCGTGCGCTCCACCATCGCGCACGCGGAGATCACCGGTGTCGACGTGTCCGCCGCACGCGAGATGCCCGGCGTCGTCGGCATCTGGACGGGCGACGACCTCGACCTGCCGGGCCACACCGGGCTCATGCCGCTCAACCCGGCGATCGTGCACCACCCGCTCGCCAAGGGGCGCGTGCGCTACGTCGGCGACGCCATCGCGGTGATCGCGGCCGAGACCAAGCTCCAGGCGATCGACGCCGCGGAGCAGGTGATCGTCGACTACGAGCCGCTCGCGCCCGTCGTCGACATGGAAGCCGCGATGAGCGAGTCGGCGCCCGTGCTGTTCGACGACATCGGCTCCAACCTCGTGTTCGGCCAGCGCGAGCCCGACGGGTACGACCCGCTCGCGGGCGCGCAGGTCGTGGTGCGCGGCCGGTTCGAGAACCAGCGCGTCGCGGTCGTGCCGATGGAGGGCTCCGCGATGCTCGTGGTGCCGGGGGCCGAGGGCGACGAGTTCCGCCTCACCGTGTATCTCGCGTGCCAGATGCCGCACATGATCAAGGGCCGCATCGCGCAGCAGTTCGGCCTCGAGCCCGACCAGGTGCGGCTCATCGCGCCGCACGTCGGTGGTTCGTTCGGCGGCAAGCACTGGTCGCCCGAGGGCATCGTGGCCGCGCGGCTGGCGCTCGACCTCGGTCGCCCGGTGAAGTTCGTCGAGGGCCGTTCCGAGAACATGCTCACGCTGCCGCACGGTCGCGGCCAGGTGCAGTACGTGGAGCTCGGCTTCCACACCGACGGCACCATCGTCGGCATGCGTTGCCAGGTCGTCGGCGACGCCGGTGCGTACGGCGGGTTCGGCGGCATGTTCCCGAACGGGCCCACGCGGATGATGGCGCAGGGCGTGTACCACATCCCGAAGATCGGGTTCGACGGCGCGGCCGTCGTCACCAACACCGCGCCCCTCGGGGCCTACCGCGGCGCCGGCCGCCCCGAGGCCTCGGCGCTGATCGAGCGGGCGATGGACCTCGCGGCCGACGAGCTGGGCATCGACCCGGCCGAGCTGCGGCGGCGCAACTTCATCCGTCCCGAGGAGTTCCCGTTCACCACGCTCAGCGGCGTCACCTACGACGTCGGCGAGTACGACAAGGCGCTCACCGAGGCGCTGCGCATCGCCGACTACCCGGCGCTCCTCGCCGAGCAGGCCACCCGTCGCGAGAGTGCCGACGGCAAGCTGCTCGGCGTCGGCATGGCGGTGTACGTGGAGATCACCGCGCAGGGCAGCGGTGAGTACGGCGCGGTCGAGGTGCACGGCGACGGCACCGCGACGATCAAGGCGGGCACGTCCGCGCACGGGCAGGGGCACGCCACCGCCTATTCGCAGATCGTGGCGGGTGAGCTCGGCATCGCGATGGACAAGATCACGTTCGTGCAGTCCGACACCGCGCAGGTGCCGCGGGGGCCGGCACCGGTGGTTCGCGCTCACTGCAGCTCGCAGGGCGCGGGTGCTTGCGTCGCACTCGGTGCTCGACCGGGCCCGCCACATCGCGGCCGGCATGCTCGAGGCCGCGCCCGAGGACATCGTCGTCACCGGCGACGGTGGGCTCATGGTCGCGGGCACGCCGTCGAAGTCGTTCACCTGGGCCGAGGTCGCGACCGAGGCCGCAGGCCAGGGCGAGCCGCTCGCCGCCGAGTACGACTTCAAGGCGTCGGAAGCGAGCTTCCCGTTCGGCGCGCACGTCGCCGTGGTCGAGATCGACCGCGACACCGGCGAGGTCGACCTCGTGAAGCACGTCGCGGTCGACGACTGTGGCCGCATCATCAACCCGATGCTGGTCGACGGGCAGGTGCACGGCGGTCTCGCATCGGGCATCTCGCAGGCGCTCTACGAGCACTTCGTCTACGACGACGACGGCAACCCGCTCACGTCCACCCTCGCGGAGTACGCGCTGCCGAGCGCGGCGGAGTTCCGCCACTGGGACGTCGCGCACACCGAGACGCCGTCGCCGCTCAACCCGCTCGGCGCCAAGGGCATCGGCGAGTCGGCCACGGTCGGCAGCACGCCCGCGGTGCAGAACGCGGTGGTCGACGCGCTCAGCCACCTCGGCGTGCGCCACCTCGACATGCCGCTGACGCCCGAGAAGGTGTGGCGTGCGATCCGCGACGCCGAGGCGGGCAACCCGCCCCCGGCGTGGCGCGAGCCCCCCGCCGGCTTCGAACGACTCCCCGTCCGCGAGCGTAAAGAGCTCACGGACGAGGAGCAGATCGACATCTGACGGGGGTACGGGTCGGGGTACCTCCCTTGCTGGCCTCGCTGCCGCTCGGCTCTCTGGCCGGGCGGGTGCGGGCCTCCCGGCCCGCACGCTGCGCGTCAGACGTTCGACAAGGCCTTGACGAGGGCGGGGACCACCTCTTGCCAGCTGCCCACCATGCCGATGTCGGAGACTGCGAAGACGAGGGCGTCGGGGTCGGGGTTGATGGCGAGGACGGTGCCCGACGCGCGGACGCCCACCATGTGGTTGAACTTGCCACTCGCGCCGATCGACACGAAGAGGCGCGGCGCGATGGTGCGACCGGTGATGCCGATCTGGCGCGCCCGAGGGAGCCAGCCGTTGTCGGTGACCTTGCGCGTCGCGCCGAGCTCGGCGCCGAGCACGGCGAGCAGGGGCTGCAGGTCGTCGTAGGCGGAGGGGTCGATACCGCGCCCGATGCCGACGACCGCACCGGCTTCCGCGAGCGTGTCGAGGTCGTCCTCGCGGGTGCGGGCGAGCACCTTCACGCGGACCGCGGTGCTTCGTCCCGATCGCGCGCGACACCACCGCCGACGCGGCCCGCGGTGAGGGGGTGGGGAGCACGCCCGCGCGCACGGTGACGATCTGCACGGGGGAGTTGCTCTCGATCGCGGCCACGAGCTGACCGCCGAACGCGGGCTTCCACGCCACGAGACGACCGTCGCGTGCCTCGAGGTCGACCGCGTCGCCGGTGAGGCCGGCGCCCAGGTGGGCGGCGGCGCGCGGCGCGACCTCGCGGCCCCATGCGGTCGACGGCGCGAGCACGGCCCACGGTGTGACGTCGTCGCACCAGGCGCTCAGCGTCGCCGCCGCGTCCTCCTCGGTGTCGGCGCCCTGGACCCGCGCGATCGCGTCGGCGCCCCAGGTGGCAAGGGTCTCGTCGGGGTCGTCGCCGAAGACGACGGCCACCGCGAACCCGTCGATCTCCGCGAGGGCGGCGGCGGCGCCGAGCAGCTCGCGGGCGTCGTGCTCGCGGTGTGGTTCGGCGGCCACCGCGACGATCGGGCCGGTGGTCGCCCGGGCGGGAGGCACCACGGCGGCGTCGGTGGCGGCGTCGCCCGCGAGCGCGCCGCGCTCGACGAGCAGCTCCACCGCGCGACCTGCTCCTCGACGGTGCCGGTGAGCACCACCTGCGCGTCGACCTCGTGCACCTTCACGTCGCCGACCCAGGTGGGGCGCTCCGGCCTGGCCCCACGGCCCCTCGCCGAGGGTCGCGGCGTCGACGACGTCGATCAGCTCGGCGGGCACCGCGGCCCGCCCGGCCGGGTCGACCTTGCACGGGTCGATGAGCCGCTCCGCAGTGCTCAGCACCGCGGGCAGCGCGACCTCGGCCTGCACCCAGCCGTCGTCGTGCTCGCAGCGCGCACTGACCACACCACTCTCGATCGAGAGGTGGCGCACACCGGTGAGGAAGGGCAGGTCGAGGAGCTCGGCGAGCTCGGGGCCCACCTGGCCGGTGTCGGCGTCGACCGAGTTGCGGCCTGCGAGCACGAGGTCGAACGGGCCCGCGTGCTCCAGCGCGGCGGCGAGGGCGCGCGCGGTGGCGAGCGTGTCGCTCCCCGCGAAGGTGGGGTCGCTCACGTGCAGACCGCGCGCGTCGACACCGCGCTCGATCGCCCATGCCAGGGCCTCGCGCAAGACGTCTTCCGCGGGCGGCGGCCCGAGGGTCACGAACACGACCTGGTCGTCACCACCCTCGGCGAGGGCGACTCCCTGGGCGACGGCCCGGCGGCAGTAGGGGTTCATCTCGAGGTCGAGGCCGTCACGGACGAGGCGGCCGTCGGGGCCGAGCTCCATCTCCTCGAAGGCGGGGATCTGCTTGATCAGCACTGCGGTACGCACGGCCGGTCACGTTACCGGGGTCGCCCCTACGATCGCCCCGATGAGCAACGACCTCCTGCGGGGCATCCGCATCCTCGAAGTGGCCGAGCACACCTTCGTGCCCCTCGCGTCCGCGATCCTCGCCGACTGGGGCGCCGAGGTGATCAAGATCGAGCACCCCGAGCGGGGCGACGCCATGCGCGGTCTCGGGCAGGTGGGCATCCTCGGCTTCGGCACCGACGTGCAGGTCCTGGTGGAGAACTCCAACCGGGGCAAGCGCAGTCTCGGCCTCGACCTCGCCGACCCCGACGGTCTGGCGATCCTGCACCGGCTGATCGCGCAGGCCGACGTGTTCCTCGTGAACAAGCTGCCCTACGTGTGCGAGAAGCTGCACATCACCGTCGACGAGGTGCGCCAGCACAATCCCGACATCGTGTACGTGCGCGGCAGCGGGTACGGCGTGCGTGGCCCCGACGTCAACGCGGGTGGCTACGACTTCCTCGGCTTCTGGGCCCGCTCGGGCGTCGCCGACACGCTGCGCGCCAAGCACCAGGCCATGCCGCCCACCCAACCCGCGCCCGCGTTCGGCGACAACCTCGGCGCGATGGTGATCGCAGGCGGCATCGCCACGGCGCTGCTCGACCGCGAACGCACCGGCCGCACCCACGTGGTCGACGTGTCACTGCTCGCCACCGGCATGTGGGCGCTCGGCGGTGCGGTCGCGATCTCGCAGCAGACCGGCCAGGCCTGGAACCAGCAGCTCGCCGAGGGCGAGATCGCCACCCCGACCAACCCGATCGTCGGCACCTATCGCACCAGCGACGACCGCTTCATCGTGTTCTCCGCGTTGCAGGGCTTCCACTACTGGCCGGAGTTCTGCGCGCGGCTCGGCATCCCCGAGTACGCCGACGACCCGCGCTTCGGCACCGACTCCGACACGTTCATGGCGAACGCGCCGCTCGCGGCCCGGCTCGTGTGGGACACGATCTCCGCGAAGCCGCTCGCGCACTGGCGCGAGGCGTTCACCGGGATGAAGGCGCAGTGGGCGGTCGCGCAGGATTCCCTCGAGGTCGCGTCCGACCCGCAGACGATCGCGAACGGCTACGTGCAGGACTGCGTGACGCACGACGGCAAGCCCTACCGCGTCGTCGCCACCCCGGTGCAGTTCGACGAGGAGCCCGCGCCCGCCGGACGCGGGCCCGCGTTCAACGAGCACGGCGACACGATCCTCGTCGACGAGCTCGGCCTCGACTGGGACACCGTCATCGACCTGAAGGTCCGCGGCGTCGTCGCCTGATCAGGCCTTGCGCGCACCGGGGGTGAAGGTCACCGGCAGGTGCTTGATGCCGCCGATGAAGTTCGACCGCAGGATGTCGGGCGGGGCCGCGGCGCGCATGTCGGGGATGCGCTCGAGCACTTCCTCGAAGATGAAGCGCAGCTCCGCACGCGCGAGGTTGGCGCCGAGGCAGAAGTGGTGCCCGCCGCCGCCGAACGCCACGTGGTCGTTGGGGTCACGCGTGATGTCGAAGCGGAAGGGGTCGTCGAAGACGTCCTCGTCGCGGTTGGCGGAGATGTGCCACATCAGCACCTTGTCGCCTTCGCGGATCTCCTGACCGGCGATCTCCGTGTCGCAGGTGGCCGTGCGCCGGAAGTACATGACCGGCGACGCCCAGCGCAGGATCTCCTCGACCGCCGGGCCGAGGAGGTTGTCCATGTCGCCGCGCAGCGCGGCGTACTGGTCGGGGTGCTGCATCAGCGCCCACATGCCCCATGCCGTGGTGTTGCGGGTGGTCTCGTTGCCCGCGACCGCGAGCAGGAGCATGAACATGTCGAACTCGAGCTCGCTGAGCTGGTCGCCCTCGATCTCCGCGTTGATGAGCTTGGTGACGATGTCGTCGCGCGGGTCGACTCGCCGCTGCTTCGCCAGGTCGTTCGCGTACGCGTAGAGCTGGGCCGACGCGGTCATCGCCTCGTCGGGCGACGCCGCGAACTCGGGGTCGTCGGCGCCGACCATCGCGTTCGACCACTCGAAGATGAGCTTCCGGTCCTCCTGCGGCACGCCCATGATCTCGGCGATCGCCTGCAGGGGCAGCTCGGACGCGAGGTCGACGACGAAGTCGCACTCGCCGCGCTCGATGACGTTGTCGACGATGAGCGTGGCGCGGTTGCGCAGGTACTGCTCGAGCACGCCGATCATGCGAGGGGTGAAGCCCTTGTTCACGAGCAGGCGGTAGCGCGTGTGCCGGGGCGGGTCGGTCTCGAGCATCATCACGCCGCGCATGTCGAAGCCCTCGGTGCCACCGCGGTTGTCGTACATGGTGGTGCCGCCGCGCTCCGACGAGAACCGCTCGGCGTCGCGGTTCACCTCGACGACGTCCTTGTGCTTCACCAGCGCCCAGAAGCCGTCTTCGCCGGGCATGTCGTGCCACGACACGGGGTTCTCGGCCCGGAGGTACCGGAACATCTCGTGGTGCTCGAGCCGCTGGAAGCGGTCCATGTCGAGCAGGTCGATCGTGGGCGTGTCCATCCGTCCCCCCTGGGCGATGCGTCGGTCTTCAGTTGCGCAGGTCGCGGAAGAACGCCCGCACGTCGTCGATGTAGAGCTCGGGCGTCTCCCAGGCGGGGAAGTGGGCCCCCCGCTCGGCGATGGTCCACCGCTGCACGTCGAACACCATCTCAGCACGTCGGCGGGGCGGTGGCCCGATGTTCGGCGTGACGTGCCCGTCGGGAAGTGCGCGTTCGAGCAGGAACCCGGCGGGCACGGTCACCCGTTCGCCCTCCGCGAGTCGGCGCGGGTTGCGGCGGCCCTCGAGGTAGAGTCGGTTGGCGCTCCCGATCGTCTGGGTGAACCAGTAGATCGACAGGTTGGTGAGCAGGTCGTCGCGCGTGAACGCGGACTCGACGTCGCCGTCGGTGTCGCCCCACGCCCGGAACTTCTCGACGATCCACGCGGCGAGGCCGGCAGGGGAGTCGTTCAGCCCGTACGCGAGCGACTGCGGCTTGGTGCCCTGGATGTCGGTGTACGCGGCCTCGACGCGCGCCCACGAGCGGCTGCGCGCCGAGAACGCCTGCTCCTCGGCGACGTCGTCGGGGGCGGTGGGCTCCGCCCGGTCACGGGCGCGCAGGGCGAGCATCCCGAGGTGGATGCCCACCAGGTGCTCCGGATGGTCGAGGCCCATGAGGCTCGTGACGAGCGCACCCCAGTCGCAGCCCGCGGCCCCGTAGCGCTGGTAACCGAGACCGGTGACCAACTCGTCCCAGAGTGCCGCGATGCGTGAAGGCCCGGTGCCGGGTTGCGCGGGGATCGACGAGAAGCCGTAGCCGGGGAGCGACGGCACGATCACGTCGAAGGCGTCGGCGGGGTCGCCGCCGTGCGCACCCGGGTCGGCGAGCGGGCCGATCACCGCGTGGTACTCGAAGTACGTGCTGGGCCACCCGTGGGTGAGCACGAGGGGCAGCGGTGCGGGCCCCACCCCGCGCCGGTGCACGAAGTGCACGTCGATCGGCTCGCCCGTGGCCTCGCCCACGCGCGCCACGAACTGGGGCTCGTCGTTCAGGCGCGTCTCCACGGCGCGCCAGTCGAACCCGTCGGCCCAGTACGCGACGAGATCCCGGAGGTAGGCCAGGTCGGTGCCCTCGCCCCAGCCGGCGCCCTGGACCTGCCGCGGCCAGCGCGTGTGCCGCAGCGCGGCGCGCAGTCCCTCGATCTCCTCGTCGGTGACCGAGATCTCGAAGCCCTCGATGTGCACCCGCTACACCGCTTCCCAGTTCGGCGCGCGCTTCTCGAAGAACGCGCGCATGCCTTCGTCCTTGTCGGGTGCCGCCACCATCGCATGGGTGGCGCGGGCCGTGACGTCCCAGTCGTCGTTGTCGTCGGCGGCGACCACCTCGTCGATCGCCTGCATGCTGATGCGCACCACGTTCGGTCCGCACGCGCAGATGCGTTCGGCGAGGGCGAGCGCGCCGTCGAGCGCGCCACCGGGGTCGGTGACGGTGTTGACCAGTCCGACCGCGTAGCCGCGTTCGGCATCGATGGAGTCGCCGGTCAGCATCATCTCGCGCGCCACGTTGAGGGGCAGTGCACGCGGCCCGCGGAACAGTCCGCCGCAGGTGGGGATGAGTCCACGCTTCACCTCGGGGAGACCGAACGTCGCAGTGCGTGACGCGACGACGAGGTCGCACGCGAGGACGATCTCGAAGCCGCCGCCGACCGCGAAGCCCTCGACCGCGGCGATCAGGGGCTTGGCCCGCGACCGGCGGATGATGCCGTACTCGCCGCCGCGCGCGCTGGTGGGCATCGTGCCGGTGAGGTCGGTGCCGGCCGAGAACACGTTGGGCGTGCCGGTGAGGATGCCGACCCACAGCTCGGGATCGTCGTCGAGCGTGTTGAGCGCGGCGTCGATCCCGAGGGTGATGTCCTCGTTGATCGCGTTGCGCTTCTCCTCGCGCTCGATGTGCGCCACGAGCACGTGGCCGTGGCGTTCGGTGCGTACGAGGCTGCTCATCGTGGGTCTCCCTGCTGGGCGCGCCCGCGGGCCACGATGGCCTCGCGGCGACGCGCGATCTCGTCGGGGCGTCCACCCCCGTTGGTCATCCATTCGCGTGAGCGCCGGCTCTCGAGGTCGAGTTGCGCGTCGGCGGTCGTCGCCAGTTCGGCCCGGTAGGTGGCGAGGATCTCGCGCACGCCGGGCTGGTCGTTCGACACGATGTCGGCGGCGAGGGCGCGGCAGTACGGCAGCAGCTCCTCGTGTGGCACGACGTGGTTCACCAGGCCCCAGTCGTACGCGGTGCGGGCGTCGACGAAGTTGCCGGTGGTGCTCATCTCGCGGGCGCGCCGTTGGCCGACGGCCTCGGCCAGGCGCACGGTGAGCCCCCAGCCCGGCATGATCCCGACGCGGGCGTGCGTGTCGGCGAAGCGGGCGCGCTCCGACGCGATCACGAAGTCGCAGGCGAGCACCACCTCGAGGCCGCCCGTGACCGCCGCTCCGTTCACCGCGGCGATCACCGGCTTGGAGATCTGCGGGAACGGCTCCTGGCGCGTGCCCGGGGCCGGGGCCGACGACGGCGGGGTGGTACCCGCGGCGGGACCCGCGGCGAGCGACTTCAGGTCGATGCCGGCGGTGAACGCGGGATCGGTGCCGGTGAGGATCACCACGTCGACGGCGTCGTCGGCCTCGCAGGCGGTCATCGCGGCGGGCAGCGCGGCGAGCAGCTCGCGCGACAAGGCGTTGCGCGCCTCGGGGCGGTTCATGGTGAGCACTGCGACGCGGTCGCGCACCTCGGTCAGCAGGATCCCGCCACTCATGCGATCGGCTCCATCAGGTCGGCCAGGCGCTCACCGAGCGCGACGGTGACCATGTTCGTGTTCGACGACGGCACGGTCGGGATGACCGCGGTGTCGCAGATGCGCACGTTGGTGACGCCGCGCAGCCGGCACTCGGGATCGACCACCGCGTCGGCGGTGTCGTCGTCGCCCATCGCGCAGGTGCCGCAGCCGTGCCAGAACGCGCCGTGCTCGTGGTGCACCAGCGCGTCGAGCTCGACGTCGGTGCGGGCGAGCTCGGCGTCGAGCGCGGCGCGGTCGGTCGCGAGGCCCGAGGCGTCGGCGACCTGCGCCGCCATGCGCATGCCCTCCCGCAACCGGCGGACGTTCTCGACCTCGCCGGTGAACGACCAGCGGATGTCGGCGAGGTCGGCCGGATCGGCGCTCCGCGGCGTGACGCTCCCCACACCCACGGGCAGCTGCAACGACACGCTCATGCCCAGCTCGCGACGGCCGTCGGCGTGACGACGCACCCACGGCGTGAGTTGGAGGTCGTTCACGCGCTCGCTGCCGGGCGCGGTGGCCCGCAGGATGGTCTGCAGGTTGGGGGCGTCGTCGGGGATCACGTCGGGGTCGACCGGCGTGGCGAAGTTCATGACGTAGTGGTCACTGAGGTTGGCGCCCACGCCGGGCAGGTCGACCACCGGCGCGACGCCGAGCGCCCGCACGCGGTCGGCGGGGCCGATGCCCGAGCGCCACAGCAGCAGCGGGTCCTGCACGAAGCCGGCGCAGAGCACCACCTCGCCGGCGGGCAGCACCTCGCCGTCGACGAGCTCGACGCCGGTCGCGCGCCCGCCGTCGAGGAGCAGCCGCCGCACGTGCGCGCCGGCGCGCACCGTGAGGTTCGCGAGCCGGTCACGCGCGGGTTCGAGGTAGGTGCGCGCGGTCGACATGCGCTCCAGTCCCTCCCGGTTCATCGGGATCGGACCCACCCCGGTGGTGCCGGGCTCGTTGTGGTCGGGGCAGACGGCGTGCCCGACCGCGACGCAACCGCGCACGAAGCCGCGCTGCAGCTCGACCCACTCGCGCTCCGCCCACCGGCGGATCGGGATCGGACCCGCGTCGCCGTGCCACGGCGCATCGGGGAAGTCGACGTCGCGCTCGGACCGGCGGAACGCGGGGAGCAGGTCGTCGTAGCGCCAACCCTCCGGCCACGCGGCGAAGTCGGCGGCCTCGGCGCGCATCGCGACGCCACCGTTCGTCGCCGACGACCCGCCGACGAGGTGGCCGCGCCGGTACGCGTGCTCGCGCTCGTTGTGCGAGCGCACGGTGTCGCCCCAGTCGTGCTCGGGCAGCAGCCCGCGCGACAGGTAGCGCAGCTCGTCGGGGAAGTCGGCGGGGCGCACGTCGGGGCCGGCGTCGAGGAGCAGCACGGTGCGGCCGCGCTCGGCGAGGCGCACCGCGAGGGGGATGCCTGCCGATCCTGCGCCGACGACGATCGTGTCGAAGGTCGCGGTCGAGGCGCAGCTCACTTGCTGCTCACCCGAAGGTCCAGGCCCGCTTGCCCTCGCCGGCGATGAGGCGTCCGAACTGCAAGCCGGGGAAGTGGGCGGCGGCCACGGGGGTGTCGGTGCCCTCCAGTTCGGCGGCGAGCGCGTTGCGGGCGCGCTGCGCGGCCACCGGGTCGACGTCGGAGAGGCCGCCCCACTCGTCGTCGAGCAGTTCCACCGGGCAGTGCACGACGTCGCCGATCAACATCGCCCGCGCCGCGCCCGACGACAACACGAGGATGGTGCTTCCCGGCGTGTGGCCCGCGCAGAGGCGAGTGTCGACCCCGGGCGCGAGCGTGTGGTCGGTCGAGAAGGGCTCGAAGCGTTCGCGCACCGGCGTCATCTTGGTGGTGGCCACCTCGTCGGTGCCGACGAAGTGGTCCCAGTCGGCCTGGTGGCAGCGGTAGGTCGCGTTGGTGAACACCGGCGTGTCGTCGCGCGAGACCCAGCCGACGTGGTCGAAGTGGAGGTGGGTGAGCACGACGTCGGTGATGTCGTCGGCGCCGAGGTCGTACGCGGCGAGGCTGTCGAGCAGCACGCCACCCTGGTCGCCCCCGAAGATCGGGTCGGGCCCCATGCCCGCGTCGACGAGGATTCGGCGGTCGCCGGTGCGCACGAGGAAGCCACCCATGTGGATCTCGAGCCGGCCCTCGGCGTCGAGCAGGTCGGCGTGCGGTGCCCAGTCGTCGGGGTTCGTCCCCTTGCCGCCTTCGCCCTCCTCGATGCCGAACATGTAGGCGGAGGCCGGCGGGATCGCCGCCTTCGCGTCGAACACCGGCAGGATCTCGAGCTCGCCGACCTTCATCGTCCCCCCGATCGGTCGTGCGCCGGCGCAGCGCCGGGCGCGGCGCAGTCTACGGTCGCGCGACCACCGCTCGTCCGGGCCCGGTCAGGGCTCGACGACCACCTTGATCGCGCCCGCACCGCGGTCGGCGCTCACCCGGAAGGCCTCGACCGCGTCGTCGAGCCCGAAGCGGTGGGTGACGATCGCGTCGACGATCTCCGGTCGGGCGGCGAGCAACGCGGCCGAGTGCGCGAACTCGAGGTCGCCGTGGGCGTGGCCGGTCATCGTCGCCGGCAGCAGGCGGATCTCCTTCATGAGGAACCCGGTGCCGAGCTGCACCGGGTCCCACCAGGTGCCGACCTCCACGAGGGTGCCGCCGGGGCGCAGCAGCGCGACGGCCTGGTCGGCGCGGACTGCGTGCCCGCGGCGTCGATCACGACGTCGTACTCACCGCTCGCGCCGCGACCGCGCCCAGCTTCTCGGCCGCCTCCCACTGGTGCGGGTGGCGGGCCTCGAGGTCGACCGCGACGTCGCGCGCAGCGCGGCCGCCGCGGCCAGGCCGATGGCCGCGCCGCCGATCACGCAGATGCGGCCCGCGGTCGCGGGGTCGATGCGGTTGACCGCGGCAGGCCGACCGACAACGGCTCCACCAAAGCGGCGTCGACCGGCCGGACGCCCTCGGGCAGCGGCACGACGGCGCGGATCGGCCCACACGACCTCGCCGAGACCGCCGTCGATGTTGACGCCGTGCATGAGCTTGTCGGCGACGGTGCACAGTTCGCTCTCGCCCGCGAGGCAGCGCTCGCACTCGCCGCACCACACGTCGGGCCGCACGGTGACCGCGGTGCCGTCGTCGAGGAAGCCCGCGAACTCGTGGCCGAGCGTGGCCGGCAGGTTCCACCGGGCGAGCTGGTGGTCGGAGCCGCAGATGCCGCACGCGGCGACGCGCACCCGCACCGGGTCGACCATGCCCTCCGGCGGAGCGACCTCCACCTGCACCACCGCCACGCCGCCGTTGCCGTCTGCTCGCACCGCTCTCATGCGCGCAGTCTCGCAGACGGTGGCCCGTCGTGGACCGGGCCGCACGTCGTTACACTCCGCGCCGTGCCGATCGACGTGAACGACCTCCTCGCCCCGCACGAGACCGCGGTGGTCACCTGCGAGATGCAACGGGGCACCATCGGTGATCTCGCGTTCGTGCCCGGCCTGCCCGAGGCCGCCGCGGAAGTGGGCATCGTGGAGCACGGTGCCCGCCTCGTGCGCGGCGCCCGCGCCGCCGGGGTCCGGGTGGTGCACGCGACCGTCGGCATCCGGGCCGACAAGGCCGGGATCACGGTGAACAACCGGATGATGGCCTTCTCCACCCGCGAACCGATCGCGATGACCGACGGCACCCCGCCCACGGAGCTCATCCCCGAGCTCGGTCCCGAGCCCGAGGACATCGTGGTGCACCGCATCCACGGCCTCACACCGTTCACCGGCACCGAGCTCGACCCGCTCCTGCGCAACCTCGGCGTGCGCACGATCGTGCCGATCGGCGTGAGCGTGAACGAGGCGCTGCTCGGCCTCAGCCTGGTGGCCGCCGACCTCGGCTACCGCATCGTCATCCCCGTCGACGGCGTGGCCGGCGTCCCGCAGGAGTACGCGCGCCAGGTGCTCGACCACACCCTCTCGTGGGTCGCCACCCTCACCGACGTCGACACCGTGCTGTCCGCTTGGGGGTAGTGCCGCTACCCGGCGGTAGGTTTTCCTGCGGTCCACGCGGGCCCCATCCAGGAGGATTCCCACATGGCGGACGTCGGTTTCGACGGACAGGTTGTGATCATCACCGGTGCGGGCGGTGGCCTCGGCCGCCAACACGCACTGCTGCTAGCGCAGCGAGGTTGCCGGGTCGTGGTGAACGACCTCGGTGGCGCGGTCGACGGCACCGGTGGCGACGCCGGCCCCGCCCAGCGCGTGGTCGACGAGATCACCGCGGCCGGCGGCGAGGCCGTGGCCGACACCAACTCGGTCGCGACCGCGGAGGGTGGCGCCGCGATCGTGCAGACCGCGCTCGACACCTACGGCCGCGTCGACATCGTCGTGAACAACGCCGGCATCCTGCGCGACAAGTCGTTCCACAACCTCACGCCCGACCTCACCGACGCGGTGATCGACGTGCACCTGCGCGGCGCGTTCCACGTCACCCAGCCCGCCTACAAGCTGATGCGTGAGCAGAACTACGGCCGCATCATCTCCACGTCGTCGAGCGCGGGCCTCTTCGGCAACTTCGGCCAGGCCAACTACGGAGCCGCGAAGATGGGCCTCGTGGGTCTCACGCACGTGCTCGCGATCGAGGGTGCGAAGTTCAACATCAAGGCGAACGCGATCGCGCCGAGCGCGGGCACCCGGATGACGGAGGAGATCTTCGGCGAGGAGCTGTCGAAGCAGCTCGCGCCGGAGTACGTGTCGCCGCTGGTCGCGTTCCTCGCCCACGAGGACTGCCCGGTGTCGGGTGAGGTGTTCACCGTCGGTGCCGGCCGCATGGCCCGCGTGTTCGTGGGGGTCGGCCCCGGCTACTTCCAGAAGGGCGGCATGACGCTCGAGGACGTGCGCGACCACTGGGCCGAGATCGACTCCGTCGACGACCCGAAGATCTTCCGCAACGCGTTCGCGGAGCTCAAGGTCATCAGCGAACTGCTGGCCGAGTAGCGAGTAGGAGGAGACGGACATGAGCGACGTCGTCGCCGAGGTCACCGCCTGGCTCGAGGAGCACTGGGACCCCGACCTCACCGTGGCCGAGTGGTGGGAGCGCCTGGGCCCGTCGGGGTGGGCCGTGCCCGCGTGGCCCGAGGACTGGTTCGGCAAGGGCCTGCCGCGCGCCGAGGCGCTGCGCGTGAGCCAGACCATCGCCGACTTCGGTGCGCTCGCCGCGCCCGGTGGTCTCGGCACGCTGCTCGCGGGGCCGTCGATCTGGTCGCACGGCGACGACGAGCAGAAGCGCGCGTACCTGCGCGACATCGTCACCGGCCAGAAGGCGTGGTGCCAGCTCTTCTCCGAGCCCGGTGCCGGCTCCGACCTCGCGGGCCTCAACTGCAAGGCCGAGAAGGACGGCGACGAGTGGGTCGTCACCGGCCAGAAGGTGTGGACGTCGGGCGGCCACTGGGCCGACATGGGCATGCTCCTGGCCCGCACCGACCCCGACGTGCCGAAGCACCAGGGCATCACCTGGTTCGCGTTCGACATGCACCAGCCCGGGGTGGAGGTGCGCCCACTGCGCGAGCTCACCGGCCGCGCGATGTTCAACGAGGTGTTCCTCAGCGAGGTGCGCGTCCGTGACGACGCCGCGATCGGCGGCATCAACAACGGTTGGGCCGTTGCCAACACCACGCTGATGTTCGAGCGCACCGGGCTCGGCGCCGGCGGCGGCGGCGCCGGCGGCTCGGCCCTGCCGGGAACCCTGTCGGGCGACCTCGAGAAGCGCGCCGGCGACCTCGCCGGCGGCGGCGACAAGCTCGAGTCGAGCGGCGGTGGCGGCAAGAGCCACGAGCGCCTCATCCGGTTCGCCCGCGAGAACGGCGTGGCCGACGACCCCGCGATCCGCCAGAACCTCGCCCAGCTCTTCACGTACAACGAGATCTCCCGCTACACGAACCTCCGCCAACGGGGCCTGCGGGCGCAGGGCAAGGACATCCCGGGTCTCGGCAACATCATGAAGCTGTCGATGAGCCGGATCCTGCGCCTCCAGCGCGACACGAGCGGCGCCATCCTCGGCCCCTACGCCACGCTCCACGGCTACAGCGGGGCCGACAACGAGGCGCTGGCCGCGGCCACGGGCCGGAGCGAGTACGCCAGGGTCACCGAAGGCATGCTCTTCGCCCAGGGTCCGCCGATCTACGGCGGCACCGACGAGATCCAGCACAACATCATCGGCGAGCGGGTCCTGGGGCTGCCCAAGGAGCCGAGCGGCGACAAGGGCAAGGCCTTCCGCGAACTGCCGAAGAACGGCTGACCTGCACTTTCTGGCAGCCGTTCGGAGAACAATTCGCGGCCGGGACCGTGACGGGGCCACCCGTCGTCATGTATCGTCCGCGGCCTCACGGTCCCACGTGAGGAAGCGATCCCAGGGGGGAGTGGTCCGCTGTGACCCTGCTGACTGTCGAGCACGTCGCCGTCCGGTTCGGAGGCCTCCAGGCCCTCACCGACGTCAACATCGAGGTCCCCGTCGGTGAGGTCACCGGCCTCATCGGCCCGAACGGCGCGGGCAAGACCACGCTGTTCAACGTGATCACCGGCCTGCAGGCGCCGACCAACGGCCGCCTCACGCTCGAGGGCCGCGACATCACCAACATGAAGCCGCACAAGCGGGCGCGCATCGGCATCGGCCGCACGTTCCAGCGGCTCGAGACGTTCGGCTCGCTCAGCGTGCGAGAGAACATCCTCGTCGCCGCCGAGATGAAGAAGGGCTACTCGCGCGAGAAGTTCAGCCCCGGCGCCCTCGCCGACGAGCTGATCGAGCGCATCGGTCTCGAGTCGGTCGCCGACAACCGGGTGGAGAAGCTGCCCACCGGTACGCAGCGGCTCATCGAGATCGCGCGTGCGCTCGCCACCAAGCCGAAGCTCCTGCTCCTCGACGAGCCGTCGTCGGGTCTCAACGAGCAGGAGACCGAGGAGCTCTCCGACCTCCTGCGCGAGCTCGCGGGCTCGGGCCTCGGCATCCTGCTCGTCGAGCACGACATGGCCATGGTCATGACCACGTGTGACCACATCAACGTGCTCGACTTCGGCCAGATCATCGCCTACGGCAACCCCGAAGAGGTCCAGGCCAACCCGATCGTGCGCGCCGCCTACCTCGGTGAGGGCGACGAGAAGGAAGAGGTGCCCGCGGAGCAGGCCGCGCTGCTCGAGGAGGTGAGCGCGCTGCAGGCCGAGGTGCACGCCGAGACCGACGCCGCGCCCTCCGACGACGAGATCGTCCTGCCGTCCACGGTCACGGTGAACGGCTCGTCGGCGCCCGCGGCGCCCGACGACGCGCCCCCGGCGACGCCGGCGGGGATCGATCCCGGTGCCGCGCTGCAGCTCAGCGGCATCCGCGCCGGGTACGGCAGCATCGACGTGCTCCACGGCGTGAACATCTCGATCCCGCCCGGCACCGTGTACGCGCTGCTCGGCCCGAACGGCGCCGGCAAGACCACCACGCTCAAGGTCGCGGGCGGCATCGTGTCGCCCAACGCCGGCGACGTGTACTTCCAGGGCCAGCGCATCAACGGCAAGGCTCCCGACGCGCTCGCACGCGCCGGTCTGTGCACCGTGCCCGAGGGCCGCGGCATCTTCCCGAACCTCACCGTGCTCGAGAACCTGCGCACGATGACCTACACCGGTACGTCGTTCTCCGACATCGAGGAGGCCGCGTACTCGCGCTTCCCGCGGCTCAAGGAGCGGCGAAAGCAGACTGCGGGCACGCTCTCCGGTGGTGAGCAGCAGATGCTCGCGATCGCGCGGGCGATCGCGACCAGCCCGAAGGTGCTCATGCTCGACGAGCTGTCGATGGGGCTCGCGCCGCTGGTCGTCGCGGAGCTCTACGACGTCGTGAAGCGCATCGCCGCCGAGGACGTCTCGATCCTCGTGGTCGAGCAGTTCGCCCACGAGGTGCTCGGCGTCGCCGACGTCGCCGCGGTCATCCTCCACGGCTCCATCCAGAAGGAGGGCAACCCGGCCGAGGTCGCCGAGGTCCTCCAGGAGGCCTACCTCGGCGGTGCCGTCAGCTAGACGCGTCGACGCGGTCGACACGGGGAAGGCGCGCGCCTCGGGGGCGCGCCTTCGCCAATTCCACCCCCAATTCTGGGGTGCCTTGTAACGGTCGAAGTGCCGTCGTATGCTCCCACGCAATCTGACGCTCCGTCAGATCACGGTCGCCCGGGTCACGGGCACCGAAGAACCATTTCCTATGGGGGGAACATGAAGCGCATGCGCTGGTTGGCGCTGGGCATCGTCGTCACCCTCGGCGTGGGCACCATGGCCGCAACGGCCGGCGCCCAGTCGAGCGGGAACGACAAGCCCACGGCCACCGACGTCGGCATCACCGACAAGGAGATCCACATCGCCGTCATCGCCGACGTCGACAACGCGATCGCACCGAACCTGTTCAAGGCGTCGCCCGACGCGATGGCCGGGTTCGCGAAGTACATCAACAGCAAGGCGGGCGGTGGCGGTCTGGCCGGGCGCAAGCTCGTGGTCGACTTCTACGACTCGAAGCTCAACCCGACCGAGACCCGCAACGCGGAGATCAAGGCGTGTGAGAACGACGTCGCCACGGTGGGCACCTCGGCGGTGTTCCTCACGTCGGTCGACGACATGCGCAACTGCAAGGACTCCACCGGCGCGGTGACGGGCCTGCCCGACATCCCGTTCGTGTCCACCGCCATCGTGCAGCAGTGCTCCGACCAGTCGTTCCCGATCGCGCCGCCGCAGGTGGTCTGCTCCACCAAGGACCAGCACCCGCAGACGTTCCACGCGAACGTCGCCCGCGGCATCTACTACCAGAAGAAGTACGGCAAGGACCTGCACGGCGTGTACATCTTCGGCGCCGACTCCAAGTCGGCCCGTGACTCGTCGTTCGCCAGCCTCGGCGCCCTCCGCGACATCGGCGGCACCGACAAGGGCATCAAGTCCGACGGCGACTTCAACGTCTCCGGCCGTGACCCGCAGTCGGCCTACACGCCGTTCGTGCAGCAGATGAAGACCAGCGGCTCGAACTACGCCCAGTGCACCGGCGGCTACGCCTGCACGGTGAACCTCCGCAAGGAGGCCGCACTGCAGGGCGTCCAGGCCAAGGTCTGGGACTGCGGCGTGTCGTGCTACGACAAGCAGTTCATCACCGCCGGCGGGGCTGACGCAGAGGGCCAGTACGCCGACACGCTGTTCCTGCCCTTCTACAACAAGGCGGACCAGAAGGCGAACCCGATGCTCGCGAACTACGTGAAGTACACGGGCGCCGACAAGATCGCCAGCTTCGGCATCTACGCCTGGGCCGCCGGTGTCGCCTTCCGCGACGCGGTCAACGCTCAGGTGAAGGCCGGTGGCGTCAACAGCGTCACCCGCAAGACGATCTTCGAGCAGCTCAACAAGATCAACAAGTTCGACGCCGACGGCATCATGGCCCCGATCGACCTCGCCGGGCGTCAGATCTCGAGTTGCTCGGTGCTCAACCAGGTGAAGAACGGGGAGTTCGTGCGGGTCGAGCCCACCAAGCCCGGCACGTTCGCCTGCCCGAAGGGCGGCAGCATCGAGCGCAAGCTCGACCTCCTCGGCACCAGCTGATCGGTCCGAGACCAAGACACACGTGTACGACGACGCCCGGGTACCCTGCGCCTCACGCCGGGGTGCCCGGGCGTCGCAAATTCCCTGCTCTTCGCATTGACCTGACAGGCGCGAGGGCGGCATGATGCGGCACTCGCACCACCAGCACGACCGCAAGTTCCACGGGGGGAAACACCACATGGCGGCGATCACCGAGCGGCTCACGCCGAAGTCGGCCGAATCCCGGCGCACGTTGTTCGCGGCGATCTTCGTCGCCATCTTCGTGGGCTTCATCGTGCAGGAGTCGTGGGCGGGGAACCCGATCACCTTCGACTCGATCCTGTTCTGGATCATCGCGGGCGTCACGTTCGGCTCGGTGTACGCGGTTGCCGCCACCGGCCTCGTGGTCACCTACACCACGTCGGGCATCTTCAACTTCGCCCAGGGCGCCATCGGCATGTTCATGGCGTACGTGTTCTGGGAGCTGCGGGTCAACCTCGGCATGCAGACACTCGTCGCGCTGCTGATCACCGTGTTCGTCGCGGCGCCGCTCATGGGCGCCATCATCGAACGGGTGCTGATGCGCCGCATGGCCGACGCGCCGCTCGTCGCGCAGATCGTCACCACCGTCGGTCTGATGCTCATGCTCATGGGTCTCGCCGCCAAGATCTGGGACCCGCAGGAGTCGCGTCGCATCGACCGCTTCTTCGGCACCTCCGGCTTCAACATCGGCGACACGCTGATGCCGTGGTCGCGCTTCATCACGATCGTCGTGGGCCTCGGCCTGGCGATCGGCCTCAAGTTCCTGCTCTCCAAGACGCGCCTCGGCGTGGCGATGCGCGCGGTGGTCGACAACCGCGAGCTCGCGAGCCTCAACGGCATCCGCCCCGGTCGCGTCTCGATGTTCTCGTGGGCGCTCGGCTCGTCGATGGCGGCCATCGCCGGCATCTTCCTCGCCGAGGAGCTCGCCACCCTCGACGTGCAGACGCTCACCCTGCTGATCATCGCCGCCTTCGCCGCCGCGATCATCGGCCGGCTCAAGAGCCTGCCCCTCACCTTCTTCGGCGGTCTGCTGATCGGTCTCGTGTTCGAGTTCCAGCAGAACTTCCTCAACTGGGGTGGCCGCTGGGTCACCGCCCCCGCCGCGATCCCGCAGATCATGCTGTTCCTCGCCCTGCTCTTCCTGCCGCAGGCGGCCCTGCACGGCAAGAAGGCGATCCGCAGCGTGGTGCCGCGCATCCCGTCCATCCCGAAGGCCGCGTTCGGCATGGCCGTACTGTTCGCCGTCGTGTTCGTGCTCGGTGCCGCCGGCATCGACCGCACCGACGTCCGCACGCTCACCCTCGCGCTCGTCACGTCGCTGGCGATGCTGTCGATGGTGCCGCTCACGGGTTGGTCGAAGCAGATCTCGCTCGCGCAGATCACCTTCGCCGGCGCCGGCGCGTTCGCCTACCTCGAGTGGTCGAAGGACTTCGGCAGCGTCGGCACGCTGTTCGTCGCCGCCGCGTTCGCCATCCCGTTCGGCATCGCGATGGCCCTCCCCGCGCTGCGCCTCCAGGGCCTCTACCTGGCCCTCGCCTCGATGGCGTTCGCGCAGATGGCCACGTTCCTGTTCTTCCCGCAGCCCGAGATCCTCGGCTTCGACGGCCGCCCCATCAGCGGCCTCACCATCTTCGGGTGGAACACCCAGGAGCCGTTCCGCTTCCTCGGCATCGACTTCGGCCAGGACGTGGGGCAGATGTTCGTGTTCACGTTCCTGCTCGGTGTGATGGGCGTGCTGGTCGTGGCGCTGCACCGGAGCCGCTTCGGTCGGCGTCTCACCGCCCTCGGTGACAGCCCCGCCGCCTGCGCCACGCTCGGCGTGAACCAGATCGTCACCAAGCTGCTGGTGTTCATCCTGTCGGCCGCGGTCGCCGGCTTCGCCGGTGCACTGCTCGGCATCCTGCAGGGCACGGCCACCGTCCAGGACTTCGAGATGCTCAACGGCCTCGGCTGGCTGCTGCTCCTCGTGGTGGGTGGTGTCGCGGTGGTCAGTGGTGCCGTGCTCGGTGGCCTGTTCCTCACGTCGTTCGCGTGGATCGCGGCCCAGTTCCCGGGCAACACGTTCCTCGACTGGTGGCAGCGCCTCGGTCCCGGCCTCGCCGGCATCGGCATCGGCCGTCAGCCGTCGGGCATCATCCCCACGGCCGGCCAGGAGCAGCGCGACAAGAAGGCCCGCAAGCTCGCGGCCAAGCAGCAGTCGCAGTTGCCGCCGCCGCCGGCCGGCGCCGAGCCCGCCATTGCCGACGCGGCCGCCGCGTCGGTGCCCGCGCCGGGCGCCTGACCCGGCGCCCCCGGCCCGGCCGCTCGTACCCGAGATCTCCGATGGTCGGCCTGGGCGTGATGCTCCCCATCGCGCCCGGGCAGATCTCGTCGGGCCCGTTCCTGCGGGAGTGGGTCGCGGTTGTCGAGGGCTGCGGCGCGGAGTCGGTGTGGGGCGTCGAGCACGTCGTCGTCGCCCACGACTACGACCCGCAGTACCCGTACTCCGAGAACGGCGAGATGGCCTCGGGTCGTGGCGCCGGGTCGGGTGCGGTGCCGATGGCGGATCCGCTGGAGACGCTGGCCTTCGTGGCCGCGTGCTCGTCGACAGTGAAGCTCGGTACGTGCGTGGTCGTCGCGCCGTTGCACAGCCCCGCGGTGCTCGCGAAGCGCGTGTCGACGATCGACAACCTCTCCGACGGGCGGATGCTGCTCGGACTGGGCATCGGGTGGCAGCGCGAGGAGTACGCCGCGGTCGGCGCGCCGTTCCGTCAGCGGGGCGCGCGGCTGGAGGAGTGCATGGGCGCGATGCGCGCGTTGTGGACGGAGGCGCCCGCGTCGTTCGCGGGTGAGCACTTCTCGTTCGAGCGCGTGTACTCCACACCGCGGCCCGCGCGGGGTGCGGTGCCGATCGTGCTCGGCGGCAACAGCGACGCCGCGCTCGACCGCGCCGCGCGCATCGGCGACGGCTGGTTCCCGTTCACGATCTCACCCGACGAGTTCGCGGCGAAGGCCGCACGCGTGCGCGAGATCGCGGCGGCGCACGGGCGCGACCCCGCGGCGGTGGAGATCAGCGCGTGGCCGGGCAGCTTCGACCCCGCCGCGGAGATGGACGTCGACTTCCTCCGTCGCTACGTCGACGCCGGCGCGACCCGCATCATGGTCAGCCGCTACTGCGTCCCCGACGCCAACGGTGATCCACACGCCGGCCTCCCGCAGCTGCGACTGCAGCTCGAGGAGTTCCACACCCTCCTCGCCTCCCTCTAGAACCGAACTTGCGTCATTGTTCCCGGTATACCCGGGACGAGCGACGCAAGTTCGGGGGTCAGTCGAGTTCGGCGAGGATCTCGTCGGTGTGCTGACCGATGGCGGGGGCGGGGCGGAGCTCCGGGTTGGTGGTGAACTGCACCGCGGGCTTCGGGTGGATCATCGGGCCCACCTCGGGGTGCTCCTCGTGCACGAGGAACCCGGGCGAGATCGACTCCACCAGCGCGGGCATGTCCTCGAGCGACGACACCTGACCGCACGGCACCCCGTTGCCCGACAACCGCTCGACGACCTCGGCGGTGGGCAGCGTCGCCAGGAACGCGGCGATCTCCTTCATCACGCCGGCGGCGTTGCGCCCGCGCTTCTGCGGCGTCGCGAAGTCGGGGTTGCCGACGAGCTCGTCGCGGCCGACCGCGCGCAGCAGGCCCTCCCACTGCGGGGTGGTGACCGTGATCATCGCGATGTGACCGTCGGCGGTGGGCGTGAGGCGGAACGTGCGCGACTGCGGCGGCAGCTTGTCGAACTCGCCTTCCAGCGTGACGTTGGTGGTGACGTCGGGCCACAGGAACGCGAGGCCGGCGTGCAGCATCGAGATCTCGAGCAGCTGACCCTTTCCGGTGCGCTCCCGCTCGAACAGGGCGGCGGTGACGGCCTGCGCGGTGGTGAGGCCGGTGACCTTGTCGACGAGCGCCTGCTGCACGAGCACGGGCACGCCGGTCTTCAGGTCGGCCTGGTTGGCGCCGAAGCCGGTCATCGCCTGGATCACGTGGTCGTACGCGGGCGCGTCGGCGAGGCGTGAGTTCGACGGGAAGCCGCGCACCGCCGCGTAGATCAATCGCGGGTGCTTCGCCACGAGCTCCTCGGGCGGGAAGCCGAGACCGGGCATCACGGTGGGCCGGAAGTTCTCGACCAGCACGTCGGCGGTGGCGATCAGCTTCGAGAGCACCTCCTTGTGCTCCGGGTCGTTGAGGTCGAGCGCGACCGATCGCTTCCCCCAGTTGGTGTTCACGAAGTAGGCGGCGACCCCGCCGCGGCCCGTGCCCACCCGGCGCAGGATGTCGCCCTCGGGCGGGCGCTCGATCTTGATCACGTCGGCGCCCTGCTGTGCCAGCACCATGGTGCCGAAGGGGCCGGACAGGTTCATCGTGAGGTCGACGACGCGGATGCCCGCGAGGGGTCCCTGGGCTTGGGGCTCGGTCATGGGCGAACCCTACGCCGGGGGCGCCGCGGGCTCGAAGTCGAACACGCGCCGCGCGTTGCCCTGGAGGATCAGCCACTGCTCCTCCTCGGAGCGCCCGGCCAGCGCCCGGTGGGCGATCTCCAGCGAGTTCGGCCAGGTGCAGTCGGTGTGCGGGTAGTCGACCTCGACCATGATGTTCTCGGCGCCGATGCGGTCGATGTTGGCCGCGCCGTACTCGTCCTGGATGAAGCAGCCGTACACGTGCTCCCTGAACAGCACCGACGGCAGCACCGAAAACGGGTCGATGCCGTCCTCCCGCTCGATCTCGGAGAGCTGGGTGACGCTGCCGGTGGAGAAGTCGAGCTCGAGCTTCTTCGTGACCCACGCGCGCTGCGTCTCCACCACGTGGTCGAGCCGCTCGAGGATGTATGGGATCCACCCGATGCCGCCCTCGGAGAGGCACAACTGCAACCCGGGGAAGCGCAGGAACACGCCGCTGTACAACCAGTCGGCGCACGCGAGCTGCGAGTTCATGACCGCCATCGCGGTGGACACGATCATCGGCGCGTCGGGCGCGGTGTTCGGCAGCGAGCTCGACGACCCGATGTGCGTGCACACCGGCATGCCCGTCTCCTGCAACGCGGCGAAGAGCGGGTCCCAGTGGCGGCTCGGGTCGTGCAGCGAGGGGAAGCCGAGCGGCGCGGTGAGCTCGGGGAAGGTGATCGCCTTCGCACCCTTCGCCGCGCAGCGCTCCACCTCTCTCGCCGCGAGGGTGCCGTCCCACAGCGGCACGATCACGAGCGGGATGAACCGACCGGGCGCGGTGCCGCACCACTCCTCGATCATCCAGTCGTTGTAGGCCTGGATGCATGCGAGGCCGAGGTCGCGGTCGTCGCACTCGGAGAACAGCGGGCTCCGCGGCGGGGGAAGGTGGGGAACGGCATCGACGCGAGCACGTGGTCGCAGTCCATGTCCTCGACGCGCGCCTTGGGGTCGTAGCAACCGGGCCGCATCTCCGCGTAGGGGAGGGGGAGCGGCGAGAAGTCCTCACGGTCGCGCCCGGCGGCAGCGTTCATGCCTGCGGTCGGGTACACCTTGCCGTTCCAGTGCCACAGCTCCACGCCGTCCTCGGTGGTCATGCGCGGCGCCCGGTCCTTGAACTTCGCGGGCACCCACTCCTGCCACACGTGCGGGGGTTCGATGACGTGGTCGTCGACCGAGATGATCCAGTCGAGGTCGTACTCGGGCATGGCATTCCCTCCCCGGGGTCGGAGCGTCATCCTCGCCGACGTGCGGCCGGGCGCGCCACGTGCGAACGTGGTGCATGACCGCCGCATCCTCGGGGCTCTGGCCCGCCCTCCCGTACGCCGAGTGGCGTGAAACCCTCGCCCTCCTCCAGTTGGAGGCGCAGGTGCTGGGCAAGCTGCGCGTCGCGTGCTCGCCCCGCGAGCCCGAGTGGGCGCACATCACGTTGTACGTGTCGGCCCGAGGGCTGACCACGGGGCCCGTTCCGGTCCCGACTGCCGACGGCCGTGTCCTCGTCGAGGCGGAAGCCGACCTCCGGGCCCACGAAGTGGTGGTGCGGTCGTCGCTCGGCGACGCCGCGCGGGTGGCCATGGCGGCCCCCACGGTCGCGGTGTTCCACGCGGGCTTCCTCGACGCGCTGGCCTCGCTGGGCGCGACCGTCGAGCTGGCCGGCACCCCGCAGGAGGTCGCCGACCCGGTGCCGTTCGCCGACGACGACCGTCCCCGCGAGTACGACGGCGCCGCGGCCACGCGGTTCCACACGGTGCTGGCGTCGCTGGTGCCGGTGTTCGACGAGTTCCGCGGCGCGTTCGCGGGCCGCGCGTCGCGCACCCAGTTCTTCTGGGGTTCGATGGACCTCAACGTCACGCGCTTCACCGGCGAACCGGGGAGCGCCGACCAGTACGCCGCGGGCTTCTGGCCCGGCAGCGACTCGTTCCCCGAGCCCGCGTTCTACGCCTACGCGGCGCCGAAGCCCGACGGGATCGAGGTCGCGGGCATCGAACCGGCCGCGGCGGCCTGGGACAGCGGTCTCGGCGAGTTCGTGCTCCGCTACGACGACGTGCGGGCCGCCGACGATCCCGCGGCCGCCGTGCGAGAGTTCCTCGACAGCACCTACGCCGCGGCCGCGGCCAAGGCCGGCTGGGACGGTCGGCTCCTCGCCTGACCTCACGGGCGGGCCTGGGCTACCGTCGCCCGATGCACGATCTCGTCATCCGCAACGGCCGCATCGCCGACGGCACCGGCGCCCCCACGTTCGTGGGCGACGTCGCCGTGACCGACGGCGTCATCACCGAGGTGGGTGAGGTGAGCGGCAACGCCACCCGTGTGGTGGATGCCGACGGCCTCCTGGTCACCCCCGGTGTCGTCGACATCCACACGCACTACGACGGTCAGGCCGTGTGGGACCCGGATCTCACGCCGTCGTGCTGGCACGGCGTCACCACCGCGGTCATCGGGAACTGCTCCGTCGGCTTCGCGCCGTGCGCGCCCGAGCGGCGCGACTGGCTGATGGAGATGATGGAGAGCGTCGAGGACATCCCGTTCGCCACGTTGCAGGCGGGCCTCGACTGGTCGTGGGAGACGTTCCCCGAGTACCTCGACGCGCTGGACACGCCGCGGAGCATCGACGTCGGCGCGCAGGTGCCGCACCCTGCGCTGCGCACCTACGTGATGGGCGCCGCGGTGCGACGAGGCGCCCATCGCCGAAGACCTCGCGACGATGGCGAAGCTCGTGGAAGAGGGCATGGCCGCCGGTGCGCTCGGCTTCTCCACTTCGCGCACCGTGCTCCACTACATGGGTCCGGACCGCACGCCGATCCCCGGCACCTACGCGGGTGAGGAAGAACTGTTCGCGCTCGGCGACGCGCTCACGCGTGCGGGCGGCGGCGTGTTCCAGGTCGTGCCGCCCGGTGTCGTCGGCGAGGACGTCACCAAGATCCTCGACGAGGTCGAGTGGATGGCGCGGCTCGCGGCGCGCACCGAACGGCCCGTGCTGTTCCTCTACTCGCAGAACAACACCAGGCCCGACCTCTGGCGCGACGTCGTCGCCCGGGCGGCGCAGGCGCAGGCCGACGGCGCGCAGGTCGTGATGCAGGTCGCGGGTCGTCCCGCGGGCGCGCTCGCGGGACTCGGTTCCACGTACCACGTGCTCGACAAGTGCCCGTCGTTCAAGGCGTTGCGCGAGCTCCCCGACGCGGAGATCGTGGCCCGCCTGCGCGACGCGTCGGTGCGCGCCGCGATCGTCGCCGAGGCGGAGGCCCTGCCCGTCGGTGACAACTTCGGTCAGCAGCGTTGGGACCGCGTGTTCCCGATGGACCTGCCGATCGACTACGAGCCGTCGTTCGAGCAGTCGGTCGCCGGCATCGCCAAGGCGAGGGGCGTCACGGCCGCCGACGTGATCATCGACATGACGATCGACGACCCCACGCTGCTCTTCGGCTGGTACGTCACGAACTACGCGGCCGGGAACCTCGACGCGAACCGCGAGATGCTGCTGCACCCCGCGACCGTGGTGGGGCTCGCCGACGGTGGCGCGCACGTCGCCACCATCTGTGACGCCAGCATGCCCACCACGATGCTCACGCAGTGGGCGCGCGACCGCAGCCGCGGCGAGCGCATCCCCGTCGAGCAGGTGGTGAAGCTGCAGTGCGCCGACACCGCCGCGCTCTACGGCCTGCACGACCGCGGCGTGATCGCGCCCGGGAAGCTGGCCGACCTGAACGTGATCGACTTCGACCGGCTCAACGTCCGCCGGCCCGAGCTCGTGCACGACCTGCCCGGTGGTGCGCCGCGCCTCCTGCAGCGCGCCGACGGCTACGTCGCCACGTTCAAGCGCGGTGTCGCCGTGCTCGAGGGCGACGAGTGCACCGGCGCCCAACCGGGTGGTGTGGTCCGGGGCAACCGCATCGGCTGACCCCGGACCACGGTCCCCCGGGTCACCTCGTCGCGCCGGCCGCCGTCGTCGCGGGCACGAAGTTCACCTGCACGTTGCTGAAGCCGACCTTGCCGAGCAGGCCCTGCAGCATCTTCGTGGTGTTCACCTCGGCGCGTGCCGTGAGCTGGCTCTGCGTGGCCGCCTTGGCGATCTTCGCCTGGGCCAGCTTGTAGAAGCGCTGCTCCGCGTTCGGGTTCTCGGTGAAGACGGCGCCGACCCGGTTCAGCAGGCCGCGGTCGTGGCTCGCCACCCGGCTCGCGCCCATGTCGATCACCGGCTTGGCCAGAGTGGGCTCGGGCAGGTTCACGGTGACGGTGTCGCCGTTGGTCTGCACCGCGTCGGTGGAGAGACGTGAGAAGTCGACCTGCGCGTCGACCGCGCCCTGCGCCACGAACACGGTGTGCTCGCCGGCGAGGAACGACGGCAGGATCGACACGTCGTCCTCGACGTCGATCGTCTGCTGGTAGCGGCCCTGCGCTGCGGAGTACGCCGACAGGTTGGTCAGCTTCTTGAGCACGGCGGGCGGCGACCGGTCGATGGCCGTGGTCGCGAACGGGTTGCCGAGGTGCAGGAACCCGGTGGCGACGCCGACCGCGAGGAGGATGGCGACCGTCAACGCGAGCGCCACCAGCGTGGACAGCACGTTGCCGGGGCGGGGGAGCCGGCGTCGGCGCGCGGTGGGGGCGTGCTCGGTCACGACCCGCACCGTGACCTCGGGGGCGGCGGCGGCCGCGGTCACGGTCGGCGTCTCGATGGGTGTGGTCCCTTGTTCCGCGCGCGGCGGATCGTCGAGCATGAGTGGCATGTGGTGTCCCCTCCAGGACGCCCGGGGCCGGAGATCGGACCGGGCCGAGTGATGCCACCTGAACGAAGGGCGCCGCCCCCGAGTTCCCGGTACCGTGACGCAGACCACATCGAGGGGGGAGGACGCCCGTGATCGTCGACGTCGACACGCACTGGGAGGTCCAGGGATTCACCGGCGGGACCGACCCGCTGGCGCCGTGGGCCGACCGCATCCCGAAGGGGATCGACCGTCTCGCGTTCGCGATCGCCGGTGACCTGCTCGAGGATCTCCCGGAGCCCAAGCCCACCCCGGCGCAGTTGCTGCCGGGTCTGGTGAAGAAGGCGGAGGGCGCCGGCGGTCCCGTGATCCTGCACCCGTTGCACCAGTCGACGGCCGGCGAGCGGGTGGCGTGGATGGACGAGATCGGCATCGACCACGCGCTCGTCAATCCCGGCGGCTACTGGCAGGGGCTCGAGTTCCTGCCGCGCGACGAGCGACCCGCAGGCGTGCGTCGCTGCAACGACTTCCTCGCCGACGCGCTCTCCGACGAGAGCGACCGCCTGCACCTCGTCGCCATCGTCGATCTCGCCGACCCGCAGGTCGCGGTGGCGGAGCTCGAGCGGGCGCGAGCACGCGGGTCACGCGCGTTCTTCTTCTACACCGAGCACGGCCGTCCACCCGGCGGTCGCTCACCCGGGCACCCGATGTACGACGTCGTGTACGAGGCCGCGGTGCGCCTCGGCATGATCGGCGTGATCCACGTGGGCAACACCGCGGCCGACTTCGCCGGGTGGGCCGACATCGGCTGGGACCAGCCGAACAGCTCGGGCGTCGCCGGTCTCGTGCGGCTCGCGAACTCGCAGCGCCATCTGGTCGCGCAGCAGATCCTCGCGGGGCTCCTCTACGGCGGCGTGTTCGCCCGTCACCCGCAGCTCACCGTGCTGTGCGCGGAGGTGCGCACCGACTGGATCCCGTCGTTCCGGGCGATCATGGAACGGCAGGCGAAGTCGAACCCGGCCACGGGGGAGTGGCCCTACGAGCGCAGCGCGGCGGAGATGTTCCACGACCAGTTGCGGGTCACGCCGCTGCTCGGCTTCGGCGACGACGTGTGGGGCACGCTCGAGGCGGTCCCCGACCTCACCGTGTTCTCGTCGGACTACCCGCACCAGGAGGGCAACGGCGACCCGCTCGGCATCCTGCGCCCGTGGCTCGACGAGCTCGACGACGGCCTGCGCGAGTCGTTCCTCGGCGCCAACATGGAGGCCTGCTTCGCCCGCACCGGCGACCCCCTGCTCACCTGACCGACACGTTCATGCGTCAATCGGCGCGGATATGGGCGCACGATCGACGCATGAAGGGTCAATCGGTGATGGTGACGGGGTCGCTGTCGTAGCCCTCGAAGCTGGCGAGGGCCTCGTCGAGCGGGCGGAGGCGGTCGTAGCGCAGCACCAGGTACACGATGGTGCACGCCATGAGCACGCCCGCGCCCACCACGGTGGCGCGCAGGCCCACGAAGTCGGCGACGATGCCGCCGATGAGCGCGCCGATCGGGGTGCCGGCGAAGAAGCACATCACGTAGATCGACAGCACGCGCCCGCGGAAGTGCTCGTCGACGTTCACCTGGATCGCGGTCTGGCACGACACCATCGCCAGCACCTGGGCGAGGCCGATCGCGGCGAGGCCGACGAGCGCGAACGCGTACGCCGGCGCGAGGCCGAGCACGACCTCGCCGACGACGAACAGGGAGAAGCCCACCACGGTGAACGCGGAACGCTTCCAGCGGTCACCGGTGGCGACCATCACGAACGAACCGATGATCGCGCCGACGCCGTACGCGCCGACCATGAGCCCATAGGCACCCGGTCCCTCGTGCAGCACGTTGCGCGCGAACGGCTCGGCGAGCTGCACGATCGAGATGCCGAGCAGGGCGGACACGCCGGCGCCCATCACGCCGAGCACGAGCACGGTGCGGGCGCGCATGTAGCGCCAGGCTTCGCGGAAGTGGTCGAGCACGGTGCCGGGTTCCGACGTGCTCGCGATCGGGCGCGCCGCGATCACCGCGAGCACGCCGATCACGAGTAGATAGGTGATCGCGTTGAAGAAGAACGCGGTCGACGGGCCGAGCGTCGCGAGGACGAGGCCGGCGAGCGCGGGGCCGAACGCGCGTGCCCCGGTGAACTGCATGCCGTTGAGCCGCACCGCGCTGAGCATCGACTCCTTGGGCACGAGCTGGGTGACGAACGCCTGCCACGACGCGATGGTGATGCCGGCGCCGACCGCGCCGATGATCACGCACACCAGGATGATCTCGGGGGTGGCGACGCCGCCGACGTACGTGCCCCACAGCGCGAACGCCGAGATCGCGAGGATGCCCTGCGCCCACATCAGCACGCTCCGGCGCGAGTAGCGGTCGGCGAGCGACCCCGCGAGCGGCCCCACGACGGTCGACGGGAAGAACGCGCAGAACGCGGCGACGCCCACCCACACGGTGGAGTGCGTCATCTGGTCGATGACGAACGGCACCGTGATCGTCTGCATCCAGTTGCCGGTGTTGCTGACCAGCGCCGCGGTCCAGAAGAGCGAGAAGTCGCGGGAGCGGAACGCCGACCAGGCGCCGGCGGTGGTGGGGGTCTCGGCGGGGGTGGCGTCCACGGCGGGACGAACCTACCGCAGTGCGCTCAGCCGGCTCCCGTGAGTTCGCTGGGCTGCCCGGGGCGCACGTGGCTGCCCCCGGTCCGGGTGAGCACCGCGCCGGCCGCGACGAGGAGGAACCCCACGCCGGGGGTGAGCGGCAGGCCTGCGTAGGACGTCACGCGGTCGAAGGGGAAGCCGCCCATGCCGGTGGCGGCGAGCACGAGGAAGCCCACGCCGAGCACGAGCACGCCGAACGCGGCGAGCACCGTCCACACCGCGCGGTCGCTCGCGTGCTCACGGGGCCGCTCCAGCCAGGGCACGGGAAGGTGCTCGAACGGCACCACGACCGCCACCAGCAGGAGGATCGCGGCGAGCGCGACCACGAGGTGCACGACGGTGCCCAGCCAGAAGTCGAGCCCGTCGACGAGCCCTCGATGGAAGCCGAGCAGGTGCTCCACCTCCACCACGCCGAGCAGTGCGGTGAGGTGCCAGAGGTACACGGTCATCGCGGCCGCACCGCCCGCCACCACGACGCGCCACACGTGGGGGCGCGCACACAGGCGGGTGAGCGCGGGCCACAGCAGGCCGACCACGCGGATCAGGATCACCGCGTGGAGCGCGAGCACGATCGTGGGCGGCGCCATGTTCGAGATCTTCTCGCCGGGCATCCCCACCATCGACTCGGGGTAGGGGAGCGCGGTCGCCGCGACGAGCACGACGTTCACCGCCAGCGCGCCGATGGCGGTGAGCGCGAGGACATGACGCCCGGTGCGATCGGCGAGGCGATCGCGCACGACGAGGCCGAGGGTCGCGGCCATGAACCACACCGTGAAGAAGTTGACGACGCCGACGCCGCCGATGAGATGGAAGCGCGCGACGTCGGTGAGCGCGATGAGTGCGACGAGCCCGACGACCGGCGCGAAGCCGTGGCGGGCGAGGCGGATCTGCCACTGGGTCGTGGCGATCACGAGGAAGTACGCGCCGAGGAACCAGAGCAGCTGGGTCGACAGGCGCGCGAGGGTGTTCGCCGCGTCGGGGATCAGCGCGCCGAGCAGCGGCACGATCACGGCCCACGCCGCGAGGTAGTACACGACCGGGCGCACGAGGCGGCGCACTCGGTGCCACACCCACACCCGCCACGGCTCGCCGCGCGCCTGCGCCGAGCCGTACGAGATGCGGTTGGCGATGGCGCCCGCGGCGAAGAACACGGGCATCACTTGCAGGAGCCAGGTGGCGAGGTCGAGCAGGGGTACCTCGGCGAGCAGGTTGTAGACGTGGGGCGTGTCGCCCTGCCAGCGCACGATGACCATCAACACGTGACCGAGCACGACCACGAGCAGGCTCCCGGCCCGCAGCAGGTCGACGACCCGGTCGCGGTCCGGGGGCGTCGCGGCGGCGATGTCGGCCGACTGCCGCCAAACGGTCACTCCCGGCAGTGTCACACCCTCAGGATCGGCTGATCGGCACGAACCGGACAGGGGCCGATGACCCGTTCGACGGCCTGGTCGACGGCCCGTTTAGGCGCGTGCGAGGGTGACGACCGCGTGCGACAGCAGGCGCCCGTCGTTGCCCACGTCGACCAGGTCGAAGCTGCACACCGCGTGGTGCTGGGTCTCCCGCACCCGGGTGAGTGACGTTCGGGCCGGGCCCACCTTGCTCTGGGCCAGGTAGTGGATCTGGGCGTCGACCGCGACCATGCCGGGGTGGGCGGCTTCGGCCGCGCCCTGGAACACCATGCCGAGCACCCCGCCGTTGATGGTGCCGAAGCTGTTCGACACGTAGGGCGTCTGGTCGAGTTCCACCACACCCGCGGCACCGTCGACGATCCGCAGGCCGATGCGCTCGGCGAGGGGCACGTGCACGCTGGCCGGGTCGGCGGGCTGCATGTTGCGCCACTGCCCGAGGTTGGCGCTCGGGTCGAACTTCCCGGCGGCAACCGACGCGCGTCGCGGAATCCGGGCGAAGGTGACGATCGAGTGCGCGCCGAGGCGCAGCCCCGCGGGGTCGAGTACGTCGTCGCGCGCCCGCCCCTCGCCGTCGTACACGTCGACCCCGACCACCACGATGTTGGAACCGGCGCGCACGAGCCGGCTGTCGACGACCACCGGGCCCTCGGTGATTGGCGACGCCTGGTGCAGCGCGAGGTCGGCGGTGGCGGTCCACTCGGGCTGCCCGGCGATGAGCGCCACGACCGCGGCGCTGACGTCGACGGCCGCGCAGAGGTAGCCGAGGGAGGCGTGCCCCGCGGCGTTGCGGATGCCGTCGGTGAGCTCGCCGACGCACACCGATCGTTCGAGCGTGGGGTGGTTCGTCCAGAGGGCGAGGTCGGAGATCGCGTGGTGCGGCGGCGGGTAGGTGCTCGTCATCGCCGGGGAACGTATCCGCCGGACGGCGCGGACCGCACGTTCCCGGCCAGAATGTCGGCGTGCCGGACGCCCCGCTGATCCTCACGCCCGACCAGCGGGTGCGCGTCTTCGTCTCGTCCACCATGCTCGAGCTGGCCGACGAGCGGGCTGCGGTGCGCCGGGCGATCGAGCGTCTCCACCTGTCGCCCGTGCTCTTCGAGCTCGGCGCGCGCGCCCACCCGCCGCGCAGCCTCTACCTCTCGTACCTCGAGCAGAGCCACGTGTTCCTCGGCATCTACTGGCAGCGCTACGGGTGGGTCGCCCCCGACATGGACGTGTCGGGCCTGGAGGACGAGTGGCTCAGCGCGGGCGGGCGTCCGAAGCTGCTCTACGTCAAGGAGCCGTCGCCCGACCGGGAGCCGCGGCTCGCCGAGATGCTCGACCGGATCATCGACGACGCGGCACTTGCGTTCAAGCCGTTCCGCACCGCCGAGGAACTCGAGCAACTCGTCACCGACGACCTCGCGGTGTTGCTCAGCGAGTCGTTCATCGTCGGCGGCGCGCCCGCGGCACCCGCCGCGTTCGCCGACGCTCCGGTCACCCGTGCGCTGCTGCCCGCCGACACGAGCTCGTTCGTGGGCCGCGAGGACGACCTCGCCGAGCTGGGCGCGGTGCTGACCGACGATTCCACGCGCGTGGTCACGCTCACCGGGCCCGGGGGTGTGGGCAAGACCCGCCTCGCGCTGCGCGCGGCCGCGCACGTCGCCGGCAAGTTCCACGAGGGCGCGGTGTTCGTGGGCCTCACGTCGGTGGCCGAGCCGAGTGGCGTGTCTGCCGCGATCGCGGAGGCGATCGGCGTGCGCGACGTCGATCCGTCGGTGCTCGTCGACGCGCTGCGGCGCGATCTCGCGGAACGGTCACTGCTGCTCGTGATCGACAACTTCGAGCACGTGATCGGCGCGGCCGACGTGCTCGCCGACCTCCTCGCGCACGCGCCGCGCGTGCGGGCGCTGGTGACGAGTCGCGAGACGTTGCGGATCGCCGGGGAGCACGAGTTCGCGGTCGGCGTCATGACGCCCGCCGACGCGGCCGACCTGTTCGTGCAGCGCGCCGCGGCGGTGCGGCGCGGCTTCACCGTCATCGAGGGCGACGAGCGCGCGATCCGGGCCATCTGCAGGCGGGTCGACTTCGTGCCGCTCGCGATCGAGCTCGCGGCCGCGCGCGTGCGGCTGCTACCGCTCGACGCGTTGCTGGAACGGCTCGACCGTCGTCTCGACTTCCTCGCCGGCGGTGGGCGCGATCTCCCCGAGCGTCAGCGCGCACTGCGTGCCACCGTCGAGTGGAGCTACGACCTGCTCGACGACGACGAACGCGCGCTGTTCGCGCTGCTCGGTGTCTTCGTCGGCAGCTTCTCGCTCGCGGCCGCGCAGGCGGTGCTCGACAGCGACGACGAGTTCGCGGTGCTCGACGCGCTCGCGGGCCTCGTCGACAAGAGCTTGTTGCGGGCCGAGCCGGTGTCGGGGGAGCCGCGGTTCCGGATGCTCGAGATGGTGCGCGACCTCGCGGTGGAACACCTCGACAGGTCCCCGGCGACCGCCGCCGCAGCGCGGGAACGGCATGCCGCCTGGTACCGCGAGCTCAGCCTCCGGGTGGGAGAGGGCGTGCGCGGCCCTGACCAGGCCCGCTGGCTCGGCGTGCTCGGGCGCACCGACGACGGCGACGCCGCCAACGTGCGCGCCGCGCTCGCCTGGTGCGTGGAGGGCTGCCGTTTCGACGACTACGCCGCCATGGCGTGGGCGCTCTGGCCGGCGGTGTGGATCAACGGCCGGTTGGAGCAGGGCGAGGCGCTCACCGAGGTGCTGCAAGACCACCTCGAGGAGCTCTCGCCCCGCTCCCGGGCCCGTCTCCTGTCGGTGGCCGGGCTGTTCCCGCTCTGGAAGGGCGACCACGAGCAGGCCCTCGCGGCGCTGGAGGAGGCGCTCGCCATCGGTACCGAGGTGGGCGACGAGCAGGTGATCGCCTACTCCACGCTCGCCTCCGCGATGCTCGCGGGTCCCGCGCTCGGGGAGGCCAAGGCCGAGGAGCTCGCGCTCGAGGGCGTCGCTCGGTGCCGCTCGATCGGCGACCCGTGGGGTGAGGCCGCCGCGCTGAATGCCCTCGGTTGGCTCTATGTCGCGCAGGAGCGCTTCGACGAGGGCACCGTGTTCGACGACACGCTGCGCGCTTCGTTGGCCGCGGGCGACGGCCAGTTCGCGGCCATGGCCGAGGTGAACCTGGCCGAGTGCGCTCGCGCACGGTGATCTCGATCGTGCGCGCGAACTGCTGGCGTCGTCGTCCGAACGGCACCGTTCGCTACGTGATGTACTCCGTGGCGTACATGCTCGACGCGGCCGCGCGTCTCGCACACGCGCGAAACGACGACCTGCTCGCGGCGACACTGCTCGGTGCCGCCGACCACCGGCGCGACATCATCGGCGTGGCCGTGTGGGGGAGCCAGCTCGCCCGCCGCGAGGCCCTGCTCGCGGAAGTGCGTGCAGCGGTGGGCGAGGATGCCTACGCTGCGGCCTACCGCGACGGCTGTCGCCTCGACTACGAGGCCGCGCTCGACGCGGGACTGCGGGCCGGCTGACCGAGGAGCGTCCACCATGGATCCGTCGTACCGCGTCGGCGACGACGTCACTGTGCTGCCGAGCCACCTCGACGTGCCCGGCGTGGGCGCGCTGGCGGTGAACAGCTTCGTGATCCACGCGGCCGAGCCCGTGCTCGTCGACACCGGGATGGCCGTCGACGGCGACGCCTTCCTCGACGCGTTGCGCGACGCGATCGATCCGGCCGCCATCCGCTGGGTGTGGCTCACCCACGATGACAGCGACCACTCGGGCAATCTCGCCGCGGTGCTCGAGGCGGCTCCCGACGCGCAACTCGTCACGCACGCGTTCAGCGCGTTGCGCATGGCCACCCTGTGGCCGGTGCCGCTCGGCCGCGTGCACGCGATCGCGCCGGGACTCACCCTCGACGTCGGCGATCGCGCGTTGGTGGCGTCGCGGCCGCCCACCTACGACAACCCGATGTCGATGGCGCTGTTCGACGACAGGTCCCGCACCCTGTTCTCCGTCGACGCGTTCGGGGCACTGCTGCCCGGCGTCGTGCAGTCGCTCGACGAGGTGTCCGACGACGACCTGGTCGCCGGGATGACGCTGTGGACCAAGTTCGACTCGCCGTGGTCGCACATGACCGACGGTCTCCTGTTCGACGCAAACCTGCAGGAGGTCCGCGCGCTCGAACCGGCGTGCGTGCTGTCGAGTCACCTGCCGCCGGCGATCGGGCGTCTCGACGAGATGCTCGCCGTCGTCGCCGCCGTGCCCGACGCCGAGCCCTTCGTGCCGCCGGGCGCCGACGACTTCCGCGACATCGTCGCCGCGCTCACGGCGGGCTGACGCGCCCCTGCCCGCACCCGAACCCGTCACTGTTTGCCGCGCCACCCCCGCGGGCATGCCTGCCCGATGCGCCCGGCGGTCGGCCGGGCCGGATGTGGGAGCGGACGGCATGGCAGGTGCAGCAGGGAACGGACGCAACGGACGCGGCGAGTGGGGCAATGGCGGGGAGACCCACCAGATCGCGGAGGACGGCGAGGCCCGGCTGACGACTCGCCAGGGCGTCCCCGTCGCCGACGACCAGAACACGCTCCGCATCGGTGAACGGGGCCCGGCCGCGTTGGAGGACTTCCACTTCCGCGAGAAGATCTTCCACTTCGACCACGAGCGCATCCCCGAGCGGGTCGTGCACGCCCGTGGCTACGGCGCGCACGGGTACTTCGAGAACTACGAGTCGCTCGCCGATCTCACCCGTGCCGACCACTTCCAGCGTGCCGGGGAGCGCACGCCGGTGTTCGTACGCTTCTCCACCGTCGTCGGCAACAAGGGCTCGATGGACCTCGCTCGCGACGTGCGCGGCTTCGCGACGAAGTTCTATACGCAGCAGGGCAACTGGGATCTCGTCGGCAACAACATCCCGGTGTTCTTCATCCAGGACCCGATCAAGTTCCCTGACCTCGTGCACGCGGCAAAGCAGGAGCCCGACCGCGCGTTCCCGCAGGCGCAGACCGCGCACGACAACTTCTGGGACTTCGTGTCACTCATGCCCGAGAGCACGCACATGCTGATGTGGGCCATGTCGGATCGCGCGATCCCACGCTCCTTCCGTTTCATGGAGGGCTTCGGTGTGCACACGTTCCGCTTCGTGAACTCCGACGGCCGTTCCACGTTCGTGAAGTTCCACTGGAAGCCGAAGCTCGGCATGCAGTCGGTGCTGTGGGACGAGGCGCTGAAGATCAACGGCGCCGACCCCGACTTCCACCGGCGTGACCTGTGGGACGCGATCAGCACCGGCGCGTTCCCCGAGTGGGAGCTCGGTGTGCAGTGCTTCGACGACGAGTTCGCCGACAACTTCGCGTTCGACGTGCTCGACAGCACCAAGCTCATCCCGGAGGAGGAGGTGCCGGTGCGGCTCGTCGGCCGGCTGGTGCTCGACCGCGTCGTCGACAGTTTCTTCGCGGAGACGGAGCAGGTCGCGTTCTGTACGCAGAACGTCGTCGACGGCATCGACTTCACCAACGACCCGCTGTTGCAGGGCCGCAACTTCTCCTATCTCGACACCCAGCTCAAGCGGCTGGGCAGCCCCAACTTCACCGACCTGCCGATCAACGCGCCGAAGTGCCCGTTTGCCAACTTCCAGCAGGACGGCCACATGGCGTTGGTCAATCCCGTGGGCCGGGTGAACTACGAGCCGAACAGCTGGGGAGACGTCGGCGAAGGTCTCGGCGGACCGCGTGAGGACCCGGCCAACGGGTTCCGGTCGTTCCCCGAGACGGCGGCAGGGGAGAAGCGGCGGCTGCGGCCGGAGAGCTTCGCCGACCACTACAGCCAGGCGAGTCAGTTCTACCGGAGCCAGACGCCGATCGAGCGCGAGCACATCCGCGACGCGTTCGTGTTCGAGCTGAGCAAGGTGCAGCGTCCCGACATCCGGGAGCGCATGGTGGCCAACCTGCGTAACGCCGACGAGGGACTCGCCCGCGAGGTGGGCGAACTGCTCGGGTTGCCGTCGCTCCCGCCGGCGAGTGCCGCGGCCGCTCCACCACGCGACGATCTCCCGGAATCGCCGGCGCTCAGCATCCTGCGCAACGGGCCCGCGAGCTTCGAAGGCCGCAAGGTCGGGGTGCTCGTCGCCGATGGTGTCGACGGTGGCGTGCTCGACGACCTGCTCGGCGGGCTTGCGGCGGAAGGCGCCGTCGTGGAGTTGATCGCGCCGCGTGTGGGTGGCGTGGTCACGGCCGACGGTGACGCGGTCGTGCCGAACCAGAAGCTCGGCGGCGCGCCGTCGGTGCTGTACGACGCGGTCGCGGTGATCGCGAGCGAGAGCGGCGCGCACGAACTCGCCACGTTCTACGAGGCGCGGCAGTTCGTGCTCGACGCGCACGCGCACTGCAAGTTTGTCGCCTACAGCGAGGGCGCGGAGGCGCTGTTCACCGCCGCGGGCCTCGCCGAATTGGACGACGGCTTCGTGCCGGTGGACGACGACGAGGGCGTCGTCGAGTTCGTCGAGCGCTGCCGCGAGCTCCGGTACTGGCCGCGGCTCATGGTCCCGGCTTGACTGGTTCGATGAGCGAGAGCGGGCAACACGAGGTCCGGCGCAACGACGACGCGCAGCGCTACGAGCTGTGGGTCGACGGCGAGCGCGTGGGCTTCGCCGACTTCCGGATCGACGACGGCACCGTCGTGATGCCACACACCGTGATCGACCCGTCGCGCCGTGGTCACGGCCTCGGTGCCCTGCTCGTCGCGGGTGCCCTCGCCGACATCCGCGCGCAGGGCCGCACCGTCGTCCCCACCTGCTGGTTCGTGGCCGAGTACCTCGACCTGCACCCCGAGGACGCCGACCTCCGCGCGTAGCCTCTCGCCGTGGCCAGGGACATCGTCGACGATCGGCTCCTCGGAGCCCTCCATGTGCGCGCGTTGAACCGTCGCGGATTCGCGCACGACCCCGCGGTGGAGCACACTGCGTTCCAGGCGGGCACGCTCGACGGGCTCATGGGTGGCCGCTTCGACGGCGACGCCACCATCGGCGAGATCCTCGAGCACGGCGACCTCGGCATCGGCACGGTGCAGCACCTCGGCGGCGAGCTGATCATCGTCGACGGGGAGGCGATGCTGATCGACGGCGACGGCGTGGTCACCGCTGTGACCCCCGAGACGCAGACGCCGTTCGCAGTGGTGTGCCGTTTCTCGCCGCTCGCGAGTGCGTGCGTGATCAACGGCCCGGTGCCGATGGCCGCGGTCCGCGCGGAGCTCGACGCGCTCGCGCCGCACACGTCGGTGCTCGCGGTGCGCATCGAGGGCGAGTTCGCCGACCTGCGTCTGCGCAGCGTGCACGCGCAGACGCCGCCCTATCCGCCGCTCGCCGATGTCACCAAGCACCAGACCGAGTGGTCGATCGAGCGCGCCACCGGTGTGGTGGTGGGCTTCCGCTTCCCCGACGGCACCGCCGGCCTCGAGGTGCCCGGGTACCACCTGCACTTCATCTCCGACGACCGCACCGCAGGCGGGCACGTGCTCGATCTCACGATGCTGCGCGGCACCGCCTACGTCGACGGCGGAGACGAACTGCACGTGGAGCTGCCCGTGGGGGTGGAGCTCGGCACGCCTGGCGTCGCCGACCGGGCGGCAATCCGCCAGGTCGAAGGCGGCTGAGGTCAGCGGGGACGCACGAAGCCCAGCAACATCCGGCCGATCTCCATGTGGGCCGTGCCGGTGGTGACGACCGGATCCGCGGCCGCGTGGGCGCGCAGCTCGTCCTCGTCGTCGGTCTCGACCACACCGAGCCCGTAGGAGCCGGTGTCGTCGAGCACCGGGCCGAACACGACCATTCGCCCGTCTTCCACCCACGGCTGCCAGTGCGCGGCGTGCCGGCCCATGATCGCCCGCTCGTCGTCGGTGAGGTCGAGTGCGAAGGTGGGTCGCGGCGCGATGAGTCGCATCACGAATGTCGTCATCGATCGAGGGTAGACCGATGAGCGTCGATGAGTTCGTGGTGACCGGGGAGTCGAACCTCGCATGAGCCGAGTGTTGACGCACATGTGCATGTCGCTCGACGGGTTCGTCGCCCAGCCCGACGACAACCCCGCCGAGCTCTTCGAGTGGTACTGGGGCGGCGAGGTCGTGGTACCGAGCGCGCAGGAGGGCATGACCTTCTCGGTCGACGCCGCGAGTGCCCCAATGCTGCGCGAACTGACGACGGGCTGCGGCGCCATGGTGTGCGGTCGGCGCCTGTTCGACCAGACGGACGGCTGGGGTGACCACCATCCCGCCGGCGCGCCGATCGTGGTCGTGACGCATCGGGCCCCGCCAGAGGATGCGGCCGAACGTTTCCCGCGCACCACCTTCACCGGGAGCGTGGAGGAGGGGATCGCGACGGCGAAGACCATCGCGGGCGACCGATTCGTGACCATCGCGAGCGCCGACATCATCCAGCAGGCTGTGAACCTCGGCCTGGTCGACGAGATCGGCGTGAGCCTGGTGCCGGTGCTGTTCGGCGAGGGCGTCCGGTACTTCGGCGACCTCGTCGGCGGCCACGTGATGCTGGAGGACCCGATCGTCGTACAGGGCGTCCGCGCGCTGCACCTGCGCTACCCCGTGCGTCGCTGAAGTCGCAGTTCAGGCCCGGAGCGGTGACGAGCCGGCCAGTCCGAGCAGCTCCGTGGCGACGAAGAGGCGCGGCGGCCTTATCGAGGCCGCGGTGGGCCAGGAGCGCGGGCACCACCGCCCGGGCGCGCCGACCGTTCCAGAGGATCGGCACCACTTCGCCTGCGAGCTTCGCTCAACTGCCCAGTTCGGGGAGTGGCGCGGTGACGCCGACGTCGTAGACGACGTGATCGCCCTCGACGCGCACGCCCGCCGTCGGCGGGTGCGGTGTGAGACGGCCGTCGTGCATCAGATGGACGAGTTCGACCCCGCGCACGAGGACGAGGTGATCGGCGAGCAGGCGCCGATGACACCGCCACCACACCGACTCGCTGCACATCACGGCTCGGTGGTCGCCGCGTGCGAGCAACTCGTCGACCCCCTCAAGGAACTGCTCCGTGCGCATGTGGTCGGCATAGGCGCGGAACGCGGGGTTGCGGAGCGCGACGTTCGGGGAGTCGGGCACGCCCTTGCGGCGGCCACCGAGTGACCGCAGCCACGAGTAGGCGAGGCCTGCGCCGGGGAGCCACCGCTCCATGGCGTCACGCCCGAACTGCGGGTTGTGGCGGCTGCCTGGGAAAGACCGGATGTCGACCACCTCGACGATCCCGGCATCGCGTGCGAGCGCGGTGAGGTCGGCGCCGGGCAGCGTGCCGTGCCCGAGGGTGAGGATGGTCACTCACTCAATTTCGCGCCCCCGGCAGGATTCGAACCTGCGACGCACGGTTTAGGAAACCGACGCTCTATCCCCTGAGCTACGGGGGCGGGGCCGGCGCGATCTGTGGGAGAAGCCCCGGCGCCGGATGCACCAGAGTAGGGGAGCGGCCGATCGCGGGCGGGATGCGACTGGTCCCGGAACGACTGACCGTCACCGCGTCCCTGGGATCAGGCCCGGCGTCCAGCGTTGGTCGTCGACCGCGTCGCCTTCGCCGCCCCGGGATTCGAAGAAGCCGGGCAACCGAGGATGGCGCAGCATGTTGGATCCTTCCGGTCCGAGGGTCAGCTGCTGCCAGGTGAGGCGACGGTTCAGGAGGCGCACGATGGCTTCGTCGTGCTCGGCGCCGGCGGTTCGGATGAAACCGACGAGCGCCGCGTCAAGCTCCTCGATGGTGGGACGCACACCGATGAGTGCCTCCGCATCGTCGAGCGACGCGTCGTCGATGGCCGGTCCCAGCTCGCGGATCCTCTGCAGGTGACGGGCGACGCGGAAGAGCTTTGCCCGCTCGTAGTCGTCGAGCGCGAGCTGTGGGCCGCGCTTCGCCAGGCACGAAACGAGGAGGTCGTCGACGTGGCGGTAGCGGGACGGCGTCGGCTCGGGCGCGGAGACCGGATCGAGCCGGAACTCCATGAGGTCGGCGATGTCCTCCAACGCCCAGCGCGCGCTGTTGACGTACCACCCGAGGTACGACATGAGGTCTCCCTCCGGTGTCGGTCGCACGATCGCGGGGACGGTGCCGAGCACGGTCTGCGCGTTGTATGCGATCGAGTGGTACGTGATCACGTCGGGATCGACGACATCGCCGGTCACCTGCTCCCAGATCGCGGCGATCGCGGGCAGGTCTCCCACGTTCTTGATCGTGTCCCGGATCCGGAGCGCGGCGAGTTCGGCCTGCGGGTCGCCGACGGTCGCGAGCTCGAAGTCGATGAGTCCAGTGATGCGCCCTTCGTCGAACATGAACTGGAACGCGTCGTACGTGAGGAATCGAGGGGTGTCGCGATGGCGGGGGTAATTGCGGTGGAGCCAACAGCGGAGGAACTCGGACACCGGGTCGGGCGCGGCGATGCGCTCGTCGTAGGCCTCCTCGAACGCCGAGAAGAGGTTGAGGGCGACCTCCTCGGCGTTGGCGGGGATGCGGAATCCGGCTGCCTCCACATCCCCGAGGTCGATGCCGTGGATGCGGGGCAGCAACTGGAGGTACTCCAGACGGATGGCCGCCCGCTCGTCGTCGGAGCTCGCGAAGGTTAGGTCGACGTTCCCGCTCAGCCGGTCCATGACCATCGCGTAGGGGTCGTCGCAGTACCCGAAGACGTGAGGCACCGGTATCCCGTGCGCTTCGAGGAGGTCGTGCACGCGCCGCTCGTCGGCGATCCAGAACGGCATTGCCATGAGCGCTTCCCGCTCGCCGCGTGCGTGGAGTGCGAGCGTCCGATCGCCGAGGTCGACGTCGATGTGCCAGGCCGGCCGCCAACGGGGGAGCCGCTCGATCCCGGTCACGACCCCGCCGACGTTGGCCTCCACCCACCTGGCGAGGCGCCTGGCCTCGCCGTCCTCTGCGCTCACCTGTGCCGACTCGGACACTCTGTTCCCCCTGTCCGCTCTCGCTGATCCGGCCGCCCGATCGCGCGTCGATCCCATTCCCATCGTGGCCGAAGGATCTCGCAGGGCGCACCTCGGCCTGCGAGGGCCGCCGTTAGGGGAGGACGGCGGGAAGCACGAAACGGCGCAGCACGTCGCGCCGCTCTGCGCCCTGCAGTGCATCGGGAGTGTGCGCCGCGAGTTCGAGCAACATCATGCGCGCGATCCGGTTCAGCCACTCGACCGCTTCCCTCGGTTCGAGGTCGGCCCGGACCTCACCGCGTCGTCGAGCATCCTCGATGAACGGGGTGAGCAGGTCGGCCATACCGGTGAGGATCTCGTCGGCGGCGGTGCCGGCCACCGTCATGCCGAGGCTGTCGGCAGTGAACATCACCTCGAACCACCGCGACTGCGTGACGGACTCGATCGCGCCGTCGACCGCCGCGACGATCCGGTCACCGAAGGTGCCGCTGCCTTCCAGGTCCTTTCGGGCCTGGAGCAGCATCTCCCGCGATCCGCGCAGGATGACGCTCGTCAGCAGGTCGTCCTTCGACTGGAAGTACCGGTACACGGTCGTCCGGTGCACCCCGGCAATCGATGCGACGTCCTCGACCGTGGTTCGGCTGACCCCCCGTTGGAGGTAGGAAGCTTCGGCCGCGTCGATCAGACGGTTCCGGACGTCGGTGTCGGTGTCGGTCGGACGCCGCTCGGCGGCGCGGAGCGGCGTCACCTTCCGATCCCCGACAGGGGCGACGGGTCGAAGCCCACCCGGACGGTTTCGGGGCCGCGGACCGAGCAGCCGACGAAACGGACGTCCTCTTCGAGGCGGAGGTTCGGCAGGCGATCGAGCATGACGGTGAGCGCGGCGACCATCTCGGCCCGGGCGAGGTGCGCGCCGAGGCAGTAGTGCTCACCGAAGCTGAACGCGAGGTGCTCATCCGGGTTCCGGTCGTAGATGAACTCGTCCGGTCGGTCGAAGTGGTCCGGATCGCGGTTGGCGGCGCCGATGGCGAGCAGGGCGAAGGAGCCCGAAGGGATTGCGACGCCGGACACCTCGGTGTCTCTCACGGTCATCCGGCTCTGGATGACCGTCGGCGAGCCGAAGCGGAGTGCCTCTTCGACGACACCGGGGATCAGCGACGGATCGGCTCGCACCGCCTCGACCACGCCGGGGGTGCCCAGCACCGCGGTCATCATCGCTCCGATCGCCATCCAGGTGGTGTCCACTCCGGCGGGGAAGAGCAGGAGCATGAAGCTGAGGATCTCCTCCTCGGTGAGCGCCTTCCCGTCGATGGAGCCGTGGACGAGTTGGCTCAGGATGTCGTCGGTGGGTGCGGTGCGTCGTTCCTCGAGCAGCGGTCTGACATAGCGCCGGAACTCGTCGGCGACCTCGAGCTGTCGGGCGGCGGTCTGTTCCCGATCGCCACCTTCACCGAAGATGAGCGCGCGGGCCCAGCCGGCGATGGTGTGCCAGTCGTCGACCGGAAGGCCGAGGAGGTCACCGATGATGGCGAGCGGATACCGCTCGCAGAACTGCGTCATGAGATCGGCCTCGCCGTCCTCGCAGAAGGTGTCGACGATGGCGTGGGCCTGCGGCACGAGCAGTCCCTCCACGTAGGCGCGCGTGCGTCGCTTGGTGAATGCCGACACCACGACCTTGCGGTGCTTGGTGTGCTCCTCGCCCTCGTAGCCCAGGAAGGTCGGACCGAGGAATGGGAACGTCAGCAGCTCCTGGGTTGCCCGGGGGGAGTAGGTCGCGGTGTCGAGAAAGCCGTTGCGGACGTCCTCGTACCGGGTGATCAGGAAGCACGGCATGCCATCGAAGAACCAGGCCGGCTCCACCCCGCCGCGGGCTCGGACGCCGGCGAGCAGGTCGTAGAGGTCCGGGACGTGGGTCCCCATCGGCGGCAGCGCGCCGAGTTGCACCCCGTCGAGGTCTGGGTGGATCTGCACCGGGCTGCTGTTCGTCACCGCGGACTCCCTGCTACATACGACAAGATCTGTTGAATGTAGCGCGACCCGGGGGATCCGGGTCGACGCCGTCCGGGGGCGAGTTTCAGAACGCTGTTACCTTTGGTGGGCGCGGACAAAGGGGGAGCAGATGACGCCGACCAACGACGAGATGGCGCAGGTCCTGAAGCCGGTCGCACCGCCACGCGTGCTCGAGGGTGTGTACACCGACGGCCAGTACGCCCGGATCCTGAAGAGGTTCCAGACGAAGGGCCCGTGGCCGACGATCACCGCGCACCACTTCGAGACGGTCGAGGAGCTCGTCGCGACGTCGACCGGCGTCTTCCCGAGGGGCTCGACCTCACCCTCGACGACGTTGCCACCGCGCACTTCCGCGGCTACATCGCCAACGGCTCCACGTGCTTCGAGACGGAGGTGGAGGACTGCTTCTACAACTTCAAGTTCCTCGACCTGGTGCGCGACTACTGGTGCGTGCCGTACGCGCACCCGACCCACATGCTGTTCAACATCTGCGGACCGCACCACAGTGGGCTGAGTTCGCACCTCGACGCCGTGCAGTTCCGCGGGGTCCGGCTCCACAACTCGCCGGTGTGGCTCCAGAACGTGATGGGGAAGTCGGGCCTGTTCACGGACCACCTCGTGAAGATGGCGCAGGTCATCACGTGGTGGTACCGCGGTGAGAACGGCACGTTCACGTACTGGCCCGACGGGCCGTACGGCCAGCCCAAGGTGCTGGAGCATCCGCTGTGGAACAAGGGTGTCGTGGTGCAGAACGAGCTGATGTTCCACCGTGGTGATCCGGTCGGCCGGCCCGAAGAACGCGACATCCCGGGGCTGAAGCACCGTTCGCTGCTCGGCTACGACGCCGAGCGGGACGACTGGGCGATCACCACCGACGGCGAGGTGATCCGTCGGTACCGACCGGAGGAGATGCGGCTGCTCGTGCACTGGAGCGCCGAGCTCTACGCCGATCGCGAAGAGGCGGAGAAGGCGGCCGACCACAGCGACGACCTCACCTTCGACATGGTCTTCGAGCGGCTGCTCGCCGACATGCGTGCGAAGGGCGTGCAGGTCGCCGACCCCACCGACCCGTTGCACGACACCGACTTCGTGCGCGCGCTGATCGCGACCTACACGATTGCCCCGACCACCGAATGGCTCGACGTCGCATAGCGGGCGCAGCTCCGACCGGAGAGGCCGGTGTCTCGCCGGCGCGGCACCGGGTTGCGGTCGGTCAGCGCAAGCTGTGCACGACCTCGGCGAGGTGGTCGACCTGGCGCGGCTCCGGGATCATGGGTGAGAAGTACACCTCGTCCGCGCCCGCGTCCTGGAAGCGCCGGATGGCTTCACGTACGCCCGCCGTGGTCGTCGTCGTGATGCCGGATGCGAAGGCCCGCCGCGTGGGCTCGGGGAGATATCCGTAGTAGCGCTCGATCCACTCGACTGCTCGATCGGGGCCGTCGGGTCCCAGGGCGAAGTAGGTGCCGGCCGCGAACCGCGGTCGCCCCGGTCGACCCGCCGCCTGCCAACTCGCGACGACCTGGCGGTACTGATCGAGCTGCGGCGTGGGGTCGGCGGTGAAGGAGAACCCGAGAAAGCCGTC